>NZ_QPKS01000023.1 GCF_003344535.1 Exiguobacterium flavidum | reverse complement strand
ATCAAACTCTCCATGAAGTGTTTGACTTGCTCTTGTTTGACGAAGCTTGCGCTTCATTCGTTTTTTGTATCCCGTAGGATACGTTTCTGCCTCATCGTTCAGTTTTCAAAGTTCGTCATGTTTGTTTTGAAAATGGTGGGCCTAAGTGGACTCGAACCACCGACCTCACGCTTATCAGGCGTGCGCTCTAACCAGCTGAGCTATAGGCCCGTCAAAGCAAACAAGCAAAAAAAAATAATGGTGCACCCTGAGAGATTCGAACTCCCGACCCCTTGATTCGTAGTCAAGTACTCTATCCAGCTGNCCCGTCAAAGCAAACAAGCAAAAAAAAATAATGGTGCACCCTGAGAGATTCGAACTCCCGACCCCTTGATTCGTAGTCAAGTACTCTATCCAGCTGAGCTAAGGGTGCATATGATGCGGTCGAGAGGACTTGAACCTCCACGATGTTGCCACCACTAGGCCCTCAACCTAGCGCGTCTACCGATTCCGCCACGACCGCATAATATGAAATTATCTTTTCCCTATTATATAGGAAATAACATGGTGTGTCATGCAGGATTCGAACCTGCGACCCTCTGATTAAAAGTCAGATGCTCTACCAAC
>NZ_QPKS01000022.1 GCF_003344535.1 Exiguobacterium flavidum | reverse complement strand
TCGATGGCTGCGTTGTCGAGACAGTTGCCCTTACGGGACATACTTTGAGTGATGCCGTGCTCCCGGAGCGTACCGATGAATGGCCGGTATTGATAATGCCAACCTTGATCGGAGTGAAGAATCGGCCGTGCCTGCCCGTCGAGCCTCCCGATCGCCTGGTCCAACATCTCGCCGACGAAATGATAGGTGGGGCGGTCCGACACGGTATAGGCGATGATCTCCCGGTTCCCCAGGTCCATCATCGGCGAGAGGTAGAGCTTCTCCCCGAAGAGGTGGAACTCGGTGACGTCAGTCACCCATTTCTGGTTCAGGCCGGAGGCCTTGAAGTCCCGTTGGAGAAGGTTCGGCGCGACCTCCCCGACCCGCCCCTTGTAGGAGCGGTATCGCTTCATGCGGACGAGGCACTTGAGGCCGAGCTCACCCATGAGGCGGCGCACGGTCTTCGGGTCGTGTCGGAAGCCTTGGCGCTCGAGGAGCGCGTGGATGCGACGATAGCCACATCGTCCCTCGTGTTCGTGGAAGAGGGCATGGATGGCCGCCTTCACCTCCGCATACTTGTCCTCGGCCGTCAGGCGCGTCCGCCAATAGTAATAGACGCTCCGGGCCATACCGAGCACGCGAAGGAGTCCCGGGACGGGATAGGTCGCCCGCAACTCCTCGATCACTTGCGCCTTGATCCGGTTCGTCGCGCATTCTCTTCTTGAACCAAGGCTCTCAATTTTTTTAACGCGGCGTTCTCCATCTCGAGGTACTCCACCCGTTCCTTGAGCTTCTCGACCTCCGTCATCTCTTCAGGGTCCTTCTTCTTGCGTCTCGCCATCGGGGCACGTCCTTTCGGTCTGGCGGCCAGCCCCTCGATCCCTTCCCGTTCGTAAGCAGATCGCCATCTGGAGATCATGCCCGGGGAGGAAAGACGGTATTTCAGGGCCGCATCGATGCAGGACAGCCCGTTGGTCGCCATGTCGTTTAGTACCTCCAGTTTAAACGCCGGCGAGTGGGCTGTATAGGAACGATCGAAGATCGCCTCCCCCCAACGCTCATAGAGACGCGCCCAATTACGGACCTGTCCATGGGCCAACCCGAACTCTTTTCCTAACGCCTCGTACCCGTCTCGTCCCATCAGATAGCGCTCGGCGATCTGTATTTTGAACGCCTTCGTATGTTTGGCCATAAAAAACACCCCATAAAAGTTGGATTTTCATGTCCAACTTTTATGGGGCAGTTCA
>NZ_QPKS01000021.1 GCF_003344535.1 Exiguobacterium flavidum | reverse complement strand
GGAATGAGCGGCGGACGGGTGAGTAACACGTAAGGAACCTGCCCCAGGGACTGGGATAACTCCGAGAAATCGGAGCTAATACCGGATCTGTCACGAGACCGCATGGTCCCGTGATGAAAGGCGCTCCGGCGTCACCTTGGGATGGCCTTGCGGTGCATTAGCTAGTTGGCGGGGTAACGGCCCACCAAGGCGACGATGCATAGCCGACCTGAGAGGGTGATCGGCCACACTGGGACTGAGACACGGCCCAGACTCCTACGGGAGGCAGCAGTAGGGAATCTTCCACAATGGACGAAAGTCTGATGGAGCAACGCCGCGTGAGTGATGAAGGTTTTCGGATCGTAAAACTCTGTTGTAAGGGAAGAACAAGCGTGAGAGGGAATGCTCACGCCTTGACGGTACCTTGCGAGAAAGCCACGGCTAACTACGTGCCAGCAGCCGCGGTAATACGTAGGTGGCAAGCGTTGTCCGGAATTATTGGGCGTAAAGCGCGCGCAGGCGGCCTCTTAAGTCTGATGTGAAAGCCCCCGGCTCAACCGGGGAGGGCCATTGGAAACTGGGAGGCTTGAGTACAGAAGAGAAGAGTGGAATTCCACGTGTAGCGGTGAAATGCGTAGAGATGTGGAGGAACACCAGTGGCGAAGGCGACTCTTTGGTCTGTAACTGACGCTGAGGCGCGAAAGCGTGGGGAGCAAACAGGATTAGATACCCTGGTAGTCCACGCCGTAAACGATGAGTGCTAGGTGTTGGGGGGTTTCCGCCCCTCAGTGCTGAAGCTAACGCATTAAGCACTCCGCCTGGGGAGTACGGCCGCAAGGCTGAAACTCAAAGGAATTGACGGGGACCCGCACAAGCGGTGGAGCATGTGGTTTAATTCGAAGCAACGCGAAGAACCTTACCAACTCTTGACATCCCGCTGACCGCTTGAGAGATCAAGTTTCCCCTTCGGGGGCAGCGGTGACAGGTGGTGCATGGTTGTCGTCAGCTCGTGTCGTGAGATGTTGGGTTAAGTCCCGCAACGAGCGCAACCCCTGTCCTTAGTTGCCAGCATTCAGTTGGGCACTCTAGGGAGACTGCCGGTGACAAACCGGAGGAAGGTGGGGATGACGTCAAATCATCATGCCCCTTATGAGTTGGGCTACACACGTGCTACAATGGACGGTACAAAGGGCCGCGAAACCGCGAGGTGGAGCCAATCCCAGAAAGCCGTTCCCAGTTCGGATTGCAGGCTGCAACTCGCCTGCATGAAGTCGGAATCGCTAGTAATCGCAGGTCAGCATACTGCGGTGAATACGTTCCCGGGTCTTGTACACACCGCCCGTCACACCACGAGAGTTTGCAACACCCGAAGCCGGTGAGGTAACCGCAAGGAGCCAGCCGTCGAAGGTGGGGTAGATGATTGGGGTGAAGTCGTAACAAGGTAGCCGTATCGGAAGGTGCGGCTGGATCACCTCCTTTCTAAGGAAAACGTCCCTTTCGGGACATGCCCATCGTTCAGTTTTGAGAGTCCGATCTCTCACGTTCCAAGGAATGGGCCTATAGCTCAGCCGGTTAGAGCGCACGCCTGATAAGCGTGAGGTCGGTGGTTCGAGTCCACTTAGGCCCACCATTCCATTTTTTCAATTCCATATCCCGGGGCCTTAGCTCAGCTGGGAGAGCGCCTGCCTTGCACGCAGGAGGTCAGCGGTTCGATCCCGCTAGGCTCCATTCGTCTTTCCGAAGGGAAGGACGCAACTCGCACCTTGANAACCATGTCATTTTGACGTGTGTCTTAGAATACCGATAGATCAAGGTAGGAAGGGCGTACGGTGGATGCCTTGGCACTAGGAGCCGATGAAGGACGCGACGAACAGCGATATGCCTCGGGGAGCAGTAAGTATGCCCTGATCCGAGGATTTCCGAATGGGGGAACCCACCATCCGTAATGGGATGGGACGCGATGCGTGAATACATAGCGCATGGCGAGGCAGACCCGGGGAACTGAAACATCTAAGTACCCGGAGGAAGAGAAAGCAAACGCGATTCCCTGAGTAGCGGCGAGCGAAACGGGAACAGCCCAAACCGGAGAGCATGCTCTCCGGGGTTGTAGGACACTCTATACGGAGTCAAAAAGGAAGACAGTAGGTGAACGCGCCTGGAAAGGCCGGCCGAAGAAGGTGACAGCCCTGTAGCTGAAACTGTTTTCCCTCCAGAGTGGATCCTGAGTACGGCGGGACACGTGAAACCCCGTCGGAATCCGGGAGGACCATCTCCCAAGGCTAAATACTCCCTAGTGACCGATAGTGAACCAGTACCGTGAGGGAAAGGTGAAAAGCACCCCGGAAGGGGAGTGAAACAGATCCTGAAACCGTATGCCTACAAGTAGTCAGAGCCCGTTCATGGGTGATGGCGTGCCTTTTGTAGAATGAACCGGCGAGTTACGATCGCGCGCGAGGTTAAGCCGATGAGGCGGAGCCGCAGCGAAAGCGAGTCTGAACAGGGCGCATCAGTGCGCGGTCGTAGACCCGAAACCAGGTGATCTACCCATGTCCAGGATGAAGGTCAGGTAACACTGACTGGAGGTCCGAACCCACGCACGTTGAAAAGTGCGGGGATGAGGTGTGGGTAGCGGTGAAATGCCAATCGAACCTGGAGATAGCTGGTTCTCCCCGAAATAGCTTTAGGGCTAGCCTCGAGGTCGAGAGTTCCGGAGGTAGAGCACTGATTGGACTAGGGGCCCCCACAGGGTTACCGAATTCAGTTAAACTCCGAATGCCGGCAACTTATACTCGGGAGTCAGACTGCGAGTGATAAGATCCGTAGTCAAGAGGGAAACAGCCCAGACCGCCAGCTAAGGTCCCCAAGTGTATGTTAAGTGGAAAAGGATGTGGCGCTGCCCAGACAACTAGGATGTTGGCTTAGAAGCAGCCACCATTCAAAGAGTGCGTAATAGCTCACTAGTCGAGTGGCGCCGCGCCGAAAATGTAACGGGGCTAAACATACCACCGAAGCTGCGGATCCCGTAAGGGATGGTAGGGGAGCGTTCCAAACAGCAGTGAAGCCGTACCGGAAGGAGCGGTGGAGCGTTTGGAAGTGAGAATGCCGGTGTGAGTAGCGAAAAGAGGGGTGAGAATCCCCTCCGTCGAAAGCCCAAGGTTTCCTGAGGAAGGCTCGTCCGCTCAGGGTTAGTCTGGACCTAAGCCGAGGCCGAAAGGCGTAGGCGATGGACAACAGGTTGATATTCCTGTACCGCCGATCCACCGTTCGAGCAACGGGGGGACGCAGGAGGATAGTGACGCATGCGGATGGAAGTGCATGTGTAAGCTTCAAGGCCGTCTGATTGGCAAATCCGTCAGGCACCAAGGCCGAGGAGCGA
>NZ_QPKS01000020.1 GCF_003344535.1 Exiguobacterium flavidum | reverse complement strand
GTTTGTGTATCCCGTAGGATACGTTTCTGCCTCATCGTTCAGTTTTCAAAGTTCGTCGTGTCGCCCTTAGCGACTTAACTAGATTAACAGATGTTATGAATCTTGTCAACCAAGTTTCAAAAAAGTATTTCAGCTCCACCGAACCGTAATGTTAAGCGTCTCACTGGAACGTTTATTAATATATCAACTATTCTTTTCAAATACAAGTGTTATTTTAAAAAAACTTTAAATTTCCGTTACATCTTTACAATTTCAGTGCGGCGATTGAGCATCGTTCATATGTCAGCCCTCTTAGGAGTGTATGTCCAAGTCGAACAAGTGGAGATAACACGCTGAAAGAAACATTGATGCCCCCATGGCTTCAGCCAAGGGGGCGACTACGTCCATCTTTTTCTCAACGCCTCATCATGGCGAATAGCGTAAATCCGATATTCGCCGGTCTCTCAGCCAAACGCTTCATCAAATACGTATACCAATCATGGCCGTGCGGCACGTAAATCACTACGCGATGTCCTTCATCCGTGAGCTGCTTCTGACGCTCCTCCCGCATCCCTTGGAGCATCTGGAATTCGTATCGGCTCTCTGATATGTTCGCTTCCTTCAGGTAATCTGTGATTCGCTCGATCATCGCTTCGTCATGCGTCGCGATTTGTGTATAGCGTCCGGCTGACAAATTAGCTTTCACCATTTCGAAGTAGTTCACGTCGACGAGCGCCTTCCGGTCGATATAGGTTTCCTCGTCCCCCTGATACGCCCCTTTGACGACACGTACCGTCGATTCGAGATCCTCGATGTCGAATCGGCTTCTATATAAGTTTGCTTGAAGCGCGATTCCGACACCGTCAAACTCCTTTCTCAACTCCTTGAAACATGCGATGATCCGAGGACAATCTTTCGCCTCCTCCATATTTATGGTCACGAAACATCCGTGTTGCCTTCCGACCTCGAGAATCCGGCGCATCTGTCCGATCGCCACCGCTTCTCCGAGTTGAAGGCCGACAGAGGAGAGCTTCAGCGAGACCTGGGCGTCGACTCCTTCCGCCGTGATTACTTGGATCACTTCGATGCACTCATCCGCGATCGCCTTTGCGTCGTCAGGCGTCTCGATGAATTCCCCCAGGCAATCAACGGTAGCTGCCAGACCATCGACGTTCAGCTCCCGCACCTTCGCGAGCGTCTCATCTATCCTTTGGCCACCGACGAAATGTTTCCCTCCAAGCGGCAGGCCGATTTTCCTTGCTACTTCGATCAGCGCCCTATTCTCAGCGAGCGCTGTAAAAAACGCCCCTGTCATCTTCTCGATCATGGCCTCACCCCTTTTATGCTCTTTTACCCGTCAGCGCACAAAAAAACGCCTTCCTTCTATATAGAAGAAAGACGTTCTAGACAACGAATCAATGGAGCCAGATGAAGTATGCGAGGAATCCGACCGCCATGACATACATGATCGGATGGACTTCCTTCGCGCGGCCCTTCGCGATCATCGTAAGCGGATAGAAGAGGAAGCCGAACGCAATGCCGGTAGCGATCGAGTACGTCAGTGGCATCATGATGACTGTCAGGAATGCCGGTACTGCGTATTCGAATTTCTTCCAATCAATTTGCAGAAGAGACGATGCCATCAGTACACCGACGATGATGAGTGCCGGAGCCGTGACGGGAGCCGTGATGATTGCGAGCAACGGCGAGAAGAACAAGGCGAGTCCGAAGAACGCCGCCGTGACGATCGCCGTCATCCCCGATCGTCCGCCTGCTGCGACGCCTGCGCTCGATTCGATGTAGGAAACTGTCGTCGAAGTCCCGAGAATCGATCCCGCGACCGTCGCCGTCGAGTCAGCGATCAAGGCGCGACCGGCGCGCGGAACTTTGTTGTTCTTGATGAGCCCTGCCTGGTTAGCGACTGCGACGAGTGTTCCGGCCGTATCGAAGAAATCTACGAAGAAGAACGTCAGGATGACGATCGCCATCTGTACGGTGAAGATTTCATTGAAGTGAAGGAACGCTTGACCGAATGTCGGTGCGATGCTCGGCGGTGCCGAGATGATCTCACCGAGGCTTGTCGGTACAGGGATCAAACCGAAAATCATACCGGCGATTGCTGTAAGCACCATCCCGAAGAAGATGCCTCCTTTGACGCCGCGCGTCATCAACACTGCCGACACAGCGAGTCCGAACACAGCGAGGAGCGTAGTGCCTTTTCCTAAGTTGCCGAGCGAGACGAGTGTCGCTTCGTTCGCGACGACGATACCGCCCGTCTTGAGACCGATGAAAGCGATGAAGAGGCCGATTCCTGCTGCAACCGCCATCTTGAGCGGTTCCGGAATCGCATTGATGATCATCTCACGAACACCTGAAGCGGTAAGAACCATGAAGACGAGCCCTGAGACGAGTACGCCCGAGAGTGCCGTCTGCCAAGGGATGCCCATCCCGATGACGACGCTGTAAGCGAAAAAGGCGTTAAGTCCCATCCCCGGCGCAAGTGCGATCGGGTAGTTAGCGAGCAGTCCCATCGTCAGTGATCCGATGATCGCGACGAGTGCTGTCGCACCGAAGACCGCACCTGCGTTCATTCCGGCCGCTGCGAGCGTGTTCGGGTTGACGAACAGGATGTAGGCCATCGCGAAGAATGTCGTCATCCCTGCGATGAACTCTGTTCGCATGTTCGTTCCGAGTGCCTGGAATTCGAAGAAACGCTCGATTGCGTTCTCCTTTTTTGGTGGCTGGTGGTCATGTTTAAGCTGTGTACTCATGGTTTCCCTCTTTCCCAATAGCCGCCTCATGAAAAAAACGGCCTTCACCTATGGCGGTAAAAGCCGTTTCATTAAGCGCACGCCAGACGACGTGCGCCGTAGTAGGAACCTTTACGGTGTTCCTGTAGAGACTTCCGGGCCATATCCCCAGAATTATACGGCATATTTTATTTGTATTTTGGATTGAAAAATAAGAACAACGCCATCGTAGCATCCTGATTCGACTGAGTCAAGGCAAATGACGAAATTTAACTTCTTTATTTTTCCGAACGTTCGGTTTTAAAGAAATAAAAGGGAAGGTCCCTTGCCCGGGCGGCAAAAGACCTCCACGTCGTCATTCCATTCGCGTCTGTATTTGGGACCGTCCCCATTTAGAGATCCGAGTGGGAAAAGGCGCGACCTTGCTCGATTTCAGACAAGATTCCCTTTATATACGGAATCGTATCGTCAGGACATCGCGCCTCCCAAGTCAGCCCGCTGCACTTATCAGGCTCCATGTTTCGAATGTTGCCCATATGATTCGACACCTTTACGAAATAGTCGACCCTGCCGGCCGTTTTCCGGTAGGCGACATGAACGATTTCCATGTCCTCTTCGGAAATGGAGGCACCGATCTCCTCTTTCGCTTCTCGTGCGCCGGCTTCGAAGACGGACTCGGATCGTTCGATATGTCCGGCGACCAGACCAAGATAGCCGTCCATATAGCCTGTGTTCGCCCGTCTCGAAAACAGCATTCCGCCTTTCGCGTCTTCAAACAGCAGATAGACTGCCGGAATTACTTCATATCTTTCCAATGATCATCACCTCACTCACTTCCTGATTATAGCAAAGCAAGAGATGGCTGATGTATCTTAGGAAGATACCCGAATCCGATCTGTCATTCCCACTCAATCGTTGAAGGTGGTTTCGACGTCACATCGTACAGGACGCTTCAAAAACATTGGTATCAAAGAGTTTATCAATCTATTCAAATTAAGATTCCACTCAATTTTTCACATTATTTATTAATACAATTGTAGCAGGTAGTAGTACAATTTTACAATCAAAGTATTAATTATGTTAGACCTTTCAATTGTAAGATTGCCAATATACATTAAAGTATCTATCTATCTCGAATTGATTGTTTATGTAGTCTTCATTACTTAGAACACCATATCTAGGATTGTTTAAAGAAATTAAGTTTATATTATGCGAATCGATATCATAAAAACTTTCGAAATCTATAGTAGCTATAATAATTTGATTTGGTAATTCCATTTTTTCCGTAATTAATGAAAGAACAAGTTTACTGTTATCCCCACTCTGCTCTGCCCCTTTTGGAGAATCAATCAATAAAGGAAGTCTTATATGTTCTTTATTCTTTTTTTCTTTTAACTGCAAAAAGGAATATACTCGTGCTAAGTTAACTCTAACTTGCCCACTTCCAGAAGATGATAACTTATGATCAATTTCTACTTTATCCGGTAATTTGTTCTCTTCAGCATTAAATAAGTGTAAATTATAATCTAACATTTCTTTATATAGACTATTTGCTTCTAAAATATCATGATCCCACTCTTTTAATTTGCGGTTTATTAAATCCATTTCACTTTTAACTGCATTTAATTCATCACTATTTTCTATATATTCAGAAGTTAGTTTTTGCTTCGTTTCTTCCATACCTTTAAACTTCAGAACTTCATCAAATGTATACTTTGATTTCAGTTTTTCTCTTTCAATTTCATCTAATCTATCTTTTAAAGTGGAGTACTCTCTTTCTACTTTCTGCTTCTTATCTGTAATTTCTCTTTTAAGATTTATAAGATCTATTTTTGAAGAATTCAAATCAACGATATTATAGTTAATTTTAAAGATATCTTTTGATTGAACTTCAAATAACGAGTGACATTGGGGACACTCTATTCCCGAAGATTTCTTTATTTTTTTTAAAGCTTTCTCATGCCCACTTTGTGTAGTATCAATTCCTTTAATAATAATATCAATCTTATAAACCTCTTCATTTAAATTTAAAAGATATTTCCTTAAATTATTGAGATCATATGAATATTTTTTATATTTACTTAGAGTAGTTTCGTATTCTAGTTTTATAGAATCAAGATTTATTTCTCTCTCGTAAGCTGTAAGTGTAGTTTCTATATAATTTAATAAAGAACGAGAATTTTTTATATTATCATTTAGTTTATCTTTGTGTATTTCTAGCTCCTTTTTCTGGGCTTGAATTTTACCGAATTCTTCATTGAGTACAGATAAATGGTAATAACTATAGAATTTTCTCTTATTCTTTATAAATTGATCTAACTTATCAAAGGAATTTAGCTCTGGTGTCCAACCACGATCTTGGTCAACATAATATGGCAAGAAATTAAATACCGGTGGCGCAACGACATATTCACCACCTCTGGACTCTAGCATAATTTTAAATTCGAATAATTCACTCAAAAAAATTGAAAGCTCAGTCATATTAGTAAACTTATATATCTTTTCTTTATGCTTCACAACAATATTTTTACCATTTCTTATGAAAAGATAATCATCATTTTTAACGTTTATCTCCAAAAAATGAATTTTTGTTTTTAAATTTAGGCGATCTGAAAAAAATACTTCTCCCCCTAAACAATAATACAAGGATTTCATTATAGTAGATTTGCCTAATTGATTATCTTTACTCGTAATAACATTTATTCCTTTATCAAAAACTATACTCTTAGACTTTTTCTTCTCATAATCAAATATAATGAGCTTCTTAAAGATCATTTGACTATTCACTTTAATTTATTCCTCCTATAGCCTGTTCAATGCAATTCATAAAAAGAATTTCTAATTCAATTTCAGAAAAATACATCTCAAAACCATTATGATATTTTTTTCTAATTTCACTCAATAATTCTTCTCTTGAGCCAATCCCATTTTCAATCTCTTTCTCACAACCACTTATAACTTTGCTCATAATACCACTTACAATGTTTGGTGATTCATTAAGTTTATCTTTGAATGATGCTAATGCTTTTTTGTACTTACTCTCTTCTAAAAGATTCATTTTAACTTTTTTATAGTTTTCAATCACATCTTTGTACGTTATTAATTCTTTTGTATTTTTAATATTTTCTATAAGTTCTTCGAATTCTTTACTTTCAAAGCTTTTCTTAGGAAGAACTGTGAGCATTTTATCTTGCAAACTAAATTCATGCCCTTGTTTACTTTCGAATATTTGTTTTACAGTTTCAAATAGTGCTTTCGCACTTACTAAACTTATATCAATTTTCTGGTCAATCAAAAGCTGATTAAATTTACTCTTTGTGACATCTACGTGGTTATGAATCGATAAGTCTACTTGCGAAAATTTTAATTTTTCTGAGAAACCTTTATTCAGAAAAACTGTGCTATTCATTAAATCTGTCTCAATAAGTTTTTTTAACTTATCATCTACTGTTTTTAAAACAATCGATTCTCCGCTAATTATTTTTTGATCATATTTTAAAGATAGGTTCGAAATAAGAACAATATCCTTCACATCATCATCTAATTTTTCGATATGATCATACATTTTTAAAAAAACGTTGTTGTTAACAAGTGTTGTTAAGGAGAAAAAACCTGCATTACTATCTTTAGTTTTCAACTGATATGTATATATATTTGGAGAAGGTTCTGATGTTTTGAAAATTACTACATCGTCTATACAATCTAAACTAATTGTAAATGTTGACGTCTTATATAACTCAAACATCTTTAACATAGCAAAGCTAATTTGCATTGCTAGGCGGTTGTAAGACATAGAACCTTTGTTTTCTCTAACTTCATAATTTGTTAGAGAAGGATAAAAATCACCAACCATTTAAGATACCTCCATTTTTTTGTAAAACACCTTTTAATTTACCATATTTTGATTTTGCTAACCTGATTTTATGGTCTATCGCTTCGAAAAATAATTTTTATTTTTTTTCGTGAAGATTAACCTACTTGTTTATGATATCAATAACTTTGTAGTTGATAAGTGATAAATCCCCCCCTTGAAACCGCTATATTAGAGAGGGCAGTTTTCCCCAATTAAGGATGTGCAGTTTTTACCCGAATCCGCTCGCTTCGAGTCTATACTCAACATGGTATAGATCATCGAAAGTGAGGACGACTGGAGTGGAAAAAATGAAACTGTACGTGGAAATGAAAGCCTTGCAGGACTTAGGCTTCTCCAAGAGCCGCATAGCGAAGAAAATGAATGTGTCCCGAGGACGCGTGAGCGCCTATCTCAAAATGGACTATGAGGAGTTCAAGGAGTTCGAGGCCGCCTTCGGGAACAGGAGGAAAAAGCTTGATCCCTATCGGGAGCAGATCCTCGGATGGCTGCAGGAACACCCTGACCTCTCAGGGGCACAGGTATTCGATTGGATACAAGAACGGCTCGCGATGACGGATGTGCAGGAGAACACCGTGAGGAACTACGTGAACGAGCTTCGAGAAACCTACCACATCCCGAAAGCCATACAACGGAGAGAATACAGCGCCGTCCCGGAGACCCGGATCGGGCAGCAGGCCCAGGTGGACTTCGGACAGACCGTGGCGAAGACGACGGGCGGAGAGTCCAGGCGTCTCTATTTCATCGCCTTCGTGCTCTCCCATTCCCGCTACAAGTACGTCGAGTGGCTCGACCGTCCCTTCCGGACGGCGGACATGGTCCAGTGCCACGAAAATGCCTTCCGGTATTTCGGTGGCATGCCCTCGGAGATGGTATACGACCAGGACGCGCTCCTGTCCGTCAGCGAGAACGCTGGCGATCTCGTCCTCACCTCCGCCTTCTCCCGTTATCATAAGACGCGCGGATTCAGCATCTATCTGTGCCGGAAGAGCGATCCGGAGTCCAAGGGGAAGGTCGAACAGGTCGTGAAGTTCGTCAAGAACAACTTCAGCAAGAACCGGGTCTTCAGTACGATCGCCGACTGGAACGGCGCCACGATCGCCTGGCTCGCCCGGACAGGCAACCATAAAGTACATCACAACACAAAAAAGAGACCCGTCGAGGTGCATGCCCTGGAAAAGCCACACCTACGACGAGTCTCTGGTACTTACATTTTTGAGAAAGTTCTCGAGTCCAGTATAACAAGGAACATCCAGAAGGACAACGTGATTCGCTATGACGGAAATCGTTACAGCGTCCCGAGAGGGACCTACCGGACAGGCGAACGGAACCAAGCCGTCGTCCGGATCGAAGGGGATCGTCTCTGCATCTGTCTCGAGGCGACCGGAGAGGTCCTCGCGCACCACGCGGTGGCGCGAGGTAAAGGCATCCTCGTCTCCGACCCGAGCCATCACGCCCGTGAAGCGACGCGCAAGGAGCGAATGGCGGCGGAGGTACGCGAAATCTTCTCCGACCGCGAGATGGCCGCCTGGTTCCTGGAGTCGCTTGAGGCGAAATATCCTCGGCACCTGATCGACCAGATGACGGTCGTCCTTCGGACCGCCACCCTCCATCCGCAGCACTGCGACGAGGCGTTGGCGGAGGTGAGACGCTTGAACCTCGTGAGCGGGAACGATTTCCGTGACATCGCCGTGCACCTGGCCACGGTCGCGGGCAAGAAGACCACGCTCCTCCCGCAAGTGAATGAGAAGTACAAGACGTTGAAAGCGCCGGAACGCAAGCAGGACGTCTATGTCGAACTCCTCAAGGGAGGGATGGTCCGATGAGCACCGATCTGT
>NZ_QPKS01000002.1:253299-304056 GCF_003344535.1 Exiguobacterium flavidum | reverse complement strand
GAGGGTGACTCAAAAGTAGAACGATCACCTCTCTCTAATGAATGAAAGACAGCGCGTTTTCGAGGATTTTTCTCGAAAACGCGCTGTCTTTTTCCTTGCCTTGCCTCTTTTTCAATCGATTTACCTCATCGCTACGGTTGTATTAACTAGTTTCCGGAGGTTATGTGCGGTGGCTGCCAGTCCGAACTCCAGAGAGGCCCCTTCGAGGCCAAGGAGCCGAAATCGCCGGAAGCCCCAATTGGACTTGATCGAGCCGAACACGGGCTCGACCTCGATCTTGCGTCTTGCTGCGATGGCCCTCCCGGTCCCGGATTCCAACTTCTCCTTCATGGCGCGTTTGAGCCGAAGCCATCTCGAGGAACGGCGCACCGTCTTCCGGGGCTTCTCGAAGGAACGCTCGGAACGGCGATGGCGGATGCAGTCATCGAGGAACGGGCAGCCGACACACTCGTCGCACACGTACACCGCTTGCTCGATGACAAACCCGGAACCGGTCTGTTGGCGACGGGTTCCGGAGCGTCGGAGTAGTTTGCCGGCAGGGCAGGTCAGCGTGTCGGTCGTTTCGTCGTGTGGCCATTTCTCCGTCACGAACGCGTCCTTCGCGTAGCTCCGTTTCTGTTCCTTGGCATAGTTGTTGTACTTGACGAGGGCATCATATCTTAGCTCATTCAGCGCGAGAAAGTTCTCCTCGGACCCGTATCCGGCGTCCGCGATGATCCGTTTCGGCCGTCGGCCGAGCGGTGCGAAGAAACGTTCCATCCCCTCGAGGTGTGGGACGAGGCAACGGGCGTCCGTCGGACGCTGATGGACGCTGTAGAAGAGGACGACCTGGTTCTCGGTCGCCATCTGGACGTTGTACGCGGGCTTGAGCTGGCCGTTCCTCATATGATCATCCTTCATCCGCATGAACGTGGCGTCGGGGTCCGTCTTGCTGTAGCTGTTCCGGTCGTCTCCACAGGTCGCGAGCTGCGTGGCGTAGCGCGCTTGCCGCTCGATCCACCCGTCGACCTGCTTGGCGGCCTTCTTCAGTTCCCGGTCCTTCGGCGCCTCGGCGAGGCGCTCGCCGATCAGTGCGCGTCCGAGCCCGAGTTTCTCCTCGAGCGTCTCCGGCATCTCCACGCTCTCGTTGCCTTCCTCGAGGATCTGGCGCATCAAGCCGTCGAACTTCTCCTCCATCTTGCGCTGGTGAGATTGGACGCCTCGTTTCCAGGTGAACGTGTAGCGGTTCGCGCGGGACTCGATCTTCGTCCCGTCGACGAAGTAGTCCTCGAACTTCACCTCGCCACGATCGATCAGGAGGCCGAGGACGGCGCGGAACACCTCCCCGAGCAGCGCGGCCATCGGTCCCGTCCGGAACCGGTTGATCGTGTTCGCGTCCGGGCTCTCGAGCGCGGCGAGCCACATCATCGGGAGGTGCTCGTGGAGAAGGCGCTCCATCCGTCGCCCGGAATAGACGCCGACGGCGTAGCTGTAGACGACGACCTTCGTCATCATTTTCGGGTGATAGCGCGGTCGGCCCATCGTCTTGCAGTGGGCGAGGAAAAGGTCCGCGTCCATCCCCTCGATGACGGCGTCGACGAGCCGGGCCATATGCTCTTTTGGTACATACTCGTCGAGCGTGATTGCGCTCTGACGGCGGTTCGTATTATAGTGACGGTAGAGGGCGGCTCCGGTCTGCTCTCGCATGGTCCTCATTCCTTTCATGGTTGTTTCGCAGCTCCATTGTACAAGGGATGAGGGCTTTTTTCATGCGCGCCAAAGGTGCGCGGCAGAGTGTCTCGGAAGAGATGGCAGAGCATAGAAAAATCCGACCGTCCCGAGAAATAAATCGGGACGGTCGGATTTTTTTGTTCAGACAGGGCAGGCATAGTCGCCGCTCGACTCCGACGGGAAGATGAAGCGCGATCAGCGCTTCAGTCAGGGACAGGCGAGACCCGGCACGGCCGCAGGGAGTGCGGTCCGGCCGCGGCTTGCGTCCCGCCCGCGGAAAGCGAGTGCGACGGAACTGCCCGTCACAAGGATTGATTGTGGAGCGACTTATGAGTCACCCTCTTTTTTTGCCTTAAGGTTTCAGAACGACTTTGATACATCCATCCGCATGGTCATTGAACGTCTGATAGGCGTTCGCCGCATCTTCGAGCGGGATACGGTGCGTGATGATGTCAGTCGGATCAAACTCCTTGTTGACGATTTTCTGGAACAGCTCCGGCATGTAGTGGACGACTGGCGCCTGCCCCATCTTCAGCGTGATGTTGCGCGTGAAGAAGTCGCCGAGCGGGAACTGGTTGTACTTCTTCGCATAGACGCCGGTCAGCTGGACCGTACCGAACTTCCGGACCGCATCCTTCGCGATGTTGATTGCACTGAGCGTGCCGCCTTGAAGCCCGACCTTCTGCTCGACCTTCTCGATCGGTGACATCTTACCGTCGAAGCCGACACAATCGATGACGACGTCCGCCCCGCCTTGCGTCAATTCCTTCACGTATTGCCCTGTCTCGCTCTGATCGTTCAAATTGACCGTCTCGACCTTGTTCGTCATCTTCGCGTGATTGAGGCGGTAGACTTCCTGATCGACGGCGATGACACGCTTCGCGCCCTTCATCCAGGCAAACTTTTGCGTCATCAAACCGACCGGTCCGGACCCGAGCACGACGACCGTGTCCCCCTTCTTGACGCCGGAGTTCTCGACGCTCCAGTAGGCGGTCGGGATGACGTCTGACAGGAACAACAGCGCCTCATCCTCGAGTTCGCACGACTCCGGGACGACGAGCGGCATGAAGTTTCCGTACGGGACGCGGAGGTATTCCGCCTGTCCTCCAGCATATCCGCCGAACTGCTCCGTAAAGCCGAAGTAGCCGCCCGTATCGACGTGCGGGTTGCCGTTCGAATTGTCACACTGGCTCTCCATGTCGTGCTCACAGTAGAAGCAATGTCCACAAGCGACATTGAACGGCAGGACGACACGGTCGCCCTTCTTGACCTTCGTCACCTCTGGTCCGACTTCCTCGACGATCCCCATCGGCTCATGTCCGATGACATAGTCCTTGTGCGCCCCCATGTTCCCTTGATAGATATGCAAATCAGACCCGCAGATCGCCGTCGAAGTAATCTTGACGATGATGTCGTCATTCTTCTCGATGTTCGGGTCCGCTACGTTCTTGACTTCTACACTCTTCGTTCCTTGGTAAGTAACTGCGCGCATTCAGTTTCCTCCTTTGAAATCCAGGTTTTTGTGACAACAATTAACTTTTACCCTGATTCTGAGGAAAAACTACGTCTTTCTAAAAAAACATCAATGACGGAAACCGGCCTCCGCGTGCACGACCTGTCCCGTGACGAAGGATGCGTCTTCACCGAGCAGCATCGCGACGGCCTTCGCCGCATCCTCCGGTTGCGTGATCTTACCGGAAGGGAATCGCTCGCGTAAAGAGCTCTCGAAGTCCGGTGTAATCCAGCCCGTATCCGTCGGTCCCGGATTGATCGCGTTGATCGTGATCCCTTTCCCCATCAAATCGGACGCGACCGTCCGGACGAGCGTCTCGCTCATCGCTTTCGTCAGAGCGTATGAGAGTTCACCGGACATCGGACTGTTCGACTGGCCGGACGTAAAAAGGACGATTCGCCCGTCGCTTCCTTCGAACTGCTCCGCGAACGCCCGGACGAGCAATACCGTCGCTCTCCCATTCACGGCGTAGTGTGCGTCGAGCGTTTCAGCCGACACAGTGAAAATGTCATCCTCCGTCGAATAGCAGGCGGTGTGGACGAGACATGATAACTTTCCGAGCACCCGTTCCGCATCCTCGATCAACCGGTTGCAGGCCACAGGATCCGTCAGGTCCCAGGATGCTGAATGGATGCGTCCCCCCTCCCGTCCGAGCTCCGTCTCGAACGCTGCCCGGTCTTGCATGGCACCGCCGAGCTTTTCATCGTATGGAGCATAGTAGGTCATATACAGATCGTACCCCTCCTGCGCGAGCCTGCGGCAAACAGCAGCGCCGATGCCGTCAAGCCTTCCGACACCTGTCACGATTGCTTTTTTCATTAACGATTCCCCCTAAAAAAGGGCGAACCCTCGCGGATTCGCCCTTCGTATTCGCTTTTGGTCAAGCGAGGATCCCCATGACTTTCCGGACGGCTTCTGCCGACCGGTCAAGCGCAGTCCGTTCATCTTCCGTCAGTTCAAGTTCGAGGACGCGTTCGATCCCGTTTCCTCCGATGATCGTTGGAACACCGAAATACATGTCGTCGTACCCGTACTCTCCTTCGAGGTACGCGATCGCCGGCAGAATGCGCCGCTGATCCTTCAGGATTGCTTCCGCCATCTCAGCGATGGCGGCGGCTGGCGCATAGTAGGCAGACCCATTTCCTAGAAGCTGGACGATTTCCCCGCCGCCTTTTCGCGTTCGTTCGACGATCGCTTCAAGACGGGCCGGTTCGATCAACTTCTCGAGCGGGATACCTCCTGCATACGAGTAACGAAGCAACGGCACCATGTCGTCCCCGTGCCCCCCGAGCACGAAGCCCGAGATGTCCTTGACCGACACGTTCAGCTCCATCGCGACGAACGCGCGGAAACGTGCCGTGTCGAGTACCCCCGATTGCCCGATGACTCGTTCCTTCGGGAATCCGGACTCCTTGAAGACCGTGTAGGTCATCGCGTCGACCGGATTCGTCAGGACGATCAGGATCGCATCCGGCGAATGCTTGACGATTTCCTTCGTGACCGCCTTCATGACAGATGCGTTCGTCGCGACGAGATCGTCCCGGCTCATGCCGGGTTTACGCGCGACGCCCGCCGTGATGACGACGATATCCGAATCCTTCGTTTCCGCATAGTCGGACGTCCCCGTGACCCAGGAATCGAATCCTTGGATTGGCGCCGTCTCTTGCATGTCGAGCGCCTTTCCTTTCGTCGGATTCTCCATCGCCGGCATATCCACCAGAACGACATCACCGAGCTCCTTCTGCGCGATGTAGAGCGCAGTCGTAGCGCCCGTGAAGCCGCTTCCGATGACCGAAATCTTCTTGCGCTTGTTCATGTCGTGTTCCCCCTCGCTTAAAGTGGTGAAACGATTACATGTTTTTGATGAGCTCGTCAGCGAACTCAGAGCACTTCACTTCTTTCGCGCCGTCCATCAGACGCGCGAAGTCATATGTGACGACTTTCGCGTCGATCGATTTCTCCATCGATGCGATGATGAGGTCAGCGACTTCGTTCCAGCCAAGGTGACGGAACATCATCTCACCCGAGAGGATCACCGAAGACGGGTTGACCTTGTCGAGGTCAGCATACTTCGGAGCTGTACCGTGAGTTGCTTCGAAGATCGCGTGGCCTGTCATGTAGTTGATGTTCGCTCCCGGTGCGATACCGATACCGCCGACTTGTGCAGCGAGCGCGTCCGAGATGTAGTCCCCGTTCAAGTTCATCGTCGCGACGACGTCGAACTCTTTTGGACGAGTGAGAATCTGCTGGAGGAAGATGTCAGCGATCGAATCCTTGACGATCAGCTTGCCAGCCGCTTCAGCGTCAGCCTGCGCTGTGTTCGCAGCGTCTGCGCCTTCTTGTTCCTTGATGCGGTCGTACTGAGCCCATGTGAAGACTTGCTCGCCGTATTCACGCTCAGCGAGTTCATAACCCCAGTTCTTGAACGCGCCTTCCGTGAACTTCATGATGTTACCTTTGTGGACGAGTGTGAGCGACGCGCGTTTGTTCTCGAGTGCATACTCGATCGCAGCGCGGACGAGACGCTCCGTTCCTTCCTTCGAGATCGGCTTGATACCGAGGCCTGAAGTCTCAGGGAAGCGGATTTTGTTGACGCCCATCTCTGTCTGGAGGAAGTTGAGCAACTTCTTCACTTCGTCGCTGCCTTCTGCGTACTCGATACCTGCGTAGATGTCTTCCGTGTTCTCACGGAAAATGACCATGTCCGTATCCTCAGGACGTTTTACCGGTGACGGAACGCCGTTGAAGTAGCGGACAGGACGCAAGCAAACGTAAAGATCGAGCTCTTGACGGAGTGCGACGTTGAGCGAACGGATTCCGCCGCCGACAGGTGTCGTGAGCGGTCCTTTGATCGCGATGATGTGCTCGCGGATCAGATCGAGCGTCTCTTCAGGAAGCCAGTTCCCCGTCTTGTTGAAGGCTTTCTCCCCAGCGTAGACTTCTTTCCATTCGATCTTCTTCTCGCCGCCGTAAGCTTTTTCGACTGCCGCATCGAAGACACGGACTGCCGCGTTCCAGATGTCAGGTCCAGTTCCGTCACCGATGATGAACGGAATGATCGGTGAATTCGGGACGTTCAGGTTACCGTTTGATACTGTGATGTTCTCGCCTTGTAGTGTTGCCATGTTAAAATCCCCCTTAAAGATAGTCGACGTCAAAAAAGTAGGAGAGGATTTCTCCTCTCCGTCCTCTTAACGTTCGTTGATGGACACGTACGTCCGGTGTGTTTCACCGATGTAGTCAGCGCGTGGACGAATGAGACGGTTATCGCTATATTGCTCTAGAATATGTGCGAGCCATCCAGACATCCGGCTGACCGCGAAGATCGGCGTGAACAATTCTGTATCGAGACCAAGTGCATGGTACGTAGAAGCAGAATAGAAATCGACGTTCGGCTTCAAGCCTTTTTCAGCCTGCATGATCTCGTCGATCTTGATCGACATCTCGTACCATTGCGGCTCGCCGATTTGAGCTGTCAGCTGACGGCTCATCTCCTGCAAGTGTTTCGCGCGCGGATCGCCGTCCTTATAGACACGGTGACCGAAGCCCATGATCTTTTCCTTGTTCTCAATCTTATTATGAACGTACTCTTCCACCTTTTCAACAGAGCCAATTTCAACCAGCATTTTCATGACAGCTTCGTTCGCGCCACCATGAAGAGGACCTTTGAGTGCGCCCATCGCAGCCGTGACACCTGAATAGATGTCAGACAATGTCGCGACGCAGACGCGCGCCGTGAACGTAGATGCGTTCAGTTCATGGTCCGCGTGGAGGACGAGCGCCTGGTTGAAGGCTTTTTCTGCCACTTCCGTCGGTTCCTCACCGTTCAGCATGTAGAGGAAGTTCGCCGCGTATGAAAGTCCTGCTTTCGGTGCGACCGGCTCGAGTCCCTTTTTGATACGGGCATAGGCCGTGACGAGTGTTGCAATTTGTGCCTGGAGCTTGATGGCCTTGGCGTAGTTCGCCTCACGCGACATATCCTCGGATGCCTCATCATAGAGAGCAAGCTGTGAAACCGCTGTTCGGATGGCGGCCATCGCGTTAGCGGTCTTCGGTGCTTTCTTCAGCGTCTCGAGAACGGCGTCATCGACATGCGCTTCGTCGACGAGCGCTTTCGCGAGCTGGTCGAGCTCCTCTTGTTTTGGAAGACGATCGTTCCATAGCAGGAAGACGATTTCCTCGAACGTGGCGTGCTCCGCCAAGTCATCAATTGTATAACCACCATATGTCAGCTGGCCATCGATGATCGAGCTGATCTTCGAGGTAGCAGCGACGATACCTTCTAAACCTTTAGTTTGTGTCATGCTGTAAATCCCCCTTTTTCCCCCCAGAAATAGTAAAACGCTTTCATTTCCGTATTGAAAAAAAGACGTCTGGTCAGCGGTGCTCCCCCGCACTATCTTTGCGTTCTGACCAGACCATCTTGTTTCTGTTCTTAGTATAAACAAAATTAACCAAAAAGTGAACGAACTTGCATACTTTATCAAAAAAATTAATCTGACGTCTGTCGATTATCCGTTGATGAACTTCGCGATGACGTCCCACAGGCTGATCAGCAATGCTGCGATGCCGGCCCCGATCAGCGGTCCGACCGGGACACCTCTGAACGCGCCGACCGCGAGAATCGTTCCTGCCAGAAGCGCGGTCGTCACGACCGGATCCTGTTTCATCAGACCGACGCCGCTCGCAGCGACGATCGCGACGAATATCCCCGACAGGAAGGCGATGATGCCGACATGCCCGCGAATGCTCTGGGCAAGCTCCCGGAATCCGATATCTCCTGTCGCGATCGGGACGAGGACGGCTGCCGTGATCAACGTCACCCCCCAGGTGATCCCCTTCGCCTGGAGTGACGGGAAGGCGCGGTCCTCCAGACCGATTGCCTTGATGATCAACAGGAACGACGCCGCGATGATCAGTGATTTGTTCTGTGCGATCACGCCGATCAGCACGAGCGCCAGCAAAAAGAGATACGCTTCCATTCCGATTCCCCCCATGAAAAAAGCGGATTTGGCGCAAGCACCAAATCCGTCCGTTCAATCTTAAGCGTTGTAAATTTTACCTGTCAGCGGATCGATCGAAATCATCTGACCGTCCTTGAAGGTGCTCATCGCTTCTTCGACACCTACGATGACCGGGATGCCGAGTGATGGTCCGACGATGCCGGCGTGGCTCGTAAGTCCGCCGTCAATCGTGATCATCGCGACCGATTGCTCGATTGCAGGCATCATGTCACGGTCAGTCGATGACGTCACGAGAATCATACCCGGTTTCGCTTTCGCGTTCGCTTCTTCTGCGTTGTTCGCGATGACGACTTCACCGACGACTCCGCGCTCGCCGATACCGCGTCCCATCGCGATTTCTTTACCGACGATGTGGATCTTGAGCATGTTCGTCGTGCCCGCAGTAAGAGCAGGGATACCTGCAGAGATGACGACGAGGTCGCCGTCCGTGACGAATCCTGCTTCCTTCGCAGTGTCTGCTGCAAGGTTGAGCATGTCATCCGTGTTGTCGGAGAGGTGCTCGACGACGATCGGATACACACCCCATACGATGTTGAGCTGACGCGCGACGCGCGAGCTCGGCGTCACAGCTACGATGTTCGGCTCCGGACGATATTTCGAGATCCGGGCAGCCGTGTAGCCCGATTGCGTCGGTGTGAGGATCGCTTTCGCGTCCAGGTTGATCGCTGTGTGCGTTACCGCTTGTGCGATCGCGTCCGTCACAGTATGTTCACTGCGTACTTGACGATCCTTCAGAAGTTGCTTGTAGTCGAGCATCTTCTCCGTACGTTTCGCGATCGAATGCATCATTTGGACCGACTCGATCGGGTAGTCCCCTGCAGCCGTCTCGCCTGAAAGCATGATTGCGTCCGTACCGTCGAGAATGGCGTTCGCTACGTCAGATGCTTCCGCACGTGTCGGACGCGGGAAACGTTGCATCGAATCGAGCATTTGCGTCGCTGTGATGACCGGCTTACCGAAGTCGTTGCACAACTTGATCAAATTCTTTTGAGCAGGTGTTACTTCTTCAGTCGGGATCTCGATACCGAGATCTCCACGAGCGACCATGAGGCCGTCAGAGATGGCGAGGATCTCCTCGATGTTGTCGACGCCTTCCTGGTTCTCGATTTTAGGGAAGATTTTGATGTGGCTCGCGTTGTTCTTCTCGAGAAGCTGACGAATCGCGATGACATCAGAAGCACGACGGACGAACGAAGCTGCGATCAAGTCGATGTCATTCTTGATACCGAACTCGATGTCTGCGATGTCCTTGTCAGTGAGTGCAGGAAGGTTGACCTTGACGTTCGGGAGGTTGACCCCCTTCTTCGTCTTGATGACACCTTCGTTTTCAATCGTGCAGCGAAGTTCACGGTTTGGAAGCTTCTCAGCGACGCGAAGACCGATCAGTCCATCGTCGAGCATGATCATCGAACCGACTTCAACGTCATCATAGAGACCTTCATAAGTCACTGAGAACTTGTCCTTCGTACCGACGATCTCATTCGAGTCGCCACTGACGATCACTACTTCATGGCCTTTTTCAAGAAGGGCCTTACCTTCTTCGAACGTATGCGTGCGGATTTCAGGACCTTTCGTATCGAGCAAGATTGTAACAAGCTTACCTGATGCTTCAGATGCTTTGCGGATGTCTGCAATACGTGCGCCGTGCTCTTCGTAATCACCATGTGAGAAGTTGAGACGGGCGACGTTCATCCCCGCTTCGATCATTTCCGGCAGCCGCTTCTCTGAAGCTGGACCGATCGTACATACAATTTTAGTTCTACGCATTTTCAATAAACCTCCTACGATGTTTGGCCGTTTAAGAAAAACAGTGCCAACTGTACCTATATGCCGTCGACCTGGATATCAGATCGAAAGCTGCTTCGACAACTCGAGGATATCGAGGTCGAGAACGTGTTTGTTACCGTCAAGAGCTTCGTCGATGTCGAGATCGATCATCTTGCCGCCCCGGACACCTACGACACGCCCTTGTTTTCCTTCGAGAAGGATGTCGATCGCATATGCGCCCATCCGGCTTGCAAGTACACGGTCAGCAGCAGTCGGAGCACCGCCGCGCTGAACGTGGCCGAGAACCGTCACACGCGTATCGAGACCCGTCTCGTTCGCGATGCGGTCGCCGACGTCCTGCGCCCGGCCGACACCTTCCGCGACGATGACGATCGAGTGCTTCTTACCGCGGTTGACGCCGCTGCGGATCCGTTCAAGGACGCCAGCGAGGTCTTCCGGACGTTCCGGTACGAGAATCGATTCCGCGCCACCGGCTAGACCGGCATAAAGCGCGATGTCGCCTGCGTCACGTCCCATCACCTCGATGACGTACGTCCGCTCATGCGAAGACGCCGTGTCGCGAATCTTATCGATCGCCTCGAGCGCCGTGTTGAGGGCTGTATCGAAACCGATCGTATAGTCCGTACCCGGAATGTCGTTGTCGATCGTCCCAGGAAGCCCGATAGTCGGGAACCCGAGTCCAGTCAACTTTTGGGCACCGCGGTATGACCCGTCACCACCGACGACGACGAGCGCGTCGATTTCGAACTTCTTCAAGTTGACGACAGCTTTCGCGCGTCCTTCTTCCGTCCGGAATTCAGGACAACGAGCCGAGCGGAGGAAAGTACCTCCGCGCTGGATGATATCCCCTACAGAACCGAGGTTCAATTGGACGAGATCTCCGTTGATCAGTCCTTGGTATCCATTGTAGACACCGAATACCTCGAGACCGTGGAAAATTGCTTTACGCGTGACAGCACGCACCGCGGCATTCATTCCCGGTGCATCTCCGCCGCTTGTCAAAACAGCAATACGCTTTAAACTCACGATAATCACCTCTCCATTAAATCTGAGTATAAAATAGCACGGCATTTTATTGTTTTACAACAGGCGTTTACGGCAAAAAGCAAGCGGACCGCTTGCTTTTTCCGACGTGACACTACATCCCCCAACCGTGTTAGCGTTTACAGAGAGCTTATGTGCCAATTTGGTGATATTTTTCGGTACGTTGCAAAATAAGGTCTTCCGGCGTAAGTCGCACCAGTTCCTCAAGCTCCTGTGCTATGACAGTCTTCAGTTTATCTGCCTGTAGTGAGACATCCAGATGTGCTCCTCCGACCACTTCAGGAATGATACCGTCCGCGATGCCGAGATTGACGAGATCGGGTGCCGTTATACGCATCGATTCAGCCGCCCGTTCGGCGAGGCCCGCGTCCTTCCAAAGCAATGCAGCCGCTCCCTCAGGCGAGATGACCGAGTAAGTCGAGTTCTCGAGCATCAGCAGACGGTCGCACACTCCGATACCGAGTGCGCCGCCCGATCCGCCTTCCCCTATCACGATCGAGATGACCGGGACACGAAGTCCTGCCATCTCGAACAGATTCCTTGCGATCGCTTCGCTCTGTCCGCGCTCTTCTGCAGCCCGTCCCGGGTATGCACCCTTCGTATCGATGAAGGTGATCACCGGGCGGTTGAATTTCTCCGCCTGTTGCATGAGCCGGAGCGCCTTGCGATATCCTTCCGGATGCGGCATCCCGAAGTTTCGGCGAATGTTCTCCTTCGTATCTTTCCCGCGTTGGTGACCAATGATCGTCACTGGCCGCCCGTTGAAGAGAGCGACCCCTCCGACGATTGCTGCGTCGTCATATCCATGGCGGTCCCCATGCATTTCCATGAAGTCCTCACACATCTCGCGAATATAGTCGAGCGTAGTGGGACGTTCCGGGTGGCGCGCCAGTTGAACGCGGTTCCACGCTTTCATATTCCCATAAATATCACGTTCTAATCGGCGAAGCCGCTCTTCGAGAAGATTGAGTTCCTCCTTGAAGTCAAGACCCTGGCGATCCGCCATCTCATGGAGTTCAAGGATCTTCTCGCGCAGCGCAATGACTGGCTGGTCAAATGGTTGCATGATTCGTTCCCTCCCCGTGGATGCGAAGTAATCGCGTGTAGTAATTCTTCAAATCCCGACGCGACACGACCTCATCGAGCTGTCCGGTCTTGAGCAAAAATTCAGCCGTCTGGAAGTCTTCCGGCAGCTTTTCCCGAATCGTCTGCTCGATGATGCGTCTTCCGGCGAATCCGATCAATGCGCCCGGTTCAGCGATGTTGACGTCCCCGAGCATCGCGAAGCTCGCAGACACGCCCCCTGTCGTCGGATGCGTCATGCAAGAGATATAGAGAAGCCCGGCCTCTGCGTGCTGCTTAAGGAACAGCGATGTCTTCGCCATCTGCATCAGGCTGACCATTCCCTCCTGCATCCGTGCCCCGCCGGAAGCAGAAAAGATCGTCACCGGCAAACCGTTTTTCGTCGCGTAACGCACCGCTTCCGCGATCGCCGTCCCGACGGCCGCTCCCATTGAGCCCATCCGGAACCGGGCGTCCATCACACAGGCGACGAGCGGATACCCGTTCACCTTGCCGACACCGCACACGATCGCTTCCCGAAGACCTGTCCGTGCCTCATCTCCCCGGAGCTTTTCCGGGTAGTCCTTGAAAGACAAAGGATCGATTTTTACTTCAGGCAGTTCGAACAGCTCGACGCTTCCCGCATCGAACAGTTGGCGGAACCGCTCCGCGGCCGTCAGCGGATGATGATATCCGCACGTACACACACGCAGATTCGCTTCAAGTTGTTTCGTATATTGGATGAGTGTGCATTTCGGACACTTCGTCATCAATCCGACTGGCACATCGACACGTTGTTCCTTGCTCGTCAACGTGACGAATTTTTTTGGTTTTCGAAAGAATGCTTGCACGTCGTCCCCTCCTGTGGTCATCGCGACCGGTCGTTCAGGAAACTCTCCCGTTCCGCCCGTGTGTATAGATCACCTTGGCCGAAACTCAGATAGAAGGCATTCACTTGTCTCCAGATTCTCTCATACAGGTCATTGCCCGTCGATTGGATGAGCACCTCCCGAAAGAGGGCGTCCGTCTCGAGGTGGTCCCGCAAGCTTTCACGGTCTTCCAATTTGCAAAGCGCTGCATGTTCGATCAATCGGAGCGTTCCTGCCAAATCTTCGAATTTCGATTCTCCGGTCACTAAAAAATGCGCGATGATTTCGATATAAGCGTGGTCATCGCGATTGAGCAGGTAGCTCCCGCCACCGTGCCGCGTCTCGACGATCCCAAGATAAGCGAGCGTCCGGAGCGCTTCGCGCACAGCCGGACGGCTGATCGAGAGTCGCTCCGCTAATTCGCGTTCTGACGGAATTCTGTCCCCAGGGACGAATCCGTCGTGTTCTATCATTGTCTTTATGGCCGTGATGTTCTTCTCGAACGCGCTGGATTGTTTTTTCCCCATCTTACGGCACCACCTTTCTGACAGAATGTCTTTCGAAATCTGTTCGGCGGCATTGGTCAGACCAATTACGCCTTATTATAACAAAACTTAGTACCTACTACTAGACACTGCGTTTCACATTTTTCAGTACGACGTTATCTTCGCCGTATTCAGCCTTCAAGCGTCCGATCAAATCGGCTTCAGGCCGAATGGCGTAGATCTCCGGCAGAGACTTCGTCTCAGCGACGTCCGCATAGTGGACGACGACGGGAATATCGCCCGGAACGATCTCGAGCACCTGTTCGAGCATCGCGAGTTCGTTGCGTGACGGCAATTTGACGAACAGCACATCCCGGCCGAGCGGTTTGAGCCGCTCGAGTACGAATTGCCGGCGACCTTCCCGCTCTTGAGGCTTGACCTCGAGCAGCAGGACGTTGCCTTCATAAAGTGATCGCCCATAAGCCGCGAATTGTTGAGGAAAGACGACGACCTCTTCCGTCGAATAACCATCGGCGGCATTGAGTACGCCCATCGTCTGCCCTCTCTTCGTCTTGAACTTCCGAACCTCTTCAAGATAGCAGACGAGATAGAACGCATCCTGTTCTGCCTCATGCCACTTTTTCGTCTCGACGCCCGGGTCCTTCGCGGTCGAGAGCGGAGAATAGGTCAGCCAGAAACCGAGCGCATCCCGTTCGAGTCGCGCCCAGTCGGCGTCCTCCCGGCGTTCCCGCACGATCGACGGCCGCTTACCGAGCGAGGCGAGTTCGTCCGGAAGCAGCGTGCTCGAGGACACCGTGAAGTAGTCGAGCACTTCCTGCTCGGCGAGTGCCCGGTCACCGTGCGTCGCCCGGTCGAATGCACCGCCGTACAGAAGAAGTTCGATTTTTGCGCGCTCCTTCTTTCCCCAGCCGAGCGTCTCAAGCAGCCCCATGATCGTCGCGTGATCCTTCGCCGCCTCCTTGATGGCGGTCGCGTCGCGTTCGGAGATTCCCTTCAACGTCTTCAGTCCGAGCCGGACACCTTTCCCTTCTAGCGAAGCCGTATAGGAGGAGAGCCATGCGTCCGGCGGATGGACCGGGATTCGTCTCTCGCGCAACGACCGGACGAGTTCCGCCGGCTGATCCGTCGAGACGAGGATGAAAATCTGCGGGAAGTGCGCCTTGATATAGGCGAGCGCGTAGCTGATCTTCGTATAGGCTACGGCATGGCTGCGGTTGAAGCCGTATCCTGCGAACCTTTCAATCTGCTCATAGAGCGTATCGGCATCCTCCTTCGGATAGCCGTTCGCGAGAGCACCCGAGATGAAATGCTCACGCTCCCTGTCGAGCGTCTCACTGCTCTTCTTCGAGATGGCGCGACGGAACAAATCCGCCTCTGCCAGACTGAAGCCTGCCACTTTGCGCGTGATCTCCATGACCTGCTCCTGATAGATGATGACGCCGTAGGTCGGTCTCAGGATTTGCTCGATCGCAGGATGGGGAATCTGATACGGCAGTCCCGCCTTGCGTTTTGCATAGACATCGATGAACTTCATCGGACCCGGCCGGAAGAGAGACATCGTCGCGACGAGGTCCTCGAACTCGGATGGTTTGACGTCACGCAGCGTCTGCTTCATCCCGTTCGATTCGAACTGGAAGATATGATCGGTGTCTCCGCGTGCGAACAGCCGATAGGTCGATTTGTCGTCTTCAGGAATCAGAGCGACATCGAAATCCGGATGGACGTGACGGATCAGCCGTTCCATCTGACTCAGCCGCGTCAGGTTCCGAAGTCCAAGCAAATCGATCTTGAGCAGCCCGAGTCGTTCGAGTGCACCCATCAAATATTGCGTGACACGGCGTTCATTGTTCCCGACATCGAGCGGCGTCGTCTCAAGCAGCGGTCTCGAACCGATGACGACTCCGGCCGCGTGAACCGAACGTTGACGCGGCAGTCCTTCGATCGCCTGAGCGAGGTGCAACAGGTGCCGCCTTTTTTCACTGCCCGAGAACCAGCGATAGATGTCCTTCGACGATTCGATGTCAGAAAGCGTCGTCAACTGCTTCAATTGTTTAGCGGCGGCGTCCGTCTCATCCTTCGAGAAGGAGAGTGCCCGCGCGACGTCGCGCAGCGCAGCCTTCGCACCGAGCGTTGAAAGCGTCCCGATTTGCGCGACATGCGTCGCCCCGTACCGTTCGACCAGGTAGTCGAGCACTTCTTCCCGCCGCTCATCCTCGATGTCGATGTCGATATCCGGGAGGGAGATCCGCTCAGGGTTCAGGAAGCGCTCAAACAGCAGTCCATAGCGAAGCGGGTCGACCTCCGTGATGCCAAGTGCATAACTGACGAGCGATCCGGCAGCGGAACCGCGTCCGGGCCCCACCCGTATCCCCTCCTCTTTCGCATGGCGCACCAGGTCTTCGACGATCAGGAAGTAATCAGCGAATCCGGTCTTCCCGATCACCCCGAGCTCATACTCAAGCCGTTCCTTCGCCTCCTGCGAATCGAGCCCCCGTGCAAGCAGGCCGGCCGAAGCGTTTTTCCGCAACGCATCGTTCGAGTCCGGCGCGACCTGTGGGAGCGGGCTTGACTGTGCCGGCAATTCGAAACGGATGCTCTGAGCGATTCGGCTCGCTGTCTTCAGCTCCTGCTCCGTGAATTGATCACGCATCTCCGCCACCGTCTTCAAGTAGGCATCCTTCTCGATTTTGACGTCCTCAAGAGGAAGAGACTCGGAAATCGAGCGGAGCGCCTGGTAGACTTCATGCTCCCCGCGTCGCAGGAAACGGACAGGGTCGACCGGAATCGTCTCGAGCCCGAATTCTCCCGCGACTTGCCGATAGCGATCACGGCTGTCCCGGTCGACTGTCGATTTCGCTGCACGCACACCGATCAGCACTTCAGCCTTACCGAGTGCTCCGACCCACTGGACGATTTCCCGGCGCAATCTCTCCGGGTCTGCTGCCTGCTTCGCCGGAATCACGATGGCGTACAACTGCTCATCAGCCGTATATGTCTCTTTGCTTGCAATCCGGTACAGCGTCCAGAGCCCTTGCGTCGACTTCGCGAACCATAGCACCTGCAGCGGCTCCTCGAGCTCGAGCGTATTTTCGATGCCGATGATCGGCTTCAGATTCCGTTCCTCGCAAAGCGAGACGAAAGCTGGCAGCCCGGTCAGTGTCGTCTCACAAAGCGCCGCCATGCCAGCACCTCTCGCCTTCAGCTCATCTAAATATTCCGGGAGCCGAATCGTACTCTCGAGATGACTGAAGGCACTCCTTACATTCAATTGGACCATCGCGCTCGCTCCTTCCTGTCATTTCTTTGAACGTCTATATGATCGCCTCAGAAGATTCACTTGTTATACGGGCGCGGCACTCGCCACGCTCCCGATTATTCGATACAATAAATATAGGAATATCATGACACCCTGGAAAGGAGAGATTGCCATGATTTTAAACCGCAGCCAGATCGCCCGTGAAAAGGTCGAACAACTAAAGCTCGGCGTCACTGCCTTCACGGAGACGGAAGAGATTGCTGAAAAGATTCGCAAAGCTGTAGAGGAACTTCATCTCGACGTCATCGAAGACCACACGGAACGAGGGATTTGGTTCATCCCGCGTGATTCGGAACAGTCGAAATGACTAAAGGCCGCACCTCTGTTTCCTGTTCATCGGAGACTCGGGAGCGGCCATTTTTTCATTCGAACGAATATGCGGATGCGACCTCGTTCAAGCGTTTCACGACGTCCTTCGCCTGATCGATCCGCTCGATCGTCGCCCCTGAAGCCATCGGGTGTCCGCCGCCGTCGAATTCCTTCGCGACCCCGTTGATGACCGGTCCTTTCGAACGAATCCGGACGCGCACCTCTTCCGGTGTCTCGAGGAAGAGCGCCCAGCACTTCATCCCCTTCAGACCGGAGAAGCTGTTGACGAGAAGGGATGCCTGCTCCGGTGTCGCCCCGAACTGCTTCAGCAGCTCTTGCGTCATGATGACGTATCCGACTCCTTCAGGTGTCAGTTCGATGTGTTGCAGGACGTAACCTTGCAGATGGAGCGAGGCGAGTTCCGTCTCATACATGTTGCGGTAGAGCCAATCCGTGTCGATGCCGTGATCGAGCAGCTGGGCCGCGACCTCGAACGTCTTCCGGGTCGTCGAACGGAACTGGAAGCGCCCTGTGTCCCCGACGATTCCGGCATAGAACTGGAGAGCAGCCGCCTTCGTCAATGTGTAACCCCATTCGTTCAGCAGGTGGACGAGCAGCTCCGACGTCGAGCTGACGCTCGTATCGACGACTTGAAGTTCCGCATAAGGGTCCTCGTCCGGATGGTGGTCGATCTTGACGATCCGCTCTCCTTCGAACGCCGATTTAAGATCGATCCGGTCCTTGTTCGCCGTATCGAGGACGATGACGAGCGCACCTTCGTAGTGGGCTTCCTTCAAGTGATCCGGATCGCCCATGAAACGGAGTGATTCCGCCACTCCTCCGACTGCGAGGATCTCTTTTTCCGGAAAACGATTCCGCAACACATCGCGCAATCCATACTGGCTTCCGAGCGCGTCGGGATCCGGTCGTTCGTGGCGGTGGATGATGATGGTCTTCGCTTGTTCGATTGCTGCTTTGATTTGTTCTTTCACACTGCACAGCCCCTTAATTAATTGGTATGATACATAGGTGAAGACCGACCAGAAGGAGGCAACACCCATGCAATTCGTCTTGATCGTATTGATCGTCCTGTCGCTTGGCGGCTACTTGCTCGCGAAGCGCCGGGCTTTTCACACGAAGTCACCGAACCGCAAGCTCTTGTTCAACACGCAGGCGAGCATCTGGCTCAGCCTGTTCGTCATCCTGTTCGCAGTCAACCAGTTCGTCACCGGTCCCGGCCTGACGACGACGGTAGGTAAGGTCGTCTGCGGAATCTTGATTGTCGTCGGCGTCGCTTCATTCATCGCCGGGACGATTCGTTACCGCAAAATCTATCCATATGTCGTTCGCGAGATGGAGCAATCCTAAAAAAGACGGAGCAATCCGTCTTTTTTTGTTATCTGTCAATCAGTTGTGACGTCACGAGCGCTTTTGCGACGATTTGTGTTCCTTGGTACATCTCGACGTCGACCTTACCGAACTTTCTTCCGACGTCGAAGACGTTCGCGCGAATCGTGATCGTACTCTCGATCTGGACCGGCTTGATGAAGTAGATGCTGATGTTCTCGATGACGAGATCACCCTTCTTCATATGGCGCAGCATCCGGGTCGCCCCTTCGACGAGCAACGTCGTCAGGACGCCGCTTGACGCCGTACCCATGAAGTTCGTCATCTGCGGCGAGACTTCCAGTGAGAGGAACGGACCTTTCTCATCTTCCCCCGCTTTGATTTGTCCCGTGATCAAATCATCGAACGTCTCGCCGACTTGGGGCTGCCGGTTCGCGAGCTGCAGCGCCTTCAACACGTCCTGTCGGCTGATGATGCCGAGGAGGCGTCCATATTGATCGATGACCGGGAGCATCTCGATGCCCTCCCAGACCATCTGGTGCGCGGCGTTCGTGACGCTCGTCCGGATTCCGACCGTGATCGGATGGCGCGTCATGACCTTGTCGACCGACCAGTCGTGCGGACGGTCGATGATGTCCTTCGCCGTGACGACACCGACGACCTTCATCTGATCGTCGATGACGGGATAACGGTTATGTTTCGTCTTCTCATTCAGCTCATGCCAGCGCGAGATCGGCTCTGACGTCTGAAGGTAGAACGTGTCATGAAGCGGAATCAGGATGTCCGAGACGAGCAGGATCTCCTTCTTGATGAGACGGTCGTAGATCGCCCGGTTGATCATCGTCGCGACGGTGAACGTGTCATACGACGTCGAGATGATCGGAAGTTCCATCTCGTCAGCGAGGCGCTTCGCCTCTTCCGTCGTATCAAACCCGCCCGTGATCAGGACGGCAGCGCCTGCAGCGAGCACCAATTCATGCGCCTTTTCCCGGTTTCCGATGATGACGAGGCTGTCGACATCGATGTAACGCATCATCGCCTCGAGCTTCATCGCGCCGATGACGAACTTCGTCAGCGTCTTGTGCAATCCGTCGCGCCCGCCGAGCACCTGTCCGTCGACGATGTTGACGACTTCAGCGAACGTCAGCTTCTCGATGTTCTCCTTTTGTTTCTTCTTGATGCGAATCGTTCCGACCCGTTCGATCGTCGAGACGAATCCAAGGTTCTCCGCTTCCTTGATTGCACGATACGCAGTCCCCTCCGAGACCGTCAAATCCTTTGCGATCTGACGGACGGAAATCTTCGAGCCGACATCGAGGTCCTCGATATGCCGGATAATCTGTTCATGTTTGGTAGGCATGCTGTATCCCTTCTTCTTCCAGTATTCTTCTCTCCTGTCATTATACTGTACTACTTCAAGTGATTAAAAGTGTACCAGTCCCATTTCCGAAAAATGTTTTGCCCCTGCAAGAATGATATAATGGGGGGCGAATCGACTTTGAAAGGTGGAGATTTCATGCAGGAACGGACGAACAAGGCATCAGCGATTTTGAAGGATAACGGGGTGGATGTCGCCCTCATCACCTCGAAGGCAGGCGTCTTCTACTTCTCAGGCATCCTTGCTGAGCCACACGAACGGATCATCGCGGTCATCATCGGCGCGAACGGGGATTCCGCCCTATTCTGCCCGGCACTCGAGGAGAACATCGCAAAGGAGAAGTGGGAAGGCGAAGTCGTTACTTACAAGGACCACGAGCAGCCCTTCGAGAAGATCAAGGAACTCCTTGGCCGGTTCGAAATCCCGAACAACCGGATCGGGATCGAAGGCGAACATTTGACGTTCAGCCGTCTGCGCTCGCTCGAGTCGATCCTGCCCGAAGCAGCGATCATCGACGTCGGAGATGCACTGCAGGCACTTCGTCTCATCAAATCGGATGAGGAGATCGTGATCATGCGGGAAGCAGCACGGCTCGCAGATGAAGCGATCGAAGTCGGCAAGCAGGCACTCCGCGAGGGTGTGACCGAGCTTGAAGTCATCGCCGAGATCGAATACGCGATGAAGAAGAAGGGCGTGCGCGAGATGTCTTTCGATACGCTCGTCCTGTTCGGTGAAAACAGCGCGGACCCGCACGGTGTTCCTGGAGCGAACGCTTTGAAGCGTGGCGATTTCGTCCTGTTCGACCTCGGTGTCGTCCACGGAGGCTACTGTTCGGACATTACCCGTACCTTCCTGTTCGGTGAAGGCACGGACGAACAGAAGAATATGTATGAGACCGTCCGCCTCGCGCTCGACGCAGCGATCGAGGCGAGCACGGCCGGTACGACGCTTGGTCTACTCGATCAGGCGGCTCGCCAAGTGATCGAGGAGGCAGGTTACGGGGAGTACTTCACCCACCGCGTCGGTCACGGCCTCGGGATCGATGTCCATGAATACCCGTCGCTCGCCGAGAACAACCTGTTGACGGCGAAACCCGGCATCGTCTATACGCTCGAGCCCGGCATCTACGTCCCTGGAGTCGGCGGCGTCCGGATCGAGGACGACATCCACTTGACGGCAGAAGGACCTGAACGACTGACCCAGTCTCCGAAGGAACTCGAGATCCTCCCTGTTCGCTGAACACAAAGAAGTGCGGCCCGGATTCGGGTCGCACTTTTTTCGTCGTTCTCGTTCACCGCCGCGCCTGATGGACGACGTTGACGCCGCCCGTCACATCGATGACCGCACCTGTGATCATGCCTGATTTCTGGTCCAGGAGGAAAGAAATCGTCCGGGCGATGTCCTCCCCTGTGCCGGAACGTCCGACGGGCGTGTTGTCATCCGGACCGGACTCCGCGATCATCTTCGTCTTGTTTTCGCCGATGATGTTGCCCGGATTCACCATGTTCGCGGTGATGCCGTGTTCCGCCTCCTCGAGCGCGACGCTCTTCGTCAAACTGACCATTCCGCTCTTCGCCGCAGCAAAGGCAGAACGGCAGACCCAGCCGGGAGCCGTGGCACTTTCCGGGAATCCGTACGTGATGATGCGCCCGAAGTTCTGCTTCCGCATATACGGCAAAACTTCGCGGAGCAACCAGAAGCTCGCCGTCAAGTTGCCCGTGATGACCTCGTCCCATTCCGTGTCCGTATAATCGACGAGTTGTTTCCGTTCGAAAATATATGGTCCGGCGTTCAGGATCAGTGCATCGATCCGCCCATGCTTCTCGATCGCCTGCCTGACCGCATCGATCAGGTCGTCCCGGTCCGTCACATCCGCCTTGAACAACGTCAGGCGCTCATGCGAGAAGTCAGCCTGCGACCGGTGGAGCGCGGACACATGCCACCCTTCCGCAAGCAACCGCTTCGTGACCGCCTGTCCTAATCCTTTCGTACCTGCTGTGATGAACGCATGTCTCATCGAATCCCTCCCTACTCTCTTTCCTATACTAAGCAATTCCCGGGACGTCGACAATCGTTTCGCTCCCTCGAAATGTTCACAATTCCAATGAATTGGGAATGGTATACTGAAGATGTAATCAGCATATGAGATGAAGGGATGGATGAACCATGGCTATCGTTTATCACAATGTCCTCGTAGCAGTTGACGGATCGAAGGAAGCAGAACGCGCTTTTGAGACCGCAATCGACGTCTCGCTTCGAAACGACGCGAAGCTGATCATCGCGCACGTCATCGATACGCGTACGTTCGCAACGGTCGAAGCATATGACCGCACGATCACGGAACGGGCAGAGTCCTATGCGAAGGAACTTCTTGAAGAGTATGTGAACACCGCACGGGAACGCGGCGTTCGTGAAGTGGAAGTGGCAATCGAATACGGTTCTCCTAAAGTCACGATCGCAAAGAAACTTGCTCCGAACCACAACGTCGACCTGATCGTCTGTGGCGCTACAGGACTTAACGCAGTCGAACGTTTCTTCATCGGCAGTGTCTCAGAGAGCATCACCCGCTATGCGAAGTGTGACGTCCTTATCGTTCGTATTTAACCCATCATCCAAAGGGAACCGGCTTCGGCCGGTTCTTTTTTTCTAGTGTGAAAATTTTCTGAGGGGAGGCAATTCGGATGAAGTTGACCGCCTTTTTTAGCCTGATCGTCGTGACTTTGATCGTTTCTCTAGTGTTCACCCGTAAGTGGTCAGAAAGCAGACCGTCCTCCACTATCATCCGTGTAGTCACGATCAACTTACTGATTTTAGGAACAGGAAGTATTTAGTGGTTTTCAACAGAGACAGATGGAATCAGCCAAGGAATAGGTATATGGATTTACCTCGGTGCGTTCGTCACCATCACACTAATTGATCTTTTGTACATCTGGAGATTGCGCACGCCCGTACGGAGTTGAACGAATCCAAGGTGTACTGACACTAAAAAAGACCCGACGCACCGGTGTGCATCGAGTCTTTTGCTTATCGTTTGTATTGGACCGTGACCGTACGGCGTCCCCACTTGAATGCTTCAGCACGCGAATAGTAGAGGATATCGAGCTTTTTCCCTTTGATCGCGCCGCCAGTATCTGCAGCCGTATATGTGCCAAGGAGCTTTCCTTTGTAATAGACTTTGACCGTCGAGCGGAGCGGAATGACGCGCGGGTCGACCGCGACGACTTTCTTCTTCGAACTCTTGATGTCCCAGCCGATTGCCGTATAGCCGCCGCTGCCTGGATCGTATGGTGTATAGGCAGTCGCGCTGACGTTCGTCACTGTCTTCCAACCTGAAGCAGCTTTAGCCGCCGCGGCCGAGACCGTCACGACCTTCGAGTATTTCGTATGCACGTACGCCGTCTTGCCGTTGAAGCTGACTTTGTACCAGACGCCAGATTTTCCTTTATAAGTAATCGTCTCGTATTTATCGAGCATTCCAAGTTTCTTTGATTTTGTGGAAGCTTTTTCACGGATGAGAAGGTTCTGGACGGATGATTTTACTTTTTTCTGAGATGTCGCTGCTGCGGCCTCTAGACTGCCGAACGAACTAAGTGCTAACACAAGCGCTAAAACACTTACCATGATTCGTTTCATAAGCATGTAATGTTCCCTCCATGTTGTCGTTGTTTTGTGAGCTGAGTTTAATATACATGACAAAAGGAGGACGTGCCGTTACATCTCTACCACAGTATCGTTTCAGAATTGTTTCGATTTGATTACAAAAGTCTCCAATTTTCTGAATTCGACTGTTTACAGGGGGTATTTAGCACTATTAAGGGTGAATAGTAAGAAATACCCATTACATGGCGTGTAACATTGGAAATGCACGTTACACGAGCGGACGCAAAAAAGACGACTTTCCGTGTGGAAAGTCGTCTTTTTATCAAGCATCCGGGTTCATCCGTTGAATCGTTCTTATACGTTTTGAGCGACAAGTCCTGCGATACGGACCGTGTCGCGCGCGATCATCAATTCCTCGTTCGTCGGGATGATGATGACCTTGACCGGCGAGTGCGGGTAGTTGATGAAGAGTTCTTCACCGCGTGCGCCGTTGTTGAGCGATGGATCCCAGTAGACGCCCATGAACTCGAGGCCGCGGAGTACGCGCTCGCGGATGAGGTCAGAGTTCTCACCGACACCGGCAGTGAAGATGATCGCATCGACGCCGTTCATCTCAGCAGCATACTGACCGATGTAACCGTGGATACGGTTCGAGAAGATGCGGAGCGCCATCTCAGACCGGTGATTGCCTTCAGCAGCAGCCGTCTCGACGTCACGCAGGTCGCTTGAGAGACCTGACAGGCCGTAGATACCCGACTCCTTGTTCATGACATCGAGGACAGCCTCGGCAGACTTGCCTGTCTTCTCCATCAGGAACGGGATGAGGGCCGGGTCAAGTGATCCGGAACGTGTACCCATCGTGATACCTTCGAGCGGTGTGAAGCCCATCGTCGTATCGATCGATTTACCGCCGGCGACCGCAGCGATCGAAGCACCGCTACCGAGGTGACATGAGATGAGACGAAGGTCTTCAAGCGGACGGCCGAGCAGCTCAGCCGCACGTTCCGTCACATATTTATGGCTCGTTCCATGGAAACCGTACTTCCGGATGCCGTACTCCGTGTAGTACTCATACGGAAGGCTATACAGGAAGTTTTCTTCCGGCATCGACTGGTGGAACGCCGTGTCGAACACCGCGACTTGCGGCACGTTCGGCAGGATCGTTTGGAATGCACGGATACCCGTCACGTTTGGCGGGATATGGAGCGGCCCGAGCTCTGTATACGATTCGATGTCCGCCATCACTTCGTCCGTGATGACGACAGAATCCGCATACTTCTCTTTACCGTGGAGAACGCGGTGACCTACTCCTTTGATTTCATCATATGAAGAGATGATGTTGAACGACATCAGCTTCTCGAGGGCGATTTCGACCGCTTCCTTGTGCGAAAGGATCGGAAGAACGTCCGTATATTTTTGGCCTTCGCCGTATTTCATCGTGAAGATCGCGTCCTCTTTCCCGACACGTTCCACAAGACCGACTGCGATCAGCGTCTCGTTAGGCATTTCGAGCAATTGGAACTTAAGCGACGAGCTCCCAGCGTTTACCGCCATAATCTTTGCCATGATATTATCCCCTTTTCATTTCAAAATCAGCAACCATCACTTCTGTATAGGTGACACTTCTTTTTCTGTACTACATTAGAATAGTCAAATCTACTGGACATTTCAATCACTTTGACCGATCATTTTAATTCTGTCTTAATCCATTCATCAATCTGTTTCACCATTCCGCCAAACGCGCGCGTATCCGTGAAGGATGGGAGTTCGGCAAGAAGCGCCTGTTTCGGGAGCGTCATGCCGGCAATCCGGTTGCGGACGATCAGGTAACTTTTCGCCGCCTGCTCCTTCTTGAACATCGTCAGCGGCAGCTGCAGGATACCGATCACGCTGGCCTTCGTTTCGAAGAACGTCTTCAGTTTCCCTTCCGTGTCATGTTCGAACAGGGCATTCGGGATCAGGAATACGCCATACCCGCCTGGTTTGACATGGTTCATCGCTTGCTCGATCATCAGGAAGTGGCTGTAGCTCATCCCTTCATCACGCTTGAGGATGTACTCACTCGCCGCTTCCTCATCCGGATAGAAGCCGACAGGGAGGTCTGCCATCGCGGCATCAGCCGGATCGACCAAGAGCGGACGCAGCGCATCCTGATGGAAGTATGTCACCTTCCGTTCGAGGACGTTACTCGACGCCGCCGAGATACGGACGAGTGTCTCGTCGACTTCGACGGCAAGCCCTTCCGTCTCGTCAGGCAGCTGGCTGAGGACGGCGTGGAGCATCCCGCCTGTCCCGCTTCCGAGCTCAAGCAGACGATTCTCCCCTTTCTTCATCAATTTCCCCAATAGATATCCTGCAAACAATGCGACGCTGTCAGGCGTCGGCAGATGGTTCGGTTGTGCACCCTTCATTCCTTCAAGCACGGCGAGTGAGATCGCCTTTCGGACGGTATCCCGCTCGACTGAATCCGTGTGACGTTCATCGAGCATCGAGATCACTTGCGCGAGCGCATCGAGATAAGGCACCTCGATCTCCCGTTCGACCTTCTTCGCTTGACTCGTCAGTTCCTTGTACAGCTTCTCCAATGGTTCCATCTCTCTCATCCTCCCAAAACGAAACGGCTCCCCGAATCTTTCCGGGAGCCGCCTTCTGTTACTTACATTGTAGCGTTTCTTTTTTGTTTGTAAACAGTCACTCAGCTGAAGCAGCTGCTTCGAGCGCTGCCGCGAAGTCGACCTCATCCGTTGATTCCGGCACATACTCGACGTAGACGATCTCATCGTTCGAATTGACGACGAAGACCGAGCGGGCGAGAAGACGGAGCTCTTCGATCGCGACGCCGTAGTTCTTACCGAACGAGAGGTCTTTGTGGTCAGAAAGTGTCGCGACGTTCTCAAGACCGTTCGCTGCACACCAGCGGCGCTGCGCGAACGGAAGGTCGTTCGAGATCGTCAGAACGCTGACGTTCGGGAGCTTCGTCGCTTCTTCATTGAATTTGCGCGTCTGTGCGTCGCAGACACCAGTGTCGATCGACGGGACGACGCTAAGGATACGGACGCCTTCATAAGAAGAGAGCGTCTTTTTAGAAAGGTCTGTCGCAAGCACCTCGAAATCAGGTGCCTTGTCCCCTACCTGTACCTGTGTACCTTGGAGCGTGATCGGATTGCCTTTGAATGTAGCCATTTCGCATGTCCCCTTTTCTGATTGAATCATTCCACCATCTACTATAAGAAAGGTCACACCACTTTCGCAACTATCCTGCTTTCGTCTGTCGGCAAACGTTGAAAAACGGTATAATCGAAGTGTCACATTAATTCGAGGGGGAATGAACATGGCACGGAATAACGTCTATCTCTATTACCGAAACAAACAAAAATACGAGGTACAAGTCAGAAAGCTGCTCGACCTCGGGAAGCGTTACGGCTTGAACGTCGTTTCGGACCATAAACAAGCGAATATCATCGTCGCGATCGGAGGCGACGGCGCCTTCCTGCAGGCGGCGCGATTCACAGGATTCCGTGACGACGCCATCTATGTTGGATTCGGCGAAGACAAGAACGCCTTCTACTGCGACTTCGACATCAACGACCTGTCCGGTGTCGAGAAGGCCCTCAAGGACACGGGCGGCCGGGTATCGGAAGGCAAGGTCGAAGTGCGCCGCTATCCGTTGCTCGAGGCATCGATCAACGGTGGTCCGCCAATGCTCTGCCTGAACGAATGTTCCGTCAAATCGAGCATCATCAAGTCGCTCGCGATCGAAGTCTATATCGACGGTTTCCTGTTCGAGACGTTCCGCGGCGACGGTATGGTCATCTCGACGCCGACCGGCTCGACTGCCTACAACAAGTCGCTCTCCGGCGCGATCGTCGATCCGCTCATCCACTGCCTTCAGGTCAGCGAGATCGCGTCCGTCAACAACAACCGCTACCGGACGCTCGGTTCCGCCTTCCTGTTGAACCGCGGCCGCAAGCTCTCGCTGCGCATCATCGAGGACGGGAACGACTATCCGATCATCGGGATGGATAACGAGGCGCTCAGCCTCAAGCGGACCGACTCGGTCGACATCGAGCTGTCAGAGCGCGAACTGAAGACCGTCAAACTGACGAACAATACGTTCTGGCATAAAATCCAGCGTTCTTTCCTCTGATCCAGAAAAATCTGTCCGCTCCGGGCAGATTTTTTTGTTGACCTTGCCGCGACGTCACCCCCTACACTGAAAAAGAGGAGGGATGCCATGCAGTACACGATCAAGCAGGCGGCTTCATTCGCCGGCGTCAGCGAGCGGACACTCCGCCATTATGACGCGACCGGGATTTTGCGTCCCGAACGTTCACCGGCCGGGTATCGCCTGTACACGCCCGGCGATCTTGAACGGCTTCAGGAAATTCTGCTCTACCGGTCGCTCGATCTTTCGCTTGAAGAAATAGGCGGACTGCTTCAAAAACAGGACCGGCACACGACATTGCGGGATCAGATCGAGAAGCTCGAGGCGAAGGCCGCCCACTACGGCGAGCTCGCCGAACTCGCGCGGCGGACGATGGCGCTACTTGAAGGAGGAGAAAAGATGACAGAGAAAGACCTGTTCCGCGGTCTGAGCTACGAGGAGATGCGCGAACATGAAGAAGCATATGATGAAGAAACAAGGGAGCGTTGGGGCGAAAGCGATGCCTACCGGATAAGCAAACAACGTTCAGCGTGCCGTACGAAACACGAATGGGACGACATCAACCGGGAGCAGAGCGAAAACGAACGTATATTGACAAGGCTCTATCAGGAAGGCGCCTCGTTCGACAGCAAGGCGGTTCAGGCGGTCACGGCGGCGCAACATGAATTCATCAACCGGAACTTCTATGTCTGTTCGCTTGAGATGTTCAGCTCGCTCGGCCTGATGTATGTCGAGGATGAACGTTTCAAGGCCCACTACGAAAAATACGCAGATGGACTGGCCGACTTCTACAACCGCGCAATCCAGCACTATTGCGAAGAAAAAAAGTGAAGACATGAAAATCCCTCATCCGAGCAGATGAGGGATTTCGTTTGAGCGGATGTGATGTTGTGGTCAGACCGTGACCGGTGCGTTCGCGCTGAATACCGTCTCGCCGCCGCGGACCGTCTGGAGCAGGCGATTGTCGAGGATCGCTTCGCCCTTCAGCATGAAGAAGTCCTGTTCGAAGACGACGAAGTCCGCCTCGTAACTCGGAAGGAGCAATCCTCGACGCCCGTGGTCGCCGGTCGCGACGTGCGGATTCTTCGTGTAGAGCGAGAGCGCATCGAACATCGACAGCGTCTCGGTACTCTTCTTGAATGCCCCCGCATCCCCCGTCGTAGCGGAATACAACGCGCGTCGCACGTCAGGGGTCGAGATCGGCGCGTCGGATCCGCCGCAGAGGAGAGCCCCGGTCTCCTGAAGCGAACGGAGACGATATGCCCAATCGATCCGGTTCAGCCCGAGGCGCGAGATGGCAAAGTCCGCGTCGTCGAGCAGGAAGCCTGGTTGGACGTCGATCAAGACAGGCAGCTTCCGGATCCGTCTCAACGTCTCCGGTTTGACGACCGTCGCGTGGATGATCCGGTCACGCTTATCCTTCGGTACCGGATATTTCTCGATGACGTCGAGGAAGCGATCGATTGCAAGGTCCCCGATGACATGCGCCGCCACCGTATAACCGTAGCTTCGCGCCCGCTTGACGAGCTGTTCGAGCTGATCCGGTGCGTGGACTTCGATGCCACGTGTCGTCGCATCGTCCGAGTATCCTTGGCTGAGGAGTGCCGTCTTCCCGCCGAGCGCCCCGTCGACGAACAGCTTCATCGCCCCAACCGACATCTCGTCCGTTTCGTGCTCTCCTTTGACGAACTCATCGATGACGAGATGATGGACGAGGAGGTGCGCCCGGAACCCGGTCTCCTTCGTGACTTCACGATAGGCAGAGAGCACTTCGTCGAGCGGACCGTGATAGGAGAGGTCCTCCGTATGGCCCCCGATGATTCCGTGTGCGTGAAGGTCGGCAATCGCGCGCCGCAGCGATTCCTTATTGCGTTCGAGTGATCCCGCCTGCAATGCATAGAGCGGTTCGAGTGCTGCGTCATAGAGGAAACCGTCCGGCTCTCCTGTCGCGAGGCGCCCGATTTTACCGCCTTCGACTGCAGTGTCGGAATCAATCCCTAGTTTCTTCAATAGAACCTCATTGACGAGCGCCGTATGACGGTCGACCCGTTTGAGCAATGCAGGCTCGTCCGGGAAGAGACGATCGAGCCACTCCTTCGTCGGTGCTTCGTCCAGCTTCGTCTCATCATACCCTTCGGCGATCCGGATCCCGTTGACGGCTTTCGCCTGCTTGAAAGCGTGGCCTAGCGCTTCTAAAGTGACGAATTCAGACGCATCGACACGGCTCAGCGCCTCACCGTATCCGATCAAGTGTATGTGGGCATCTGTGAACGCCGGATAGACGGCGTGCCCGTTCAGGTTCTCGATTCGGGTGATGCGTTTCCCGAAGCGCCGCCGCAGCTTCGCTTCATCGTTCATCGCAACGATCTTCCCGCCTTCGACGAACATCGCGGAATGGATCTTGCCTTCATGCGCCATCGTTCTGATGATTCCGTTGACATAGAGTGTTCCCATCGTTTCTCCCCCTTATACGAACAGGGCGACCAATTCGGCCACCCTGTTTCTTCACTGTCAGTTATTCGAGTCCCCTGCGTACTGTTCCTTGATTCGTTCGATCGCCGCAGGATCGAATTCCTCGAGAACGCGTTCAGCGAGCAAAATCGTCCGCTTATAGTCCCCGGCAAGGAACTTCGATTCGGCGATCGTCAGTGACATATGTACCTCGTTGTCACGCTTCCGGTAACGGTTCGCGTACTGCACGAGCCGCTCCGCATATACGACGTCGAACATTACTTTATCTAACCGTTCTTCCAGAAGTCTAAACGTCCCTTCGACGTCCGCGCTTTGTGAGACGATCTGCTGGACGTTGAACGGCGTCTCCTCGAATCGCTGTTCGAGCTGGATGAGCGACGCGGATGACTCGGCGATCGACTCCGACAGGTCGTCAGGCACCTTCGGCATGCTGAGCTTCTTCAACTGATGTTTCGCGGAAGCGAGCAGACGGCGCCATGCCGTGATTTTTTGACGGACGTCGGTCTCGTCCTTGCGCAGCGTCTCGATCTCGATGATGAAACGCTCGACCTGCAACACGAGCTGTTCCTCGAGGCGGATCGCTTCACGCATCTTGTCCTGCAGCATCGTATACGGGATGAGCTGTTCGCGGATCGCGACTTCGATGTCGTTCGTATATCCTTCTAGCGATTCCGTGTCCCGTTCGATCATCTCGAAATGGTCTCCGAGTTCCGTTGAGACTTCGTAGCTCTTCAGGAGCGTCTCGACTTCCGCCGACAGCTGACGCACCTTATCGCGCATCCGGAGTGCCTTCTGTTTGAGTTCCTTATGCTCTTTCTTGACGAAGTGTCTTGCTTCCACCTCGTGTCTGAACATGTCATACATCTGATCGACGTCTGCCGCGAGCTGTTCGACATCACCCTCGAAACCTGGAAGGTCGAGCAGTTCATAACGGTTGACGAGTTCAAGGCGTCTCTCACCGAGTCGTTTGATCTCCCCGTGAAGACCGAGTGCCTCGAGCGGATAACCGTCGAGCGTCATCTCCTTATAACCAGCGCCGAGCTGATCGATCCGCTGACGAAGCTCGAGCGAGAGCATCTTCCAGTGCTTCGGCAACGTTTCTGTCATTTGACGAAGCATAGCGACGTTGTTCCCGAGCGATTCGCTCGATTGATGGGCTTCCGTCACTTCACCTGCCTGCTGGAGCGAGAGCATCTTCAGACGAAGTTCATCCGTCTCCTCTAGCTGGCTTTCAAGCGCCGGCAAGGCCGGACCGAACGAACTGCTTTGGAGCAGGAGCATCTTGCGGAGCTGTGCGACTTCCTTCTCGCCCTGCGTCTGAAGCTCGGAGAGTTCCGATTGCTTCATCTTGAAGGCGTGCATCTCTCTCAGCATTCCGCTAATCAGTCCCTCGAGATCGGCTATCAACTGCTCCGTCACGTCGAGATCACTCTTGACGGCAAAGAAACGATAGCGGTCGAGCCCTTCCTCGGTCCGGTAGAGCGTCTCGTCGATCTGCGCCACATGGACGGTCAACAGCTCCTCCCATGCCTCATGCCACGCGGTGAACTTCGTCTCTGTCTCGCCCGCCATCGGCAACTGCTTCAATTCTTGTAACTCCTGCGGGACGGAGGCACTGACTACCCCTTGTTTCCGCATGTCCAATTCGTCGATTCTACGGTAGTACGTTTTTCGACTGATCATGCTCATTAGCATGACGAGCAAGACGATGACGATCACGCCGATCACCACATACAACATTCGCTACGACCTCCAACCTTCAAGCGACTATTTTTTTCGCTATAATCTTATACTTATAATAGTATAGCGCAAGCGCTTTGCATAGATTTACCGCTATCGTTCCTGTTAATTCTTACTATTTTTTTGCATACGGGACGAGCGCAAATATTGTCACCTCCTGATTTTCCCGATAAGATGAGAAAATAATGCTATCTCTGAGGAGGAAATATGATGTTCCAAACGACGACTTATGACGGTGACCGCACGAAACAATACGATCTGCTGGCAAAGCAACTCGATGCCCTGTCTACGGGCGAGACGAACCAGACGGCGAACCTTGCGAACGCAAGCGCGCTCCTCAACCAGTTCCTCGACCGCATAAACTGGGTCGGCTTCTATTTGACGGACGGTGACGACGAACTCGTCCTCGGTCCGTTCCAAGGACTGCCTGCCTGCCTGCGTATCCCGTTCGGCCGCGGCGTTTGCGGAACTGCCGCGAAGGACCAGACGACGCAAATGATTGCGGACGTCCATCAATTCCCGGGCCACATCGCCTGCGACGCAGCATCGAACTCGGAAATCGTCGTGCCGCTCGTCAAGGACGGCAAGACGATCGGTGTGCTCGATATCGACAGCCCGGAGTTCGATCGTTTCGATGAGACAGACCGCGCGGGGCTCGAGAAATTCTGTGAAGTTCTTCTCCGTCATATTTGATTGACACACCGAATCGTTCGACGTATACTTGTAAAAGTGCAGAAATGATAACGATAGCGGTCAAATTGCTTACGTATCACATTTCATGACTCGGCTCTGCCGGAGGGGTATCGTGTAACTTTGCTATCAAGCGAGGGTACCGCACCATGAAATGGGCGTAATGCGGGTTTGATGGCGTTATTATTTTTTCGCAAATAATAACGAAACAGAAGGAGGAGTCCCATTATGGCTCGCTACACAGGTCCAGCTTGGAAACTCTCACGTCGTCTCGGTATCTCACTGAGCGAAACTGGTAAAGAAATCGCAAAACGTCCTTATGCTCCAGGTCAACACGGCAACGGCCGTCGTAAAATCTCGGAGTACGGTCTTCAGCTTCAAGCGAAGCAAACACTTCGTCACATGTACGGCGTTAACGAACGTCAATTCAACCGCATCTTCAACGACGCGGACAAAATGCCTGGTATCCACGGTGAGAACTTCATGTTCCTCCTTGAATCACGCCTTGACAACCTCGTTTACCGTATGGGTATGGCTCGTACACGCCGCGCTGCTCGTCAGCTCGTCAACCACGGCCACATCCAAGTTGATGGCGCACGCGTCGACATCCCGTCGTACCGCGTAAAACCAGGACAAACGATCTCAGTTCGCGAAAAATCGAAGAACTTTGTCGTTATCAAAGAAGCACTCGAAGTTGCACCAGCAACTAAGGACTTCGTTACTTTCGATGCTGAGAAGCTCGAAGGATCTTACGTCCGTCTTCCTGAGCGTTCTGAATTGAACGATCAGATCCAAGAACAACTCGTCGTCGAGTACTACTCACGTTAATTTGTTCTATCAGACACTCGCGCTCTTGCGCGGGTGTCTTTTTTTGTCGTTCCATGTATTCCCCTCTCCCCCCGTTTGTGTTAACCTTATTTTATATTTGGTTAACACAAACGAAAAGAGGTCTCATCCCATGAAAACGAAAGACATGACATTCATCGCCCTCGGCGCCGCTATCATCGCAGCGGTCAGCCTCTTGCCACAGTTTCAGCTGCTCGGTCCAGTACCGATCACGCTGCAAACGCTCGCCATCATGACGGTCAGCGCCGTGCTCGGCGCGAAACGCGGTTCGCTCGCTGTTTTGATCTTCCTGATGCTTGCTGCGGCCGGTCTTCCGTTGCTTGGCGGAAAAGGCGGGTTCGCGCCGTTCGTCGGTCCGACGGTCGGCTACCTGATCGCTTTCCCGATTGCAGCTTACTTCATCGGTTACGTCGCCGAACGGACAAAACGGTTCGCTCCGCTCTTCATCGGTATGATCATCTTCGGTATCGGTCTCGTCTATTTGATCGGTTCCCTCGGTTTGATGGCAGTCCTCCATCTTCCGTTCACTGACGCGCTCGCGATCAACATCCCGTTCATCATCGGCGACCTCCTGAAAGCACTTCTCGCGACAGCGATCGCCATCCGCCTCTTGCCGGTCCGCCTGTTCCGAACTGTTTGAGAGCAAACAAAAAGCAAGAAGAGATTCCGCCATGGAACTTCTTCTTGCTTTTTTGTACTTCAAGTCATGCGTGCTCGAGCACGAAGTATTTCTTCTTGCCGCGGCGGACGATCGTGAAGTTGCCGATTGCATCGTTGCGCGAGAGTTCCTTCGAAAGATCCTGTTCGCGCTCCCCGTTGATGTAGATGGCACCGTTCGTCACGTCTTCACGTGCCTGACGTTTTGACGGGCTGATCTTTGCTTCGACGAGGACGTCGACGAGGTTCGTCGCTTCACCGAGCGTAAAGCGCGGCATCCCTTTGAACGCGTCTTCGATGTCTGCTGCTTCGAGCGATTTGATGTCACCGCTGAAGAGAGCAGCCGTGATGCGTTCTGCCTGCGAGAGTCCGGCTTCACCATGAACGAGCTTCGTCATCTCTTCTGCGAGACGGCGCTGTGCGACACGTTTTTCCGGAGCAGCCGCGACTTCTTCCGCGAGGGCATTGATTTCTTCATGCGACAGGAAAGTAAAGAACTTGATGAACTTGATGACGTCGAGGTCGTCGACGTTGAACCAGAACTGGAAGAACTCGTAAGGCGTCGTCTTCTCTGCGTCGAGCCAAACCGCTCCACCAGCCGTCTTGCCGAACTTCTGACCATCTGATTTCGTCACGAGCGGCACGGTGATCCCGAAAGCCTTCTTCTCATGCCCGACGCGGCGGATCAACTCCATGCCGGCTGTGATGTTGCCCCACTGGTCGCTCCCGCCGACTTGGAGACGGCATCCTTCATTCTCGTAGAGCTTCAGGAAATCGAACGACTGAAGGAGCATGTAAGAGAACTCAGTGAACGAGATTCCGTTCTCGAGGCGTGAGTCGACCGAGTCCTTCGCAAGCATGTAGCTGATCGGGAAGTGTTTTCCGATATCACGCAGGAAGTCGATCACCGTCAAGTCACGCGTCCAGTCGAGGTTGTTCGCGATCGTGACCGGGTTCTCCCCTTCAAGCGGAAGGAAACGCGACAGCTGGTCCTTGATCCGGTTCGAGAACAGCTCGACCGTCTCCGACGTATTGAGTGAACGTTCCGTCGAGCGTCCGCTCGGGTCGCCGATCATCCCAGTCGCTCCGCCGACGAGACCGATGACATGGTGTCCGGCTTCCTGGAAACGTTTGAGGACGAGAATCGGGAGCAAGTGTCCGATGTGAAGCGAATCCGCCGTCGGGTCGAATCCGGTGTAGAGCGTCGTCCGCGTCTGAAGCAATTCCTCGATCCCCTTCTCATCTGTCATCTGGTTGATCAAGCCGCGAAATTCTAAATCTTGTAATAGGTTCATAACTGAACAGCCTCCTCTGTATTTATGGGTATTCTAAAATGAAGATAAAAAAAACCGCCCCTTCGAGAACGAAGGGACGGAAAATTCCGTGGTACCACCCTAATTGCACAATCTGTGCCACTTAGTTCGTCGATAACGGGACGGACCGCTTGATTTCTCAAGATGCTCCTGGAAGCGTAATTCGCGGATCGCTGTGTCTTGGTTCGCACCACCACCAAGTCTCTTTTACTACAGGGAGCGTCACACTACTGATTTCCGATCAAGGCATGTCGTCTATAAAACTGATTCCATCTTACGTCTTTGCCGAATCCGGTGTCAAGTACGTTTTGAAGGATTGCGGTATGGTATAATTATTCCACCTATGATTAAATGAATGTTCATGAAAAAGTTTCTATACGCAAAGGAGATCATCTATGCTCGAGAATTGGTCGAAGTTTTGGAATCATCCCCGAACGAAAACCGTTCGGAACTGGTCGAATATCACCTATGACGTTTCCTGGAACCTGATCCTGCTGCTCCTGATCGGTGTTCTGTTGATCGGTAGCTTCTCAGTCGGTGCGGCAGGCGGATACTTCGCGTCGCTCGTCAAGGATACGAAGGCTCCTGAACTGCCTGACATGAAACAACAAGTCAATAACTATGCCGTGACGAGTGAGATCTACTGGGGGAGCGGAGAAAAGCTGACGAACGTCTCGACGGACGAAGAGCGCGCACCGATCGCCCTCAGCAAAGTCTCGCCTCACCTGATCAATGCCGTTCTCTCGACAGAGGACGCGGAGTTTTATCAGCATGAAGGTGTCGTACCGAAAGCGACGCTGCGCGCCATCCTCCAGGAAGTCTCGAATTCATCTTCCCGGACCGGCGGCAGTACGCTGACGCAACAGCTGATCAAGAACCAGATTTTGACGAACGAAGTCTCGTTCGAACGAAAAGCGAAGGAAATCCTGCTTGCGCTACGCCTTGAGAACGCGATGACGAAGGACGAAATCCTGCAAGCCTACCTGAACGTCGTCTCATTCGGGCGTAACTCGCTCGGGCGGAACATCGCCGGCATCGAGGCTGCTTCACGCGGCGTCTTCAACAAACCTGCCTCGAAGCTGAACATCCCGCAGGCAGCGTTCCTTGCCGGGATTCCGAAAAACCCGTACTATTATACGCCGTTCCTGCAAGGCGGCGTCGTCAAGAAGGATCTGACTCCGAGCATCAACCGAATGCAGACTGTCCTCAAGCGGATGCATGTCGCAGGAAAGATCACAGACAAGCAATACGAATCTGCATTGAAGTACGATATCAAGAAGGACTTCTCGAAGCAGAGGGAACGGGCACGTGACAAGTATCCATATGTCGTCGATCTCGCTCAAAAGGAAGCACTCGACCTGATGACGGACTACTTCATGAAGAAGGACGGGCTTAAAAAGGACGAGATCAAGCCGACGGAACTGGCGGACATCCGTTCTAAATACGAAGAACAGGCACTTGTGGCCATGCGCCAGGGCGGATATAAAATCCACTTGACGCTCGACAAGAAAATTCACGAGGCGATGCAAAAGCCTGCCAAAGACAGCAAAAACTTCACGGCCGAGCCGAAGTATCTGACATACAAGGATCCAAAGACGAAGAAGAACGTCACGAAGGCCTATCCGGAAGAGACTGCCGCAGTCATGGTCCAGAACGAGACTGGACGGATCCTCGGGTTCGTCGGTGGCCGGTACGTCAAAGGACAGGCGGACGATTTCAACCGCGCCTTCCAGGCGAAGCGGCAAATCGGATCGACAGCCAAGCCGATTCTCGTCTATTCGAATGGGATCGAAAACGGGCTGATCACACCGGCGTCGACCATCAATGATGAGGAATATTACTATCAGAACGTTCCGGTCAAACCGGAGAAGCCGATCAAGAACGAAGGCGGCATGTACCGCGGGAACGTAACGGTCAGAACAGCACTCGAGCTCTCGCTGAACGTCCCTGCCGTCAAGATATACGAAGAGATGAACATGTCGGACTCGATCCAAAAACTCGTCGACATGGGCGTCTCCGTACCGGACGCGATCCGATACGCACCATCAGCCGCTCTCGGTACGATGGAGATCACACCGGTCGAGCTTGCGGGCGCATATGCGACACTCGCCAACTACGGTGAATACGTCAAGCCGCACGTCATCGACAAGATCACGAAGGACGGCAAGAACATCTACAAAGCAAAAGTGAAGAAGAAACGCATCTATGAAGACCGTACTGCTTATTTGACGCTCGACATGATGCGCGGCGTCTTTACGAACGGTACAGCACGGTATGCGAACGCCTTCTTGAAAGCGCCAGGCGACTGGGCAGGAAAGACGGGTACGACGAACGACCGTGTCGACTCCTATCTCGTCGCGTCGACTCCTGGCGTCACGCTCGCAGTCTGGACAGGACATGACCAGAACATCTCGCTTACTGGCGATAACTACTATCAACGGACGCAGACACTCTGGTCTCAGATGGCCAATCTGACGTATCAGGCGAATGATGCCTATTTCAAATCCGGTGCTCGTTTCGTCCGGCCGTCCTCGGTCAAGGAAGACGACTTCAAGAACTCCGGCTCATTCAAGGAAGAGCCGAAAAAGAAACCGAAGGAAGAGAAGGTCGAGCAGAAACCGGCGCCTGAAGAGAAGAAGCCAGAGACGACGGATGAGAAGAAACCGGAAGAAAAACCGGATCCTCCTGCCGAAGAAAAGAAAGATCCACCAGCTGAGAAACCGGAAGAAGAGAAACCTGAAGAGAAACCAGAAGAAAAACCAAGTGAAGAAAAGCCGAAGGAGGAGAAGCCTGAACCTCCTGCAACTGATGACAAGAAAAAGGACGAGACCGAATAATCCACTCGGTTCTCTCCCCGTCCGATCATCGAACACGAAATACCCCCTCGCCTGCAACAGGAGCGAGGGGGTATTTGTATATTTGACGCTATTTCAAAGAAAGGGATCAGTCCTCCATCGTCGAGAGGTCGCCCGTCTCGAGATTGAGTTCCCATGCCTTCAGGACACGGCGCATGATCTTACCGCTTCGCGTCTTCGGCAGCTTGTCGCGGAAGTCGATCTCTCGCGGAGCAGCGTGTGCGGCGAGACCTTCCTTGACGAATTGCTGGATTTCCTTCTTCAACTCGTCCGTCGCTTCATATCCTGCACGGAGTGAGATGAAGGCCTTGATGATTTCACCGCGGACCGGATCAGGTTTCCCGATGACCCCAGCTTCGGCGACGGCCGGATGCTCGACGAGGCGACTTTCGACCTCGAACGGACCGACCCGTTCTCCGGCTGTCATGATGACGTCGTCGACGCGACCCTGGAACCAGAAGTACCCTTCATCATCCATATATGCCGAATCACCCGATACATACCACTCGTCCCAGAAGTACGATTCGTATTTCTGTTGGTTGTTCCAGATGCCGCGCATCATGGATGGCCATGGCGTCTTGAGCGCAAGGTTCCCCATCCGGAAAGGTGGCAGCTCCTTGCCTTGATCATCGATGATTGCCGCCTTGACGCCCGGGATCGGTTTCCCCATCGATCCAGGTTTGATGTCCATCGACTTGTAGTTGCAAATCATCATCGCGCCGGTCTCCGTCATCCACCATGTATCGTGAATCCGCTGGTTGAATGATTCCTGGCCCCAACGGATGACCTCCGGGTTGAGCGGCTCTCCGACGGACAAGACATGGCGAAGCGAGGACAAATCATATTTGTCTGCCACCTCAGCACCTGCGCCCATCAACATCCGGAACGCAGTTGGTGCGCTGTACCAGACCGTCACGCCATACTTCGCGATGACGCTGTACCAGAAATCAGGGTTGAAGCGCCCGCCGACGACGATGTTCGTCGCGCCGTTCAAGAACGGAGCGAAGATGCCGTAGCTCGTCCCCGTGACCCAGCCCGGATCCGCGGTGCACCAGTAGATGTCATCCGGTTGCAGATCGAGTACCCAGCGTCCGGTCATCAAATGCTGGATCATCGCGTTCTGCACATGGAGGACGCCCTTCGGCTTTCCAGTCGAGCCGGAAGTATAGTGCAGGATCAAACCATCCTCACGATCGAGCCAGACCGGTTCGAACTCCTCGCTCGCCATCTCGAATTCTTTGCGGAAGTCACGGACCTTTCCTTCCTCCTCGACATTTTCATCGACGAGGAAAATCGTCTCGAGCGAACCGAGCTCCTCGACCGGGACACGCGGCAGGAGCGCCTTCGTCGTCACGAGCATTTTCGCTTCCGAGTCGAGCAGGCGATCGCGCACCGCCTGTTCCATGAAGGCTTCGAAGAGCGGACCTACGATCGCTCCCGCCTTCAGTGCGCCGAGTAGCGCGAAATAGAGCTCAGGTGATCTCGGCATGAAGATGAAGACGCGATCGCCAGGCGTGACCCCTGCCCCGACGAGAACGTTCGCCGCCTTGTTCGTCAAGCGCTTCATTTCTGCGTAAGTAAATGTCTGTTCCGTCGTGCCGTCATAATAGATCAACGCCGTCTTATCCGCAAGTTCCCCTTCTGCGTGACGGTCGATTGCTTCGTATGCCATGTTGACCTTCCCCGTGGTCGCCCATGAAAAATACTGTTCTGCTTCTTTCCAGTCATATGAATCGACTGATGCATCATACTCCGCGAGCCAATGCTCCCCCGGAAGCGCTTTCAAAACTTTCATGTCAAGTCCTCCCCTTCGTTGTAATCCCCTTTATTATAAGCTAGTTGGAAGTCAATTCAATGAATTTTCCGACAGTTTGTCAAAAAATCCCTCTCTTCTCCCGGAATCAATCGTCTATAATGAAGCTGAAGGTGGTGACGCTTACATGTTTGAGAAACAGTTCAATCATCGAACCCATGAAACGTCGCTCGGTCCGGTCGAAATCGAAGGACCTGTCCCGAGCGAGACCCTCGCGTCCTATCGCCTTGATTCCGGTCTGACCGCATTTCGGGAACCGCTCGAGCAACATCAGGCGCTCGTCGAGATAGCTGCTCTTCCGGAAGGACGCATCATCGTCGCTCGTCAAGGAGAGGATGTCATCGGTTACGTGACGTATCTCTATCCTGACCCATACGAGACGTGGAGCGAAGGGAACAATCCTTACATCCTCGAACTTGGGGCGATCGAGGTGTCGTCGCGATTCCGCGGTCAACAAATCGGAAAGAAGCTTCTCGAAGTATCGATGCTCGACCCTGCGATGGAAAATTACTTGATCCTGACGACGGAATACTACTGGCACTGGGATTTGAAAGGAAGCGGTCTTTCCATCTGGGATTACCGGAAAGTGATGGAGAAGATGATGAATCACGGCGGACTCGTCTTTTTCCCGACCGATGATCCGGAGATCGCTTCCCATCCGGCCAACTGCCTGATGGCCCGCATCGGCAAAAACGTCTCGCAAGACGTCGTCGAGCACTTCAACTCGCTCCGCCTGAGACGGCGCTTCATGTACGATTGAGGAGGATGGACTATATGCTTATCGAACAAATCATGAACACGCACTGCGTGACGGTCCAGCCGACGAACTCGATCGCCCACGCGGAAGAACTGATGAAGAAGCACAATATTCGCCATCTCATCGTCACGAACGCGAAGCGGGAGGTCGTCGGTCTCGTCGGATTGAAGGAACTTCAAAGCGCATTCAGTGTCTTCCACCCTGAGAGGATAGAATATGACAGGCAAAACGCGGTATCGAGCATCATGATCGTAAATCCGGTCACGGCCCATCCGCTCGACTTCCTCGAGGATGCAGCCGTACTCTTTTACGAACAGCGCCTGACCTGCCTGCCGATCGTCCGCGGACGCCGCCTCGTCGGCGTCCTGACCGAGACGGATTTGCTGCGGACGTTCGTTCAGCTGACCGGCGCGCTCGAGCCGAGTTCCCAAATCGAGGTACGGGTTGAGAACACGGCCGGCACGCTCGCAAAAATCGCGACCTTGCTCGCGAAGACGAACGTCAACATCCTGAACGTACTCGTCTATCCGACGGACGACCCGTACGTGCGCATCGTCGCCTTCCGGGTCCAGACGATGAATCCGATCCGCATCATCGAGAAGTTGAAGAAGGAAGGCTTTGACGTCCTTGGCCCGGAGTTCGGCCGATGAAAGATTTCGCCTATATCTACAGCGAGGAGGAGACGGCCTACCGGTTTTCCGATACGCATCCCTTCAATCCGGTCCGCCTCGAGCTGACCCACTCGCTTCTCGAGGCAGCAGGCGCGCTCGAAGGAATCGATTGCATCCCGCCAAGACACGCGACGGACGATGAGCTGCTCCGAGTCCATGATGCCGACTACATAGAGGCGGTGAAGCAAGCCGGAACCGGTAAACTCTCACCTCTCAAAGCCCAGATGTACGGACTCGGAACCGAGGACACCCCGATGTTTGCCGGCATGCACGAAGGGGCCTCCCTGCTCGTCGGCGGTACGATCGAGGCTTGCGAACTTGTCATGAACGGTACTTACAGGCGTACGTTCCACATCGGTGGAGGGCTCCATCACGGCTTTCGCGGGCGTGCTTCCGGTTTCTGCGTTTACAACGATACCGCCGTCGCAATCGCTGCGATGATCGAAAAATATGATTGCCGGGTCCTTTACGTCGATACGGACGCCCACCACGGCGACGGTGTCCAGTGGCTGTTCTACAATCAATCGAACGTCATGACGCTCTCACTTCACGAGACGGGCCGTTATCTCTTTCCCGGTACAGGGATGGTGACCGAACGAGGCAACGAACAGGGATACGGATTCAGCTGGAACGTGCCGCTCGACGCCTTCACGGAGGACGACTCCTTCCTTCATGCATACCGGACAGCATTGTTCGAGGCATGCGAGATGTTCAGTCCAGACCTGATCATCACCCAGAACGGGGCGGACGCACATGCTCTCGATCCGCTCACACACCTCTCGCTTTCAATGAAGAGCTATGAGCAGATCCCACAAATCGCAGTCGAAGCTGCGAACCGTTATACGGAAGGGCGACTCGTCGCGCTCGGGGGCGGCGGCTATGATTGGTATCGTGTCGTCCCCCGCGCTTGGAGCCAAGTGTTTGCGGCACTCGCCGGTCGTCCTCCATTTTCCGGAAATCTGCCGCCATCGTGGGTCGAGCGCTGGCGCAAGGAGAGTGCGACCGTACCGGACAGCTGGTCGGACGAATTGCCTCTATATGAACCGATTCCCCGGCGTCAGGAAATCGAGGAGAAGAACTGGGAGACGGTGAAACGTCTGTTATGGCCGTTCATCGATGATGAGAAGAAAGAACGTTATAGCACGGAACCCCCTTCCCTGTGAAAGTCCCCTGACTGTTCACAAATACTTCGCGAGCATTTCACAACTTGTTGATATACTTAACAAGCTGTACCATTCCGGTATCCTTGGGGGAAGAATTTATGAAAAAAAGAAACATGATCACTTTGGCAGGTGTTTTTGTGGCCGGACTCGTGCTTTCAGGCTGCAATGACACGAAACATGCTGAACACCAGACGAATGCTGCTTCTTCGCAAGTCGAGGTCGATGTCAAAATCGCAGCGAAGACGGATTCAGGCGAGGCAGTCCGCTTCCTCGCAGTCTCGAAAGTAGACGGAAAGACTGCAGACTCACTCGAGGACGTGACGTTCGAAATCTGGCCTGCCGGCAAGAAGGATTCGAAGCACGAGAAGATCAAGGCCGAGATGACGAAGACCGGCAACTATGAGGCTAATCAGAAGTTCGACGTCGGTGATTATGAAGGCCTCTATCACATCAATGATAAGAACGGCATCCATCACATGGACAAGCTCGACTTCACGGTAATGGATCATTCCCATGAAGAAGCGAACGAGGAAGAGGGACACTCCGCCGGTCACTCCCATTCGTCGGGCTTGTCAATCCACTATGCTGGAGCTGACAAGGCGAACGTCGGCGAGGAACTCCCCGTCGCCTATCACATCTTCAAGGACCAAAAAGTCTTGAAGGCGAATGTCCAAGTCGAGATGATCGAAGAAGGCGTCGAGAAACATACGTATATCCCGCTCAAACTCGTCGCCGATCAGTATGAAGGGACTTTGCCGCTGATTGCTGCCGGCAAGACGACGCTCAGACTTCACGTCGAAAACGCCGAGCTTCACCATCATGAGGATCAAATCATCGAAGTCAGCTCGAACTAAAACGCAACAAAAGAGGAAGGCAGTGTCCCTACATCGGGATACTGCCTTCCTCTTTCATTCAAAATACTTCGCTCAACGTGTCGAGTCGCGCTTCTCGATCCGGTGCGGCAACGTGACATCGTTCGTCTCGATTTCTTCCTTGTTGAGGATTTTCGTAAGCAAGCGCATCGATACGGCACCGATATCGTACATCGGTTGGACGACCGTCGTCAGCTTCGGACGGATCATCGTCGCGAGGCGCGTGTTGTCGTGTCCGATGACTTCGAACTCTTCCGGAACTTTCCGCCCAGCGTCCTGCAATGCGTGGATGACACCGAGAGCCATCTCATCCGTTCCCGCGAAGATGGCACGGGGACAATCATCACCAAGTTCGAGCAGCTGATTCATCGCTTTCATTCCGGAGTCGTAGGTATAGTTTCCAAGCACGACGTTCTGCTCATCGAAAGGAAGACCCGCCTCTTCGAGAGCGCTCCGGTATCCGGCGAACTTCTTCTCGCCGTTGATTTGCTGTTCAAGTGGTCCAGTGATGAATCCGATCCGCTTATGCCCGTGCTCGATCAGCATCGTGACGGCATCATGCGCTGCGCTCTCATAATCAATGTTGACGGCAGGAAGTTCATATTCCTGATTGAGCGTCGCAGCAAGGACGATCGGGACCGGCGACGTTTTGAACTCGCGTACGAGATCTTCATGCAAACGCCCGCCCATGAAGATGATTCCATCGACCTGTTTACCGAGCAAAGTGTTGAGCAAGTGAATCTCCTTCTCCGGATTTTGGTCGGAGTTACAGAGAATGATATTGTATTTGTACATCGTCGCGACGTCCTCGATGCCTCGTGCGAGATCTGCAAAGAAGATGTTCGAGATGTCCGGCACGATGACACCGACCGTCGTCGTCTTTTTGCTCGCAAGTCCGCGTGCGACCGCGTTCGGACGATAGCCGAGCTGGTCGATCGCGTCCTGTACCTTCTTACGCGTAGACGGTTTTACGTTCGGGTTTCCATTGACGACGCGGGATACCGTCGCCATCGAGACGCCCGCTTCCCGCGCTACGTCGTAAATCGTAATATTGCTGTTCAAAGCAATTCCTCCTTAGTTGAGACTGTCATCTCATTTTCAACATTTATTTTCATTTTTCTGCAAGACGAAAGGAAGATTGGAAAGGATATGTTCCTTTTCCCACTCTTCCTTCATTGTAAAACGTTTTCATTGGCTTAAGCACAGCCTTTCATGAAAATCATTGAACATTTCGTGCCGGAAACGTGTGACGGAGATCGAAGACGAACTGATCGAACTCCTCGAAGTCGAGTTGCTGGTTCGCATCCGACAAGGCAAGTGCCGGGAACGGGTGAACTTCTACCATGACGGCATCTGCACCGATTGCATAGGCCGCTTTCGCTGCCGGGAGCAACAGATCCTTGCGCCCTGTCGAATGGGTCACATCGACGATGACGGGCAGGTGTGTCTCTTGCTTCAATATTGGCACTGCTGATATGTCGAGGGTATTGCGGGTCGCGCGCTCGTATGTCCGAATACCACGCTCGCAAAGAATGACCTGATCATTTCCGCTGGCCATGATGTACTCGGCAGCGTAGATGAACTCTTCAAGCGTCGCCGCGAGACCGCGTTTCAACAAGACCGGCTTATCTGTCCGGCCGACCTCCTTCAACAAGTCGAAGTTCTGCATGTTGCGTGCTCCGACTTGGATGATGTCGACATACGGAAGCGCCGACTCCACTGCGCTCGGCGTCATGATTTCAGTGATGACCTTAAGTCCGTGTGCATCAGCCGCCTTCTTGAGCAACTTGAGCCCTTCTAGGCCGAGCCCCTGGAAATCATACGGTGATGTACGAGGTTTATAAGCACCGCCCCGCATGAAGCGGATGCCATGTTTCTTCAACTGCGCTGCGACCGCGAATACCTGTTCTTCGCTCTCGACGGCACACGGTCCGGCAATCAGCTGCTGCGTTCCGTCGCCAATCAAATCAGAACCGACTTCGACTACCGTGTTCGTCGGCTTCTGCTTGCGCGAGACGAGCAACTTACGTGTCCGGTCCTCGCCCTGCAATTCGAGCGACGCCTTGAATATCTCCTTGAAGAGGTGCTGGAGTCGTTTCGTCTCGAACGGACCCTCGTTATTCGCTGCGATCGACTCGAGCATCTGTCGTTCCCGAATCGGATCATAGCGATCAAGTCCCTGCGCCCGTTTGACTTCACCGATTTCTACAGCCAAGCGGCCTCGCTTATTGATCAAATCAAGTAAGTCTGCGTTCACTTGATCGAGTTCTTCTCGTAATCTTTTCAATTCAGCTTGTTGGTCCATCGTTTCGTCCACCTCATTCATCTTACGAATACTACCACTAATAGCACCTAATTATAACGGAACGCCCTAAAATTGTATAGAAAGAAAGCGTGACGTTTCCATGAACGCCACGCTTTCAGGTCGAAGCTATACTCTTATTGTTTCGGTTTTTTCTCGCCTTGCTTCTCGTCAGCGGGTTTGCTGAGGTCAGCTTGCGGATCGTTCGACTTTTCTGCGTCTTCTGCACCGTTCTTTTCAAGACCGTTTTTGAAGTCTGAGAGTTCAGCAACCGTCTCAGAGTCGACACGCGCAGCGACTGAAGAGCCATTGACGTCGTCTCCGATCTCTTTTTCGATTTCCTGGACGAGTTTCTCTGCGTCTGCAAGAGCAGCGTCGATGCTCGCTTGATCCTTCTCGTAGCCTGCGTATTTTGCTGCTTCCTGGACCGAAGGGTTCTTTTTCGCCTTTTCGATCATCGGAGCCGCCTTATCCTTCGCGATTTGAATCCACTCACCGACGAGCGGTTCTGCTTTCTCGCGAACGACTTGCGTCTGCTCTGTCAGACGCTGGCGCGTCGGAGCAGTACGCTCGTCGAGGAGCGTCCGCACCTCGCGTCCTGATTTCGGGCTCGATAGCAATGCTGCCGCAGCACCGATCAGGCTGCCGAGGATGATTCCTGTCATGAATCCTCCATTGCCTTTAGATGTGTCAGTTCCTGTATGCGTACCTGTAACAGGTGCTTGGTATGGTTGTTTTTTCGTCATGATCAACGATCTCCCTTCAGATTATCTGGAATACTTGCTACATCCGGTACAGAGACGACTTCCGGTGTGACCGGCGTCTCATCCTTCTTGCGGAAACGGCGGCGCGGCTTCTTTTCAACGACCGTCGTAGCGGTCGTTGGTTGTGCACCAGTCGAAGCAGGCGCAGGAGAGTTCTTCTTGAACAATTCCACTGCGACTGATCCCCATCTCACAGCCTGAGCGATTTGTTCCTTGTTCGTATCAGCCGCTCCAGCGACCGTATCCGATACGTTTCGGACCGAATCAGTCACCTTATTGAGAGATGTTCCGAGCTCTTCGATCGAGTTCGCTACAGGAGCGAGCAATTCCGATTTCTCTTCGATCGTATCGACGAGACGATTGGTCTTATGTAAAAGAGCCGTCGTCTCCATCATGATGCCGTCGAGTTGACGCTCGAGCCCGGCAGTCGTATCCGCTACGTTGTTAAGTGTCTTCGCTGCGCCAGACAGTACGCGGGCGAGGAAGATGACGAGTACTACGAATGCGATTGCAGCAATCAGACCGGCGATTCCGCCTAAAGTGATTTCCATGTTGTGTGCCTCCATTTTCTTGTCTTTGTCGTGTACTACTTGCAGTTCGACACGGGACGTTTCTTTCCTTCTATTCCAAAATTATTATTTCCGTTACAATAGAGGATGAAACCTACATATTTGGGAGGAATACATATGCGTGATCCACGTCTAACGGAATTAGCGAACAATCTCATCAACTATTCAGTAGATCTACAACCAGGAGAAAACGTGCTGATCGAGAACTTCGGCATCCAGCGTGAGCTCGTCGAAGCCCTCGTCGAGGCAGCATATGCTGCCGGCGGTTTCCCGTTCGTCCTCCTCAAGGACAACCGGGTGCTTCGGAAGCTGTACAGTGGTGCAAGCGAAGAACAACTTGCGCTGATGGCCGACATTGAACGGAAACAGATGCAAGCGATGGACGCCTATATTGGTCTTCGCTCCGGTGATAACATCAATGAACTGTCTGACGTCCCTGCCGACAAGATGAAGCTCTACGGTCAGACGCTCGGCAAGATGCATACGGAAGACCGCGTCAAAGGAACGAAATGGGTCGTCCTTCGTTATCCATCACCTTCGATGGCTCAACTTGCGAACAAGTCGACGGAAGCGTTCGAAGATTTCTACTTCGACGTCTGTACGCTCGATTACAAAAAGATGGGCGAAGCGATGGAGCCGCTCGTCGAATTGATGAACCGGACGGACAAGGTCCGCCTCGTCGGAGAAGGCACGGATTTGTCGTTCTCGATCAAGGACATCCCGGCCATCAAATGTGCAGGCAGCGCCAACATCCCGGACGGCGAAGTCTTCACGGCGCCTGTCCGTGACTCGATCAACGGTGTCATCTCGTACAACACGCCATCACCTTATCAAGGATTCACGTTCGAGAACGTCGTGCTGACATTCGAGAACGGAAAGATCGTCGACGCTAAGGCGAACGACACGGAGCGCATCAACGACGTGTTCAACACGGACGAAGGTGCCCGTTATGTCGGTGAATTCGCGATCGGCGTCAACCCGTACATCCAACATCCGATGAAAGACATCCTGTTCGATGAGAAAATCGATGGAAGTTTCCATTTCACGCCTGGTCAAGCCTATGCTGAAGCTTTCAATGGCAACAACTCATCGATTCACTGGGATCTCGTCTCGATCCAGCGTCCGGATTACGGCGGCGGCGAAATCTGGTTCGACGACGTCCTCATCCGAAAAGACGGGCGGTTCGTCTTGCCTGAACTCGAAGTCCTCAATCCTGAAAACTTGAAATAATGATGAAAGTGCCGCAGCTTGCGGCACTTTTTTATTTCTCAAGCGTCGCGCGGAGCATCCAGATCTGCTTCTCGATTTCCTTCGCCTGGGCGAGCAGATCGTCCTCGACCGTCATGTCGTGAGTCTCGAGATGTTCGATCGCATCGAGCATCTCTTTGCGAATCTGCGAGAAGTCGCTGATGACCGATTCCACCATCTCGTCTGCCGACAGACCGCGTTTCGCTTCCTCGATCGTCGCATGCTCGAGGTATTCCTTGAGCGTCGCGTATGGCTCGCCATGGTTCATGAGAAGGCGTTCCGCTACGACATCGTACTGTTCGGACACCCAAGTGTACAGCTCCTCAAGCTTCACGTGAAGTGTCAAGAATTCCGGACCGTTGATGTACCAATGGTAATTGTGCAATTTGACGAACAGGACCCCATAGTTCGCCACCTGCTGGTTCAAAGCTTTCTTCGCCTGCGTACTGATCATGTTCATTTCTCCCCTCGTCGAATTATCTGTGCTGCTTTATTTTTATCCTTAAATAACAAAAGTTAAACCTAAAAAAAACGCCCAATACGAGATTGGGCGTTGTGAGGTCATGCTTTTGAAAGTTGTTCATACTGACGCTGATACGTCTGGATGTCTCCAGCTCCCATGAACAGAAGGACTGCTCCTTCATGTTTGCTCAGTATGTCGACGCCTTCACGTGACAGGATTTCAGCTCCCGGAATCTTCTCTTGAAGATCTTCAATCCGGACGCTTCCTTCCTGTTCACGGGCAGATCCGAAAATTTCACATAGATAAGTCGCATCCGCTTCCCGAAGCGATGCTGCGAAATCATCCATGAACGACTTCAGGCGCGTGTAGGTATGTGGTTGGAAAATCGCTACTACCTCACGTCCAGGATATTTCTTGCGGGCCGATTCAATCGTCGCGCTGATTTCCTTCGGATGGTGGGCATAGTCATCGATGAGCGTCTGCGATCCGAGCGTCGATTCGCTGAACCGGCGTTTTACTCCTCCGAAAGAAGCAAGGCGTGAAGCCACCTCTTCTTTGTCGAGCCCCTCATATTGACAGATTGCGATGACCGCAAGCGCGTTCAAGACGTGATGCTTTCCGTAACCTGGAATCTGGAAGTTTCCATAGAAATCGTCACGAAGATACACATCGAAAGTCGTACCATTCGTTGTAGATTCCACATTCTCCGAACGGAAGTCGTTGTCTTGACCGAATCCATAATAAAGAACAGGGACGTTCGCTTGGATGTTCTGCAAGTTTTCGTCATCTCCACAAGCGACGATGGCCCGTTTAACTTGCATCGCCATTTCTTGGAATGCCGATATGACGTCCTCAAGACCAGTGAAGTAATCCGAGTGATCGAAATCGATGTTCGTCATGATCGCGTAATCCGGGCGATAGTGAAGGAAGTGGCGCTTGTATTCGCACGCTTCGAAAACGAACGCTTTCGCATCCTCTGCACCGGCACCTGTACCATCGCCGATCAAGTAAGCAGTCGGTAAAATGCCTTGGAAGACATGGGACAGCAGCCCAGTCGTAGACGTCTTACCATGCGATCCCGTGATTGCGACAGAACGGTACTCATCAGCAAGATGACCGAGAAAATCATAATAACGGTAAATCGTCAGGCCGAGTTCACGGGCGCGGATGATCTCAGGATGATCGTCGCCGAAGGCGTTCCCCTGAATGATGACCTGATCCGATTGGATATTGTCAGGATTGAACGGGAAGAACGGAATGCCCTTCGCGCGTAATGCGTCTTCAGTAAAGAATGATTTTTCGTAATCAGAACCTTGTACCTCATGGTTCATCTCATGTAACACTTGGGCAAGCGCACTCATTCCAGTGCCTTTGATCCCGACGAAATGATATTTTGTCATTTAAGAGCCCTCCAATTCACGTTCCGGTTCGTGTCATCGGGCTTGGACACAAAACCTGTATCATTATAACAAACCGGCTTATTTTTTACCATGTAAATTATTTTGTTCACGTCGCGTCCGGTACATCGCCATCAAGTCTTTTGTAGTCATGATGACGTTGACAGGCGGTCCCGTAGGTTTTTTGATAGCTGGGGCAAGGACGACTTTCTCGATTGCTTCGTCCCGTGCCACGATACCCTCATCTGACGAGCCCTCGTCCGACGTGGATACTTCTCCAATCTCTTCCATTTCCTTCAGTATCAGATGCTCGTTTTCTGTCGTCTCGAGCGTTGGAGGATCAGAAACGATATCGTCCTTCATCTCGATCGGTGCCGGTGCTTCGACTTCAGGAAGGTCGAGGTCCGTCTCCGGCGCTTCTTCCTCTCCCGTCTCAAGGCCGTACTGTCCATACTCCGGCGCGTCAGGGATGAGCTGGTCGAGATCCGTCTCAGGGACGTATCCTTCCTCGACCTCGTCCGTCACTTCGATCGG
>NZ_QPKS01000002.1:0-253254 GCF_003344535.1 Exiguobacterium flavidum | reverse complement strand
CCATACTCCGGCGCGTCAGGGATGAGCTGGTCGAGATCCGTCTCAGGGACGTATCCTTCCTCGACCTCGTCCGTCACTTCGATCGGGGCTGACGCTTCGACTTCAGGAACACTGCTGTCAGTTTCAATAGCGGACGCCTCTTCGATTTCTTCCGTGACTTCGAATGCCTCAGCAACTTGGACGTCTTCGAGTAAATCGAGACCGTCTTCCAACTGGTCCTCCTGCATCTCCAATTCAGGGGGCAGTGTCGCTTCAACTGATTCGTCTTCCAAATCGGCCTTCTCAAGTGAAACCGGAATGTCCACAGTCTCGATTTCTTCAGTGAGCCTTTCGTTTGAATCCGAATGCATCTCATGCTTCTCGACTTTTCCCATGCTTGATGCAGGTGAAACTTCTTCTGCCTGCAGGCTTCGTGATTTATTCAGATCAGCTGTCCGGCTTTCCATTTCTGCCTTGGTTCGCGGACGCTGAAAGCCATAGATTGGCGACGGTACGTCCGTAGCTACGAATCTTTCCTCTTGAGCTTCCTTGTTCGGACGTTCGATCGGCTCCGCTTTTGGTTTCTTCTGTACAGCAAGCTCACGACGAATTCGTTCCGCTTGTTCACGCATCGATTGTTCGTATCGATTGCTCATCCCTTCCACCCCTTCAGTCTATTGAAAAAAAACGGCCGGTTTACCGGCCGATTTGAAATGGCTCCCCTGTGTGAGCTGACTCGTCAAGGACGAGAATTCCTTTTTCTTGCGTCGACGGCAAAGCCAGTTCGCGTGCAGAACATAGCATTCCGCTCGAAGCGACACCGCGCAGTGCAGACGGCCGGATGATCAATCCCGAAGGCATGACGGCTCCCGGTTTCGCGACGACCACTTTTTGATCTGTTGCGACGTTCGGTGCGCCACAGACGATTTGAAGCGTCCCGCCATCCACTTCTACTTGGCAGACGGACAACTTGTCGGCATCCGGATGCTTCTCGCAAGACGTGACATGTCCGACGACGAACTTCGGCGAGTAGTCGATATCCGAAAGATCGAGTTCCCGCCCTGTCTCACGGACGACTTCCGCGATTTGTTCAGCCATTTCAGGCGTCAAGTCGACCGGTCCGACCGTGTCGATCGCAAATGTTTCCGACGCGTCGAAGATGTTGTACCCGATGACTTCCTCCCCGTGCAGGACTGTTGCGATACGTCCCTTCCGCTCAGCCGTCACTTCACTGCGTGGTGCATCCGCCAGGACGACCATCAAGACATCCCCGATGCCTTCTTTATTGTAAAAAACGTTCATTGACAATTTGACTCCCTTCAGACTTTCTCACATTGCCTATTGTAGCAGATTTTTCAAGCGTTCGGACGCTTGTTTTTCGCAAGGACGAAGACCGGTTCGAGCTCGCCGTCCTCGTGAAGGAACGGTAGTGCCGTGACTGGGACGCGTCCGTTCGTAAAGAAGTCGAACATCAGCTGTTGCATCACATCATATCCTGCGTCATTGCGGATATCCGCGAAAATCAGGACGTCCTGATGCGGAATCCCGACGGCGAACTCTCCTTCGATCCGCTCGGCATAGGACGAGAGAAGTGCTTTATCGAGGACGCGGCTCGCTTCGTAGCCGTCCCCTGTGCTGAGGAAGTAAAACAGATTGCCTGCGACCTCGTCTTGCTTGAATGGCGCGTCGAGCTTCTTCAAGTTGAAGCGGGCAGCTTCGGACAAATGCTCTTCGTTCCAGCTCGCCTCTTTTAGCATCTTTTCATCGATCAGCCGGTAAGTCTTCCCGAGATCGACCGCGTACATGATTTTCGTCTCACCCGTATGCGGCGTGCTAATCAGGCGCACGCCCTCCTTCGTCTCGTCCGCGAACGATTTCGCCCGGATGACGGGGAAAATGCGTTGTTCGTTTCCTGCAAGCGACACTGGATTCATTTGTTCAAGCACTGCCTTGACGTATTCGATCGTCTCTTCGACAGCGACCTCTCCGCGGCGTTTCGCTTTTGCGACGAGCGGATTCAAACCGAGATCGACCCCTGAGCGATCCGACTTCCTTTCGATCCGCAACACTGATTTTTCACGGTCGAAATGTGTCGCGTATTGTTCTCCTTCGAATGCCGCCGTGATCATGCGGCGAATTTGATTCATTTCCATGGTACGTTCATCCTTCCTATTAAAAAAAGCGAGACGAGGCTCGCTTCAAACTGTTTCGAGAAATGCTTCTACCTGTTCAGGCGTCTTCCGTTCCTTACCGACGTATCGTCCAGTTTCCTGTCCGCCGCGATAAGCGACGAAGCTCGGGATTCCGAAGATGTCGAGTTCCTGTGCGATTTCAAGGTGATCGTCGCGGTCGACATAATAGAACGTAAGACCGTCGAAACGTTCCTCCATGCCCGGCAGGAACGGGTCAAGGAACCGGCAGTCAGGGCACCAATTAGCTGAGAACAGGAAGACCGAGTTCTCCTTTTTAGCTGCTTCGAACTCTTCACGTGAAGTCAATTTTTGCATTGTAGCAACTCCTTTACTCCCCTGATTTCAGGGGTTTCCATTGCGCTTATCATAGCATATCTCACCCCTGATGTACGCTCGTATGCTCTGTTTGCTATACTTACCATGTATTCTTATCCCGAAAGGAAATGACCATGTCTGACAAAGTGATCAAACACCCGCTCGAGCGGTTCATCGGCTTCGTCGGGATGACGGCCATCCTGCGCTACGGTTACTCGTTCATCGACTCTGAACTGACGCTCAGTGCGATCTTGCTCTATCTCGTCGTCGGTTTTGCCATCTTGATTTTGCTGGAGGCGGTGTTCAAAAGGCTTGCCCGGAAGCTCCCGCTCTTTCCGGCCCGCTATCTGCTGCCGCTCTATGCCATCTACCTGTACGTCTTCTTCCTCAGCTTCTATTCAAGTGCGTTCGGCTTCTCGCTCTAATGCGGAAAAGAGGATGACTCAAAAGTAATCACTTCCCTTCACACGCTTTCCTCAGGCGAAACACGAGCCGTGACCCCTGTCCGAAAATGGACAGGGGTCCGGGGCTCATCGGTCTCTGACAGCGCGGTTCCACCGCGCTTTTTGCTGTAGGAGTCGCGTGAAGCGAGTGATCCTTTCTGAACGAGAATACGGGGGCGGATTCCGAATCCGCCCCCGTATTTCGTTTATGGATCGACTTTTGAGTCAGCCTCTTTGTTCATTTGACTTGGAGCGTCTCGAGAGTCGTCTCGTCAAGGTTGCAGACGAGCTTCTTCAACAGCTCTTTTGCCGCGTCATAGTCGTCCGTATGCATGATCGAGGCATGCGTATGGATGTAACGGGCCGGAAGACCGACGACTGTCGTCGGGATGCCGTTGTTCGACCGGTGGATGACGCCGCCGTCCGTACCGCCCATGCCGACATAGTACTGATACGGAATCTTGTTCGTCTCCGCCGTATCGAGGACGTAGTTCTTCATCTCCTTCGAAAGGATCATGACGCTGTCCATGATACGAAGAAGCGGTCCTTGTCCGAGCTGACCGAACTCCGTCTTGTCACCAGACGCATCGTTCGCTGGTGACGCATCGACGACGAACGCGACATCCGGATCGATCATGCGGGTCGCCGTCGTCGCCCCGCGCAGACCGACTTCTTCCTGCACTGTCGCGCCGGAGAACAGGACGTTCGGGTGATCTTTCGCTGTCGTCTCCTCGAGCAATTCAATCGCAAGACCGACTCCGTAACGGTTGTCCCATGCCTTCGCCATGATCTTCTTCGGGTTTGCGAGCGGTGTGAACGGGCAGACCGGAAGCGCGACGACACCCGGACGAATTCCGAACGACTCTGCTTCCTCCTTCGAATCCGCCCCGACATCGATGAACATGTCCTTGATGTCCATCGGCTTCTTGCGGACTTCCTCCGTCAACAGGTGCGGCGGAATCGATGCGATGACGCCAGGGACGACGCCCTTATCACCACAGACGGAGAAGCGCTGCGCGAGCAAGACCTGATTCCACCAGCCCCCGAGCGGTTGGATTCTGAGCATGCCGTGTTTCGTGATCTGGGTGATCAGGAAGGCGACTTCGTCCATATGGCCAGCGACCATGACTTTCGGTCCGTCTGCCTTCCCTGTCCGTTTTCCGAAGATCGAACCGAGCCCGTCCGTTACGATCTCATCCGAATGCGGCGTGATCCGGCCGCGGACGAACTCGCGTACTTCGTGTTCGAATCCCGGGGCACCGTTCATTTCGGTCAACGTCTTGAATAGTTCACGTGTTTGTTCATTCACTATGTATCGCCTCCTATTTCATCATTATACAAAAAAATCCGGGAAAGCCCTTCACCTTTTGTTTCTCTCTCGGCACGGAATTTGGTACAGTAGGGATAGACACTAGTGAGGAGGGGAATTTTTAATGAAAAAACGCTATTTAGTGATCGGGGTCGCTGCTGCGGTCGTAGCCGGTCTCGCCGTCAAGAAAACGATCGACAACAAACAGCTCTCTGCTGAAGAAGCGCTCGAAATCACGAAACGTACATTTTCTGCAAAAGGCCGCGTCCAAGGTGCTTGGATCTCTGCGACACCGGAAGCATACTCTTACGAGTCGCGTGACTACCAAAGCTACAAAGGTGGCATCTCAGTCCTTGAAGGTGACGAGGAAAAAACGTATCAATTCACTGTCGATGCGGAAACAGGTGCACTTCTCGAATACGCTTGATGATTCATGCCGCGTTAGCTCGCGGCTTTTTTTGTGCAAAAAAGCCTAGCCTCATTACGAGGACTAGGCTTTTGCTTATTGCGGGTTGTTGTTTTTCTCGTAGATCGGGTTCATGTAATCTGAAGTAGAGTACAGACGCGGTACGACGACATACAGGATGACCGCCGGAATCGCGATGATCAGGAGCATGAGAAGCATCGGAAGCCAGTAGACGACTTTTTGCTTCAAGTTGTTCGCGTTCGCATCGATGTATTCCTTGACGCCTTCCACCTGCGCGACATCGTTGTTCGAGAGCATTTCACCCTTCGTCGCGTCGTAGAAGTGGATTTCACGCTTGACCGTCACGAAGATACCGTCGCGGACCGTATCGAGTTCTGCGATCGCGCCGATGATTTCGTTTCCTTCTTCACCAGTGAACGTCTTCGCGTTCTCCAGTTCAACCGAACCTTTTTTGTAGTCGTAATGCGACCCTTGCAACTCCTCGTCGAGCGCCTTCTTCATGTCAGACGTATCAACCGCTGCCAGTACCGTATTGCTGATACCGAGCGCGAGGAATAGTGCCGTTACGAGTGCTAAGCCTTTTTGCCACATCCCCAATTTCCCCCTTTACCTATAAGTACAAGTTCTTCAGTCAACAACATTGTACCAATTAATAAGAAAAAAGTGTGAAAGAAATACTAGGAAAATAAGAAAACTTTTTGTCCAAATCAGTTTCGGAACGTCGCTTCCATCCGGTAGATTGGCTGTCCCATACTGGAGAAACGCTGCTCATACTCAGTCCGGACGTTGTCTTCCGGTTCGTTCGCGTGCAGGTCGAGTGACATCCAGTCGAACGTCATGCCGTAGTTCGACATCGTCATCAAGCTCGATTCGAACAGCTTTCGGTTGTCCGTCTTGAAGTGGATCTGCCCGTTCTTTGGCAGGATGTCCTCGTACGTCGACAGGAAGGTCTTGTATGTCAGACGACGCTTCGCGTGACGCGTCTTCGGCCAAGGATCCGAGAAGTTCAAGTAGAGGCGTGTCACCTCTCCCTTTTCGAAATAATCACGAAGGTCCTTCGCGTCGACTGTCAGGACACGGACGTTCGGTTGCGGTTGCTCGACAAGCTTTTGAACGATGGCGACGGCTACGCTCTCGAACAGTTCGATCGCGATGAAGTTGACATCCGGGTGTTGCTTCGCCATTCCCGTGATGAATGCGCCCTTTCCTGATCCTACCTCGATGTAGAGCGGGTTCTCGTTGCCGAACTCCTCCGCCCACTTTCCTTTCGTCGCAGCCGGGTCTGCGACATATGCTGACGGGTGCTCCTTCATATAATCAAGCGCCCATGGCTTGTGACGTAAACGCATGTCGTTCATCCTTTCCATAATTCAAAATAATCCCGCATCATTGTATCATGATTCGGGGAAAGAGAAGAAGGAAGTTCTCGTTCAGACAAGAAAGTTCAGAACATCGTCACTTGAGAAAGATTGAGCATTCCATTACACTTTGATAAAGCATACCACCTAAAAGGAGGTCATCCCTTGGATCATTTCTTGATCATGTGGGCTTCGCCCCTCACCATCCTCGTTGCCGTCGCGGCCTTGTTCGTCTGGGCGACGGTCGGCAAGATTGACGTAGAAGAAAAATGAACAGCTAAAAGCTCTCCTTCCAATATGGAACGGAGAGCTTTTTCGTCGATCAGGATTCAAGCAGCTGCTCCAGGAACAGATAGCTGTCCATCCGGTCCGGATGGTCATAGTCCTCATACCAGTAAATCGATAATACGGCCTGAGCCACGACATACCAGTGCATGCGGCGCTTGAGGTCAAGCGTCAGCGGATGTCCGTACTGCTCGAACCATTCCGGCCAGAGCGCCTCATCGACATAGCTGTAAAGCATCATGCCGAGATCATAGGCACGGTCCGCGATGATCGCGTCATCCCAGTCGTTCAAATAGAGGTGCCCATCCGCACCGATCAGCCAGTTGTTATGGTTCAGGTCAGAATGACAGACCACTTGTTCCTCCGAGCGTACGGCCGGCAGTTGCCGTTCAAGAAAAGCAATCGCTTCCTCTACCAAATCCGCCCGCGCAAGTCCGCTCGGCTGGAAGTATATCTTACATTGCCGAAGGAGTTCGTCCGGCTCGATCGGTCGTTGATCGAGTTGCTGGAGCATGAAAAGCAGTTCCTTCGAATCATGAATCTTTCCTAACAGCTTCGCCACTTCCGGGCGCTCCATCGCCGTCGGATCCAGCTCATCCCCTTCGATGAACTGCTGGGCACTAATGACGTCACCACTGTAAATCCGTTTCGTCCACAACAGCTTCGGGACGATGCCGTCAGCGGATAGGATCGCAAGGAACGGCGAGGAGTTTCGTTTCAAGAATAGTTTTGACTGCCCGGTCGAAGCGATGTACGCCTCCCCGGTGATGCCACCTGCGGGCGTGATGGACCATCCTTCTCCGAGCACATCCAGAATATCTAATTGTTCCATCATATCCGCTCAACTCTTTAATAGATTTGCCTAAAGGCACAATAGTTATCTTAACACGCCCCGATCGTCGTTGACAACGGATGTACGACGAGGCAGGACACTCCTTTTTCGATCGGCTCCGGCGATGCCTGGTCTCCCATCGCGTACACGTTGAACCGGCCATGCGGCAGATCGAGTTCATAGGTTTCCCGGGTCGAGTTATGGACGACGATCACCCGCTGCCAGGCATCGTAAGAATGGGTCGCATCGACCTCGTAGGCGATGACGCCGTGATTTCCCGTCGGCAGGAAGCGGAACAAGGCTTGTACTTGATTGCGCCGATGATAGCGGAATGAGGAATGCATCCTGCGTATCTGAATCAGCCCCTTGACGTAGGCGACGTCAGCGAGCCGAGCATCGCGAAGCAGCCAATCCATCCGGTTGATTTCATCCGGCGCATTGTAGCTGTTCTCGACGCCCTGCTTGGTCCGTCCAAATTCCTGACCGGCGTGGAGGAATGGAATTCCTTCCGCGAGCAGGGCGATCGCCTGCGCGAAACGCCCCATCTGCCTGCGTTCGTCTTCCGAGGCCTCCGGGACGGCCAGGGCGATTTTATCGGCCAACGTATGGTTGTCGTGCGCCTCGACATAGTTGATCGAGTAGCTCGGCTCCGGAAAACGTCCGATCGTCTCGTCTGGAATCGTCACGCTGCCCGGAAGAGCAGAACGGACGTCTGCCGCCTTCCAGATATCTCCGAGAGCGAATCCCCGGTCATGTTCATTGAAGGTCGACCCTTTCAGAGCATCACGAAACACGTCGTTGAAGTGTCCGATTCCAGGCATCCGGGCAGCCCACTGGCTGATCGCCTTCTCACGCGCCGGAAGCGGCGTCGCAAGATCCCATCCCTCCCCATAGATGAGGATGGACGGATCGATTGCGTCGAGTGCGGAGCGGACGGCGGTCATCGTCTCGATATCATGGATTCCCATCAAATCGAAGCGGAAGGCGTCGACCCGGTAAACCCGCGCATAGAACGTCAGGCAGTCGACGATCAACCTCCGCATCATGAAGCGCTCGGATGCCGTGTCATTGCCGACCCCCGTACCGTTCGAGTAAGAGCCGTCGAGCTCCTTGCGAAAGTAATAGTGCGGGACAAGGCGGTTGAGCGCGGACTCATCGCGGAGATGAACATGGTTCATCACGACGTCGAACGTGACACGAATTCCGGATTTATGGAGCTCTTCGATCAGATCGGCATATTCGATCACGCGGGCAGCCGGGTCCGTCGCGTCACTCGCATAGCTCCCCTCCAGTGCGAACCAGTTCACCGGGTCATACCCCCAGTTATAAGGGGAACGCGATATCTCTTCCGTCGTTCCGAAATCATGGACAGGAAGCAGCTGGAGATGAGTGATCCCGAGGTCGATCAAGTAGTCGAGCCCCGTCGGATGATCGTTCGGGGAACGTGTCCCCTTCTCAAAGACACCCCGATACTCACCCGGATGACTTGAACCGGAGGACGGATCGATCGTCAGGTCGCGGATGTTCGCCTCATAGATGACGGCATCGGTCGGCTTGACGAGGACCGGTCGTTTAGCCGGAGGCGCGTGACGTGCCGCGATCAATCCCTCCACGTCCAGGAGGACACCGTATTCCCCGTTCGCACTCACCGCCTTCGCGTACGGATCGACCACCTCGAAACATCCGGCCCACGTCGCGACCCGGTAGCGGTAAAACAGCGTTTCCCGGGCGATCTGGACATGCCACACGCCTCGTTCCTCGCGCTCCATCGTAAGCGCGGTGAGTTCCTCCCCGCGTTCCGTGTATAGGACGAGCTCGATCGTGTGGGCGACAGGGGACCAGACGAAGCAGTCAATCGTCTTGACGGAGAAGACGAGGCCGAGAGGACCTTCATAACTGTACAGACTGTCGAACAGACTTGTCTGCATGATTTCAGCCGGCACGACGACGAGACCCTGACCGCTCTGATCGACCACCCGGTAGACGTTAGTCAAGTCAGCTGGATGTTCGAGATGGAGCGTCACGCGAAGGTTCCCTTCCTCGATCCAGTCGAAATGCCCGACCTGGAACGGTTGCGGACGCTCGTCCCTGTACAACTGGAGCGCACTCAAATCGAAACCTGCCCTTACTTCGAGCAGAATCGACTCGAACGTCGCAAAGCGGGCGCTGATGATGCTGTGATGAATCTCTGTCGTATGAAATGAATGCATTTCAGTCGGTCCTCCTCTCGCCTTCTCCATTCATTCTTCCGCGGTTTCGAATGTCTCTTCCTGTCGTTCGATCGCCTGCGCGAACGTGACCGAAGCCATCCGTTCAAGCAGGCGGTCACATATGCGTGCCTGCTGCGCTTTCGTATGCGGAGCCAGGTCATTCATTCGTTTGATCCACGCTTGAAAGTCGATTTTGTTTACGTACGTGGAAGTCGCGTCCTTCGGTACATGATCGAAATATCCTTTTGAGGCCACGATGATCCGTTCGACCGGAAGATCACTTTCACCGGCGAGAAGATGCTTCAGCATATCCTCCGTCCGCTTCAAGTCGATCAACGGGCTGAGCACCTGCCGCGTCTCCCCTTTGAACGGCTGCTCCATCCACTTCTTCGCAGGCGAGACGTGATAGATGCTCTCCTCCCCGTCGAGCCAGGCGATCAGATGAATCGCTGTCGGCCCGACGACGAACGAGCCGAGTTCGACCTCGCCCTGCTGATACTGGGCGACCGGACGATAGAATAATCCGTAATGGTCATTCAGCTGATGGAGCATCAAATAGAAATCGAGCTGGCGCCGGTATGACAATCTCCATACCTCATCCTCCCGCGCACCACCTGCCGCGTAGAGCAGTTTATGCATCTCAAGCCGCTTCGCATACCACTTCAAAAAAGCGGGACGCGAGAGTTGCTTCCCCGGAAGTTCGATCGTCTCGCTTCGAGCGAACATGCGCCACCATGGCTTTTTGCGGACGATCGTCTCACCTGGAAACAGCTCTCCCTCTTCCCATTTCTTATAAACGGAACGATAATCCGCCTCCGTCTGTTCCAAGTACCGCTTCGACATCTCGAGGACACCTCGCTCGTAGCGGCTTTGCAAATCATACAGCTTCATCAATTGAGACATGTCCTCACCTCGTTTCCTCCACTCGCCCGAGCGGACACCGCAAGCGCTTGACATAACGCGGCGTCTCGCCCGGACGTATTTCATACAGGATGATCTCCTCGATCGCGACCGGTATCGAAAAGGGCGCCAATTCGACGAGAGGGCCCGCCCCTTGCCGCCATTTCTTCGCGAGCGTCACATGCGGGACGAACCCCCTTCTCCCTTCTTCCTGAAAAGGCAGTGCAATCCGGTTCAACTCCTCATTCACTTTCGGACCGAAAGCGAAAACACGCGGCCGTTCCTTCACACCGAACAGAACGGTCTCGGATAATTCAATCTTAAACGGAACGAATTCCTCAGCGACCATCTTGATCCGTACCTTCCAATTCGCCAACTCTTCCTCTCCCACCTCACCGAGGAAGCGAAGCGTCAGATGATAGTCCTCCGTTCCATAAACATTCTTATAGTGTGCCGTCAGCGGGATCGCCTTCACTGTTTCCGCGATCCGGTCGTCATGCATCGGCAACGCGATGAAATAATGGCGTCCCATCTTGATCACTCCTTGTTTCGGCCGCTCGCGAGGAAGAGGAACGAACCGATGACACTACATATTGTATATACCCAGAACACGGCAAAGATGGAGCTTTGGTCAAGCACAATGCCGCTCATCAGGTTGAACAGGGCCGTCGCGAGTCCCGTCGTCGCTGCCATGTACGTACTTACAGCAGTCCCGATCGTCGACGGATGAACGAGCGAACGAACGTATTGCAAGGCGACCGGGATGAGCAGACCGACGATGACGCCTTGCAGCGCAGCTAAAATCCACATCGACCACATCACCGGTTCAAGAGCGAGCAATCCGGTCCGGACGGCCGACAGAAGCGAAACCGCGAACAGGACCGGAATCGCCCCGAATCGCAACAGCAGCGCGCTCGCTATCCGCATTAACGGGATTTCACAAAGGACAGCGACGAAGAACAGTGTGCCGACGAACGCCGTCGTCTCGCCGCGGCTCGTGACGTAGCTGCCGAAGTAATAGTTGTTGCCGAAGATCGGGCCGAAGACAAGGATTCCGGCAATCAGAAACAGCAGGAATCGCCCGTTCTTGAACAGACTGCCGATCGGTGCCTTTTCCGCTTCGTGGTCCGGAGCATGATCGACGAGCAGGAACGAGACGGCGAAGGCGAGAAGGAGAGCCGCTCCACTCGCATAGAAGATGCTCTCATACCCGTAGTCCATCAGGCGTCCGAGGGCGAGGGTCGCGACAGCAAAACCCGCTGAGCCGAACAGGCGGAGCAGACCGTAATCGATTCCCTTACGCTGCGTGAACTGAATCGCGAGCGTATCGACGAGCGGGATGTGGGCACATTGGAACAGCGCCCAGAGGCACGAAATGAGAAGCAGCAACAAGTAGACCGAGGTCAGGAGGTAGCTGAGCGTAAAGACGGCTGCTCCAAGCAGCGCTATCATGAGCAGACGTTTCGGACGTCCGAATTTGTCAGCGAACATTCCCCAGACAGGCTGAAGAAGGATCGAGAGGATCGGACCGGTCGCGACGATCGTCCCGACCTCCGACGCGCTCAAGCCGAATGCATCCTGTGAGAAATAGAGCGCAAGGTACGGGATCAATGCCCCCTGCGCGAAGAAGATGAAGAAATATAACGCCTGGTAACTGTATTTTTGTCGGTTGACCAATGTACTCTTCCTTTCAAACGCATACCCCGTAAGCCGCAGCCCCGGGGTATGACGCACATCATTTCGCTAGTTCGTAGATTGCCTCCGCGTAAATCGCGACAGCTTCGAGCAACTCGTCGAAGTCGACATACTCGTCGACCTGGTGAGCAACTTCCGGTCCGCCCGGGAAGACAGGACCGAAGGCGACGCCGGCCGTCAGAGAACGTGCATACGTCCCGCCGCCGATAGCGATCAAATCAGCCGTATCACCCGTGTGCTTCTCATAGACACGGCTGAGCGTCTTGATCAGCTCATGGTTCGGATCGACGTGGTGTGGCCGCATATGCGTCCGGTCCTTCAATTCGAAACCGTACGCAGCAGCGGCTTCACGGATCATCTGCAGGCGCTCCGTGAAATCAGCGGTATATGGATAACGAATGTTCATTGATGCCGTACCGCGACCTTCCGCATAATGGAACACGCCGCCGTTCACTGTCAGGTCGCCCGTCTCGTCAGAAGCCTCGATTCCGATTGCGACACCGCGCGAATCGCGGAACAGGTGCGTCACCATGTCGATATATTGTTTTCCATTGTAATCGAGGTGGAGCGTCTTCAGGAAGATGGCGAGATAAAGCGCGGCATTTATTCCTTTGTTCGGTTCCATCGCGTGCGCCGCGACTCCGAACACCTCGAACTCGAGTCCGTGCTCCGTCGATTTGACGACACCCGTCAGATTCCGCTCTGCGAGGAAGGCGTGGAACTTCGGTTCGACGTCCGTCTCCTCGAACACCTTGACGACCGCTTTCGCAAACGCCGGGACCATGTTCGGTCGCTCCCCGCCTTCGAACGAGACGAGATGGAAGACCGTATCCGGCATTTTCGCAGGCTTTCCTTGGACGAGCACGCCATCGTACAGTCCCTTCTCCGCATTGATGATCGGGAAGTCAGCGTCCGGTGCGAATCCGAACGTCGGCATCTCCTCCGTCTTGAAGTAATGCTTGACGCAACGCCATTCACTCTCCTCGTCACACCCTGCAATCAATCGGATACGCTTTGAAATCGGCAAACCGAGCTCCTTGACGATTTTAAGGGCGTAATAGGCAGCGATCGTCGGTCCTTTGTCATCGATGGCACCGCGCGCGTAAAGCTTTCCGTCTACGAGAGTCGGGTTGAACGGACCGTATGTCCAGTCATCGCCTCCAGGCGGTACGACGTCGAGGTGACAAAGGATGCCGAGCAGTTCCTCTCCTTCACCGTATTCGAGGTGCCCGGCATAGCCGTCAACATCCTTCGTCTTGAATCCGTCGCGTTCCCCTGTCGCGAGCATCCAGTCGAGAGCGAGCTTCACTTCTTCACCAAACGGCGCTCCTTCGCGCGCTTCGCTCTCGTTCAATACGCTCGGAATGCGAAGCAACGCTTTCAGGTCCTCAAGCATCGCGTCGCGACGCTCTTCCACTTCTTGTTTCCAATTGACCATTCGATTCTCTCCCTTACACGATAGTCGGTTTCTTCATTAGTATATAGCGAAAAAATAGGAATGACGAACGATTTATTATATATAATCTCTCTTTTCGTTTATTAACGAACATTGATCAGTGAATATAACATTAAAATTCGTCCATTAATCATAATTTTATCATTTTTTTACATAAACGTTCGGGCAAAACACTTGATTTCTATATGAAAAGAGTTATACTAAAGGCGAAACAACTTGATTTCCATTTCTTAGACACCCGAAGTTTTAGATTTTCGATTCTATCCATTGGGGGAGTGGTTAACCAATGAAAGCTTCTACAGACCGTATGTTGACGCGCATCAAATCCATTTACTTGTTCATCAACGAGAATGGGACTACGACGACGTCACAGCTAGTTGAAGAGTTTGGCATCACATCGAGAACGGTGCAACGCGATCTGAATGTGCTCGAGTACAACAATCTCGTCGAGAGTCCTTCTCGCGGGACATGGGCACCGATCAAGAAAAAACAACGGGCTGGATGAAGTATTTGTTTCGAAACTGCATATGATATCGTACGACGCGATGCGAATCGCGTCTTTTTTTGTTACCTTTTTGAAGCGTTTGGGTATTTCTTAGATGAGAACCAAAGGAGGAGAAGTATCATGGACATCATCATCATCGGAGCGAACGGAACGACAGGCAGAAAGATGGTCCGGCTGATTGGAGAGAGTGCCCATCATCAGGCGATCGCCGTCGTCAGGGAAGAAAATCAGATCAACGACCTGATCCATCTCGGTGCGGCCGAAGTGCGCGTCGGCGATTTGACGGAAGACATCAGTCCGGTCATCGCGGACGCGGATGTCATCATCTTCGCCGCCGGTGCCGGCGGTGCTTCAGACGCATTGACCCGCGCAGTCGACAAGGAAGGTGCGATCAAAGTGATCGACGCGGCGAAGGACAGCGGCATCAAACGCTTCATCATGCTCAGTTCGATGGGAGCCGACGATCCGCAAGGAGAACTGAAGGTCTACCTCGAAGCAAAAAGGGCAGCCGACGCTCACCTGCGCGAAAGCGGACTCGACTATACGATCGTCCGCCCCGGCCCACTGAACGACGAGGACGGACATGGAACTGTCGAAATCAAAGGACACTTCGATTCTTACGAGGGCCGCTCCGTTTCCCGGGATGATATCGCATCTCTGCTCGTTGCCCTCGTCGACCATCCGACACAAAGCCGTCAGTTCGAGGTGCTGAACGGACCGTTTAAAATCGAGGAAGCGCTCCGGAATCATTAACCCTTCCGCTGCCGCGAGCGCACACGATGGCATGAATAGGATCCAATGATTCAAACTAAAAACAGCCGAAGAACCGCAAGACTCTCGCATGAGAATCTCGCAGTTCTTCGGCTTTGTTTCATTCAGGCTGCCAGTCGAACAGCGCGAGCTCATCTTCCGTCAGCTCGCGGTATTCACCGAGTTCGAGCGACTCGTCAAGGAGCAGCTCCCCGATCGAGACGCGTTTCAAATAAGTGACTTCCTTGTCTAGAGAAAGCATCATCCGCTTTACCTGGTGATACTTCCCTTCCGTGATCGTCAGGCGCAGCTCGGAAGTGTCCTCGTTAGCTTGCAGGATCTCAAGGACGCCCGGCTTCGTGACATATCCGTCATCGAGCGTGACGCCTTTTGCAACGTGACGGACATCCTCTTCCGTCAACATCCCCGTCACTTGTGCGAAGTATGTCTTTGCCACGTGTTTACGCGGCGACATGAGGGCATGATTGAACGATCCATCGTTCGTGATGAGCAGCAGACCTTCCGTATCCTTGTCGAGCCGGCCAACCGGGAACGGATCAAACACGCGCTCCTCTTCCCCGAGCAGGTCGATCACCGTCTCGTCCCGGCGGTCCTCGGTCGCACTGATGACGCCTCCTGGTTTATTCATCATCAAATAGATGTACTTACGGTATTCGACCGGTTCCCCGTGCAGGAGTACCGTCTGAAGCGCCGGATCGACGTGTGTCTTCGCATCTTTGACGGTCACGCCGTCGACCACGATCGCTCCTGTCTTCAAAAGTTGCTTTACTTCCTTACGTGAACCGAACCCCATGTTCGAGAGCAGTTTATCCAGACGCATCTTATCGTCTCCGTTTCAAATTGAATTTTCTTCCGAGCACGGCTTCCGCGAGTCCCGTCCAAACAGACAGTCCTGCGAAGACGACGACTCCGATCCCGGCACCGAGTACCGTTATGAGGACGGCACTGAAGAACGTTTCGGGCAGAATTGCGACGAGAAGCAAGCGGGTACCAAAGACCATCGCCCCCATGATCGCGCTGATGATCAGAACGAGGGATGTCCGGCGCCCGATACTTGAGAACGGGAACTTGACCGTTCTCGTTATGCGCCAAAGCATCAACCCGGTCGCGACGACGTATCCGAGGATCGTCGCATACCCGGCACCTGTGCCGTCTCCCGTCAGATGGATGAGCGGCGCGTTGAGCACGTACTTCGTCAAAAGGCCCGCTGCCGTCGCGAAAATCGTGAAGTACTGCCGGTTGATCCCTTGAAGGACGGCTGCTGTCACGGAGTAGAGCGCGAGGAACAGCGCACTCGGTGCATAGTTGAGCAGGTAGATCCAGTGCGTCTTCTCCCCCGGGAAGAGGACATGGAAAATCTCCTCACTGAGGACGATCATCCCGACGACTGCCGGAAGCGTGACGAAGAACGCCAGTTGGTAGATCTGTGAAATCTGCGAGCGGACCTTGCGGATATCCTTATTCGTATAGGAAGCGGTCAACAGCGGGATCGCAGATAGGGACAATCCTGTCGCGACAGAAACCGGGATCAGGACGATCTTATGGCTGTCCGCGATCAGATAGGCCGTGATCGCGCCCGCCTCCTTCAATGTATATCCGATTTCCTGAAGCGCCGCGTTCATCGTGTTCTGGTCGATGACCTGATAGAGCGGTGTCGACAGACCGACCATGACGATCGGAATCGCATAGGCGAGCAGTTCCTTGAACAGCGAGCCAAGCGATCGGTTCGGCGAGACGACTGTCTGTTCACCGAGTTCACGCTTCATCCCCGGGCGGCGTTTCTTGTAATAGTACAAAAGAACACCGACGCTGCCGATCGCTCCGATGAAGGCACTGAACGTCGCAAGCGTCGCAGCCCATTCACGCGAGGCGTCAAAGATGTAGATCCCGATCGAGACGGATGCGAGAAGGAAGACGATCCGGACGATCTGTTCGAGAATCTGTGAGATCGCCGTCGGTCCCATCGACTGATGGCCTTGGAAATATCCGCGGACCATGCTCATCGCAGGAATCAGGATGAGGGCGAAACTGACACCTCTGATCGTCAAAGTGACGGAATCGATGAAGTATGCCGTGTCTACGTCTCCCTCGGGGATCGCCTGCTTCGCAAGGACAGGCGCGAGAAAGAACAGAACGAGGAACGAGATGACACCGGTCAAGGTCATGATTTTCAAACCTGAGCGATACAATCGTTCGCTCGTGTCGTATTCACCGAGTGCATTATACTTCGCGATGAACTTCGAGACGGCGACAGGGATGCCCGCCGTCGAGATGCCGATCATGATCGCATAATAGTTGTAGGCATATGTATAGAACATGATGCCGAGCGGTCCGACCATCGCCTGGAACGGGAAAAGATAAAGCAGGCCGAGCGCACGGGAGATGAGCGACGCCCCGGACAGGAGCATCGTCCCCCTGACGAAACTGTTCTTATTTGAAGTGGACATTAAGCAATCCTCCAGCTTTCTGTTCTGTAATGAACCGTCTCAGAAAGACAAGTTCTCTCTTGCACAATCGCAGACCATTATACCGCTCTCGTTCCTCAAAAGAAAGAGACGGTTTGTTAACTTCTTGATGTTCTGCTAAAGTGGAACAAGCAGAAACGAATGAAGAGGTGACAAGATGTACGATGTAATCGTAATCGGAGGCGGACCGAGCGGCCTGATGGCCACGCTCGCCTCCCTACAGGCAGGAGCGAAGACGCTCCTCCTCGACAAAGGTAACAAACTTGGCCGGAAACTCGCCATCTCAGGCGGCGGACGGTGTAACGTGACGAACCGCAAACCCCTCGAGGAACTCGTCCAATCGATTCCGGGGAATGGACGCTTTCTCTACAGCCCGTTCTCCCAGTTCGACAACGAGTCGATCATCGAGCTGTTCGAAGGCTTTGGCGTCGCGCTGAAGGAAGAGGATAACGGCAGGATGTTCCCTGTCTCTGACAAGGCGGCCGACGTCGTCCGCGTCCTGATCGATCAGATTCGCGCACACGGAGCAGAAATCCGGACGATGGCAGAAGTCGCGACGCTCGATTTCCATGAAGACGGTTCATTCGCTTCCGTACTCCTAGCTGATGGTGAACGGATCGAAGCGACGAGCTGCGTAGTCGCAGTCGGCGGAAAATCGGTACCGCATACCGGATCGACAGGAGACGGTTATCCATGGGCTGTCAAAGCGGGACATACGATCACGGAGCTCTTTCCGACCGAGGTCCCGATCCTGCTCGGCGACACGTTCATCCATGCGAAGACGTTGCAAGGGCTGTCGTTGCGCGACGTAGCGCTCACGGTCCACGGCAAGAAGGACAAACCGATCAAGACACATACGGGTGACCTCTTGTTCACCCACTTCGGGATCAGCGGACCAATCGCGCTCCGCTGCAGCCAGTATACGATCAAGGAGCGGAAGCGCTCCGGTGAACGAATCGTGCACTTGTCGATCGACGTCTTTCCAGACGAGTCTGCCGGACTCCTCGCCGAGCGGTTCAATGCAGCACTTGCCGCGAACCCGAAGAAGACCGTCCGAAACGCATGGAAAGGACAGGCACCTGAACGTCTGCTCGACCTGCTGTTCGAACAGATCGGTTTTGGCGATGAGGTCAGTACGCAGATCAAGAAGGCTGACTTCCAAAGCTTCATCGCCCTCTTGAAGCGTTTCCCGCTCCATGCGACGGGCACTCTCGACTTCGATAAGGCGTTCGTCACGGGTGGAGGCGTCTCGATCAAGGAGATCGATCCAAAGACGATGATGTCGAAAATCGCCCCTCGCCTGTTCTTCGCCGGCGAAGTGCTCGACATCCACGGTTACACGGGCGGATATAACATCACGGCCGCGTTCGTCACAGGCCATTGCGCCGGAACGAATGCTGCATACGCACGGGTTTGAACAAAAAGGATCCCGATTTTTCTCGAGTGGAAAAATCGGGATCCTTTTCATGTCTTGCCGTTGCCGTCAATCGATCGGAATGAACGAACGGTTCGAGAACTTCGTCGAGTCAATCAGTGCGAACAGCTCATTATCCTGAAGGAAGATGCCCTGCGCACCGTAGACTTTCGGACTAGTGCTCTCCCCGGTCACCGTCTTCTTCTCTGGATCGATCGAATAGAGGAACAGTTCTTCCGAGTCGAGCGTATAGAGACGATCTTGCCGCTTCGCGAGACCGATTGGCTGAATGTCCTTGAACGCCTTCTTGACGTCACTTGGTGCATTCTCCTGCACACGAATCGCCTCACGCGCCGTCACTGACAAGTACGGCGGGCGCTTGTTCCGTTCCGCATTCTTCTTCTCCTTCGCCGTCGCTTTCGGACTGACCTTGACGACGTCCTCTTTCATCGCGAAGTACGTCAATTCGACCCGTTCGTTCGACCAGAGATCATTGATCGTAAAGAAACGTTCCTTGTCCGCGTCATATCCCAGGCCGTGGAAGTTGTCCTTGACCGTCGTTCCGCTGATTTTTTCACGTTTCTCTTCTCTCCACACCCCATCCTCACGATTGATCGTCACGAGGACCTGATTGGTCGTCAGCAGAGCGACCGTCTCGCCGTCGACGAGCGCCATGCCGTCGAGTGCTCCAAGCAGGAGCGGATTCCGTTCGTTCTCGAGCATGAAGGAGGCGTTGATCCGGTCACCCGTCCCGCTGACCTCGAAGAAATGGTAATCTTCCGTGACGACGAGATATGACCCGATCGAATCGTCATAGAGCATCTGTTGGATGTCCTTGATCAGCGGCTCTTCCGGTTGGGGTGTCGGCTGGTTTGGCGACTCGGCCGGTTTCTGTTTCAGGGTTGCCTGATGTTTCGACTGGGTCTCGATTTTTTGGAATGTCTCCCCGATTTGTGCCCGGATCTCAGGTTTCGAGAAGACGAATAGGACGCAAAGGATCAATCCTACGACGACGGCAAGTGACGTCGTGTAGACGATATAGGATCTTTTCATGTAGGTGGTCGCCTTTCTCTCACAGTTTCTGATTCAGTTTAGCAGAAGGAGGCCTAAAAAAAAAGCGGACTTCCGGCGGAGAACGACGAAAGCCGCCCCCACGGACGGCTTTCATTCAATCAGTTCGCGACGATGTTGATCAGTTTCTTCGGAACGACGATCACCTTGCGAACCGTCTTCCCGTCAATCCATTCCTTCGTCTTCTCATCCGCGAATGCCATCGCTTCGATCTCTTCCTTCGAAGCATCGATGCCGATTTCCATACGCGAACGGACCTTGCCGTTGACCTGGATGACGAACTCGATCGTATCGCTGACGAGCTTCGCTTCATCGAACTCAGGCCAAGCCGCGTACGTCAAGTTCTCAGTGCAACCGAGCTGCTCCCAAAGTTCTTCTCCGAGGTGAGGAGCGACTGGCGTCAAGAGCTGGACGAATCCTTTCATGAACGTTTTCGGGAGTACCTGTTGCTTGTTCGCTTCGTTCACGAAGACCATGAGCTGCGAGATACCTGTGTTGAAGTGAAGCTTCGTGTAGTTCTCCGTCACTTTCTTGACAGTCTGATGATAGACGCGTTCGAATTCCGCGTCGACCGTCTCGACGTCCTGGATGTCTGCCGTGCGTTCGAACAGACGCCATACCCGTTCGAGGAAGCGGCGGGCTCCGTCGAGTCCGTTCTCGGACCAGGCGACGGAGGCATCGAGTGGCCCCATGAACATCTCATAGAGGCGGAGCGTGTCTGCCCCGTGCGACTTGACGATCTCATCCGGATTGATGACGTTGCCGCGCGATTTCGACATCTTCTCATTGTTCTCACCGAGGATCATCCCCTGATTGTAGAGCTTCTGGAACGGCTCCTTCGTCGGGACGACGCCGATATCATAAAGCACCTTGTGCCAGAAACGGGCGTAGAGCAAGTGAAGGACGGCATGTTCCGCGCCGCCGATGTAGATGTCGACCGGGAGCCAGTACTTGAGCTTTTCCGGATCCGCGATCATCTCTTCGTTGTGCGGATCGATGAAGCGGAGATAATACCAGCAGCTTCCGCCCCATTGCGGCATAGTGTTCGTCTCGCGGCGACCTTTCATGCCCGTCACCGGATCCGTGTAATCGAGCCAGTCCTCTGCGAGCGCGAGCGGCGATTCTCCCGTACCTGACGGCTTGATCTCGTCGATCACGGGAAGTTCAAGCGGAAGTTCCTCGACTGTGAGCGTCTTCATCGTTCCGTCTTCCATATGGACGACCGGAATCGGCTCTCCCCAGTAGCGCTGACGGCTGAAGAGCCAGTCGCGGAGGCGGTACGTGATCTTCTTGCGCCCTGCGTTGTTCGTCTCGAGCTCCGCGATGATCGTCTCGATCGCTTCCTGTTTGCCGAGTCCGTCGAGCATCTTCGAATTGACGTGCTCTCCTTCTCCCGTATAGGCTGCTTCCTCAACGTTTCCGCCTTTGACGACCTCGATGATCGGCAGTTCGAACTGCTTCGCGAACTCGTGATCGCGCTCATCGTGTCCTGGCACGGCCATGATCGCACCTGTGCCGTAACTTGCGAGGACGTAGTCAGCGATCCAGATCGGCAGACGTTCGCCTGAAATCGGATTGACTGCGAACGCACCTGTGAATACGCCGGTCTTCTCCTTTGCGAGATCCGTCCGCTCAAGGTCCGATTTCGTCTGGACCTTCGCGATGTAGGATTCGACTGCTTCAGCATGATCAGGCGTCATGATTTCCTTGACGAATGGATGTTCCGGAGCAAGTACGAGATAAGTCGCACCGAAAATCGTGTCTGGACGCGTCGTGAACACGGTGATCGCCTTCTTGTGCCCGTCGATCGTAAAGTCGATCTCAGCACCTTCCGATTTCCCGATCCAGTTCCGTTGCATCTCCTTGACCGAATCCGGCCAGTCGAGATCGTCCAAGTCTTCGAGGAGACGGTCCGCATATTCCGTGATCTTGAGCACCCACTGGCGCATCGGGACACGGACGACAGGATGGTTTCCGCGTTCGGACAATCCATCGACGACCTCTTCGTTCGCGAGCACCGTACCGAGTGCAGGGCACCAGTTGACCGCGACCTCATCGACGAAGGCGAGGCCCTGCTCGTAGAGCTTCGTGAAAATCCATTGTGTCCACTTGTAGTACTTCGGGTCCGTCGTATTGATTTCACGGTCCCAGTCGTATGAGAAACCGAGGTCCTTCAACTGGCGCTTGAACGTCTCGATGTTCTTCGCCGTGAATTCTCGCGGATCATTCCCCGTATCGAGCGCGTACTGCTCTGCCGGGAGGCCGAACGCGTCCCATCCCATCGGGTGGAGTACGTTGAACCCCTGCATCCGTTTCATCCGCGCAAGAATGTCGGTCGCCGTATAGCCTTCCGGATGCCCGACGTGCAGTCCCGCTCCAGACGGATACGGGAACATATCCAGTGCGTAGAATCCTTCTTTGTTCGGGTCCTCTGTCGTCGCAAACGCGTTCGTTTCTTCCCAACGCGCCTGCCATTTCGGTTCGATTTCTCGATGATTGTATGGCATGCCTCTTCCTCCTCCATGACTATGAAAAACATAAAAACCGGTCCCCGCCCCTTGAGAAAAGGGACGAAAGACCGGTCGTCTTCCGCGGTACCACCCACGTTGCCTGCGATATCGCAGACCGCTTGATTCACTGATAACGGTGTGAAAACCGGCTTCGCTACTCATCGTTCACGAAACGCGCTCCCTAGCGAGTTCAAAAGGTTTTCCGGCTGGTTCGCAGCGACCACCAGCTCTCTTTTACGGACTTGACCTTCCTACTACTCTAGTTCTTAGCGATTGACTATCTATCCCTCATTCTAATCGCCCGGTCCACTAACGTCAACGACTGCTGAGAATTTTCCAGATTTCGTCATGCGAGTTCGCCTGATGGTCCGCATGGTCAAGCAGCTGTTTCGGCATCCGGTCGTCTAGAAGCGCGATCACTTCCATCCCGGCACGCTTCGCCCCGATCATCCCATTCGCCGCGTCCTCGATGACGATGCACCGCTCAGGAGAGACGCCAAGCCGCTCGGCTGTCAGTCGGAAGATGGCGGGATCCGGCTTTGAGCGCGGCACTTCGAAGCCGCTCGTGTAGATCTCGACGTCGAGTCCATAGTGACGGATGACCCGCTCGATTTTCTCCTTCGCACTCGACGAGGCGATGGCGACCTTGAAGCCGGCTTCCTTCGCATTCGCGATCAGCTGACGAACCCCGTCCTTGATGCCGCACTCTTCCGCCTTCGCATAATGCTGGAACATCTCATGTTCGATTTCAAGCAACTCTTCAGCCGTGTGGGGAAGACCGTTCCCTTCGATGATTTCGACCCACATCTCATCGCCCGTCTTCCCCATGAATGTCGCGTACTGTGCATGCGGAATCGTCACGGAAAGTTCTTCGAACATCTTTTTATGCGCCTCGAAATAACGAATCTCACTATCGAGAATGACGCCGTCCATATCAAATATCAATCCTCTGTCCATCATTTCACACCTCGCTTCGTCTAAAAAGAGTGATTTCCCGAGGTGATGGCTCAGCGGCTCAACAAAGATGCTTTTCCCGTCGCGCGATAACGCGGGAAGAAGCCGCATCCGGTCTCTTCTCCGTATCTTTCGCACATGTCATCATACACCTCAGGCATGAAGATACTCTTTCCTTGATGATACTCGAACAGACGCTTCCCCGTATAGCGGCACTTACTCTCGAACAGACTGTCGCTCTCCTTGTAGCCTCCGCCCAGGTGTTGCTCGAGCAGCCCCCGTTCCTTTGCGATTCTAACTGCCTCATACTCGAGTCGCTGGTTCGGATAGAACCTCATCTCGTCCGGACGCGAGCCGATCAGGTGACCGTGGGCATACTGTTCGCCGAACAGCAACAGGTAGGCACCGAGCACTTCACCGTTCCACTCCGCAAGCAACAGGACCGGCTCACAGAGCTCGTTCTCCTCAAAGATCCGTTCGAAGTATTCTTCACTGAAGTAATAACTCGGGGCTGCCTGCTTGCGCCGCATCGTCTCCCGGTAGAGTTCGACGAAGAGCGGCAAATCCGCCTTCTCCCCTTCGCGCACCGTCAGTTCGCTTTTCATCGAGTTCCGGATCAGCAGCCTCGTCTTCTTATGGAAGTTCCTGAAAATCTCTTCCAGCGGCGGTCGAAGATCGATGCTCGTCGTATGGCGGATGAACTCGCATTCCGTCCATTTCCTGCCGAGGACCACATTGTTCTTCAAGGGATGGAAGCGAATCAGCTCGCAGATGATTTTCTGTTGTTTGGCGTACTCCACGAAAACGGAACGGGCCTCAGCAATCTCGCGGTCAGTCAACTGTCCCGTCTCGACCGGTCCTCCGTATCCGTATGGGGTGATCAAGTCTTGATAGTCTGTATCATAGACGTTTCGTCTTAGATACGGATAGAACAGCTTCCCCCGTTTTCCCGTATACAAAAACAGTTCCGCCGTCTCCCCTTGCCGGCCGTTGAGGTCGACATACTCATATCCGTAGAAGACGTCGAGTCCTTCTCCGACGACATGTTCCGTCCACCTGTTCCTCTCCCGTACGAACTGCCATTTACCCATGTTCGTCCTGCCGTGACAGCGACATGATGACTTCTCGCCCCAGCGGCAGATTCACCTCCATCCTGTAATGTGGATAGTTCACTTGATTAGATATTTTAAATAGAGAAAGATACTTTATTAACAATTCCATTTTTTCCAAAAATCATCTCTTAATATTATTATTATCCCTTACCCCGTTGCCTTCGTTCTAATCCGGAAAATACCCGTTGCTTAAAAAAAGCGACCGGACCTCCCTCTTCAGGGAGCCGATTGCTTCAAACAGTCCGTTTTTTCGTTGACATCGCAAAGATGATGCCTGACAGGATGATGAGGAGGACGAGTGTCAGGAACACTGCCTGCATCCCGAGCAGATCGTAGATCAATCCGCCCGCCGTCGGACTGATCATTCGTCCGGCAGAGGCAGCGATATTGACGTATCCTTGGAATTCGCCTTCCTTGCCGATCGGGGCGAGCCGAGCTGCGAACGCCGGCACCGCCGGCCAGATGAACATCTCCCCGATGGTCAGGACGACCATCGCGAAGAGGAACATCTGAAAGTCGCCTGCGAACGGGACGATCAGATACGAAAGAAGGAAAATCGACGTCCCTGTCAGCAGCTGTTTCTTCAGGTCATCCTCGAACCAGCGAAGAACCGGCGCAAGGAGCGGCTGACCGAAGACGATCAGCGCACCGTTGATCGTCCAGAGGACCGAGTACTCGGAAATCGTCACGCCGAGCGACTTCGTATGGACGGCGATCGTCCCTTGCCATTGCACATAGACGAACCAAAGAAGGGCATAGCCGACTGCGACGTACAACATCGTCCGGACAGCTTCCTTCGAAAGTGGACTCCGTGCCTCTTCCGTCTCGTCAGCAGCATGATGGTGCGGCATCGCAGGTCCGATGTACCGCATCCCGAAGCCGAGGACGAGGGCGAAGAGCGCATATAGCAACAGGTTCGCCGTGAAGATGAGCTTGATGTCGATGGCGGCGATCTGACCGCTTGCCGCCGTACCGATCGCGACTCCGACGTTTTGAGCTACGTAGACGGCATTGAAGGCACGCCCTCCGCCTTCGGGCCAAATGACGCCGGTGAGCGCGTAGACGGTCGGAAAGACCATCCCGCCGACGAAGCCGATCGCCCCGAGCGTCAGCACATAGCCGATGAACGTGTCATGGAACAGGACGAGGGCGACCGAGGCGAGGATCAGTCCGCCGACACTCAACGATAGCGTCCGTTTACCACCGATGCGGTCGAACGCCTTACCGCCGATGTAGTTCCCGGCGATCGCAAGGGCCGAGTTGATGAACAGCGCGACTCCCGCCTTCGTCATCGATTCCCCGAGATATTCATGAATATATATGGTATTGAATGGCCATAAAAATGAGGATCCCGTCGTGTTGATCGCCATCGCGAAGACGAGAATCCAGACGGCTTTCGGTAACTTCGGCACGACGACATCCTCCTTACTCTTGATTCCAACCTTGCTACTGTACGAAAAAACGAATCGAACTGTCAAGAATCTTTCATTTTCGCGGCGATTCGCAAGATGATACAATCAGGGACGAATGAGTGAAAGGAGAACGTCTATGAACGAAATGCCGATCCACTTCGGAGAAAAACGTTATTTCAGTCTCAATGACCAGTTCCGCCAGACATTCGAGACGAAAATCATCAAGATTCCGCTCGACGGCGGATTCGACTGTCCGAACCGCGACGGACGTGCAGCATACGGCGGTTGTACGTTCTGTTCCGCCTCCGGCAGCGGCGACTTCGCCGGCAACCGGGCTGATGCGATCGAGGTCCAGTTCCGCGACATCAAGGAGCGGACGAAACGGAAATGGAAGGACGGACAGTACATCGCCTACTTCCAGGCTTTCACGAACACGTATGCACCGGTCGAAGTCCTTCGCGGCCTGTACGAACGCGTCCTTGAGGAGGAAGGCGTCGTCGGTCTGTCGATCGCGACGCGTCCAGATTGTCTGCCGGACGACGTCCTCGACTATTTGAGCGAGTTGAACGAGCGGACCTACCTTTGGATCGAGCTCGGTCTCCAGACCGCCCACGACGGGACGGGACGTCGTATCAACCGGGCGCACGACTTCAAGAGCTACATCGAAGGTGTCGAAAAGCTCCGCGCGCGCGGCATCCGTGTCTGTTCGCACATCATCAACGGCTTGCCGGGCGAAACCCCGGAGATGATGCGCGAGACGGCGCGCCAGGTCGCGAAGCTCGATGTCCAAGGCATCAAGATTCATCTGCTGCATGTCCTGAAAGGAACACCGATGGCGAAACAACTCGAGAAAGGAGAATTCGAACTGATGACGCAGCAGGATTACGTCAGCGTCACATGCGATCAACTCGAGCTCCTTCCTCCGGATGTCGGCATCCATCGCCTGACAGGTGACGGACCGGCTGACCTGTTGATCGGCCCGATGTGGAGCGCAAAAAAATTCGTCGTCCTGAACGCAATCAGGGATGAACTGTTACGAAGAAACAGTTGGCAAGGAAAAAATCACAAAGCAGGTGTTGAACAATGAGTCTAGCAAGAGTACTCCCCTACGCAAAAGAACTGCTGGAATCGGTCATCCATGAAGGGGATTGTGTCGTCGACATGACGGCCGGAAATGGCCATGATACGCTCTTCCTCGCCCAGCGTGTCGGACCGAGCGGTCGCGTCGTCGCTTTCGACGTGCAGGCACAGGCGATCGAGGAGACCGCACGGCGCCTTTCGTCCGCGAACGTCGATCAGTGGGTCGATCTTTACCAAGAGAGTCATATCCACGTCGGCGCCCGTCTCTCAGGCGAGCGACGCCCGGTCCGTGCCGGCGTCTTCAACCTCGGATACCTTCCGGGCAGTGACAAATCCGTCACGACGACCGGGGAGGACACGCTCGAGGCGCTCGGTGCCCTCATCCCGTCACTCGTCGCGGGCGGTCTTGTCGTCCTCGTCATCTATCACGGTCATCCGGAAGGCAAGCGGGAACGGGATGCGGTCCTCCAGTATGTATCAGAACTCCCGCAAAAGGAGTTCGCCGTTCTCGAGTACCGCTTCTTGAATCAGCAGAACGATCCACCGTTCATCGTCGCGATCGAGAAGAAGGCATGAAAAAGAGGGTGACTCAAAAGTAGAATGGTCTCCTCGCTGTAATGAATGAAAGACAGCACGTTTTCGAGGATTTTTCTCGAAAACGTACTGTCTTTTTCCTTGCCTTGCTTCTTTTTCAATCCATTCCCCTGATCGGAGGTTATGTGCGGTGGCTACCAGTCCGAACTCCAGGGTGGCCCCTTCATAGAAAAAATCCGATTAGCCGAGAAAAAATCGGCCGATCGGATTTTTTGCTCGGACAGGGCAGGCACAGTCGCCGCTCGACTCTGACGGGAAGATGAAGCGCGGCCAGCGCTTCAGTCAGGGACAGGCAAGACCCGGCACGGCCGAAGGGAGTGCAGCCGGCCGCGGCTTGCGTCCCGCCCGCAGAAAGCAAGGGCGACGGAACTGCCCGTTGCGAAGAGTGATTTCAGGACGACTTATGAGTCACCCTCCTTTTCATATTCGTCGAGGAAGTCGCCTCAATCCTCGATCATCTTGAGGAAGAGGACGAGCTTCTCTGCGAACTTCGTGTTCAGGCGTTCGAAGCTGAAGTGCGGGAATCCTTCGAGGCGGTGAAGATAGATCTGATCGCCGCCCATCTTCCGGCACACTTCGAGCGTCAGCTTGACGTCAGCGAACTGATCATCCGGCGCATAAAAGCAGGCAAGCGATACACGCGGGAGCTTCTTGCGTTCCTCGTCGTGCGCGACGATTTCCTCTTCGATCTCCCGATATTCGGCATAGGTCAGCTCACCGATCCGTCCCGCCTCTTCGTTCATCTGCGCGAACGGAAGCTGGCCGAGCGGTGCGTCCGGCCGGAAGCGGTCGAACGCACTCGCGACGACTTGGCGCATCCCGCCGAGCTGTTTCGACTGATGCCAGTCGAAGAACGGTGAGATGAATGTCACGCTCGCGACCGGGACCTCATATTCCTGAAGCAGGCGGTTGACGACGAGTGCGCCCATGCTGCAGGCGACGACGTGGATCGGCGCCTTGCGCTTTCCGGCTTCCCGGAGTGCATCCTTGAGTAGGCCCAGATGTTCCGGGATCGAGATCTTCCGCGGTGACTCGACCGGGATGACCTCATAGGATTCCTCCAGAACACGAATAAGCGCGTCACTCGGACGCGCATGGATTTGAAGGGGATAGACGAGTACGACGACTCCTTTTGACTGTTCTTCCATGAACCTTCACCTCTTTGCACGATATATAGCCAGTATGGCGGAGCGGCCCTCTTCCGTATACAGTCTGAGGACCGAGATCTTCAACGCGTCAGCATCAGGCGGACGACAGGTTCGGTCTGCCCGAATACTTCTTCCGATGACTCGCTCACCTCTTGAAAGCCGTAAGAGATCAGGAAATTTCGGGCCTGGTAGTTACGAGATTCCACATAGACCTCGAGCGGCGCTGCACCGAGTTGTTCAAGCTCCTTGATCATCTTTCGGCCGATTCCGTTTTGCTGATAGTCAGGCAGAACGAACAGGCGGATGATCTCCCAGACTCCATCGACCTCCATCGCGTGAGCGAAGCCTACGATCTCGTCATCGATCATCGAGACAATGAAGTACTCACCGCGGGACTCTTCCGCCATCCGAATGGCACGGACGACCTCTTCCTGCGGGTAAGCCTCGTTCATGAAATGGGTGCGGGAAGAAGAGGAATAGATTTCTTGGTACGCATCCATCCAAGAGGCGATCGCGATATCATGAATACGCCTTGCGTCAGTCGGTACAGCTTCTCGAATCTTCATGAAGAGCCCCCCTAATTATTCAGACTGTATTTCCTTTACCCCTTTCGGCAAAAAACATTCATCTTCCTTCCAGACAGACCAACAGACAAAAAAAGCCCGAGGCATCAGGGCCTCGGGCTTGAAGATCATGCGAAACGCTTCGCTTGTTCTTCGAGGATAGCAGCTTTGTCCGTCTGCTCCCATGGGAGTTCGACGTCCGTACGGCCGAAGTGGCCGTAGGCAGCTGTCTGTTTGTAGATTGGGCGACGCAAGTCGAGCATCTTGATGATTCCGGCAGGACGAAGATCGAAGTTCTCAGCGATGAGTTCTACGAGCTGTGCCTCAGGAAGTTTTCCTGTGCCGAACGTGTCGACTGCGATCGAAACCGGATGCGCGACGCCGATCGCGTAGGCGAGCTGGACTTCCGCTTTATCAGCGAGTCCTGCAGCGACGAGGTTCTTCGCGACGTAACGTGCTGCGTAAGCAGCTGAACGGTCGACTTTCGTAGGATCTTTACCAGAGAAAGCGCCGCCGCCGTGGCGAGCGTATCCGCCGTACGTGTCGACGATGATCTTACGGCCAGTGAGGCCGGCATCACCTTGTGGTCCACCGATTACGAAGCGGCCAGTCGGGTTGATGAAGTATTTCGTCTCAGCATCGATGTACTCAGACGGGATGACCGGAGTGATGACGTGTTCCTTGAGGTCCGCTTGGATTTGCTCGAGTGTGACGTCTTCAGAGTGCTGTGTCGAGATGACGATCGTATCGACACGTACAGGCTCGTTGTTCTCATTGTACTCGACCGTGACTTGCGTCTTTCCGTCCGGACGGAGGTAGTCGAGTTGGCCGTTCTTGCGGACTTCCGCGAGGCGGCGCGAGAGACGGTGCGAGAGTGAGATCGGAAGCGGCATGAGTTCAGGCGTTTCCTTCGTCGCGTATCCGAACATGAGACCCTGGTCCCCTGCACCGATTGCGTCGATTTCTTCATCTGACATGCTGCCTTCACGTGCTTCAAGCGCCTGGTCGACACCGAGTGCGATGTCAGCCGATTGCTCGTCGATCGATGTGAGGACGGCACACGTATCCGCGTCGAAGCCATACTTCGCGCGAGTGTAGCCGATTTCACGGATTGTCTCACGGACGACTTTCGGGATATCCACGTAAGTCGATGTCGTGATTTCGCCTGCGACGAGGACGAGTCCTGTCGTGACAGATGTTTCTGCCGCTACGCGAGCGTTTGGATCTGCTGCCAAGATGGCATCGAGGATCGAATCTGAAATCTGGTCACAGATTTTATCCGGATGTCCTTCTGTTACTGATTCCGACGTGAAAAGTCGGCGATTAAGGTTTGTCATTAATTGACCCTCCCAAAAAAGAATTTGACGGTACTCATTTCCCCTAGTTGAGTGGGACGGTAAAATGAAAAACCTCTCCATGGCCATAGTTGGTCAGGGAAAGGTGAGCGTTCTTCCTTTACCCTCTTATCGTTCGAAGTGTTTACTTCGCTTCAGGAGAGCACCTTTTCCCTCATTTAACAGCGCAAAAAACATACGCTGTGAAAAAAAGGACGGTTGCCGGGTTTCTTCGGGCCTTGTTCCCTCCACCTGCTCAGAATAAGAGTATCCGTTACGAACTACATAATATAAAGTTGTACTCCCCCTGTCAAGTGAGGATTCAATTTCTAGTCGAAACTTTTCGCGCGAGATGTTAAACTGTTTATGCTGAAAGCGTTACCAAATAAAAAGAGATCAGCACATCAACAAAACATTGCTCCTTATTTAGTATGTCATATATAATGAATATGTCATACTATTCTAAGAGCCAAACCAACGTGGGGAAAGGTGGGGTCAGGATGCCGATGACGGTCCTGAATATCGAAGAACTACTCAAGAAGGAGCATGTGTTCAAACAACTCTCAGTTGCTGAACTAGTCGAACATGCGATTCGCAACGAAGAAGGCGTCCTTGCTGATAACGGAGCGCTTGCTGTGGAGACGGGGAACTTCACAGGCCGTTCGCCGAAGGACAAATTCATCGTCCGCGAGGCATCATGCGAGGCAGACATCGATTGGGGCAATGTCAACCAGCCGATGGAACCTGAGCAATTCGAGCAACTTCTCCAGAAGGTCTTGCGCTTCATGAGCGAGACGGACCGCCTCTATTTCACGGAAGCATCTGCGGGAGCCGATTCGCGTCATGCGCTCCCGGTACGGATCCTCACGCAATACGCGTGGCATAACCTGTTCGCGAAGCAGCTTTTCCTTCGCGAAGTATTGACGGATGCCGCGTTCGAACCATTCACTGTCGTCTACGCACCACACTTCAAGGCAGACCCTGAAGTCGACGGCACGAACTCGGAGACGTTCATCGCCGTCTCGTTCGACCATCGGATCGTCTTGATCGGTGGAACAGAATATGCGGGAGAGATCAAGAAATCGATCTTCTCCGTCATGAACTACCTGCTTCCAACTGCCGATGTCCTGTCGATGCACTGTTCAGCGAACGTCGGTCACGAGGGTGACGTCGCGCTCTTCTTCGGCCTGTCCGGAACGGGCAAGACGACACTGTCGGCCGATGATAGCCGTAAGCTGATCGGTGACGACGAGCATGGCTGGGCGAAGGAAGGTGTCTTCAACATCGAGGGCGGCTGTTACGCGAAGACCGTCAACCTGTCTCGCGAGAAGGAACCGCAAATCTTCGATGCGATCCGATTCGGCACAGTACTCGAGAACGTCATCCTCGACGACAAGCGGACACCGGACTATGATGACACGTCGTTGACCGAGAACACACGCGCCGCCTATCCGATCACAGCGATCGATAACATCGCCGTCCCTTCACTCGCCGGACATCCGAAGACGATCGTCTTCTTGACGGCAGATGCATACGGGGTCCTTCCTCCGATCAGCAAGCTGACGAAGGAGCAGGCGATGTATCATTTCCTGTCAGGCTACACATCGAAGCTCGCAGGGACGGAGCGCGGCGTGACGGAACCGGAGGCGACGTTCTCGACTTGTTTCGGGTCCCCGTTCCTCCCGCTCGCACCAGAGCGATACGCGACGATGCTTGGCGACCTGATCGACCGGCACGATGCGAAAGTCTACCTCGTCAACACAGGCTGGACTGGCGGCGCCTACGGTACGGGCAACCGGATGAAGCTCTCTTACACACGCACGATGGTCAACGCAGCGGTCAACGGCACGCTCGCAGACATTCCGACGGAGGAACATCCGATCTTCGGACTCCACATGCCGCTCGAGGTCCCCGGTGTTCCGAGCGAACTGCTCAATCCGGTCCGCGTCTGGTCCGATGCAGCTTCTTACGAAGAACAGGCAAGAAGTCTGGCAGAGAAATTCAGCAAGAACTTCGCCCGTTTCGCGAGTGCCGATGAAAAAATCAAACAGGCCGGTCCGAAGATTTGATCGCCTGATGCACTAAAAAAGATCGTCTCCCACTGACTCACGGGGAGGCGATCTTTCCGTTTTCAAGCCATTCGAGGGCAAGCCGGGTCACGGCCTGCTTTTCAAAAAATGGGAACTGATGGGCGAACGGATAAAGGATGATCTTCGTCCTCTCCGGGTACGCATCATGATAGGCGATGGCATGCCGGGCTGTGACGTTCCGATCTTCGCGCCCTTGCAACAACAGCACCTCACCGTTCGGTTCATATCCGATCGGCGAGCGGACCGCGTATGCATCCGGGACCTCATCCGGCGTCCCGCCTGTATACTTCCTCAGCATCTTGCGCATCGTCCGCTGTTCCTCATACGTCCAGGCGAGGTTCGTCACGCCGGCCCAGGAGACCGTCCGCGCGACGTCCCGATGGTGAGCGAGCAGCAGCGCCATCTGACCGCCTCTGGAGAATCCGAAGACCGAAACGCGCTCCGTCCGTTCCGCGAGCCAATCGTAAGCACCTGTCGCGTCGAGCAGATCCTGGTCTCCGAAGTCTTCCTTCCCGCTGCCACCGAAGTTGCCTCGATAAAATGGGGCCATCACGAGAAATCCGGCATGCGCGAATGCCATCAGCCTGGCACGGCGAACCATCCCGATCCCACGCGTCCCGCCTCTCAGGTAAAGCAGCCCCTGACCGTTCGGTTCATGCGGGAAGACGACGTAGGCGCCGACCCTCTCGCCGTCCGAAGTATGGTACCAGACGCGAAACGTCCGGTGCGGGCCCTGTGGCGGCAGTTCAAACCAGTCGGCGTTCGGCGAGTACACGCAGCGTCTCCGGAAGGACACGGTCCTTCATCATGAAGCTGTATTGTTTGTTCTGCTCGAGGCGCTTCGGCAGGCGCTCGAACAGGAAGGCACCGTCCGTCTCGTCGACGGCCAGATGCTTCTCGAGTGCAGCGATCTTCGCGAAGTAGATGTTCTTGATGACGGTGTCACCGCGTCCCCGGACACGATACTGACCGATGTAATGCATCTCGTCGATCCGTCCGCCCGTCTCCTCCATCACTTCCCGGCGCGCGGCCTCCTCGGCCGTCTCGCCCTGCTCGACCTTACCGCCCGGAAATTCATAGCCCCGCTGCTTGTGGCGCGTCAAGAGCCATTTCCCCTCATAGACCGCAATCACCCATACGTGGAGCGGCCGCTGCGAGAACGGATGATCTTCGAAGCTCAGTTCGACTGGATTTTGATAGAAATCTAAAAACGTGATCACGTCGCGCGCACCTCTTTTCTTCTTCTAATTCCACTTTACCTGTTTCTCAGCCATTCTAAAAGTGAAACACTGCGCCTTCCCTTTCTTCAGAAAAATCGGCGAGCCTTGAACGACAAAAAGACACCCCGCTGCCGCGGGGTGCCTGAATGAATCAAAGACGTGCTTCGAGTTCTGCTTTTTGTGCTTCGAATCCAGGTTTTCCAAGGAGTGCGAACATGTTCTTCTTGTACGCCTCGACGCCCGGCTGGTCGAACGGGTTGACTCCGAGGAGGTAGCCGCTCATCGCGCACGCCTTCTCGAAGAAGTAGAACAGGAATCCGAGGTGATAAGGCGTCATCTCCGGAAGCTCGACGACGAGGTTCGGCACTTGACCGTCCGTGTGTGCGAGGAGCGTCCCTTCAGCAGCCTTGTCATTGACGAACTGGACCGACTTGCCTTCAAGGAAGTTCAGACCGTCAAGGTCCTGCGCGTCCTTCTCGATCGTCAGTTCATGGCGCGCCTTACCGACCTTGATGACTGTCTCGAACAGGTCGCGGCGCCCTTCTTGGACGTATTGGCCCATCGAGTGGAGATCCGTCGAGAAATCGACAGCCGCAGGGAAGATTCCTTTGAAGTCTTTGCCTTCCGATTCTCCGTAGAGCTGTTTCCACCACTCCGAGACATAGTGAAGTGCCGGTTCGTAGTTGACGAGCAACTCGATCGTCTTCCCTTTGTTGTAGAGGGCGTTACGGACGACTGCATACTGATACGCTTCGTTCTCTGCCAGGTTCTCGTTAGCGAAGCGCACCTGTGCGTCTCGCGCGCCGCTCATGAGTTCGTTGATGTCGATGCCCGCAGCTGCGATCGGAAGCAATCCGACTGGCGTCAAGACCGAGAAGCGTCCGCCGACGTCATCCGGAATGACGAACGTCTCGTACCCTTCGGAATCCGCGAGCGTCTTCAGTGCGCCGCGCGCCTTGTCCGTCGTCGCGTAGATCCGGTTCTTCGCTTCGCCTTTGCCGTACTTCTCTTCCATGAACGATTTCAGAAGACGGAACGCAAGCGCAGGTTCAGTCGTCGTCCCCGACTTCGAGATGATGTTGACAGACACATCCTTACCTTCGAGCACTTCGAACAAATCATGCATGTATGTCGACGAGATGTTGTGGCCGGCATAAATGATTTGTGGCGCCTTGCGCTCTTCTTTCGAAAGCAGGTTGTGGAACGAATGACCGAGCATCTCGATCGCCGCACGCGCTCCGAGATACGATCCGCCGATTCCGACGACGAGCAGGACGTCCGAATCCGATTGGATCTTCTTCGCCGCCGCTTCGATCCGCGCGAACTCCTCTTTGTCGTAGTTCGTCGGGAGGTCGACCCACCCGAGGAAGTCGTTTCCTGCGCCCGTTCCGTTGTGAATCGCTGCGTGGAGACCTTTGACCGTGTCCGTCATGTAGTCAACTTCATGCTGTCCGACGAACTGCAACGCTTTTGAATAATCGAATTTTACTGTCGTCATTATCAATCGTCCTCCTTCAATTGCGCACCTGTCGTGCGACCTTCCATTCCATTAAAGCGCAAGAAGGAAGGTCATTCAACAGTTTATTGTGAAATAGTTCGCAAATTTTAGAGTGATGCCGTCACGATGTCACGGACGTCTTGCTCACCAAGCGACTTGAAGTTTCCGAAATCACCGCGCGACATCGCGGCTTTGACGATCGGTTCGACCGTCGATGCGTCGATGTCGTAGTTCGCAAGATGCGTCGGCGCACCGAGCGATGTCCAGAACGCGCTGAGCGCGTCGATCGTATCGTTCGCCATCTTCATCAGGTCGTCCTGACGCTCGAGGTTGAAGACGTTCTCGCCGAGTGTCGCGAAGCGATGCGCGTTCGATTCGTCGAGGACGTGGCGCATCCAGTGCGGATAGAGGATCGCGAGTCCGCCAGCGTGCGGGATGTCATGGACAGCAGAGACGGCGTGCTCGATGTTGTGCGACGCCCAGTCACCGCGTGCGCCCATCTGCAGGACGCCGTTGAGTGCCATTGTCCCTGCGAACAGGATCGTGCCGCGCAGCTCGACGTTCTCGAGGTCCGAGACGAGTTTCGGCGCAGCTTCGATGACGGCTTTCAAGACGCCTTCCGTCATCCGCTCTTGGACCGGTGCGTTCGCCGGGTGGAAATATTGCTCCAGGCAGTGTGTCATCATATCGACGATGCCGTAGATCGTCTGATCCTTCGGTACCGTGACCGTGTAGTTCGGATCGAGGATCGAGAACGTCGGATACGTCAGCGGGCTGCCCCAGCCGTATTTCTCCTGCGTCTCCCAGTTCGTGATGACCGATCCCGAGTTCATCTCGGACCCTGTCGCAGCAAGCGTCAGGACCGTCCCGAATGGAACGACTTCCGTCGGGATATGTTTGCGGACGACGATATCCCACGTATCGCCTTCATAAGGAATCGCTGCCGCGATCAATTTCGTGCAGTCGATGACCGATCCGCCGCCGAGTGCGAGCAATGCGTCGACACCTGCCTCACGGGCGATCTTCACGCCGCGTTCCGCCGTCGTCAGACGCGGGTTCGGCTCGACACCGTCGCATTCGACGTACTCGATCCCGGCTGCCTTCAGTTCACGCGTCACGTCATCATAGACGCCGTTGCGCTTGATGCTGCCGCCACCGTAGACGAGCATGACCTTCTTCGCGCCAAGCGCCTCAAGCTCAGCTGAAAGCTTATCGACTTGTCCTTCGCCAAAAATCAGTTTCGTTGGATTACGATATTCGAAGTTTTCCATTTCTCTCGACCTCCTAAGTAGTTGAACACCTTACATTATCCACACTTTCCCGTTCCGCCTCTAATCTAACGCTCACGATGCTTCTGAAAACAAAAAAAAGAGAACCGACCAATGCCGGTTCTCTCGTGTGGGAATTACTTCTGGAAGTTCGATTTCTCGATCCACTCTTCCAATTTGCCTTTCAACACGTTGAAGCCAGGAGCTTCTTCTTGTTTGAAAGCAGGACCTTCGTTGCGACGACCAGCGTTTTTGCGTGGGCCTTTCGCGCGAGCTTCGCGTTTTGGTGCTTCTTGCGTCGCTTTGATCGAAAGTTTCATCTTACCTTTTTCTTCATCGATGTCGAGGACTTTAACAGTCACTTCATCGCCGACTTTAACGTAATCGTTGATATCTTTTACGTAGTCGTGTGAGATCTCAGAAATGTGGACGAGACCTTGTGTTTGATCATCGAGTGCTACGAAAGCACCGAAGTTTTGGATACCCGTTACTTTACCAGTAACGATTTGGTCTTTTGCAAAGTTTGCCATGGTTTTACACCCCTAACTAAATTCATCAACTTATAATAACACATTTTTTCCGGTTGTAAAAAAACTTTTTTGAATTTGTTTCATTTTTCTTCAGTAAGGGAACATTTTTGATAAGCAAGACTTCAAGTATTCCCCCTGATTCTGCCGGACTTCCACGGAAGTCCGGCCTTTTTTTTTGCGCAAAAACGCTTCCCTTCTTTTTTAGAAGGAAAGCGTCCCGTCTGCTCAAAGATCGTCGAATCCGTTCGCATCCGTCACCTTCGCGTACGAACGTGATTTCTGCTCGAAGAAGTCGGATTTCGTCGCATTCATCGATTCATCCGAATACGCACGGATCCATGGCATGACATCTTCATCATGCCCCTCATACAGATCGTTCAAGCCGATGACACGCAGCCGCTTGTTCGCGAGATATTTGACGTAATCATGCATCTCGCTGACATCGAGCCCGTCGAGGTCGCGCAGCACGTACTCACTCCACTCCGTCTCGAGTTCGACGGCACGGGCGAACGTATCGTACGTGAACTGCGTGAACGAACCGTCGGCGTCGATCTCAGGATGCTCCGCGAGCACGGCGCGCAGGAGCTGACTGATGAAGTAGGAATGTTGAAGCTCGTCGCGCTGGATGTAGCTGATCATCGTCGACGTCCCGACCATCTTCTGATGCCGGGCCAGGTTATAGAAGAAAGCGAATCCTGAATAGAAGTTGATTCCTTCGAGGACGATCGAGGCGACGAGCGCCTTAGCGAAGTTTTCCGGCGTCTGTTCCGACCGGAAATTCTCATAGAGATCGATGATGAAGGTATTGCGTTTCATGACCATCTCGTCGTCCTTCGCGATGTCGAAGATCCGGTTCTGCTCCGAGAGCGGAACGAGACTCGACAAGACGTAGCTGTAAGACTGGTTGTGGACGACCTCCTGCTGGGCGACGATTGCGAGAATCGCGTGAACGGAAGCGTCCGACGTGAACAGGGCCGACTCGAGGATGTAACGGGTCTGCACGGAGTCGAGGATCGACAGAAGACCGATGATCCGCTTGAAGGCATCCTGTTCCCGTTCGTTCAGCTGGTTCCACTGTTGCATATCCTTCGACATCGAGATCTCATCCGGGATCCAGAAGTTCGACAGCAACTGTTTATAGATCGAGTAGAACTGCGGATAGGCGATATCGTTCCAGTTGACGATCGCGCTCGTCTCGCCTCCGATGATCGCCGTCGAACGGTTCGGGCTTTTTGGTTCAAGCAGTTTGATTTTCTGTAATTGCTCCATTGTTTTCGACTCCCTCGTGCTGTAGTTGTGCGATGACGCGCCGCGTCCAGTCCTTGACGACGTACGGACGGCTTCTCGGGGACTGCTCGATCTTCAGCAGGTCCGATGCGAGCGGAACGCCGTGTTTCATTAGATGGTAGGCCATCTCGTCGACGGCACGGCAATACTTGACGAACATCTTGTCGCCCGTGCCGAAGACGGCGGCCTGCTCGATCCGGTTCGGATTGTCCTTCAAGAGAAGACGCAGACAGTCGCGCATCTCCTCCGGCAACTCCCCGTCGCCCCATGTATAGGATCCGAAGTAGACGATGTCGAATCCGGCGAGCGATCGCTTCGTGACTTCGTCCGCAAGAAACAGCTTCGTCCGCAGGCCGGCTTCCTCGCACGTACGTGCGACGAGCTCCGCTGCTTCCTCCGTGTTTCCACTCATCGATGCATAGACGATCGCTGCTCTCATCCCCATCGTCTCCCTTCTCTTGGTTTCGTTAAGACGAGCACGACTCGCATTCGTCGATTTCGACCGTCGTCGAGCGCGTATAATAGATCGTCTTCATGCCGAGCTGCCATGCCTCGAGATGCATCGCGAGCAACTCCTTCGCCTTGATGTTGTTCTTGACGTACAGGTTGAAGCTGATCGATTGATCGATGTGGCGGCCTCGTGCCGCGTTCTGGCGGATGCTCCACAGCTGATCGATCTCGAACGCTGATTTATAGAACCAGTTCGTCTCCGGCGTCAAATCCGGGACCGTGACCGGGATCTTGTAGTTTTTCTTCTCTTCCGCATAGACCTTCTTATAGATTGGGTCGATCGAAGCCGTACTGCCGGCGATGATCGCGGTCGACGAGTTCGGTGCGACAGCCATCAGGTAGGCGTTACGCATCCCGTTCGTCCGGATATCGGCCTGCAGCCCCTCCCAGTCGAGCTCATCCGAATTGCGGTAGCCGCGCCGTGCGAAATACTCGCCCGTCTGCCATTCCGAACCTTCAAAGACGTCATAAGCGCCCTTCTCCTCCGCGAGCCGCATCGAAGCCTGAATCGTCAGGTAGGCGATCTTCTCGTATAGCTTGTCCGCATAATGGACCGCCTCGACCGACTCCCAGCGAATGCCCTCGAGGGCGAGCAGGTGGTGCCAGCCGAACGTCCCGAGACCGACCGCACGATACTTCTTGTTCGTGATCTCGGCTTGCGGCACGTCGATCGTATTGAGGTCGATGACGTTGTCGAGCATCCGCATCTGGATCGGTACGAGGCGTTCGAGCACGTCCGCTCTGACGGCCCGCGCGAGCGCGATCGAGCTGAGGTTGCAGACGACGAAGTCGCCAGGCGTCTTCGTGACGACGATCTTGCCGTCCCGCGTGTACTCCTCCTCGACCGTCGTCGGGCTCATGTTCTGCATGATCTCCGAGCAGAGATTCGAGCTGTAGACCATCCCGGCATGTTTGTTCGGATTCGCTCGGTTGACGGCGTCGCGGAAGAACATGTACGGCGTCCCTGTCTCGAGCTGTGAGCGCATGTAGCGCTTGACGAGATCGATCGCCGGAATCGTCGTCCGGCTGAGTCGCGGCTCGTTGACACAAGCGAGGTACTTCTCCGTGAAACTGCCGCCCGTCTCCGTCTCGTCGAAATGATCCTCGAGGCTGAAGCCCATCACCGTGCGGATTTCGTGCGGATCGAACAGACACCAGTCGCCGCGTGCCTCGACTTGGCGCATGAAGTGGTCGGGCAGGCAGACCCCTGTGAAGATGTCATGCGTACGGAGACGCTCGTCTCCGTTGTTGAGCTTCGCGTCGAGGAACTCGAGGATGTCTTTATGCCAGATGTCGAGATAGACGGCGATCGACCCTTGGCGCATGCCGAGCTGATCGACTGAGACCGCCGTGTTGTTGAGCTGCTTCATCCACGGTATGACACCGCTCGAGACACCTTTGAATCCACGGATGTCGGATCCGCGGGAGCGGATCTTGCCCATGTAGACACCGATGCCTCCGCCGCCTTTCGAGAGTGTCGCGACGTCCGTGTTCGAGTCGTAGATGCCGCGGAGCGAATCGTCGACCGTGTCGATGAAGCAGGACGAGAGCTGTCCGTACGATTTCCCCGCGTTCGAGAGCGTCGGCGTCGCGACCGTCATGTAGAGGTTCGAGAGCGCCCAGTAGGCTTCCTTGACGAGTCCGAGGCGTCGCTCCTTCGCTTCCTTCTGCATGAGGGTCATCGCGATGACCATGAAGCGCTCTTGCGGCAACTCATATAGTTCCTTGACATGGTCACGGGCCAGGTAGCGGTCCGCGAGCGTCCGAAGCCCGATATACGTGAACAAAAGATCGCGCGACGGATCGATCGCGAGGGCGAGCTCATCGACCTCCTCCTTCGTATAGGCCTCGATCAAGGCCGGTGCAAATATCCCCTTGTCCGTCAGCTTCTCGATCAGACCATGAAGCGAACCGTAACGCTCTTCCGGTGCATAGCCGCGATTTCGGCTTGCGTCGAGGTAGAGGCGATTGAGGTAGAGGGCGGTCGCGACGAACGTCCAGTCCGGCTCCTCCGCCTTGAGCATGTCGAGTGCGTGCATCGTCAGCAGTTCATAGACGTGGTCAGCTTGGAGCGTCTTCCCCTCAAGTGCCCGAATCGCCCGTTCTGTGTAACGTTCGACGTCGAGTCCTTCGAATGAGGCGGTGACTTGCCCGATTAGTTCGTATACGTCTTCGATTGTCATCGCACCTGTAAAGATGCGTACTGTCTTCAGTGGAGATGCCACTATGAACCACTCCTATCCTGTTTCGTTCGACAGGTTCGCCTGTGATCAAAAAATCGGCTAAACTAAGAAAAGGACGCCCATATATGGAAAGAACGTATTTTTCAATACTCTATATATAGACGTTTTACCCGTTTTAAAACCTGTTTATGTACAAGATATAGGTTATCACTGAAAAAGATAAAAGTTACCCCTTGCATTGAAAATCAGGTCAAACAAATTCAAAAAGGCGCTGTGTCGCGTTTTGAGATATTTTGAGATAAGGAGAAATCAACATTATGAGGTCAAAAGAACTTTTAAATAAATATGATCCATTTCACCTAGGGGAAGGTAATTATGACACCGAAATGTCTGCTATACTGAACCTACTCACCATCCACGACGCGGCCGCTCCACTTGCCGCCGCGATGGCGGATGTATTCGAGGAATCTTTCGGGGAATCCCCGGATCGGCAGGAACTCGAGACGCTTGCGGCGAAGTTGCTTGCTTGCGAGGATTCCTGCGCACTTTGAGAGGAGCTTACAATATGCAAGTCGATTACACACCAAACCCTAACGCAGTAAAGATCACGCTCGCGGAAAACCGCTTCGGCGCGAAAAGCACGAGTGTCAGAAAAGGCGATACACCGGAAGACCAGCTGCTCGCCGCCCTCATCACGCTCGACGGTGTCGACAACCTGTTCGCATACGGCGACTTCGTGACGGTCACGAAGGAAGAGACTGCCGATTGGAACGCCCTGTTGCCGACGATCGAATCACGCATGTAATGAGCAAAAGACACCTGACGCGTCAGGTGTCTTTGTGCAAGGAGGAGAAAACATGACTAACGTCTCTGTCGTCATTCCTACTTATAACCGCGAGAACGAGTTGCGCGACGCGCTCGACTCGCTCGCGCGTCAGACCTACACGCCGTTCGAGGTGATCGTCGTCAACAACGGCGAAGGCACCCTCGACTGGATCACGGAACGAAACGATCCGTTCCCAATTTCAATCGCCTCGATCGGCGAGAATCATCACGTTCGCGCACGAAATCACGGCGTCACGATCGCCCGGGGTGAATATATCATGCTGCTCGACGACGATGACGTCCTGCTGCCGACACATATCGAGGAGCTCGTGCGCGACCTCGACGCCGGTGCAGACCTCTCCTATACGGACGCCGAACTGTTCGAATATACCGTCAAGGACGGACGGCGCTTCGTGACCCATTTCGAGCCGTTCGCCTACCCCTATGATAAAGAAGAGATGCGCGTCGATTCGACATTCATCCCGTCGGGTGCGATGTACCGTCGTTCCCTCCATGACGAACTCGGTCTGTTCGACGAAGACGTCTATAATTACTGGGACTGGGACTGGATCCTTCGCGTCGGTGAGAAGCACCTCGTGCTGCACCCTGCACGCGCGACGATCCTCTATGCCTTCCATCCGGAGGGCAATCATGAATCGGCGAGACAGGATGAGAAGCGGCGCGAGTATTTCAATCTGCTCTGCCGAAAACACGAACTGCCCGCCACCGAAATGAAAAACTTCCACATCGTCCAGGCCGAACGGCGGGGAAAACGCCGCGATACCCGGCGCTCGTTCGATGGCCGCCTTTTAGAAAGTGAGTGAACGTCATGTATACAGAACAACAGCTTGAACTGCTTGAACTACTCGCGACGAACGGACAGATCGATCCGGGACTCGCCGCTCAGATGCTCGGACTCGAGAAGGAGGATGTCATCGATTCGATCGAACGCTTCAAGACGGACGGCGTCCTTCTCGGTTTCACCGCCGTCATCGACTGGCAGAAAATCCATTCACACCAGGGCGTGACGGCCTTCATCGACGTCAAGGTGACACCGAAACGGGGCCGCGGCTTCGACGAGGTCGCTGAGCGGATCCACCGCTTCCCCGAAGTGACATCGCTCTACTTGATGTCAGGCGCCTACGATCTCCAGGTCGTCATCGAAGGTAAATCGCTCCAGGAAGTCGCCCAGTTCGTCTCGGAGAAATTGTCGACGCTCGACTCCGTCATCTCGACGACGACCCACTTCCGGCTCAAGACGTACAAACACGACGGCGTCCTGTTCAGCAAGGACGACGATGACAAACGTCTGAAGGTAACGCCATGAAGCCGCTCGCAGACCGCGTCGAACGACTCGCCCCGTCAGGCATCCGCCGTTTCTTCGACCTCGCCGGTTCGATGGAGGACGTCATCTCGCTAGGCGTCGGAGAACCGGATTTCGTCACACCATGGAACGTGCGCGAAGCGAGCTTCGCCGCACTCGAACAAGGATATACGGCTTACAGCGCGAACGCCGGATTACTCGAACTCCGGCGCGAGATCAGTTCCTATATGAAGACGTTCGGCGCCTCCTATCGCCCGGAAGACGAGATCATCGTCACGACCGGTGCATCCGAAGGGCTCGACCTCGCCTTCCGTGCGCTCGTCGATCCGGGAGACGAGGTGCTCGTCGTCGAGCCCGCCTTCGTCTCCTACGGTCCGCTGATCGAGCTTGCAGGCGGCGTCGCCGTCCCGGTGTCCTGTGCGCCGGAGGACGGATTCACCGTCCAGGCCGAGACGATCGAAGCCGCGATCACGGAGCGGACGAAAGCGATCATCTTCTGCTTCCCGTCGAATCCGACCGGATCCGTCATGTCGCGCGACCAGCTGGCAGACCTCGCCTTGATTGCGAAGAAACACGATCTATGGGTCATCAGCGATGAGATCTATGCGGAGCTCTCCTATGAGGAGAAGGCGACCTGCTTCGCCACTCTTCCGGGCATGCAGGAGCGGACGATCATCATCAACGGCTTCTCGAAGGCGTTCGCGATGACCGGCTGGCGACTCGGCTTCACGTGCGCCCCGCCGGACGTCACGCGCGCGATGCTCAAAGTCCACCAGTATGGCATGATGTGTGCACCGACGCTCGTCCAGTTCGCCGGTATCGAAGCACTCCGTTCGCGCGAGCGGACCGTCCCGCCGATGGTCAAGAGCTACCGGCAACGCCGAAACTACTTCGTCAAGGCACTCAACGACACGGGACTCCCGACGCATCTGCCTGGCGGCGCCTTCTACGCGTTTCCGTATGTCGGCCATACCGGTCTCTCGAGCGAGGAGTTCGCCGAGAACCTGCTCATGACCGAGCGGGTCGCTGTCGTCCCGGGTAATGTGTTCGGGACGTCCGGTGAAGGATATGTCCGCGCGAGCTATGCCAGTTCGATGGAGCATCTCCAGGAAGCGATTCGCCGAATCGACCGCTTCATGGCCCAGTTGCCTCAAGCACCGAAACACGTCATCAAGAAATGATGAAAACCGCGAAGTCCGAACTTCAAGGGACAGGAAGACACGATGTGTCGAGTCTTGTCCAAAGAAGACGGGCGTCGCGGTTCTTTTTTTCTCATTCACTTTCAAGCAACAGGAACAAACGGTTGGCATCCTCCGAATGATACGGTGAGACGGCACCAAGCTGCGGTGCATAGACCTCAAGGCGATAAGGTGCCCCCTTGAACGAGAGCGGTGTCTCCTCCTTGATGATCCGCCCCATCTGCTCGGCCCGCTCCTTGACGGTCAACAGGGAATCGGTCCGGTCGATCGGTGCCTCAAGGACGAACCCGTCGATTCCTTCGACCTGCGCACAGCGCAGGAAGCGACGGAGCGACGGCAAGGCGAGACGGACGTTCTCCTCAAGCGTTCGATCCGACTCGTAGACAGGCGCTCCCCAAAGCAGCTCCTCGCTGCCGGTCGCACTCTTGAAGTGGTCGATCGTCTCTTCAGTGATTGGATCGCGTGTCAGAGCGAAGCGTTCCTTGTCGCGGGCGACGTTCTTCGCGTTCGTCTGATCGATCTCGACCATCAAGTCGAGGCCGAGTTGCCGGGCGAAGCGGAACAGCTCCCGCTGCAGGCGGGCGAGCGACAGTCCGATCGGGACGATCTCATCGTCCGGTTTCGGCGGCTTGTCCCCTTCATATCCGTTCATCGTCCGGGCGACTTGTCCCGCCTCGTGGACGATCCGGTAGAAGGACGGCGCCTCCTCGTCCGAAAACGTCCCGAGGGACTCGTGCAGGAAGCCGAGGCGCGCCCGGTATTGATTGGCGAGGCACGTCGAAATCATCAGCACGTCGACGAGCTCGTCCTTGAGCAGCTGTTCATCCTTCGTCTCGAGCGCTTCCCCGACCTCCCCGATCTCTTCCATCAAGCGCGCGAGGCCGGACAGCGGCCGGAAGTATCCGCCGAGCGTCCGGATCGTCGCATCAATCTTTCGTTGCAGTTCGTCCATCCGTCTCACCCTCCGCGATTTCTTTGATCAGAATCTGTTCGGCCTTCTCCTTGTGCGTCCGGCTGAACGCCTTCGTCTTCCGCCATTCATAGACGGCTGCGATGCTTGCCGCGGCAAGTGCCGCGACTGTTCCAAGTCCTTTTCGGTTCATCACATTTCCTCCTCTTTCGGAAAGCGTCATTATCAAATATTCGTGATATGATTGTCATACTACATATTAGAGAAGGTGATCCTATTGTCATCCGAGCGTTTATGGCAGCTCGTGCGATTCATCGGCGTGATTGCGGCGGTCATCCTGACCGGCTGGGTCCTGCTCCGGCTCGCTACACTTCTTTACCCGTTCGTCATCGCATTCCTGCTCGCGATGTTCAGCCGACCGCTCGTCGACTTCTTCCAAAAGAGGCTGAAGCTGAAGCGCGGGGCAAGTTCACTCCTGTCGATCACGTTGATCAGCGGATTGCTCATCGGTGCGCTCGTCCTGATCCTGATGCAGCTGATTCGCGGACTCGTCTTCGTGGCGAATCAGCTGCCTGGCCAGATTCAGGAGTTGTCGCTCTTCTTCCAAAAGCTCTACAATGAGAAACTGGCTCCGATCTGGAGCGACGCATGGGATGCGCTCAAGACGCTCGAACCGTCCCAGCAGAACACGGTCCAGGACAGCATCCAGACGCTCGGCAGCTCGCTTGCACGCTTGATCGCAGAAGGATCGAAGAGCATCGCAGGGACGTTGCAGAGCGTCCTCGCGACGCTCCCTTCGATCGCCCTCATCCTCATCATCGTCCTGCTCGCCTGGTTCTTCATCGCGAAGGACTGGACGAACTATGAGGAGCGGATGCGTCGCTTCGAGCTCAAACCATGGTTCGCCCGGTTCGACACTGTCTTCTCGAGCTTGAGACGGGCACTGTTCGGATACGCGCGGGCTCAGCTCACCTTGATTTCGATCACGTTCGTCATCGTCCTGATCGGATTGCTCATCTTGCCGGTCGAGCACCCGTTCACGATCGCCTTCATCGCGGCATTCTTCGACATATTGCCTTATCTCGGGACCGGCTCCGTCTTCCTGCCCTGGATCGTCTACTCGATCATCACCGGTAACACGACGATGGTCGTCGGTCTTTCGATCCTCTATGCGGTCGTCCTCGTCCAGCGCAACGTGATGGAGCCGAAGATCGTCGGCGACAACATCGGCATCCACCCGATCACGGCGCTCGCCGCCCTCTACGTCGGCGTCCAATTCTTCGGAATCATCGGACTGATTCTCGGACCGATCGTCGCCGTCGTCATCAAAGCACTCTACAACGCACAAGTCTTCCATTACATGTGGGACTTCGTCAAAGGCACTCCGTCGACTTATCGTTGACGGGGTGTTTTCTCATGCAGCGTCTTGAGCGTCATCAAAATGGCGAAGATGGCCGCGAACACGAGCAGACCGAGCGTCAGCCTCGACTCCGAGCGGTCGTAGACTGCGTAACTGAGTATAGTCAGCGCGTAATAAGGAAGAAGCTTCACTGCGCCTCACGCTCGATGAAACGATAGAGACTGCGGACCATGACACCTGTCGCGCCTTTCGGTCCGAGTTCGCTCGCTGTGTTCTGTTCCGACGTGCCGGCGATATCGAGGTGGAGCCATGGCGTCTCTCCGACGAACTCCCCGATGAATGACCCGGCGAAGATCATGGCGCCCATCCGCCCCGGCGAGTTGTTGAGGTCCGCGACTTCCGAACGGCGCACCTGTCTGATGAACTGATCGACATACGGCATCTGCCAGACCATCTCATTCGTCTCCTGCGTGACCGCTTCGAAGCGGCGATAGAGTTCCTGATCGTTCGTAAGAACGCCTGTGATTTCCATCCCCAGCGCAACGAGGACACCTTCAGTCAACGTTGCGATATCGATGATCATCCTCGGATCGAACTCCTTGGCATATGTGACGGCGTCAGCCAGGATGAGACGTCCTTCCGCATCCGTGTTGAGCACCTCGATCGTCTTCCCGGCCATCGACGTGATGACGTCGTCCGGCTTGAACGCGTTGCCCGAGATCATGTTGTCCGTCGCCGGAATGACGCCGATGACATTGGCAGCCGGCTTCAGACGTCCGAGCGCCTCGAACACGCCGAATACGGTCGCGGCTCCGCCCATGTCTCCCTTCATCCCTACAATCCCGACTTTGGATTTGATCGAGTAGCCGCCCGTGTCGAACGTCACTCCTTTTCCGACGAGCGCAATCGGGTCTTCATCCCCCGCTCCGTTGTATTCGAGGACGATCAACTTCGGTGGGACGGTCGAACCTTGATTGACGGCTAGCAACGCGCCCATCCCGAGTTCTTCCATCTCCGACTTATCGAGAACCTTCAGCTTGAAGCCGTGCCGTTCGGCGAGAAAACCAGCTTCTTCGGCCAGTTTCGGCGCTGTCAGGATGTTGCCCGGCATCGTCACGAGACGGCGTGCGAGATTTGTTCCGGCCGCGAGCGCTTCGCCGCGGTCGACCCGCGCGCCCTGCTCCGTCCAAATCGACAGCTCAAGTTCGTAAGGCGTCACTTGCTTGCCTGTCTTGTAATGTTCCACTTCATATGTCGCGAGCAAAAACGTCTCGGCAACCATCTCAGCCGGCTCTCCCGGGAACGTCGTCGCATCGACCGCGACATCAGCAAGTCCCCGCTCCATCAAGTAACGTGCCGCTTTCCCGATCAGACGCCGGACCTCATCTTGCGACAGGTTGTCCGCCTTACCGAGTCCGACGAAGAGGACACGTTTCACCTCTCCTGAAAGTGTCGGCAACAGGCGCAGCTCGCCCTGCTTCGTCGAGACGTCCCCCGCACGCATCCATTCCTCGAGCCGATCCGGATAGAGCGCGTGCAACTCCTCCTTGATTTTGCCGTTGCCAGAAATACCTGCTACGAGTACCTCTGTCTGCTGCGTATAGTCGACCTTCTTTTCCATGCTGAACATCTCCCTTCAGACTTCTCCTTATAAGTATGAAGAAATGTGATATGTTTTCCAAGAAAAAACCCCTTTCCATTTGTAAGCGGTATCATCTGAAAGTGTTCGAGGAATTGTCGAATTGCTTGATTTCAAACGATTGTTGGACGGTTTACGAGTATGTTAGGATGAACGAGTGGAAATGGCGACAGCGCTTTAAGAACGACTTGCAGCATGGAATAAAATGTCTACGTTTTCATTTTGGGAGAGGCCTGAGTCGACCCGTTAAGAGAAAAGCGTTTATGGGTAATACCATAGGTAGCGTAGAAACGGTGTCACTGAGGTAAAAAAATTATCTGAAAAGAGGGTAATGCAAATGGCACAACACATTAAAGGAATCGGCGCTTCTGCCGGTATCGCGATCGCAAAGGCTTTCGTGATGGAGACGCCAGTATTCGACATTCCAACGAAAACAATCGAGGACGCAGCAGCCGAGAAGGCACGATTCCAGGCAGCTATCGCAAAATCGAAGGGTGAACTCGAGATCATCCGTGAGAACACGCTTCAGCAACTCGGTCCGGATAAAGCAGAGATTTTCTCTGCCCACCTCTTGATCCTGGAAGACCCGGAGATCATCAGCCAGGTCAACGCGAAAATCGACGAGAAGGTCAACGCTGAAAAAGCACTCGACGAAGTCGCACAGATGATGGTCATGATCTTCGAATCGATGGATAACGAGTACATGCGTGAACGCGCAGCTGACGTCCGTGACGTCACGAAACGCGTCATGGCCCACCTGCTCGGCATCACGTTCGTGACACCTGCTCAAATCAACGAAGAAGTCATCATCATCGCAGAAGACTTGACGCCTTCTGATACAGCACAACTCAACCGTAAATACGCAAAAGGGTTCGCGACGAACATCGGCGGACGGACATCGCATTCGGCAATCATGTCCCGTTCCCTCGAGATCCCGGCTGTCGTTGGTACGAAGGTCGTCCTTCAGGAAATCAAGCACGGGGATCTCGTCATCCTTGACGGCGCGGAAGGCGATGTCATCGTCCATCCTTCTGACGAGCAGGTCGCAGAGTACGAAGCGAAGCGCGAAGCGTTCCTCGCTCAAAAAGAAGAATGGAAGAAACTGAAAAACGAGAAGACGATCACAGCGGACGGTCATCACGTCGAAATCGCTGCGAACATCGGTACGCCGAACGACGTCAAAGGCGTCCTCGAGAACGGTGCTGAAGCAGTCGGTCTCTACCGGACGGAATTCCTCTACATGGATGCGGAGACGTTCCCGACGGAAGAAGAACAGTTCAACGCCTACAAGACCGTCCTCGAATCGATGGGCGACAAGAAGGTCGTCATCCGGACACTCGACATCGGCGGGGACAAGGAACTCCCTTACCTCGACCTCCCGCATGAGATGAACCCGTTCCTCGGATACCGGGCGATCCGTCTCTGCCTCGATCAGACGGATCTCTTCCGGACGCAACTCCGTGCCTTGCTTCGCGCAAGTGCATACGGCAAGCTTGCTGTCATGTTCCCGATGATCGCGACGCTCGAAGAATTCCGCGCAGGTAAAGCTCTCCTCCTCGAGGAAAAAGCGAACTTGATCGCAGAAGGCGTCACTGTCTCAGAGGACATCGAAATCGGTATGATGGTCGAGATCCCAGCGACAGCGGTCATGGCGAAGCAATTCGCGAAGGAAGTCGACTTCTTCTCGGTCGGTACGAATGACTTGATCCAGTACACGATGGCAGCAGACCGGATGAACGAGAAGGTCTCGTACCTCTATCAGCCGTTCAGCCCCGCAATCCTCGGTCTCTTGAACAACGTCATCACGGAAGCACACAAAGCAGGCAAATGGGTCGGCATGTGTGGTGAGATGGCAGGCGAAGAGCTTGCGATCCCGATCCTGCTCGGTCTTGGTCTCGACGAATTCTCGATGTCGGCTTCATCGGTCCTGCGCGCGCGCAGCCTGATGAAACGATTGAACAAGCAGGAATGTGAAGCGATCGTCGAACAAGTACTCGACATGGATACGGCTGAAGATGTCGTCAACTTCCTCAGCACGACGTTCGATATCAAGAAGTAAGCTCTTTTCCCCTCCGAAATTCGGAGGGGCTTTTTGTTGAGAACAGGTTTATTTTTTCTGAGACCGCTGAATAGACTACTAGAGAGAGCTGCCGATTGCCAAACGAATAAGGAGGGATTCATCATGGACTGGATTGATTTGTACGTGTACGAAGCCATCCGCCATGTCCCAAGAGCAAACCGTCCTAAGGCGGAGAGCGAACTGCGGCAGACGATAGCGGAACGCTTGCCGAACGATCCGACCGAATCCGAGATCAAACAGGTTCTCGCAGATTTAGGGGATCCCGTCTATTATGCCGGAACGTTCAGTGGAAGGAAGTCATATTTGATCGGACCCGTGTTGTTCCCGAAATACGTCGCCCTGCTGAAAATCCTTGTGCCGGTCGTCCTGCTCGTCATGACGTTCACCTTGCTGTTCGCGGAGTTCATGACCTACAGCGGACCGCTCCTGCCGGCCATCCGCTCGTTCACGGCAAGTCTGTTCGAAGTGCTGTGGAACGTCGGTATCCAGCTCGTCTTCTTCGTCACGCTCGTCTTCTTCCTGATTGAGCGGTTTGCCGGGGAAGAGTTCGACACGAAACATCCGTGGAAGGTCGAACGGCTTCGCTCGACGCAAAAATCGTTCAAGGAGAACCGGATACCGAAATGGAGCATCATCGTCGGCCTCATCTGGACGATCACCTGGTTCATGATCTATCTGAACTCCGCCCGTCTGAATCGTGTCGTCGAGTCGACGAACGACGGATTCCGTACCGTCTCGCCGATCTTCAACCAAAGCTTTTTGGATTCCTTGCTCTACTTCGTCCTGCTGCTCGTCGCCTGTGAGGTGGGCATGGCCGTCTACAAGTGGATCAAAGGCCACTGGACGTACCCGCTCGCGACCGTGAACCTCCTTTACAACGTCCTCTTCTCTACCTTGCTCATCCTGTTCCTGACATCTGACCGGTTGTTCGACCAACGCTTCACCGACCTTCTTGCGAGCAACAGCGGTCTTGGCGAGACGATATTCCGGATCCCGATCATGACGATCATCTTCATCACCGTCACCGTCGCTGCACTCGATTCGTGGGACGGTTTCCGTCGTGCTGCGAAACGCAGCGATCGCGGGCATCACGTCAGCTTCACTTGACGACGAAAAGCCTTCTCCTCCGTAAATGGAAGAGAAGGCTTTTTTGATTACGGTGTTCACTTGATATCGAACGACATCTGCTCCCCTGCTTCGACCGTCTTGCCGACATCGACGACCGCCTTGCGGTCCCCGCTGTTCGTGATGATGATCGGCGTCAGCATCGAAGGGACGAGCGGACGGACTTGTTCAAGGTCGACATTCAGGAGCGGTGTACCCGGCTCTACCCGGTCGCCTTGCTTCGCGAGTGCCTCGAATCCTTTTCCATCGAGCGATACGGTGTCGATACCGAAATGGATCAGGATCTCGTCACCGTTGTCCGCGAGGATGCCGATCGCGTGCTTCGTCGGGAAGAAGGTCGTGATCTCACCGGCGACCGGCGAAACGACATACCCTTCAGTCGGTTCGATCGCGAACCCATCACCCATCATGCGTCCGGAGAAGACCTGATCCGGCACGTCGTCGAGCGAACGGATCACACCGCTGAGCGGTGAGACGAATCCGGCGAACGGAGTGTGCGCCTCGACCGGCGAGACACCTGTGCCACCGCGGCGTTCCTCATCACCGGTCGGAACTTGCGGCATCGGGTCCGCTTCCGGTTTGACCGGAGGCTTGTAGTTCGGATCACGCATGATGTCTGCGATTTCCGATTTCAACGCATCGGATTTCGGTCCGAAGATCGCTTGGACGTTCTCCCCGACCTCGAGGACCCCCGCAGCGCCCAGTTCCTTCAAACGATCCTTGTTGACTTGCGTCCGGTCGTTGACCGTGATCCGGAGGCGCGTGATACACGCATCGAGGTGTTTGATGTTCGATGCTCCGCCGAACGCCTGGAGCACTTCATAAGGAAGCTCCCCGGCAGTCGCGCCTTGCGCGGCAGGACCTTCCTTCAAGTCCTCGCGACCCGGAATCTTCAGGTCGAACTTCTTGATGACGAAGCGGAAACCGAAGTAGTAGATGACGGCGAAGGCGAGACCGACCGGGATGACGAGCCACCAGTCCGTCCTGTTCGGCAGGATACCGAACAACGTATAGTCGATCAGTCCGCCTGAGAACGTCATCCCGATCTTGACGTTCAGCATGTGCATGATCATGAACGAGAGACCAGCGAAGACGGCGTGGACTGCGAACAAGAGAGGTGCGACGAACACGAACGAGAACTCGACAGGTTCCGTGATACCCGTCAGGAAAGACGTCAAGGCTGCCGAGAAGTAGAGACCTTCGACGGCTTTGCGTCGCTCAGGGGCGACCGTATGGTACATCGCGAGACAGGCAGCCGGAAGACCGAACATCATGAACGGATATTTCCCGGTCATATAGGTCCCGGCAGTGAATGGTACCCCGTCCTTCAGCTGAGCGAAGAAGATCCGCTGATCCCCGTTGACGATATCGCCCGCCTCACTCGTGTACTGGCCGAACTGGAACCAGAAGCTCGAGTACCAGATATGGTGAAGACCGAATGGGATGAGTGAACGCTCGATGAGACCGAAGATGAAGGCAGAAACTGTGACGTTCGACTCGATGATCGTCTTAGAGAACGTGTTGATCCCGTCACCGATCGGCGGCCAAACGAAGGACAGCGCAAAACCGGCGATGAGACTGAACAGCGCCGTAGCGATCGGTACGAATCGTTTCCCGGCGAAGAAGCCAAGGAAGTCAGGTAGTTTGATCTTGAAATATTTATTATAGCTGTAGGCTGCAATGAGCCCGGCAATGATACCTCCGAATACCCCCATTTGAAGCGTCGGTATCCCGAGGACCGTCGCATAGGACAAGTCACTCGCCTGTTGTGCTTCCGAGACTTTCTCCGGCGTGATTTTGAGGAAAGAACTGATGACCTTGTTCATGATCAAGAAACCGACGATTGCAGCCAACCCTGCGACCCCTTCTCCGTTCGCAAGGCCGATCGCGACTCCGACAGCGAACAGGAGACCTAAGTTCGCGAAGATGATGTCACCCGCATCCTGCATGATGCGCCAGATGACGACGAGGGCGTCATTCTCAAGGAATGGCAGATACTGTGTCAGGTTCGGGTTTTGAAACGCCGTACCCAACGCGAGCAAAAGCCCCGCTGCCGGCAAGATCGCTACCGGAAGCATCAATGCCTTCCCGATCCGCTGCAGGACGCCAAACACATTTTTCCACATTGGTCGTTCCCCTCCTTTTTATACAAACTACTTACTTCTTACCCAGAAAAGTTCATAAACGAAACGACATGGAGACACAAAAAGGCCCTCCCACTTGAAGAAGTAGGAGGGCCCGTGTCCATTAGACAGTCTTGCTTGATTTACGTGAAGCGATGACCGATTGGATCTCAGACTTGATGTTGTCTGATTTCGGCCCGTAGATTGCCTGGATGTTGTTACCGACCTCAAGGACACCGGCTGCACCGAGTTTCTTGAGCTCGTCTTTGTTTACTTTCGACTTGTCGAGTACTTCGACACGAAGACGTGTGATACATGCGTCAAGGTGCTTGATGTTCGACTCCGTACCGAGTGCGTCAAGGATGCCTTCAGCGAGTTCAGAACCTTGTGCGCCTGACGTCTCTTGTACTTCGTCCTCACGGCCTGGCGTCTTCAAGTTGAACTTGCGGATCGCGAAACGGAAACCGAAGTAGTAGATGACAGAAAGAACGAGACCGACGACGATGACGAGCCACCACTGCGTGCGTCCTGGAAGAACACCGAAGAGGAGGAAGTCGATCAGACCGCCTGAGAACGTCATACCGATCTTGACGTTGAGCAACTGCATCGTCATGAACGAAAGACCAGCGAAGACCGCGTGGACTGCGAACAGGATCGGTGCGACGAAGAGGAACGCGAACTCGATCGGCTCCGTGATACCTGTAAGGAACGCTGTGAGTGCCGCTGATCCAAGAAGACCACCGACGACCGCGCGACGCTCTGGACGTGCTTCATGGTACATTGCGAGTGCTGCTGCTGGAAGACCGAACATCATGAACGGGAATTTACCAGTCATGAACGTACCAGCTGTGAGCTCGACGTTGTCTTTCAACTGCGCGAAGAAGATCGCCTGGTCACCACGGACTACATCTCCAGCCGCGTTCGTGTACGAACCGAACTCGAACCAGAATGGCGCGTAGAAGATGTGGTGAAGACCGAATGGGATCAATGAACGTTCAATGAGACCGAAGACGAACGCCGCGAGTGTCGGGTTCTTCTCCATCATGAAGTGCGAGAATGTGTTCAATCCGTCTTGCGCGAAAGGCCAGACGAATACGAGCACGAGACCTGCGAACAATGAAACGACTGCTGTCACGATTGGTACGAAACGCTTACCAGCGAAGAAGCCGAGGAATTGCGGCAATTCGAGGTTGTGATACTTTCCGTAGGCCCATGCTGCGAGAAGACCGACGATGATACCTCCGAATACACCTGTTTGAAGCGTCGGGATACCGAGGACGTTCGCGTAGCCTTGACCGTTAGCGACCATCTCTGGTGTAACGCCGAGCCATACGCTCATCGTCTTGTTCATGATCAGGAATCCGACGATCGCAGCGAGTCCGGCTGCGCCGTCTCCTGCAAGACCGATCGCGACACCGACCGCGAATAGAAGCGCCAAGTTACCGAAGATGATGTCTCCAGCTGCTTCCATGAGTTTTGCGATACGAATGATCGCATCCGCTTTCAGGAACTCGAGCCGTGAAGTCAAGTTCGGGTTTTGCATCGCGTTACCGAATCCAAGCAGGATCCCTGCTGCAGGCAAGATTGCGACTGGCAGCATCAACGCTTTACCGACACGTTGAAGGACGGCAAAAATCTGTTTGAACATCTGTGTTTCCTCCTCTTTGAATGAATGAAATAAGGAATAATACCGACGACGGGTACGAAAAAAGTCAGACATCCGACCGATTTTTACGGATAAAAAAATCAGGCACAAGAGGAAGTAGACAAAATAGACTGGTCCCGTCGATGATGTCTCACCAACGTCCCTTTCATTTCGTCCGACTTACCACTCATGCCTGATCGTATCAGTAACACGTAGTCCGTGCGGTCATTTACCTGAATCGTACTGCACCAAGCGTTGCAGATGCATCGTAAGATACGTCGCCTCGCCTCGCGGCACTGCTTTCTTCAGCTGACGTTCCATGATGGACATCAGCTCCCATGCAGTATCATAGCACAGGGGATATTCTTCCCGCAATAGGTTTTCTACTTTTTCTGGAGCCTCTAGAAACTCCCCATTGGAAACCCTTTCAATGGCCGAACGGAGATGCCTGATCAAGCGCTTGTAATCAAGCGATTTCCGGTCGATCTTGATGCCGAGCCGCTGTTCGATGTGTCCAGCGATCAATCCGACGAGCTGATGATGCCGGTTGACCTCAAGGACATCCTTGAAGTTCGTCGCCGAATGGATATGAAGCGCGATGAATCCGACCTCGGCAGGCGGCAGGTAGAAGTTGAGTTCTGCCCCGATGAATTCGACGATCTCCTCTGCGAGAGCAAACTCCTCCGGATAGAGCGCCTCTGTCTCGGAGAGAAACGGATTCGTCACTTCCATCCCCTGCTCGAGCCGCTTGAACGTGAACGTCAAGTGATCCGTCAAACCGATATGGATATGCTCGTCGACCCGTTTACCGAAACGCGTCTCGATCATCGAGACGATATCGTTCATGATGGCGATGAAGTTTTCATCGACCTGGCCGACGAGCGCCTTGTACTGTGCCTGTTCTTCCTTGTCCTTGAGCGTGTACACCTTCTCGAGCTTCTCAAGGTCCGTCAATTGATCGCCCGGCTTCTTCCCGAAGCCGATTCCTTTCGCGAGGACGATGACTTCTTGGTCTTCACCAGTCGAACAAATGACGACATTATTATTCAATACTTTTATAACGTGGTACATTTGTTTATCCATTCGCTTCAATCCAATCTCAATTGATGGGTGCTACTTTTCAGTATACTGTTTTTTAAGCCACTAAAAAAGCCTACTATAAGAGTAGACTTCAGAACATTTGGTATCCGCTCTTACGCAGGAAGCGAATCGACAGCCCGGCCGCGACGATTCCGAGAAGTCCAGCTGTGAACATCAGCACATCTGCAGTCTGCAGCCCGCTGAAACGGTCACCGAGATTCGCGAAGGCCGTGCTTGATTTCGTGATGTAGTCGATTGTCGACTGGTTGTCGATCATCATGATGATGATGACCGGATAGACGACGAGCATGATCCATGTGCTGCGGAGCAGCATGTTCAAGATGAAGCCGATGCTGAAGAACATGACCAGGTAGAGAACGCTACCGATCACGGCTTGAATGATATGCATGATGTATCCCCCTAAACAAAACTCTCCATCCAGTATACCCGACAAAAAAGGCAAATGCACGACTGTACATTTGCCTAAAGTATGAACTTAGAATTTACCTTTTTTGAACGCGAGTCCGACCTTCTTCAATTCGAGGAAGTGTTTGTTGTCGATCACTTTCTTCATGAAGGCAGCATTGCGGCCGTAGATCTTCTTGCCGAAGACCATGCCGATTCCGTCCTTATGGCCGAGCGAAGCGACAGTACCTTTGCTCTCGTAAGTGAACTTCGATGTCGGACGGCCTGCGATGAGCGCCGCGATGTTCTCAGCGACCTTATGCGCCTGTTGCGTCGCGATCTGAGCTGTCGGCGGGTATGGACGGTTCGAGACCGGATCCATGACCGCTGAACAGTCGCCGATCATGAAGACGTTGTCGTGGCCCGGTACGCGGAGGTCTTCCTGTACCATGACGCGGTTACGGACCGCTTCGAAACCTGATTCCGCTACGACCGGGCTACCGCTGACGCCGCCTGTCCAGATGACAGTCGCCGCTTCGATCGTCTCAGTCGTCTCGCCTTGGAGCGGACCGAACGTCACGCTGCCTGGAGCCGCTTCCTTGATGCCGTTTCCGAGCTTGAACTCGACGCCTTGGCGTTCGAGCCATTTGTGCGCGTAGTTGACGAGATCCGCGTCGAATCCTGGGAGGACCGTCGGAGCTGCCTCGATGTTGACGATGCGAACGAGTTCGCGCGGGATGTCGTACTGTTTGCAAAGCTCAGGGATTCGGTTGACGAGCTCACCCATGAACTCGATTCCTGTGAACCCTGCGCCACCGACGACGATCGTCAAGAGGGAACGGTCGACTGAACCAGTCGTCTTGTACTGAGCGAACGAGTACTCGATGTGCTCCTTGATCTTACGGACGTTGTTGAGCGAGCTGATCGTCATCGCGTTCTCTTTCAGACCTTTGATGCCGAACGTCTCAGGCACTCCGCCGAGCGCGACGACGACGTAGTCGTAAGAAACAGTAGCACCATCTGCAAGCACGACTTGCTTCGCAGCTGTATCAACCTTTTGGACGATTCCCTTCACGAGTTTGACGCGTGATGGATTGATGACATCATTGATGTAGATGCGTGCTTGTTCCGGCGACATCGTACCTGCCGCAGGCTCGTGGAGCCACGTCGTCTGGTAGTGATAGTCGTGTTTATTGATCAACGTGATGTTCGCTTGGTCCACGCCGAGCTTCTTTTGGAGGTTGACTGCTGTGATGAGTCCACCGTAGCCGGCTCCAAGAATAACGATGTTAGGTGTGTTCATTGTCTAATACTCCTTACTAGATGATGGTTTTGTTGTGATTCCTTTCACATTCGAAAACAGATGAGTGCCTTGAAACTTTGTTCAAATAATGTTCACATCTCTATACGTACATTGAACCATTTTCCATAACGGATTGCAAAAGAAAAATGCGCAATCACTCAAAAAATCAGAACGTTTCCCGGATTGTACGAACGGCTCTCACTTCCTATATAATGGACTCATCCAACCATATAGGAGGAAGACACATGCGCGAAACTTATGATGTAACGATCATCGGGGGCGGCCCCGTCGGTCTGTTCACCGCGTTTTATGCCGGAATGCGTCAGATGAAGACGAAGGTCATCGAGAGTCTGCCACAGCTCGGCGGCCAGCTCGCGACGCTCTATCCGGAAAAATATATCTACGACATCGCCGGCTTTCCGAAAGTGAAGGCCCAGGACCTCGTCGACCGTCTGCTCGAACAGGCGAACGAATTCGATCCGACCTACGTCCTCGGTGAAACCGTCGTCGCATACGAACGTCTCGAGGACGGGACGTTCCGTCTCGTCACGAACAAAGGAGAACACTTCACGAAGTCGGTCATCCTGACGGCCGGAAACGGATCGTTCGCTGCCCGTCCGCTTGGCGTCGCTGACGCTGAACGGTTCGAGTCGAGCAATCTCCACTACTTCGTCAACGAGATGGAACGCTTCCGTGACCGGCAAGTCGTCCTGCTCGGCGGCGGCGACTCGGCTGTCGACTGGTCACTCATGCTCGAGCCGATCGCGAAATCGGTCACGCTCGTCCATCGCCGGGACAAGTTCCGTGCCCATGAACATTCGGTCGAATTGCTCAACCAGTCCTCCGTCCAGGTGATGACGCCGTATACGCTCGAGTCTATCACCGGAGAGGAAACAATCGAAACCTTGACGTTCAAGCACGCCGAGACGGATGATGTCATCGTCGTCGCGGCGGACGACGTCGTCTGCAACTTCGGCTTCGTATCGTCACTCGGTCCGCTCAAGGAGTGGGAAGTCGAGTTCGAACGCAATTCGATCCGTGTGAACTCGCGGATGGAGACGGCCATACCGGGCATCTTTGCTTGCGGCGACATCGCGACGTACGACGGGAAGGTCAAGCTGATCGCGACCGGCTTCGGTGAAGCGCCGATCGCCGTCAATCAGGCGAAGCTTATCGTCGATCCGGCTGCCCGTCATCCGCAACACTCGACGAGCCTGTTCGAAAAAGTGAAGAACGTCTGACTGCTCGAAACGACCTGAATACCCCCGACGAACCGGCACCTGAGTACGCGCCGCGTTCGTCGGGCTTTTTTATGCCGCCCTGTATGACGACAACACAAGAAAAAACGAACTCCGCCGGATTCATCCTCAGGCGGAGTTCGTGTCGTTCTGTTTTATATGCCTCCTTCCCGTCACCCTGCCTCTTTCAACTCTTGATACGGATTGACGCGTGAGGCGATCTCAGCAGGCAAGAGCGACGCGATGATCCCAAACAGAATCGGGAGCAACAAGGATACGCCGATCAACAACGGCTTGTCCCAAGGAACGAGATCATACAGGAAGTAGATCGACAGATAGGTGAGCGACAGGCCGAGTATGCCGGATACGAGCCCGACCACCGTTCCTTCGAGGACGATCAGATGACGGACCGAGCGATTCGACCACCCGACGGCCTTCAAGACGGCCAGTGACTGCCGGCGATCGGAAACATTCTGCCACATGATCTCCCCCGTCGTCAAAATGGCGATGGCGATCGCGACCCCCATCGTCACATAATGCATCGGTCCGACCTGCAGCGCGACGAACTGACCGAGCCAAGACGTATAAAGCACGCCCTGCAGATGGTACGTCACGAAGAGAAAGAAGGTCAGGAGTGCCGTCGGGAGAGCAATCGAGAAGACCGACAGGAGGTTCCTTTTCCATTTGCCGAAGATCTCCTTAAGGGCAAGCGTCCAGGTTGAGCGCAGCGCAAGTTTCAGATGGGATGCCCGCGCGTACTCTCCAGTCTTGATCGCTTCATATGGGGAGATGCGGCGAATCGTCCATGCGGACCATGCCGCTCCCGTCAGATAGATGGCGAGGCTGAACGCCCCGATCAGAACCAGACTGCCAAGATTCATCCTTTCCTGCTGGATGTAGGAGAATACGGCTTCGACGAGCGTCGCGACGAACGAGACGAATCCTGCGAGCAGCAGCGCTTCCAGCGCGACGACCCGGTATAGGTCCTGCGTCCGCCAGCCGAGTGCAAGCAGGACGGCGAATTCCTTCCGCCGCGCAAGCATCGAGACATAACTCGTCGCGAGTACGTAGACGACAGCGACGGCGAGCATCGCGAAGATGACACTCGAGAAGCCGACACTCGTTTCACGGAAAATCGTGATGGCAGCGCCGATATGGATCCATGGCTGTTCGATCCAGCCGAGCGCCTTCCCGTCTTCAATGACTTTCGTGACGACCGGTTGCGGAGAGGAACCTTTCGTGATCGTCGCAACGAGTCCGGTCTCGCGTTCGATCGTCTGCTTGACCTGCTGCAGGATGCGTTCGGATTCTTCACTGACCTTCGCGCTTCCCTTGATTTTAAGACGAATGGACGAAATCGACTTGTCACCGTAAATCATCTTCGCACTGTCGATCGTCGTCAGGATGCTCGGCGAGTTCGTCAGCAGGCCGACCGGGTTGCCGGACGTATTGATCGGCCGTGCCGGATTGACGGGCTGTCCCGCCTCATCGAGTACAAGCTCAGCAGATGACGGCCGGTACGTTTCCATCGGCAATTCGTTCAACGGGTCTTTTGATACCCGAATCTTATCCGGATCATAGAGACCGATGATATTGAAGCGGACGCTCGGACTCAAGTAGGCCCACCCTTCCGACAGATCGTCCCACGTCTTCTTTTCAAGCGAATGGGCCGTGCGGTAGCCGTTTTGCGGCAGCATGCCGTCAAGGATCCAAGGATTCGTCACCTTCACCTTGTTGCTCGCGATGGAGTACGCCTTCTGCCAGCGCTTCGGATACGGACTCGTCTCTTCCTGATAGGACAAGGAATCCGTTTGGACAGCCAGCTGGGCGAAATCCAGCACCTTCGCCCCCTCGAGATCCTTCGAGAGGGGAGCGGACGTCTTGTTTCCCGAAAGGAGATTGAAATACGTCTGCTCGACGTCCTTCGATGGAATCGTGATGTGCTGCAGTTCCTGACTCTTCGTCGCGGCTAGCACCTCCCGTCCCTTCTCGCCTGACGGAATCTTGGAATAGAACGCGCGCTGGTCCTCTTCTACCTCGAACGGGACGTCCAGCCGCTCGACGACGAATTCAAGGGTTCCTCGATTGAAGGAGTTCGGATTGATCAGAACCGGAAGTTCCGTGAAGTTCTTGTCGCCATCCACATACGTCGCACGGTCCTCGCGACTGAAGTAACGATGTTTCCCTTTTCCTTTGAAGACACTCTCATCCAGTCCGACGAGTCGCGCCTCCTGTTCGGGATCGATGGCGACGATCATACTGTACATGCGCGGCAAGATGTAGCTGTTGTCCCCATTGTCCGCGGAAAACATAGCGGGGACATCCGGCTCTTCGGCCACCCCGCCTCTGACCAGGTATGCCGAAAGTTCCGAGATCACTTCCTTCCCAAAACCGGTCTCATCCGTCTGGCGTTGTGTCACCCGGTAGATCCCCTTGTCATTCGGCAAGTGAATTTTGTCCGGGACGTCGAGTCCGAGCTGAGTATATCCGAGAACGGCGACCGGCGCCGCGATCTCGACGTCTTGCATTCGTTTGATGTGTTCATACTGGTTGAACGAGATGTCCCCGTTGATTCCGTTCAAATAATTCGGCTCAAGCAGATTTTCGGACTCCGTCGCAGCCATGCTCCCCTTCGGTCGAACGACGATGTCATAGGCAGACGACCACTTCTTTTGCAGCGTCGCTTCGACCGTCCCTTGGCTGCTATCGGTCAAGTTGAACATCAGGCTGAGCCCGGCACTGATGACGAGCGCACCGATCAACGTCAAAAGAAACTTATAACGCTGCCTGCGCCAGTTGTTGAGGACGAACTTCAGCATATGCCCACCTTCCTTCTGTCCTCGACGATGCGGCCATCCTGCATGAACAGGATCCGGTCGGCCCGTTCCGCGAGCTCCAAGTCATGCGTGACGAAGAGGATACCGCACTGCTCTTCGCGGTGCAGTTCGAGCAGTAGCTGAAAGATGTTCTCTCCGTTGACCGAATCGAGATTCCCGGTCGGCTCGTCGGCAAGGATCCAGCGCGGTCGGTTGATCAGCGCCCGGGCGATTGCGACACGCTGTTGTTGTCCGCCGGAAAGTTGAGAAGGCAATGCCTGCTGTTTTTCGAGAAGACCCACTTTCGAGAGTATGTATTGAATACGCGCTTCTTTGTCACCTGCATCCTTTTGTTTCAATAGCGGGATGAGCAGGTTCTCCTTTACCGTCAAGGAAGGGAGGAGATGAAATTGCTGAAAGACGAAGCCGATTTCCTCTGAACGGAACGCGGAAAGCTGCCGATTCTTCCACTTCGTGATGTCGTTTTCGCCATAGTGGATTTCTCCGGACGTCGGCCGATCGAGCGATCCGATCAAGCTGAGGAAGGTCGACTTCCCTGACCCCGACGCCCCGACGATCGCTGTCAACTCATCCGGCCGGAACTGGCAATTCAGTTGATCCAATACGGGCGTTTTAAGACCGCCTTGTTGAAACGAATGCGACACATCCTTGATCGTGATCTCCATGAAATCGCTCCTTTTTACAAAATAAGGTAACATTTAGTGTATAGTTGTTCGAATATTTTGTCTATTTTAGTTTTGTACAAAGGGGAAATCCAAATCCTCTTGGCCCCTTCCCACTCACAAACAGACAAAAAATCCCGATCGGCGGTGACGAGGTTTTCCCTCGCCCGCCTTTCAGGATTCGACCCGTTCGAATACGCTAGTTCCCTGTCCCGTTCAAAGCGGCAGACGCCCTTCACGATGATTCCTGATTTCCTCAAGTATCAGGCGATCGAGCCAGTCTTCGACGCGCATGAACCGGTAGCCCGCCCGCTTCGCTTCCGACGTATCCATATAGAAATCGTCTTCCGGAGCGAGCGGTGAATGCGGCTCTCCCGAGTCTGCGAACGTCGAATGCGTCCCCGCCGCTGCATCGATCTTCGCCATCAGCTCCTTGATCGTCAACACGCCTTCGCTCGCCGCATTGATCGGACCTGTGATGTCGGCGCGACCGCACCATTCGAGGAAGCTCGCCGCCTCATAGCTCGAGATGTACCCCATCCTGGCGTTGACGTTCTGCGCGACGACCGGCTCCCCGGTCAGCGCCCGTTTGACGTGGAAGACGAGGCGCTCCGTGTAGTCGTCGTTGCCGAGCACGACCGGGAAGCGGACAGCGACGACTGGAAACGTCGCACGCTGGAAGAAGTAGCTCTCAGCCTGACGTTTCCCTTCACCGTAGTCATGCTCGCGTTCGAGGTCGTATTTCCCGGGAAACGGATTGTACGACTTCTCCGTCAGATTCGCCCCACCCTTGTCATAGACGGACATCGTCGAGGTGAGGATGTATTTCCCGACGCGCCCTTCGAACGCATCGACGGCGAGCTTCGCCTGGTACGGCGAATAGCAGATGTTGTCATAGATGACGTCCCAGTTCTTCGTCCCGAGGTCCTGCATCGTGCTCGAGGACGTCCGGTCCCCTTTGAAGAACGTCAACCCTTTTGCGACTGGCGGTGTATGTTCCCCCCGCGTGACGATTGTGACGTCGTCCCCTGCATCGGCGAGCCTGAGCGCGAGTCGCCGTCCGAAATACCTTGTCCCTCCGAAAATCAATACCTTTCGCATCTGAATCCCTCCCGAATGGAATATGGATCATTCACCTTTCTACTTCCACCTTCGCCTTGATACTTCCTGTCATTTCGCAAGCAATTGTCCGATGATCACCCGGGAAATCCGCTCGTATCCCGCATCGTTCGGATGCAGCCCGTCCCAGGTGTATCTTTCGAGATTGAGTTTCGTCAGCCCACTCTCCTTGAAGAGGTCGATCACCGGAACGCTGTATCGTTCACCGACCGACCGGACCGCCTCGACATAATCGATCAGACGGTGTCCACTCTTGTTCATGGAATCGATCGTATGCCCGTCCTTGTCCCGCTGGAGCGGTGTCATCAGGAAGATACGCTGCTCCGGATTCTCCTTTAGGATATGTTCGAGCAGCGTCTGGTAGGCTCCGCAGAACGTCGTCGTATCGAACCGTTCTGATTCGATTCGTCCGAGCGGCGTCCCGAGTTTGAAATCGTTCGTCCCGGCGAAGATTGTCACCAAATCGACTGTATAATCTTGCGCCAGACCTGTTCGGACGACAGATCCTTCCGCACCGTCACGTTCCGCCATCGTATCACCAGGAACCGCCTTGTTGACGATTTCAGAAAAACCCAGCACTTCCCGCGCAAGCGTCTGATATCCCCGTGCGATCGTTTTGTCCTCCTTGTACGGTTTGCTGTCCTGCCACGTGATCGAGTCCCCCAGTGTCAGCCATGTGCCTCCTTCATACGTCCGTTCAAATCTTTCCATCTTTCCTCCCCCTTTCCTTCTCTATACCCGCCAAACGAAAAAAGCGTCCCCTCTTTATAGTAGAGGAAACGCTCCATTACTTTTAACAACCGCCAGGCGTACCGGCGTTCGTCGCCGTCCGGAAACTCGTCCCGCAACCGCACGTCGCGATCGCGTTCGGATTCTTGATCGTAAAACCGCCGCCGAGCATCGACTGCTTGTAGTCGATTTCGAGACCTTTTACGACCGGATAGTCCTTCTCTTCGACGATGACGTTGACGCCATGTTGTTCGAACGAGAGATCCTGCTCCTTCTGGCTATCGAATCCCATTCCGTACGACAGGCCGCTGCATCCGCCGCCTTGGACGAGGACACGGAGATTCCGTTCGTCTTCTGCTGTCTGCTGCATCATCTCTTTCACCTGGAGTGCTGCTGCTTCCGTCAAATGGATCATCGTATCACCTTCTTTCTTCCCTTAGTATACGCAACTTCATCCCGTTACAAAAGCAACCTGCTTGTAATGAATGGCGATTCAGTGTATAAAGAGAGTGTAACAAAAAATAAAATATCGTTCCATCTTCGGGGCAGGGTGAAATTCCCGACCGGCGGTAAAAAGACGAAACGTCTTAAGCCCGCGAGCGAATAGGGCGCTATTTGCTGATTCCGTGCAATTCGGGAGCCGACAGTACAGTCTGGATGGGAGAAGATGGCGGCATCACTTCGTATTTCGAAATCTGCACGATTTCGACATGCTTAGTTTCTTGCGGACTTCTCCCCTTCTGAACACCATTCAGGAGGGGTTTATTCATGATGCAAGGATGCCAATACTTCATCGAGAGGAACGAGCAAAAAGGAGAAATACTCGTATGAAACGCAATGCAACCGCAACAACTCAAAACACTTCGCCTCGTGCGAAGCGGACGAAGAACACCCAGCGCATGGTCACTTTGTCGATGCTCGGGTCGATCTCATTCGTACTCATGCTACTGAACTTCCCCTTACCGTTCTTGCCGAACTATCTGAAGATCGACTTCAGCGACGTCCCGGCGCTCATCGCAGCCATCATGTTCACTCCGGCAGCAGGCGTCATCGTCGAAGCACTCAAGAACATTCTTTACTATATCTTCCGCGGCAGCGGTGTCCCAGTCGGCGAACTGGCGAACTTCGCGGCGGGCGTCGCCTTCATCTTGCCAGTCAGCTGGTTCTACCATAAGAAGAAGTCGACGAAAGGCCTCGCGACTGGTCTTGTCGCAGGTACGATCACGATGGCGCTCGGCCTCGCGATCCTCAACTATGTCTTGATCCTTCCAGCATACGCTTGGTTCTTCGGAATGGACTACATGCTCGACCCGTCAGTGAAATGGACGACGATCATCGCAGGTATCCTGCCGTTCAACGTCATCAAAGCGATCTTCATCTCAGCGCTCTTCGTACCGCTGTTCCTGAAGCTCAAGCCTTGGATTGCTCGACGCGAACAAGCAGCCTGATTCCGATGCCGCGCCCGGCTGGATCTAACTTAAAAGCGCTAGCGACTTCACTTCGTCGCTAGCGCTTTTTCTATTTTCCGTTTCAATTTTTGCGCCGTCACGTCAAGCGCAGGCAACTCACGTTCGATCTCTGCATCCGAGTAGAAGTCCGCGAACGTCTGGCCTTCGTACCGCGGCACGAGATGCAGGTGGTAATGCCCGAGGTCGCTGAAGACGCCCCCGTTCTGGCACATCGTCACACCGTCCGGACGGAACGTCTCTGTTATGACTTGACTCAACAACATCGATGCCTCGAGCACGGCGTGAGCGCTTGCCCCTAGTTCATGATGCTCCTCGACATGTGCTTTCGGCAGGATCAGCACATGCCCCTCGTTGAACGGCTCGATGTCGAGAAGACACGTCACATGTTCATCCTCATATACGACATGGACCGGCAGCTCCTTGTTCGCGAGCCGGCATCCTAAGCACTCTTTATTCTGGTTCATTTTCATCCCCCTTCTCAACTTTATTCGAAAGGACCACCCTGCATTCCTGCTTGGTGGCCCTTTCTCATAGTTCGTTCTCTTCGATTTTTTCGTATATCTTCTCAAGCAATTCTTCCGGCGTCTCTCCGACGACCGTCTCTCCGTCGACGAGACAGAAATGGTCAAGCGAGCAGATGCCGCAATAACCGAGACAGCCATACTCGACGACGTCGACGTTCGGGTCGCGCTCGAGCGCCTCCATGACCTTCTGCGTCCCGTTCGCGAGGTTGCTGATGCAAAATTCGATGATCGGATTCAAAATATTCTCCTCCTCTTAGCAGGAATTACGGTACCTCATGTCGTATTATACTAGGTCAGACTGATTTAGGGGAACAAGGGGGATTTTTTGTCTATGAAACAACTCGTCGTACTTGGTGGGGGTTATGGGGGAATGCGGATCTGTGAACGTCTGAAGGACGAGAAAGTCGCAGTCACGCTGATCGACCGCCTGCCGTATCATGCATTGAAAACAGAATACTACGCACTCGCAGCAGGGACGCTGTCGGACCGGGACGTCCGGATAGCGTTTCCTGAAGGAGAGCATTTGAAATATCAATATGGACATGTCGTCAAGATCGACCCGGACAACGCAGTCGTCCATCTGCTTGACGGAAGCGAGATCAAGTACGATGATCTCGTCATCGCGCTCGGCTGTGAAGATAAGTATCATAACATCCCGGGAGCGCAGGAGTTCACGTACAGCATCCAGACACTCGAGGAATCACGCAAGACGCAACAGGCGATCAACGGCCTGCCGCCGGGCTCTGTCGTTTCGATCGTCGGCGCAGGGTTGTCCGGCGTCGAGCTCGCGAGCGAGCTGCACGAGAGCCGTTCAGACTTGAAGGTCCGCCTGTTCGACCGCGGACCATCCGTCCTGTCATTCTTGTCAGATAAGGTCTCGAAATACGTCCAGGGATGGTTCGAGGAGCATGACGTCGATGTCGTCAACAACTCGAACGTCACACTCGTCACGGCGGACGGCGTCCACAATGGGGAGGACGTCTATCCATCGAACCTGACGATCTGGACGGCCGGGACACAACCGGTCAAGGTCGTGCGCGATCTCGGCTTCGAGGCGGACAGCGGCGGACGGATCAAGTTGACGGAACACCATCACGTTCCGGGTTACCCGGACGTGTTCGTGATCGGTGACTGCGCAAGCCTACCTTACGCACCGAGCGGTCAGCTCGCAGAGCACCAGGCGGACCAGGTCATCGACGTGCTCGAGGCGAAATGGGAAGGCAAGAAACTTCCGCGCCTGCCGGAGATCAAGCTCCGCGGCATGCTCGGCTCACTCGGCAAGAGCGACGGCTTCGGCATCGTCATGGGGAAACAGGCGCTGACGGGGAAAGTGCCGCGCCTGCTCAAATCCGGCGTGCTCTGGAAGCATAAGAAAATCAAATAACATCTGATTTCGAAAGGACGGCATGCCATGAACTTTACGATTGATGTGCACTGCAGTCCCATTTACACACACCGCCTGAAGCAGAACGGTTCCTTCGGTCAGCTGGCCGCACCATACGGCGAGCCATCTCGAGATGATTTCATCTTCGCGTCGTATGCCGCTGCAACAGAATGGCTCGAGCAGAACGAATCTTACACACTGGGCGGAAAGGCTTATCTCACCTGCCCGGCAACTGTTTCTTTTGAAGACCCTGTACTGATCATCCGTCCGCACCGGAACTCGAAGCCTAGTCAACCTGTGTTTTCCAAAAGCGAACTGAAGACACTGCTCATACAACGAGATGAACGGATCAACAGCGCCTTGGTCGTTGATTTCGATGGGTTTCTTCACTTGTTACCGCTCGAACGATCACTTCTGGAGGGCTATCCTGTCCGCCTGGAGACGTTCATCGCGGGTGACAGCCTGCCTGACGTAGACACAATATATCGGTTGCTCCTGCAGGGTTGGTTCGATCATTTGACCACCGGAGAAATCGTTTATGCTCATGAGGTGCAAGACATCGACGAAGAAGCGCTCACGAACGCGATCCGAGATGTGGTATCTAACATATGACGATGTAAGGCCCGTTCACCGACTTATGCCGGGAACGGGCCTTACGCTCGTATTTCAGGAAGTCTGCCCGAGCTTCGCGTCGATCGCGTCCGTGATTTTCTTCAAGCGGACGTACCCCTCATCAATCACTTCGCCGTCCAGGACGACGAGCGGATAGAAATATTCGTCCGCCTCGAGCGCCTCGACGAAGGCGTCGCGCTCATCCTTCTCGAAATCGATATACCGGAACGTCACCGGCACCTCGTACTTCCGCTCGATGACGGCCTTCAGCCAACTGTAGGTCTCTTCCGAACTCGGTGCCCCGACACAACTCGGACACGTCGCCTGTGCCCCGTAGACTCTCATTTCCATCCCCGTTCCCCCTCTTCTTTTCCTTCACCTTTCAGTATACTAAGTTTTCCCGATTGAGAACATTTTTCAACCCTGATACAATGAAACTATCAAGAAAGGAAGTGCATACGCATGGAAATGTTCGATCAAGTCAATGAAGTACTCGACAAATTGCGTCCGTTCCTTCTCCGCGACGGAGGAGACGTTGAACTCGTAGATGTTGAAGATGGTATCGTCAAACTCCGTTTGATGGGTGCTTGCGGCAGCTGCCCAAGTTCAACGATCACATTGAAGGCCGGCATCGAGCGCGCGCTGCTTGAAGAAGTAGCAGGCGTCGTCGAAGTCGAACAAGTCTTCTAATACACAAGGACCGAGCGAATCGCTCGGTCCTCTTTTTTTGCCTTATAGTGTCCACTCGGCGAGCGACTCGACCATATAGGTCGGCTGCTTCTCCTGTTCCCGGACGAACGACGGTCCGTGGACGCCCGAGTTGACGTGAAGCGTCCGGATGCCGCCGTCAATCCCGAACAGGATGTCCGTATGGTAGTTGTCACCGACCATGATGAGGTCCTCTTTATCGAGTCCGATCATCTCGGCTGCGATGTCGACCATGACCGGTTCCGGCTTGCCGATGAAGAACGGCTCCTTCTCGGTCGTCACGCGCAGGACCGACGTCAGCGCCCCGTTCCCCGGGAGCAGTCCGCGCTCCGTCGGGATGGCGATGTCGCCGTTCGTCGAGAGGAAGCGGGCGCCGTTCCGGATGGCGAGCGCCCCTTTCGCGAGTTTCTCATATGTGATCTGCCGGTCGAGCCCGATGACGACGTAATCCGCCTGCTCGCCGTCGACGACAGACAATCCTTCGTCTTCGAGTGCGAGACGCAAACCTTCCTCACCGATCATGTAGACGTCAGCACCCGGATCCATCTCGCGGATATAACGCGCCGTCGCCATCGCACTCGTCAGGATGTTCTCAGCCGTGCAATGAACACCCATCTCCTGCAGACGCAAAGCGACCGCTTCCGGCGTCATAGACGCGTTGTTCGTGACGAACAGGTACGGGATCTTCTCTTCCTGCAGCTGGTTGACGAATGCGACCGCCTCTGCAATCGGCTGAACACCGTGATACATCGTACCGTCTAAATCAAACAAATAACCTTTTGCTTTCATCCTATTCACTCCTCAATTGGCAAGAACGCTGAGACCGGCCCGAGTTCTGTCTCGAGATAACGCCGGATTTCCTGCGGGAATCGCTTCAGCTGCTGTTCGTTCATATCAAGCACTGTGTCAACGCGTCCGGCACTCGCCTCGACGAACGACCGGACGATCAGCGTCCGCAGGGCGACGAGCCGCTTCAGGCTCTCTGCGAGCGGTCCGTCGACGACCTTCTCGTCCTCGAGGATCTCGATGATGTCCTCGTAACTGCCCGGATCACGCATGATGAATCCGTCGATGACGCTGTTGCCGACGTCGATGACGCTCTCGATCAACAAAAACCCGATTCGCTCGACGGCGAGGTCACGCGTCGTCTCGTCCCCCGACAAGACAGCACGCTTCGCCCATCCCGCTTCGTAACATTTCAATGCCTGCTCTATTTTTTCACGGTCTACAAAATACATAGTGATTCCCCCTCACGTCTTCTATTTTAGCGCTCTCACCGGACTGATGAAAGGATATTGCTGGTTTGCGTCCTAATTTCAAATGTGTTATCCTCATCGTAGTGTTTTTGACTAAAATAGTATGTCACATATCGTGACTTGGAGGTAATAGAGTATGGAACGCGAATTGGCACTGGAAATCGTACGGGCAACGGAAGCGGCAGCGCTCGCTTCAGCGAAATGGATCGGTCGGGGCAAGAAGAACGAGGCGGATGACGCAGCGACGACTGCGATGCGCGAAGTCCTCAACACGGTCAACATGAGCGGTACGGTCGTCATCGGCGAAGGTGAGCTCGACGAGGCACCGATGCTCTTCATCGGCGAAAAAGTCGGCACGTCGAACGGTCCAGTCGTCGATATCGCGGTCGATCCGCTCGAAGGGACGAACATCGTCGCGAAAGGTCTCGGCAACGCGATGGTCGTCATCGCCGTCGCGGACAAAGGCGCTCTCCTCCACGCACCGGATATGTATATGGATAAATTGACGGTCGGTCCGAACTTGAAAGGCAAGGTATCGCTCGACGATTCACTCGAGACGCTGATCGAGAAGGCCGCGAAGTACAACAACAAACGCATCGAGGAAGTCACGGTCATCATGCAGGACCGCCCGCGCCACGATCACTTCCGCGAGGCAGCGATGCGGATGGGCGCCCGCGTCCGCCTGTTCGAGGACGGAGACGTCTCGGCAGGAATCGCTCCGCTCTCGCCGGCGACCGGCATCGACATCTTCATCGGCACTGGCGGTGCCCCTGAAGGCGTCATCACGGCAGCGGCCGTCAAGGCGATGGGCGGCGACATGCAGGCCCGTCTCCATCCGATGAACGACGAGGAAGAGGCACGCGTCATCCGGATGGGCCTCGCTGATCCGTATCAGTTGCTGACGCTCGACGACCTCATCAAGAGCGACGACTGCATCTTCGCAGCGACAGGTGTCACGACGGGTGAGATGCTCGACGGCGTCCGTTTCCTGACGGACGACATCGTCGAGACGACATCGCTCGTCATGCGCTCGAAGACACGGACGATCCGCAAGGTCATCGCGGAGCACAGCCTCTCACGCAAGCCTTACTTGCAAAAGGTGCCGCAAACCCTTTAATCTATCCTTAGAGGAAAGGGAGTTGCGCCATGTACACAGAACGGGATTATCTCTATGACGATGTCGAACAGACGAAGACACGCTTCGTCAGCTGGATCGGGGAATCGAGCCGGTTCGACCTTGCGATCACCCATTCCGAACATTTCTTCGGAAAGATCCTCGTCTTGAACCTGCTGTCGAACCGCTTCGCCATCATCGGTGCTGACGACTTCGACGAACCGAGCTACATCGCCCAGGCGTTCGACCTCGAGACGGACGCGGCAGACGAGCTCGAAGGATACTTGAAGGAATATATCGGATTATGAATCGAAAGTGCTCGCCCTTTGAGGCGGGCACTTTTTCGTCCCCACGAAAAAAGACCTCACCCGAGGGCAAGGTCCCAGCCTTCATTAAATCAACCGGTCGTTACGTTCGTTGAGCGTGTTCGGACCACTGAAGACGTTCGTGTTGTCCGACTCGTCATGCGCTTTGCGGTTCGCGTGCTCATCCGCGTCGTCGCGAACGAGGAGCGCGAACTCACCGTGCTTGACGGCTGTATTGACGCGATGGATGTCTTCCTTCGACAAGCCGTTCGCCTCCAGATACTCATGATGCGAAGCGACATGCTCATCCTTCTTGAAGATGCCTTTGATCTCATCCCAGAGGTTGCGGTGATCCTGGACTGACAGCTTCGTTGCCGTCTGCTGGTTATCGAGGTCCGCCATCTCCTCGATCCGCTCGAGGTCGTACTCGTCCTTCGCGACGACTTTCAGGTCAGTCGGGATGACGCCTGCTACGCGCAGATCATATACTGCGCTTACTACTTCCGGTACGGTCTTATAGATGCCAACGATTCTCATGTCCATGTCCCCCTATAGTTTGCGTGATAGTATAGTAATAGCCGTTTTCCCCGAAAGGAAAACGGCTATTTTTCACGACCCATGGTCATTCTTCTTCTTGTTTGGCGGAAAACTTCCGCTTCAGCTTCAGCGTATTGGCGGAGGAGCCGTCGAAGCGAGGTGGTGCTTCTTCCCCTTCCGCGGGCTCAACCCGCTTGACGATGAAGTAGGCGCAACCGAAATTGCAGTACTCATAGAGATAATCCGCGGCATGCGAAATCTTCGTCTCGTATGTCGCCTTCTCATGATCATCCTCATAGAAACCGCGCAACCGCAGTTGCCCGTGTCCCCAGTCACCGAGGATGTAGTCATATTTCTCGAGGACGTCGCTGAAACGGCCGATGAAGGCTTCCTCGTTGAATCCTTCGCGCTTCTCCTCGACGACCTCATATCGTTCCTGATTGACTTGAATCATTATTCCCACCTCCTGCTTCTTATATAATAGCATATTCCCGGCTTTCTGCACCTCAACAAAACAGCCCCTCCGTAAGCCGGAAGAGCTGTTTAGACCGTTCAGTCGATCGGCAATGCCGTCTTGTTCTGCTTCGCGGAACGGACCTGTTCGTCAGCGTGATAGGACGAACGCACGAGCGGACCGGCTTCGCAGTGCGAGAAGCCTTTCGAGAGCGCGATCTCCTTCAGCTCGGCGAACTCCTTCGGATGGTAGTACTTGATGACGTCGAGGTGCTTCTTCGTCGGCTGCAGGTACTGGCCGATCGTCATGATGTCGACGTCGTGCGCACGCAGGTCGTCCATCGTCTCAAGGATTTCCTCCCACGTCTCGCCGAGGCCGACCATCAGGCTCGACTTCGTCGGGATGTTCGGATTGAGCTCCTTCGAACGCTTCAGGAACTCGAGCGTGCGGTCGTACGTCGCCTTCGCCCGGACAGTCGGCGTCAGGCGGCGGACCGTCTCGATGTTGTGGTTCATGATGTCAGGTTCTGCGTCGATCAGCGTCTTGAGCGCCTCGAAGTTCCCGCCCATGTCGGACGGCAGGACCTCGATCGACGTCTCCGGATTCATCCGGCGTACGGCACGGACCGTCTCGGCGTAGACGCCTGCCCCGAAGTCATTCAGGTCGTCGCGCGCGACGGCCGTGATGACCGCATGCTTCAAGTTCATCAATCGGACCGATTCCGCGACGCGTTGCGGCTCTTCGAGGTCGAGCTCGTTCGGACGTCCCGTCGTCACGGCGCAGAAACGGCAGGCGCGTGTGCAAATGCTGCCGAGGATCATGAACGTCGCCGTCCGGCGTACCGCCCAGCACTCGTGGATGTTCGGACATTTCGCTTCCTCACATACCGTATGCAGCTTCTTCTCCCGCATCATGTTCTTCAGGCCTGTGTACGTATCGTTCGTGTTTAGCTTGATTTTTAACCATTCCGGTTTGCGTTGAATCTCCCCGCGTCCCATTTAGTCATCCCCCTATGCCATTCACTTTTTCCGTTCAAGTATACCAAACCTGAACGGTCATGTTGCGTCGATTCGGACTTTTTTGCTCTTTTCTGTCAATTCCTGCGCCAACAGGTCGCGCAACAGCTCGGGCAGGAAATACTCCTTCGGCACGTCCTTCAGTTCCGGGAAAATCGGTCCGAACGTGAACATGTCGAGCGTCGCGAGCGTATAGGTGCCTAATGGATCGATCGATTTTCCGGCAATCCGGATGTCTCGATCGACGGTCATACCTGCATAGTGCATCTTTCCCATCAGTTTCCCGCGGAAGCCGAGACCACGCACCTTGAGCTGCCTGAAATCATTCGCTTCGAACCGGTCGATCAGTTGAATCAGTTCCGTGCCGCTGAGCGTCAGCTTGCATGGATTGATCGGATGGGGACAGAGACGGTGCAGGTCATGTCGCGTGACGTCTCCTGGCGGCAAGGAGCCGAGCAGGATGCCCGCCGGTGCGCAAGCGATGTCTGCTTCGCACCACTGTTGCATGACATCCGTAAGGAGCTGTGTGAACGGTGAGCTCGAGAACCAGTCATTCGCTAGACCTGATGTCCTACCAATGGATTCCTTCATATCACGTTCTGCCGAGTGCACTTCCCGTTCGAGAAACGAAAGTGTCTCATCGTCCGGCTCATAGGCACGCAGCGGATGCAGGAGCGCATGCTTCTCCCCTGTGTCCGTGTTGATGTAGATTTCACCGGCATATTGCCCGTGCTTCCCAGCTTGTGCGATCAAGACGCCGTTGCGGACGACACCGTCGTCAAGGACGTGATGGGTGTGTGCCCCGACGATCAAATCGAGCTCCGGGAAACGGTCTGCGAGTTCCTCGTCCTGATAGTATCCGAGATGACTGAGGCAGATCAGGACGTCGACCTGTCCGCGCAGGTCCTCGACTTCGCGCCGGGCAGCTGCGAACGGATCCTCGATTTCCCAGTCGAGCAGGCTGTACAACTGCTCGTACGGCGCCGTCAGGCCGAACAGGCCGACGCGTCCTTCCGCCGTCTCGACGATCATCCCGTCACGTGCGAACGGTGCGTCGAGGTTCGAGACGAGGACCGGGAAATCCGCGTCCGCGTAGAGCGCGCTGAGCCAGTCATGCGGGAAGGTGATGCCTTCATTGTTGCCGATCGTCACGGCCGTCGGGGCGAGCTGGTTCAGCAGGCCGGTGTTGATCTGCCCCCGCGTCGCCTCCGTCGCCGGATGGGCCCGGTCCGCGTGGTCTCCGAGGTCGAAGACGAGCGTCTCGTATGTCCGGTGTTGCTTGACGAACGACAGGTAGCGAGGCCACATGTCGAAGTTCGAATGCAGGTCGTTGTAATGGATCACATGCAGCTTCACTAGATCGCTCCTTTCGTTAAAACAGGGAGATTTGGCGAGGCGCGAGCTCATAGTTCAGACCGAGGATCTCGATCAGTCGCTTCGCGTTCGGCGCCGCATCTCCGGCAGAGTTGTTGTTAAAGAAAACATACACGTCTTTCGCCTCTTCGGCAAGTGTTCGAATGGAGCGGGCGAGCTCCTGCAGTTCCTCTTCCGAGTAGCGGTAGAGGCAGCGGACCTTGCGCCAGGCGTCCGAGCTCTGACCCGGCTTCTTCAGCCAGCCTTCCTTGTTCCGACCGTGCAGCCGGACGAAGGCCGTCTCGTGCGTGACGACCGGATCGAACGGGACGGACCCGTCCCCGGTCTGCGGCTCGTCGCAGATCGTATGGATGAAACTCTGCTCCTTCAGGAAGTTCAGCGTCCGCTCCCGGTAGCCTGCCGAGTACCAGGATGGATTGCGGAACTCGATCGCGACGGGCAGGTTCGCGAGCGACAGACGGATCGTCCGCAAGTATTCGATGTGTTTCTTGCTGACGTCGAACCAGGGCGGCAGCTGGACGAGGATCGCGGCAAGCTTCCCGCTCTCGACCATCGGCTGGATCGACCGGATGTACTCCTCGAAGATCGGGCCGAGCGGATCCTTATGTTCCCGGTCGTGCCCGCTCATCGCCCGGTGGACCTTGACGATGAAGCGGAACGCGTCCGGCGTCTCCGACACCCATTTATGGTAGTTGCGCTCCGGCTGGATGGCGTAGAACGTCGAGTCGACCTCGACGGCCGGGAAGTGTCCGGCATACGCCTTCAGCTTCTCCTTCCGGTCCTGCGGCGTCGGATAGAGCGAATCATGGTCGCCCCATCCCGTCACTCCGACATAGATCATCTGAACCCCTCCTCCAAATCATTTCCGCCAGAATGTCGTACACTCGGCCTTCTCCGTCCGGTTATACTCGATCATCTTACGAAGCAAGTCATAATCGACCGGTTTTTCCCAAGGCAGGCGGACGAGCATCTTGCTGTGCTCGTATCCGGCTTTGATGATTTCATCTGAGAAGCGGACGATCCCTGCCCGCTCCGGCGCGACGGCGAGATGCTTCTGCGACGTGCTGAAGCCGATGATGAACGTGCCGTGGTCGGTGAACATCGGCTGGTTCCAGGCGAGACGCGGCGCGAGCTCCGGAAATTCACTCGCTACCCAGCCGAGCACCTCTTCCGTTCGCAGCCGGTGATCCGGATGATCGATTTTATCGAGAAACTCCTTGAATACTTCCACTAGAGACGCCTCCCTTTTTCGGACGCTTCGACGCATCCTGCTACTCTCCATCATACCAAACCGCAGCTCATTTGGTGTCCGAATGACGTGCGTACTTGAGTAAGACGGCACCGCTCGCAAAGGTTCGGGTCTCAATCAAAACGAGGTCGAGTTTCTCCGCGAACTCCCCGAACATCCGCTTTCCTGCTCCGAGCAGGATCGGATAGATGACGACGTGGTATTCGTCGACCAGGTCGCGTTCGATGAACTCACGGGCGAGCTCCGCCCCGCCGAGCGAGATGTTCTTACCCGGCTTGCTTTTCAACTCCCGGACCTCGCTCTCGATGTCACGGGCGAGCCGGGCACGTCCTTCTACATGTGTCAGCGTCCGCGAGAAGACGATCTTATCGAGCGCGTTCCAGAGCAGTGCGTATTCGACCGTCACGCGGCCGGCGTCCGGATTCTGTTCCGCCGTCGGCCAGAAGTCGTTCATCGTCTCATACAGCCGACGTCCGTAGATGTGCGTGTCGTTCTCCCGCTCGCGGTCGTTGAAGTAGCTGTGCAATTCGTCGTCCGGATTGGTGAAGCTGATCGAACCGTTCGCGTCCTCGATGTACCCGTCAAGCGACATCTGCATCGAAAAGATGATCTTTCGCATTGTCCCCACTCCTTTTCTAGAAGGACTGACACAGCTGCAAAGAAACCCCTGCCACGATGCGTGACAGGGGTAGCCATATTATCCGATCGAACCTTCCATCTCGAACTTGATGAGACGGTTCATCTCGACCGCGTACTCCATCGGCAGTTCCTTCGTGAACGGCTCGATGAAGCCCATGACGATCATTTCAGTCGCTTCCTCTTGCGAGATGCCGCGGCTCATCAGGTAGAAGAGTTGCTCTTCCGATACCTTCGAGACTTTCGCTTCATGCTCGAGCGAGATGTTGTCGTTTAGGATCTCGTTGTACGGGATCGTATCCGACGTCGACTGGTTGTCCATGATGAGCGTGTCGCACTCGATGTTCGAGCGGGCACCCGTCGCTTTGCGTCCGAAGTGGACGATTCCGCGGTACGTGACTTTCCCGCCATGCTTCGAGATCGACTTCGAGACGATCGTCGACGACGTGTTCGGTGCGAGGTGGATCATCTTCGCGCCCGCGTCCTGATGCTGGCCTTTACCGGCGATCGCGATCGACAGTGTCATGCCGCGCGAACCTTCGCCTTTGAGGATGACCGCAGGATATTTCATCGTCAGCTTCGAGCCGATGTTCCCGTCGACCCATTCCATCGTCGCGCCAGCTTCACAGATCGCACGCTTCGTGACGAGGTTGTAGACGTTGTTCGCCCAGTTCTGGATCGTCGTGTAACGGCAGTAGGCGTTCTTGTTGATGAAAATCTCGACGACAGCCGAGTGGAGCGAGTTCGTCGTGTAGACCGGTGCCGTACATCCTTCGACGTAGTGGACTGAAGCGTCCTCGTCGACGATGATGAGCGTCCGCTCGAACTGACCCATGTTCTCCGAGTTGATGCGGAAGTAGGCTTGAAGCGGTGTATCCATCTTGATGCCTTTCGGGACGTAGATGAACGATCCGCCTGACCAGACGGCCGTATTGAGCGCAGCGAACTTGTTGTCCGTCGGCGGGATCAGCTTGCCGAAGTACTCCTTGAAGAGGTCTTCGTTCTCCTTGAGCGCTGAATCCGTGTCCTTGAACACGATGCCTTGCGCCTCGAGGTCTTCCTTCATGTTGTGGTAGACGACCTCTGACTCGTACTGAGCCGAGACACCTGCGAGATACTTCTGTTCTGCTTCCGGGATACCGAGCTTGTCGAACGTGCGCTTGATTTCTTCAGGCACCTCGTCCCATGATTTCTCGGCACGTTCAGACGGCTTGACGTAGTACGTGATGTCGTCGAACTTGAGTTCCGAGAGGTCTCCCCCCCACGCCGGCATCGCTTGATTGTTGAAGATATCAAGCGACTTCAGGCGGAAGTCGAGCATCCATTTCGGCTCTTCCTTCATTTTCGAGATCGTCTCGACGACTTCACGCGTGAGTCCGCGTCCTGAGCGGAAGATCGAAACGTCACGGTCGTGGAAGCCATATTTATAATCGCCGATTTCCGGCATGTTCTTAGCCATATTGTTTTCCTCCTCTAGCTTGCTGACCGAAGTCACTCGCCTTCTTCGACGCCGCGTTCGAGCGCCTTCCATGCGAGCGTCGCACACTTGATGCGGGCTGGGAATTTCGTGACGCCGGACAGTGCTTCCATGTCTCCGAGATCGAACGTCTCGTCGTCATAGTCCTTGCCCTGCACCATCGAAGAGAAGATGTCGGCGAGCTTGAGCGCTTCTTCGACCGTCTTCCCTTTGACGAGCTGCGTCATCATCGAGGCGGATGCCATGCTGATCGAACAGCCTTCCCCGTCGAACTTCGCGTCCTTGACGATATCGTCCTCGATCGCGAGCTGGAGACGAATCGTGTCCCCGCACGTCGGGTTGTTCATGTCGATCGTGACGCCGCCTTCGATCGCCCCGCGGTTGCGGGGGTTTTTATAGTGGTCCATGATCACTTGTCGGTACAAGAGATCGAGATTGTTAAAATCCATGACTGAAATACTCCTTCGTTTGGCGAAGACCTGTGACGAGCGCGTCGACTTCCTCCGTCGTGTTGTAGAGGTAGAAGCTCGCGCGTGCCGTCGAGCTTGCCCCGAGCCAGCGCATGAGCGGCTGGGCGCAGTGATGTCCGGCGCGGACGGCGATGCCCTGCATATCGAGGACCGTCGCCACGTCGTGCGCGTGGACGTCGCCGAGGTTGAACGTGACGAGACCGACGCGTTCCTCCGGTCCGTAGATCGTCAGCCCCTCGATATCGCGCATCTGATCCATCGCGTAGCGGGCGAGTGCCCGCTCGTGTGCCTCGATGTTCTCGAGACCGATCGACTCGAGGAAGTCGATCGCAGCGGACAGGCCGACCGCTCCTGCGATGATCGGCGTCCCTGCTTCGAAGCGGTACGGTGAAGGTTTGAACGTTGAGTCCTCGAGACCGACGTAGTCGATCATCTCGCCTCCGAACTCGACAGGTTCCATCGCGTTCAGGAGCGCCTTCTTGCCATACAGTACCCCGATGCCCGTCGGACCACACATCTTGTGGGCCGAGAAGGCGAGGAAGTCGCAATCGATCGCCTGCACGTCGATCTTCTGGTGCGGCGCACTCTGCGCCGCGTCGACGACGAGCACTGCTCCGACGCTGTGCACGAGAGTCGCGACGTCAGCGACCGGGTTGATCGTGCCAAGGACGTTCGAGACGTGCGCCATCGCGACGACTTTCGTCCGGTCCGTCACCTGGGCGCGGACAGCTTCCATCGTGACGCGGCCGTCCGGAGTCAGCTCGACGTACTTGAGCTTCGCCTTCTTCCGCTTCGCGACTTGCTGCCACGGAATCAGGTTCGCGTGGTGTTCGAGGTACGTGACGACGATTTCGTCGCCCTCCCCGACGTGTTCCATCCCGTAGCTCTGCGCGACGATGTTGATCGCCGTCGTCGTTCCGCGGGTGAACACGATTTCTTCCTGGTGCTGCGCGTTGATGAAACGTCGGACGTTCTCGCGCGCGCCTTCATACGCATCCGTCGCACGTGTGCCGAGCGTATGGACGCCGCGGTGCACGTTCGAGTGAGTCGTCTTATAGTAGTTCTCGATCGCCTCGATGACGACGAGCGGCTTTTGCGAAGAAGCTGCACTATCTAGATAGACGAGTTTCCGGTCGTTGACCGTCTGGTCGAGGATCGGAAACTGATCCCGGATGGATGCATCGATTTTCATTACTTAACTTTCCCTTCGATGACCTGAATGAGGCGTTCCTTCACTGAGTCGATCGCGAGCTCAGAGACGACTGGCTGCAGGAAGCCATGGACGACGAGTCGTTCCGCTTCCTTGCGCGAGAGACCGCGGCTCATCAAGTAATAGAGCTGAAGCTCATCGACACGGCCGACAGATGCTGCGTGGCCTGCCATGACGTCGTCCTCATCGATCAAGAGGATCGGGTTCGCGTCGCCGCGTGCCTTCTCCGACAGCATCAGGACGCGTTCCGTCTGGACACCGTTCGATTTCGAAGCGCCGTGGTGGATCATCGACGTCCCGTTGAAGATCGATGTCGCCGAATCCTTCATGACACCATGGATGAGGATGAAGCCTTCCGTCCCCTTGCCGAAGTGGTCCGTGCGGACGTTGAAGTTCTGCTTCTGGTCGCCGCGTCCGACCGTGACTGCCTTCGTGTCCGAGAACGCATCGTTCCCGACGAGGTGTGTCTTCGTGTCCGTGACCGTGTGACCGTCGTTCATGTGGCCGAGCGCCCATTCGAGCTTGCCGCCCTGCTTGACGACGCCGCGGCGGTTCATGTACGTGACCGCACCTTTAGCGAGCGTATCGACGCCGCCGAAGAGGACCTTCGCGTTGTCTTCGACGAACACTTCCGTGACGACGTTGACGTTGTGCGGAGCATCGCCGTAAGAGACGAAGTTCTCGATGTACGTCAGTTCGCTGTCCTTGTCGGCGACGATGATGCCGTGGTGATAGAGTGCGCCGTGCTCCTGCTCGAGCGTATAGATTGCCTGCATCGGCACCGTCAGCTTCAAGCCTTTCGGCACATACAGGAACGTACCGCCGTTCATGAGTGCGGCGTTCAGTGCGGCGAGGCGGTCCTCGTTCACCTGGATGCCTTCCGTCATGAAGTACTTCTCGACGAGATCCGCGTGGTTCTTGAGCGCGTCCTCGAGAGTCGTGAAGATGACACCGTTCGCCGCCTCGCTGTTTTGCGCGTGGACGACTTGTCCATTGCGCGTAACGAGCAGGTGGTCGCGGTTCTCACCGACGAGTGTTTCGATATCAGCAGTCAGGCCCGTCACGTTCTCGAGCTCAGTCGAGCCTTCCGTGAAGTTCCATCCGTCGATTTTGATTTTTTCTACTTTTGGCAACGCGAGCGTCGGGGCGAGATCAAGCGCGTCCTGACGCTTCGTGATCATCCATGCTGGCTCCCCGAGGCGAGTCGCACGTTCTGCCACTGCATCGCGATTTACTGCAAGATTCAGTTCTACAGTCATCATGCTTCCTCCCTCTGATTACGCTTCTGTCGGTTCTTCCGTTTCGATGCCAAGCTCAGTCTTGACCCATTCGTATCCTTCCGCCTCGAGGCGGTGTGCGAGCTCTTTACCACCAGAGAGAACGATCTTACCGTTCATCATGATGTGGACGAAGTCCGGCTCGATATAGTTGAGGAGGCGCTGATAGTGTGTGATGATCAGGCAGCCGAATTCAGGCGAACGCATGTCATTCACACCTTTTGCTACGACTTTCAACGCATCGATGTCGAGACCTGAGTCGATCTCGTCAAGGATCGCGATCGATGGCTTGAGCATCATCATCTGGAGGATCTCGTTACGTTTCTTCTCTCCGCCAGAGAATCCTTCGTTGAGGTAACGGTGCGCCATCTCGCCCGGCATCTCGAGGAAGTTCATTTGCGAGTCGAGTTCACGGATGAATTTCATGAGTGAGATCTCGTCTCCCTCTTCGCGGCGCGAGTTGATCGCTGAACGCAGGAAGTCCGCGTTCGTCACACCGCTGATTTCGCTCGGGTACTGCATCGCGAGGAACATACCTGCTTGTGCGCGCTCGTCGACTTCCATGTCGAGGACGTCTTCTCCGTTGATCGTGACTTTCCCCGAAGTCACTTCGTATGTCGGATGACCCATCAGTGCCGAAGCAAGTGTCGACTTACCAGTCCCGTTTGGTCCCATGACCGCGTGGATTTCGCCGCCTTTGATTTCAAGGTTTACGCCTTTCAAGATTTCTTTGCCTTCGATGGCAACGTGCAGATCTTCAATCTTCAAGTGTGAAGCCGTCATTTGGAATCCCTCCATCTATTCATTTCATGCCTGACGAATCAGGTCATGAGCGTTACTAATTTAGTATCATTCTAATCTTAAAGAATCATACCACATTATTCAAGCGACATCGCTTATGCTTTTTTCTCAAAAAAACCTCCCATTTTGAGAATAGGAGGTCACAAGTTGACGACTTTTTCTTCCGCTTCCGACTCCGTCTTGCGGTGGACCTTCTGTGACAACAGCAGCAGCGGAATGCCGAGGAGTGTGATGAGAGCAAGGAATCCGAAGACCGGGAGCGGTGCGCCTGCACCGTAGCTCGCGAGCAACTGGCCGCCGACGATCGGCCCGACAGATTGACCGATCGCTGTCAAGCCCATCGCCCCGAAATAACTTCCGCGGAGCTCGGGGCTCGCGAAACGGTCCGTCAGGATGTCGGTCATCGTAAACATCATCACTTCCCCGCATGTGAAGATGAACATCGCGAACACCATGAAAAGTGCGCTTGATGCGTTCCCGATCAGGAACAGTCCGACTGCGACCGTCGCGATGCCGGCCGTGATCGAGACGAGCGGCGACGTCCGGACACCGAACTTCATCACCGGATACTGGACGATGAGAACGGTCACTGCGTTGATTGTGATCAGGATGGCGAACAGCCCCGTCCCGCCGTCGATCAACGTCGTGTTCGTCAAAAACTGCGGCAACGTCGAGTTGAACTGGCTGTAGCCGAACACACCGAAGATGATGCCTGCGAGCGCGAACGTAAAGGCTGTGTCCCGTTTGAGCAAGGCGATCGTCGCCCCGAACGACACCTTCTTGCCCCCGTGCGTCTCTTCGAACGGATAGCGCCGGAACATCCAGAACACCATCACCCCGTAGATGGCGTAGACCGCTGCCGTGATATAGAACGTCACGGACGTCTTCCCGGCGCTGAGCAATAGCGCGATCCCCGGACCGATCGCAGCCGCTATATTGATGAACGTATAGCGCAGGTTGAAGACGAACAGCCGGTTCGCCTCGTCCGTCGTGTCGCTCATCAAGGCACGGGCGGACGGCTCGAATATCGACTTGCAGACCCCGCTCATGAAGCTGAGCAGGAAGAAGCCGAGGAAGGTAGAGGCTTGCGCGAGACCGAAGAAGACGATCGCGTAGCCGAACGTCCCGGCAAGCATCATCGCACGCCGCCCGTATCTGTCGGAGAGCGTGCCGCCGATGAAGCTCATCAAGAGACCGGCGATGGCCGATACGCTCATGATGTAGCCGATCGACAGCGGATCGAACTTGAGCACCATCGACAGATAGATGGCGAAGAACGGCATCGTCACGAACGTCGCGAGGCGCGAGAAGAACGTTCCGAACAACACGCCGAGCGCGAGCGGGTGGAGCGTCCGCAATTGCTGCATATGTATCCCCCCTTTGAAATAAAAAAGTAGCGCATTCCTCCATTATATAGGAGAAACACGCTACTTCCCTGGATTAATTATTCACTGACCGGTACGACTGCACCTTTGTATTCTTCAAGGATCCAGTCCTGGTTCTTCTTCTCGTGGAGGATGTCGACGAGCGCCTTGACCTTCTTCTCGTCCTCGTCGCCTTTACGCGTGACGATCAGGTTGACGTACGGCGAATCCTTGTCTTCAAGGGCGATCGCGTCCTTAAGCGGGTTCAGGCCGTTGTCGATCGCGTAGTTCGTGTTGATGAGGACCGCGTCCCCTTCGTCGTTCTTGTATGCTTGCGGCAAGAGCGACGCTTCGATGTCCGCCTTGAACTTGAGGTTTTTCGGGTTCTCAACGATGTCCTTCACTTGCGCGTCCGTCGTCTTGCCGTCCGCGAGCTTGATCAATCCTTCGTTTTGTAGGAGCGTCAAGATGCGGCCGTGGTCAGCGACTGACGAGCTCATCAGGATTTGCGCGCCTTCAGGAAGCTCCGCGAGTGACTTGTATTTCTTCGAATAGACGCCGATCGGCTCGATGTGGATGCCGCCTGCTTTCGCGAATTTATATGACTTGTTCTCTGCCATCTGCGAATCGAGGTACGGCTGGTGCTGGAAGTAGTTCGCGTCGATCTCTTCGTCGGCGAGCGCCTTGTTCGGCAGGACGTAATCCTGGAACTTCTTGATTTCGAGCTTGTAGCCCTTCGCTTCGTACTCCTTCTTGACGTGCTCGAGGATCTCAGCGTGCGGTACGTTCGACGCACCGATGACGAGCGTCTTGTCGTCGCCTGCCGACTCCTCTTCTCCTCCGCATGCCGCGAGGCTGATTGCGAGGACGGATACTGCCGCTGTTCCTACGAATTTCTTCCAAAGTTTCATGAATGATTCCTCCTAGTGTGTGATTAGCGTTTATCGATCGACCGGACGAGGATGTCGCCGATGAATTGGATGACGAAGACGATGACGAGCACGAGGATCGTCGCCATGACCGTCACATCGTTTTGAGAGCGCTGGAAGCCTTCGAGATAGGCCAGATTCCCGAGCCCGCCGCCGCCTACGACACCGGCCATCGCCGTGTAGCCGACGAGTGCGACGAGCGTGACGGTGATTCCGGAAACGATCGCCGGGAGCGCCTCCGGGATGAGTACTTTCAAGATGATTTGAAGCTTCGTAGCGCCCATTGATTCGGCCGCTTCGATGACTCCCTTATCGACTTCACGCAGGCCGAGTTCGACCATCCGCGCGTAGAATGGTGCAGCCCCGACGATGAGCGCCGGTAGTGCCGCTTCCGATCCGATGATCGAACCGGTGATGATCTTCGTCACCGGGAAGAGCAGGATCAGCAGGATGATGAACGGGATCGCCCGGAAGATGTTCGTAAAGAAGCTGAGGACGCTGTAAGCCGTCCGGTTCTTGAAGAGCAGCTCCTCGTTCGTCGCATACAGCAGAAGACCTAGAATAAGACCGAAGACGAACGTGAACAGTCCCGCGATGCCCGTCATGTAGAGCGTCTCTTGCGTCGCTTCCCACATTTGGACCCAATCGATGTTCTCAAACCATTTCATCGCTCATCCACCTCCACTTCGACGCCATTCTCCCGAAGCTTCGCGATCGAATGATCCGCTTTGTCCGCTTCTCCGATCAACTGGACGAAGAGTGTGCCGATCGCGCCGTCCTGCGTCTGGCTGACGCTTCCCCCGATGATGTTGAAGAGGACGTCTGCGTCCTTCATCACCTCGGCAAGGATCGGGCTCTCAGCCGATGTTCCGACGAACGTCAGTTGAACGATCCGGCCGGTCGGATAACGTTCGCGCAGGTGGCTGAACGTCAGCTCATTCTCGTTCGGCGTCGTCAACTGCTTGACGAACTCACGCGTGATCGGTTGCTCCGGATGACGGAACACCTGCAGAACAGGACCCTGTTCGACGATCTTTCCGCCTTCCATGACCGCGACGCGATGACAGATCTTTTGGATGACGTGCATCTCATGCGTGATGAGGACGATCGTCAGCCCGAGCTTCTGATTGATGTCGACGAGCAGGTCGAGGATCGAGTCCGTCGTCTTCGGATCGAGCGCGCTCGTCGCCTCGTCGCACAGCAGGACGTCCGGGTTCGATGCGAGGGCACGTGCGATGCCGACCCGCTGTTTCTGACCGCCCGACAGCTGTGACGGATAGTTCTTCTCCCGTCCGTCGAGACCAACGAGCTGGACGAGTTCCGCTACACGCTCCGCGCGCTTCGCTTTCGGATAACCTGCGAGCTCGAGCGGGAAGGCGATGTTCTCCTCGACCGTCCGCGACCAAAGCAGATTGAAGTGCTGGAACACCATCGAGACGTTTTTCCGGACGCCCCGGAGTTCCTTCGGCTTGAGCGTCGTCATTTCGACGCCGTCGATCTGGATGCTGCCGCTCGTCGGCGTCTCAAGCATGTTGAGCAGACGGATCAACGTCGACTTACCGGCTCCAGAATAGCCGATGATACCAAAGATTTCTCCGCGTTCGATCGTCAAGTCGACGTCCGTCACGGCGTTGATCGCACCGTGACGCGTCTTGTAGACCTTCGCGAGATTTTGTAGACGAATCAAGACTTTCCCTCCCAAAATATACAAAAAAAGCGCGCACGTTTTAGAGCAAACGCGCGCACTTTCATGCACAAAACCATTTGCTCTCATCTCCCAGACGTTTGTCTGCTGGAATTAGCACCACTTCGGAATAATCCGCGGTTGCCGGGTTTCATCGGGCCAGTCCCTCCACCACTCTCGATAAGAGTAATCGGTATTAAGTTATTTTTAATATAATCTGAATATTAGCAGGGGTTTTTTCGCTTGTCAAACGTTTTTCTCAGAAAATTTCGTTAGAAGCGAAAAGGCTTGTTCGAGATCTTCCTTCAAGTCTTCCACGTCCTCGAGGCCGACCGAGATCCGGACGAGGCCGTCCGTGATGCCGAGCTCAGCGCGGCGCTCCGCCGGGATCGACGCATGCGTCATCCGGGCAGGGACCGAAATCAGGCTCTCGACCGCCCCTAAGCTCTCAGCGAGCGTGAAGTAGCGTGTCGCCTCGACGAGACGTTCTGCGTTCTCGGCCGAGCCGACGTCGAAACTGATCATACCGCCGAACCCCGTCGCCTGCTTCGCTTGCGTCGCATGGCCCGGATGATCGGCAAGTCCCGGATAGAAAATCTTCGTCACGCTGTCTTGCGTCTTCAGGAAATCGACGAGCGCGTGTGCCGTCTCCTCGATCGCATCCATCCGGATGCCGAGCGTCCGGAGACCGCGGACGAGCAGGAAGCTGTCCTGCGGTCCGAGGATGCCGCCTGTCGAGTTCTGGATGAAGTGGAGATCCTCTCCGAGATTCTCGTCCTTGACGACGACGAGACCTGCGACGACGTCCGAGTGCCCGCCGACGTATTTCGTCGCGCTGTGGAGGACGATATCCGCTCCGAGTGCGAGCGGTTGCTGGAAATACGGCGTCGAGAACGTGTTATCGACGACGACCGTCAGCTCATATGATTTAGCGAGATGCGATACGGCTTCGATGTCCGTCACCTTGAGCAGCGGATTCGTCGGCGTCTCGAGGTAGAGCATCTTCGTGTTCGGCTGGATCGCCTCTTCCGTCGCCTTGAGGTCCGTCGTGTCGACGAACGTCACCTCGATGCCGAACTTCGGCAGGACACGTTTCATCAGACGGTATGTCCCACCATAGACATCATCCGTCATGACGATATGGTCGCCTGACGAGAGGAGCTGGAAGACAGCATGGATGGCTGCCATCCCTGATCCGAACGCGAAGCCGCGCACGCCTCCTTCGAGGTCTGCGATCAGCGTCTCGATGCTCGTCCGGGTCGGGTTCGCCGTACGTGAGTACTCATACCCCTTCAGCTTGCCGATCTTCTCCTGCTTGTATGTGCTCGTCTGATAGATCGGCGGCGTGACTGCGCCCGTCGCCTGGTCGACGCCTGTCCCTCCGTGAATGAGTGCTGTCTTCTTACGCATATATATCGTCCACCTTTTCAAAGATTTGTTGGCTGAGGTAACGTTCTGCACTGTCCGGGAACACCGTCACGATCGTCGCGCCCGGATGCCGCTTCGCGATATCGATCGCTGCCGCGAGCGCAGCTCCCGACGAACTGCCGACGAGCAGTCCTTCCCGTTCGGCGAGAAGATGGACGTGGCTGAATGCGTCACGGTCCGTGATCGTGTGAATCTCATCGACGAGACTACGTTCGACGATGACCGGCCAGGAGGCCGTCCCGATGCCTTCCGTCCGGTGTGGACCGGCTTCTCCACCGTTCAGCACGGATCCTTCCGGCTCGACGATCGCCGCCCGTGTGTTCATCCGTTCCTTGAGGTAGGCTGCCGTGCCGGCGAACGTCCCGCCTGATCCGCAACCTGCGACGAACCAGTCGATCTGCTCGACGTCTGCGATCAGCTCAGGACCGAGTGTCCGCTGATAAGTGACTGGATTGTCCATGTTCTCGAACTGCAACGGGACATAGCTGTTCGGTGTCGATCCGCCGAGCCTTCTCGCCTCGTCAATCGCCCCCTGCATGCCGAGCTCCGTCGGTGTGTTGATGACCGTCGCACCGAGTGCGCGCATGAGCGTCTGCTTCTCGATGCTGAATTTTTCCGGGACGACACAGATGACGTCGAGCTCGTGTTCTTTTGCTGCGAGCGCGAGTCCGATGCCGGTGTTGCCGGCGGTCGGTTCGATGATCACTCCCCCGCGCGACACGAGCCCCTGCTCGATCGCCGTGTCAATTAACTGGATACCGAGGCGGTCTTTGACGCTGCCACCAGGGTTCATCCATTCGAGCTTCGCCAGAATGCGCGTACCAGCGGGCAAATCGAGCGAAGTGATCTCGTAGAGTGGCGTATTGCCGACGAGCTCCCTGACTGATTTGACGATCATCCGAAGACGCTTCCCCATGAATCGCGTCCTTCGAGCATTTTTTCCGCATAATGCTTCGCTCCCTTAAGGTCGTGCGCGATCGCGAAACCGCATTGGACTTCGTTTTGCGCCGGAATCTCTGTCGCCGCGAGGACGTCCTCGAGCGTCTGTTCGACGAGCTCGCTCATCTTCTCGACAGAATCCATGTTCATCATCGCCATATAGAATCCTGTCTGGCATCCCATCGGCGAGACGTCGATGACGTCGTCCGAGTAATTGCGGATGTTCTCGGCAAGGAGATGTTCGAGCGTGTGCATCGCGCGCATCGGCATCTGTTCGACGTTCGGCTGCGTGAAGCGGATATCGTATTTGACGACCTGGTCGACTGTTCCTTTTTTATATCCCGCGACGCGGACGTAAGGTGCGACGACTTTCGTATGGTCCAGGTTGAAACTCTCTACGTTCATTTTCTTCAGTTCGACACTCATGCTGATTCCTCCATTTTCTCGGCTTCTACGAGCCAGACGAATTTATTTTGTCTTTCGAACGATATGTTGAACCCCTGCTTCTCGAACAAATCCTGTACGACCGGGATGATCGGGTAGAACTCGCGCTCGAGATCGTCAGCGAGTGCGTCGAATTGTTTCTCACGCGCTTCGCGGATGACATCGAGTCGTTCCTGCTCCGTCAAGAACATCGTGTCGGCATAGACGATCTTCCCTCCGACCGGGAGGATGTCCGCCATCAGTCCGATCGCCTCCCCCTTCTCCGTGTCCGTCAAATGATGAAACGCGTAGGTCGAGACGAAGCTGTTCGTCCCTTCCGCGTCGAACGAGAGGAAATGACCGTCCTGGACGTTGACATCCTTGATCTTGTCGATCAGGATTTCCCGCATCTCCGGGCTTGGCTCGACCGCGGTCACTTCGATCCCTCTTGCGAGGAGACGCCCTGTCAAATTACCCGTCCCTGCACCGAACTCGGTCACAGGCGTCGTCGCCCGTTCCGCCACGGCATCGAGGATTTCGTCATACCGCAGAAATACATCCTTATATTGCGGGTCATGCCCCGTGACCGCCTCGTCATAAGAAGCTGCCCACTCCGTGAAGACATCCATGAATCGAATCGTCATTTCGTTGATTCCCCCAACCGCTAAAATTTAATTCCGACTAAACGGATATGAATTTAAGTTTATTTTACTTATCCATCATACTAGCAGGCTCGTTCTTCAATAGCAAGCACGCAAATCCCAAAAAGCGCACAAAAAAAGGCGCCGCTGGAGACCAGCGACGCAAATAATGTGGTAAGAAATGCGGGGAAGGAAAACCCAGCTCTGAAACGAACTTATTCGCTCGTCGCAACAGAGGAACGGTGCCCTTTCGAATTCCGTCTGTCCTTGCCGTATACAGCGGTTCCCTCCGTCTCGATCGAGCCGCCTTCTCCAGTCATCGCTTCGTCTTTGGGGGACGACTTAAGGGATGAGATGAAGAGGGACGACAGATGCTTGAAACGGGTCCGACTGTTTCAGACAAGGAGGTCCGGGACTCTGCCAGACTTCCTATGTGATGCATTTCTTGAAGTTGTTATGAATATACCATTCACAAATTATCATTGTCAACGGATTATTGTAAATATTCCGACAATTTAAAATCAAGAGTGTGAACTCGTCACACTCTTGTCATTTTTGGCAAAACAGGAGAACGTTTTCCACCGATTGAAAGGCGTATATACGCTCGATGACACGCCCCTGCTCCAGCCTGAGCAGCGCCGGGACGCTCATGATGCGCTCTTGTTCCATGAAGTCCGGGATGAAGTTCCCGTTCGCCGAGTGTACCGTAATGTCGGGCTTCACCGCCTCGACGACCTCGAGCATCCGGCGCGCGACTGCACACGTCCCGCACATCGGTGCATAGACATACAAAATTCCGTCGGACGGGGCATGTTGTACTTCCAGCATTCGCTCACTCCCTCTCTAAATGAAGAATACAAAAAAGGACCCGGCATGGAAAGCCCCATGCTCAAGTCCCGGTAAGTATTATTCGTTGATCATCGATTTGTAGGCAGCAGCATCCATCAAACCGTCGAGCTCAGACTCATCAGAGAGTTCGATGTCGATCATCCATGCGCCTTCGAACGGCGATTCGTTGACGAGTTCCGGTGAGTCAGAGAGCGATTCGTTGATCGCGACGACTTTGCCTGAAACCGGGGCATAAAGTTCCGACACGGTCTTGACCGACTCGACCGAACCGAACGGCTCGTTCGCAGCGATCGTCGCGCCGACTTCCGGAAGTTCGACGAAGACGATGTCCCCAAGTTCGTGTTGCGCGAAATCCGTGATTCCGATGCGTGCCTTGTTGCCATTCACTTCGACCCATTCGTGTTCTTCCGAGTAGCGTAGGTTGTCCTTGATTTGACTCATTGTCTGATTCCCCCTGTGCGAATGATGTACTGACTGTTCTAGTATACCAAACGGGCGTATAGGATTAGTACCATTTTTCGGCGAACGTCTCTTCTTTGAAGCCGAGCGTCACCTGATGGCCGTCCGTCACGATCGGCCGCTTGAGCAGCATCCCGTCGCTCGCGAGGAGCGCGTACTGCTCCTGTTCCGTCATCCCGTCAAGTTTGTCCTTCAGCCCGAGGGAGCGGTAGACCTGTCCGCTCGTGTTGAACCATTTCTTCAGCGGAACACCGCTCTTTTGCTGTAGCTCCTTCAGCAGGGAGGCGTCCGGCGTCTCCTCGACGATATGCTTGTAGTCGACCTCGACACCGTTCGCCTCGAGCGCCTTTTTCGCCTTGACGCACGTGCTGCATTTCGGATACCCATACATTGTCACCATTTCCATCACCTCGCCCTCTAGCGTATCAGAACGCACGTCAGCCATTCAAGCGGGCGAGCGCGGCGTCGATCTGATCCTGATGGTGTGTGTCGTGATCGGAGAACGAGATCGCAAATCCCTTCGGCCGGAAACGGTCCTCATATTTCTTCTCATATTCTGCATCAGACAGCTTCTCGAGCTTCTCGATGATGTCACGCCGGACCTCGACCGCTTTCTTCAGCAAGTCATGCTGCGTGATATGGTGGGCGTACTCCGCCGCGAGCCGGTTGAACTCATCGTAGTCATGCTCGACGAGCGTCAGCTTCTCGTGCGGCAGCTTCGAGATCGCATGGTCGTAGTAATAGCGGTCCCACATATAGAGATGGCCGACGCACTCAGCGATCGTCCAGCTCCCTTCCTTGAGCGGCGCGTTCCACTCCGCATCCTTCAGCTTCTCGAGCGACTTGTAATACTCGATTGCAAAAGCGAGCTCCTTCACTTCCTGTCTCACAGCGCTTCGCCTCCTCACAAAGAAAAAATTCGCCTTCACAGAAGAATTTCCTGCAAAGGCGAACCGTTAAACCTCACTTCAGACGACGTACTTGTTCGCTTCGATCAAACGTTTCGCGACCTGGCGTTTCGTTCCGATCATGTTGATCGGCTGATAGCGGCTGAACTTCTTCAGCGCCGACAGCAGCATCCGGAGATTGTCTCCGCTCACAGAGGCGTAGAGCGTCTCTTTCGCGTGCTGTTCGACTTCCTCGAACGCCTGCTGCGCGAACACTTCCGTGTAGAGGATTTTTTGTGCGTTCTTCTCCTCACCCTTCGCAGCGATCGCCTTTTCCGTACGGACGATGGCCGACTCGAGCGCATAGATCGCACTCATGATGTCCGCGACGTTCGCGAGGATCTCCTGCTCGCCCTGGAGCTTGTCCTGGTACTTCTGGACAGCCGTACCTGCCGTCAAGAGGAAGATCTTCTTCATCATCGAAAGGAGGTGACGCTCGCGGTCGAGCGGCTCGTTGCCGACTTCAGCCGGCATGTAGCTCATGACTTCCTGCTGGAGGTTCTGCGCCTCAGCGAGGAGCGGCAAGTCACCTTTCATCGCCTTCTTGAGCAACGTGCCCGGTACGAGCAGACGGTTGATCTCGTTCGTCCCCTCGAAGATCCGGTTGATTCGCGAGTCACGGTACATGTTCTCGACTTCGTACTCTGCCATGAAGCCGTATCCGCCGTGGATCTGGACCGCCTCGTCGATGACGTAGTCGAACGTCTCAGACGCGAACACTTTGTTCATCGAGCATTCGATCGCGTATTCAGCGATCGCGTCGGCAATCTTCTTGCCGTCCTTGCTCTCCTCTTCGCTCAGCTGATCGAGGCTGTCCTGGAAGAGGCCGCCTGTCCGGTAGACCGAGCTCTCCATCGCATACGTCTGCGCAGCCATCGTCGCGAGCTTCTCCTGGATGAGCGGGAACGAGCTGATCGGCGTCTTGAACTGCTTGCGCTCATTCGCGTACTGCACCGAGAGGTCGATCGCGCGTTTCGAGGAACCGACCGCGCCCATCGCGAGCTTGTAACGTCCGACGTTCAGGATGTTGAAGGCGATGACGTGGCCGCGCCCGATCTCACCAAGGACGTTCTCGACCGGTACTTCCGCATCTTCGAGGATCAGCGTACGAGTCGACGAACCTTTGATTCCCATCTTTTGCTCCTCGACACCTGTCGAGACGCCAGGGTACGATCCTTCGACGAGGAAGGCCGTGAACTTCTCGCCGTCGATCTTCGCGTAGACGACGAACAAGCTTGCGAAGCCGGCGTTCGTGATCCATTGTTTCTCCCCGTTCAGGATATAGTGCGTACCTGCCTCGTTCAAGACCGCAGTCGCACGCGCGCCGAGCGCGTCAGAACCTGAGCCCGGCTCCGTCAAGGCGTACGATGCGATCCACTCGCCCGACGCGAGCTTCGGCAAATACTTCTTCTTCTGTTCTTCGTTTCCGAAGAAGACGATCGGCAGCGAACCGATCCCGACGTGCGCCCCGTAGCTGAGCGCGAACGAACGGCCGCGCGCGAACTTCTCCGTGATGATCGAAGACGAGATCTTGTCCATCTGGAAGCCGCCGTACTCTTCCGGCACGTCCGCGCCGAGGAGACCGAGCTCGCCCGCTTCACGGAGCAAGCCGACCGACAGCTCGAACTCGTGTTTCTCGATCCGCTCAAGTACCGGGACGACACGGTCCTCGACGAAGCTCGCCGTCATGTCGCCGATCATCTTATGCTCCTCCGTGAAGTCCTCCGGTGTGAAGAGACGTTCCGGTGCGAGTGAATCAAGTACGAAGCTGCCACCTTTGATGATTTCGTTTGTCGTTTGGCTCATTGTCCATTTCCTCCTTCGATCAATTCGAATACGCCTGCTGCGCCCATTCCGCCGCCGATACACATCGAGACGACGCCATATTTCGTTCCGCGCCGCTTCATCTCATGGATGAGCGACAGCGTCAGTTTCGTTCCAGTACAACCGAGCGGATGCCCGAGTGCGATCGCGCCGCCGTTGACGTTGACGATTTCCTCGTTCAATCCGAGTTCGCGGATGACGCCGATCGACTGCGAAGCGAATGCCTCGTTCAATTCGATCAGACCGACATCCTCGAGTGTGATGCCTGCGAGTTCAAGCGCCTTCGGGATGGCGACGACCGGTCCGATGCCCATCACTTCCGGACGGACTCCTCCGACCGCGAACGACTTGAACTTCGCGAGCGGCGTCAGGCCTTGACGCTCCGCCTCTTCCCGTTCCATGACGAGCACGGCTGCCGCGCCGTCAGACGTCTGCGACGAGTTCCCTGCCGTGACGCTTCCGCCGAGCTTGAACGCCGGACGCAGCTTCGCAAGTCCTTCGATCGTCGAATCCTCACGGACGCCTTCGTCGTGCTCGACCGTCCATGTCACTTCCTTGACCTTGTTGTCCGGTCCGACGACGTGCTCCGTCACCGTCACCGGGACGATCTCATCCTGGAAACGCCCTTCCCGGATCGCCGCAGCCGCCTTCTGATGGCTCTTGAGCGCGAACGCATCCTGGTCCTCGCGCGAGACGTTGTACGTCGACGCGACTTGTTCCGCCGTATGGCCCATGCTCATGTAGTATTCCGGTTCCGTCTTGACGATTTCCGGGTTCGGCCGGACGACGTGCCCCGGCATTTGCACGAGGCTCATCGTCTCGAGTCCGCCGGCGATGACCGCCTTCGCTTGTCCCGTCATGATCTTCGCCGCCGCATCCGCGATCGACTGGAGACCTGACGAGCAGTACCGGTTGATCGTGATGGCCGGGACCTCGTGCGACAAGCCGCCGCGCACCGCCGCGTAACGGGCGATGTTCATCCCCTGCTCCGCCTCCGGCATCGCACACCCGAGGATGACATCATCGACCTCACCCGTATAGTTCGCCCGTCTGAGCGTCTCTGCGATCGCGATTCCCGCGAGCTCGTCCGAGCGCATCGCCTTGAATGACCCTTTTTTCGCCTTGCCGACCGGCGTCCGTGCGCCGGCGACGATCACTGCTTCCTTCATCATCCGATTCCCCCCGTTCAGTTGCGGAGCGGCTTGCCTTTGACAAGCATGTGCTGCATCCGTTGTTGTGTCTTCATTTCACCAATCAAGCTGAGGAACGCCTCGCGCTCGATGTCGAGCATGTACTGCTCATCGACTTCCGTGCCGAACGCGACGTCTCCGCCCGAGATGACGTGGGCGAGCTTCTTCGCGATCTTCAAGTCATGTTCCGAGACGTACCCGCCATAGAACATCTCATAGACAGCGAGTTCGAGCGCTGCCTTGCCGACGCGGCCGACGACCGGGATCTTCGCGTGAGCCGGAGGCGTGTAGCCTTTGCGGTCAAGTTCGAGGACGATCTGTTTCGCATCATGCGTCAGGTGATCACGGTTCATCGAGATGCCGTCGACGTTTCGGACATATCCGAGCTCACGTGCCTCGAACGCCGACTTCGATACTTTCGCCATCGCGACGTTCTGGAACGTCTTCTGTGCAGCCTTCTCGAGGTTCTGCAGACCGTCCGGCGTGTTCTCGAGCAGACGGCGATACGTGTTGACGTTTCCGCCGCCGCCAGGAATCAGACCGACTCCTACTTCGACGAGTCCCATGTATGTCTCGAGCCCCGCCTGGAGACGCGCTGCCGGCAATGAAATCTCCGTTCCGCCGCCGAGCGTCATGCCCTGCGGTGCGACGACGATCGGACGAGATGCGTAACGCATCTTCTGGATGACCTGCTGGAACTTGTTGATGATCCAGTCGAGTTCGAACCAGTTCTCGTCTTCCGCCTCCATCAGCATCATGGCGAGGTTCGCGCCGACGCAGAAGTTCTTGCCGTCGTTCGCGATGACGAGACCGCGGTGTCCTTCCGCCACCTTGTCGATCGATTGTTCGATCATCTGCATGATATCGACGCCGATCGCGTTGCTCTTCGACGTGAACTCGAGGACGGCGACGTCGTCACCGAGGTCCATCAGGCGCGCGCCGTTATTCTCGAGAATGACGCCGTTCGACTTGCGGACGGCAGTCAGGTTGATTTCTTTCGGATTACGTTTAGGTGCCACGTATGTCTTCGTCTTAAAATCGTAGTGGTTTCCTTCTGCGTCATAGAACGAAGCGTGTCCGCTCTCGAGCATCTCGTCGACCCATGCCGGTACGTCGTATCCGTCCGCCTTCATCTTCGCAGCCGTCTTCTCGACACCGAGCGCGTCCCACGTCTCGAACGGTCCCATTTTCCAGCCGAAGCCCCATTTCATCGCTTCGTCGATCGCCTTGATGTCGTCTGCGATCTCACCTGTCAGCTGCGCCGAATAGACGAGCGTCTTCGCATGGATCGGCCAGAGCAACGCACCGGCCCGGTCCTTCGCGAACACGACGGCCTTCAGCTTGTTCTTCGCGCCAGGCAATGCCTTCGCCTGTCCGATCGACGGTTCAGTAAGCGCTTTCTTTTCGACGTATTCGAATGACGTAAGATCAAGTTCCTTGATCTCCTTGCCTACCTTCTTGTAGAAGCCTTGTCCACTCTTCGCACCGAGCGATCCTTGCGCGACGAGCCGTTGCATCGCTTCCGGCACGCGGAACATGTCCTTCTCCTCGCCTTCAGGCAGGAGGTCATGGACGTTGTTCGCGACATGGACGAACGTGTCGATGCCGACGACGTCGAGCGTCCGGAATGTCGCCGAGCTCGGACGTCCGAGCAGCGGTCCTGTCACGGAGTCGACCTCACCGATCGAATAGCCGCCTTTGACCATCTCGTCCATCGTCACGAGCAGACCATACGTCCCGATCCGGTTGCCGATGAAGTTCGGCGTGTCCTTCGCGATGACGACACCTTTGCCGAGACGTTCTTCCGCGAACTGTTTCATGAACGATATGACATCCTCGTGAGTTTCCTTCGTCGGGATCAGCTCGAGCAGTTTGAGGTAGCGCGGCGGATTGAAGAAGTGTGTACCGAGGAAACGCGATTTGAACGATTCCGAGCGCCCTTCGCACATCGCCTCGATCGAGATGCCGGACGTGTTCGAGCTGACGATCGCGTCTTCCCGAATGAACGGTTCGATTGCTGTGAACAGCTTTTGTTTGACGTCGAGCCGCTCGACGATGACTTCGACGACCCAGTCGGCTTCCTTCAGACGTTCGAGATCATCTTCGAGGTTCCCGACCTCGATCAAGTCGATCAGATGTTTCGCAGCGAGTGGTGCCGGGTTCTGCTTAAGCAGCTTCAAGCGATTTTCGCGGGCGATCCGGCTTCTGACTGCCGGGTGTTCGAGCGTAAGACCCTGTTTTTCTTCCTGCGCCGTCAATTCCTTTGGCACGATATCAAGCATGAGCGTCCGGATGCCTGCGTTCGCGAGGTGTGCGGCAATCCCCGCCCCCATCACCCCTGAACCGATGATCACGGCGAACTGAATATTTTTCGTCACGTGTAGCTTGGTCTCCTGACCGATTTGACTCGTCATGATTTACCCCCTGACCTGAATTGAATGAACAACCATTCATTATACTGACAAAAAAAGAAGCTTCCGTTCGAACGATCGCCCCTTCTACACTTCAATCATAAATGAATAACCATTCAGTGGCAACAGGAAATCGCTCCGATGGTCGAATTTTCCTGTTAGACTGGAGGTGGAGGTGAGTTCATCATGGACGAAACGATACGGATGTGGGACGAATACGCCGCGACCTGGGCGGCGAAGTCCGATGAGATGTGGATGAGCGGCAGCCGGAAGACGATCTTGCCGTTCCTGCGCCGCTTCATCAAGCAAGGACGCCTGCTCGACCTCGGTTGCGGCGACGGTGCCGCTTGCCGGCTGCTGACCGATTTCGAGGTGACCGGAATCGATGTGTCACATGAGATGTTGAAAATCGCGCGTGCGCGAACACCGCACGCGACGTTCGTCGAAGGATCCCTCGACGCCTTACCGTTTTCGGACGGGGCGTTCGACGTCATCCTCGCCGTCAACTCGCTCGAATGGACAGACCGGCCGCTTCGCGCACTCCACGAGATGACACGCGTCGCCCCGCTTGCGATCATCAGCCTGCTCGGTCCGACGGCGGCTCCGCGGGCGAACAGCTTCGACCGACTGCTCGGGTCGGACGCGCCGATGGGGAATACGATGATGCCGTGGGAACTCGAACAGCTCGCGAGTCAGCTCGGCTGGACGCTGCTCGGTTCCGAGAACGTCATGAAGGAAGGGGCCGTCCTGACCGGAGACCGGCTGCTCGATCAGGCACAGGCGTTCTCGACGGTGTTCGCCTTCAAGACGCGTTAGAAGCCAAAGAGGAATCCGTCGCCGGATTCCTCTTCTTTTAATGGCTCTTCAATTGTTTGAGTACCGATTCCGCCGCCTTCGCGACCGCTTCATGATTCGAGTCCTTGAACCGGAAGAACACTGTCCGCAGGAACTGCTTCGTGTTGAGATAGGCATGCCAGCGTTCTTCTGTCGACGCTCCATCCATCTCCCGCGACGGCAGCGACTCGATCACGGCAATCAGCCTCTCTTGCGGATAACCTCGGCTGAGCAGGGCCTCGAGCGGATTGAGGACCCGTTCGTCCTCCTCGTCCGTGTAGAGAGAAGTGCCGCAGACCGTTGCGACCAGGCGCTCGACGAGTTGCTGTTGCTCCAGGTCACACGCCGGATGCAGGAACCACTCATCGATTGCATCGGCGATGTGCGCCGTGCTGTGTGCCCACCCTTTGCCGTCGACAAATCCGCGGACGTCCTGCTCCTCGTCCAGGTAGCGCAGGAACGTCTCGCTCAATCCATCGGTCAACGTCCCGAGATAAGGTTTGCTGCGGTCCGAGTAGAGCAGGAGCGCGAGCCACAGACTCGCGAAGGCGCGCGTGAACACGGCGTCCTCGTCCGCTTCCTTGATTTTGTAGAAAATGCCTTGCGGTCCAGTCGCGAACCGGAACAGCTTCCGCTTCTCTTCTTCTTCGATCAGCTCCGCCTGGATCAATTCGAAGAACACCTTGAAAATCAGCTTGTCGCGCAACTCGGCATCCGTCGAACCGATCTGTCCGGCAAGATCCAAGGTGAATCTGCTTCGTTCCTCTGGCGTCATCCGTTCGAAGTCCGTCTTATCGAACGCCTGCAACCGTTCTTTCAATCCTGTCGTCGTCATGAAGTTATCCCCTTATTCGCACCAATGGCTCGGGCGCTCGATTCCTTCCGGCAATCGCGTCCGTCCGTCGCCTTTAGCTGCGTTCATCTGGATTTGGGTCAAAAATAAGCTTCCGCTCAAATCCGCGCCCCTGATGTCCGCGTCACGGAAATCCGCTCCGACCAAGTCTGTCCGGTCGAGACGCGTCTCTCTCAAGTCCGCTGCGATCAAGTATGCTCCCCTTAGATTCGCCCCCGACAGGTCCGTCCCCTGCAGCTTCGCCCCGATCAGGTCCGCGCCGCGCCCGAACTTCTTGTTCAGTTTTTTAGCGGAAGCGATGCCGGCACGTACTTCTTCGCTCACTTGGAGCAACACATCGTTGACCTCCCGCCAGTGTTCGCCGATCTGCAGTCGCCGTAATTCCTGCGCACTTAAGTCCGTCATCGCGCGCGTCTTCCCGAGCAAGCGCTCGGCTTGCTCCTTCAACTCGGGACGCGACGTCTTGCCTTGCGCTTCCTCGAGCAGCCAGAGCAGCTCGAACAGCTGGACCATCTGCGGGAAGACGGCGAACATCGCCTCGGCCGTCTCCTTGTCCGTCTTCCAGTCCCGTCCTGCGAACGTCCGCTGTGAGACATGTTGCCCGGCACCGAAGCAATCATATACGGTGCACCCCTTGAATCCTGTCGTCCGCAACTCGCGATGGATGCCGCAGCGGTAGTCGTCCTGCAAGTTCGGGCACGGCACCCCGTTCGCCTTGTCGAGCGCGAAATCCGCCGATTTCATGAAGCCGAGCGCGGTGCAGCAGAGACCGAAGCAATTCGCGCAATCCGCCTTCAGTCGACTGCGTGCCTGTCCAACGTTACTCATCATGGTTTCCCCCTCGCAATTTTTTGATGAAGTTCCCGACCGCGCGAACGAACTCATCCGGAGCATCGTGCTGGATGAAATGGGCACTCTCCTGAAAGAGGATGAATTCTCCTCTTGTCGAGGTCAGTGCGAGTTCGCGTTGCAGCCTGTTCCACCGTTCCTGCGTCTCGATCGAGTAGTGATCCTTCCTGCCTGCGCAAAGCACGAGAAGCGGGATGTCAGGCGGTTGCGGGTTGCTCCGAATCTGCTCGAGACTCTCCCTGAACTCATCCGCGTTCCCTTCCCGCGTGAACTGTTTGAAATAAGCGTCCCGGAACGCAGGCGGCATGTGCGGCAAAAACTCCTCCTGGTACATCTCGGGCGTCGCGTCGACGAGCACGAGTCCGGCCACCTTCTCCGGATAGCGTGCTGCGAACAGGCGGACGTTGATCCCGCCGAACGAGTGACCGACGAGGACATAGGGCGTTTTTACGTCCATTTCGCGAAGCAGTTCCGCCAGCTCCTCGACCATCTCGCCGCTCGTCCGGCGCGACTTGACCGCTTCGCTCCTGCCGATTCCAGCCCGGTCATAGGTGATCACCCGTGCCTCTTTCGCGAGTAATCCTGCGACACCCGACCAGACATCCGAGTCGTTGCCGTATCCCGCTTCGAGCACGACGACCGTCCCCTCTTCCGGTCCCGCCGTCTGCGCATAGCGCCTTCCCAGGTTTGTCTCATATATCATCGCCTTCATCCCTCCACGAAAAAACGCCCCGACAAGCGTCGGAGCGTTCGCATACTGTCTATTAAGATTTTACCATTCCTTTAAGGACGAATGCCACGTTCGCCGGACGTTCTGCGAGACGGCGCATGAAGTAGCCGTACCAGTCACGGCCGTACGGGACGTAGACGCGGACCTTGTAGCCGAGGCGCGAGAGCTCGAGCTGACGTTCCGTCCGGATGCCGTAGAGCATCTGGAACTCGAACTGGTCACGCGGGATGCCGTTCTCTTCCGTATAGCGGATGACTTGTTCGATCATGTTGTCGTCATGCGTCGCGACCGCCGCATAGTTGCCGAGCGACAGCTGGAGCTTGACGAGCTTGATGTAGTTATAATCGACGTCCTCTTTCTCAGGGAAGGCGACCGTCGCCGGCTCCTTGTATGCCCCTTTGACGATCCGGAGATTCGTCTTGAAGCGACCGACGCGTTTGATGTCATCCTCCGAACGATAGAGGTACGACTGGATGACCGTACCAATGTTGTCGAACTGCTGGCGCAACTCCTCGAACAGGACGATCGTCTTCTCGCAACGCGGGACGTCCTCCATGTCGATCGTGACGAAGACGCCGAGTTCGTTCGCCCGTTTGACGATGCGTGTCATGTTCTCCCGGATCAGCTCATCCGAGATATCGAGTCCGAGTGACGTCAGTTTGAGTGAAAGCTGCGAATCCAGCTTTTCTTCCGCGATCATCTCGACGGCACGGATACATTCCTGCGTCATCATCTCTGCCTCTTCGACCGTCGAGATGAACTCACCCAGATGGTCCATCGTTACGCAAAGTCCTTCAGCGTTCAATTTCTGTATCGCCCGCTTCGAGGCCTCCAGCGAATCCCCCGCCACAAAACGTGATGCGCCGAACTTCAGCCCGTATTTCTTAGCCAAACCGTTCAACGTCTTGTTCTGGGATAAAAAGATAAATCCATCTCGTAATACTCGTTCCATCACTCATTACTCCCCCTAAATAGACTTTCAGACGTGTGTCGTCACACGGTAACATCCTTGCAATGATATTATGACATAAAGCGCTTACAAATGGTCTGAATTTTGTTTTTTCCGTACCCTTCGCTGAACGAAGAATCCGGCGATGAAGAACAGGACATACAAAAGAATCGCGACGGCGAAACGCCACGAATAGGGATCCCGGAGGTTTGCCCCGATGTTGTTGTAGACGAATGCACCCGGGATGATCCCGAGGTAGTTCGCGACCGCGAACTGCCTGAAGCGGATTTTCGACAGGCCGGACGCATAGCTGATCGCATCGAACGGGATGAACGGGATCAGGCGGACGAGCAGCACGAGCAGAAATCCGTTCTGTCCAATCCGCTCGTCCCAGTCGTTCATCCGCCCGTTTCCGGTCAGCTTCTCGACACCGCGCCGTCCGAGCAGCCGGGCGATCCAGAAGCTGAGCAGTCCGCCCGTCCCCGCCCCTACCACGTCGAGCAACATCCCGAGCCACGGTCCGTATGTATAGCCGCCGAACAATGTCAGCAGGCTGGCCGGAAAGAAAAAGAGCGGACGAATCGCATAGACGAGGACATAAAGGAACATGCCGGGTATCCCTTGCGACGCGATCCAGTCCGACAGCGCCGGGATGTCGATCGTCTCGAGTCGTCCGGACAGGCGCAGGTAGAGCAGAATCAATCCGCCGAGCGACAGATAGACCGTAAAGGGCAACCAATCCCGGATTTTAAGCTCCTTCATGACATCGCGTTCGGTGCGACGTACAGGAAGATCGACAGGAAAATCAGCACGCTACCCGCGAGGACGAACAGATGCCAGATCGCATGGTTGTATGGCAGCTTCGCCCAGACGTAGAAGATGACGCCGAGCGAATAGGCAAGCCCGCCGCCGAGCAACAGAAGGAACCCTTGCAAACCAAGCTCGAGGTAGAGCGGCTTGATCGCGAACAAGCAACACCAGCCGAGCACGAGGTACGAGACGTTCGAGATCCAGACGTACTTGCCTGCCGAGAACAGCTTCCAAATGATACCGAGGATGCCGACGCCCCAGACGATCCCGAGCAGCGTCCAGCCGAGCGGTCCGCGCAAAGTGACGAGAGCGAACGGCGTATAGCTTCCTGCGATGAGTAAGTAGATACCCGCGTGGTCAAGAATTTGGAGCACGCGTTTCGCCGGTGTGAACATGAGCGAATGCATCAGCGTCGAGAACAGGTAGAGCAGGATCATCGTCGCTCCGAAGATGCTGACGGCCGTGACGTTCCAGGCGCTGCCGGAATCGACCGCCGCGACGACGAGCAGGACGAGCGCCGTGATGCTGAAGATCAGCCCGAGTCCGTGCGTGATCGCGCTCGCGATCTCTTCCTTCAATGTATCGCCCTTGGCGAGTAGTTCATCCAGCGTTTCTTTCGCGTGTTCTTTCACGCTTTCTTTAAGTGTTTGATTTGCCATGGTTTCACCATCTTTCTTCTCAAAGACATGCTACCTAAATGATTATACGCCTCTTCCCCTGAAAAAGGCGATGGGAATATTCTGACAAACTGTCATGTGAAATATTCCCGTTTTTCTGTACACAAAAACCCTGCGCAAGGAGCACAGGGCAATTTCACCACTTCTCGACATCCGGGCGGTCCTTGAACGAGGAGGCCTTACCGTGGCGTTCCTCGAGAATTCGCCCGACATCGTCATATGACACGCCGCGCTCATGCAGGAGGACCGTCAAGTGATAGAGCAGGTCGGCCGTCTCCTCCGCAAGCGTATCGTCCGACGCGAGGACGACCTCGAACGCCTCCTCTCCGAACTTCTTCGCGATCTTCTCCCTGCCTGATTTCAGCAGGTAGTTCGTGTAGGACGACTCCTCACCGGCAGCCGCTTTTTCTTTGACCGTCTTCTCAAGTTCGTGCAGCATCGATATCCACCTCCGTGTAGAAACAGCTTGTATTGCCAGTGTGACACGTCGGACCGTTCGCTTTGACGCGGATCAACAGGCTGTCCTGATCACAATCGATCCACATGCGGCGCAGCTCGAGCGTGTGTCCGCTCGTCTCGCCCTTCGTCCAGAGACGGTCCTTCGTCCGGGAGAAGAACGTGACGAGTCCGGTCGCGAGCGTCTTGTCGTATGCTTCCTGGTTCATGTAGCCGAGCATGAGGACGTCACCCGTCGCGTCGTCGACGATGACGGCTGCGACAAGTCCTTTTTCGAAGTTCAGCACCGGACCTCGACTCCTCTCTCCTTCAAATATGCCTTCGTCTCGGGCATCGTGTACGTCGCCTCGTGGAAGATCGATGCAGCGAGCGCGGCATCCGCCCCTGCCTCAAGTCCTTCTGCCAAGTGTTCGAGCGTTCCGACGCCGCCGGAGGCGATGACCGGCACGTTGACTTCCTTGCGGAGCGCCCTGATCAGGTCGAGGTCATATCCGTCCTTCGTCCCGTCCGCGTCCATCGACGTGACGAGCAGTTCGCCCGCGCCGAGCGCGACGGCCTCCTTCGCCCATTCGATCGCGTCCCGTCCGACAGGAACTGTCCCGCCGTGCGAGAAGACGCCCCATCCATCTCCGGTCCGCTTCGCGTCGATTGCGACGACCGTCGCCTGGACACCGAACATCTGGCTGACCTCACGGATGATGTTCGGATCCTTGAGGGCGGACGAATTGAGCGACACCTTGTCCGCTCCGGCCCGGATCAGCCGCTTCGCGTCCTCGACCGTCTTGATCCCGCCGCCGACCGTGAACGGCATGTAGATGACCTCCGCCACCCGTTCGACGATGTCGAGCATCGTGTCGCGCCCTTCCTGGGTCGCCGAGATATCGAGCAGGACGAGTTCGTCCGCCCCCTGTTCATAGTAGTGCTTCGCGACGGCGACCGGGTCGCCGAGGTCGCGCAGATTCTGGAACTTGACCCCTTTGACGACGCGGCCTTCCTTGACGTCGAGGCACGGGATGATCCGTTTCATCAACATAGGCGAAGCGCCTCCTTCAAGGAGAGCGAGCCGTCGAGGAAGGCACGGCCGACGACCGCCCCGTCCATCCCGATCTGCTTGAGGCGTGCGATGTCCTCGAGCGTCGTCACGCCGCCTGAGGCGATCAGCTCGATGCCTTCCCGCTTCAAGCGGTCAAGTCCGTCGACGTCCGGTCCCTGCATCATCCCGTCGCGCGAGATGTCGGTGTAGAGGAACGTCTTGACCCCTTTGCCGATCAAATGCTCGATCGCCGCCTCGAGCGTCCATTTGCTCTCCTCGAGCCAGCCGCGTGTCTTGACGATGCCGTTTTGCGCGTCGAGCGCGACGCCGAGCTTATCGCCCGCAAGCCCGATCATCTCTTCGAGCAGCGCCTCGTCCTCGAGCGCGACCGTTCCGATCAGGACACGGTCGATGCCGGCGTCGAGATACGCCTTGACCGTCCCGATGTTTCGCATGCCGCCGCCCGCCTCGACGAACAGCCCGGTCTCACGTTTGATCTCGGCGATGACGTCGAGGTGTCGCGGTTCGCCCTCCTTCGCGCCGTCGAGGTCGATCAGGTGGATCGCTGTCGCCCCTTCCTCCTTGAAGCGACGCGCGATCGTCAACGCATCCCCGAACAGCGTCCGCTGCTCGAAGTCCCCTTGCTTCAGGCGGACCGCCTGCCCGCTCATCAAATCGATTGCCGGATAAAGTATCATGTGTTCGCCCTCCATTCTCTAAGTAGTTCAAGCCCTGCTTCTCCGCTCTTCTCGGGGTGGAACTGCATCCCCGTCACCGTCCCCTTTCGGACGATTGCCGGAACCGTCCGGCCGTAGTCGACCGCGTCGACGATGATCTCTTCCGGACAGACTGCTCCGTACGAATGGACGAAATAGACGGCTTCCTGATGCTGTTTCAGCTTGTGCCAGCCCATGTGCGGCAGCCGGACCGTCTCCGGCAGCTTCTCGACCGTCCCGGGCAGGATGCCGAGCCCTTCCGTCCGGCCATCCTCCGCGCTCGATTCGAACAGGAGCTGCATGCCGAGGCAGATCCCGAGGAACGGCTTCTTCTTCGCCTGCTCCTTCAGGAAGTCGACGAGCCCCGTCTCCTCTAGCCTCGCCATCGCCGGGCGATATGCTCCGACGCCCGGCAGGACGAGCGCTTCCGCCTGCTCGAGCAGTTCGCGGTCGCTCGTGACGATGACGGCCTCCCCGACCTGTTTCAGCGCCCGTTCGATGTTCGCGATGTTCCCGACACCGTAATCCACGATTGCGATCATCCGTCGATCAGTCCCTTCGTCGACGGGACGCCTTGGCCGGTCACGGCGACTGCCTGGCGGACGGCTCGTCCGAGCGCCTTGAACAGTCCTTCGATCATGTGGTGGGTGTTCGACCCGTACATCACCTCGGCGTGGATCGTCATCCGGGCACTCCGTGAGAGCCCCTGGAAGAACTCTTCCGCGAGCTCCGTATCGAAATCACCGAGCTTCGGATTTTTGAAGTCCGCCTTGAAGACGGTGAACGGGCGTCCACTGAAGTCGAGTACGACCGAAGCGAGCGTCTCGTCCATCGGTACACGCGCCTCGCCGTACCGCTCGATCCCTGCCTTCGCACCGAGCGCCTCTGTCAAGGCGATGCCGAGACCGATCGCCGTGTCCTCGACAGTATGGTGCGCGTCGATCCAGAGGTCGCCCTTCGCCTTGATCTCAAGGCCGATCCGCGCCTGGAAGGCGAACAGCGTCAGCATGTGGTCGAAAAAGCCGACGCCCGTCTCGATTTTGACGTTCCCGCCGTCGAGGTCGACCTGTACCGTGATCTCCGTCTCGTTACTTAACCGTTCGCTTGTTCCGCGTCGCATCTAAGCTCCTCCTCTACACATTTTGCTAATATCTCCATCGCTTCGTTCGAGCCGCAGCTGACCCGGAAGGCACCGTCGAACGCTCTCACCTGGATGCCCGCCTGCTCGCAGCGTGCCTTGAAGCGTTCCGGCTCGGCATACTCGACATAGACGAAGTTCGCCGCGCTCGGATAGGTCTTGCCGAGCGGTGCGACGAGCTGTTCGATGACGCGCCGGCTTGCCCGCGTCTCATCGATGACCTGGTCAAGCTCTGCTTCTTCCATCATCGCGACGCCGACCGCAGCCGACAGCTCGGAGACGTTGTACGGCGATTTGACTTCCGACACTTCCCGGATGATGTCTTCGCTCGCGATCAACAGACCAAGCCGCAGCGAGGCAAGGCCGAACGCCTTCGACAGCGTCCGCAAGATGATCGCCTTCGGATATTCCTTGAGCAGGTGGATCATCGAGTGTTCGAGTGCGAAGTCGATGTATGCCTCGTCGATGACGACGTATTTGCCGGAATCGAGCAGACGGCGAACGTCGCTCTCCGTCCGGAGCAGACCGGACGGATTGTGCGGGTGGCTGAAGAAGATGATGTTCCCCGGCGCTTCGATCAACCCTTCGACGTCGAGCTCCATTCCTTCAGTCAGCGGAACCTGGATGAACGGCGCCCGTGCCCGGTCCGCGTAGAACCGGTACATCGTGAAGTCCGGCATCGGCGCTACGACCGGAGCGTCCGGCCCGCCGTATCGCGAGCAGAGATAGCCGATCAGCTCGTCCGATCCGTTGCCGACGAGGAGCTCGGACGGCTTGACGCCGGCATACCGCGCGTAGGATTCCTTCAGGTCCTCGATCGCCTGTTCCGGATAGTGGGACAGCTCGAACGCGTCAATCAGCCCTTTCACCTTCTCGAGGCCGAGTTTGCTATGTGGTGTGAATCGTTCATTCTGGTGCAGTCTCATAAGGATTCCCTCACTTCTATCGCTTGTGCGTGTGCTTCAAGTCCTTCGACGCGGGCGACCGTCTTCGCCGCTTCCGCGAGTTCAGCAAGTCCCGCCGCGTTTGCCTCGAGCATCGTCTGGCTGCGCAGGAACGTCCGTGCCGAGAGACCAGACGCGAAGCGCGCCGTCCCTGACGTCGGCAGGACGTGGTTCGTTCCGGCGACGTAATCGCCGAGCGTCTCCGGCGTCTCATGGCCGAGGAAGATCATCCCGGCATGGCGGATCGATTTCGCGAGTTCGAGCGGGTCGCGGACGGCGAGCTCGAGATGCTCCGGCGCGAGCCGGTTCGCCTGATTGACCGCTTCTGAGAGCGGCAGGACGATGACCCCGCCGTTCTTCATCGCGGCGCGCGCGATCTCCTCGCGCGGCAACTGTGACAGGCGCCGCTCGAGTTCCGCGTCGACCGCTTCCTTCATCTCACGTGTCGGGACGAAGGCGATGCAGACGGCGTCCGCGTCGTGTTCGGCCTGGGCGAGCAAGTCAGCCGCGATCCGGTCCGGGTGGGCCGAGTCGTCCGCGATGATGACGACCTCGGACGGACCCGCGACGGAGTCGATGCCGACGATGCCGTAGACCTGGCGCTTCGCCTCGGCGACGAACCGGTTGCCGGGGCCGACGATCAGGTCGACCGGCTGAATCGTTTCCGTTCCGAACGTCAACGCCGCGATTGCCTGTGCCCCGCCGACCGTGTAGATCTCGTCGACACCGGCGATTTTCGCTGCCGTCAACACTTCTTTCGTCAGTCCCGTGATTGGTGTCACCATGACTATCCGCTTGACGCCCGCGACACGGGCCGGGATCGCGTTCATCAGGACGGTCGACGGATAGCTCGCAGCGCCGCCCGGCACATAGATGCCGACCGAGTCGACCGGGACGAACCGTTGACGGCGCGTCACGTTCGCCTCGACGAGCTCGATGTCGCTCGGCAGCTCCTGTTCATGCCACGCGTTGAGCCGCGTCGCCATCACATTCAGGCTTTCAACGAGCTTCGGGTCCGCAGCGGCGTAGGCCGCTTCGATCCGTTCCGCCTCAAGCCGGAAGTTCGAAACGCTTTCCCCGTCGAACTTCTCAGTATAGGTTTGGAGTGCTTCGTCCCCTGTCTCCGCCACGTTGTCGAGGATGACCTTGACGGCCTCTTCCGTGTTGCGGTCCCGATTCAATTTCTTCGCCATCACGGCGTCACCTCTTCCGTCAGTTGCTCAAGCAGCGCGATCACTTCGACGCGCTTGCGTTTCAGCGTCCATTCGCTCGTAAAGAAGCGGGCGCTGATATCGATGATTTTCTCGTATTCATTCAACCCGTTCGCCCGGAGCGTCTCCCCCGTCTCGACGATATCGACGATTGCGTCGGCAAGGCCGAGGATCGGGGCGAGTTCGACCGAACCGTTCAACGGGACGATGTCGACGTCGAGGCCGAGTTCGCTGAAGTAGCGGCGTGCGATCTGCGGATACTTCGTCGCGATCCGGACACGCCGTCCGCCTTCGTATTGAAGCGGCTGCTTCGCGCAAACCGACATCCGGCACTGCCCGAACGGCAGTTCCGCGAGTTCCGACAGTTCCTGGTCCGATTCGAGCAGAATGTCACTCCCCGTGATCGCGACGTCAAGGACACCTTGCGCCACGTAAGGGATCAGGTCGGATCCTTTCATGAAGACGAACTCATGACCGCCGCGTTCGACGATCAGTTCACGTTCGATTTCTCCCCACGTCTCGATTCCCGCCTGTTTCAGATAGCGTTCGGTCGACTTCGCGAGCCGGCCTTTCGTGATTCCGATCCGCATTTACAGCACCTCCGCGAGCCGTTCGACGGAAAACCCGATGCCGAACGCCCGTTGTTCTTGTCCGAATTGTTCATACAGCCGGTCGTACCGTCCGCCGATCAGCACCGGTTCCGGCACGCCGTCGATGAAGCCGTGGACGGTGACCCCGTCATAATAGTTCTGCAAGCCCATCTGACCGAAGTCGAGATCCGCCTGCAAGTCGTCCGCGAGAGCGATGACCTGGTTCAAGCGTTCCTCGTCGACGTGCGGCAAGATCAGTTCCGCGCCTTCACGCCCGAACAGGATCGGCAACTTGCCGAGCAAAGGGTCCCCGAGCTGTTTCGCGACGCGCTTCAGTTCGATGACGTTCCGCTGGCGCAACATCTCCGTCACCTGTTCGCGCAGATGATGGTCTTTGACGTGCGCCGCAAGCAGCTGCTCGATCAACCCCGCGTCCCCGATCGACAACGTCACCTTCTTGCCGGTCAGCTCCTCGACGAGCTCGACGGCGAGGCTGATCGCCTTCTTCTCATCGATGTCGCCCCGTTCCTCGAAGCCGACCTGGAACTTCTCCTCCGGCTGGAAGACGGAACCGCTGTAGAATACCTTCTTATATTGTTCACGTCCGCGCTCAGACAGCGCTCGGGCGACACTCGTCGTGAAATCCATCCGAATCTGTTCCCGTCCGCCGACTTCTTCTATTAAAGGCGTGATCAAACGGGTATAGTCATGACTATGGAGGCCGTCCTCTAATTGACGGATGACGCGCTGCAGGCGCTCAGCCGACTTTCCGACGTGATCGGTCGCCCCGCTTTTTAGTCGAATCGTAGAAAATGATTGCATCGTCCCACCCCTTTAACTTATTATCACTTTACCACACTAAAATATTTACTGATAAGATATCGTGTTTTGGACCATGCTGTCAAGCCGAAGGAGGATTTTTTTATGCAACTAACGAAATGGGATGGCCATGTGCACTCCCCCTACTGCCCGCACGGAACGAAGGATTCCCTGAGATCGTACATCGAGACCGCACTTGACCGCGGGCTCGAGCGGATCAGCTTCACCGAACACGCCCCGCTGCCGGAAGGTCTCGACGACCCGGCTCCGGAAAAGGATTCCGGCATGACGTTCGAGGATGCGGAACGTTACATCGAGGAATTGACCGCACTTCGCGAAGAATATAAGGATCAGATCGACATCAGGATCGGTCTCGAGTTCGATTACTTCGAGAACGACGTCGACGGGACGCGTGACATCATCGCCCGCTATGCGCCGCGGCTGACTGACGGCATCCTCTCGCTCCACTATCTCTGGATCGGTGACCGCTACTATTCGGTCGACTACAGCGACGATACGTTCGCTGAAATCGTCGAGGTGATGGGCTCCGTCAAGAAGGCGCATGAGCGCTATTACGAAGGCATCCAAGCGCTCCTCATGACGAACCTCGGCGAACATCAGCCGAAACGTCTCGGACACCTGACATTGCCGACGAAGTACATCAAACGTTTCCCGCTCGAGGCGGAACCGGACAACCTGATCGAGACGATCAAGAAGGTGCGCCAGGTCGACTTCTCACTCGACGTCAACACGGCTGGATTCCGCAAACCGCTCTGCGGCCTTCCTTATCCATACCCTGAACTGCTGACGGTCACGCAGTCTCTCGGAATTCCGCTCGTCTATGGATCGGACGCCCATCTCGCGCAGGACGTCGCGGCTGATTTCGATTTCAATTGGTAAACGAAGACCCGGGACGCATTCAGCGTTCCGGGTCTGTTTCGTACAACTTCGCCATATACAGTTCATCGACATATTCACCGTCGACCAGGAGCGAGTCGCGCTTCGTCCCTTCGATCTCAAAGCCCATCTTATGGTACAGGTGAATCGCGCGCGCATTGTCCTTGCGCACCGTCAGCTCGGTCCGGTGGATCCCGGCCGTCGCCGCGAACTCGTCCGCCATCTTGAGCAGCGCCGTCCCGATGCCTTTGTCCGAATGCGCCTGCATGACACCGAGGACGAGCCGGGTCGCGTGGCGGGTCCGTGCGAGGTCGCTGCCGCTGAGTAAACAGTAGCCGACGAGCTGTCCATCCTCTTCCGCGACGAGGATGCAGGAGTTCGGCGACTGGCCGAACTTCTCGATCATCGCCTCGGCCTGCTCGCTCGAGAGCGTCTGCTCATCCGGTTCGCGCAACATGTTCTTCGATTCGCGGTCGATCCGCCGCAACAGTTCCGCGAATGACTTGCTGTCGGCAAGTGTCGCTTTTCTGATCATCGATGTAACCCCTTTCAAAAAGAATGTCTAAAAAAGACGCCCTCGATATCGAGAGCGCCTATTCGGTAGTGGAGACGGTGGGAGTCGAACCCACGTCCGAAGGCATCGTATTCTTAAGCTTCTACGTGTGTAGTCAATTTATTGAAGTCTCGTCGTCAGGCTGCCAATTGACAGGCGTCCATCCGACCAGTCTGATTCAATCTCTTCTCATTCCCTACAGACGGAAAGGTCCGAGCGTAGCCTGTTTAGAGTGAGACCCTAGAAATCAGCCGACCAGGCGACGGCTGCTAGGATCCGTAGCGGCAATTAAGCTGCTGCGAGTTGTGTGTTAGTTTTGCCAGTTATGGCTGGTGCGTTTTAACGAGGCCGACCCCTCGACACGCCACAGAAGACCGAACTACCCCCGTCGAATCCGTAACGTCCCCATGATAGAAAATGGGGCCTTCCGGCTTAGTTATACTGTACCAGAAAAACGTTACGGCTTCAATACTTCTGCTTGTCGCGCAGCGTCCGGTCGATCTCGCGCTTCGCGTCCTTCTTCTTCAGGTCTTCCCGCTTGTCGTACTTCTTCTTACCGCGCCCGAGGCCGATGAGACATTTCGCGAACCCGTTCTTGATGTAGACCTTGAGCGGAACGACCGTATAGCCGTCGCGCGTCACGGAACTCATCAATTGCTCGATCTGCTTCTTGTGGAGCAGCATCTTGCGTGGGCGGAGCGGTTCATGGTTGTAGCGGTTCCCTTGTTCGAAATGGGCGATGTTCGCGTTCCAGAGGATCGCCTCGCCATTGTCGAACCGGACGAACGCGTCCCCGATGCTGATCTTGCCTTTACGGACGGATTTGATCTCCGTGCCCGTCAAGACGAGACCTGCCTCGATCGTGTCCTCGATCGCGTAGTCGAACGATGCCCGTTTGTTGTTCGCGAGCACGTTCGAATCCTTGTTCTTTGCCATGTCAGATACACCACTTTTCTTGACGGAAGCGCTTATCAGCGCTTCTTTTTCTTCTTGCCTGAGACACCTTTATGGAACGGAGGCTTGTCCTTCGCATCCTTCTTCGCGAAGCCGCGGCCCTTCGATTGGTCCTTCGGCTTGCCGCCGCGTCCGCGTGGTTTCTTGCCGTCCTTATCGTCGCGCTTCTGACCCGGACGTCCTCCGCTCGAGCGGATCGTCTTCGACTCGAAGCGGCGCTTGTTCTCGCGTTCCGGCATGCCGACGACGACGAAGTCGATCGTCTTCTCGTCGATGTTGACGCCAGTCACCTTGATCTCGACCGTGTCGCCGATCCGGAACTGCTGCTTCGTCCGCTCACCGATCAGCTGATAGTTCGCTTCATCGTAGCGGTAGAAGTCGTCCGTCATCGCCTGGATGTGGACGAGTCCTTCGATCGTGTTCGGGAGTTCGACGAACATCCCGAAGTTCGTCACGCCGCTGACGACACCTTCGAACGTGTCACCGATGTGCTGCTCCATATATTCCGCCTTCTTGAGCGCGTTCGTCTCGCGTTCCGCATCGACGGCACGGCGTTCCCGTTTCGAGGCGTGGTCCGCGATCTCAGGAAGCGTCTCCGCGTAACGTGCCCGAGTCGACTCCGACTTGTCTCCGAAGATGACGTATTGACGGAGCAGACGGTGGACCATCAAGTCCGGATAACGGCGGATCGGTGACGTGAAGTGCGTATAGTAGTCCGTCGACAGACCGAAGTGGCCGATCGGCTCGACGTCATATTTCGCCTGTTGGAGCGAGCGCAGCATGACCGTGCTGACGACGGCCTCTTCCGGCTCGCCTTCGACCGCGTCGAGGATCTTCTGGAGCGTCTTCGGTGCGACCGATTCGCCTTTACGTTCGATGTTGATCCCGAAGTTCGCGATGAACTGGAAGAACGTGTCGAGACGTTCCGTTTTCGGCTCATCGTGGATCCGGTACATGAACGGCAACTCCTGGCGCTGGACGTGCTCTGCGACCGTCTCGTTCGCCGCGAGCATGAACTCCTCGATCAGCTTCTCGGCGACCGAACGTTCGCGGAGCAGGATGTCGCTCGTCTTGCCTTCCTCGTTGACGACGACCTTCGCTTCCGGGAAGTCGAAGTTGATCGCCCCACGGCGCGAGCGGCGCTCACGCAGGATCGCTGCGAGTGCTGCCATCTCGTCGAAGTTGTCGACGAGGTCCTTGTAGCGCTCGATCACTTCCTCGTCCTCGCGCTCGACGATCTTGCGGACGTCCGTATAGGTCATCCGTTCGACCGTCTTGATGACGCTCTGGAAGATCTCATGGTTGACGACCGTCCCGTTGCCGTCGATTTCCATGACGCAGCTGAGCGTCAGGCGGTCGACGTGCGGGTTGAGCGAGCAGATCCCGTTCGACAGGCGGTGCGGGATCATCGGGATGACGCGGTCGACGAGATAGACGCTCGTCCCGCGCTCGAGCGCTTCCTCGTCGAGTGCCGAGTTCTCCTTGACGTAATGCGAGACGTCCGCGATGTGGACGCCGAGCTCATAGTTGCCGTTCGAGAGACGCTTGACGTGCACCGCGTCATCGAGGTCCTTCGCGTCCGCGCCGTCGATCGTGACGATCGTCTCCTTGCGCAGGTCGACGCGTCCGACGAGATCCTTCTCGTCGATCTCATCCGGTACGGCGTTCGCCTCAGCAATCGCCTCCTTCGAGAATTCCGTGTTGATGCCATGCTTATAGACGATCGACAGGATGTCGACGCCAGGGTCGTTCTTGTGTCCGATGATCTGGAGGACCTTCGCCGTACCGGCGAAACGTCCGTCCGGATACTTCGTGATCCGTGCGAGCACCTTGTGCCCGTCGACGGCGCCAAGCGTCTCTTCCGGCGCGACGACCGGCAGGAAGCTCAGCTTCGTGTCGTCCGGCTCGATATAGGCGAGCGACTCGAGTCGGCCTTTTGGCACGATGAACGTTCCGACGAAATCGGCCGGTCCTCGTGACAGGATCTTGAGCAGCTTGCCTTCCCGGCGGTCTCCGCCGCGTGACTCGGCGAACACCTTGACGAGGACGCGGTCCCCATTGTAGACGTTCTCGAGCTCGTTCGCAGGCAGGAAGATGTCGCCGACAGAACCGTCTTCAGGCGAGACGAAACCGAACCCGCGCTGGTGGACGGAAATCTTTCCCGCGACCTGCCCGATGTTCTGCAGCGTGCCATATTTGTTCGAACGCGTGCGTGCGATGAGTGCCTCGTCTTCGAGTACATTCAGTGTCTTGATCAGTTCTTTGAACTCAGCCGTATCGCTCAGTTCGAGTTTCGTCGTTAATTGATCGATCGAAAGCGGACGCTCGTCCGCCTTGATGATTTCGAGTATACGTTCTCTTAAATCCAACGTTGCACCTCCAGTTAGTTGCTCCAGTTGAGGGACTCGAGGAAATGATAGATGTCCTCGTGGAGCTTGTCTTTTTCTTTGTCGAGGGTGATGACGTGACCCGATTCCTCGTACCAGATCAGTTCCTTTTGGAACGCGTTCACCCCGTCGTGAATGATATTTGCTGAATCCGTGTTGATCATATGGTCGTCTCTCGCTTGGACGACGAGCGTCGGCGAATAGATCTCACCGAGCGAGTCTCGCGTCTCTTCGAGCAGCCGCTGCAAGTCCTTCAGCGTCGGCATCGGCTCGAACTCAGCCATCTCCGCCTCGATTTGCTCAGGCGATTTGCCTTCCCGCTTCTTGAATTCGCGGGCGTACTCCGTCACACCTGCATACATCACTTCTTCGCTCTTGATGTAGGCCGGAGCACACATCGGGATGACGGCCTTGACCGGCTTCTCCGTCGCGAGCTTCAGTGAGAGGACGCCGCCGAGCGACAGTCCGCAGACCGCGATCTCAGCGTACCCTTTCGCCTCGAGCTCCGCGTAGGCGTCAAGCACGTCCTGCCACCAGTCGGCAGGTCCTGTCTTCGTCAGTTCCTCCGGCGGCGCGGCGTGTCCCTTGTACTGCGGCGCGAGCGACGAATAGCCCTTCTTCTGCAGGTAACGTCCGAGAATCCGGACGTCCGCGCTCGAGCCCGTGAAGCCGTGCAGCAACAGGACCGCACGCTCCCCGCCTTCGAAGTAGAATGGTTTCGGTAGACTGATTTTCATTGCAAAATCCCCCTCTAAATCTATACCCAAAAAGTATTTCTTTTTAGACCGGCAAGTACAAAAAAACGACAGCGCCTACTCGCAACTGTCGTTTCGATGCTCACTTATAGAAAGCGACGATCAACGCCAAGATAAAGAGCAAAGCGCCGAGAATTGACGCCACACGGTTGAGTACCGCATCCAAGCCACGAGCTTTTTGGCGACCAAATAGTTGTTCTGCCCCACCAGTGAGCGCTCCGAGTCCAGCTGTACGGCCAGACATGAGCAGCACGACGATGATGAGGAGAACTGAAACGATGATGAGGCCGACAAGAGCCACGTTTTGAATGATCATCGGTGTTCCTCCTTCAAATATACGCTCCCTTCATTATAGAGAAAAATCTGGAAGGGAACAAGTCAATCCTCTCTATAAACGTATCAAGCCCTTGTCGAAAGGGACAGAAAAGGCACATATCCGGCGAATCACGCCGAAATATGTGCCTTCCTCGTTCCCTTGACGGAGTCAGACGGCTTTTGCGCCGACATTGCTTCGCGTCACTTCTTGATCAATTCGAGTTCGACCGGGATGTTCTTCTCGACTTCTTCGCCTTTGAGGTGCTTGATCGCCGCCTCGACACCCATCTTGCCGATGTCAGCCGGCTTCTGGGCGACCGTCCCCGCCATCTTGCCTTCCTCGACTGCCTTCATCGCATCGTCCGTCGCATCGAAGCCGATGACTTTGACGTCCTTGAGTCCAGCTGCCTGGAGCGCTTCGACTGCACCGAGCGCCATCTCGTCGTTGTGCGCGAAGACGGCCTTGATGTCCTTGTTGTCTTGCAGGATGTTCTCCATGACCGAGAGACCTTGCGCGCGGTCGAAGTTCGCCGACTGCTTCGCGACGACGTCGAGCTTGCCGTCGACTGCCGCGTGGAACCCTTCTCCGCGGTCGCGCGTCGCTGACGCACCCGGGATACCTTCGAGTTCGACGACCTTCGCCTTCTCGCCGACCAGCTCGATCATGAGTTCGCCAGCCTGCTTGCCTCCCGCGACGTTGTCTGACGCGATGTGCGCGACGACTTCTCCGCTTTCTGCGTTACGGTCGACCGTGACGACCGGGATGTTCGCATCGTTCGCCGTTTGGACCGCAGCACCTACTGCAGCCGAGTCCGTCGGGTTGATGATGATCAAGTCGACTTTCTTCTGGATCATGTCCTCGACGTCGCTCGCTTGCTTCGCCGCATCATTTTGTGCGTCCGCGACCGTGATCGTCGCGCCTTGCGCCTTCGCTTCCTTCTCCGCGCCATCCTTCAGGGCGACGAAGAACGGGTTGTTCAACGTAGAGATCGAAAGGCCGATCTTGAAGTCCTTCGTCTTAGTCTCCTTTTCATCCGTGCTTCCTGGCTGTTCCGACGAACAGGCGGCGGCGAATACCATCATCGCCATCATGAGCAGTGCGAGCAGTTTTTTCATCGTAGTTCCTCCTTGGTTAAATTATGATGCGTTCGCTTGCTTGCGATCGACGAGCACGGCGAACAGGATGACAAGACCTTTTACGACGAGTTGGAAGAAAGAAGACACGCCGAGCAGGTTGAGTCCGTTGTTGAGCGTCCCGATGATCAGGGCGCCGATCAATGTCCCGACGATCCAGCCCCGGCCGCCTGAGAGGCTCGTGCCTCCGAGGACGACGGCAGCGATCGCGTCGAGTTCGTACGATGTCCCTGCCGTCGGCTGTGCCGAGTTGAGGCGGGACGTCAGAATGATGCCGGCGAGTGCCGCGAGCAGTCCTGACAGGGAGTAGATCATGATCTTCACCTTGTTGACCTGGATCCCCATCAGCTTCGCCGCTTCCTCGTTTCCGCCGATTGCATAGGTATAGCGGCCGAACGTCGTCTTCTTCAGGATGAAGAACAGGACGAAGAAGGCGAGTAGCATCGTCACGGCCGGCACCGGCAGGATCCAGAGATAACCGCGGCCGAACAGCTCGAACCACGATGAATCGCCGAGACTCGTGATCGGCTTCCCGTCCGTGTAGACGAGCGTCAATCCCCTGAAAATCGTCATCGTCGCGAGCGTCGCGATGAACGGTGCGACCTTACCGAGCGAGATGACCATCCCGTTGAGCGCACCCATCACGGCGCCGATGATCAGACCGGCGAGGACGGCGACGATCGCCGACGTCCCGTCCGTCATCATCCCTGCGACGAACGCGGATGATAACGCGAGGATCGATCCGACCGACAAGTCGATCCCGCCGGTCAAAATGACGAACGTCATGCCGAAAGCGATCAGGGCGTTGATCGAGACCTGCCGCAGAATGTTGAACAGGTTCGGCAAGGTCAGGAAGCCCGGTTCGAGGATCGTCACGACGATGATGATCGCGAGCAATCCGATCAGCGGTCCGAGCTTCTGGCCGAGTCCGACCTTCTTCGTTTTTTGTTGTTCCAGCTTTCCTTGCATCAATTCCATCTCATTGTCCCCCTGTCGCAAGCGTCATGATTCCTTCTTGCGTCGCTTCCGAACGTGTGAGCATGCCGCTCATCCGTCCTTCCCGCATCACATAGACGCGGTCGCTCATCCCGAGCACCTCCGGGAGGTCGGATGAGATCATCACGATCGCTACGCCTTCTTCGGCGAGCTGATTCATGATGGTGTAGATTTCCTTCTTCGCGCCGACGTCGACGCCCCGCGTCGGTTCATCGAGTATGAGCACGCGCGGCTTCGTCCCGAGCCATTTCGCTAGTACGACCTTCTGCTGGTTTCCTCCGGACAACGACTTCGCCGGCTGTTCCATCGAATGATGGCGTACTTGGAGCGATTCGAGGTAGTTCTGTGCGAATCGTTTCTCCTCACTCTCTTTGATGACCGACCCTTTCGACAACCCGCCAAGCGCCGGCATCGAGATGTTCTCCCGGAGCGAGAAGTCGAGGAAGAGGCCTTCTCCCTTCCTGTCCTCCGTCAGGAAACCGATACCGTTTTTGATCGCATCGTACGGCGTCTTGATTTTGACCGGTTTCCCGTCGAGGAGCACCTTGCCTTGCTTCATCCGGTCGACGCCGAACAGGCCGCGCATCGTCTCTGTTCGCCCTGCGCCCATCAGGCCGGAGAAACCGACGATCTCTCCAGCCCGTACCTCGAACGTGATGTCCTCGAAGTCCTTTCCGCTCGCCCCTTCGACGGCGAGGATCGTCTCCCCGATCCGGGGAGTGCGCCCCGGGTAGCGTTCGCCGATTTCACGGCCAACCATCTCGCGGACGATCTGTTCGAACGTCGTCTCCGTGATGTCGTGCGTCGAGACGGACACACCGTCCCGCAGCACCGTGATCCGGTCGCACAGCTCGAAGATCTCCTCCATCCGGTGCGAGATGTAGACGATCGAGACGCCTTGCGCTCGAAGCGCCGTCGCGACGCTGAACAGCGCGCGGATCTCCCGCTCCGTCAGCGCTGCCGTCGGCTCGTCCATGATGATGACCTTCGCGTCCGTCATTAGCGCCTTCGCGATCTCGATCATCTGTTGCTGCCCGACGGACAGGTTTCGCGCGAGCTGCTCGACGTCCATGAAGACGTTGAGTTCCGCGAGCTGCTGCTCGGCGTGCCGTTTCATCTCGCCCTGCTTCAGGACGCCGAACCGGTTCTTCAGCTCCCGTCCGAGGTAGAGGTTCTCCGCGACGGTCAAATCAGGCAGGATGTTCAACTCCTGATGGATGAAGGCGATACCCGCCTCTTCCGCCTGTTTCGGATTCGCATAGCGCGTCTCGACGTCGTCGACCTGAATGCCCCCGCTGTCCGCCTCGTGCACGCCTGTCAGTATTTTCATCAGTGTAGACTTGCCTGCCCCGTTCTCGCCCATCAACGCATGGATTTCACCTGGTGCGAGTTCGAAGTCGACTCCCTTCAGGACAGGGACAGCCCCGAACGCCTTCGTGATTCCGTTCATTTGAATGCGCATCTGTTCCCCTCCGTTTCAGAATATGACTCCTGCGTGCAGGATGACATTCGCATATGGTGTCGCTTCACCAGTCCGAATGACGACCTTCGCCTCGCGCGTCGCTTCCTTGAATTGTTCGTGGCTGACATAGGTGACGGGAACGTCGAGCAGTTCAATCGTCGCCTGCTCGACTCCCGGGTTCAGCTCCTTGATTTCCGAGGCGAGCGTCATCTTCTCGATTGCCATGTCGCCTGCTACGACCTCGAGCACGTCGAGGAAGGACGGCGTCCCGAGCTTGAGCGCGAGATCAATCCGTTCGACGCCACCCGGTATCGGAAGACCGCAATCCGCTATGACGATCGTGTCCGTATGGCCGAGATCCGCGAGCACCTTGCTGATGTGGCTGTTCAAGATTCCGTGTCGTTTCATTCGATTCCCTCCGCTTCGAGTTCGCTTCGTGTCGGCATGCCGCCTTGCGCGCCGAGTTTCCGGATCGAGATGCCTGCCGCCTTGTTCGCGAAGCGGATGGCCTCTTCGAGTGTCTTCCCTTCCGTCAATGCGACGGCGAGCGCCCCGTTGAACGTATCGCCCGCACCTGTCGTGTCGACGGGTGTCGTCTTGATCGCAGGGACCGTGACGACTTGCGTCCCGTCATGGAAACGTGCGCCCCGGCTCCCTTCCGTCAGGACGAGCTTGTTCGGGTATGCCTCGAGCCACTTCTCGACCGGACCGCCGCCGAAGATCAGCTCGCACTCGTGTTCGTTCGGCGTCAGGTACGTGACGTCCTCGATCAATTCCGGATCAAGCAGCACGGCTGGCGCCGGATTCAGGATGACCGGGATGCCTTGTCTCTTCGCGTGACGCGCGATCGCCTTGACCGTCTCGATCGGAATCTCGAGCTGGAGCAGGACGATCTTCGCTCCCTGCAAGAGTCTTGCGAGCTCGGCTTCCGGGTACGTCACATGCAGGTTCGCCGACTGGACGACGATGATCGAATTGTCGTCTTCTGCGAGCACGATATGTGCCGTCCCGGTCCGTTCGTTCGCGACCGTCCGCAGTTCCGCCGTGCCGACCCCGTTCGATTCGAAGTTCTTCCGGATGATATCACCGTTCGCATCGTCTCCGATGCAGCCGATCATCTCGACGTCTCCGCCGAGCTTCGCGATCGCGATGGCCTGGTTCGCGCCCTTTCCGCCTGGTACGGTGTGAAAGGCGGAGCCGATCACCGTCTCACCTGCTCCGGGACGACGTTCGCTCTCGACGACGAGGTCCATCGATACACTGCCTATGACTCGAATGTCCTTCATGTTTCACTCACCCTTTTTTCTTTGTCGTTTCCCTCTCGATCACATGGACCGGAAGCTCATGGTGCGATGCTTCGATCGGTCCGCCTTCGATTCGTTCGATCAATAGTTTCGCGGCCATCTCGCCCATCTGATAGATCGGCTGTGCGATCGTCGTCAGCGGCGGCGTGATCATCTCGCCAAGCTCGATGCCGTCGTAGCCGATGACCTGCAGTTGCTCTGGGACCGCTATGTTCCGCTGCTTGGCCGCCTGGATGACTGCTGCCGCGATGACGTCGTTCGCTGCGAACAAACCGTCGAACGTATGCTGACTGAACAACTTCTCAGCCGCCTTCAGCGCATCCTGGAAGTGAAACATCGACTCGATGCTCGCGACGAGCCGGTCGCCCGCTGCCTCCTCGAATCCTTCGTGGCGTTTGCGGATCGTCGGGAACTTCGCCGGTCCCGTGATCATCGCTAGTCTTTCCGCCCCGTGTCCGATCAGCCACTCGGCTGCAAGTCTTCCGCCTGCATACCCGTTTGAGGAGACCGTCGGGATCGCGCCTTGCAATACCCGGTCGAGCGCGATGATCGGCACGTCCGTGTTCGCATAGTTCGGATTGTCCGAGTAGTTCGTCGTGATGATCAATCCATCGACGTGCATCGACTCGAGCGCCTGGATGTACGCCTCCTCCTTTTGGAACTGCTCGTCCGTGTTGCAGAGGATGACCTGATACCCATGATGGTTCGCTACGTCCTCGACTGCCCGTGCGAGCTGCGGGAAGAACGGGTTCGTGATGTCCGGCAGAATCAACCCGATCAATCCCGATTTTTTCTGATAGAGCGACCGCGCCACCCGGTTCGGGCGGTAGTCGAGCTTCTCGATTGCTTGAAGGACCGCTGTCCGTGCTTCTTCGCTGACATAACCCTTTTGGTTGATGACACGTGAGACGGTTGCGACAGAGACGTTCGCCTGCTTCGCCACTTCTCGGATCGTCGCCATGACCTCACCTCAATTTCGTTGTGTAACCGTTTACATAAGTTATCATAATATGTAACCGGTTACACATCAACCCCCTTTTTACTTTTTGTTCCGGGTCGAGCGACCTGAGACGAAGCGACAGGCCGCCCCCTGATTGAAAGACAGCCTGTCACGCGTCACGCGCGTATTCGTTTGATCAGCGACCAGAGGAACAACAGGATCGCTAGCGGCTCGATGATATATAAGAGCAAAAACGGGATGTCGATGACGGCCCCGACCGGATCATTGCGCCAAATATAGATCAGTCCCGGGACCAAGGCGACGAGACCTCCGGAGAGAAGGATGAAACTGATGAACAGACTGCGCCGTGAGAAGTCCTCGATGATCAGATAGAGACCGACGAAGAGCAGCAGCTCGACGAAGTAGGTCATCCTCAGACCGATATCACTGAGCGACGAGACGGTGGATGGAAACAGATAACGCATGATCATGCGCGAAGCCCCCTTTTCTTCCCCCTACTTTTCCCGAAAACCAATACAAAAAAACCGCCAGCCCCTAGGACTGACGGTCGTGCCGCAAGAATTACTTCTTGAGGTTGTAGAACGATTTGATTCCGTCGTAGACAGCGACGTCTGAAAGCATGTCTTCGATGCGGAGAAGTTGGTTGTACTTCGCGATACGGTCTGTACGCGAGAGCGAACCTGTCTTGATTTGACCAGCGTTCGTCGCAACAGCGATGTCAGCGATCGTCGAATCTTCAGTCTCACCAGAACGGTGCGATACGACTGCTGTGTAACCAGCTTTTTTCGCCATTTCGATCGCGTCGAATGTTTCTGTGAGCGTACCGATTTGGTTTACTTTGATGAGGATCGAGTTCGCGATACCTTGCTCGATACCTTGTGCAAGCTTCTCAGTGTTCGTTACGAACAGATCGTCACCGACGAGCTGGACTTTATGTCCGATACGATCCGTGAGAAGTTTGTGACCTTCCCAGTCGTTTTCGTCGCAACCATCTTCGATCGAGATGATCGGGTATTTCTCGACGAGTTCAGCGTAGAAGTCTACGAGCTGAGCAGTCGTGAGGACTTTACCTTCGCCAGCGAGGTTGTATGTGCCAGCTGCTTTGTCGTAGAACTCAGACGAAGCGACGTCCATCGCGAGGTAGACATCTTCGCCCGCTTTGTATCCAGCGTTCTCGATTGCTTCGAGGATGACCGTGATCGCTTCTTCGTTCGAACCGAGGTTCGGTGCGAAGCCGCCTTCGTCACCTACAGCTGTGTTGAGGCCGCGTTTTGAAAGAACCGTTTTAAGAGCGTGGAAGATTTCAGCACCCATGCGGAGCGCTTCTTTGAATGTCGGCGCGCCGACAGGCATTACCATGAACTCTTGGAAGTCGACGTTGTTGTCCGCGTGCGAACCACCGTTGATGATGTTCATCATCGGAGTCGGAAGCGTCTTCGCGTTGAATCCGCCGAGGTACGTGTAGAGTGGGAGACCGAGCTCATCCGCTGCTGCGCGAGCTGCTGCCATCGAGACACCGAGGATCGCGTTAGCGCCGAAGTTGCCTTTGTTTTTCGTACCGTCGAGCTCGATCATCTTCTTGTCGATGCCCGTTTGGTCGAAGACGTCGTAACCGATGATCTCAGGTGCGATCTTCTCGTTGACGTTGTCGACTGCTTTCAAGACACCTTTACCGAGGTAACGTGACTTGTCGCCATCGCGAAGCTCTACTGCTTCGTGCTCACCAGTCGATGCGCCTGATGGGACGAGAGCGCGGCCGAAACCGCCATCTTCTGTATATACTTCTACTTCTACCGTTGGGTTACCGCGTGAATCGAGAATCTCGCGTGCGTAAATTTCTGTGATCATTGACATGAAAATTCGCTCCTTCGTGAATAAGGGATTTTTGTGTTGCCTCTGGTGTTGCGTCGTCGATCGACGGGATTATTTCAAAACGATCGACGTACCTGTCATCTCAGCCGGTTGTTCTGCGCCGAGCAGGTGGAGTACAGTCGGTGCGAGGTCAGCGAGCACGCCTGTAAGCGGCTCTTTCACTTCGACACCATCGACTGTGATGATGCATGGGACCGGTTCTGTCGTGTGCGCCGTCATCTTGCTGCCGTCCGGGTTGAGGACCATGTCCGCGTTCCCGTGGTCAGCCGTGATGATGGCCGCGCCGCCTTTGCCGATGATTTTATCGACGACTTTGCCGAGGCACTCGTCCACCGCTTCGACCGCCTTGATCGTCGGCTCGAGCATACCCGAGTGACCGACCATGTCAGGGTTCGCGAAGTTGAGGATGATCGCGTCGTGCTTGTCCGTGTCGATCGCTTGGAGAAGCGCGTCCGTCACTTCATAGATGCTCATCTCAGGCTTCAGGTCGTAAGTCGCGACCTTCGGCGAAGGGATGAGGATCCGGTCTTCTCCTTCATATGGCTGTTCCTGTTGGCCGTTGAAGAAGAACGTGACGTGCGGGTATTTCTCCGTCTCGGCGATGCGAAGCTGCTGAAGACCCTGCTTCGAAAGCGTCTCGCCGAGCGTATTCTTGATTTCTTCAGGCGGGAAGACGATATCCGTATCGATAGCGTCCGAATACTTCGTCATCGAGACGAGCAACAGGTTCTTCGGCGCATTCTCCGGGATCTCGAAACCGTTGAAGCCTTCCTTCTCCTTATAGACCTTCGCGAGCTGGATAGCCCGGTCCGGACGATAGTTGAAGAAGATGATCGCATCGTTGTCGTGGATCGGCGCAACTGGTGTGCCGTCTTCCTGCACGACGACGGTCGGGTCGATGAATTCATCGGTGACGTCCTTCTCATAAGACGCCTCGACTGTCGCGATCGGGTCTTTCGTCGTTGGACCTTCACCGAACGTGATCGCGTCATAGACCTTCTTGACGCGCTCCCAGCGGTTGTCGCGGTCCATCGCGTAATAGCGTCCAGAGACGGAAGCGAACTGGCCGACGCCAAGCTCCGTCATCTTCGCTTGTGTCTCGCGCAGGAACCCTGCGCCAGACTTCGGATCACAGTCCCGTCCGTCTGTGAAGGCATGGACGTAGACTTTCTCGATCTCGTGAAGCTTCGCGAATTCGAGCACCGCATACAGGTGGTTGATGTGGCTGTGGATGCCTCCGTCAGACACGAGACCGAAGATATGCAGGGCAGAACCGTATTTCTTCACGTGACCTGCCGCGTTGTTCATCGCTTGACGCGAGAAGAACGAGCGGTCCTTGATGGCATTGTTGATTCGGGATAGCGATTGGTAGACGACGCGGCCTGCACCGATGTTCAGATGGCCCACTTCCGAGTTCCCCATCTGACCTTCCGGCAAACCGACGTATTCCCCTTGCGCATTCAACAACGTATGCGGATACTGTCCCCAGTACCGGTCGAAGTTCGGTTTGTTCGCCGCTTTGACGGCGTTCCCGAACTCCTCGTCCCGCATACCGAAACCATCAAGAATGATCAGCGCGACTGGGCGTTTCTTCATGTCAGATCGCCTCCAACAGTTTGAGGAACGAAGCAGTCTCTAGGCTTGCTCCACCGACGAGTGCTCCGTCGATGTCCGGCTGCGCCATGTATTCCTTGATGTTCTCCGGCTTGACGCTGCCGCCGTACTGGATGCGGACGGCTTCTGCAGCTTCCGTACCGAACTCAGCCGCGACGACGTCACGGACGAACTTACAAGAATCCTGTGCATCTTGTTCTGTCGCCGATTTGCCTGTTCCGATTGCCCAGACAGGCTCGTAAGCGACGACGAGGTTTTTCACCTGGTCGACAGTGAGGCCTTTGAGGCTGTTCGCTGTCTGTTCACGAATGACGTCTTCGAATTTGCCGCCTTCGCGCTCTTCGAGCGTCTCGCCGACACAAACGATCGGGACGAGTCCGTGTTCGAACGCTTTCTTCGCTTTGCTGTTGATGAAGGCATCTGTCTCGCCGAAGTACTCGCGGCGCTCAGAGTGACCGAGGATGACGTATGTCACGCCGAGTTCCTTGAGCATCACCGGGCTGATTTCGCCAGTGTAAGCTCCGCTTTCCTTGTCGTACATGTTCTGAGCACCGATTTTAAGGTCAGTGCCTTTCGCCGCTTCCGCCACATGAGCGAGGAATACAGCGGGTGCGCAGACTGCCGCGTCGACTTTAGACGCTGCCGGCACCTTGCCTTTGACTTCCTCTGCGAATGCGACTGCATCCTTGAGGGTGAGGTTCATCTTCCAGTTTCCTGCGATGATCGGTTTACGCATCTTCTACACTCCTTCGTGAACTGATTACTTGTCGTTAAGTGCTTCTACTCCTGGAAGGGCTTTGCCTTCCATGAACTCGAGGCTTGCTCCGCCGCCTGTCGAGATGTGGCTCATCTTGTCTGCGAGACCGAACTTCTCAGCTGCAGCAGCCGAGTCGCCGCCGCCGATGATCGAGTAAGCGTCGCTGTCAGCGAGGGCTTGCGCCACGCCTTTCGTACCGTTCGCGTACTTATCGAGTTCGAACACGCCCATCGGTCCGTTCCAGACGACGAGTTTCGAGTTCTTGATCGCTTCCGCGTACAGTTCGACCGTCTTCGGTCCGATGTCGAGCGACATGTGGTCAGCCGGGATCTGATCGATTGCGACTGGTCCGACGTATGTCTCTTCGCCGAATTCCTTCGTGATGACGCAGTCGACCGGCATGAGGAACTTGACGCCTTTGTCTTCTGCCTTCTTCATGAATTCCTTCGCCTGTTCGATCTTATCTTCTTCAAGCAGTGAAGTCCCGACTTCGTATCCTTGAGCTTTCAGGAACGTGTACGAGAGACCGCCACCGATGATGAGCGTATCGACGATGTCGAGGAGATGATCGATGACACCGATCTTATCCGCTACTTTCGATCCGCCGATGATGGCCGTGAATGGGCGCTCAGGGTTCGAGAGGGCTTTACCGAGAACTTCAAGTTCCTTCTCCATCAAGAGACCAGCGACAGCCGTGTCGACGTTGTGCGCGATCCCTTCCGTCGAAGCGTGGGCACGGTGTGCCGCGCCGAACGCGTCGTTGACGAAGACGTCTGCGAGCTTCGCGAAACCTTGTGCGAGCTCAGGGTCGTTCTTCGTCTCGCCCGGGTAGAAGCGGACGTTTTCAAGAACGACGATGTCGCCTTCTTGCATCGCGTCGACTGCTTCTTCTGCGACCGGACCGTATGCTTCTTCGACGAGCTTGATGTCGCGGTCGAGCAGTTCGCCGAGGCGTTCCACTGCAGGAGCGAGTGAGAATTCAGCCTTCTTCTCGCCTTTCGGGCGTCCGAGGTGGCTTGCGAGGATCACCTTCGCACCGCCTTCGACGAGCAATTTGATCGTCGGGAGCGCTGCGCGGATCCGCGTGTCGTCCGTGATATGTCCATCTTCGAGCGGTACGTTGAAGTCGACGCGTGTGAAGACGCGTTTTCCTTTTACATCGATGTCGCGAATTGATTTCTTGTTCATGCAATTCATCCTCCATCTTTACGGGAGCCTGTCCCGTTTCGGCTTTTTTCCACAACAAGAGCGGAAGACTTTAATCGTTTCCGCTCTTATTTAATTGCTATTTAATTACTCGAATTACTTAGCGATTTCTGCGAAGTGTTTGAGTGTACGGACGAGCTGTGCAGTATAAGACATTTCGTTGTCGTACCAAGCTACTGTTTTGACGAGTTGCTTGTCGCCGACTGTCATGACTTTCGTTTGTGTCGCATCGAAGAGTGAACCGTATGTGATTCCGACGATGTCAGAAGAAACGATTTCATCTTCAGTGTAACCGTAAGATTCGTTAGCTGCTGCTTTCATCGCTGCGTTGACTTCTTCTACAGTGACTGTCTTCTCGAGTACTGTCACGAGCTCAGTGAGTGAACCTGTTGGAACTGGTACACGCTGTGCCGAACCGTCAAGTTTACCTTTGAGTTCTGGAAGTACGAGACCGATTGCTTTCGCTGCACCAGTCGAGTTAGGAACGATGTTCGCTGCTGCTGCACGAGCGCGGCGGAAGTCGCCTTTCGGGTGTGGAGCGTCAAGCGTGTTCTGGTCGCCAGTGTAAGCGTGGATCGTCGTCATGAGACCTTCGACGATTCCGTACTGGTCTTGAAGAACTTTCGCCATTGGCGCCAAGCAGTTCGTCGTACAAGAAGCACCAGAGATGACCGTTTCCGTACCATCGAGGATCTCGTGGTTCGTGTTGTAGACGACAGTCTTCATGTCGCCAGTAGCTGGAGCCGAGATGACGACTTTCTTAGCGCCGGCTTTCAAGTGAAGCTCAGCTTTTTCTTTGTCAGTGAAGAATCCAGTACATTCGAGGACGATGTCCACGCCGAGCTCGCCCCATGGGAGTTCTTCCGGGTTGCGGTTCGCGAGTGTCTTGATTTCTTGTCCGTTGACGAGGAAGTAACCGTCGTGTACTTCAACTTCACCGTCGAAACGGCCTTGTGTCGTGTCATATTTCAAGAGGTGTGCAAGCATCTTCGTGTCTGTGAGGTCGTTGATTGCGACGACTTCGATTCCTGGGAACTGAATGATTTGACGAAGTGCCAAACGACCGATACGTCCAAAACCGTTAATACCAACTTTTACTGCCATGATAATTTCCTCCTTTTAATTAAAGCCATTATCTATTATTCAAAAGGGGGCTACCCTTTCAAAATCGTTGCTGCAGCCCCTTCGTCCGTGATCAGGATCACGTCCGGGGACTGTTTGACATAGGCGATGATCGCCTCTGCCTTGGAATGACCGCCCGCTACGACGAGCACGTGCTTGACGCGTTTCAAGTCCTTCAACTGAAGGCCGACCGTCTGGACGCGGTGGACGATCCGTCCATCGCGATCGAAGTAATAGCCGAACGCTTCAGCGACCGCCTGCTCCGCTTCGAGCTGAGCCAGCAGTTCCGGGGAGGCACTCCGGCGTTTCGCCATCGTTTTTGCCTCACCAATTCCATGTACCACGATCGAGGCGTCTCTAATCATCTGTAATACATTCTTAATGCTCGGCTCCTCGACCATCTTGACGAAAGTCTCGGTGCTCACCTCATCCGGAATGTGAAGCAGATGGTAGTCGCTCTCGGCCCGGTTCGCCATTCTCGAGCAGACGGTGTTCGCCTGAAGTTCGAGTGTCTCACCGAGTCCGCCCCGGGCAGGGACGAACGTCATCTTGCGCCCTTCTTTGTCCGGAGACATCATTGCGGCGACCGAGGCCATCGTCGTACCGCCTGTGACGGCGATCGTGTTATGTTCCTCGGCTGACAGTTCCCTTTTGAGCCGCGTCACCGTGGCACGACCGAGGTCGCGCTGTACCCAGAACGTCTCGTCGGAATCGCCCGGGACGACGATCACGTCGCGTACACCGAGTTTCTCCTTGAGCGCCTTCGCCATGTCCGTCACACCGGCGAGTTCCGCCATGATGGCGTGCATCGAGCGGAGGACGTTCCTGCCGTCATCCGTCAGCGACATGCCTTGCGTCGCTGTTTCGAGCAGACCGTGATCCTTCAGGAATTCGACTTCCCGCCTGAGGATCCGCTCCGTCAAGCCGAGGCTCGCCGCGAGTGTCCGCCGCCCAATCGGTTGCATGAGCCGGACGTAGTGGAGAATGTCATACCGCGTCTGCATTTCCTCAAGCAGATCAGGGACGATTCGTTTTTGGATCCGAACCAGTTGCCGAATCATCTTTTCCCGCTCCCCTCGAAAACGCTGGACACTTTTTGTCCCGCATGTCATTTCTTGTCCCACTTGGTACACTGTCATCATAGCAATGTCTGACAACCGTTTCAACCCCGACTGCTCAACTTTTTTCAAGTAAGCGTTTTCTTATCTCATCCGTCTCGAATTTGCCACAAATCCACGTTTCTTCTTTATAAGAAAGAACCGGCACTTCGTAGAGATAGCGGAGGGCGAGTACCTCGTCAGTATCGATGTCGACCTGCGCAAACGACCAGCCCGGGAACTCCTCGAGCACGTACTCGAGCAGTATTTCCGCCTCGTCGCAAAGCGAGCAGCCATTCCTTATATAGAGCGTCAATCTTTTATCCATCATCCCTGTCTCGTCCTCTTCCCATCTTATTTCGTGTCAGCCCGAGGTTGTCCCGGTATTTCGCGACCGTCCGCCTCGCGACGTGAAGCCCTTCCGCGGCAAGCAGATGGACGAGTTGCTGGTCGCTGATCTCGGGTCGCGTCCGGATCAGCTCGGCCATCCGTGCTTTGATCCTGAAGCTCGACTGCCCAGATTTCGTCCGCGAGACGAACAACTCGTCGAAGCGGATCGTCCCGTTCACCGTCCGGATCGCCTTTCCCGCGAGCGCGCGGCCGACCGTCGACTCATGTCGCCCGATCGCCTGGGCCACCTCCCGCTTCGTCAACGCCTCGAGCGAGAGCTCTCCTTTGAACCAGTCGGCCTGCCGGACGAGCAGCACATCGACGATCGCACGAAGGGTCTCCCCCCGCCGTTCATACGCGGACAGGAAGTGCTTCGCTTCCGGCAGCGACGTCCATGCCGCATCCGTTTCGATTTCATCGTACCATTCGACCGTGAGCGCCTTCCCGTCCCATTTGATGTCCGCTTCGGGATAGAGGTTCGCGTCCTCTTCCACTATCGCCGGTCGTTTCGGCAACAGGTCGATCCTGCGCTTCAACAAGGCTCTTTCTTTTGCGTTTGCAGCCCGTTCGTCGATCGCTTCCTTTACTTTCCGTCCGGCAAGCACCTCCTTGAGGACACTGATGAGCAACTGATCCTCCTGTTCCTCGGCACAGAGCAGGCGACACTCCCACTCGTCCCGCGCCCCGATTCCGGTCGGCTCGCAACGCTTAAGGACGTCCCGCGCCTCCGTGACGAGGGCAACCGGTGCGCCGAGCGCACGTGCAAGCACCGTATCAGGCGTCCGGAGCAATCCGTCCGCGTCGAGATACTCTACGATTTGTTCCACCATATATCCTATTTCCTGTCTGACTGATTCTAAACGTATCTGCCGTCTCAGCTCCTCTTCGATCGAGGCGACGCGTCCCGCGATCCGGTCGAAGTCCGCGCCCCGCAAACCCGTCCCTCCGCCCGAAAAGCGCCGGACGATCCGGTAGAGCCGCTCCTTCGCCTCGAGCCGCGTCTCCTCGAGCACCTCGAGTTGTGCCTGTTGCGCAATCGACATGCGTTGCTGTTGCAGTTGTTGCTGCTGCTGATCCTGTCTCATCGCCCCGCCCTCCTCACCTTGAGTGTACTAAATTTTTTGGGCGAAGTTCCCGTTTCCTTATTGCTTTCCTGCAAAAATGTCGCTATACTAAGTAATGTTCAGTACAGACATGCACCCGTAGCTCAGGGGATAGAGCACTGGTTTCCGGTACCAGGTGTCGGGAGTTCGAATCTCTCCGGGTGTACCATATTTTACTGACTCAAGCAGCGGCTTCTTGCCGCTGCTTTTTTGTTTGCGTGCTATCAGGTTTCAGGCGTTCGTTTTCTGGAAAAATACTTAGAAGCCGCATCGTATCTTTTGACCAATATTGACCAAAGGATTATGATAAGGGTAAGTCGAATGTAGCAATACATACCTATCATAAGGAGGCAAAGACTATGCTAATTCCAACAGTCATTGAACAAACGAACCGCGGGGAACGTGCTTACGATATCTACTCGCGTCTTTTAAAGGACCGGATCATCCTGCTCGGCAGCGCGATCGACGATAACGTCGCGAACTCTGTCGTCGCTCAACTTCTCTTCCTCGCTGCAGAGGATCCAGATAAGGAGATCTCGCTCTACATCAACAGCCCGGGCGGATCGATCACTGCCGGGATGGCGATCTACGACACGATGAACTTCATCAAGCCGCAAGTCTCGACGATCTGCATCGGGATGGCCGCTTCGATGGGTGCATTCCTGCTCCAGGCCGGCGCGAAAGGAAAACGCTTCGCGCTTCCGAACGCTGAAATCATGATCCACCAACCGCTCGGAGGCACGCAAGGCCAGGCGTCGGACATCAAAATCCACGCAGAACGTATCATCAAGATGCGTGAGCACCTCAACAAGATCATGGCAGAGAACACGGGGCAGCCGCTTGAAGTCATCGAGCGCGACACGGAGCGCGACAACTTCATGTCTGCTCAGGAAGCTGCCGACTACGGCTTGATCGACCGCGTCATGGCACGCGCTTAAATCTTTAGAACGGTGTTGCCCTAAACAGGCGACACCGTTTTTTTATTCGGAATCGACAAAAAAGAACGCATGCCGTCGTTGGCATGCGTTCTTCGTCGACTTCCCGTGTAAAGGAGAGGTCAGTCCATCATCTCTTTGATGTCTGAGACGATGTCATGGTTTTGGCGGATCAGCGAGTAGATGCCGTTCGCGTTCGGCGAAAGGATCTCTTCAGCCTGAAGCTGCTTGAGGAACAAAGATGTCGCGAAAGTGACGAGCGTGCTCTTAGGAACACCGATCGCCTTCGCCTTCTTCGTCAAGAGCTGGTCAAAGTCTGCATCTACTGTCAGCGAAATCCGCTTTTTTTCATTAGCCATATCATCAAAACTCCTTAATTCGTCCATTTGGTAGCTCGACTATATATTATAGTAGACAATGAAAATTCCTGCAAGGTCTCCTGTCAGAGAACCCCTGTCAACGACTCGCCCGCCCGGACCTTGTCCGCGATCTGATCGATCTTGCGCAGGCGATGATTGATCCCGGATTTCGAGATGGCGCCGCTTTCGACCATCTCCCCGAGTTCCTGGAGCGTCACGTCCTGGTGGGTGACGCGCAGGATGGCGATTTCCTTCAGTTTGTCAGGCAGGACGTCGAGCCCGACCGTCTTGTCGAGGAACTTGATGTTCTCGACCTGACGCAGCGCAGCCCCGACCGTCTTGTTCAGGTTCGCCGTCTCGCAGTTGACGAGCCGGTTGACCGAGTTGCGCATGTCCTTCAGGATCCGGACGTCCTCGAAGCGGAGCATCGACTGGGTCGCGCCCGTCAGCTTCAGGAAGTCGGAGATCTTCTCGCTTTCCTTGACGTAGAGGATGTGCCCCTTCTTCCGTTCGATCGCCTTCGCGTTCAGCTCGAACCGGTTCGCAAGGTCACGCAAGGCGTCGTTATGCTCCTCGTACAGGCTGAAGATCTCAAGGTGATAGGAAGACGTCGCCGGGTTGTTGAGCGAACCCCCGGCGAGGAATGCGCCGCGCAAGTAGGCGCGCGCCCGGCTGTCGTCGTTTAATATCTCATCGCTGATCGAGCGGATCATCTCGAACCCTTCCCCGAGGATACCGAGGTCGCGCAGGATTTTCTCCGCATGCTGCTTGATGCGGACGATGTAGACGTTGTTCTTCTTCAATCGCATCTTCTTACGGACGAGCAGGTCGAGATGGACGTCATACGCCTTCTTGAGCAGCGAGTAGATGCGCCGCGCGATCGCCGCGTTCTCCGTCGAGATGTCGAGTGTCAGACCGCGTCCGAGACCGAACGAGATCGAGCCGTTCATCCGCGCGATGGCGGCGAGCTCGGCCTTGACGTCGTGGTCGGTCATCGCGATCTGGGTCAGTTCTTTTTTGACTTCGGAAGCGAAACTCACAGCGTCTCCTCCTTTCCTTCCATATGGCGCATCCGCCGGATCGACAGCACCTTGCGCATGACGAGACTTGCGACGGCGTCTGAATCGTGACGGATGAAGTGATGGTTATAATCGACGATGTCGTCAGCGAGCACCTCGATGCCGGCACGGAGGAACGCTTCCTCGTCGTAGGTGACGATGTCCGCGTCGTCCTCCCGGTACGACTTCAGGTAGCTCGCATCGATCGACTCGTTGTTGACGATGATCGTGTCGACGACGTCCGGTCCGAGGTAGCGTTCGAGCGCCTCGAGATGGTCGTTCGCCGTATAGGACGTCGTCTCGCCCGGCTGGGTCATGACGTTGCAGATGTAGACGACCGGTGCGACCGACTGACTGATCGCCTCGCGGATCTCATCGATCAGCACGTTCGGGATGATGCTCGTATAGAGGCTGCCAGGTCCGAGGACGATGACGTCCGCATCTTCGATCGCCCGGATCGCCTCCGGTACCGGACGGACGTCTTCTTCCTCGAGATAGAGCCGTTCGATCTTCTTGCGGACCTTCGGGATGTTCGATTCGCCCCGGACGATTGTCCCGTCCTCGAACTCGGCGCAGAGCGTGATCGTCCGCTCCGTCGCGGGATAGACCTTCCCTTCCGCGTTGAGCAGCTGGCTCATCACGCCGATCGCGTCGACGAACGAGCCGTTGCAGAGCTTCGTCGCGGCAGTCAGCATCAGGTTCCCGAGCGAATGTCCGTCGAGCCCTTCCCCGCCTTCGAACCGGTATTGCATGATCCGGTCCATCAGCGTCTCCGACTTCGACAGCGAGACGATGACGTTGCGGATATCGCCTGGAGGAAGCATGTTGAATTCCTCGCGAAGGCGGCCGGAGCTCCCGCCGTCGTCAGCGACCGTGACGAGGGCCGTGATGTCGAGCGGATAGTGCTTCAGACCCCGGAGGAGGGTCGACAGGCCCGTTCCGCCACCGATGGCGACGACTTTGCGTTCCCATTTCATCACTTTTCCTCCTTCGCGAGCTGCAGGTCACGGTGCGTCGTGACGACATGATACTGATTCTTGAATTCCTTCGTCAGCGCCTCGGCGAACGTGATCGAGCGGTGCTTTCCGCCCGTGCAGCCGACCGCGATGACGAGCTGCGACTTCCCTTCCCGCTCGTACTGCGGGATCAGGAACTCGAGCAGATCGACGAGCTTCTTGTAGAACACCTTCGCCTCCGGCCACTGCAGGACGTACGATGACACTTCCTCCTGAAGCCCGGTCAGCGGCCGCAATTCCGGGATGTAGAACGGATTCGGCAGGAAGCGCAGATCGAACACGAGGTCAGCGTCGAGTGGCAGCCCATGCTTGAAGCCGAACGACATGATGTTGACGGTGAACGGGATCCGTTCCGCTCCGCCGAACTCCTTCTGGATCTTCTCCTTCAGGACGAGCGGCTTGATGTCGCTCGTGTCGATCAGCGTCTGCGCCTTGTCGCGGAAGCCTTCGAGCAGCGTCCGTTCCCGGTCGATCCCGATCAGCGGGCTCGCCGTCGGTGCGAGCGGATGCGAGCGGCGCGATTCCTTGTAGCGGCGGACGAGCACGTCATTGCGTGCATCGAGGTAGAGCATGTGGATCTGCATGTTCGTCTTCTTCAGGTCCTCGAAGACGACGAAGAAGCTGTCGATGAAGTCGCGCGCACGCGTATCGATCGCGACGGCGATCTTCGGGCGCACTTGTCCGATGACTTCGATCAGATGCGGAAGAAGCGTCGGCGGCAGATTGTCGACACAGAAATAGCCGAGATCCTCGAAGCTGTTCATTGCGACCGTTTTGCCGGCGCCGCTCATACCGGTGATGATGACTAATTGCGGTTGATTGTCTTCCATCCTTCTGACCCCCAAATTCGGACAACTGTCCCGTGTGTGTTTTCGTTTCCTACTGATTGTATCATAAAAAAAGACCCAGCTTCATTGAAGTCTCTTCCTTCAAATGAAGCTGGTATCGGTTCATGCTTTTGTTGATTCCTGCAGTTCTTCGATCAGCGCCTCGATGTAGTGCTGCGCGTTCTGTGCAGCGATCGAACCGTCGTTCGTAGCCGTGACGACCTGGCGGAGCGTCTTCTCGCGGACGTCGCCTGCTGCGAAGATCCCTTTGATTTTCGTCTCCATGCCTTCGTCCGTGACGACATAGCCCTGGTCGTTCAAGATGCCGAGGTCCGTGACGTACCCTGTGATCGGGTTCATGCCGATGTAGATGAACACGCCATCGATCGCATGCGTCGTCACGTCGCCTGTCTTCGTGTCGATCAGGTCGATCGAACCGACCTTGCCGTCCGTCTCATTGATCTGCTTGACCGTGTGATTCCAGATGAAGTCGATCTTCGAGTTGTCGAACGCGCGCTTCTGAAGAATCTTTTGCGCACGGAGCTCGTCACGACGGTGGACGATCGTCACCTTCTTCGCGAAGCGCGTCAGGTAGACGCCTTCCTCGACGGCAGAGTCTCCTCCGCCGATGACGAACAGTTCCTTCTCCTTGAAGAAGGCACCGTCACAGACCGCACAGTAAGATACGCCGCGTCCGCCGAGTTCGTCCTCGCCCGGTACGCCGATCTTCTTGTACTGCGCACCTGAAGCGATGATGATCGCACGGGCTTTGTAGTCCTTGTTGTGAGCATGGACGATCTTGTATTCCTTGCCGTCCTCGATGCTGCGGACGTCGCCGTAAGCGTACTCCGCTCCGAACGCCTTCGAGTGGTTGAACATCTTCTCCGAAAGGTCCGGACCGAGGATGCTGTCGTATCCCGGATAGTTCTCGATATCTTCCGTGTTGGCCATCTGGCCGCCCGGGATACCGCGTTCGATCATGAGAGTCGACAAGTTCGCGCGTGATGCGTAGAGTGCCGCCGTCATTCCGGCCGGACCTGCACCGATAATGATGACGTCATAGATTTTTTCTTCTGTTGTCTGAGACATCTTTTCACCTCATTTGAAATTTCATTCGTGACTTGAGTATATCACAGACAACCGATTAACACTTTGCACATGCTTCAGCGGCAAGCATCCGCTTGAAATCCCGGATTTGCCCGGCTGTCCGGTCGAAAGAAGTACCAAGCAGCTGGCTGACGTCCTCGATCAACACAGGCTCCCGAATTTCGCTGAACAGGAAGATCAAGGCGGCGGCAGCAGCGTCGATATCACGGAACTCCTCTCCGCTCAGGACGAGACGGGCGAATCGCTCGTAGAAGTCTCCTTCCAGACTCATCCGGTCTTCTTCCTCGATGAATCGTTCCGTCAGACGGATCGTTTGCAAGGCGCGGTTGATGCGTTCATCTACGACCACTTGCGTTCCGTCCATCTCGTGCGTCACCTGCTCCGTAAGCAGAAGCACGTCCTTGTTATCCGTCACCTCGGGCATCATCGAGAGCGCGAGGCGCGCCTCGTCGTCGTTCAGCTTCGCGAGGAGCAATGCAGCGAAGATCCGGGAGATATCGTCCTCCGTCTTCAGCGTCTGGATCAGCGCCGCGCGGAACTGCAGGTTATAGCGGATGTCGTACGGGTCCTTCTCCTCGCGGAGCGCTTTCGCTTCCGCCGACTGGAGGAACTCCGTCGCTTCCTCGACGTGCCCTGTCTTGAAGGCCGAGATGCTCAGCCAGTGGCCAAACAGCGGGTCGCCCCGATAGCCGCGGCGTTCGAGCATCTTCAGTTCCGTGTAGGCGAGGTCATGACGTCCGATGATAGCGAGTGTCGAGGCGACCTTATAGCGCGTCTCGAGCTGGACCGGGCGGACGTTCTCGAGCTTTTTCGAAAGCCGGTACGCCTCTTCGTCCTGTCCCATCTCGTGCAGCAGGACGAGGGTGTTGCAAAGCGCGTGCAGGTTCCCGGGGTTTCCTGCGAGCACCTGCTCGAGGGTCCGGAAGGCCTGTTCGTTCTCGCCGAGATAGAATTCGACGATCGCCCGGTTGTTGTAGGCCGGCCAGAACGTCGGGTAGAGCGTGATCAGCGACTGGAGCGTCTCCTGTGCCGCGAACAGCATGCCTTTGTCGATTTGCTTCTGCGCCTGTGCATGCAGACGGATCAGTTCGTCCTCGTCGTCGTCCTCCATCTCCTGTTCGAGATCGATCAGTTCGACGAGTGCCGCCGATGCTTCCGCGTGGAAACCTTGCGGAGCAGCTTCGAGGTAATCGAGCGCGAAGCGTTTTGCTTCTTCATATAGTGAAACGTGAGCGTAATTGTTAGCAAGGTAATAGAGGGATTCCGTGTTTAGCGGATCGATCTCGATCACACGCTTCAAAATGTCGTTCGCGTGATTGACCTCTCCTGTCTCGAACAGGACCCGTGCATAGCGCATGAGGTAGCGTGCGTCATTCGGCTGAAGCGTCGTCGCCTCGTCGAGATGGAACACGGCTTCCTCAAGTCTCCCTTCCCGGTGCGCCTTACGTCCGCGGAAATAAAAAAGCTCCGCCTGACGCGTCGTGATCGCGAAGGGGTCATTGATCTTTTCTTGTAGTTCCATATTCAAGCCCCCACATCAGTTCTTAGTTGCATTGAAAAGGATAGCGCATCTATCCAGCCGTTGCAACCAAAAAAACGCCGGTGATTTTCACCAGCGTTTCGCGTAGATCGTTTCCAGTTCCCGATAATTATTCAAGCATTTTTCCGCAAAAACATCCATTCCGTCCGCTTGTGCCGAAAGCTTCTCGACCGCGCTGTCGTACGCGCTCTTGAGACTCTCTTTATAGGAAGGAATCTCACCGTCGTATGCATAGACGACCGACGGCGGGACGACGACCTTTTCGTGCTCATGCAGGGCTTGTCGGACGTGGAAGAGCGGAACGTCGACCGCTCGCGGATTGTGCAGATCGCCTTGCGTCGGATGCTTCTCGACGGCGAGGACCTCGACGACGAGACCTTGCGGACGCTCTGCGAATAATCTTCCGAAATACTTTCCTGTTTTATAAGTAAAACGAATATGGTTCAAATTCATTCCCCTCCTTCGCTCACAATTTCGTCACATTTCATGACTGCGCAGCGGCTGGCTCGAGACACGCTCGCCCGGGGCGACGTCGCGGTGGACGACCGATCCGGCACCGATGACCGCGCCGTCACCGATCGTCACGCCGGGCAGGATCGTCACGTTCGCACCGATCAGGACATTGTTGCCGATGATGACGTCACCGAGCCGGTACTCGTCCGTCAAATATTCGTGACATAGGATCGTCGTGTTGAAGCCGATGATCGTATTGTCACCGATCGTGATCTTCTCCGGGAACATCGTGTCCGGCATCACCATCAGGGCGAGTGCCGTCTCCCTGCCGATCCGCATCCCGAGCAGGTTGCGGTAGAGCGCGTTCTTGAAGGCGAGTGACGGCGAGTACCTGCCGATCGTGATGACGGCGAAACACCACATCACCTTGAAGAATGAGACCGTCCGGTACATCTGCCAGAGCGGGTTCGCCCCCTTCAGGCGATACCGGTCAGTGCGCCGTGCCATTTTGCTGCTCCAGCCAGTCGCCGAGATCCTTCATCGAATCGATGATCAAGTCCGGCTCGAGCGCCTCGAGATAGGCACGCCCCTTGATCGCCCAGCCGACGGCGACCGTCTTCAGGCCGGCGTTCTTGCCGCCGTGGATGTCCGTGTCGTTGTCCCCGACCATGATCGTCTCCTCAGGTGTCGCGCCGAGCAGCGCCATCGCCTTCTCGAACGGCTCGGTCGCAGGCTTTTCCATCGTCACGTCGTCCGCCGCGATGACGGCGTCGAAGAGTGGTGTCAGGCCGAACAGCTCGAGTCCCTTGCGCGCGACGCGCCCGCTCTTCGACGTGACGATCGCGAGCTTGTACCCGCGCTCCTTCAGGTCGCGCAGGCCGTCGAGGACGCCCGGGTACTCGAGCACGAGCTCATCGTGCATGGCGATGTTGTAGCTGCGGTAGAAGGCGACCATCTCGCGCCAGAGCTCCGCGTCCATCTCCGAGAACGACTTCTCGAGCGTCGGTCCGATGAACGGCAGGAGTTCCTCGTGCGAGAACGTCCGGTCCGGATAATAGTAGCCGAGCGTATGCTCGAAACTCTTCAAAATGAGCGGGTTCGTATCGATGAGCGTCCCGTCAAGATCAAACAAGAGTGTCGTGATCACTTCGATCCCTCCAATTTCGTTCCGTCAAGATAACGCGGCGCCGAACGGCGGATGAACATCATGATCAGGCCGAACGCGAACAAGGCGATCGAGACGAGCTGTGCCGTCCGCAATTCTCCGGCGACCATCAGGCTGTCCGTCCGGAGTCCCTCGATATAGAAGCGTCCGATCGAATACCAGACGAGGTAGCCGAGGAAGATGTACCCGCGGCGCGGATTGCCGACCATCCGCCAGACGATCAGCAGGATGACGCCGAGGATGTTCCAGAGGCTCTCGTAGAGGAACGTCGGGATGTAGTAGCTGCCGTCGATGTACATCTGATTGACGATCCACTTCGGCAGGTGGAGCGTATCCTGCAGGAATGTCCACGTCGTCTTGCCCCCGTGCGCTTCCTGGTTGAAGAAGTTCCCCCAGCGGCCGATCGCCTGTCCGAGCAGGAGCGACGGCGCGAGGATGTCCGTGATCTGCCAGAAGGAGATGTTCTTCTTCTTCGTGTAGAGGAACACCGTCAGCAGGGCGCCGAAGATGGCGCCATGGATCGCGATTCCGCCCTGGCGGATGTTGATGATCTGGTCGAGATGCTGACCGTAGTAGTCCCACTCGAAGATGACGTAGTAGATGCGGGCACAGAGGATGCTGATCGGGATCGACCAGATGACGACGTCGACCGCGTATTCCTCGTTGAAGCCGATCCGTTTCGATTCATAGATCGCGATCAGGAGGCCGAGGATGGCTCCTAAGGCGATGACGACCCCGTACCAGTAGATCGGGATCGGTCCGAGTTCGATCGCGACACGGTCGAACGTCGGCTGGACACTAGCGAGCGACTTCATAAAATGCCTCCATTCCCATCCTCGATGGCTTGCGCCAAACGAGCGGCGAATTCTTCCGCCGTGTTGATGCCCATGTTCTTCAGGCGGTAGTTCATCGCAGCGACCTCGATGATGACGGCAAGGTTACGCCCTGGGCGAACCGGGATCGTCAGGAACGGGATCTCCGTGTCGATGATCTTGAGCACTTCCTGGTCGAGCCCGACCCGGTCGTACACCTTCGTCTGATCCCATAGTTCGAGGTTGCAGACGAGGCTGATCTTCTTGTGGGAGCGGACCGCTCCCGCACCGAACAGCGTCATCACGTCGATGATGCCGATTCCGCGGATCTCGAGCAGGTGCTGGATCAGCTTCGGCGCCGTCCCGACGAGGATGCCGTCGCCCGTCTGTCTGATCTCGACGGAATCGTCAGCGACGAGGCGATGACCACGTTTGACGAGCTCGAGCGCCGTCTCCGACTTACCGACGCCGCTCGCCCCCTTGATGAAGACGCCGACGCCGTAGATATCGACAAGTACGCCGTGCATGGCCGTTGTCGGCGCGAGCTCCGCCTCGAGGAAGTTCGTGATCTGCGATTCGACCGATGTCGTGTGCCCCTTCGTCACGAGGACCGGGACGTTCGCCTCCTCCGCCGCCTCGATGATCGCCTTCGGCACCTCGAAACCGCGCGTGACGAGGATGCCCGGTGTTTCGTCCGTACAGAGGATGTTCGCCCGCTCGCGTTGTTCCGCGTACGTCAGGTTGTTGAAGAACGTCAGCTCCGTCTTCCCGAGCACCTGCAGGCGTTCCGCCGGGTAATAGGCGTAGTAGCCGGCGAGGACGAGGCCCGGCCGACAGAGGTCTGCCGTCAGGATGGGACGGTGGAGCCCCTCTTCCCCCGTGATGATTTTTAGATTGAACTGTTTTACGATTTCAGCGGTACGTACTTTTGCTTGCAAGCGAACCACTCCTTTCACGGTAAGTATTGTACCATATTTTTACGGTTTTCAAGGAGTCGGACTAACCACGGCGAATACTGGGAATAGCCTTAGAAATGGAAAGGGGGGAAAACCAATGATGATGACAACTAACGGCAGCACCGGCCTCGCAATCACGGCGATCCTGCTACTCGTCATCGCGCTCGCGACGTTCATCTACGTGATCGTCTCGCTGATCGACATGTGGAAGGCATACTCTCGGGAAAAGGACCAGAACGCGCTGCTCTTCTTCATCATCTCGCTTGCCGGACTCATCTTCACGGGCGGCCTGATCTCGCTCATCCTCGCTATCATCTTCTACTGGCGCCGCAGACGCGGCAAGCGCCTGATTGGCATCCTGCTGATCCTCGCCTCGATCGTCCTGACGATCCTGCTCGTCTATTTCATGCTGCAGCTCGGCTTTGACATGTCGAACTGGGAGGACATCTACAACGATCCGCACATGCCGATGAACCAGGATGGCTACGATATCTAAAGAGCGCGTGCTCTGGCGTTCGCGCCAGCAGAAGACGACGCAAAAAGCGGCTCCCTCATGATGAGGGGGCCGCTTCATTCGTCTACTCAGATTACATCGTCAGCGGGCTGAGATGCGTCCCGTGGGTGACGGAGACCGTCCCCGTCCGCGTCTCCGCCTCGACCTCGATCTTCGGCGTGCGTCCGCGACCCGAGATGAAATGGAGCTTCTGGCTCGCGATCTCCTTCTGGTTGCGGATCAGCTCCATGTCGTCGAGGTTGCAGTTGAGCCCGCCGAAGTTCGTCTCGAGCTCCCCGTATACTTCCGCGCCGTGCGGCAGGATGATCGAGACGCTTCCGGCGAGCGACGAGGCCTCGATCTTCGCGTCGTGCGCCGTCTTGACCTCGCAACGGATGTTACCGTTCGCGGTCTTCAGGTCCGTCTTCTGGTAGACGCCGCTCACGATGATCTGACCGTTCGCCGTCTTCGCCCCGAGCTTGTGCGCTTCGGATGCCTCGAGTTCGATCGTGCCGTTGCCAGTCGACAGCTTGAAGTCGTCGCCGATCACGTCGCGGACGAGGATCCGTCCGTTCGCCGTCATCAGGCGGAGCGATGAGACGTCGAGCGAATGGACCGTCACTTCACCGTTGAGCGTCTGGGCGTTCAACGACTCATAGTGGCGGCGCGGAATCTTCAGCTGGACCGTCGCCCGGACACGGCGGTCCTTCAGGCGGACGTGCAGCGCGTTCATCGTCACGGAATGCTGGACGGACGCCTGGAGCTGCTCGAGCGCCTGTTCCTCCGATACTTGGCGGAGCGGACGTCCCGTCACCGTCAGTTCGCATTCCTCGTCGTCCGACGGCTCGACGATCATGTTCGCGTTGAACAGGTCGAGCGTGACCGAATCGCCCGAGAACGGGAAGCGCTTGACGTACGTGACGTTCGGTCCCGTCGCCTGGCTGAACGACATGTCGCTGTCCTTGAGGCGCGTGACGAGTCCGTCGATCGCGGACATCACCTTCGACGTCAGCGATTCGACGTTATAGCTGTCGACCCGCTCGTATTGTTCCGGCGCCGGTTCGACGAACTTGTTCGTTGGTTTCGATTCATGGGTGTCGATCGACTCGAGCCGTTCGAGCTTATCGAGCGCCTCATCGATCGTCAGCTTGCCTTCCTTGACTTGTTCGAGAATCAGTTGACGCATATCTTGCTTCATCCGTAATTCCTCCCTTATGTTCAATGGAAAACAGGTCGTGCTGCATTAGGGTTTTCCCCTAACAGCTTCCTACGAATCGTCCTTGCGAAAAGTTTCGTCAGTTGTTCAATCTCGCCGCGTCCCGCTCGAGGACCGGCTTCAGGTAGCGACCCGTATACGAGCCTTTCACTTCGGCGACTTTCTCCGGCGTGCCTGTCGCGACGATCATGCCGCCGCCGTCCCCGCCTTCCGGACCGAGGTCGATCAGGTAGTCGGCCGTCTTGATGACGTCGAGGTTATGCTCGATGACGAGCACCGTGTCTCCGTTGTCGACGAGGCGCTGGAGCACTTTGAGCAGACGCGAGATGTCATGGACGTGCAGACCCGTCGTCGGTTCGTCGAGGATGTAGATCGTCTTGCCGGTCGAGCGTTTGTGGAGCTCGGATGCGAGTTTGACGCGCTGCGCCTCTCCACCCGACAACTCCGTCGCCGGCTGGCCGAGCTTCATGTACGTCAGCCCGACGTCCGCGATCGTCTGGAGCTTCCGACTGATCTTCGGGATGTTCTCGAAGAACTCGAGCGCATCCTCGACCGTCATCCCGAGCACGTCGGCGATCGTCTTGCCGCGATATTTCACTTCGAGCGTCTCGCGATTGTAGCGTTTCCCGTGACAGACTTCGCACGGGACGTAGACGTCAGGCAGGAAGTGCATCTCGATCTTGATGATGCCGTCCCCGCGGCACGCCTCGCAGCGTCCGCCCTTGATGTTGAAGCTGAATCGTCCTTTCTTGTAGCCGCGCAGCTTCGCTTCGTTCGTCGAGGCGAAGACGTCGCGGATGTCGTCGAAGACACCCGTATAGGTCGCCGGGTTCGAGCGCGGTGTCCGGCCGATCGGCGACTGGTCGATGTCGATGACCTTGTCGATCAAGTCGAGCCCCGTCACTCCCCGGTGTGCCCCCGGCTTCTCCTTCGCCCGGTTCATCTCGTGCGCGATCGTCTTGTAGAGGATCTCGTTGATCAGCGTCGATTTCCCGGATCCCGAGACGCCCGTCACGGCGACGAACAGGCCGAGCGGAATCTCCGCGTCGACGTTCTTCAAGTTGTTCTCCGTCGCCCCGTGGATCGTCAGGTAACGGCCGTCCGATTCCTTCCGTTCGGTCGGGACCGGGATGAACTTCTTGCCGGACAGGTACTTCCCTGTCAAGGAAGCCTCGTCCTCCATCAATTCCTCCGGCTTGCCGGCAGCGGTCACCATGCCGCCATGGTCGCCGGCGCCGGGACCGATGTCGATCAGGTAGTCGGCCGCCATCATCGTATCCTCGTCATGCTCGACGACGATCAGCGTGTTGCCGAGGTCTCGCATCGTCTTGAGCGTGTCGATCAGGCGGTCGTTGTCGCGCTGGTGCAACCCGATCGACGGTTCGTCGAGCACGTAGAGGACGCCGGTCAGGCGCGATCCGATCTGTGTCGCGAGACGGATCCGCTGCGCCTCCCCGCCGGACAACGTCCCTGCTGCACGCGACAGCGTCAGGTAGTCGAGCCCGACGTTCTCGAGGAACGACGAACGTTCATGGATCTCGCGGACGATCATCCGTGAGATCGTCTGGTCCTTCTCAGACAGCTTCGCAGGCAACTCGTCGAAGAAGACGACGGCCTGTTTGACGGACATCTTCGTCACCTCGCCGATATGTGTGCCGACGACCTTGACGGCGAGCGATTCCGGCTTCAGGCGGTGTCCCTTGCAGGCCGGGCACGGCTTCTTCGCCATGTATCCTTCCATCTGCTCCCGGATGTAGTCGGACGACGTCTCCTTGTAGCGGCGCTCGATGTTCGACAGCACGCCCTCGAAGTACATCTTCGTGTTGCGGACCATCCCGAAGTCGTTCTCGTAGCGGAACGAGATCTCTTCCTTCGCGTTCCCGTTCAGGACGATGTCGCGGTGTTCGTCCGGCAAATCCTCGAACGGCGTGTCCATGTCGATCCCGAAATGTTTGCAGACGGCCGCGAGCAGCTGCGGATAGTATTGCGAGCTCGTCGGCTCCCAGGCGACAAGCGCCCCTTCGTTCAGCGTCTTCTGCTTGTGCGGCACGACGAGGTCGGCATCGACCTCGAGCTTCGTCCCGAGCCCGTCGCACTTACTGCATGCGCCGAACGGCGAGTTGAATGAGAACATCCGCGGTTCGAGCTCACCGATCGAGAAGCCGCAGATCGGGCAGGCGTGATGCTCGCTGAAGAGCAGCTCCGTCCCATCCATCTTGTCTACGAGCACACGCCCGTCAGCGAGGCGGAGTGCCGTCTCGAGCGAATCCGCGAGCCGGGCCTCGACGTCGGGCCGGACGACGATCCGGTCGACGACGACTTCGATCGAGTGCTTCTTGTTCTTCTCGAGCTCGATGTCGTCCGTCAAATCGACGGTCTCGCCGTTGACGCGGACACGGACGAACCCTTCCTTCTTCAGGCTTTCGAATACCTTGGCATGTGTCCCCTTCTTGCCCGAGACGATTGGGGCGAGTATCTGGAGACGTGACCGTTCCGGCAGCTCCATCACCTGATCGACCATCTGGCTGATCGTCTGGCTCGTGATCTCGATGCCGTGGTTCGGACAGATCGGCTTGCCGATCCGCGCGAACAGGAGTCGGAGATAGTCATAGATCTCTGTCACCGTCCCGACGGTCGAGCGCGGGTTCTTGCTCGTCGTCTTCTGGTCGATCGAGATCGCCGGACTGAGTCCTTCGATCGTGTCGACGTCCGGCTTGTCCATCTGGCCGAGGAACTGCCGCGCGTAAGCGGACAGGCTCTCGACATACCGGCGCTGTCCTTCGGCGTAGATCGTGTCGAAGGCGAGCGACGATTTCCCGGAGCCCGACAGGCCCGTCAGGACGACGAGCTGGTCGCGCGGGATCTCGACGTCGATGTTCTTCAAATTATTGACGCGAGCGCCCTTGATGACGATTGCATTCTTCTTTTCTACCAACTTAGGCACCTGCTTTCAGTTCTATGATCAAATCACGCAGCTCGGCCGCACGCTCGAATTGCATGTCCTTGGCCGCCTGCTTCATTTCCTGTTCCAGTTGTTCGAGGAGCGTCTCGCGCTCCGGCTTCTTCAGGCTGTTGAACCGCTCGAGCTTCTCGACCGTGTCGTCGCTCTCGATCGTCGCCCGGATGACGCCGCGGACGTCCTTCTGGATCGTCTGCGGGGTGATGCCGTGTTCCTCGTTGTAGGCGATCTGGATGTTGCGCCGGCGCTCGGTCTCGTCGAGCGCGCGCTGCATCGAGTCGGTCATCTTGTCCGCGAACAGGATGACGTGCCCGTTCGAGTTCCGTGCCGCCCGGCCGATCGTCTGGATGAGCGAACGGTCCGAACGGAGGAACCCTTCCTTGTCGGCGTCGAGGATCGTTACGAGCGACACTTCCGGGATGTCGAGCCCTTCCCGCAGCAGGTTGATCCCGACGAGGACGTCGTACTTGCCGAGCCGCAGGTCGCGGATGATCTCGATCCGCTCGAGCGTCTTGATCTCGGAGTGCATGTAGTTGACCTTGACCCCGTTCTCCTTCAGGTAGTCGGTCAGGTCCTCCGCCATCTTCTTCGTCAGCGTCGTCACGAGGACGCGCTCGCCGACCTTGACGCGGTCCCGGATGTTGTCCATCAGGTAGTCGATCTGACCCGAAATCGGATGGATCTCGACGGTCGGGTCGAGCAAGCCGGTCGGACGGATGATCTGCTCGACCATCTTCGGCGAATGTTCGATCTCATACGGTCCCGGCGTCGCCGAGATATAGATCGCCTGGCTGACCTTCTCCTCGAACTCCTCGAAGCGGAGCGGACGGTTGTCCTTCGCCGAAGGCAGGCGGAAGCCGTGGTCGACGAGGACCTGCTTGCGCGCCTGGTCGCCGTTGTACATCCCGCGGATCTGCGGCAGCGTCACGTGCGACTCGTCGGCGACGAGCAGGAAGTCCTTCGGGAAGTAGTCGAGCAGCGTGTAAGGTGTCGCACCGGCAGGCATCAGGTTGAGGTGGCGCGAGTAGTTCTCGATCCCGGAGCAATAGCCCATCTCCCGCATCATCTCGAGGTCGTAGTTCGTCCGTTGTTCGAGACGCTGCGCCTCGAGCAGGCGTCCTTCCTCGCGCATGATCTCGAGCTGTTCCTCGAGTTCCGCCTCGATGTTCGCGATCGCCTGCTTGAGCTTTCCTTCACGCGTGACGAAGTGAGATGCTGGGAAGATCGAGACGTGTTCGCGCTCGGCGATAATCTCGCCGGTCAGCGGGTCCATCTCACGGACCCGGTCGATTTCGTCGCCGAAGAACTCGACGCGGATGCAGTGCTCGTCGCGTGACGCCGGGAAGATCTCGACGACGTCGCCGCGGACGCGGAAACGTCCGCGCTGGAAGTCGATGTCGTTGCGCTCGTACTGGATGTCGATCAGCTTACGCAACATCTCGTTCCGCCCCATCTCGTTGCCGACCCGGAGCGACAGCACCATGCTGTTGTACTCTTCCGGGTTACCGAGGCCGTAAATGCAGGAGACGGAAGCGACGATCAGGACGTCCTCCCGTTCGAACAGGGAAGACGTCGCCGAGTGGCGCAGCTTGTCGATCTCGTCGTTGATCGAGGAATCCTTCTCGATGAACGTATCGGTCGACGGCACATACGCCTCCGGCTGGTAGTAGTCGTAGAAGCTGACGAAGTACTCGACCGCGTTGTTCGGGAAGAACTCCTTAAACTCCGAGTAGAGCTGACCAGCGAGTGTCTTATTGTGGGCGAGGACGAGCGTCGGACGCTTGATCTCCTGGATGACGTTCGATACGGTGAACGTCTTACCGGTCCCGGTCGCCCCGAGCAGCGTCTGGTGGCGCTGTCCGCGCTTGATCCCCTCGACGAGCTCCTTGATTGCCGTCGGCTGGTCGCCGCCCGGCTCGAACGGTGATACGAGCTGAAAATCCATCAATACTTCCCCCTGTCTCTCTGAAAAAATCTTCTTTAATTGTACCACTTAGCGAACAAACATTCGATGATTTTGCTCCTCTAAATAGGGTTACCCTTTTTTCAGAAAACGAAAAAGCATGATCCGCAGACCATGCCTTGTTTTCAGTGCAACTGTTTGATTTTCGTCCGCTGGTGCGCCGGCTCGTTGACGAACAGGATCCCAAGTTCGTGGTGGTCCTGCTCATAGAACGCACGCTGGGCGAACCGGACGTCGCCGTTATGGTTCATCACCTCGAGGCGGAGATACGGCTTGTGCCGCTGAATCGCCTCATAGAACGCACGCTCCGAGTCGACGAAGTCGCCGTTGACCTTGTGGATCGCCTCCCCTGCGACAAGTCCCATCGAGTCGGCCGGTTTCCCGGCGAGCGTCCCGAGGATTACGACGCCGCGTTCGCCGTTCGAGAAGAGCGGCGTCTTCTGCCGGTTGAGGCGCTTCGCCCGTTGATGGAGGAAGAGATGGAGCGCAAGCAGCACGGGCAGGCCGTACAGCCATTCGACACGGTCGAGGAAGTACGCGCCGAGCGCAAGCAGCAGCGACAGCCCTGCCGTCGCGAAGCGTCCGGCGAGGAGTGGACGGACCAGCACCTTCGGCAAGTCTCCCGTGAAGAGGAAGCTGAAGCCGATCGGCATGACGAGCACGACCGGGACGACTGCCGGCAAGTCGAACGGCAGGAAGCCGAGCGACTCGCCCGGGACGAACAGGACGAGCGGGACGAGCCAGAGCTTGTTCGCGGCAAGTCCACCGATGAAGCGCCCCCGTTTCGAGAGGACGAGCGATGGTGACAGGCGCTTCGTTCCGCGCATCCGGACGAGGAGGACCTCGCCGATCAGACTGAGCGCCGTGATCGCAAGGATCGTGAACACCGACACCTCGCCGAGCTCACCAAGTGACGGGATCGCGACTCCCGCGATCAGCAGCACCGCGATTGCGGTGAGCGGCCAGAGCGGATTCGACAGCCGGACGACTCCTGCAAGGAGGATGAGTGACGCGACAGCAGTGAATACGATGAGGAAGACAGGCGTGACGGTCAGCCCGAGCAGGACGCTTACGACCGACAGGAAGGCACCGATCGCAAGACCCGGCAGGAGCGTCTCGAGGACGTCCGTCCGTTTGCCGCGCGTCCGCGAGCGGAACAGGTTACGTTCCCGCTTGATCCGGCGCGCGCCGATCCAAAAACTGAGTAAGACTCCTAACCATAATGCGGGGCTTGCGGCGAGACTGAGCGCCGCGAAGCCGATTGCTTCAAGTGTTCCCACGTCCTGACCTACCTCTCGTTAGTTTGCTGCGACCTCGAGCGCCTTCTTGCGCTGGACGTCGTTCTTCTCTTCATCGAGCATCTTGAGCAGGCGCGTCTCCATCTCGGTCGCCGTCTCGACGTCGATCGCCCCTGTGACGTCGAGCTTCGCGTCCTTCTGGAGCGCCTCGACGGCACGTTTCATCGTGTCGCCGTAATAACCGTCCTGCCCTTTCGGATCGAAACCAAGCGCTTTTAATACGAGGTGCGCGTTCTCGACCTCCTTGCCGTACGAGCCGACCTTGAGCGGCTTGTCCTCCGGCAGGATCTTCGTGACGGCGTAGTAGTCCGGCTGCTTGACTTCGACCGTCGGCTTGACGCCCTTCTTGTGGATCCAGTTGCCGTTCGGCGTCAGCCACTTGCTCGTCGTCAGCTTGAGGTCGCTTCCGTCCTTGAGGTCGTAGGCGTTCTGGACAATCCCCTTACCGAACGATTTGACGCCGACGACCTCGGCACCCGCGCCTTCCTTCAGGCCTGCTGCGAGGATCTCGGACGCCGATGCCGATCCCTCGTCCTCGAGCACGACGACCTTGTACGGCTTCTTGTCGCTCGCCGCCCCGAACTGTTGCTGGCGTTCTCCCTTGTTGTTCTCGATCTGGAAGACGGGCGTCTCCTTCGGGATGAACGGTGCAATCATGTCCGCGACCGCAGGAAGCAGGCCGCCCGGATTGCCGCGCACGTCGATGACGAGGCCGTCGATCCCGTCCGCTTCGAGCTTCGCGAGCTGCGTCTCGAACTCTTCGGCCGTCGGTTCCGAGAACTGCGTCACTTCGAGGACGCCGATCTTCTTGCCGCCGACGTTCTCCGTCTCCGAGTAGACCGTCTCGATCGGAATCGTATCCCGCGTGATCGTGATCTTCATCGGGCTCTGGCTGCCGCGCTGGATCGTCAGGACGACGTCCGTCCCCTTCTTGCCGCGGATCAGCTTGACCGCCTCGTCCGTCTTCTTCCCCTTCATCGATTCGCCGTCGACCTCGACGATGATGTCGCCCGGCTTCAGTCCTGCTTTTTCGGCCGGTGAGCCTTTGATCGGGGAGACGATGACGATCGCCTCGCCCTTCTGTTCGAGCGTCGCCCCGATTCCTTCGAAGCTCGAGTTCAGGTTGTCCTTGAAGTGGGCCGTATCCGATTCATCCATATAGACGGAGTACGGATCGTCGAGCGCCTCGGCCATCCCTGTCAACGCGCCGTCAAGCAGCTCCTTGTCCGTGACATCCTCCAGGTAGTTCGTTGCGATCAATTGGCGGATCTGTTCGACCTTCTGCCAGTCGCCCTGCATGTCGGCGCTCTTCGACGAACTCGTCGTCTCCGTCCCGCCTGCCGCGAGCATCCCGACGGCCCCGGTGCCAAGCCCGAGTCCGAACGTGCTGACGGCGATCACTGCTGTCGTTGATTTCTTCAAGCGTATTCCCCGTTTCTGGTGTGAGACCTTCTATTTTTCTCAGTATAGCAAAAAAAGATAGGTTGCCCTATCTTTTGCAAAACTCGTATGTCAGAACAGATATGCCGCCGGGTCGACCGCGTTCGGTTGCCCCGGCGCCCACTGTCCGTTGTGGATTTCGAAATGGAGGTGCGGTCCGGTCGACCACCCTGTCGAGCCGAGCGTGCCGACCATTTGTCCCGGTGCGACCGTCTGGCCCGCCTTGACGGAGACCCCGCTGAGGTGCCCATAGACGGTCGTCCAGATCGCGCCGTCGATCAGGTGTGTCACCATCACGACGTTGCCGTACCCGGTCGCGCTGCCGGCACGGAGGACGACGCCCGCGGCGGCCGCGACGACCGGCGTCCCTTCCGCGTTGACGAGGTCGATACCCGTGTGGATCTCGGATTTCCCCGACAGCGGATTGTTGCGCGGACCGAACGGACTCGAGACGTAGCCTTGGACCGGTAGGACGAACGTCCGCGTCTCCTCGATCGGCTGTTCTGCCGGAGCTGGAGAGGGCGGCTGATCGCGCTTCTCGTCCCTGCTCTTCGCCTTCGCTTCCGCTTTGGCTCTTGCCTCTGCTTCAGCCTTCTTTTCGCGGGCTGCCGCTTCCGCTTTTGCCTTCGCTTTCGCGAGCGCCTCCGCCTCTTCAAGCTGCTTCAGCTGCTTCGAGACGAGCTCGGCCTGAGCAGCGAGCACCTCGGCAGCCTCGGCTTCCGTCAGGCGCTCCTGTTCGAGCTGACCGACTTCCCGGTCGAGCTGTTCAAGCAGACTTCGTTTCTCGGCGGCTTCCGCATCGATTTGACGGCGCAAGCCGAGCAGCTTCAGCTGTCCACGCTTCAACGAGTCGAGGAGACGCTCCTGCTCCGCCTTCCGTTCGTTCAGGCGCCTGATGTCGCCGAGGTATTCGCGAAGGACGGCGTCGTCCCGCGCGATGATCGTCGAGACCGTATTGAAACGAGAGATCAGGTCACCGAAGTCCTTCGCGCCGAGCAACACCTCGACGTACTTGACGTCACCGCTGCGCTGGACAGCCCGCAACCGGTCGCCGACCCGCTCCTCGCGTCGCTTGAGGTCGTCCTCGGTCAGAAGGATATCGAGCCGGACGCCGTCGAGCTGGTCCCGTGCCGCGTCGATCGTCGCCTGTTGATCGGCGATGTCCTGCGCGAGCACGTTGAGCCGGTCGTTGACCGCCTCGAGTTTTTGTTCTACCTGCTTGCGTTCCTGTTTCGTCAAGGTGAGACGTTCCGACGTCTCGCTTCGCACTTTCTCGCTCTCCTGTAGACGCGATTCGAGCGATTGCCGTTCTTTCAACAACTCTTCTTTCGACACTGCGTAGACAGGGAGGCTCGACCCGATCAGGGTCAAGCTGATGAGGAAAGGCGTAAAGCGGAGACGCATACGGAACAACTCTCCTTTACATGATTAAATTTTGAGGAAGCGGCCGAGTGATGTCGTCGAGCCCCAGACACCGATGAATGCACCGAGTCCGAGCAGGATCAACGCGATCTGTGCCGACAGTTCGCTCGGTTTGATGAGCGAGAAGATCGACGCGTTCACTGACATGAGCTGCGGCTGCAGCACGCCATACGTCGCTTCGTATCCGAAGATGACGACGGCGATCGGGATGAGTGCCCCGAAAATACCCATGAGCAATCCTTCGATGAAGAACGGCGCACGGATGAAGCCGTTCTTCGCCCCGACGAGACGCATGATCTCGATTTCGCGGCGGCGTGAGAAGATCGTCACCTTGATCGTGTTCGAGATGAGGAACATCGCCATGAACGTCAGACCGACGATCAGGATGATGCCGCCGACCCGGACACCGTCAAGGAAGTTGAACATCTTCTCGACGTAGTCTTCGCCATATTCGACGCTATCTATATTTTCCATTTTTTCGACCGATTTTGCAATCGTTTCCGTCTCATCCGGCGAAGTCGCCTTGACGACGTAACGGTCGTGGAGCGGGTTGTCCTTCTCGACCGACTGGTACGCCTCAGAGCCTTCTCCGAGCTGTTCCTTGAAACGGTCGAGTTCCTGCTCCTTCGAGCTGTACTCGACGGATGCGACGCCCGGCATCTGCTCGAGCTGCTTTCCGACGGCATCGATCTTCGCCTGGTCTGCCTCGCGGTCGACGAACACCTGGATCTCGACGTCCTTCTCGACGTTCTCTGAGATCTTGTTGACATTGAACATCACCATCGCGAAGATACCGACGAGGAGGAGCGTCACGGTGACGGCGCTGATCGACGCGAACGTCATCCAACCATTCCGGACGAGCCCCTTCGCGCCTTCACGCAAGTGACGGAATCCATTAAATTTCATAGCCATACATTCCTTTCTCTTCGTCTCGGACGATTTTTCCACCCTCGATCGCGAGAACGCGATGGCGCATCTTGTTGACGATGTCGCGGTTGTGCGTCGCCATTACGACCGTTGTCCCACGGCGATGGATCTCCTCGAATACCTCCATGATCTCCCACGCGGTATCCGGGTCGAGGTTCCCGGTCGGCTCATCGGCGATGACGAGCGACGGACGGTTGACGATCGCCCGTGCGATCGAGATCCGCTGTTGCTCCCCGCCCGACAGTTCGTTCGGGTAGTTGCGCGCCTTGTGCTTGAGCTTGACGAGGTCGAGCACTTCCATGACCTTCTTGCGGATCTGTTCCTTGTCCTCGCCTACGACCTCGAGCGCGAACGCTACGTTCTCATAGACGGTCAACGACGTCAACAGCTTGAAGTCCTGGAAGATGACGCCGATCTGCCGGCGCAGTTCAGGAATCTGACGGTTTTTCAGTTTCCCGACTTCGAGCCCTTTAAATAAAAATGAACCGCTGGTCGGTTTCTCCTCGCGGTACATCATTTTCATGAATGTCGATTTACCAGCACCAGACGGGCCTACGATATAGACGAATTCGCCTTGATTGATTGTTAGGTTCACTTCCCGGAGCGCGGTGACTCCGTTCGGATAGATCTTGCTTACTTGTTGCATCTTGATCACTTGCTTCACATCCTTATTCAATTAATCGGTGATCAGGCAGCACGTTTCTGCCGCCATCAATTATAGCAGGGTTCAAAAGTCCTAACCATTACAACGACGTTTCATTTCCCCAGCGCAAAACGCAGAAAAGGGGCAGGAAATCGCATGACACGCACCGTGTCTTGCTTTTCCTGCCCCATACTATCCCACATTTATTTTTTTGATGCAAGCCAGTCGGCCACGGCGACGATTTCTTCCTCGTCCTGGATGACGCCCTTCGGCATCGCTCCCTTACCGTTCTTGATGATCTCCTGGATCTCGGCTGAAGAGAGTCGCGCGCCGACCTTCGTCAGGTCAGGACCCGCTCCGCCTTCAAGGTTCTGGCCGTGACATGCCGCACAGTTGTTCGCGAATACTTTCTCCGCGTCGATGGCCGTCTCCGTCTTCGTGCCTTCATCGGATGAAGTCGACTCCTTCTCATCATCGCCGCCGCATGCGCCGAGGACGAGCGTCGCGCCGATACCGAGCGCAAGTAAGAACTTCTTCGTTTTCATGAATGGACCCCCTATCGAATTGTCTGGCTGTTAAGTATGTAACTAGTATAGCCGTTCCAAAGGGTTTTCATGCTTGATTTCACAAATTCTTCACGAATTGTTCACGGCACGTTGCGGTAACGCTTGTCGTCCGTGAAGCCGAGACCGAGCACCTCGTGCGCCTCGCTGACGACGAGGAAGGCATCGGGATCGATGTGTTTGACGATCTCCTTGAGCGTCGTGATCTCGCCTTGGCGGACGACGACCATCAGCATCGGCTTCCTCTTCCGTGTGAAGGCGCCGGCCGCCTCGATCTCGGTCGCGCCGCGGTCGAGCGTCTCGAAGATCTCCTTGACGAGCGCGTCCTTCTTGTCCGAGATGATGTAGGCGAGCTTGTCGTTCGTGATCCCGAGCTGGACGATGTCGATCATCTTGATCGTGATGAACAAGGCGATCAGCGCGTACAGGCCGATCTCGAACGAGAAGACGAGCGCCGCCGTCAGGACGATCGTCCCGTCGAGCAGGGCGATGCAGAGGTGAAGCGGCAGCTTCGTGTAGCGGTGCAGGATCTGGGCGATCAGGTCCATCCCGCCGGTCGATGCCCGCCCCTTGAAGATGAGCCCGAGGCCGATCCCGACGCCTGCTCCGCCGAAGATCGCGGCGAGCATCGGGTTCTCGACAGCCGGCGCGACGTCGAACCGTTCATAGAGCAGGATGACGCCCGGCAGGAAGATCGAGCCGACGAGCGACTTGACGCCGAAGCCGAGCCCGAGGATCATCCAACCGATGCCGAGCAGGACGACGTTCGCGACGAGCTGGAACAGCCCGGGCGAGATGCCGAACATGTCGTTCAGGATGATCGACAGGCCGCTGACGCCGCCTGAGGCGAGCTGGTTCGGTGCCAGGAACAGGCTGAACGCGCTCGCGACGAAGACCGATCCGGTAAGTAGGTAGAGGTAGTCGCGTACGACTTCCCCGCGTGTGTTCTCCATCATGATTCCCCCAAAATGTATACGTATGCCAAAAAGGCTCCGTTTTTCATTCTAGCGGAAACGGGGAATGCCGCCTAGACGGTCGTAACAACTCACCGTTATACCGTGTTGAAGGATTCCGGATACTCGACCGTGCCGGAGACGCCTTTGAGCGCACCGCGCTCGAGCGCGAGCACCATGAACACCTCGGGCAGGACGGGGAACGGCGGGATGATCCCGTAGCGGTCCGCCCGTTCGAAGCCGAACTGCGGATAGTAGCTGTCGTGCCCGAGGACGATGATGTGCTGCTCGCCTGCTTCCGTCGCCGCCTCGATCATCCGGCGGATCAGCTCGCCGCCGATGCCTTTGCGCTGCCATGCCGGCTTGACGCCGACCGGTGCGAGGGCGAGTGACGGGATGCCGTCGATCGTGATCCGGCTCAGCATGCCGTGCCCGGCGATCTCCCCCTGCTCGCTGACCGCGACGAGCGAGAATTCCGCAATATATCCGTCCGATTCGCGGATCGCCTCGACGAGGTTCGCCTCGGCCGCCTGGCCGAACGCCGACTGATGGACGGTGCGGATGCCTGCTGCGTCCTTGAACTTCTCTGGTCTGATTTGCATGTTTCTTCCTCCTCTTCGGATGAAAAAAGCGGGCGCATCGCTGCACCCGCTGATCTGTTTTATGAAGCGGCAGGATGTCTGCCTTATTCGCCTAGTCGGACCGAGCTGCCCGCGGAAAGCGGACGACATACGCTGTCAGCTTCCGTTCCGGTCTAAGACGAATCCCTATTACATGTTCATCATGCGGAGATATGCGTCGATGAAGCCCATGATGTCGCCGTCCATGACGCCGGACGTGTTCCCGACCTCATAGCTCGTCCGGTGGTCCTTGACCATGCTGTACGGGTGGAAGACGTACGAGCGGATCTGGCTGCCCCAGGCGATGTCCGATTTCTCGCCGCGGATCTCGTCGAGCTTCTTCTGCTGCTCTTCGATCTCGCGCTGATAGAGCTTCGCTTTGAGCATCTTCATCGCGGCTTCGCGGTTCTTGATCTGCGAACGTTCCTGCTGGCAGGAGACGACGACGCCGGTCGGCACGTGCGTGATCCGGACGGCCGAGTCGGTCGTGTTGATGTGCTGACCGCCGGCGCCTGACGCGCGATACGTGTCGACGCGGAGGTCTTCCGTCCGCACTTCGATGTCGATGTTGTCATCGAATTCCGGCATGACGTCGCACGAGACGAACGACGTGTGACGGCGGCCTGACGAATCGAACGGCGAGATCCGGACGAGACGGTGGATCCCTTTCTCCGCCTTCAGGTAGCCATACGCGTTATGTCCCTGGATGCGGAGCGTGACCGACTTGACGCCTGCCTCATCGCCCGGCTGATAGTCCATCGTCTCGACCTTCCAGCCCTGCTTGTCGCAGAAGCGCTGGTACATCCGGAGCAGCATCGATGCCCAGTCCTGCGACTCGGTGCCGCCTGCACCCGGGTGCAGCTCGAGGATCGCGTTGTTCGCGTCGTATTCCCCGTTCAAGAGGATCTGGAGCTCGAACTCGTCGAACTTGCCTTTGAGCTCCGTCAACTCGCTCTCGAGCTCCTCCTGCATCTCCGCGTCCGGCTCTTCCTTGATCAGTTCGTACGTCAGGGCGATGTTCTCATGCCCGTCCTCGAGGAACTTGTACTTGTCGACCATCGTCTTCAGTCCGTTCGACTCGTCGATGACCTTCTGCGCCGACTCCTGGTCATTCCAGAAGTCCGGGTACGTCATCTCGTTCTCGAGCTCCTCGATCCGTGACATCTTCGCTTCGAGGTCGAGCGATGCCTTGTATTCCTCGAGTTTCTTCGCCATCCACTCTGCCTGGTTGCGAATTTCTGCTAATTCCATGTAACTCACCATCTCTTTCCGCCAAAAGAGGCAGGAAGCCCTGCCTCTCTCAGTCAATTCCTAACGGGCTTACGCTTGGCGCCCGTGACAGTTCTTATATTTTTTGCCTGATCCGCACCAGCACGGGTCGTTGCGCCCGATCTGGTCGTTCGCGTTCTTTCTGACCGGCTGTTTCTTGACGGCCTTGTCTTCCTTGCCGGAGACCGCGACCTCGTCCTTGACGACCTTCTCGCGTTTCAGGTTCGGGTCGAGGTCCGCGCGGAGGACGAATTGCGTCACTTCCTCGGCGATCGCCGCGTTCATCGCGTCGAACATCTGCGAACCTTCCGACTGGTACTCGCGGAGCGGGTCGTTCTGGCCGTAAGCGCGGAGGTGGATCCCTTCGCGCAGCTGGTCCATCTGGTCGATGTGGTTCATCCAGTGCTGGTCGACGGCGCGGAGGACGATGACCTTCTCGAACTCGTTGAAGGCCGCATCCGGCACTTCGCTCCGTTTATGGTCGTAGTGCGCGAACGTGCGCTCATGCAGCAGCTCGATGATCTCCTCGCGCTCCTTGCCGAACAGTTCCTGCTCCGAGACCGGCGTCTCGAGGGCGAGCGTCTGGTTCGACCAGTCGGCGAGTGCGCCGATGCTCCATTCCTCCGGCACGAACTCGACCGGCGTGTACTGGTAGACGCCTGCTTCGATCGTCCGTTCGATCATCGTCTTGACGATGTCCGACACCGATTCCGCATCCAGGATCATCGCCCGGTCGCCATACATGACCTTCCGCTGGTCGGCCATGACGTTGTCGTATCCGAGGACCTGTTTCCGCGCGTCGAAGTTGTTCCCTTCGACCCGTTTCTGGGCCGATTCGACGGCGCGTGACACCATCCGGCTCTCGATCGGCTGCGTGTCGTCCATCCCAAGGCGGTCCATCATCGACTGGAGCGAATCCGAGCCGAAGCGGCGCATCAGTTCATCCTCGAGCGAGAGGTAGAACTGCGAGCGTCCCGGGTCACCTTGACGACCGGCACGGCCGCGGAGCTGGTTGTCGATCCGGCGTGATTCGTGGCGCTCCGTCCCGAGGATGTAGAGGCCGCCCTTCTCGAGGACGCCGTCCCCGAGCTTGATGTCGGTACCGCGGCCCGCCATGTTCGTCGCGATCGTGACCGCGTTCGCTTGCCCCGCGTTCTCGACGATCTCCGCCTCGCGGGCGTGGTTCTTCGCGTTCAACACCTCATGCTTGATGCCGCGCTTCTTGAGCAGGCCGCTCAGGAGCTCGGACGTCTCGACGGCGACCGTACCGACGAGGACCGGCTGGCCTTCGCGGTGGGCGCGTTCGATCTCGTTGACGACGGCCGCGAACTTCCCGTTCATCGACTTGAAGATCAAGTCCGGCTTGTCGTCGCGGACGATCGGCTTGTTCGTCGGGACGGGCACGACGTGCATGTTGTAGATGTTACGGAACTCTTCTTCCTCCGTCTTCGCCGTACCGGTCATCCCGGCAAGCTTCGTGTACATGCGGAAGAAGTTCTGGTACGTGATCGTCGCGAGCGTCATCGACTCGCGCTGGATCTCGACGCCTTCCTTCGCCTCGATCGCCTGGTGCAGCCCTTCCGAGTAGCGGCGGCCTTCCATGACGCGGCCCGTGAACTGGTCGATGATCATGACTTCGCCGTCCCGGATCATGTAGTCGACGTCGAGGTGCATGACGGCGTTCGCGCGGAGCGCGAGGCTTAGGTGGTGGTTGAGGGCGACGTGCTCGAGACCGAACAGGTTGTCGATGCCGAAGTACTTCTCGGCCCGGTCGATCCCCTGCTCCGTCAAGAGGACGGACTTCGTCTTGATGTCGACCGTGTAGTCCTCGTCGATCTTCATCATCTTCGCGAACTGGTCGGCCTGCGCGTAGAGCGCCGTCGACTTCTGGGCAGAACCCGAGATTATGAGCGGCGTGCGCGCCTCATCGACGAGGATCGAGTCGACCTCATCGACGACCGCATAGCTGAGCGGACGCTGGACGCGGTCCTCTTTGTAGAGCACCATGTTGTCGCGCAAGTAGTCGAACCCGAACTCGTTGTTCGTCCCGTACGTGATGTCGCAGCCGTACGCCGCCTGTTTCTCAGGGCGTGACATGCTCGACAGGTTGAGCCCGACCGAGAGGCCGAGCGCCGCATAGAGCGGCTCCATGATGTCGCGGTCACGCTTCGCGAGGTATTCGTTGACGGTGACGACGTGGACGCCGTTGCCAGCGAGTGCGTTCAGGTAGACCGGGAGCGTCGCGACGAGCGTCTTCCCTTCCCCTGTCTTCATCTCCGCGATGTCTCCGTTGTGGAGGACGTATCCCCCGATCAGCTGGACACGGTAGTGGCGCATGCCGAGCACGCGTGTCGAGACTTCCCGACAGACCGCGAACGCCTCCGGCAGGATGTCGTCGAGATCCTCGCCGGCAGAAAGGCGCGAACGGAACTCGAGTGTCTTCTCTTCTAAAGCCTGGTCCGACAATGCGGCCATCTCGTCAGCGAACGACTCGACGGCGTCTGCCGCCGCGTTCGCCTTCTTCAAGACGCGCTTCGTCGGTGCGAATAGTTCTTTCAAAAAGTTAGCCATGCCTGCTAGTCCCCTTACTTCCTCTACTGGCATTGACGCCAGTCAGAATACCGAGATTTTTCCTTTATCCAGTGTATCGAAGATAGGGTCAAATTTCAACTTGCGCCGTACCGTGCCCGTCAATCCGCCGCCGGAAGTCTTACGGCGGACCTGAAATGTGTCAGCTCTGTGTCGGGGAGCGCCAGGGACGTCACGCCGAATTTCAGGTTCTCTCGCGGATAATAGTTTATAAGCATAACTAAAAGAGGCGCTTCCCGAAGGAGGCGCCCCTGTCGATTTCATTATTCTGGTTCAATCAAGCCGTAACGTCCGTCCTTACGACGGTAGACGACGTTCGTGTTGCCCGTCTCTGCGTCAGCGAAGACGAAGAACGTGTGGCCGAGCATATCCATCTGGAGGATCGCTTCTTCCGTGTCCATCGGCTTGAGCGTGAAACGCTTCGTCCGGACGAGTTCGAGTTCTGCCTCGTCCTCTTCATAGACGGCCGTGTCTGCTTCCGGTCCTTCCAGAGTCTTGAAGTACTCGCCGATGCCGCCTTCTTTCGCGCGGCTCTTACGGTTGATTTTCGTTTTGTGCTTGCGGATTTGGCGCTCGAGCTTATCGACGACGAGATCGATCGCTGCATACATGTCTCCGTTGATGTCCTCTGCGCGGAGCAGGAGGTTCGGCATCGGGATCGTCACTTCGACCTTCTGCTTCTCGTTGTGCACCTTCAGGTTGACGTATGCTGTCTGCGCTTCCGTAGGAGTCGTAAAATACCGAGTTAACTTTTCAAGCTTCTTCTCGACGTAATCCTTGAGAGCGTCTGTGACTTCCAAGTTTTCACCGCGAATGTTGTAAATCATGTGAACTCCTCCTTAGTGACCGGTTGAACCTATGAATTCTCCATCCTTCGTCCGTTTCCTTCAGAAGATTTTGAATTCTTTTGATTCATGATTATTATACCACGATAAGCGGTCAGATGAAACGTGAATGGTGACCATCCGTTGAACATCTTCCTGAATGCTTACGTACTATAATATTTCGTGCTTTGGATATTAGGAGTATTACCCTCAGTGCATCCATTCAAAACAAAAAACCGCTTTTAGGCGGATGGCCTAAAAACGGTGGTGGCTGCAGTTGGATTAGAGCTTCGTGACGTTCGCCGCTTGTGGACCGCGGTCTCCGTCAACGATCTCGAATTCCACTTCTTCGCCTTCTTCAAGTGACTTATAGCCGTCTGCTTGGATTGCTGAGAAGTGGACGAAAACGTCTTTCGCGTTCTCGGTTTCGATGAAACCATAACCCTTTTCAGCGTTGAACCATTTTACTTTACCTTGTTGCATCTCTTTTCACGTTCCCTTCGCAAAACCAGAGTCGAGAGCAAGCTCTCTACGGATAAGTCTATCAAAAGAAGGAATTATTGACAATTAAAAATTCTGACAATTCAAATATGATTTTTGTCACTCTCCTACTGAAGAACTATTCATTGTTATGGTTTTCAAAAAATTACATTGTCATTACAGTTCCATGTATTGTATTATATCGTTAGTTTCTACCTATTTTATCCATTGTCCTGTTAAGGAGGATGCTGTCGAATGCGACAATTCCATAATGACGAGAAATACCGGATCACGAAACGTACCGTGGCCATCCTGCCCTGCTACGACGTGATGAAGCAGTCGATGATCGTACTCGAGGACGGGACGACCATCACGACGCCGCTTCGCCCGTATCAGCTGCTCCAACTGTCTTGCCGGCAGTACAACAGCTCGATCGAGGAGCGCATCGTCACCGCGAAGCGCGTGGCGCCGGTCAAAGGCAAGGTGCCGGTCGTGATCGAACCATCTCTTGGCCTCGTATTCTTCCCTACGAAATCACCGAAACGTGATGATTGCGAGTGGTATGCTTGGAGCCACATGACTGAAGTGATCGTCGAGGCTGACGGCCAGACGAAGCTGAAGACGCGCAACGGCATGATCCTTCCTGTGAACGCTTCTCCCTACATCGTCCGCAACCAAATGAAAGCGACCGGAGAACTGATGGCGCGCTATCAACAACTGAACACGATGACATTAGAAGAACGCTTCAATGCCGTCAAATCGTAACAAAAGAGAAAGGGTTGGGCGATTTTGCTCAATCCTTTTTTAATTTTGCCGATAATAGATAGGATGAGATGAATCGAGGAGGGATGCAGATGAACGTACAGATGAACACCTTGGCCCCTGCAGCAGCGACGAAGAATGCCCCGCTCGCACCGAACAAGACTTACAGCGGCACCGTCCTCGAGCAGACGGGACCGAACACGGCGCTCGTCCAGGTCGGACGCGACAAGGTCGAGATGACATTCGCAGGCGACGTCCCGGAAGGCAGCTTCCAGTTCCAGGTGAAGGGACAGACGACGGAAGGCTACCTGATCGAGCAGGTGACCGAGACGGCGGAGACTGGCGAGACTCAGGCGACGGAAGAGACGAAGACGGCGACGAAAGGCGAAGCGGCGTTGCTTGAGGACGTCCCGCCCGAGCTGAAGAACGCGATCGCCCGCCTGTTGAACTCAGGCATCGAGAAGACGCCGGAGACGGTCGCCCGGCTCGTCGCCGTCCTGCAAGGCGTACATAAGGACGTCCTGCTCGCGCTCGTCAGCAGCCCGTCCGACAGCGCATTGCCGGTCGACGTCAAGGAACTGCTGCTCGAGCTGCTCGCTGCAGACGGCGAACAGGTACTTGATTTGCCCGAGTTCAAGGCGGCGAAGCAGGACCCGACGCTCCCGAACGTGATCGCGGCAGACGCCGTACGCGCGGCGACGCCGATCAAGCAGGACGTCTTTGATGCGCCGGAACCGGCGCTGCGAACATTCGTCCAGCAACTGCCGGAGCATGAGCGCCCGGAGCTGCTCGCGCGAATCGAGCGCGGCGACAACACGGTCCGGACCGAACTCGCGGCCCGCTTCCCGGAAGAACGTCCGGCAAGCATCTTACGGAACGAACGGATCACCGAGCCGAAGCTCGTCCAGGTCCGCGAAGTGACACCTCGGCTCGCCGAAGTGACGAACGACTTCCGGAGCAACCAGCGGACGATCGTCTCCCAGCTCCGCCAGGTCGAGACGCTCGTCGAGACGCGCCCACTCCAAGTCGCGCAAGTGATCGAGAGCACGGCGAACCGGCTTCGCCAGACGCTCCAGCAGACGGACGCGACGCTCCACGTCAGCATGAAGGACGAGAAGCAGCTGATCCAGGTGCTCTCGAAGCTCGAGCGCGGGACAGAGCTCGCCTATGCCGGACGAGGAGCGGAAGCGAAAGTCGTCCTGACGGAAGCACGCGTCTTCCTTGAAGCGTTCCGCTTCGCCCCGGCGAACGTCCGGACGACCTACCTGCCAGAGCTGAACGACAAGCCGGTCCCCTACCAGCCGCGCGAGAACAGCGCGCGTGTCCTGCAGGAGACGGTCCAGCGCGTGACGCAGCAGACGGAGCAGCTGAAGCTCCAGTCGACCGAACTGAAGGTGACGCCGGCAGCGACGCCGGAGGCAGCCCGACTGCAGTCTTTTCTTACGACGCAACAGCAGATCAACAAGCCGGAGAACAACCAGCTCCAGCAACTCGTCCTCAGCCTGCCCGTCCAGATCGTCGAGCAGACGGCGGGTCTCCACGTCCACATCCAGAACAAGCGCCCGGACGAAGTGATCGACTGGGAGAACAACACGCTCTACGTCCAGCTCGAGACGCCGCGGCTCGGCGACATCGGGATCAAGGTCGAGACGGTCAGCCGGAAGATGCAGATCACGATCGAGAACGACTTCCCGCTGCTTGAGCGCCTCGCGGGGCCGTTCCTCGAGCGGACGACCGAAGCGCTGCGCGCGACCGGCTACGAAGACGTCCGGATCAAGTTCGACGCCTTCACGCGCGAAGCAATCGATGCTCCGAAGCCGAAGCAGCAGGAAGAAACAGGATACGACTACCGCATCTAAGGAGGACACGATGTATCAGAAAATCGACTTGAAACAGCGCAAGACGGCGGCCGTCCTCCGCTACGATGAGGCGTCCGGCAACGCGCCGGTCGTCGTCGCGCTCGGCAGCGGCGCGGCAGCCGAGCGGATCCTGCAGGAGGCACGCAAGAGCGGCATCCAGGTCGAGCACGACACGTCGCTGCTCGGCCACTTGCTCGACCTCGACCTCGGGACGGCGATCCCGCCCCAGCTCTACGACGTGATGGCGGAACTGTTATTATTGATAGAAGAACTCGACAACGCGAAAGGACGGACGTGACATGACCGAACAGCAACTCTATGCGATGACGCCCCAGGAACTGACGACGACGATGCTTGAGGCGCTCGTCCTCCAGTACGCCCGCGCCTTGAAAGCACGGCAGGACAACCGGTTTGAGGAGACGAGTGCGCGCCTGCAGAAGGCGTACGGCCTGCTCGTCAAGCTTCAGGAAGGATTGAGCGACGACGGCGGCATCATCGCAGGCCAGCTCGACTACCTCTATACGTACCTCGGCCAACTGACGGTCGAAGCGGCCGTGACGAAGGACGCGGATACGATCGCGTCGCTCCAGGATGACGCGGCACAACTACACGATACATGGCGCACCGCTTGCGAGAACACGGTTCCAGCAGCGAGAGGCGCCCACCACTCCATCTACGAAGGGATGAGCTACTGATGCGGATCACGAACAACGTCCAGGCGCTGAAAGCCTATCGCAACCTGACGGCGAACCAACTGAACATCAAAGGCAACATGGATAAACTGTCGAGCGGACAGAAGATCAACAGGGCGGCGGACGACGCGGCCGGACTCGCCATCTCGGAGAAGATGCGGACGCGCCTCAAGGCGCTCGACAAGGCAGAACAGAACGTCCTCGACGGCATCTCGATGGTCCAGACGGTCGAAGGCGGCTTGAACGAGACGCACGCGCTACTTCAGCGGATGCGCGAACTCGCCGTCCAGGCGGGCAACGGGACGCTTGCAGAGAGCGACCGCGCAGCTGTCCAGGAAGAGATCAACCAGCTGACCGACGAAGTCTCGCGCATCGCGAACACGACGCAGTTCAACGGCAAGACGCTCTTGACGGGTGCTTACAAGGAAGGCGCAGAGTCGCTCTTCTTCCAGACCGGTGCCGGCAGCATGGAAGGACTCGAGCTGAACATCGGAGACATGCGCGCTCTTGAACTCGGCATCTCGACGACGACGACCTACACGGGCGCGAAGGAGCTCGTCAACAAATCGGACGCAGCGCCGGAATACGCGCTGAGCGTCCTGACGACGGACGGCGCGAACAATGCGATCGAAGCATACTCGAAGGCAATCGAGACCGTCTCGCAGCAGCGCGCGAAGCTCGGTGCCGTCCAGAACCGGTTCGAGGCGACGAACTCTGTCCTCGGCATCAGCCGTGAGAACCTGACGGCGTCCGAGTCACGGATCCGCGACACCGACATGGCACGCGAGATGATGGAATATGCGAAGCACAACATCCTGAACCAGTCCGGGATGGCGATGATCGCCCAGGCGAACGCGCTGCCGCAAGGCGTGTTGCAGCTGCTCAACTAAGGAGGGAAACACGATGGATATTCGACGCATCCAGCAGACATCACGAATCGACACACCGAAGAGCGGACCGCGCGAAGTCGAGGCCGCGACGACCTTCTCCGCGCTCATGCAGGAGAAGCGTGAGCATAAAGGCTACGAGCGCCTCCAGCAGAAGCTGACGCTCGTCCAGGAACAGGGCGAACTGCTCGCCGAGAGCCAGACGATCGAGAACCTCGAGTCCTACAAGGAGAAGATCAAGGACTTCCTGAAGGACGCGCTCGACCAGTCGCTCAGCTTGGAAGAAAAGCGCGGCTTCAACCGCCGCGGCCGCACGAAAATCTATAAGGTCGTCGAGCAGGTCGACGCGAAGCTGCTCGCCCTGACCGACACCGTCATCTCCGGCGAATCACGTCGCCTCGACATACTCGACCAGGTCGGCGAGATCCGCGGGATGCTCGTCAACGTTTTCGTCTGACCGTCTTATTTTGAAAGGATGTCTTACTTATGTCTGACCTGTTTCTAAAAAAATGCAAATGTCCCTACTGCTTAAAGGAGACGACGACGAAACGCGTCCTGTCGCGCCATGTCCGGATCGAGAAGACGGAGTTCGACGGCTTCATCCACTACACGGGCGAGAACGTCTATTTCTATGAACCCGTCCAGTGCGAACACTGCCACTTCCTCTTCCACGAGTCGTTCGAGAAGCTGCGCAAGGAGGATCGTCCGGTCCTCGAGGAGAAGGTGACGAATTTCTTCCCACTCCTGCCGTACGCGCGGACAGAACGGACGCTCGAGCAGGCGCTCCACCTCTACAAGCTCTGCCTCTACACGGCGCAGCTGTCGCACCAGAAGGACGCGATCCAGGCGATGCTCGGGATGCGGATCACCTGGCTCTACCGGATGCTTGGCGACGCGGAGAACGAGCATCTCTGGCTCGAACGGACGGCCGAGAAGTACGAAGCCCTTTACCTCGACTACTCGGATCCGGTCCGCAGCGGGATCACGCACGATACGCTCCTGCTCCGCCTTGCCGATCTCTACGCGTCACTCAACCAGTACGAGAACGCGAAACGCTGGTACAGCCTGATCTTCGCGAACAAGGAAGTATCGGAGTCGACACGCAAACAGGCACGGGAACATTGGAACGACTACAAGGAGACGCATGCCAGTTAAGGCACGCGTCTCTTGTTTGATTTCTTATTGTTTCAACGCCTTCAGGTTCGAATAGTCTTGTAGCGCAACTTCAAGCTTCTGACCGGCATCCGCATCTTCGGGAGACTTCTGCTTCAGTGAATCGATGTAGCGCTCATATTCAGAGATCAAGTCTTCATACTCCGTGAACTTCGAGATCGCCACTTCCTGATGGTCTTGGAAGTGGCGGGCTTGCGTTTTCAACTTTTCGGCGTATGCGTTCGAGGCCTCGACATACCCATCCTTCTTCCCTCGATATTGCCCTTTCTTGTACAGCGACGTCTTGCTGATCGCCAGTTCGATGTCCGCTTCCATTTCTGCCTTATGTATCGTCACGCCTGCCTTGAAACCGTACTTGACGATGTTTTGACCAAGTTCGATTGCGTGCAGTTGCGGCAAAGCCGCACGCCGAATCAATCGCTTCATGCTTCCCATGATTTACTCCACCCCGTCCAATTTATTTTTGAATCCGCCGAACACAAATTCTTCTTTCACCTGCTGAATGAAAGCGGCGTCGCTGAGCAGGCGATGGATCGTCACGATAAGGCCGCCGATGTCGAGATATTTTACCTGTGATTTATCACCAGCGTATGCTTGGAGCGCCACGTATAGCACATTGCTCGTCGAAGCGATCAAGTTCGAATAGCTGAGGATCTTCCGTGTCTTCACCTCGTAGATTCGCTCGCTCCCGTCCCGTGCCGCGTCAAAGCAAAGGCGATGGACCATCGCGATCAGCATGTTGATCGTCGCGGCATAGGCCGCTTGCTTCCCGACCGTCAGGACGTTCGCGAAATCGAGACCGTACTTCGCGACTTGCTGTGCGAACTGCGGGGAGAGCGTACTGATCACAGGAAGCGGGATCCCTGCCGTCGAATGCATGTCCGACTTGTAATGGATACCTTGCTTGATCAACGCGGCAGCGACCATCGCCTTGCCTTCCTTCCCTTCGTCGAGCAGCTGGCGTTTCAGATTGTCGAGCACTTGCAGCGTCTCGGCTTGCGATGCGATCAAATCGCGCGCGTCCCCCCGCATCGTCCGCCCGGTCCGGACATGGTACGACTGGAAGTCCCACGTCGTCAGCGTGCTCGTCAAGATGTTCGACGTGCCGAATACCCAGCCGAGCAGCGGATCGTGGCCAAGCGTCCGGTAACGATGGGAGTGGCCGCTCAAGTTCAAGTTGAACGTCGGACTGCCGAAGATCGCGTCATACGGGACCGGGTTCGAGATGATTTCCGGCAACGTTGGCTGATAGAGACCGGACGTTCGGTTGCTCGCCTCCTTGACACCGTTCTTCACCTTCTTCGCGGCATCGGCGTCGTTCAGCCGCTGTTCGAACGGCGTCAGCACATACTGACGCACACACTGGAGTGCGACCGCAAAGAACAGGAAACCGAGGTCCGTCTTGTTCAGTCCCGTCTGCGCGGCGAACTGTCGCTCGAGATCAGCCAGGTGCACTTCCGCATTTTTGGCAACACCTGCGACCCGCTCCGTCTCCATCCGTGTCGCTTCCATCTTCGAAACGACCTTTTCTGCTTCACCCTTGAGTTGTTCCCGACGTTTCCGCAACTCTTCGATATCCATCTAACTCGCCTTCTCTCTTTAAAAAACGCCGCTCATCTCTGAGCGACGCCTCGATTCATGATTCTCTTCTGTACTTCTCTTCCTCGTACGCGTCGGGTTCCTCCGTCACCGGCTTCTCCGCCGCTTCCCATGACTCGAGCTCAGGATCCGGCTCGATGATTTCCTCGTACGTGCCGTCTGCATGATAGATTGGTTTTTCGATGTCCTTCTTCTCCTGTCGTGCCATGCCCTTCCCCTCCTTTGAAATCGGAAAGTCTACTGACGCGAATCGAAATAAGGTGAAAAACTGCCTTCCACTTCGTCGTAAGGATCGACATAGGACTTGCGCGTCGACTTCGTCTGACGCATCTGTCCCATCTGTACCCCTAATCTAGCGTGTTCCACCGATAATTTCAAGTCGATCGAGCGGCTGTCAGCGACGAGTTTTCGGATGACGTCCTGATCGGCGATCGTCAGGTCGGCTGAGTGCGCCTGGAGCAACTGTTCCCGTTCATTCAATAGCGATTGAACGCGCTCCATCCAGACGTCATATTTGTCTTCCTCCGGCACCTGTTCGAGCAAATCGATCAAGTGCTTCGTCTTCAGCAGGAGCGGGCTGAGCGGACTCATCGCGTGCGCGCGAGCTTCATCGCTTCTTTCCACGTCTCACGGAATTCCTCAGCGAAGCCGACGACCTCGTCGAGTGCGACGGTATCGTTCTTGATGTTCGCGTCGATCAGGCGGCTCTGCATGTAGTCATAGAGCACGTTCATTTCGTTCGCGATTGCGATCGACGTGTTGAGCGTGATCTGAAGTTCGGTGATGATCGCCTGCGCCTTTTGGATGTTCGTGTTCTTCTCCTGGATCAAACCTTGCTCGATGCTGCGCTTCGCGATCAAGGTGAACTTGATGAGTCCCTCATAGAGCATGAGCGTCAAATCTTGGGGTGTGGCCGTCGTGACGGCGTTCGTCTGATAGGTGGCATATGGGTTCATCGTGTTTCCTCCTTGATTCATTGACCGAGATAGCCTGCGAGCGTCGCAGACTGACTGTTCGCTTGGTTCATCGCCTGTTCCATCGCGGCGAAGCGGCGGTAGTAGGCGTCTTCTTTGCGTTGAAGTTTGTCTTCCCATGTCATGATACTTTTATCAACTTCAGCTAGGCTTTTCCCTAGACGATACGTTGTCGCAACAGCTCCATCAAGACCTGCGACTTGAGATATTTTCGTACGTGATGCCGTTGCAAACGTTTGAAGCTGTCGAGCGAATCCATCCTTCCCGATGTTCGGATCAGGAGTAGCCGGTAATGGCGGAGGTGGTGGCGCCGTAGCCGTGAACAACTTATAGACGCCATCTGGATGTTCCTCAAGCATCTTCTTCAATTTCGTCTCATCGATTTTCAGCTTGCCGCCGTCACGGAAGTCGCTCGTCGTCGTGATGCCGATTTGAGACATGTATTGAAGACCAATCGTTTTGTTGTCTTCGACGTAAGTATATCCCGATTCGATTTTATTCGAGAGCGTACTCCGAAGATCTTGCATCGTACTGCGCAAATAACTGTCATTGCGCAGTACTCCGCTCATTGCCTTCTCTTCCCACTTCTTGACCTCGTCTTCGCTCAGCTCCTTGCGCTGAGCATCAGTCAACGGTTTATAATCGCTATATTTTTCCTCTCTGACCTTCTTGTTCATCTTATCGATTAAGTCGTTATACTTATCAACGAACTTTTTGATTGAATCGAAGTTTGCTTGAATGTCGTTCTTTGTAGTAATCGTAACCGGTGCTGTCGTAATGGTGTTTAATGTGATTGACACACCGTTCTGTGTAAACATGTTTGTTGTCTGTTCAAGCGTTGTGCCACCAATTGTGTATTCCGCATTCGCCCCAGCTTGCGTTGTTTTCACAGGTGCAAGTGCGATACTCCCATTATCAGTCCAGACGATTTCATCTGTTGCTTTCAACTTCCCTGTCGCTTGACGTGATAAGACCAGCTTCCCAGTCAAATCATTGAACACAGCACTTAATCCGAGTTCCTTGTTGCTGTTGATTTGATTGACAAGGTCCTCGATTGTCGCCGTTTCGCTAAGCTCCAATTTAACAGTCTTTGCCGTTCCTGATCCGTCCGCAGCGTATGTCGTCAGTTCTAGATTGGTCTTTTGTGTCGCTGCATCTATTCCGACGATTCCACTGTCCTTAAGTGTCGTCTTGCCTGTAATCGTACCACTCGCCCCTCCATTGCGTTCCATCGTCAATGAAGAAGAAGAAGCGAGATGTGTCACCGAGTCAATAGTCAAAGATCCCGCGTTAGCCGACGGACTAGCCGTCACACTGATTTTCGAACTGTCAGAAGAAGTAGCTGCCTTTGACATATAGTTCTTTGACAGCAACATGTCACTCGATGCAGTCCGGAAATCGAGCAACGCACGGTTGATTTCCCGATACGCATCGCGTTGCCACGTCAATGTCTGTTTCTTTTGTGCGAGACGATCGACCGGCGCACGCTCTGCCGTCATCAGTTGTTTGATCATCGTCTCCGTGTCGATCCCACTCGCGAGACCGCTCAGTCGTATTCCTGCCATCGAATCATTCCTTTCATAAAAGCCTTGTTTAGATACGCTTGTCGATCAGTTGATTGAACTCCATGAAGGCCGCAAAGAAGTCAAGCTCCTTCTTGTTCGGAATCTCCTTGACGACATTGTTGTTCGTATCGACTACTTGGATATAGTATTCATTTAGTTTCTCGTGTTTGATGAACTTCAAGCCGGTCCGTTGCAGTTCCAGTTTGACGTTCGCCTGCTCAATCGCTTCCTCGAGTTTCGTTACGTGTTGAGGTGTAGGCAAGACGACGATGCCTTCTTCTTGGAGTTCAGTCTGGTTCGCTTCAACGAACACGTTTCGGGTTTGCTCATAAGGGAGCACAGCAGGAGGGAGATGAAGACGCACTTCCGTGTTGATCGAATTCATGCTTTTGTTCCTCCTTGAATTTTCTCTACTTCTTTTATCGGACAACACACTCAATTTCTGAACGACGCTTTCAACATTTTCAAAAAGGGAATCGATTTAAAAGACATATTTGGAGTTGGACCATGCTGATTGATGAATTGACGACTGAACAGCAAGCAATCCTGCTCGCCAGCATCCTCGCCGACGGAGAAATCACGAAGTGTTATCCGGGTTCGAGGCGCAAGAACAACAGCTACCGGGAACACTTCGGTGAGAACCAGCGTTTTTACCGGGAATGGAAACAGCAAGCGTTGCCTGAATTGTTGTATATAAGGACAAAAAATCTCGTCTCTAAATCATTGCCCCTCTTCACTGAACTTTTCCCTCACTATTATCCGCTCGATAAAAAGACGATTCCTTTCGACTTATTGACTCGCTGCACTCACCCCCTCTTCCTGCTTGTCCTCTATCTTGATGATGGCTCACTAATGATTTCAAAACGATTGAACCAAAAGAATCAGCTTTACGTAACGCCATCTATTGCACTTTATCTCCAGTCCTTTCCTAAAGACGTACTGGTGACTTTTAGTGAATGGTTGAATGAGACCTTCGACGTGAAGTTCAGGCTCTCCGGAATTCCATCCGGTCACGGTCACTTCTTAAAGACGACCAAAGTGGAAGATACGCTATCATTTCTAAAAAAGATGAAGTGTTATATCGCAGAGCTCCCTGATTTCGCATATAAGCTTGACTGGGAGACGCGTCTCGAAGCCATTCAATCTGATTTTCCGCATTCCACTTTAATCACTTCTCTGCCGGCACGTCCATATACTGAACAGGAGTGCAACTTTCTCACCAGACTGAAACAGCAAGGCCTTACTGATCAGGAAATCGCAACTACCCTCGGACGTTCTTACTGGTCAGTCGTCTACAAACTCAGACAATTAAAAAAGGCCATGGACAGAAGTCCATGACCTGAAAAATCGATTGTGCCAATTGCGATTAACGGAGCAACTGGAGAACGCCTTGCGGCTGTTGGTTCGCTTGCTACGCGCACTTGCTTTCGCAAGTGATAAGACTATATCTTCATCCTCTTTATCGAGGAGCTGGGCACTTCCCCCGCCGTTTACGGAGTACGGATTTCATAGCCATCGGACGAATCCATTAGGCCGTCTATCCTAGTCGTTGAACCTTCACCAAGGTTTCCCTACAGGTGCTTGGCTGCTGATTGTCCAATCCTTTGCGTTTTTCAGAACGGTCACGCCCGCCGTTTCCAGCCACGTTGTCGTACGCAGGGCTCTCAGGAGTTCCAGCAATTCACCCAGTCATGATCTGAACGGTTACCCGATCAGACGCCCGGTGGAATCAATCATCGAAGGAGTTGAAGTACGCCCTGCGGTGTTTGATTCGATTGAGCCAACATTGCTTGTGCAGCTTGTGCAAGAATCGAGTTCTTCGTTTGGTTCATCATTTCTTTAGCCATGTCAACGTCACGGATACGTGATTCCGCAGCTGTCAAGTTTTCAGACGATGTTTTGAGGTTGTTGATCGTGTGATCGAGACGATTTTGTGATGCACCTAACATAGATCGTTCCGAAGAAACCGTCTTGATTGCGTTATCAATTGAAGTGATGGCTGCTTTTGCAGTTAGTTGGGTTTGAAGACCTGTAGCACCAGCTAGCCCTGCATCTTTCAAGGTGTTGATTGCCGCTCCTGTAGTCGCTCCCGCTGAAGCTGTTCCTGCTGCAAGGAATCCATTATTGTCTGCACCTGCAGTTACGGTGAAAGCCGCACTACCCTCAAAAACAATATCCGCTCCATTTGCCGTTACTTTTACACCCTCAGTATCTGAAAATGCTTGGTTCAATCGAGCCGCCAACCCTGCTGCATCACCAGTATAATCTTCATCAATGACAATTGAAGTATCTCCGATTGTCAATGTTGAGTTAGTTGTCGAGAAATCGAGACCAGTTGTTGTGACAGAAGCACTAGTCACACCTGCAGTTCCCATATTCGCACTACCCATCGCACTGATAGAGAGAGTCATTTCTTGTCCTTCATTAGATCCAATTTGGAATTTCTTCCCTGAAAAACTACCATCTAGAAGTGCTTGGGTGTTAAACTCTGTATCAGATGAAATTCTATCAATTTCATCAACTAATTGGTTAATTTCTTTTTGCATTTCTTTACGGTCATCATTTGTAGACGTATCGTTTGAAGACTGAACTGCTAGTTCACGCATCCGTTGAAGGATATCGTGCGTTTCATTCAAAGCACCTTCAGCAGTTTGAATCAATGAGATACCATCTTGTGCGTTACGTGAAGCTTGGTCAAGACCACGGACTTGCGCACGCATTTTTTCAGAAATCGCAAGACCAGCTGCGTCGTCGCCCGCTTTGTTGATGCGAAGACCTGAAGCAAGTTTCTCCATTGATTTACCTTGAGCTGCAGAAGCGCTCGAGAGTTTGTTGTGCGTGTTAAGTGCAGTGATGTTGTGATTGATAATCATTTTAGTTTCCCTCCATAGGAATGAATTTTTTGTCTCTTCGAAGATCCTTCTTCTCCGAGATGCGTCCCCTGGCCGGCCCAAGAGTGACGCGGTGGTTGTAGTCGATGACTGCTTCCACCCTATATATCGGAATCCCTAGCGAAAGGTTTACAGCAAAATAAAAAAATCTGCACATCATTGACCTGATGTGCAGAATTATTTTTTAGTGCCGTACCGTCTCCGCCTGGAGTTGCTCCGCGACCGCGACGAGTTCCTCCATCGCTCCGTTCACTTCACCGAGCGATGCTGCCTGATGGCCTGACGCGAGCGTGACTTCCTCGGCCGCCTTCGACGCCTCCTCGACCATCGCGAGGATGTTCGCCGTCGTGATGCCGACCTTGTCGATCTCCTGATCCGATTTCGTGATCAATTGGTCGACCGACTGGACGCGTGTGTAGACCTGCTCCGTCGACTGGTGGATCTCCTCGAACGAAGAACCCGCCTGCTCGACGAGGCTGACGCCCGTCTCGACTTCTTTACGGACGTCCGTCATCGCCGTCGCCGTCTCGGTGACGAGGCGTTTGACACCGCTAATCAAGTCGGTGATTTCCTGTGTCGAATTCGCCGTCTGTTCGGCGAGCTTCTTGACCTCGGCCGCGACGACCGCGAAGCCGCGTCCCGCGTCCCCGGCCCGTGCCGCCTCGATCGAGGCGTTGAGTGAGAGCAAGTTCGTCTGTGCCGAGATGTCGCTGATGACATCAGTGATGCGCGAGATTTCGCCCGTCATGTCGGTCAGGCGGGCGTTGAGCGTCGCCGATTGTTCCATCTTACTTGAGATCGTATGCATCGCTTCGACCGAATCCGTCGCGAGCACCTTGCCGTTCTCCGCCTCCTGTTGCATGACGGTCGCAGACTTGAGCGCCGCGTTCATCTCGGACTGGACGTTCTCCATCGTCCGTTTGACGGCACCGAGCGCGTCCATCGACGTATAGGCATGGTCGACGTTGTCCGTCATCATCTGCGACAGTCCTTCCATCGACGTCCGGATGTTCTCGCCCGACGCGTTGCCTTCCTGGACAGCCGCCGCGATTTCCTGGGCCGACGCCGTCAGCTTGTCGCTCGAGTTCGCCATCTCGTGCGCCTGCTTGCGGATATGGAGGACCATCACTTCGAGCTCGTGCATCAGCTGGTCGATCTCGTCGCCGCGCTGCGCCTCCTCGAAGTCGACGTCGAGGTTGCCGCTCGCGACTTCACGCGCTGTCTGCGTCGCCTGTTCGATCGCTTTGATCGGCTGACGGATCAGGAACTGGATCAACCCTGCCCCGATCAACGAAAGGACAAGACCGATACCGCCGCCGATCAGGACGATTTCCTGGTCCTGCATGTTCATGTGCTGGATCAAGTAGATCGTCAGCTGTGTCGCGACCGCGCCCGTGACGACTGAGATCCCGAGCACCCAGACGAACAGCCGGATTTTAAGATGTTGCCGTAAGAATTTCATCGTGAAACTCCCCTTCATGGATAAGATGACTACAATTTATTATCGGCAACTTCTATCGAACGTTTAATGAACGGCTGATGACGCGTGGTGTGAGAAATCTCCCTGAAAAAAAGCCGGACGCCCCGCCCTCGCTTCCGCAGACAAGCAATGGAGCCGCTTCGCACTCTCGTGCTGCAGGGTCTCCCTTACTTGTTATTCTGCAGGAAGCAAGGACGACGTGCGTCCGGCTTTCTGGTCTTCAATCGTTCACTTAATCTCTACATATTTATAGGAGATATCCGTCCCGACGTTGTGGCGTGCGAGATGCGTCACGCGCGTGTCCTGCAGGAAGGCGTTCTTCCGCTGGTAGACCGGCGAGATCGCCTGGTCGTCAAGCAGCAGTGTTTCCGCCTGGCGCAGCAAGTCGAGCCGTTTGCCTGCGTCGAGTTCACTTTCCGCCTGCTTCAGGAGCGCGTCGTACTTCTTGTTCGAGTAGCCCATCATGTTGAACGGGTTGTCCGTCATGAACAGGTTGAGGTACGTCGTCGCGTCCTGATAGTCCGGCGCCCAGCTCGCGAGCGACAGGTCATACTCCCCTGACGTCTCACGCGCGAGCCGTTCCTTCTTCGGCAGCGGCAGCAGCTTGACATCGACGCCGGCTTGTTTCAGCTTCCCTTGGATGTACTCGCCGACCTTCTTCGAGACGTCGTCGTCCTCGATGATCATCTCGAGCTTCAGGTTCTGCTTGCCGAGCACTTCTTTAGCTTGTGCCTGATCGTACGACGGCGCGATTTCGCGACCCTCGTCATACTTCGGGTCGAGCTCCTTCGGTACGATGTAGTCGGCCGCGAGCGAGCCGTTCCCGAGCAGCGTGTCGACGAGCCCCTGCTTGTCGTACGACGCGTCGATCGCCTGGCGCGTCTTCTTACTTTTGAGCGCCGGGTTCTTCTCGTTCATCCGGATGAAGAACATCCGCGAGTCGCTGAACGTGTTGTATTCCTTCTTGCCCTTGTAGTTGACGACGTTCTCCGAGTTGAGCGGCGCGACGTCGAGCTCGCCCGACTCGAACAGGTTGATCGCGAGCATCGGGTCCTTGATGATCTTGACGTCGACGGCGTCGATCTTGACGTTTTCCTTGTCCGCGTACTGCGTGTTCTTCTCAAGGACGTAGCCTTGCTCCGCCTTGTACGACTTGAACGTGAACGGTCCGTTGTAGACGTTCGTCGCAGGATCCGTGCCGAACTTGTCGCCCTGTTCCTTGACGACGTCCGAGCGGACCGGCATGTACGTCCCGAACGTCGTCATGCTGAGGAAGTACGGCGTCGGACGCTTCAGCTTGATCTCGAGCGTCTGACCGTCGAGCGCCGTCGTCTTCTCGACCGGCTCCATCAGGTAGGCGAACGGCGAGTTCGTCTCGAGCACCCGCTTGTAGGCATAGACGAAGTCCTGTGCCTTGACGGCCTTGCCGTCCGACCATTTCGCCTTCTCGTCGAGCTTGAACGTATACGTCTTTCCGTCGCGTGAGACGGTGTGCGACTTCGCCGCTGCCGGGACGAGTTCGTTGTTCTCGTCGAACCGGTACAGTCCTTCGTAGATCTGGTTGAAGATGTTCGACGTGATGGCGTCCGCCGGGTCGACCGACAGCAAGTCATAGCTCTCCATCGTGTGCAGTACCTTCTTGTCCGTCTTCGTCTCCTCTTGTTCCCCTGTCGAGCATCCTGCGAGCAGGAAGGCCGTGCTTGCCGCCGCGATCAATGTCTTCTTCATGTCTGATTCCTCCTGAGAAAAATGAATGCGTTGGATGGTTCGGCCCTCTTGCTACAACAAAAAGCGCCCTCTACACACAGCCTGAGCTATGTATAGAGGACGCTTGTATCCGCGCGGTGCCACCTCTGATTGGAAAGAACGAATCTCTCCCTCTCGATCGCTGGTCCAACAACCAGCTAGCCCGGTAACGGGGGCGTCCGTCCTGTCTACTCTGCTTTCAACAGGCTCTCAGCGGTCCATTCCCGTGTCGTCTTACTGCGCTAGGCTCTCACCTTCCCTAGCTCGCTTTGGCAGCAGTCACGCCGGTACTTACTCCGCGTCGTTGATTTATCGTATGGCTAACTTGTTGACAACTTTACACGCATGAATCGAACCTGTCAACACGTTTGCCTCAAGTTTTTTAGCGCAGGAACGCGAGCAGCGTCTCGTTGAACTTGTCCATCTCGTCGAGCACCGTCCCGTGCCCGCTCTCCTCGAACGGGACGATTCGGGCATTTTTGATTCCCTTCTCCATCTCGAGCGCGAACTCGAACGGGCAGATCTCGTCCTGCTTGCCGTGGATGATCAGCGTCTCGCTATCGACGAGTCCGAGCCGGTCGCGCAAGTCCTCGTCGCGGAGCGCGATCGCCGCGTTGATCGTCCCTTGCGAAGACGCGACGAGCGAGACGTGGTGGAACCAGTCGAGCAGCGGCTCAGGATGGTCTTTTGCGAAGAACTGCTTGCCGAAGCCTTTCAGCATCGACGGCCGGTCCTGCTTCGTGCTCGCGATCAATTCGTCGACTTCCTCCTTCTTCATCCCGTACGGATAGTCGTCGCGCTGCGTAAAGACCGGCGCCGCGGCGCCGGCGAGGATCAGCTTCTTGACCGGATGCTCGGACGCGTACCGGATCGCGACCGCCCCGCCCATCGAGAAGCCGAGCAGCGCAAAGTCCTCGAGCCTCAGTTCCTCGACGACGGCATGGACGTCACGCGCCATCGTCGCGTAGTCGTAGCCGGTACTCGGCGCGTCCGAGCGGCCGAAGCCGCGGAAGTCGATCCCGACGTACCGGTAGCCTGCGTCAAGCAGGGCATTCTTCTGATATTCGAACATGTCGTTGTTCGCCGGCCAGCCGTGCAGGAAGACGACGGCCTCCCCGCGACCGACGTCCTCGACATAGATGTTCGTCCCTTGTGATTGAATCCATTTTCCCATGCTGTTTCCTCCTACATTCGATTTTGACAATCTTCCTGTCTGTTCCCCCGGGCAGGAGTTCGAAACGCTTCGACTGCATACGAAAAGACCGCCAGCACGAAACGCGCTGACGGTCTGTCGAACCTGCTTAGAATGGATGCTCGTCCTCGCGACGCGCTTGCGTCCGTGCCCGGACGACCGGCTGCATCTGACCGCGCGCCGCGTCGATCAGGAGGACGATCGCTGCCGAGATGTGCAAAAACATGCCGACGACCGGGATGAATCCGATCGTCGAGGCGCAGATCCCGACGATGTTCCCGGCAGACACCTTCCCTGCCCGCGCCGTCAACACGACGACGATGATATGGAAGGCGAGCATGACGAAGAGCGGCGTATAACCCGTCCCCATGATGAAGAGCCCGCCGAGCACCGGGATTCCGAGGAAGGCCTCGAGCCCGCCTGTGACCCATTTGAGCGGCTGAAGCGCCCGTTGTTGTTCCGTCATCTTTTGTTCCTCCTCATTTGTCTCATGACTATCTTTACGCACGGGGTGCGACTAGGTTTCACTTTTTCAGAACAAAAAAGCGAAGGAGCCGCTGCCCCTTCGCCTTGCTCTCAGATTTCGAGAATGTAGAAATGATAGCCGCGTTCGACGGCGAATCCGGCGTCCTTGTAGAGTTCGAGTGCAAGGTCGTTGTCCGTCTCGACATCGAGCTCGATCTGCGTCCGGCCCGTCCGGAACAACGCCTGGACCATCAGCTTGAGCATCTTCTTGCCGTACCCTTTGCCCTGCTCCTCCGGACGGACAGCGAAGGCATGGATGCTCGCTGCCGTCTCGCTCGCGAGGAAGGCGCGGATGACGCCGACCGGCTTGCCGTGCGCGACGCCGATGTAGGTGATGCGGTCCTCCGACTCGATCGCCTGGTAGATCGCCTCTGCCTCCTCCGGCGCGTTGCCGAAGGCGAGACCGAGCGTCTCGACGATGAACGGACGGTCGGCGTCGGTCGCCTCGCGCAGCTCGAAGTCCGGGTCCGCCTTCAGGAAGAGCTGCGCCTTCTTGAGCGTCATGTTGTACTCGGTCATCCGGTACTCGGCGTTCCAGTGTTCGAGGACGCCGCCGCCCGACTTGCTGTTCTCATCGAAGACGAACGTGAACGCTTCGACGCCAGCTTCCTTCGCGTCCGCTTTCGCCGCGTCGACGAGCGTCTTCAGGACGCCTTGCTTCCGGTAGTCCGGGTCGACGAAGGCGTTGATCTCCCACTCCGTCGGCAAGTAGGCGAACGCCTGCAAGTAGCCGACCAGGCTGTCGCCGTCGTAGATCGCGTAGTCCTTCTCGCCGATCCAGTCGCTTGCGACCTTCAGTTCGATCTTGTCATGGTCGTTGACGCACTTCTCTAACTGCAGCACGTCGGTCTTCTGTTTCACTTTTTCGATTGTCCATTCCATTTCACTTCACCTCATCCTAACTATATCCACAGTCCGAAGAAAAAGCACTAGCGAATGCTAGCGCAGTCGGAACGTCTTCATCATGCTTGGCACGTCGTTGATCAGCTTCTCGATGCGCGCGTTGCCGAGCGCGCCTTCGACCGGTCCCGTCGGCAGGACGTAATAGTACGTCTTGTTGCCGCGGACGCCGAGGTACGTCCCGTAACCGACCTCGCGCTTGAACACCGCCTTCGAGAGCTTCTTCGGCTCATACTCGAGGTTGACGAGCATCTGGTCCTGCCCCTTCACCTTGTAATATAGAGAGAACGTCCCTTTGCGGGTGATGTAGCCGTACTTCGACTTGACGTCCTTGTTCTTGACGACGACGACCTTCTTGTCGCGAATCGCCTTCTCGATCGATGCCGTCGTCTTGACGCGGTAGCCGTAGCTGTCGTTCTTGATGATGCCGCCCTGATAGGCGACTGCCGCCGACGCCGTTCCCGGTACGAGAAGCACTGCCGTGAGCGCTCCGCTGATCAACTTTTTCATGATGGACCTCCCCATATGTAACCCATTTCACCAGGACGATGCCGTTTGTAATAGTGAACTATTTCCTTTTCGTGAAATAGGTAAACCTTATACTCGGAAAAGATTTGACGGAATTATCTAAATTTCTTACGATAGAGGTATCGAAACGAAATGGGGTTAGTCCGATGGCTGAACAGAAACAATTGACGCAACAAGAGCTCGACAATCTACTGAAGAACGCGTTCGCGATGCAGGTGCCGGTGATCGAGAAATTCATGGAGGACACGCATGACCGCTACGCGCTCGCGACGACGTCGTTCAAGCGCGACATGGAAGCGATGAAGGAGAGCGCATGGCACGAGTTCTTCGCGAGCAAGCTCCTGCCGCACTTCTTCCTCGAGCACCTCGGCTTCGGCGCATCGTTCCGCTTCAACGACTACGAGAAGGAAGTCAAGCTCCCTGAGAACATGGTCCCGGTCCGCAACGACGCGGACGAGCAGATCGCGAAGGTCGTCCTCGGCGTCGAGAAGGCGATGAAGGACATGCACATAAAGAACCACGGCCTCGTCTCGGAGTTCTACAAAGAGACGCTCGAGCTCGTCTGTCAGCTCGGCAGCAAGGTCGGGATGAGCGACGAGTTCTACACGCTCGTCAAACCGAGCCTCGCATACGACAAGGAAGAGAAATAAGACGGAATGCCGCCCTGATCTGATAAGCTCCCTCAGAGCTGTTCAGTTCAGGACGGCATTTTTGTTTGCTAATCTGCGAGCAGACGAATCAACTCGTAGTTTCGGTACTTCCTGTTGCGGATCTCGCTCGGCGATACGTAGAGCAATCCTTTGTCCACGAGATCGTTCAGGATACGGCGGGTCGTCGCGATGCTGTAGCCCGTCCGTTTGCTCATCGATGCTGCCGTCGTGACTGGTTCCTCGAACGAGTTGAGCCAGATGAGACGCTCCGCTTCTTTCGTCAGGCGTTCGTTCCCTTCCTGCGCCAACCGTTCCGCGTTCTCGAGTTTTCGGATCAGCTTGTCCGCCATGCGGCTGCAGGCATTCAAGAAGAACAAAATCCAACTTCCCCAGTCCGGGTTCTCCCCGCGCACGCCGTTCAGCATGTCATAGTAGCGTGTTTGCTCCTTCTCGAGCTCCTCGCTGACGAAGAAGACCGGGATGTTGATGATTTTCTGTTGGAGCAAATAGATGACGATCAAAATCCGACCAAGCCGTCCATTTCCGTCAAGGAAGGGATGAATCGACTCGAATTGCGCATGCAGAATCGCTGTCTTGATGAGAGGAGCTGAATCCTCATCGAAACAATAACTGGCTCCTTTCAAGTGATTCGTCGGCAACATCCTGCCATAGGCATCCGTGTTGATGAACACTTCGAGGTTTTCCATGTAGGCATCGATCTCGTTGACGGGGACTGGAATATAGGACGCATCCTCGATTCGGTTCGTCGGTCCGATGAAGTTCTGGATCTTTCGGAACTGCCCGGCCGACGAAACCTCGCCGCGAGAACCTGCCATCAATACTTCGTGCAGCTGTTTGATCATCCGCGTCGACACCGGATAGCCATTCCGGACTGCTTCATATCCCATGTTCAGCGCGTCGAAGTAATTCCTGACCTCGACGACTTCCGAGCGAGGCGACTTGACCGTTGCCTGTTCCATCATATCGATGAACGTGACCTGTGTCCCTTCGATTCGAGAAGACTCGACAGATTCTTGCAGGGAGAAGAGTTGAATCAGCTGCTTACTCGCGACAGAATGACGAAACTCGCTCTCCAGTTTTCCAAGTTTCGTGTTCACCATGGCAAGCGTCTCAAGGATTTTGATTGCCTTGTCGAGTTCTACTTCAACCATAAGTTTTCCCAATCGATTGATAGGCACATTATCACTTCTTTTCTTTACTCATATTCTTCAATATCTTGAATGCTGCCCTGCTCAGGACGGCATTTTTGTTTGCTTCACTTTTTCGCGTGACCAGGCGGACAGCCAAATCAACGCCTGGATCAGCACTCCGAAGAGCGTCAGGACGATCAGTAGCGTCTCCGGCGCGAGCGGACTGAAGTAGCCCGCCCATTCGTCCCCCATGCGTCCAATTTCATAGTAGGAGATCGCGTACGACAGGACGTTGCCGAGGACGAGCGGCGTCAGCGTCTTGACCCGTCCGCTCGCATAGGCGATCGCAAGCGGCGCGAGCAAGCCGAGATATCCGATCATCGTCCCGGTCGTCCAGTCGAGATAGAGCGCAAAAAATCCATATGGCGCGGCGTACACTAATGTCGCCGCGAGCGCGAACATCATCCTTCGTGTCTGCATAACTTATTCCCCCTTGAATTTGACATAAAAGCTCGCCCCGCCTAATTTGCTCTCGCCCACCCCGTAACCGAAGCCGTGGCTCTCGAGGATCAGACGGCTGATCGCGAGACCGAGCCCGTGGCCCTGGCTGCCGTCATGCTTGACGTACATCTCCCAGATACGGTCGCGCTGGTCGATCGGCACGCCGCTTCCTGCGTCCGAGACGCTGAGCATGTCCCTTGTCACCTCGAACTCGACCGTGCTCGCTTCCGGCGCAGCGGCGAGCGCGTTCATCAGGAAGTTGACGAGCACCCGCTCGAACGCCCGCTCGTCGACCGAATGAATCGACGGCTCAAGCCGCAGCGCGAGCGTCACACCCTTCTCAGCGAATGTTTCCGTTAAGCGCTCCGCCGTCTGCTTCGCGAGCTCTGATACATCCAGTTCGACGCGCGAAAGCGGCATCCCTTTGCCGGCGAGCTTCGAGTAGAGCAGCGTCTCGTCGATCAGGACGCCGAGCCGGTCCGTCTCCTCGATGATGCTGCCGGTGACCTCACTTAATTCAGAGACGGGGATGATGCCGGCAGCGAGCGCCTCCGTCTCGTTGCGGATGATCGCGAGCGGCGTCCGCAAATCATGCGTGATGCCTGCGATGAACGACTTCTGCATCGTCTCCTTCTCCTTCAGTTGCGCGTGCATCGCCCCGACCGAGTCGATCAGCTCTCCTACCTCGTCGTTCGGCCGCACAGGCAGCGTAACCTCGGCCTCCCCTGTCCCGATTTTCTCGGCGACCGTCCGGAGCTCCGTGATCGGCCGCGTATAGTTCCGGCCGACGAAATAGGCAAGCAGTGAAGCTAAGACGAGCGTGACGAGCAGCGCGACGCCAATCGCGAGATAGACACCGTTCAAGGCGCGCCCGGCGAGCGGCGCCTCACGGAACGTCGTGATCGTGTAGTCATCGGTCTTCAGCTGGTACGTCAGCTGCTTCTTGCCGTCGAACTCGATCACGTCCTCTTCTTTCAAGCGGGACAAGTCCGGCGCGTCGAACGCCATCCGTGGTCCGCGCCCGATCAGACGCGTCTCCTCGCCGACCGTCAGGAACGCCTGGATCTCGCGCGGGGCATCCCCGTCGCCTTCGATCGCCGACTGGATGATGTTCGCCTCGCGTGCGAGCTGATCGTACCGCTCGCTTTCAGCGAAGCGATTGACGAGGACGGCCGTCAGACCGAAGCTGAGCAGTGCCATCACGAAGAGCGGCGCGAGGACCGCCAGGAGGAACTTTCTCATCACTTTGCTCATAGCGCCTCCAAACGGTACCCGACGCGGTGGACCGTCTTCAGTTGGCTTTTGACCGTCGGCAGCTTGTCTCTCAGCTGCTTGACGTGCGTGTCGACCGTCCGCGTGTCACCGCCGAACGCATAGCCCCAGACGTCGTCGAGGATCTGATCACGCGACAGCGCCTCGTTCAAGTGCTCGAGAAAATAGCTGAGCAGCTCGAACTCCATCTTCGCGAGATGATGATCCGCCTCCCCGTCCCGGACGATGCGCGCCCGCTCGTCGAGCATGAGTGCGCCGAGGCCCGGCTTCTTCGTCTCAAGCGTGCGCATCTTCAGCCAGCGTTCGAGCCGGATGACGAGTTCCTTCAAGACGACCGGTTTGACGAGGTAGTCGTCCGCACCGAGCTCAAGCCCGAAGACGCGGTCGTCCGCCTCGCCGCGCGACGTCATCATGAAGACGACCGGCGGATTTGCTATCCCTTTCAATTGCGGGACGATCGACCATCCGTCCCCGTCCGGCAGGCGGACGTCGACGAGCGCCGCGTCGAACACCGTCTCGCTCAGCAGGCGCTTCGCGTCCGCGAGCGTCTCGGCACCGGTCACCTCGTACCCGTGGTGTTCGAGGAAACGCGTTGTCACCTGCGCGAGCTTCTTCTCATCTTCGATCAATAGTATCTTCATCGTTCATCCCTCCATATTCAGTGTACCGCCTTTTCGCATGTCGCATCCTGTCTTTGCGAATTCTTTGCAACTTCCTCACAACTTCCGTTTTCAGCCCCGTTAATATGAAAGGTGAAAGGAGTGGTCAATCATGAAACACAAAAAACAATGGATCACAGCACTCGCGATCAGCGCACTCACAGTAGGAGGCACGTCGGTCTGGGCGGCATCGAACACGACCGACACGACAGGAAACGCACCGAAATGGCATCACGCGGATAAAGGAAGACATTTCGACCAAACGATTCTCCTGAAGAAGCTCGGCATCACGACAGCGGAGGCAGAGGCGGCACGCACGGCCGGCAAGACGATCGCCGAGCTCGCAGAGGAGAAAGGCATCCCGTTCGCCGATTACAAGAAGGCGGAGCTCGCGGCGGCGAAGGAGCAACTCGACGCGCTCGTCGAATCGGGCGACCTGACGAAGACACAGGCGGCGGACATGCTTGAGCGTCACACAGAACGCTTCGCGGACACGACGAGCTACGGCGACCTGCCCGACCGCGACATGAAACGCGGGATGCACGGCCCTGGCGGATTCTTCGGGGAGAGCATCATCCCGGCCGTCCTGAAGGCACTCGGCCTCGACGCGGACAAGTTCGAGGAAGCGAACAAGTCGCTCGCCGAGTACGCCCGCAGCCAGCAAGTGAAGTTCGCCGACTTCAAGAAGGCGCTCCTCGCGGCGCAGAAGGCGGAACTCGAACAGCAGGTCAAGGACGGCAAACTCACCGAGGAGCAGGCGGCACAGATCACGGAGCGGATCGAGGCGAAGTTCGCCGAGGCGACGAGCTACGATGATCTCGAGCAGGAAAAAGGACGCGGCGGGATGCGCGGCATGATGGGTGATTCGGCAACGGACGTCCTGAAGGCACTCGGACTCGATGAAGCGAAGTTCGAGGAATCGGGAAAGTCGCTCCATGCATTCGCGGAAAGCGAAGGCGTCAAGTACGCAGCGTTCGAGAAGGCACTCGTCGCAGCACAAAAAGCGGACATCGACCAGCTCGTCAAGGACGGCAAAATCACGGAGAAGCAGGCGACCGAGATGAAGGCGCACATCGATGAGCACGCGGCTGAACAAAACAGCTACGACGATATTCAGGGACGCGAAGGACGCGGCTTCGGCGGAGCGGGACGCGGCCACGGCGGTCCGGGAGGTCACGGTGGTTTCGGCCCGGGCATGCACCAAGACTCGAACTCCGATTCAAGCACGGATTCAGACGATGACGTCGCGACGGAAGCGACCGCCATCTAACACGTACAGCCGGACCACTCCCCCCAGTGGTCTGGTTTTTTGCGTCGTCCTGCCGGTCATTCCAATATCGGGCGTTCCGTTTTTCGTCACTTCAGGTCTTTATGTTTTTTGTCTTTTGGTCTGTTGGTTTTTCTGCTCTTCGATCCATCCAGTCCTGAAGCGCGACGCCCCGACTCCTGCGGAAAAACAAGGAGCGGAGACCCTGCAGGACGAAGTCCGAAGCGGCTCCGGTGCTTGTCCGCGGAAAGCGGGGCAGTCGAAGCGACAGGACACTGCGTATAGAAACATCAAAAGACGCACAGTCAGTGACTGTGCGCCCGTCTCATGCTTCTGATTTCGTGTGCTTCTCCTGGAACCGGGCGATCGCCGCGTATTCCTCCGTCAACAGACGGCCGAGCCGGATGTAGACCGGCAAGAGCTCGCGGTAGAGCTGCGTCGCCTCCGGCTCCGGCGTGTGCGCATGCACCCCTCCGATCATCTCCTGTCCGACGTCGAGCGAGTCGATCTCGCCGAGCGCGTACAGCCCGAGGACGACCGCGCCGAAGCACGAGCTCTCGATGCTCTCCGGGATGTTGACCGGCTGGTCGAAGACGTCCGCCATCATCTGGCGCCAGAAGGCCGAACGGGCGAATCCGCCCGTCGCCTCGATCCGCTTCGGTGTGCCCGATACCTCTTCGAGCGCGAGCAGCACCGTATAGAGGTTGTAGATGATGCCTTCGAGCGCGGAGCGGACGAGATGAGCCCGCGTATGGTGCAGCCCGAGTCCGAAGTATGACCCGCGCGCGTTCGCGTCCCAGAGCGGAGCACGCTCCCCTGCAAGAAACGGATGGAACAGGAGTCCATCGCTTCCAGGCGGGACCGTCGCAGCGAGCTCCGTCAGCAGTTCATACGGGTCGATGTTTCGCGCCCGCGCCTCGGCGATCTCCGGTACGCCGATCTGGTCGCGGACCCAGCGGAAGATCATTCCGCCGTTGTTGACCGGACCGCCGACGACCCAGTGGTTCTCCGTCAAGGCGTAACAGAAGAGCCGCCCCTTCGGATCCGTCACCGGACGGTCGGTCACGGTCCGGACGGCACCGCTCGTCCCGATCGTCACCGCGACGACGCCGCGCTCGAGCGCCCCGACGCCGACGTTCGCGAGCACGCCGTCGGACGCACCGATGACGACGGGCAGATCAGCATCGATTCCCATCGCCTCGGCGTAATCCGCGCGGATGCCGCGAAATACCTCGGTCGTCTTGACGGGACGGGACAGCTGAACAGGCGTGACGCCGGCAAGCGAAAGCGCCTCTGCGTCCCAGTCGAGGTCGTTCAGGTTGAACATCCCGGTCGCGGACGCGATCGAATGGTCGATGACGTAGTCGCCGAACCATTTATGGAAGACATATTCCTTGATCGAGATGAATTTCTTCGCGCGGCCGAACAGTTCCGGTTCCGCACTCTTCAGCCACATCAGCTTCGAGAGCGGCGCCATCGGATGGATCGGTGTCCCGGTCCGGCGGTAGATGTCCATCCCGTTCGTCCGCTTCAAGCGTTCGCTATAGCGGGCGCTCCGGTTGTCGGCCCATGTATAGACCGGTGAGATGGCATCACCTTCAGCGTCGACAGCGATGACGCTGTGCATCGCGGACGAGAACGAGGCGAACCCGATCTCGCGCGCTGCGACGCCGCTCCCCGTGACACATTTTCGGACGGCGAGCAGGACGGCGCGGAAGATCTCGTCCGCGTCCTGGACGGCGACGCCCGGCTCCGGTGAGTGGAGCGGGTAGTCCGCCGCCGCCCGGTGGACGAGCTTGCCGTCCCGGGCGAACAGGACGGCCTTCGTGCTCGTCGTTCCGATATCGATTCCTAACAGATAGCGCATGGTGACTTCCCCCTAGTTGTACTTAGTAGCCGATGATGACGCCAAGCGTCGCGACGACGGCGAGTCCCGTGAAGCCGATGATCGTCTCCATGACCGTCCATGATTTGAGCGTGTCCTTGACGTCGAGACCGAAGTAGCGGTTGACGAGCCAGAAGCCGGAGTCGTTGACGTGCGAGAAGACCGTCGCACCGGATGCGATCGCGATGACGACGAGCCCAAGGTATGGACCCGTGATGTTGAGCGTGTCGATCAGCGGCGCAGAAAGTCCTGCAGCCGTGACCATCGAGACCGTCGCGGAACCTTGTGCGATCCGGACTGCCATCGCGATCAGGAACGCGAGCAGGATCGGCGGAAGCGGTGAACCCGCCATCATATCGCCGAGCACCTTGCCAACGCCCGAGTCGATCAGAACCTGTTTGAAGACGCCGCCGGCACCGGTGACGAGGATGATGATCCCGGCAGGCTCTAAAGCCTTCGTCGCGATGTCCTGGACTTCCTGGCGCGTGTAGCCGCGTTTCGTGCCGAGCAACGTGAATGTCAGGAGCGTCGCGATCGTCAGGGCTACGAACGGATGTCCGAGGAACGTCAACACCTGACGGATGATGCTCTCCTTGTCATCGATCAGGACGCCGGAGACGGTATTCAATAGAATGAGTGCGAGTGGAATCATGATCAAGCTGACGATCAAGCCGAAACTCGGCAGATCTTTCGTGTAGGCGATCTCATCGTTCGACTCCATGTAGTCCGGTGTCGAGACGTGGATGCGTTTCGCGATCCAGCGGCCGAAGATCGGACCTGCGAGGATCATCGCCGGGATACCGGCGACCGTACCGAACAGGATGACCCAGCCCATGTCCGCGCCGATCAAGTCAGCGACGGCGATCGGGCCCGGTGTCGGCGGGATGAAGCTGTGTGTGACGGCAAGTCCAGCGAGCAGCGGAATCCCGTAGTGTAAAAGCGAACGGCCCGTCTTCTTCGCGAGACCGTAGACGATCGGGACGAGAATGATGAAACCGACGTCGAAGAAGACCGGGATCGCGACGAGGAAACCCGTGATGCCGAGTGCCCATGGCGCCTTCTCTTCCCCGAACTTCTTGATGATCGTCTGGGCGAGACGCTCCGCGCCGCCCGATACTTCAAGCATCTGACCGAACATCGCGCCGAGACCGACGACGACGGCGACGAATCCTAACGTGCCGCCCATCCCGGTCTGGACGGACGCGACGACCTGCTCAAGCGGCATCCCGGCAAGGACACCGACGACGAGCGAGACGAGCAGCAGCGCGACGAACGCGTGCAGCTTCGTCTTCATGACGAAGAACAACAGTGCGAAGATCCCGGCCACTGCGACCAGGATCAGGAGCGTCTCTTTGGACACTCCGACGAGATTTGACAGATCGAACATGTAATAACCCCCGTAAACGTTTTCATTGTTATGTAGCGGAAAACGGCGCGTCCCCACGCACCGCCCGCTATGTGACTCTTACTTCTTGACGACGGCGTGGCCGCCGAACTGGTTGCGGAGCGCCGCGACGACCTTGCCGCTGAACGTGTCCTCTTCGAGCGACCGGTAGCGCATCATCAGGCTGAGCGCGATGACCGGTGCTGCGACCTGCATGTCGAGCGCCGTCTCGACCGTCCATTTGCCTTCGCCTGACGAATGCATGACGCCTTTGATCGCATCCAGGTTCGAATCCTCCTTGAACGCCTGCTCAAGCAATTCGACGAGCCACGACCGGACGACCGATCCATGGTTCCAGACCCGGGCCACCTGCTCGTAGTCGTAGTCGAACTCACTCTTGTCGAGCATCTCGAACCCTTCGGCGAGCGCCTGCATCATCCCGTACTCGATTCCGTTATGGATCATCTTCAGGTAATGCCCGCTGCCGGCAGGTCCCGTATAGAGGTAGCCGTTCTCAAGCGCGAGGTCAGCGATCAAGCCTTCGATCCGGCCGAACGCGTCCTTCTCGCCGCCGATCATCAGGCAGGCCCCTTCGCGCGCACCGCTCGTCCCGCCACTCGTGCCGCAGTCGAAGAAGTGGACGCCGCGCTCGCGTGCTTCCGCGTCGCGTCGCTTCGAATCCGTAAAGCGTGCATTGCCTCCGTCGATGATGATGTCGTCCGCCTGAAGCAGCGGAAGGAGCGTCTTGAAGACTTCCTCCGTCGCGTCCCCTGCCGGTACCATCATCCAGATCGTTCGCGGCGCGTCCATCGACGCAACGACCGCTTCGATCGACTCCTTCACCGTGATCCGCTCTTCCTGTACGCCTGCCGCGTCGAACGCGAAGACGTCGTGTCCGTGGTCGTGCGCGTTCAGGGCCAAGTTGAGTCCCATTTTTCCGAGTCCGATTAATCCTAGTTGCATATCCTTCACCCGCCATCGAATTTTTTTCTTTCCACACCTTGATTATACAGAATATTTTTCCTTAAGCAACCGCTTTCAAAAAAATATTTTTCTTTGTACAATGGAGGAAGAGAAAACGTGAAGGAGCATACACCATGACAGAACCTACCGCCTGCCTCGCGCGCGTCCGTGCGGGGTATGCAAGCTACAGCGACATCGAGAAGAAGATCGCCGATCTGCTGCTCGAACATCCCGAGCACGTCATCCATTCGAGCATCAGCGGGCTCGGCGAGCAGCTCGGGGTCGCCGACTCGACGATTTTCCGTTTCTGCAAGCGCCTCGGCTTCAAAGGCTTCCAAGCGATGAAGATCGCCCTCGCGGCCGAAATCGTCAGTCCGCTCCACCAGATCCACGAGGAGATCACGCCGGATGACGACGTCCGGACGGTCGCGCGCAAAGTATTCCACGCCTCGCAAAAAGCACTCACGGACACGGAACAGCTGCTTGACGAGACGACGCTCGAACAGGTCGTCCGCGCGTTGATCGGTGCACGGCGGATCGAGATCTACGGCGCGGGCGGCAGCGCACTCGTCGCGATGGACGCCTACCATAAATGGATGCGGGCCGGGTTGCCCGTCTTCGCGACGCTCGATACGCACATCCAGCTGATGAGCGCCTCCCAGCTCCAGGCGGGCGACGTCGCGATCGTCATCTCCCACTCCGGGGCGACGATGGACATGCTGCAGATCGCGGAGCTGCTGAAAGTCCGCGGCGTCGCGCTGATCGTCCTGACGAGCTACGCGAAGTCGCCGCTCAGCCGTCTCGCCGACCACGTCCTCTATACGGCGTCCGATGAGACCGATTACCGGACGGAGGCGATGGCGTCGCGCCTCGCCGAACTCTGCCTGTTCGACGCCCTGTTCGTCAACCTGATGCGGGCGCGCGGACAGGAAGGACAGGAATCGCTCCAGCGCATCCGTCAAGCGCTCGAAATCAAACGCATGTGACCGTTCGCGCCTTCCTTCCAGGAGGGCGTTTTTTGAAAAGAGGTCTATCTCTTCTTGAAGAAATGGAATCCCGCCACGCATTGACCGATAATGTCTATATAAGAAGCGAACCACCAAGAGGAGTTTTTGCGATGACCTTTATCAAAGCTACGAAACAGCTTGGCCTTTCTTCCGATTCACCGCTGACGATCGGCGGTCTCGAACTTTCGCGCCCCGAGACGGCACACGCTTTCTTTGAGGGACATCCGGATGCGATCTTCTTCTTCACGCTCGAAGGCGAGATCGTCCATTTCAATCAGAATCTGCCGAAGATAATCGGTTATCCGGCTGACGCGCTCTATCAGTCGTTCCATACGTTCACCGATCCGGACGAGCTTCCGGAAATCGAAAGGCAATTCAAGCGGGCTGTCGCCGGCGAGACCGTCCACTATCAGGCACGTGCGCTCCATCGGCTCGGCTATCCGTTGACGCTTGCCCTGACGAACATGCCGATCTATCAGGACGGCGAAATCGTCGGCGTCTACGGCATCGCACGCGACGTGACCGAAGACATCCAGATGAAGGAGCATATCGAAGAGATCCGTTTCCAACTCGAGCTGACGGAACAGATCCCGGAGATCGTCCTGTTCCATTACGACCCGGAGACGCAGAGCGTCGAGCGTTCGAGTTCGCTCGGGACGTTCCTCGGCATCCCGCCGCACCTGCTGTCCGAGCTGTCGCGCGAGCAGTTGCTCGCCCGGATCCATCCGGACGACGTCGTCAGTTTCCACCGCGAGATTCTCCGGATCGTCGTCGGCGACATCTCGCATTACGAGTGTGAGATCCGAATCCTGAACGCAAGCAGCGAGTACCAGCTCCTGCTGATGAAGGCGGCACGCCGGAAGGACCCCGGTAGCTCAGCACGGATTTCCGTCGTCCTCTATGATTTGACTGAGGTGAGAAAAGCACGCCATGAACTCGAGTCGGAGCGCCAGCAGGCGAAGGAGATCTATGAGGCGCTCGACGCCGCCATCTCCCAGCTCGACTTGACGACGGGCGAGATCCTTTTCCATTCCCCGGGCTTCAAGAACATTTTCGAGACACTTCCGGACGACATGCTGATCGGCGGCGACTTCCTGTCCGAACGAATCGACCCGCGTGACCTCGCGCGCGTCGCAGCATTCGCCGAGAGCTTGCGCGACGGGAAGGGCGGGACGATCACCTATCGTCTCCGTTTCCCGGACGGCCGGATCAAATGGGTCGAGGACAAACAGATCCCCGTCCTCGATGCGGAAGGGACGCTCCTCTACACGAACAGCATCATGCACGACGTGACGCTGCGGGAGGAATATGCGCAGCGCCTGCACCATCTCGCGATGCACGACCCGTTGACCGGGATCCCGAACCGGACACACGCGACGGAGACGCTCGAGAAGTGGATCGCAGAGAAACGTCGCTTCTCCGTCGTCACCGTCGCCTTCAACCGGATCACAGAGATCAACGACGCGTTCGGTCACGACACGGGAGACGAGTGGATTCGTCAGACGAGTCTCCTGCTCGAGCGAATCAGACGGGAAGACGTCTTCCTCGCCCAACTCGGCGGCGACGAATACGTGATGTTCGTCCCGACGAAGTCGACGGTCGACATCCGCCACTGCGCGGAGCTGCTCGTCTCGCTCGGCGAGCAGCCGATCCCGATCGATTCCTACAGCCTGTTCGCCCGCGTCTCGGTCGGCGTCAGCAGCCATCCGGAGAACGGAAGCGAGCCTGCGCTCCTGATGAAGCACGCCTACACGGCGCTCCGGCGTTCGAAACGCGAGGACAAGAGCAGCTATCACCTCTATGCCTCGAACCTCGACATCGACCTGTACCGCCGCTATCAGCTCGAACAGGACCTGCATTACGCGATCGAGCGCGAGCAGCTGTTCCTCGAGTTCCAACCGAAGGTCGACGGGTTCACCGGGACGATCATCGGTTCGGAGGCGCTCATCCGCTGGCAGCACCCGGAATGGGGCCGGATTCCGCCGAACGACTTCATCCCGCTCGCCGAGGAGAGCGCGCTCCATCTGTCGATCGGCGACTGGGTCGTCGACACGGCGTGCAAGACGCTCGCCTCCTGGCAGGCAGCAGGCGTCCGGACGGTCCCCGTCTCGGTCAACGTCTCGCCGAAACGTTTCCTCCAGCCGGACTTCGACTGCTTCGTCAGCCAGACGCTCAAGAAGCACGGGCTCGAACCGAATCAACTCGAGCTCGAGATCACGGAAGCGACGCTCGTCTCGGAGGACCCGCATGTCAGCCAGATGCTCGAGCGTTTAAGCGCGCTCGGCGTCCGGATCGCGCTCGACGATTTCGGAAAAGGCTATTCCTCGATGGCCTACCTGCAGCGCTTCCCGATCGACGTCGTCAAGATCGACCGCCAGTTCGCGACTCATATCGCGACGGACCGCAAGGCGAACGCCATCGTCAAGAGCATCCTCTACATGGCGCGCGAGTTCGATCTGATGGTCGTCGCGGAAGGCATCGAGACGTACGACCAGCTCGCCGCCTTCTGCCGGCTCAACTGCCCGGGCATCCAGGGCTTCCTGTTCAGCCGCCCGGTCGCGCCGAACGTTTTTTGCCAGTTCCTCGCGCGCGAGGTGCTCCATCCGATCGAGGCATGCTCGCTGGCAGCGGACCAGGTGCCGAGCTTCTCGATCGCGGCACGAATCACCTTGCAGTCGCTGAACGAGAGACCGGTCGAGATCGGTTCGTCCGACATCAAGATCCATCAGACGAGTACGACGAAACTCTTCTTCTCGACCGAAGCCCTCCTTCCAATCGAAGCGGGATCGTTCGAGGTCGTCGTGCCGACGAAGCAGGATGACATCCGTTGCTCCGTCCGCGTCACATCGAAGGATGGTGACTTGTATGAGGCATCCTATATGTCCGAATACGACGCAGATCGCCTGATGCGCCACTTCCAGCGGTTACCTTACGAATGAGCAGCACCGGGACGTTCCGATAACGTCCCGGTGCTTTTTTGGTATACTTTAGGAAGATTATGATTTTGAAGGAGGAATTCCATGCAAGCTGCAGCGAATTTAAAACAACACCGAAGGACACGGAAGGGACAGATATTCAAACGACTCGTCTTCCTGACGCTCGGGGCCGTCCTGTTCGCGCTCGGACTGAAAGGCTTCCTCGTCCCGAACCAGATCATCGACGGCGGCATCGTCGGCATCTCGATCATCTCGTCGACGCTGACCGACACGACGCTCGCCCTCTGGCTGTTCTTCCTGAACATCCCGTTCATCTTCTTCGGCTACAAGCAGATCGGGAAGACGTTCGCCCTGTCGACGCTGTACGCGATCTTCGCCATGGCGGTCGCGACGAAGCTGTTCGAAGGGATGGTACCGATGTCGACCGACTCGCTCCTCGCGACGGTCTTCGGCGGCCTGTTGCTCGGGATCGGTGTCGGGATCGTCATCCGCTCGAGCGGATCGCTCGACGGGACGGAGATCCTCGCCGTCTCGTTCAGCCGGTCGACGCCGTTCTCGGTCGGCGAAATCGTCATGTTCTTCAACGTCTTCATCCTAGGTGCTGCCGGCTTCGTCTTCGGCTGGGACCGGGCGATGTACTCGCTCATCACCTATTTCATCGCCTTCAAGACGATCGACGTCGTCATCGATGGGCTCGACCAGTCGAAGAGCGTCTGGATCATCTCGGAGAACTATGAGGAGATCGGCTCCGCCATCATGGACCGGCTCGGGCGCAGCCTGACCTACCTCGACGGCGAAGGAGCGTTCACCGGCGAAGGCAAGAAGGTCATCTTCTGCGTCATCTCGCGCCTCGAGGAGACGAAGCTCAAGGAGATCGTCACCGACTTCGACAAGGAGGCGTTCATCGCGATCGGCAACATCCACGACGTCCACGGCGGACGGTTCAAGAAGAAGGATATCCACTGATTTCATTCGAAGCGCTCCTTGCGCGAAAGGACGGAACCCGCTTGAAGAAACACAAGAAAAAAATCATCGTCTCACTCATCACGCTGCTGACGGTCGCAGTCGTCGGAATCGTCGGTCTCTCCTCCTACGTCGGGCTCAACCTGACAGCGCCTGAACGGGAGAAGCTGACGACGAACCCGCTCAAGGCAGAGAACCTGAAGTATGAGGACGTCAGCTTCCGCTCGATCAAGGACCGGACGCGCCTGTCCGGCTGGTGGATTCCGCGTGAGGACGCGAAGCTGACGATCGTCTTCGCCCACGGCTACGGCAAGAACCGGGAACAGGAGGACATCCCCGTCCTGCCGCTGTTCAAGAAGTTCCATGACGCGGGCTACAACGTCCTGACGTTCGACTTCCGCGGCTCAGGGAAGTCCGAGGGTGACCGGGTGACGGTCGGGGCGAAGGAACAGGATGACCTCCTGACCGCCGTCCGCTACGCGAAGTCGCGATCGTCAAAACCGGTCGTCCTCTATGGCATCTCGATGGGGGCAGCGACCTCGCTCGTCACAGCACCGAAAGCGGACGTCGCTGGCGTCATCGCCGACAGCCCGTTCAGCGACTTGAAGGACTACCTCGAGACGAACCTGCCTGTCTGGAGCGGCCTGCCGAACATCCCGTTCACGCCGGTCATCCTGCAGGTGACGCCGTTCCTGACGGGATTGAACCCGGAACGCGTCAAACCGGTCGAGGCGATCCGGCGTCTCGACTACTCGGTCCTTCTGATCCACGGCAAGGGCGACGACGCGATCCCTGTCCGGGAGAACGAGAAGATCCATCAGGCGGCCCGCCAGAGCATCCTCTGGGTGACGAACAACGGCGGACACGTCCAGTCGTATAAACATGACCGGAAGGCATACGAGGAGAAGGTGCTCACCTACCTCGAGGACATTCGCTGACCGTCCAGGCCAGACAGCCTCGATCCCTGTATGACAAGGGTCGAGGCTGTTTTTTTAGGATTGTCTGCATCTTTACGAGGGAGAACAACCTTTGCTGAAATGACCTTGCGAAAGGAGGGATATGATGAGAATCGCCACCTTCAACATTTGGAACAATCCGTCCTCATGGGCTGAGCGGATCGATTCGATCTGTGAAGAAGTGACACGTGTCAATCCGGACTTCCTTGCGCTCCAGGAAGTCAAAACTTATATGAACGGTGAAGAAGGCATGAATGTCGCCCGGCATATCGCACAGAAGACCGGCTTCCCCTTTTGCGTCTTCAAGGAGTATCCTGATTCTCCAGACGAGGGGCTGGCTTTTTTGAGCAAATATCCGATTTCTACGGAAGATGCGATTTGGTATACGGATACGAAGGAATCGAATTACTGTGCGATTAGGATCACTTTCGAAATGGGTGATATTACATTCGGTCTGACGAACGTCCATCTCAATTGGCGTTCTTCCGCGACAAGGGAAGAACAGATGAAATCCGTACACGATTGGATCTTCGAAGGCGATGGTACTACAGCGTTTGAGATTCTTTGTGGTGATTTCAATGATGATCCGGATTCACCGGTTCACCATTACCTGACTGGTCATCTGTGGTCAGATGTCGCCCAGCTTCAAGAGGAACAGCATGGCATCAAAGCTCAAGCCACGCTCGATCCCGTCGATAATCCGCACTTGAGGAACGGTTCGAATTTCGAGCGGCCTGTCCGCTATGATTGGATCTTATGTCAAAAGAAAGGTGAGAACCTCCCGTCCATCGATAAGGTTGACGTATTCGGGAATATGCCAGTCACCGGAGTGAAAATCCTGCCGAGCGACCATTACGGAGTGTTCGCGGACATCACTTTAGAACACGAAAAAGAAACGGATCGCGTGTCCTCCTGACAGGACAGCAATCCGTTTCTTGTTTTCATCCGATTTCCCTTACCCTTTGAGCATCGCACCGCCGACGATCTTCAACACTTCCGGCCGGCTCAGCTTCTCCTTGCCCCGGCTGAGCGCGTCGAGCGTGCCGTGCGCAAGCGCGAGCGGGATGTTGCAGAACTGGTGGATCGTCGTCTTTTTCGGAATCGAGGCGAGGTAGGCATCCGCCTGCGCGAGGTTCGCCCGCGCATAGGCGAACATGTCCTCCGTCGTCCAGCCCGGCGGGAAATAGCCGACGCCGCGTTCCGCGTCCTCCCCTTGGTTCCGCAGGATGTTGACCGCCTGCAGTCCGCGGCCGAAACCGATCGCCTGCTCCTTGTCCGTGACGATGCCCGCCTTCCATTCCCAGACGTCCGACAGCATCACGCCGACGAGTCCCGCGACGTAGTACGTGTACTCGTCAAGGTCCGCCTCCGTCTCGACGAGCCAGTCACGCTCGGCCCAGGCTGCCATTCCTTCCGCCATCTCGGCCGTCGAATCGAGCACCTTCGAGCGGATCCCTTCCGGACAGTAGTCGACCCAGTCCCCGAGACGTATCGTCACCTCAGGCAACAGATCAGCGTACGGGGCGATGAGCGCACCGTATGCGGCAGTGTCGAACGTCCCACGCAGAAGCAGCGCCGTCTCGCGGAGCAGGCGGCTCTTGACGTCCTTCGCGAGCTCCTCATGGTCCTCGATCTCATCGATCGCACGCATCGCAAGGTAAGCAGCCCCGACCGCTTCCTGCAACTCGGTCGACAAGCGGCTGATCGGTATGTAGAACGTCCGGCTCGTCTCCTTCAAGACGCGGTCCGCGTCCTTCTTCAGTTGCTTCGTCTCGTTCATCAGCGCCACTCCTCCATTTTTGTACATGACCTTAACTATTCTTCCATTACTATACACGATTCCGGCCGGCTGAGCATGATTTCCCGGGATGAACGGCACAAAAAAACTTCCTGAGGCATCCGCCTCAAGAAGTCATTCCGAACGCTGTTTCAAAAGTCTTTCCATCAATCCGGCCGAACGGGAAGCTTCCGCGTTCTCCTCCTGGATCGTCAAGTAGATTTCTTTCCGATGGACATCGATATGGCGCGGCGCATTGATGCCGACCTTGACCTGGTCACCATCAATCCCGAGGATGACGAGTTCGATGTCGTCCCCGATCTGGATCGCTTCGCCTTCTTTTCGTTTCAAGACGAGCATCAGCGTTCACCCGCTTTAGTGAGCTTCCCGACCGGCTGGCGGTTCGGGAACTTCTCGTCGAGGATGATCTGTTTCGCCTTGCGTCCCTTCGTCTCCATGACGAACGGCGCACGAAGGTTCGTCGTCGAGGAGTCGAACGGCTCACGCAGCGTGACCGTCGTGTAGACGGCGACCTGCGCGGCGTCGTCGATCTCGAGCTGTTCCTTCGCGACTTCCGGAAGTTCGAACGCGTAGCCCGCATCGATCCAGAACGGGTTCGTCACGATGAAGGCGCACTCCGGCTGGTCGACCGACTGCAGCGACCAGAACGGGACGTCGTCCCCGAACGGCAGGAGCAGGAAGCGCTTCGCTTCCGGGAAGCCCGGCACCTCGGAGGCGAACGTGATGACTTCCGATTCGTTCACGTCGACCTTACCAAAAAAATCAGTTTCGATTTGCATGTCGTTTTACCCTTTCCCGTCGTATATGCCGCCGACCGGCCACATATCCAGTTGATTTTTTTGCCGCAGGTAGATGTCCGTCGTCCAAGGCGCTGATGTCAGCTCCGGACGATTGACCTTCACGTCGATTCGCGGCCGTTCCGCCGTATAGTTCACGCGGACCTCGGCCGGCGTATAGTTGATCTTGACCCGATCGAGGCTGCGCGGCGTGAAGCCGAACTGCGTCACCTCGGCGGGCGGCGTCGTATAGGACTTCGCGATGCGGGAGACGGCGTTGCCGCCGTTCTCGATCCGCATCAACTGATCGCCTTCGGCGGCCATCCTCGACGTGCCTTCCCGTCCGGCCTGCTTCGCCGCCTCGGCGAAGTTCTTCCCGCTCTCGAGCGGCGGGACGCGCCCGATCTCACTCCATGCCCGCGAAGAGTCGATCTCGAGGACCGCGGCCTGCGTCTCGATCTCAAGGCGGCCTCTCGGCTGCTCGATCGACAGCTCGGCAGGTGCCTGCTTCTGTTCGATATGCGGACGCGAGCTGTCCATTCCAATCTGCGCGTAGGTTTGGCGCATCTCAAGACGAGCGTTCAAACAATCAGCTCCTTATCTCAGGAAGTCGAGCAATGTCGGCTGGATCACGCGGGCACCGGCGCTGAGGGCGGCACGGTGAAGTGTCTCGTAAGACTTCAGTTCCATGATGACCTTCTCTGCGTCGATGTCCTCGTTGTTCGACATGATCGCCTTCGCGATGATTTCCTGATCGTCGAGCCGCGACGCGTTCAACTCGAGCCGGTTGACCCGGGCACCGAGATCGGCGCGCGTCTCGACCGTCTTGTCGAGGATGTCATCGATCGATTCAAGCATGCCCGAAAGCTCTTCCCCATTGTTTTGAACACTTTCACCGAGTTTGTCATAGAGAGCTTTCAACTTCTCGAAAGTTGTTGTTCCGAACACTTCATCCGGTTTGACGTTGATATCGACCTTGATGCCGGAAGAGATCTCGTATTCGATGGCTTGGTCCGCGATCGTCGCGTCTTTGTAGATCGACGACGTCGCCCCGCCGTTCTTCAGGTAGTCCTTCAAAGCGTCCATGTCGACGAGCGGCTTGTCCGTCTTCGTCCCGTTGAAGATGCTCTTCTCGTTGTACTTCGTGTTCGCGAGCGTCCCGATGTGTTCGATCAGCTGCCCGACCTCGCTCTGGATCGCTTGGCGCTGCGTCGCGTCGTACGTATCGTTCGCCGCCTGCGTCGTCAGCTCGCGGATCCGGCGCATCGCGGACGAGGCCTCGTCGAGCGCCGAGTCCGTCAAGTCCATCCAGCCCGTCGCCTCGCTGATGTTCTTCTTGAACTGGTCGACTTCCCGGACCTCGGTCCGGTAGCGGATCCCTTGCATCGCGACGACCGGGTCCTCGGACGGACGCTGGATCTTCTTGCCGCTGATCAGTTGTTCCTGGAGCACACTCAGCTTCTGGTAGCTTGAGGAGAGGTGTCCGATATTCGTCTTCGTCAACATCGTCTGTGTCACGCGCATTTAATCATCACCGTCCTACGAGTCCCATGCCGTTGATGATCTTATCGAGCATCTCATCGACAGTGGTAATATTTCGTGCTGCCGCATTGTAAGCGTGCTGATACTGGATCATCAGCGTCATCTCCTCATCGATCGAGACGGCCGAGACCGACATGCGGCGCTGGTCCGCATTCTCAAGAAGGACTGCCGCGTTCTTGCCGAGGCGTCCGACCTGGTCGGCTGCGACACCCATGTCGCCGATCATCGATTGGTAGTAGGAACCGACCGTCGTCTTGTTGCCGTCGATTACCTTGTCCTTTTTTACGTCCGCGAGAGCGAGTGCGCCTGTGCTGTCACCGATGTTGCCGTCTTTCGATGTCGCGATGTTATAGACGCTCGCCTTGATTGCGCTGCTCAGACTGATCGTTTTCGCCGAGATTGTCGCCCCGGTCGCAGGCGCAAAGAAGTCCGACGCAGGTGTCGGTGTTGCACCTGACGAGGAAATCACACTGTTTTCCTTATGCTTCGTATTGAACGCCGTCGCGAATTCACTCGCGAGCGTATCGAGCTTCGTCAGCATCGTCGCATAGCTGACGTCGGTGCTGCTGCCGGGATATCCATGCATCTCGAGCAGACCGCGCAGCTTGCCGTTCATCAGTCCGTCCTTGATCGCAAGTGTCGTCGTCCCTACTTTGAAGTCCGTAGCCGTACCGATCGACGAAATGTCGAATCTGGACACTCCTTTTGACAGCTCGATGACGTAGTCGCTTGCCGGATCAGGTGTCTTCAGGATGATATCAACCCGTCCTTCCGCCGTCTTGACGGCGTTGCCCATGTTTCCTGACGTGATCGCTTCCGTGTCGATCGGCTTCTTCTCGAAGTCGATATACTCCGACAGCTCGTCGAAGTAGCGGTCCCGCTCATCGTACAGATCGTTCGGCAGGACGCCCATCGGCTCGATCTCGTGGATCTGCTTGTTGACGTTGTGGATCTTCTCGAGCAGGTCGTTGACTTTCTTGACCGAGACCTCGATTTCCGACTTGATGTCGCCCTGGACCTTCTCGAGAGACGTCGCCATGTAGTTGAACGTCTGGCTGAGCGTCTCCGCCTTCTGGCGGACGACGCTGCGCGCGCCCGAGTCCTGCGGGTTCGTCGAAAGCGTCTCAAGCGACTCCCAGAAGCCGTCGAATGCTTGTGCGAGGCCCGTGTCGGACGGCTCGTTGATGATGTCCTCCATCCGGCCGAACGCCTCGATCTTCGCGCCGTAATAGCCGACCTTCGTCGATTCGTCGCGGTACTGTTTGTCGACCATCAAGTCGCGCATCCGCTCGATCATCTCGCCGCGGACGCCTGTCCCGAACTGCGCGACTTTTCCGCTGCCGATCGATTGCGTCAATTGTTCCGTCGTCGCCATGATGAGCCGTTGGCGTGAATAGCCGGCCGTGCTCGCGTTCGCGACGTTGTTCCCCGTAGCCTGGAGCGCCCACTGGTGTGTCGTCAGCGCCCGGCGCCCGGTCTCAAGCCCCATGAATGTCGATCCCATGATGTCTCCTCCTTACGCGTTTCGGTTGAAATGAGCTTTGTCGATCGCCGACTGCCCGTATGTAAAATCGTCTGCCTCCGGGATGAGGAGCTGGAGATGCCAGTCGAGATAATGAAGCGACTGAGTCAGAAGTTCCGCATTCAGCTCGTTGATCCGCTTCAGTTCACCGAGCGTCCGCACGAGGTCGCGCAGGACGTCCGTGTTCTCCGGATGATCCGCGAGCCATTCCGTCATCGAGACGGCACCCATCATCGCGATCCGCTCCTCTTCGAGACTGATGATCCGTTTCGCGAGCACCGGCTCCTCCTTGACGATTTCAGATAGCCGCGGCATATCGTTCCTGATCAATACTTCCGTCTTTTCGCGTGCAAGCGCGAGCAGCGCCTCGTGCGCTTCGTTCAACTGCTTGATCGTCTCCATCGTTCCTCACTCCTGTCCCGTTGACTTTACTTCATATAAAAAGCGACCCGCGCATCCTTGCCCCGAGTCGCCTCAAACTTTTGTTCATCCGCCCTCACAAGCGTAGAAACCGCTCCGCAATCTTCACTGGGTCCGGTTTATAAGTTCCGTCTTCAATCGCTTGGCGAAGAGCATTGATTTTTTCTGAGCGGCTCGTCTCCGTGTCCTCGAAGCGGGCACGTGCCTCGCTCGAGATCGACACCTGGTCGACCTTGCCGCTTTTCTTTTGGTCTGTTCCTTCTACTTTTTGAGTTCGTTCGTAAGCTTGGGGCATATGCACCCATTTCGAAGAATCAATTCGCATGTGAACACCTGCTTTCTAGATCACGCTATTCTTGTTCAAGTTCGATACGTCGATGGTTTCGAAGTGCCAGAAGAAGAATTCGTCATCGCTTTCGTGAGCTCGCGTCGCATCTCATCACGGCAATTGCGGCAGATCGTGCCGTCTGACGAAGGTTTGCCGCAGCTGTCGCACTCCATCTCGATCTTTGAGATCTCTGAGACGAGGAGGCGCCCTTCTCGAATGTAGCGGATGACCGTATCAGCCTTGACGCCGATCATCACTTCGACATCCTTCGGTGAGGTTTTGACGTTTCGCCGTTCTCTCAGGAAATCACGCACCCTCTCGAAGTCCAGATGATCCAGACGTACGCAGTCCGCGCATAAGCCTCCTGATTGACGAACAAACAATTTCCCGCATTTCGTGCAGTTCATGACATCCATTTCCTTCACCTCATAGAGAGTATCGGCACGAATCATGAATTCTTAAACACTCCGAAACAAAGTTAATGCACAAACTTCCGCGGCGCCTGCTGCGCGCAAGACGGAGGCCGCCTGATGGAGCGTCGTCCCGGTCGTATAGACATCGTCGACGAGCAGGATCCGTTTTCCGGCGCACGGTCTCTCGAGACGGAACGGATTCTCCCGCCCTTCCCGTTCCGCCTTCGTCAGTCCGCTCGACGCCGGCAGGTCGATTCGAGACAGGGGATTTCGCTTCCGTCCTCGAATCCGCTTCGCGATGAGCGCAGACTGATTGTAGCGCCGGTCTGCGATCCGCTCCGCGCTCAGCGGCAACGGGACGATCCAGTCCACTTTCATTCTTACCTGTTTCAGGTCGCTTCGAAACACCTCGATCAGCACAGGATCGCCAAGGAACTTGAAGCGGCGCATGAAGTCCTTCCCCGCCGCATCATACAGGTAGAGCGTCCGGGTGACGAGCTTTTCTCCCTTCAGACGCCACCTTACGCAGTCCGCGCACAGGGTTCTTCCAGGCTTTCCGCAGTCAGCGCATTCCCCTGATTTCACAAATTTCATTGTACAGTCCGGACAGGTTCGTTGGCTAGTGAATAAGTTCTCAGGCGTCCAGACCGGGATGAAGTGTTCCGCACAGAGGAGGCACTTCATCCGCGGTTCGCCCGCTTGATCGCGTCGATCGACCCGTACAGGGCGTTCGTCCGGTCATCCGCAAAGAAGACGACGTCCCCGTCCGGATGATCCGTGCTCCGTCCGGCCCGTCCCGCGATCTGGATCAGGGCTGACTCCGTGAAGCGGTCGGCCTCGCAGACGGCGACCTGGACGTTTTTGATCGTCACGCCGCGCTCTAAGATCGTCGTCGCAAGCAGGATGCCGCGAGACGTCCGGAAGCGCTCGACCTTTTCCGCACGTGCCGGATCCGCGGCATGCACGGTCTCGGCCGTGATGCCAACTTCAGCCAGTTTGCGCTGCCAGACATCGAGCTGGGAGACGCGCGGGACGAACAGCAGGCGCGGTGCGTCCGGATGGTCGAGGATAAACGCCTTGACGTCATCGAAACGATAGCCGAGATGGAGGCGCGGGACGGGAAGCGGGAAACCGTGGTAGCGGCGGGACAAGGTGACGACGGGAAGGAGACGGTCGAGGCGCGCCGGTGTCGCGCTCAGAAGGATGCGGGAAGCACCCGGCTTCGCCGCGCGGCGGACGGCGCGGCGCAGACGGTAGTCGAACCGGTACGGGAAGGCGTCGATCTCATCGACGATGACGGTGTCGAAACAGCGGTAGTAATGGAAGAGCTGGTGGGTCGTGCTGATCGTGATGTCGCCGACCTGCAGGCGGTCGCTCGAGCCGCCGTAGAGGACCTTGATGTCGGCGTCCGGGAATGCCGCTTCGAAATGACGGGCGAGCTCACGGACGACGTCGGTCCGCGGGGCGGCGACGAGCACCCGCTTTCCGAGACGGAGCGACGTCTCGATGCCGCGGTCAAGCATCGGCGTCTTGCCGGCGCCGCAGACGGCGTGGACGAGCAGGCGGGAACCTGTCGCGATCGCCTGCTCGATCCGGCTCGAGATCCGCTCCTGCGCAGGCGTCAGCTCCTTCGGGATGAGCCGCGCCGGCTTCGGTGGATCGAGCGGCCGCGGGTCGGTCGCGAGCGTATCGCAGGAGCGGAGTACACCGAGCGCCAGGCAGTGGCGGCAATAGCGGCAGAACGGTCCACAGGTGCAAGGTGCAGGCGTCGGCAGCCCGCCGCAACGACGGCATCTCCACGTGACGGCTTTGAAACGGATGAGGCCCGGATGAGGCCCGGTATGGCGGACGAGTCGTCCTCTCAGCATAGGAATTCTCCTTTCATTCATCTTCAAGAGACGGATTCGCCCAGTCCGCCGCTTCTCCTGCCTGCCGGCCCGTCCTCAGGCGCCCCCGCGGCTGAGGGAACGAAAAAGGGAAGGCCTCAGTCCCGCTCGTTCGCGGAATGAAACCTTCCCGTTCCTGTTCTGTTACGTCGAAGAAGACCTTTTAGTCCTCACAGTACCACGTGATGCCGAGCGAGCCCGGACCGAGGTGCGTCCCGATGACGGGACCGAACACGCTCATCTCGAAGCGAGCTGCCGGATATGCCTCTTTCAGGGAGGCGATCTCGGCCTCTGCCTTCGCCGGGTCTTCCGAATGGATGACACCGATGACGTAGCCCTTCCCGTCCCCTTCGATCGACTCGCTCATCATCTCCTCGATCTTGCGGACTGCCCGCTTGAACGTCCGGATCTTCTCGAACGGGACGATCTTCCCGTCGACGAAATGAAGGACCGGCTTGATCTTCAGGAGTGATCCGACGAGTGCCTGCGTTACGCTGAGGCGCCCTCCGCGCTGGAGGTGCTCGAGATCATCAACTACGAAATACGCCCGGATCTTCCCTTTGAGCTCCTCGAGCCGACGGACGATCGCTTCCGCCGAATGTCCGGCGTCGCGCATCTTGACCGCCTCCATCACGAGGAAGGCCTGCGGCATGCAGGAGATCCGTGAATCGACCGGATGGACCGTGACCTGGTCGACCATCATGTTGGCGGTGTGGAGCGCCTGATACGTGCCGCTGATCCCGCTCGACAAGGAGACCGCGATGACGTCCGTCCCAGCCGGCAGCGTCTCGAGGAAATCGACCACCCCGCCGATGTTCGGCTGCGACGTCGTCGGAAGGCTGCCTGTCTGAATCCGCTCATAGAACTCCGGCACCGTCATGTCGAGCCCTTCGCGGTAGGACGTCCCATCGAAGATGACGCTGAGCGGAGCGACGTTCACTTGATGTTGTTCACAATACGCTGCTGGCAGATAGGCAGTGCTATCCGTTAAGATCTCAATCTGACTCATTCGGAAATGTCCTCGCTTTTGATAGTTACGTCGCAGTCGCCGGCTTCCCCGTGACTGCAATCGGTATTTATTTTAGCATAACTTTGACACTAGAAAAAAGGGACGGAAGGAGCACTTCCGTCCTTGATCACACGACGACGACCCATCCGCGGCGGATCGCCTCGACGACCGCACCCGTCCGGTCCGGTACGTTCATCTTGCGTAAGATGGAGGAGACGTGGTTCTTGACCGTCTTCTCGCTGATGAAGAGCGTATCGCTGATCGCCCGGTTCGAAAACCCGTCAGCGAGCAGCTGGAGCACTTCGCACTCGCGGCGCGTCAGGACGTGGAGCGGAGCTTCCGCCGTCCGGGCGACTGCCGTCTGCGTCGCCGTGCTCTGTTTGAGTTTCATCAGGCGGCGATACTCTTGAAGCAGGTTCGGCGTGACCTTCGGATGGACGTACCCGCCCTCCCGGTAGACGGAACGGATCGCGTTGACGAGCTCGTCCGTCGCCATCTCCTTGAGGAGATAACCGACCGCGCCCGCGCCGAGCGCGTGCATGACATAGGTCTCGTCATCGTGGATCGACAGGATGATGACGCGGACGTCCGGATAGACCTCCATCAGTCGTTTCGTCGCCTCGACGCCGTTGACTTGCGGCATATTGATATCCATTAAGACGATGTCCGGCTGATGGGCCTCGACGAGCGCGATGACTTCCGCCCCGCTCTCCCCCTCCGCGACGACGTCGAACTCCTTCTCGAAATCAAGGATTCGTTTGACCCCTTCACGGAACAGCTGATGATCGTCGATGATTACTACTTTCACTTGCTCGTTATTCACAGTGTTTCCCCTCTCACGTCTGATTCCTCGATCGGAATCTTTACCTTGATGACTGTACCCTCCCCAGGCGATGTGACGACATCGAATTCGCCGTCGATCAGCTCGATCCGCTCGCGCATGCCGACAAGTCCGAACGATTCGTCACACGACTTCGTCGCTTCGTCGTAGTCGAAGCCGACGCCGTTGTCCTTGACATGGATGCGGATGGAATGGAGGTATTGTTCTATGATAATACGAATCTCGGTCGATTTGGAATGTTTTACCGCATTTTGTGCCGCTTCCTGTACGATCCGGAAGACGGCGACCTCGTAAGTCGAGTTGATCCGTTCGCCTCCGCCGCGATAGGTGAAGTGGACCGGGATCCCGGATATCTCCTCGATATGGCGCAGATAGCGCTCGAGCGTCGGCACGAACCCGAGATCGTCGAGCGTCATCGGACGCAGGTCGTAGATGATGCGGCGGATGTCCGCGAGCCCGTCACGGATGAGTGAACGGAGACGGTGGATCTCCTCGAAGGCGGCCTCCGCCCCGTTGTGCTGGTGGATCTTCTCGATCAGATCGGCCCGGATCAACACGTGCGCGAGCGTCTGGGCCGGACCGTCATGCATGTCGCGCGAGAGACGGCGCCGTTCGTTCTCGGCCGACTGGAACACCTTCAGTCCCATCTGCTGTTTCATCATCGCCTTCTCGTATTTCTCGTTCATCGCCTGCATGTCGTCCGTCAGGAAGTTGAGGATGACCGAGACGCGGCCGATCAGGACGTCCGCCCGCTCGATCGTCTCGTCGAGATGGATCAGGCGCCGTTCGAGCTCATCCCGCCGTTTCCGGCAGCCCGCCTCGTCCCGCTCGTTGATGAACAGCTCGAGCTGCAGCTGGTTCGCCGTCTCGTACGCCTTGCGGATGTCCTCTTCGCTGTAGCTCGAGAACTGCTTGCTGACGAGGACGAGCCGTGCTTTCGCGTCCCGGACCAGCCGTTCAAGGCGCTCCGCCTCTTTTATATAGTGTTCGACCTTCAGTTTCAGCTCCTGCAGCTCCTGCTGGATCTCCGCGTACTGTTCGCGTGAGCTCTCCGTGATCCGGACGATCTCCTCCCGGCTCTCCTCGACTACACCGATGATATTATGTACGATGTCGTTCAGCGAAAGCTCGTCCTGCGTCCCGTTCGTCATGTTCATTCCTCCACTCCCTGCGCTCGTGAGTTGTCTCTCTGCCAATTCGTCGGTATGCTTTATAAAACCCCTATAGAAGGAGGAAACTCTCAAGTTATGACGTTATCTCATTATTATACAATAAAAGAAAACGGTTTCCACGAAATCCTTATCCAAAAGTCGCGATTCATCACGTATCTCTCACGTGTCTCATCGGAAGAAGAGGCGCAAACTTTCATCCAAAGCATCAAAAAAATGCACCACGGCGCGAACCACAACTGTTCCGCCTACGTGATCGGCGAGCGCAACGAGATCCAGAAGGCGAACGATGACGGCGAACCGAGCGGGACGGCCGGCGTGCCGATGCTCGAGGTGTTGAAGAAACGCGACCTGCGCGACACGGCAGTCGTCGTCACCCGCTACTTCGGCGGGATCAAACTCGGAGGCGGCGGACTGATCCGGGCGTACGGGTCGAGCGTATCCGAAGCGTTGAACGCTGTCGGCGTCGTCGAACGGGTCCTTCATGACGTCGTCCGCGTCAGCGTCAACTACACATGGCTCGGCAAGCTCGAGAACGAGCTCCGCGGATCGGATCACATGATCAAGGAGATCCACTATCTCGAACAGGTCGCCCTCGACGTCCTGGTCGAGACAGGCGAGACGGAACGCTTCACTGCCTGGATGACGGATATGACGAACGGTCAAGCCCACATTTCCACACAGTCGCAAACATATGTCGAGCGTGACATAAATTCCTGACCTGCTATACTGAAAGGTAAAGAAATCTCAAAGTTTTCTAATAACTTTCATGAAGAAGTAAGGAGCATGTCCTGTGGATCCTAAGACACCCCGTTCGCGCCATAAGCGGACAACCGAAAAACCGAGGAAGACGTGGGTCCGTGTCCTCGTCTGGACGGTCCTGTTCGTCCTCTTCACCGGCGGCGGCGCCTTCGCCTACGTCACCTATAAGACGTTCCAGACGGCGAACGGCACGCAGACGGAACTGCGACGCGGCGACAAATCCGACAAGCGCGAGACGACGGTCGACCTGACGAAGGACCACTTCTCCGTCCTGCTCGCAGGAACCGACGCCCGCCCAGGCGACACGAGCTCACGTGCCGACACCCTGATCGTCGCGACGTTCAACAAGCAAGGCAAGAAGGTCAGCATGCTGAGCATACCGCGCGATTCGCTCGTCTACATCCCGTATGTCGAGCGTGAGGACAAGATCAACCATTCGTTCGCTCATGGCGGGATCGACGCGACGATCGAGACCGTCGAGAACCTGCTCGACATCCCAATCGACTACTACGCCCTCGTCAACTTCAACGGCGTGGTCACGATCGTCGACGCGCTCGGCGGCATCGAGGTCGATGTCCTCCTGCCGATCAACACGCTCGACTCGAACGACAAGCGCCAGAGCATCCAGCTCGAGCCCGGCCTCCAGACGCTGAACGGCGAGGAGGCGCTCGCCTACGCGCGGATGCGCTACGAGGACCCGGAAGGCGACATCGGCCGGACGAAGCGCCAGCAGCAGGTCATCCAGGCGATCGTCGAGAAGTCGACGTCGCTCAGCTCGATCACGAAGCTGAACGGTCTGCTAGACGCCGCAGGCGAGAACCTCCAGACGAACATGTCGCTGAGTGAAGCGATGCAGCTCCAGCCGTTCATCAAGTCGCTCAACCAAGTGACGCGGATCGAACTGAAAGGTGCCGACACGAAGATCAACGGCGGCTACTATTACCAGATCGACCCGACGTCACTCGAACAGACGAAACAGGAACTGAAGGCGCAGCTCGGCCTGGTTGCTGACACCGGTTCGACCGGCGCCGAGACGGAGACGACCGACCTCCCGGGAGAATCCGGTGATCCGGCCCCTGCAGACGAGTGACGCGCAGGCGTTGCTCGAGTTGCAACGCGCCTCGTACCGAATCGAAGCCGATCTCCTCGGGGTGACGGTCTTTCCGCCGCTCGCGCAGACGCTTTCCGACATCGAGGAGGAACGCCCCGCCGGCTATGTCTTCGAGGAAGGCGGCCTCATCGGCGCAATCACCTATGAAGACGCGACGATCACACGGCTCGTCGTCGCCCCTCAGGCGTTCCGGCGCGGCATCGGACGACAGCTCGTCTCGCACCTTCTTGCCCACGAGACGATTCGCTTCGTCTCGACCGGCGAGGCGAACCTGCCTGCGATCGGGCTCTACGAGTCGTTCGGCTTCGAACAAGCCTGGTTCACCGAACGGGACGGCATCCGTATCCTTCATCTCGAAAAACGGAACTGAACACCAAAAACGCTCCGCCTGTCCTCGTGACAAGCGGAGCGTTCTTCATTTTCAATCACAGACTGATCAAACTGCCGAGTAGCGCACCGAGCACGACGATCCGCCACGGTGCCTGGTTGAAGAAGCGGAGCAGGATGAACAGGATGAGTGCGACGACGAAGTCCGCCGACTCCTTGACGCTCGACGTCCAAATCGGGTCGTATAGTGCCGCGAGCAAAATCCCGACGACCGCCGCGTTGACGCCGACGAGCACTTCCTGGACACGCGCGTTCGAGCGGACACGGTCCCAAAACGGAAGGACACCGACGACGAGCAGGAAGCCGGGCAGGAAGATGGCGAGCGTCGCGAGCAGGCCGAGGCCTATTCCGCCGATCGCCGTCCCGAGATACGTCGCGAACGTAAAGAGCGGCCCCGGCACGGCTTGCGCCGCGGCGTACCCGGCTAGGAACGAGTCACCGCCGATGAAGTCCGGGACGAGCGACTGCTGCAGGAACGGCAGGACGACATGTCCGCCGCCGAAGACGAGCGCTCCGGCTTGGTAGAACGCACTGACGACCTGTCCCTTCTCGACTAATGCACCGAGGAACGGAAGTCCGGCGAGCAGCAGGACGAACAAGACGAGCGACACGGCTCCGAGCTTCCGGGAGACCGGGATCGCGAGGCGTTCCGCGGGCTCACCCTCACGTTTGAAGACGAACAGGCCGATCACCCCGGCGGCGACGAGAGCGAGCACCTGCGTCAGCGGGTGGGGAATCAACAGGACGACAGCGAGCGCCCCGAGCATCAGGAGCATCTGGACGCGCCCGGCAACGAGCTTCATCCCCATTCCGAGCACCGCGTCTGCGACGACAGCGACAGCGACGAGCTTCAGCCCATGGATCCAGCCGGCGTCCGCGAGATCGAACTGGGCTGCAAGCAAGGCGAACAGCGCAAGCACGAGGCTCGACGGCCACGTGAAGCCGATGAACGAGATGATCGCGCCGGGAATCCCGCCGCGCATCAGCCCGATGCCCATGCCGACCTGACTCGAGGCCGGTCCCGGCAGGAATTGACAGAGTGCGACGAGGTCGGCATATGCCTTCTCGTCAAGCCACTTCCTCCGTTTGACGTATTCGTCGTAGAAATAGCCGAGGTGGGCGACAGGTCCGCCGAACGACGTCAGCCCGAGCTTCGTCGAGACGAGGAAGATTTCTTTCAGATGACGCAAATTCAATCACTTCTTTCTCTCAGATTAGTTCGCTTTCCTCTTCTCCACTTCCCGCTGTGAGCCGTAAGTCAAACGGCGCCACACCGCTTCAAACGGCCCTTGCGCATGTCGCGCGAGGTACCAGCGCGAGAAGGCGGCCTGGATCGGCAGGAAGATGAGACACATGAGGAGACCGAACCAGAGCGGAATCTCATTGAACTTCCCGCTCGCGAAAACAAAGCTCGTAAAGACGACCGTCTGCGCGAGATAGTTCGTCAGCGCCATCCGGCCGAGGCTCGCGAACGCACCGAGCCTCAAGCCGCTGCGCAGCAGAATCGCGATCATCGCGGCGTACGTGACGGCGAGCGTCCGGCCTGACAGCCAGACGAAGACGTAGTTGATGTACCCGTCAGCCGTCGCGACATCCTGATGACGCATCACGATGACGGCGAGCGAGGGAAGCGACAGCGCGAGGCTGGCAGAGAACGTCACCCAGAGGAAGCGCGTGCTCGGCGGCTTGAGATAGAAACGACGCATCAGATAGGCACCGACCAAAAAGAGCGACAGCATCTCCGGCCAGATGATCGCCGTTCCGGACAGCGCCTCCGGCAACTCGACCTGGATATGGTGCAGCAGGAGTCCGAACAGGTCGCGCTCCTGGTTCAGGCGGGCGAGCTCGGAATCGGCCGAGACGATCGAGGAATCTCCTTCAGAGAGCGCCATCATCAAGAGCGACAGCTGGAGCAAGGCGATGTAGAGTTGCGAGACGATGGCCCAGAAGATGAGACTCTTCGGTCCCGCCCTGACGAACAGAAGCAGGAGGAAGCCGGTCAACGCGTACGTGTGCAGGATGTCGCCCCGCCAAAAGAAGGCGAGGTGCAGCAGACCGAACAATAGCAGGACGAGCAGGCGCCGCGCGAATATGACGAGCGAGTCGCCCCGCTCCTTCAATCGCGCCGTGAACAGATAGAAACCGGCTCCGAACAGGACGCTGAAGAGCGTATAGAACTTCGTCTGGATGAACAGGTCGAACACGAGCCGGATGTATCGGTCGGGCTCCGGCATGTCGAGCACCCGGTGTTCGCCGATGAAGGTCGGCATGTTGACGAGCAGGATGCCGCAGAGCGCGAACCCTCTCAAGACGTCGAGATAGGCGATGCGTTTGTTCAGAGCAGTCGCTTCCATGATGTTCCTCCCTATATTCAAGCGGCCGCCTTCATCGAGCAAGGCGGCCGTTCGTTCATTTCGTGTTGAATCTCGAGAACAGGTTGAGCAGCGGCCGGTAACGCTCTCCGAGCAGGCCGAGCGATTCGACGAGCACCTCGAGGACGAGCAGCAGCAGAATCAGCGAGATGACCGCGCCGAGCGAGTTCGTCTGGGAGAACAGGATCGCCGTCATGCCGAACACGGCGCACAATCCGTAGATGACGAGCACCGCTTGGCGCATCGTGAAGCCGAGGTCAAGCAACCGGTGATGCAAGTGTGCCTTGTCCGGTGCGAAGGGCGGCTGTCCGGACAACAGGCGCCGGATGATCGCGAACAGCGTGTCCGAGATCGGGATGCCGAGCAGGATGACCGGCACGGCGAGCGAGAACAATGTCACGTTCTTGAAGCCGAGCAGCGACAGCACGCCGAGCATGTAACCGAGGAACAAGGCACCCGTGTCCCCCATGAAGATCTTCGCCGGGTAGAAGTTGTGGACGAGGAAGCCGAGCGTGCTCATGAGGAGCAGGATGGCGACGATCGTCACGTAGACGTTCCCCTGGATGACGGCGAGGCTGATGATCGTCAGCAGGACGATGCTCGAGACACCGGCCGCAAGACCGTCGAGGCCGTCGATCAGGTTGACGGCGTTCGTGATGCCGACGATCCAAAGGAAGGTGATCGGCACGCTCCACCAACCGAGATAGAGTTGCTGATCGAACGGCAGGTTGATGAACTCGATCCGGATGCCGCCGTTCAGGACGACGACCGCTGCCATGATCTGACCCATCAGCTTGAGCCGCGCGTTGAGCTGCAGACGGTCGTCGAGCGCTCCTGTCAGGATGATGACGAATCCTCCGACGAGGATATGCGTCGCATACGGACTCGACGGCTGCAGCATGAAGTATCCGATTAAAAAGGCGATATATATCGCGAGGCCGCCAAGGCGCGGCATGATGCGTACGTGTACTTTTCGGGCGTCCGGACTGTCGACGGCACCTACTGCAACGGCGAAGCGTTTGACGACAGGCGTGACGAGCAGGGCCGCGATAAAGCAGACGACGGATGCAGTCCATAACATATTTTTTTCACTCTCCTGCGCGAATTATAACATACAAAAAAAGAGCCGACGAGCGGCTCACATGAAGATCGGGACTTCTGCGCTTGGATCATATGTATAGATGCCGCGACCGACTTTCTTGATCGCCGGATTGGCCGCTTCGACCTTTGCCATCAACTGGTAGATGTTGCTGATTTGGTGACGGTAGCGGAGCTCGAGCTCCATCTGGATGTCACGCGCCGACATCGATTCACGCTCACGCATCAGGTCGCTGATCTGATGGACATAGACTTCGAGCGGGTATCGCTGATTGACGCGGCGTTGCTTGAGCGGACGCTCTTGCGCGACGGCGATCTCACCGTGCGTATCTGATGTCGTTTGACGGCTGAGTTCCCCGATCAAGTATTCTGCCCGCCGTTGCAGACGCCGGTACTCCTCTTCGATCTCCATCAGCTCTCGATAAATATGTTCACTCGTTCCCATTCATTACCCTACTTTCCTAATTTTCTCATTTGTATTTCAAAAATGTTTCAAATGTATTATTTTTGAAATTGTCTCGCATATTATTTTACAACGTAATATATAATTTTCTTATAAATTTAATTATTTTGTCATATTTAAAAATGTCAAAATACGCAAGAACTCACTACATTTCATCTTAACAGAAAGGAGAGAAATTCAATATAGAAATTATTCATTAAATTATTCCAGAAGTATTTCATATTTGACGACATATCCTATCGCACCCATGAATCCACTCAAAAGGAGATTGGCAAATAAATGAACAAACTGACTAAATTATGCTCTCTTGCAATAGTTTTCCTCTTACTTATCGGGACATGGTCGATCGGCCAAGGGTCCGCCGCAGCCGCGACTGGAACGTCCTTCTCCAAGGCTTCCTATAAGACGACCGACAACCTGAACCTGCGCAAGAGTGCAACGGCGAGTTCAGCCCGCCTGCTGACGATCCCTAAGGGCAAGATCCTCTCATCGAGCTACCGCATCGGCAACTGGTACAAAGTCTCCTATTCAGGAAAGACGGGCTATGTCAGCGGAAGTTATCTGACGAAGGTCAGCACAGTGACGAAGGCGTCAGCCGGCGTGTCGTTCGCATCAAAAACCTACGTCACGACTCAAAACCTGAACGTCCGCGTCTCAGGGAGTGCCACAGCGAAACTCCTCGTCACCATCCCGAAAGGCAAGACGATCACGTCAGGCTACCGTGTCGGCAACTGGTATAAAACGACATATGCCGGCAAGACGGGTTACGTCGCCGGCAGCTACATCAAGGAAATCACAACGGTCAAAACGGCGACCGGCACATCATTCACTTCGACGAAGTACGTCACGACGGATAATCTGAATCTTCGCTCGACGGCAAGCTCTTCAGGCAAGCTGTACTTGACGATTCCTAAGGGCAAGACGATCACATCGGGCTACCGGATCGGTAACTGGTATAAGACGACATACGGCGGCAAGACGGGTTACGTCGCCGGCAGCTATCTGAAGAAAGCACCGACAGTCACCGGCACATCGTTCACTTCGACGAAGTACGTCACGACAGATAATCTGAACGTCCGTTCTTCAGCAAGCACGTCAGGCAAGCTTCTCGTCACCATTCCTAAAGGCAAGACGGTCACGTCAAGCTACCGGATCGGCTCGTGGTACAAAGTGACGTATTCCGGCAAGACGGGTTACGTCGCCGGTGGCTACCTGAAGAAGGCGACGACGGTCAGCGTCCCGCCTGTGACGAACGTCGTCACGGGATCCGGTGCCGACTACACGGGGGGAACGATGTACGTACTCGTTCCGATCGGCGATTCGCTTGCGCTGCGCGCGACGGCGAGCACGAGCGGTTCGCTGATCACACGACTCGCCCGCGGCGAGAAGGTTCGCGTCCTCAACAACTACACACATAAGACGAAAGACTTCGTTCAGGTCGAGACGTCTGGCGGCGACCGTGGTTACGTCAGCGCGACGTACCTGTCGCTCTGGCAGCCTTCCGCCTCATACCGCCCGCTCATCGTCATCGACCCGGGTCACGGCGGCCATGATGTCGGCGCGACGCGCAACGGCATCCACGAACGAGACATCGTCCTCTCTGTCGCGAAGAAGGTCGCTGACCGCCTCAAAGGCAAGGTCGACCTGACATTCACACGCTATACGAACGACTATTATCCGTCGCTGACTGACCGGAGCGTCATGTCGAACGCACATGCGACGAACCTGTTCGTCAGCATCCATGTCAACGCTGCGGAAGCGACTGCGGCGATCGGTGCAGAGAACTTCTACTATTCCGGTACGAAGGACATCGCCCTCGCGAAAGAGATCCAGAAGCGCTTCGTCTCGTACGCGGGTATGGTCGACCGCGGCGTCAAGCAAGGCAATCTGTCGGTGCTCCGCAACACGAACGCCCCGGCCGTCCTCGCTGAGCTCGGCTTCCTCTCGAATGCGAGCGACCGCGCGAAGCTCGTCAGTCCTTACTATCAAGACCGTTATGCAGATGCGATCGCAGAAGGTATCCTTGCATCGCTCTGATCAGGCGATATGAAAAGCTCGAATCCAAAAACGGATTCGAGCTTTTTTCGCATACACGGCCGATCACGGCGATTCCTGCCTGACAGAAATTTTGCGAACTAAAGTCCTTGTTGCAAATGACGGAAAATTCAAATTAATCATGTTACAATGAGTCTCTGTTTTACATCATGGACGGGAGGAATATTTTGAAATGAAGATCCTGATTGGCCAACCTATACGTGAAAAAGCGTGCGCACAGCTGATAGACGAACTGCGGCGCATCGAAGGGATCGACTTAGTGTTATATCCTGAAGGTTACTGCTCAGAGACGGATGTGGAAGTCCTGCAAGAACTTGCCCGGGCACACGGGACGGAAATAGTGCTCGGCAGCAAGAACGCGGCAGGATCAGACCAGGCGATGATCATCGGCCGAGACGGCAATGTCCTTCTCACTAGACCCAAAACCCCTGAATCAGTGAACCTGTACTCCCCATCGACGGTCGAGTATGAAGGCGGGACGTATGGTTATCTTCTTTGCAGAGAGATTTTCCTCGGATTAGATGATTTGCCTCTCCTTGAGTCGACCAATTTCATCTTCAACCCGATCGGCGTCGGCATGTTCAGTGAGGAGCAGTACGAGGACTGGACGAACGAAGCGAAACAGATTGCCGTCAAGCAGAACTCATGGATACTTGGGACGAGTCACGCGGACGGCTCATACAGGAATTGCGGCTTCTCGATTCCGATCGCGTATTGCTTCGACGAGAACGGTGACGAGATTCTACTCTCGAAAAACGACACGCGCACCCGCATCATCGACACTGTAGATCGCTCCGTGCGCGTAGTCGAAAGTCCAGCTCGAACGGATCAGGAAGAGGCGCTGAAGTAACAACCATAAAAAAAAGGAGAGGACCGAGGTCCTCTCAAGCACATGGAAAATGATTCAGTTCGGCGTACACCTTCAGGGAAAGGTTTACGCTTCGCTCGCTGAGACGCGCGCGAGGATCTTCGTCAGGGAGAGTTGATCCGTCGAGTCGACCCGGTAGTCGGACTCCGCTAGCGTCTCGGCTGGTCCTACGCCGACAGCATACATACCGGCAGCCTTGATGGCTGTGACTCCGGCGGCTGCGTCTTCGACGCCGATGCAGTGCGCAGGTTCCGCATGCAACGCTTCAGCTGCCCGCAAAAACACTTCAGGGTGTGGTTTTGACTGGGCGACTGTCGCCGCGTCCACGATGTGATCAAAGTAATGACGAACTCCCAGTGCCTCGACGACCGTGAACGCATTTTTCGAGGCAGACGCCATCCCGATTTTCAGACCGGCAGCGCGGATCTCGTCGAGGAAATCGGTGATTCCCGGCAACAGGTCCTTCGCTGAGATGTGATGGATCAACTCGACGTAATGCTCGTTCTTCTTCGCCGCGAGCGCTTCCTTCTCTTCAGGGGAAAAAGCGTCCTGTTTCCCGCCGAGTGCGAGGATGCGGTCGAGCGAGTCCATCCGGCTTACGCCTTTGAGCGTTTCGTTGAACTCCCGGTCGAACGGGATCTCAAGCTCCTCGCCAAGTTGTTTCCACGCCAGAAAATGATATTCTGCCGTATCGGTGATTACGCCGTCCAAGTCAAAAATGACCGCTTCGATCGTCGGTGCCATTCGTCATCCATCCTTCCTTCACATCGTGGTGCATGGGTAGCAAGCACATTGCCGTTTCATTTGCGCAAACGATTGCACTTGCTCCACTGATTATTTTACCTGTGCTCCGATATTTTTGCAAGCGTTCTCATGATATCTTCTCCTTTCCACACCAAAAAAGTCCGCATCCCGCAGTTGCGGGACACGGACTGGCTCATCTTCTGCCGAAAGAACTCGGAATCACTGTGCAAGAATCCCGTCGGCGATCGCCCGGGCGTATTTGTTCAGCTCAGTCTCCGAGTAGAAGCGCGCGCTGTCCGTCGGATTCGTCAGGAACCCGAGCTCGATCAATACAGACGGGCGCGGCGTCGCATGGATGACGTAGAACGCCTCCGTCTTGACGCCCCTGTCCTTTGCCGCCGGGAAAGCTGCGATCATCCGGTCATGGATGCTTTTTCCAAGCATATAGGACTTGCCGTTGCTCGAGTAGAACGTCTCGATCCCGGCAGCCGTCACGCTCGTATGCGCATTCGCATGGATGCTGACGAACGTCTCCGCCGCGACGGCGTTCGTCATCTCGAGACGCGTCCGCAGGTCCTCGACCTGACTCGCCCCCATCCGTATGTCAGCGAAACGCGTCAACTGGACATCGACCTGTCCGTAGAGGATCTCAGCGACGCGGCGCGTCACCTCGAAGGTCACCCGCTTCTCACCGAGACCGCTGCCGCTCGACCCGTTATCGCTTCCGCCGTGCCCCGCGTCAAGGACGACGAGGCGCTTGTCGAGCGGTTTCGTGATCGACACGTACGGCAGGCTGACGTATCCGATGACACCGTCCACCTCGACCTGATACCAGTAATTATTCGCAGCCTTCGAGAAGTATCTTCCGATCGGAAGCGGGCTGAGGCGCTTCATCGTCCCGCCGTATGGCACCTCGGCCACGCTCGGACTCGAATAGCTCGGTGCCGCATGAACGGTCAGAGTGTCTCCTTTGAGTCGGGAATAGAGCGTCGTCCCAGTCCAGTCGATCGTGCCGGTTGCCTTGGCCTTCTTGATATAGCTGGCCGCGACGTATCCTTTCGTCGCACCCGCCTCGATCCGGAACCAGTCCATCCCCTCGCCCTTCGCCTTGCCCGTGACGACGACCTTCGTCCCGTGCTTCAGCTTCGCGACGATGTTCGCGCTCATCGGAGTCGGGAACTTCGGTGCTCGCCGGACGTTCAGGTCCGTCCCTGTGACGTTCACAGTCGCGTCATACGACTTGAGCGGTGTGACAGCGACCGTCTCTTCCGGTTTCGCGCCAGGTTTCGGCACCGGTTTTGAAGTCGTCACCTTCCGAAGGTAACTCGCTGCGACATATCCCTTCGTCGTACCCGCCTCGATCCGGAACCAGTCCATCCCGTCGCCCTTCGCCTTGCCCGTGACGACGACCTTCGTCCCATGCTTCAACTTCGCAACGACGTTCGCGGCCGACGGGATGGAGATCGTCGGTGTTCTCCGGACGTTCAGGTCCGTCCCCGTGACGTTCACCGTCGCGGTATAGGATTTGAGCGGTGTGACCGAGACCTTCTCGAGCGGTTTCGCATCAGGCTTCGGCTTCGGCTGTGACTTCGCCACCTTCTGTATGTAGGCCTTCGCCACCCAGACGGTCTTCTTTCCGGAGGTGAAGCTGTAGAACGCGTTCTTCTCCCCCGTCAGTTTCACCTGACTTCCTTCATTCAAATGAGAGACGATGTTCCCCGATTTGATTTCCGGCGTCGCGCGGACGTTAAGCGAATCGGTCGCCTTTCCCGTAAATGGGGAAAACGCCGCTTCCGTCTGAAGCGGACTGACGCACATGCAACCGAGCAATAGTGCAGCAGTCATACGTTGAACTGTCTTCATCCTCTTCCCTCCCTCTCTCTTTCAATTCAATGGAAATGGATCTCACTAGACTTATCGGCATTTCGAGCGTCCAGGGCAATGATTTTCCGCAAATTTTTTAAGGGGTTATTCTCGTGCCAATTTTTAACTGTTATAATCAGGAGGAATGAAATTTATTTTGCGGCTCAATCTTTAGGTTGAGGAAAGGAGAAACCCTCGTGTTCCAACTTATGAAACAAGCGATGAGCGAACAGGCTCGCCGTCTCAAACAATATGAGAAGAAAGTCAAGGCGATCAATGCCCTCGAGCCTCGCTTACAGCAACTTTCCGATGAAGACTTGAAGGCGGAGACGATCCGGTTGAAGGATCTCGTCACTGGCGGCACCTCGATCGAGGAAGTCGCCATCGAGGCATTCGCCCTCGTCCGCGAAGCGAGCGTGCGTACGCTCGGGATGCGCCATTACGACGTCCAGCTGATCGGCGGACTCGCCCTGCTCGAAGGACATATCGCCGAGATGGCGACCGGTGAAGGGAAAACGCTCGTCGCCTCCCTGCCGAGCTTTACGCAAGCACTCCTCGGTAAAGGTGTCCACGTCATCACCGTCAACGACTACCTTGCGCGCCGTGATGTGGAACAGATTGGTAAAATCCACCGTTTCCTAGGTCTTTCGGTCGGACTGAACGTACCCGAGATCTCACCAGAAGAGAAGCGCGCCGCCTATGCATCTGATATTACATACGGCGTCGGCACGGAGTTCGGATTCGATTACCTGCGTGACCATCTCGTCACACGGGCCAGCGACCGCGTACAGCGTCCGTTCCACTTCGCGATCATCGATGAGGTGGACAGCATCCTGATCGATGAGGCGAAGACACCGCTCATCATGGCGGCGAAAGCGAACGTCCATGAAGGACTTCAGCGCATCGTCCGCTCGGTCGTCGAAGCGTTCAAGCGTGACGAGGAATTCACGCTCGACGAGGAGATCAAGGCCGTCGCCTTGACGGACAAAGGCATCGAGACCGTCGAGGCACGCTTTGGGATCGACAATTTGTTCGCGGCCGAGCACCAGGTCCTCTATCATTACGTCGTCCAGGCGCTCCGCGCCCATGCCATCTTCACCCGTGACGTCGACTATATCGTCAAGGATGGGAAGATCGAGCTGATCGACCTGTTCACAGGACGCATCATGGAAGGCCGCAGCCTTTCTGACGGTCTGCACCAGGCGATCGAGGCGAAGGAAGGCATCGAGGTGACCGAGGAGAACAAGACGACGGCTCAGGTGACGATCCAGCACTACTTCCGCATGTACCCGACGATTTCAGGGATGACGGGTACGGCGCAGACGTCGCGCCAAGAGTTCCTGAAGACGTACGGCATGGACGTCGTCCAAGTACCGCCGAACCGCCCGCGTCTGCGGACGGACGCTCCGGACCTCGTCTTCTTTACGAAGGATGCGAAATACGCCGCCGTCGCGATGGCGGCGAAGGACGCAAATGCGACGGGACAGCCCGTCTTGATCGGGACGACCTCGATCGAACAGTCGATGCAGGTCGCGCAAGCGCTCGACGCAGAGAACCTGACATATGAGGTGTTGAACGCGAAGACGGTCGACCAGGAGACCGACATCATCGCAAACGCCGGACAACTCGGAAAGGTCACGATCGCGACGAACATGGCAGGACGCGGCACGGACATCGTACTTGGCGAAGGCGTCGAAGAACTCGGCGGTCTGCTCGTCCTCGGGACGGAACGCCACGAATCCGTCCGGATCGATAACCAGTTGCGCGGCCGCTCCGGCCGTCAAGGTGACCCGGGCCATACGGCATTCTACATCTCGCTTGAGGACGACCTCGTCCGCCGCTTCGCGAAGGACCGGCTCGAGAAGTTCCTGAAGAAGAATAAGCCGCAGGACGGTCCGGTCACGGTGAAGGAAGCGACGAACCTCGTCAGCTTCGCCCAGGAGACGTGCGAGGGGACAGGGTACAGCGTCCGTGAACAGCTCGTCAAACTCGACGAGGTGCTCCATCAGCACCGTCTCGTCATCTATGAAATCCGCAACCGAGCGGTCGACTCGACCGACATGGAAGGCGCGACCCTGCCGATGATCGAGAAGACAATCCATCGTCTGATCGACGGCCATGTCTCGGACGACCTCGTACCGGAAGAATGGTACGTCAGGGAGCTTCTGACCGAGCTGCAACACTTGACGGGCCGCGACATCATCTTCCCGGCTGATGCGACGACGCGCGAGGAGGTCAAGCTCGCCTTCGCACCATTGATCGCGGAAATCACGGAGCAGGCTGCGGCACAGATGAAGAGCGACGCGGCACTTGAACTCGTCCGTCACCAGCTGCTCGTCTCGATCGAAGAGCACTGGACGGAACATCTGACGACGATGAACACGCTCAAGGAAGGCATCCATCTCCGTGGCTACGGACAGGAAGACCCGTCCCGCGTCTATGAGAAGGAAGGTCTTGAAATCTTCAATTACACGTATGGAGAGATCGAGTACCAAGTCGTCTATGTACTGAGCCGTCTCGAGGAATACCTCGCGTTCGACGTCGAAGAGACGAGTGAAGTACCGGAGATCGAGATCAAGGAGGAAGAGGCGGATGTTTAATCGCACGAAATCACTGCCGAAGGAGCAGATCATCGAAGAGCAAGGGACGAAAAAGATCAGACCTCGCCTCGTCTTCACGGAAGACATGGCGATCAACAAGGAGGACGAGTACATGTTCCGCTTCCATGCGACGGCGTTGCCGCCGCTCGAGGCGAACCAGCTCTCGGTCGAGCCGCTCCAGGTCGATGCCGGTGAAAGTGATGATCCGGTCGCGATCATCGCCTTGTTCCGGAACACGCTCGACCGTCCGTTCCATGTCAACGGCTTGCCGCTGCTCGTCCTCGACGAGTCCGGGCGTCTCGTCGCGCGTAAGGAATTGACGGACGAGGACATCCACGAGTTCGTCCCGATGACGAGCATGCCTTGGTGGCTCCACTTCGAGGAGCACGAAGTCTTCGTCGAGGAAGGCGAAGCCTTCCCTGAACGGATTCGTCTGCTGTTCAGCCTCGATACGCCGCAAGGAATCGACATCGGAGGTGAGTTCGACCTGCAGGAACGACGCCGGATCGAACGGATCGCCTATTCGACTCCTGCCTTGACGACGCCTGAGCTCAACATCCTACTCGTCCACACGTACAGAGCCGAAGGACACCTCGCCGTCACCGTCCTCGTCCGTAACGGGTACGAGCAGGAGATCCGTCTCGAGTCGCTCCCGGTCGAGCTGTTCGCAGGCGAGACGCCGCTCGCGAAGGCGCAGTTCAAGATGACGCTGACCGTCCCGGCACAATCAGCGAAACCGATCAAACTGCTCTTCCCGAGCGAGATGCTCGCAGAACACGAGGGATCGGATTACCGGATTCATATCCCGCAAAACTAAAAAATCCTCTTTCCCATGCTCGGGAAAGAGGATTTTCTTATGCCGTCAAAAGACCGACGACGCGGACGTTGACCGCTTTCGGCTGGAACGATAGCATGTTCTCCATGTCCTGGACGATTCGCTCCTGGACCTTGCTCGCCGCCTTGACGATCGACTCGCCGTACTTGACGTAGACCGAGAGGTTGACCGTGATCTCGCCGTCCGTGTTCTCGACCTTGACGAGCTTCACCATATGCTTCTCCTGCAGCTTCGAGTCGTCCTGCGTGAATGCGATGCCGGCCGTCTCCTTGACTGCCGCACCTGCGATGACCTCGATCACTTGCTGTGACACATTGACCGCGCCGTCCTCGTTGTTTAAGTTGTAAGACATTCTATTCCACGCCTTTCGTCTATATAATACAGTCTAACCAAAGTGTATAGCATTTATCAGCTTTTTGAAAGTTCTTCCCGCTCCTCGACGATCGGCCGGATGTCGATCTCGATCAACGGACGCATCAGCCGGACGATCGCCGGATGGATGATCAGCGCGACGATGCCGACAGCGACCGCCGTCAGGACGAGGAATGCCTGCCACGCTTCCGGGACGAACGCACCCGTGACGAACTGGCGCCATGCCATGACGAAGAAGACATGGAGCAGATAGACGTATAGGCTGAGCTCGCCGGCCCGTGTGATGAGCGGCAGGCGTCGCATCGGGACGAGCATCGGGAAACCGAGTGCGACCGTAATCGACATGAGATAGATCGCGGCGTGCTTCATGACGCTGATCCACGTGTCGCTCGCGTACTGGACCTCATATGGGAATCGGTGCTTGAAGGCGTTCGCGAGCGCGATGATGTCGCTCGCCGGATCGTTCAGCGACTCGAACAGGAGAAACGCGATGACCGACAGGAAAGCGATCGTCCCGAGCACACGGACCCGCATCCGCTTCTTGAAGTTCTTCGGCATCTCGAAGATCCGGATGACCTCATGCTCCGACAGATAGTATCCTATCAGGAAATACGGATAGAACATGACGAGCTTGCGTAGCCCGAGGAAACCGGTGTTCTCGAGCTCGAATCCGTACAGGAGCGCGAATAGCAATCCGAACAGAACGTAACCCCGAAGATGGATGACGTACGGCGTCAGGATGTACCAGATGACCATCGCGAACAAGTACCAGAGCGCCCAGTACGGTTGCAGCCAGTGGAGGCCGATGTTCTGCCCGGACAGCAGCGGTTCGCCTTGCTGGAACGTATACCAGGAGCCGATCAGCAACTGCCAGACGCAATAGACGGCGAACAGCTGGATGACCCGGAGGTATTTGTTCTCGCGGAAGAAATAGCCGCTCAAGATGATGAAGAGCGGCATATGGAAGGAATAGATCAGCAGATAGATGATTTCAAGCAATTTGCCGTCATAGTCGAACCGGACATCGGTCAGGAGGTGACCGAGGACGACGAGGATGACGAGAACGCCTTTGATGTTGTCGAACCATGGATTACGATTCATCGAGTGCGCACCACCGCTCGGATGGTAGCGCTTCACTTCCTTTCAGCTGAATTGTTGCTTCTTCCATACCGGGACCGGCCCGCTACACGGAACGGCTCCCTCATGCTATACTACGTTTTAATACCTTTTGAAAGGAAGACCGTTCTATGAAGAAAGTCCTTTATCTGTCCCTCGCGGCGAACGTAGCTCTCGCCTACTTCCTTTTCCAGAAGGAAGAGGTCAGCTCGCTCGTCCCAAGTGCGACGAAACCGATCGTCAGCACCTTCCAATACACGAAGAACACGAACTACATCCGTCTCAACAGTCTCTTCCATACTTATGATTACCCAGATTCTCCGAATGCTGTCATGTTAGGTGATTCGATGACGCATTTTGCTGACTGGGACATCCTCCTCAAGGACGAGACGATCGTCAATTTCGGCATTCCAGGCGACACGACCGAAGGGTTCCTGACGCGACTCGACCTGATTCTCGAGATGAAGCCGAAGAAGGTCTTCCTGATGGGCGGCGTCAATGATATCCGGCACTTCACCCCTGTCCCGCTGATCACGGAACGGATGACCGAAATCGTCACGACGCTCAAGAAGAACGACATCGAGGTCGTCCTCCAGTCGACGATCCCGGTGGCAGAGAAGTACTCGGACTCGGTTCGCGTCAATCGTGAGATCGAGGCGTTGAACCGCAACTTGCAGCAGCTCGCGCAATCAGCCGACATCCCGTTCGTCGATTTGCGCCCTGCATTGACGAATGAACAAGGATACCTCCAGAATCGTCTGACCTACGACGGCATCCATCTCGTCGGAGGCGGATACCTCCGCTGGCAGAAAGCGCTCCTCCCTTATACAGAAGAAATCGACCTCACCGCGAGCAAGTGAGGTCGATTTTTTTTGCAGTTGGACACTTGACGGCAGGACGACGCTCCTTTTACAATCAATATATAGATAAGTTCATTTGACCCTAAAAAGGAGGAAACCAATGACACTCTTGTTCATCTTTCTGCTCGTCGTTCTCGCCCTGCTCGCGCTCGACCTCGGCGTATTCCACCGGAAGGCGAAAGAAGTCTCGCTCCGTGAGGCATGGGGCTGGTCAGCCATCTGGATCGCCCTCGCCGTGCTGTTCGGTGTCTTTCTTTACTTCAACCAGGGGAGTGGGACGGCGACCGAATACTTCAGCGTCTATTTCATCGAGAAGGCGCTCGCGATCGACAACGTCTTCGTCTTCTCGCTCGTCTTCGCCTATTTCGTGATCCCGAGACAGTATCAGCATAAGGTCCTGTTTTACGGCATCATCGGCGCGATCCTGTTCCGTGCCCTGTTCATCGGTGCCGGCAGCGCGCTCCTCACGCGTTTCGACTGGATCTACTACCTGTTCGGCGCCTTCCTGATCTACTCCGGCTATCTGATGTTCAAGGCGATCTCTGCACCTCCGTCGCTCGAAGGAAACAAATTGATCGGGTGGCTCAACCGGACGCTGCCGGTCACACCGAATCTCGAAGACGACAAGCTCTTCCTGAAGAAGGCGGGTAAATGGTTCGTCACGCCGCTCTTCATCGCGCTCCTCTTCATCGAGCTTTCGGACATCCTGTTCGCCGTCGATTCGGTAGCGGCAAGCTTCGCCTATTCAGACGATCCATATGTCATCTTCTACGCGAACATCATGGCGATCCTCGGCCTGCGCAGCCTCTACTTCGTGCTCGACGGGATGATCTCCCGCTTCCACTACCTCAAGCACGGCCTGAGCTTCATGCTCGTCTTCATCGGCTTGAAGATGGTCCTGTCCGACTTCTACAAGATGCCGCTCGCGGTGTCGCTCGGTGCGATCGTCCTCGTCGTCGTCTCGAGCATCCTGTTCAGCTTCTATAAGACGCGGCGTTAATCGAACGCCCGCTCGATCAGGAGCGGCTCATCCCCCTGCCAGATCCGCGGGTCGAACACGAACGGACCATCTTCAGTGCTTCCGTAGACGACGAACGGCGACCAGCCGGCAAGCACCTCTGCCTTCTTGTTTTGCGCGAACAGTTCTTCCTTGACGCTCGGATCGGACACGAAGCTTCTCGTCACGTCGCGTTCTGCGAACACACTTCGCCGGACGACCTCGACGTCGTCCCCGTCCCGCCCGATGACGTCATAGACGCCCGGTGCGAAGCCGGCAGCGAGTGCCACCTCGTCATATCTCTTCGCCTCCTCCATCAGGTAGAAGGCGCCGAGCACGCTTCTAAAGGCGACCCAGACGAGCAATCCGACGAACGCACCGCGGATCGCCTTCCGCTGACCGATTTTGCGCCCTAAGAAGAATGCGACCGCGAATATCAGCCAGATGACCGGATCGACGATCGGGACCGTCCCGAACGTCACCCGGATGTCGGAGAACGGCTCGAGATAGCCGGTCCCCCACGTGTTGAAAAGATCGATCGTGTCGTGTAGAACGACGCCCCCAAGCAAGAGCGGATAGAGTCCTTTCCGCTTGTATCCGAGGCGTGCGAAGAGCCAAATCAGCCAGGCGATCAGCGGCGCGAGCGCGATGCTGTGGGTCAGGCCGCGATGCCATGATTGCATCATCGTCCGTCCCGTCTCCGTCACGCCGGCAAGCACGTCGAGGTCGGGTGCCTGGTTCGCGAAGACGAGCGATCCGAGGAGAACGAGACGTTCCCGCTTCGACAGGTCCGGCGTCTTCGCGGCCGCATACATGGCAACGCCGAACAAACCGTGAGTCAATGTATCCACAACTATTCCCCCTAAGTCAAAAAAGGCCCCGTGATCGCTCACGGGGCCTCGCGTATTAGTCTTCTTGGTTTTTGACGCCCATATAGGCGGCAACGCTCGACGCCGAGAATACAGCGATAGCGACGATGCCGACAGCGATCCATACTACTGAATCCACCATTTGATTTCCCCCTTAATGTAACCGTTCACTTCCTCTTATTAGGGTACACGATTTTCTTCAAGAAAGAAACACATTTTCCCTGCATGAAGGCTGGACGTTCGGGGAAAAAGTAACTATAGTTAGAAGTACCTACAAATTATCAGAAAATTCAATCTTCAACTCAGGAGGTGGAGGATATGGTCTCGCCATTTACGAATCATCATGCGTTGCCGACGCAACGCAGCTTGCTCAATTTCGGTTACTGGGTCGTCATGGGTACCGTCGTCATCGGCATCATCAACGCCGTGTTCGTCCCGCGTCAACTCATCTCCTCGCTGTCCTTGATTTGGTTGATTCCCCTCTCCCTCGTCACAGCGATCGGCCTCGGCATCGCGCTCAAGCTCGCCCGCGACGAATGGTGGCTCCATTACCTCGAACGCCAGACCGCCCTCTACGTAGGCCGCGAGACGCTCGAGACATGGGCATTGATCGTCGACAGCATGTGGCTCTGGCGCAAGCCGATGCGACGCCAACTCCGTCTCTTCTATCACATGATCGAACGGACGAAAGCACCGGAAGAAGCGAAACGGCATTTCGCGGAACACCTCGTCGAACGCGGTGTCCTGATCGTCTACTGCCGTCCGAAGAGTGATCATCCTGCTTGAAAGAGCCGCTCTCTCCGAGCGGTTTATTTCCGCAATGTTTTTTATTGCAAATGCAACAAAAACATCGTATGTTTTCCTTATGAACGACCGTTGTGGCTCGATTGGCAAAGAAAGGACGAACACCTATATGAAGGACGACATACTCTACGAGATCGGCATGATTTCGCGGGCCCTTGATTCAATCAGCAACATCGAGTTCAAAGAGCTCGATCTGACGAAAGGCCAGTACTCCTATCTCGTCCGGATTTGTGAGAACGAAGGCATCATCCAGGAAAAGCTGGCCGAGATGATCAAAGTCGACCGGACGACAGCGTCCCGTGCCATCAAGAAGCTCGAAGCGGCCGGCTTCATTGAAAAGCGTGACGACGCGCTCAACAAAAAAATCAAGAAGCTCCATCCGACGGACAAAGGACGGTCGGCCTATCCGTTCATCAAACGGGAGAACGCCTACTCGAACGGCGTTGCGCTGTCCGGTTTGACGGACCAGGAAGCAGAGATGCTCGCCTCCCTCCTTACAAAGGTCCGACGTAACATCGAGGTCGACTGGGAGTTCGTCAAAAAAGGGAACAAGCGAAGTTATTGAAAAGGAGTGAATATGATGATCAAAACATGCAGCATTGATGACTTGAAGGAACTGCAGGCAATCAGCATCGAGACGTTTCTGGAGACGTTCGGCCAGCAAAATTCCCCGGAAAATATCGCCAGATACCTCGAGCGCGCCTTCAACGATGCACAGATGGAACAGGAGCTCACACAAGAAGATTCAAGATTCTACTTCGTCTGCTGCGACAATCAGGTCGCCGGTTATCTGAAGGTCAATGTCGATTCAGCTCAAAGCGAAGCGATGGGCCGTGACGCGCTCGAGATCGAACGGATCTACATCCTTCGAAATTTCCAGAAGCGAGGACTCGGCAAAGTGTTAATGGACAAGGCGTTCGAGGATGCCGTCGCGCTCGGTAAAAAGACAATCTGGCTCGGCGTCTGGGAGAAGAACGAAAACGCCATCCGTTTTTATGAAAAGAAGGGGTTCACCAGGACCGGTGCCCATTCCTTTTACATGGGTGATGAGGAGCAGATCGACTTCATCATGGAGCGCCCGCTTGAGGGCATGACGGTTCAAGACGGCATCGCCTCTGATGCGAATCCTGTACGATGAAAAAGAGGATGACTCAAAAGTCGATCAGTAAACGAAAAACGGGAGTGGACTTCGAATCCACTCCCGTTTTCTCGTTCAGACGACATCACTCGTTCCACTCGACTCCTGCAGGAAAAAGCGCGATTCATCGCGCTGTCAGAGACAGACAAGACCCGGCTTCCTGCTCAGGATGGGCTGGGAACCGCGGCTTGTGTCTCGCCTGAGGAAAACGAGTGAAGGACGAGTGATGACTTTTGAGTCACCCTCTTTCAATTCACTTTCACTTAGTTCCTGCTCAGCCACGCAGCCGCCTTCTGGATCGTCGGCATGACGAGCTGGTGCCCGTGATGCGACCATTCGACAGTCACCTCTGCGCCTGCCTCCTTAAAGAGCTGTTCAAGATCATGCGTCTCGGATGCAGGGCAGATCGGATCGTTCGCACCTGCCCCGATGAAGACCCGCACACTCGAGAGGTCCGGAAGCTTCACGCCGCGCCGCGGCACCATCGGATGAAGCAGGATCGCTTCTGCGAACAACGCCTCCTCGAACAGCATGTTAGCAGCGATGTTGGCCCCGTTCGAGTAGCCAACAGGAATCAGCTCCTGCACGGAGAACTGGTACTCCTCCGCCTTCTCCTTGATGAAGCTAATCAGCTTGTCCGTCCGAAGCGCGAGGTCCTCCTGATCGAACACGCCTTCAGCGAGCCTTTTGAAGAAGCGCGGCATCCCGTTCTCAGACACTTCACCGCGGACGGACAGGTAACCGGCGCCCGGATGAAGCAGCTCCGTCAAGCCGATCAAGTCCTCCTCCGTACCGCCCGTCCCGTGCAGGAACAGGAAAATCGGTGCGCCGTTCTTTTTTGGCTGTTCGAATAGATGAATCATACGAGTGTCCCCTTTTCGACTGTGATTGGCTCGACATGCGCCTCGATCGCCCCGCGGTGAACCTCGAACTGCTCCGGCAGCTTGAGCGACTCACCGAGCGATTCGAACGGCTCGTCGACGTCGAACCCTGGCGTATCCGTCGCGATCTCATGCAGGATGCGACCGGCATCGTGGAAGTAGATCGACGTGAAGTAGTTCCGGTCCTTCACTTCCGTCGTCAACAAACCGAACCGGTTCACTTCCTTCATCCACTCGATCTGGTCCGCTTCGTCGTCTGCCCGCCACGCGATGTGGTGGACCGTACCCATCCCTGGCCGTCCAATCGGCAGATTGCCATGAGCGACGTCAACCGTGTTTCCGAGTTCACCGTCCGACTCATAGCGGTCGATCGTCTCGGTCCGCTTCGTCCGCTTCAATCCGAACGTTTCCGACAGCAGTCGGGCCGTCTCGACCGGTTCATGCGAGTAGAGCGTCGCGCCTGCGAACCCTTTAAGCGCGACGTCCGTCGTGATGCTGTCGATCTCATAGCGGCTGTTCTCGCCGCTCGCCCGTTCGACGAGTTCGATCTTCAGACCGTGCGGATCCTCGAAGGCGATGTACCGCTCGCCGAACCGCTCTGTCTCTTCATAGGAAACCCCATGCTCAGACAGACGGTTCTGCCAGAACAGGTAGCTGCCTTCCGGAATCGCATACGCCGTGACGCCGACCTGTCCCGTCCCGACCGTTCCTTTCTGAATGCCTTTGAACGGGAAGAACGTGATGATCGTCCCCGGTGCCCCGGATTCGTTGCCGAAATAGAAGTGATACGTCCCCGGGTCGTCGAAGTTGACCGTCTTCTTGACGAAGCGGAGTCCGAGCAGCTTGCCGTAGAAGGCGAGATTCTCCTGTGCGTCCCCGACCATCGCCGTGATGTGGTGAATGCCTTTTGTCTTCATTGAAATTTCCTCCTCTTGAATCAGCTTATGTCCCAATCATAGTAACTTACTTACTAAAAGTAAATAGATATGCTCCATCGTTTTCCGATTCCCCTGATTTTCGGAACCAAATCCTGGTCCTTCCGTAGACTATAATGAGATTGGAAAGTATTAGAAAATGTCAGGAGTGAACAAGATGCTGGAATTGCAACGAATCACGAAGCGGTTCGGGGACTATACGGCCGTCGACGACTTATCGTTCAAGGTGCCGCCCGGACAGATATTCGGTCTGCTCGGCGCGAACGGGGCCGGCAAGACGACGACGTTCCGGATGCTGCTCGGCCTTCTGCGGCCGAACGAAGGGACGATCACGTGGAAGGGTGAGGCCATCCCGCTATCGAAGATCGGCTATCTGCCCGAGGAGCGCGGTCTCTATCCGAAGATCCGTGTCGATGAACAACTCGTCTTCCTCGCGGAACTCCGCGGCATGAGACGGAAGGACGCGAAGGCCTCGCTCGACGAATGGCTCGACTTCTTCCAGATACCGCAGTACAAGACGATGCGCGTCGAGCAACTGTCGAAAGGGAATCAGCAGAAAATCCAGTTCATCTCGAGCGTCCTGCATAAGCCGGACCTGCTCATCCTTGACGAGCCGTTCAGCGGTCTTGACCCGGTCAACGTCGAACAGCTCAAGGGCGCGGTCAGACACCTCTCCTCGAGCGGGACGACGATCGTCTTCTCGAGCCACCGGATGGATCACGTCGAGGAGCTGTGCGAATATTTGGCGATCCTCGACAAGGGGCGTCCTGTCGTCGCCGGCTACCTCCCGGACATCAAGGACAGCTACGGCAAAGCGAACGTCCTGCTGACGACGGACGCGGACGCTTCCGAGTGGCAGCATCTCCCTGGCATCCTGTCCGTCAGCCAGGAAGCGGAAGGCTACAAGCTGCAAGTCGCCTCGAAGGGTGACGCGGATGCAATCCTGCGTCAGCTCGTTACGAGCGGTGCGCGCGTCGAGCGCTTCATGTGGGAGCAGCTGTCGCTGAACGATATCTTCATCGAGGAGGTCGGCAAACATTATGAGCCGTAAATTTTGGACGATGTACCGTTTCAACCTGACTCAAAAATTGAAGGCGAAGAGTTTTTTGATCACCACCGTGCTGATGCTCCTGTTCGTCGCCGCCTTCAGCAACTTCGAACGGATCGTCGACTGGTTCCAGGACGAGCCGACGCTCGCTGTCGTCTCAAACCTCGATACCGACATCGCGCCGCTGTTGAAACAGGCCGGCTACGACGGGAAGATCGTTAAGGAGAGCTATACGGAAAGCGAGGCAAGGGCTGCCGTCATGAAAGATGAAGCCGATGCCGTCGCGATCATATCAGGGGAGCCGTTCGCAGCCAACCTGCTCAGCAAGAGCCCGGAAGGCGAGATCCAGTCCCAGCTCTCTGCCGCGCTGAAGCAATTGAAGGACGCAAAGATCATCGAGGAGGCGCGGATCGCTCCTGAGGTCCTCGCACAGATCGCGAACCCCGTCCCGGTCAAGCAGACGTTGACTGCGACCGGCGGCAAGAGCGAAGAGGAACTGTTCGCTGCTTCCGGACTCGTCTATGTGCTGATCTTCCTGATGTATTTCACGATCGCCCTCTACGGCGGGATGATCGTCACTGAGGTCGCGAATGAGAAATCGTCGCGCGTGATGGAGCTGCTCATCTCCGCAGCGAGTCCGATCGAGCACATGTTCGCGAAGATTTTGTCGATCGCAACGGCCAGTCTGATCCAGCTTTCGCTCTTCGTCGCGTTCGGCTACTATAGTGCATCAAGGACCGGGATGCTCGACAACCTGTCGCTCGATTCACTCAGCGTGAGCACTTTCATCTATCTGTTCGTCTTCTTCCTGCTCGGCTACCTGCTGTATGCGACGATCCTCGCTTCACTCGGGTCGCTCGTCAGCCGGGTCGAGGATGCACAGCAGGTGACGCTACCTGTCATCATGCTGCTCGTCGCTGCGTTCATGATTTCGATGTTCAGTCTGAACTCACCGGCGAACCAGGCCGTCACCGTCCTCTCGTTCGTGCCGTTCTTTACTCCGATGGTGATGTTCCTTCGCGTCATGCTGACGGACGTTCCTGCCTGGCAGGTCGGCCTGTCGCTCGTCCTGATGGTCGCGAGCATTGCCCTCGCCGTCTTCATCGGCACACGTTTCTACCGGGGGGGCGTCCTGTTCTATGGTTCGAACCCGGTCAAACAGCTCCGCCGCATCCTCGCCTCGCGCGAATAGCAGTTTACATCCTATGACGTTTCCGCTATCGTTAGGTTGAAAAAGTCAGAGGAGGAACCACCTTATGCGTTCTCGTTTATTAGCGGCCATCATCTTCACTGCTGTCGCCGCCGTCTCGTCACTCGTCATGTTCACGAAGTTCCCCCAGGCAAGCGAGACGTGGAAACTCGTCCTCGCCTACGCCGGGATCACATTTATCGTCAGTCTCTTCTTTTGGTCATTCGTCGTCGTCCGCAAGCGGTCTTCCCGCCTGTTCGGGGGCTGGATCGGCGTCTTCATCGCCGGAACGACGGTTTTGCTCGTCTGCGTCGCACGATTCGCTATCCGCGGCGACTACGCGATGGTGTTGCAATGGGAAGCGATGCTCGCGAGCCTCTCGCTCAACTTCGGCTTCGTCGGCTGGGTACTCGTCATCGCAAATGCTTTGATCGGATTCATCATCGGAAGAAAGCATCCGCGCAGGAATCCGAACCACTACACACCGATTCGGCACAATTGATCATCTCTTGAGGAGGTTCGGTATGTCGGAAAAGAAACAGAAGAAATGGAAACACGGACTGTACGATGTCGTCGCAGACATCGGTATCGAGCTCGCGATGAGGAGTCTCCTCCGTGCCGTCTGGAGGATCTTCGGCTAATCGAATCCATGCGAATGATTTCTGATCAAAAAGGGAGTCCCGCGTTTCACTACGAAACGCAGGACTCCCTTCTTCTTTTAGAACGTCCCCCGGTGATAGCGGGAGCGATCGACCACATCTTTCCACTTATCATAGACTTCCGCCATCTGTCCGGTCTTCTCCCCGGTGACGAAACGGCTCAAATATTCGTCGAGCTGCGTCATCGCGCGCGGCTTATCGCTGAACAGACGGAACTCCTCGAGTTCGCCGTTCTTCCGCTGGAGCTCACCCGCTTCCATCACGGCATCGACGAGCTCATGGAAGACGCGCTGTTCCGTCGGGTCCAGCTCGGCCTCGATCCGCTTGACGTCCTCATCGTACATCAGATCGAACAGCCGCATCCGCGCCTCGAGCTGATCCTCGAGGGAGACACCGTCGTGACCGATCGTCTGCTCGTACGCCTGTCTCAGCTCATCGATCGGCATCGTCTCCTCGCGTACCAGCGCCTTGAGCGATTCACCCGTCCAGATGTGACGGGCGAGGTAACTCACATCGATTCCAAGGGAGGCTGCGAGCGCCTCGATATACGGCATCGTCGGATAGACCTCGCTGAGCTCCGTCCGGCGGATGAAGTACGGTGCGACGCCTAGCTGCTCAGCAAACGATTCGACCGACATCCCGGTCCTCTCGCGCAATATCCGGATCCGGTCCCCGTATCCGCGGTATGGTGTGTGTTCCAGCATCTTGATCACCCCTCTTCTTTCATTATACCCACTCAACAACGAACAGATACATCCATGCAGAAAGCGCTATCATCTTGGAGTTGCAAAAACCCTCTCGCAAGGAGAGGGCCGATGAATCATTTATGTTTCGCTTTGAAGAGCTCCGTGTCTCCTGCGACGACGGCTGTACCTTCTGCCGGACGATCTGAAAGCACGAACTGATCGTGGTTCGTCACGATGATCGGTGTGATCGTCGATGGTGCATTCGCACGGATGTAGTCGAGGTCGAACTCGACGAGGACGTCGCCCGCCTTGACCTTGTCGCCCGCTTGGACGTGTGCCGTGAAGCCTTCCCCTTTGAGGTTGACCGTGTCGAGGCCGACGTGGATCAAAAGCTCGATCCCGTTCTCGCCCTTGAGGCCGATCGCGTGTTTCGTCGGGAAGATCGTTTCTACTGTCGCGTTCATCGGTGCGACGACTTTGCCTTCAGTCGGCTCGATCGCGATTCCGTCACCCATCATCTTCTGTGAGAAGACCTGGTCCGGCACGTTCTCGATGTTGACGATTTTACCTGTCAGAGCCGCTGCGATCTTGTCGTTTCCTGCGTCATTGCCACCAAACAATTTTTTAAAGAAACCCATGATACTATCCCTCTACTTTCTGTCCCCGATGCTTCCTCTGAAATCCAGAAAAAGATCGTCTTTTTTATTGGAGCGACCAGAGTGTGCATTCGCTCACGTTCTCACAAAAAGCATACGTTTGTGCCTCTGGTTTTGCAAGTCTTTTTGTGTGATAATGATTAGAAATCAGAAGGAGGCGCTTACATGTCGACATTTTCAGAAATTACATACGTACGGCCTGAAATGGCCAAACTAGAAGCATCCTTGAACGAAGCCATCACACGTTTGAAAAAAGCAGACCAGCTCGATGAGGCGAACGCTGCCATCAATGAGATTAATACCCTGCGGAACCATTTCGAAACTGCAAGCCAAATCGTCGAGATTCGCCATACGATCGATACACGCGACGCGTTCTACGAAGCGGAGCAAGGTTTCTTCGACGAGGCCGGTCCAATCTATCAAGGGTTCGTCACGAAATATTACGAGGCGCTGACGACGCATCCGCTTCGCGCGGAACTCGAAAAGGAATGGGGAACACAGCTCTTCCTCCTCGCCGAGGCGAGCCTGAAGACGTTCTCTGAGGAGATCATCCCGAAGTTGCAGGAAGAGAACCGGCTGTCGAGCGAGTACACGAAGCTGATGTCAGCAGCCCAGATCGAGTACGACGGCAAGACGCTCAACCTGTCGCAGTTCGGACCTTACCTGCAGTCTCCGGACCGCACTGTCCGCAAGTCGGCTTCTGAGGCCCGATACGGCTACTTGAAGGAGCATGGCGACGCAATCGATGCGATCTATGACAAGCTCGTCCGCGTCCGGACGGACATCGCGCACGCGCTCGGCTTCCCGACGTTCGTCGAGCTCGGATACGCCCGCATGCAGCGCGTCGACTACGACAAGGCGATGGTCGAGGCGTACCGCAAGCAAATCGAGGAGCGGATCGTCCCGCTCGCGTCGAAACTGAAGGAACGTCAGCAGAAGCGGATCGGCGTCGATTCCCTCTACTATTATGACGAGAGCTTCGCCTTCAAGACGGGCAACGCGACGCCTAAGGGCGAAGAGTCGTTCATCATCGAGGGCGGCAAGAAGATGTACCGCGAGATGTCGAAGGAGACGGACGAGTTCTTCAACTACATGATCGAACGCGGCGCACTCGACCTGACGGCGAAGCCCGGCAAAGCTGGCGGCGGATACTGCACATACGTCGCGGACGAGAAACTGCCGTTCATCTTCTCGAACTTCAACGGTACGGCCGGTGACATCGACGTCCTGACGCACGAAGTCGGTCATGCCTTCCAGGTGTACGAGAGCCGCCACTTCAGCGTCCCTGAGTACGGCTTCCCGACATACGAGGCGTGCGAGATCCACTCGATGTCGATGGAATACTTCGCATGGCCATGGATGGAGGAGTTCTTCGGTGACGAGACGGCGAAATACAAGTTCAACCACCTCGCCGGCGGCGTGACGTTCCTGCCATACGGCGTCGCGATCGACGAGTTCCAGCACCGGGTCTACGAGAAGCCCGAGATGACGGCTGAAGAACGCCGGAACACGTGGCGTGAAGTCGAGCGTAAGTACTTGCCGCACCGCAACTACGAGGAGAACGACTACCTCGAGAGCGGCGCATGGTGGCACCAGCAAGGCCACGTCTTCGGCAGCCCGTTCTACTATATCGACTACACGCTCGCGCAAGTCTGTGCGTTCCAGTTCTTCGCCTGGATGCAAGAGAACCGTGAAGAGGCGTGGAAGTCGTACCTCGACCTCTGCCAGGCAGGCGGATCGGAGAGCTTCCTCGCCCTCGTCAAACGCGCGGGTCTCAAGTCTCCGTTCGCAGAAGGCACGGTTGAAGAGGCAATCGCACAAGTCGAAGCTTACTTGAACCAGGTCGACGACGCAGAGCTCGATCGCGTCAAAGCCTGATCCGCACATGACAAAAAGGTCGACTTTCCGTCAGGGAAGGTCGACCTTTTGCCTTGCTGTTCAGTATCACGCTCTCGCAGCGACCCATCGTTCGAATTCCTCGACCGGGAGCGGCGGCGAATAATAGAAGCCTTGTCCGTATTCACAGGCGAGCTCCTTCAGGCTCTCCCCCTGTTCCGGCTGCTCGATCCCTTCCGCGACGACGTCATACTTGAGCGTGTGCGCGAGCTTGATGATCGTCGCGATCAGTGGCGCGTTCGAGCAGGCATCCTCGCCGCTGATGAACGAGCGGTCGATCTTCAGGCGCTGAATCGGCAGGCGGCTCAAGTAGGACAGCGAGGAATAGCCCGTTCCGAAGTCATCGATCGCAAGGCGGTACCCCATCGCGCTCAATTCGTTGAGCGCCTCGAAGACGCGGCTGTCGGAGAAGACACCGACGGATTCCGTGATCTCGATCTCAATCCGTTCCTCGATTCCCGGGTGCCGTTTCCGGATACTGTCGAGCAGATCGACGACGCGCCCGGAGACGAGCTCCTTGACGGACAGGTTCGCTGAGATCCGGAGATGATTGAGCGGTCCGTCTTCCCAGTCGAGCGCCTGTTTCGCCGTATGCTCGATCACCCAGATGCCGAGCTCCTCGATCAGCATCGAGCGCTCTGCAATCGGGATGAAGACGCCCGGGCTGATCATGCCGCGCTCAGGATGGAACCAGCGAAGGAGCGCTTCACATCCCTCGACCTCCCCCGTCTGCAGATTGATCTGCGGTTGATAGAAGAGCTTGAGTTCGTCGTGCTTGATCGCTTCCCTGAGTTCTGTCTCGAGGACGACCGATTCACGATATTCCTCGCTCATCCACGTCTCGAACCAGACCGGCGCCCCGTCCTGCTTTCGTTTCGCGTGTTGCATCGCGATATCGGCCGATGACAGGAGCGAAGTCACGGCGACGGCGTCGTCCGGATAGCGGATCATGCTCATGCTGATCGTCGCATTGATCCGTTCCTGACCGATCAGGTAAGGCAGCTCGATCTGATTCTTCAAGTCGGCATAGTCGACGATGCCCTGACGATAGACGAGGATCGCGAATTCATCTCCGCCGATTCGGGCAGCCGACGCGGTCCCGACGAAATAGCGGCGCAGGCGTCCGGCCATCTGGCGGAGCACCTCATCGCCGTAGGTGTGCCCATACATGTCGTTGATGCGGCGGAACTGACGGACACTGAGCGTGACGAGCTCGCCTGCTTCCGAACGGTTGACCGCGCTCGTCATCTTGCGCTCGAAGCCGTTCCTGTTCAACAGTCCGGTCAGACTGTCATAGAGGGCGAGTTGCGTGATTTTCTCCTCCCGCTTGATCTGGTCCGTCTCATCATGACACGTCAGGTAGAGCGCGACGCCGCTCTCACTGCGGGACGTGACATGGACGATGTTGACGAACATGTGACGTATCTCTTCCCCGAGCGTCATCTTGCAGCGGATTCTGCCGCTCCCCCCGTCGAGCGCCATTCGAAGCGCCTTGCGAAAACGATTGATGTCGGCAGGATGGATGAGTTCGTCGAGCTGCGGCAACTCACTCGTCCCGAGCAGCTCGATGATCCGCTCGTTCCCGCTGATCGGCAGGAAGTCGCTCGAGAGCGCCAGGATCGGGTCCGTGTTCTGAGAGAAGAGCGACTCGATCTCGGCCGTCTTCTGTTCGAGCTCGATCGTCTTCTGCTGATTGCGGTCGAGCAGGTTCGAGATGATCGTCGTCATCGTCCGGAAGGCTTGCGCGACCGGATAGAAATCATTTCGGTACGGCACGTCATAACTCGACGATTTCTGGCCTTCCGAGAAGTTCGTCGCCTCCGCCTTCAGCAAATGAAGATCGACGCGGAACGCCCGGAGGAGAAGCCATGTCAGCAGCATGAGCGACAGGATGATTCCCGTCGTCACGATGAACGAAATCCAGGCGTTCTTCGCTTCGGCCTGTCTCTCCGCCTCGATTTCAGCACGCGCCTGCTTGATTGCGCTGCCGAACAGGTTGTACATCGAGTACTGGTAATCGAGGGCGAACGTATCGAGCCGGCTGTATTGCCGCAAGTTCGGTGAACTGACATTAGCGTCGACCGTTTGGAGATAGCCGTAGATCTGATTCCGCATCTCGCTGACGCGGCGGTGTTTCAATTCCTCCGTTTTCGGGATGAAAGCATACAGCGCTTTAGCGAGCTGGTTGTTCTGGATGTTGATCTCTTCCCGCTTCTTTCGGATCTGGTCGATCTCCGTCGCTTCGAGCCGTCCGTTCACGTCCGCCTTGACGAAGGTCTGTCCCATCGAACCGAACAATTCCTCCATCAGGAACATGTTGCTGAAGAGGTTATAGTAGTCGCCCGTCTTTCGGCTGAAGCCGAGATGGTGGAACGTCAGGTCATTCTTGATATCGCCCGTGACGAGGAAAAAGCGCTCTGCGTCCTCTATCCCTTTCGTCTCGAGCGTCGCAAGGACGTTCAGGAAATCATCCTTGATCGGCCCGTCCGTCGCGTAGAAGTCTGTTTGTTCACGGATATATGGTGTTTGCGCGATGATGCGCTTCTCAAGCATGTCACTGATCGGAGAGGCGTTCGGATTGACTCGTTCATTCAGCACCGCATAGTGGTACCGCGAAGCAAGCGCCTCGTATTCGTTGATCTCATCGAGCACATGCAGCGCCTCGACCGACTTCCCAAGATTGATGCTTCCCTGCAGGTTCGTATACAGCTGCTGCGACGCGACGATCAACGCGACGATACCGAGGGTGAGGATCATCCTTGAGAACATCTTCCGATATGAGCGCTTGCGGAACGCTTCGATCATCTTCGTTGCCAGTAAGCGTCGCAAGATAGAGTCCTCCTAATAGTCGTTATGTCTATATATCGTCCAAAACGCTTGCCCTATGTAGTGAAAAGAGGTCAATAAAAAGCGTTTTTCCTCACCGAAATGGCGATTCCAAACGCTTTTCTACTCAATATTGGTAGTTTTCCCGCTTGACCTTCTTCGCGAAGTAGTCGATGATATCGCGACGACGGATGATTCCGATGAAATGTTTCGCGTCGTCCGTTACTGGTACGAAGTTCTGGTCCGTGATGACCTCGATCATCTCCTCCATCTGGGCAGTGATCGAGACGGGCTTGTAGCGTACCCGTTGTTTGATGTCCGTCAGTCGTGTCTGAAGGACCTGGTCGTATTCCGCGTGCTCGAGATTGTGCGCGATCGCCCACAGGAGATCTCCTTCGGTCATCGTCCCTGCGTAACGGCCTTTATCATCGACGAGCGGCACCGACGTGAAGCGATGGTGCTTCATCTTCTCGAGCGCCTGGCGAACCGTCGACTCGGGATCTAAGTATTTGACTTCATCTTTTGGCAACAAGAAAAAAGCGATATTCATGTTTGATTCCCTCCTAGTCACTCGTGTGACACCTCATTCATTTTACCATGAAACAGAAATGCCTTCATGTCTAGACTCATGAAATTCGATGGGATTTTACTCAACATTTACCTTTACCCGTCCGATATTCAGAATAGCCAGAATTCATACATTTCATTAGATGGGAGAATTTCATATGCGCCTTACGATTACCCGGCGTCTGTTCATCGGGCTGATTCTGTTGCCCGCCCTGACGCTCGGCGGATCGACGTGGTTCCAGTACCAGCAGACGAGCCAAACCGTCGAGAACCTCGTCGACTCTACTTCCGAGACTGCCCTCAAACAGCTCGAACAATCTTTTTCCCGCATCATCGATGACACGAAGAAGGATACGGCGCTCCTCGCCGGACTTCCGTTCGCCCGCGCAAAGGGCGATCTTCCACAGTATATGGACCAGACAGGAGAAGCAGCCCCTCCTATGCTCGAATCACAAAAAGCGAAGGATATCTACAGCGTACTCGAGAAGTACGGCTCTTCGAAAATCGAGAACTCTTACATACAGTACGCCGATACGGAAGGCGGATATTTGAACTGGCCGCAACAGGCCGTCGCGCCGGGCTATGACCCGCGCAAGGACGTCTGGTACGAACAGGCGCTCGAGACCTCGAGCACGGTGACGATGAGCGAGCCGTATTTCGATGAGGCGACGAAGCTCTCGATCATCAGCTTCTCGAAGGCGACGCTCGACGATCAGGCGAACATCAAAGGTGTCCTGTCGGTCTACAAGAGCGTCAGCCGCCTGTCCGAGGACATGAAACGGATCGAGATCGGCCAGAAGGGCTTCGTCTTCAGCTACACGAAGGACGGAAAAGTCGTCACGCACCCGGAGAAGGACTTCTTCTTCCAGAAACTCGATCAAATCAAATCGGATGGAAAAGCCTACTTCGAAACACCGAAGGCGATGCTCGAACAGGAATCCGGCTCCGCCATCATGGATGTCGGCGGCAAGAAATCCGTCGTCATCTGGCAGCTGTCGTCGAAGACAGGCTTCAAGCTCGCCGTCGTCCTCGACTATGCGTCGCTCTATGCGGCGAAAGATGCCATGCTGACGCAATCGCTGATCAACCTCGTCATCGCGCTCGCTCTCGCGTCGCTCGTCGCCTGGCTGATCGGACGCTCGATCAACCAGCCTTTGCTCGCGCTTCGCCGCGAGGCACTCGCCATCTCAAAAGGTGACCTCCGTTCCCGCCCGCGGAAGAAACGCTTCCTGCGTGACGAACTGACCGACCTCGCCGGCAACTTCGACGAGATGCGGGCGAAGCTCCGCCAGACGTTGAACGCGATGACGCATTCCGCGACGATCGTCCGCGACGCATCGCAGGACCTGTCGACGAACGCCGGACATGTCCAGAACGCTTCCGTTCAGATCGGCAACACGATGGAAGAGATCGCTGTCGCCGGCGAGACGCAGACGAAGCAGGCGGAACGTTCGGCGAACGCCGTCTACTCCGTCAAGGAACGGACGATCCAGATGAAGGAGCAGGCGGACGCGGCGCTGTCCGAGGTCGAATCCGTCGCGACGGCCGCGACGCGCGGCTCCTCATTGACGAAACGGACGATCGAGGAGCTTCTGCAGCACTCGCATTCGCTCGAAGGAGAAATCCAGAACACGTCCGATTTCCTCGGCCACCGCTCGGGCGAAATCGGCAAGATCCTCGTGACGCTCCAATCAATCGCGAGCCAGACGAACCTGCTCGCCTTGAACGCGGCAATCGAGGCGGCCCGGGTCGGAGAACAAGGCCGCGGTTTCGCCGTCGTCGCTTCCGAAGTCCGTAAACTCGCCGAGGAGAGCGACCAGTCCGCGAAACAGATCAAACAGCTGCTCGACAACATCCAGAGCGAGACGCAGACCGCGATGGATGCGATGAACGGCGTCATGGGTGACCTCCAGCAGTCGCTCGAGTCGGTCAAGACGGCCGGTGACGACTTCGAACATATCGCTGGATCCGTCCAGCACGTCTCCCGCCGGACCGAGGACTTGACGACGAACATCGCCGAGCTGACGGTCGCGACCGAGGACGTGTCTGAGGCGATGGGCACGATCCTCGCCTTGACGGAAGAAAACGCAGCGAGCGTCGAGACGAGTGCCGCGAGCATCCAGGAGACGAACGCGACGATCGAGGCCGTCACGGGTGCCGCGAAACACTTGGCAGATATCGCGACGCAACTCCACGCACTGACGACCGAGTTCGAACTTGACGAGGAGGAGGAGGCCCCTGCAGGACAAGAAGAACAGGAGGATGCTCCGCCGCTCGATCTCGTCGCGAGCACGATGCTCGACCCGGAAGAGGAACTAGCGCTCGAACAGCTCGAGACGGCGCAGGAACAACGCGAGCTCGTCTTCGATTCGTTTGACGCAGAAGAGAACGAACCGTCGATCCTCGACGAAGCAGCCGCTCCGGAAACGCCGGTCCATGAAGAAAAGGATGATCCGGCCGAACTGCCGGAAGACCCGAAATGATTTTTGAAGATGACATCCCGCCTCGCGCGCGATGTCATCTTTTTTTGTAATCGACGCGACCGGTGCAATTTAAGCCGAAACGTTCTAAACTGTATACAAAGATGCACACGAAAGGACTGAGACCGCTTGCCAGCTAAAGACTTCACCGACATCGAGATGATCGCTGAGACGCTCTTCGGGACGACAGGCTTCTTCGTCTCGTTCATGAAGGCAGACGGAAGTCTCCTTCACCTGACTCCCGAAGCGCCGAAGCATCCGAAGCAGACGGCGCTCGAGGAATCATGGCCTGTCGCAGAAGCGACACCGCTCCTCTATACGCTCGAGGACGGGACGGCCTATCTCTATCTCGCAGTCGAAAGGCTCGGACAGCTTCGAATCGGTCCAGCCCTGCTCCAGAGTGCCCTCTTCCGTGCCCATATCAAGAGTGAGGAAGCCCATCAATTCTATAAATCCCTGCCCCGGACGACCGAAGACCGGCTCGTCCAGTGCGCCCGCCTGACACATCGCCTGCTGAACGGGACACATATCGCGTCGAATGAAATCCGCCATGAATCTGAAGTCAGGCCGGAAGAGATCATTCCGGTCGAACGGACGGAGCCGGTCAGCGAGACGGCCTATCGCCGCGCCTGGCACCGCGAGCAACAGATCATCGACTGGATCGCCGGCGGTCAGAGCGAGCGCCTGGCGACGACGTATGCGCTACCCGCCTACGGCGAGTTCGGGACGCTCGCGCGCCGCGATCCGCTTCGGGCCGAGAAGAACCTGCTGCTCGGAACGATCCTGCTCGCCGCCCGGGCCGCCATCCGCGGCGGTGTCGAACCCGAGGATGCGTTCGCGCTCAGCGACCGGCTGATCCTCGAGATCGAGGAGGCGAAGACGATCTCCGCCCTGCGCAACCGTCACGTCCGGATCACCGTCGCCTTCGCGGAGGAGGTCAAGAAAATCCAGGCGATCGAGCATTCGCCGCACGTGCTCGCTGCGATTCGCTATATCCAGCATCACCTGTACGAACAGCTCTCGGTCTCCTCGATCAGCCAGGCGATCCACGTCTCGTCGAACTACCTGTCCGTCCTGTTCAAGGAGGAGACCGGCTTGCCGCTCGCCCGTTACGTCATCCGGGAGCGGATCCGCGAGGCGAAGCGGCTGCTCCGCTCGACGGACGACTCGCTGCTCGACATCTCGAACAAGCTCCACTTCTCGAGTCAAAGCCATTTCAGCCAGGCGTTCAAGCAGGTGTCGGGTGAGACGCCGACGCAGTATCGGCAACGGCAGCCACATTAGAAAGCGTCCGACAGGTTCTCCAGTCTAGAACCTGTCGGACGCTTTTTGTTCATCAAAAAAGGCGAAGCGCACCTGGAACGGATGCACTTCGCCTTGAATTCAGACATTCGGTTTTGCTTACGCTTCAGCCTGGACGAACAACGCGACACTCTCGACGTGCGTCGTGTGCGGGAACATATCGACCGGCGTCACTTCGACGAGGCGGTAGCCGAGTGATGCGAGAAGCTTCGCGTCACGCGCCTGCGTGCCGGCGTTGCATGAGACGTAGACGATACGCTTCGGTGCGACTTCCGCCGCTGCACGGAGGAATGCCTCGTCGCAGCCTTTACGCGGCGGATCGACGACGATGACGTCCGGCTTGATGCCGTTCTTGAGCATGGCCGGCATGATGTCTTCGGCTGCCCCGTACTCGAACGAGACGTTGTCGATGCCGTTCGCTTGCGCGTTGCGGCGCGCGTCATCGATCGCCTGCGGTACGATTTCGATACCATAGACGTGCTTCGCCTGCTTCGCGAGCGAGAGCGAGATCGTCCCGATGCCGCAGTAGGCGTCGACGACGACTTCGTCGCCTGTCAGCTGTGCGTATTCGATCGCCTTGCCGTAGAGCTTCTCGGTCTGGACCGGGTTGACCTGGAAGAACGAGTGCGGCGAGATCTCGAACGTCAGCCCTGCGATCTCATCCTTGATGACAGACGGGCCGTACAAGACGACGTTTCGCTTGCCGAGGATGACGTTCGTCTCGTCCGGGTTGATGTTTTGCTGGATCGACGTCACGTTCGGAACGGCTTTGCGGATCCGTTCGACGATCTGTTCGACGCCGCGCAGCTGCTTGACCTTCGTCACGAGGACGATCATCAATTCGTTCGTATGGTAGCCGTGGCGTGCCATGATGTGGCGGATGACACCGCTGTTCTTCTTCTCGTCATACGCCGGGACCTTGAGGTCTGCGAGCACCTGACGGACGGCCTGGACCGCTACGTCGTTCTCTTCGTTCTGGATCAGGCAGTAGTCCATGTCGATGATCTTATGGCTGCGCTTCTGGTAGAAGCCGGCCATCAGCTTGTTCGCCTGGAACGCGACCGGGACCTGCGCCTTGTTGCGGTAACGCCAAGGGTCTTCCATCCCGAGCGTCTCGTGGACCGGGATCTCGAGGCCTGCGAGGCGCTGGAACGCGTCGCGCACGCGAGCCTGCTTGAAGCGGAGCTCCGCGTCATACGACAAGTGCTGCAGCTGGCAACCGCCGCACTGCGTGTAGACCGGGCAAGGCGGCTCGACACGGTCTTCGCTCTTCTTCTTCAGACGGACGATGCGGGCGAACCCGTAGGACTTCGTCGTCTTCGTGATCTTGATTTTGACCTGTTCGGTCGGCAATGCGCCTTCGACGAAGATCGTATATCCGTCGATTCGCGCCACTCCCGCGCCTTCATGAGTCAGGTCGACGATGTCGACGACATGCTCCTCGTTCTTTTGTACTGGGATCATTTCATTTCCTCCTAAAAAACCTCGCGCCTTACGCGAGGTTCGCTTCTTCTTTCGCTAGCAGCTCATTGATTTTTTCCATCTCGTCGATGCGGAATCTCGGGGTAAGGACCTCGAAGTGCGAGCGGAGATTCGTCATCTCCCCTTCGCAGATGCCGCCGAACTCCCCGTCGATGTTGAGACTCATCTCAGACGTCTCCTTCATCCGGACGAACGACGTCGTGACGTGCTCGACGCACGGATCGTTGAAGTGCTCTCCGCGCAGCGCGAGGCGCATGACGCGGATCAGCTCGACGAGGTTGCACTTCTTCAGGATGAACAGATCGAAACGGCCGTCGTTGAGCGACGCATTCGGTGACAGCTTCTCGAATCCGCCGACCGAGTTCGTGTTCGACGTCAGGAACAGCATGACCTCGCCCTTGAACGTGCCGTGCTCATGTTCGAGCTCGACGTATGTCGGACGAATCAGCGGCAGCTTCTCCATCCCCTTGACGTAGTAGGCGAGCTGGCCGATCGCTGTCTTCAGCTTCGAGGGAACCTCGTACGACAGTTCAGTCATGATGCCGCCGCCTGCTATGTTGATGAAGTAGTGCGTGCCGCTCGCGCCTTCGATCTTGCCGATGTCGACCGGCATGACGTGGCCCGTGCAGATGACGTCCATCGCACCTTCGATCGTCAGCGGAATCCGCATCGCACGCCCGAAGTCGTTCGTCGTCCCGACCGGCAACACGCCGAGTCGCGGACGTTTCGCGTACGGCGCCATGCCGCTGATGACTTCGTTGAGCGTACCGTCACCGCCCGCAGCGACGACGAGGTCGAATCCTGCCTCGCAGGCCCGTGCCGCTTCAAATGTCGCATCCCCGACAGCTTTCGTCGAGTAGACGGACGTCTCGTATCCTGCTCCTTCGAGCCGGTCCAATATATAGGGTAGATTACGCTTTACCATCTCTTTACCCGAAGTCGGGTTGTAGATCACGCGCGCTCTCGGTCTCATAAGTGTATTCTCCTTTTTGCGTCTCCGTTCGATTCTTCATTAACTGTTCTATTTTACACAAAGTTCATGAACAATACAAAGGGCAAAAAAAAGAGAGGGGACCCCCCTCTCATGAAACGGATCAGCGCTTCGCGAGCTCGTCGTAGAACAACTCGTCGAGCAGCGTCGGGTTCGCCATCCCCTTCGTCTTCTTCATCACTTGGCCGATGACGAAGCCTTTCTTGCGGTCGCGACCGCCTTTGAGCTCCTCGACCACCTCCGGGTGTGCATCGAACGACTCGTTGATCAAGCCGCGGAGCAAGCCTTCGTCAGAAATCTGAGCAAGACCTTTCTCCTCGACATAAGCAGCCGGATCGACACCTTCGTCGATGATCGCCTGGAAGACCTGCTTCGCGATCTTCGACGAGATCGTCCCGTCCGAGATCAGACCGATCAGGGCCGTCAGCTTGACAGGCGTCAGCTTGAGCGTCTCGAACGTGTCGTCCGATTTGTTCAAGTGGCCTTGCACCTCACCCATCGTCCAGTTCGCTGCCGCTTTCGCGTCCGCGCCTTCGGCGACGACCGCTTCGAAGTACTCGGCCGTCTCGCGCGTCGTCGTCAGGATCTTCGCATCGTACGGCGACAGACCGAACGCTTCCTGATAGCGGACGCGACGTGCGTCCGGAAGTTCCGGGATGCCGGCGCGGATCGCTTCCTTCCAGTCGTTGTCGAGGACGAGCTTGACGAGGTCAGGCTCCGGGAAGTAGCGGTAGTCGGACGCGCCTTCCTTGACGCGCATGAGGACGGTCTTCTTGCCTGCTTCGTCGAAGCGGAGCGTCTCCTGGCGCATGACGCCGCCGGACAGCAAGAGCTTGCGGTGGCGGTCCTCTTCATATTCGAGACCCTTCAGGACGTTCCCGAACGAGTTCAGGTTCTTCAGCTCGGTCTTCGTGCCGAACTTCTCCTGTCCGTATGGACGGACCGAGATGTTGCAGTCGCAACGGAGCGAACCCTCCTCCATCTTGACGTCCGAGATGTCTGCGTACTGGAGGACTTCCTTCAAACGTTCGAGGTAGGCGACCGCCTCTTTCGGTGAGCGCATGTCCGCCTCACTGACGATCTCGATCAGCGGTGAGCCCGTCCGGTTGAAGTCGACGACCGAATGGTTCTCGCCCGTATGGTTCATCTTGCCCGCATCCTCCTCGAGATGGACTCGCTCGATACGGAAGCGTTTCGTCACGCCGTCGACCTCGGCGTCGATGTAGCCGTCGAATCCGATCGGCTTGTCGAACTGCGAGATTTGATACGCTTTCGGCGTGTCCGGATAGAAGTAGTTCTTCCGGTCGAATTTCGTCTCGTCCGCGACCTGGCAGTTCAGTGCCATCGCCGCACGGACCGCGAGCTCGACCGCCTTCTCGTTGAGCGTCGGCAGGACACCCGGATGACCGAGGCAAATCGGGCATGTCTGCGTATTCGTCTCTGCGCCGTATTCGCGCGAGCAGCCGCAGAAGATTTTCGTGTTCGTTTTCAATTCGGCGTGGACCTCGATGCCGATGACCGTTTCAAAGTTCATCTTGAAACCTCCTCAAAGCTTCGGAAGCTGGAATCCGCCTGTCGCAAGCTCGAATGCATGAGCCGCGCGGAGGATCGTCGCTTCGTCAAAGTGTTTCCCGATGATTTGGAGACCGACCGGGAGTCCGTCGACAAGACCTGCCGGGACCGAGATCGCAGGTACGCCCGCGAGGTTGATCGGAATCGTCAGGATGTCGTTGACGTACATCGTCACCGGATCATCGATCTGCGCGCCGAGCGCGAACGCTGGCGACGGTGCAGTCGGTCCGACGATGACGTCGTATTTCGAAAGGACGTCGTCGAAGTCCTTCTTGATGAGCGTGCGTGCCTGTTGCGCCTTCTTGTAGTAGGCATCGTAGTAGCCTGAGCTGAGGGCGTATGTCCCGAGCATGATCCGGCGCTTGACCTCGTCACCGAAGCCTTGCGCGCGTGACAGCTTGAAGACGTCCTCGAGGTTCTCGGCCTCGGCGCGGACGCCGTAGCGGATGCCGTCGAAGCGGGCGAGGTTCGCCGACGCTTCAGATGATGCGAGGAGGTAGTATGTCGCAAGCGCATATTTCGAATGCGGGAGCGATACTTCGTCGACCGTCGCGCCTAGCGACTCGAGCTTCGCGATCGCCGCCCTGATGTTTTCTTTGACGCCTTCCGTGACGCCTTCACCGAAGTATTCCTTCGGCACGGCGATCTTCAGACCTTTGATGTCGCCAGTCAGCGCCTTCGTGTAATCCGTCGGCTCGACGTTCGCGGACGTCGAGTCCATGTCGCAGTGTCCTGCGATCGCACTGAGGACGTAAGCGTTGTCCTCGACCGTACGCGTCAGCGGACCGATCTGGTCGAGCGACGACGCGAACGCGACGAGCCCGAAACGCGAGACGAGACCGTACGTCGGCTTCATCCCGACGACACCGCAGTACGCTGCAGGCTGACGGATCGAGCCGCCCGTGTCGGAGCCGAGGCTGAACAGGACTTCTCCTGCTGCGACCGCGGCAGCAGAACCGCCTGACGAACCGCCCGGCACGTGTTTCGTGTTCCACGGGTTGCGGACCGGTTTGAACGACGAGTTCTCGTTCGACGAGCCCATCGCGAACTCATCCATGTTGAGTTTCCCGATCGTCACGGCACCCGCTTCATGCAGACGCTCGACGACCGTCGCGTCGTGCGCCGGGACGAAGTTCGACAGGAACTGTGAGCCGCACGTCGTCGTCATCCCTTTCGTGACGATGTTGTCCTTGACGCCGACCGGGAGGCCGAACAGCGGGTTGCCTTCGCTCTTCGCGAGATCATCCATCCGCTTCGCCTGCTCGAATGCATCCTCGTTGAGGGCGAGGAACGCGCCGATTTTCCCGTCGACCTTGTCGATCCGGTCGAAGGATTCCTTGACCAGTTCAGATACCTTCACTTCCCCATCCTTGACGAGGGTATGAAGCTTTTTTACGCCATGTTCGAAAAGCGACATGTCCGTTTCCTCCTTATTCGAACACTGCCGGGACGCGGACTTGTCCGTCTTCCCAGTCAGGTGCGAGTCGTTCTACTTCCGAGCGCGGAAGCGATGGTTTCACTTCGTCCTTCCGCAGGACGTTCTTTAGATCAAGGACGTGCGTCGTCGGTTCGACGCCAGTCGTATCCAGTTCATTCAGCTGTTCCGCGAACTCGAGGATCTTCTCGAGCTGCTCCGTGAATTGTTTCACTTCTCCATCTGTCACGGCAAGGCGTGCCAAATGCGCCACGTGGCGGACTTGTTCCTCATTGATCGTTGCCATGTCATTCCACCTCCGAAAACTCTATATGAGATAATCACACTATTTTTTATCATAACACCTTTTCCAGACACAAAAAAGACGAGGACGTCGGGAGAATACCAACATATTGTCCTTCCTACGCAACGACTCCCTTCAAATCATCCCTGCGCATGACCGAAAACGTGTCAGGCGCACTTCCTGCATCCGAAAAAAAGGACATCCACGCCCCACGTGGATGTCCGAATGAGTCACACGACTTTCCGTTCCTGTCGTGTCCCTTTCAATTGTTCCTGTACTTCATCGAACTCGCGGTAAATCGCAGCGGATGGTTCGCTCGTAAGCAAGCTTCCCGCGAAAAGCGCGATCGTCGAGGCGATGAATGCCGGCACCATCTCATAGAGGCCGGAGACATACGTCGGCAGGCCGTCGACCGTCTTGACGAGGACGATCCAGCCGATCGTCACGAGCGCACCCGTCACGATCGAAGCAAGCGCGCCCACCTTGTTCATCCGGCGCCAGAGCAGGCTGAACAGGACGACCGGTCCGAACGCGGCACCGAATCCTGCCCACGCATACCCGACGAGCGTCAGGATCGATTCTTGCGCACCGAACGACAGCGCGATCGCAAGGAGGGCGACGCCGAGCACCATGATGCGCCCGACGAGCATCAGCTCCTTATCGCTCGCGTTGCGCTTGAAGAAGCGCTGGTAGAAGTCATTCGTCGCAGCGCTCGACGAGACGAGCAGCTGCGTCGAGATCGTCGACATGATCGCTGCGAGCAGTGCCGCGAGCAAGAGTCCTGTGATGAAGCCCGGGAACAGGTCGCGCGACAGCTGAATGAAGACGTTCTCCGGGTTTTTGAGCTCAGAGGACAACTGCGTGTAGTACGAGAAGCCGACGAGTCCCGTGATCATCGCACCGACGATCGAGAACGTCATCCAGATCATCCCTACGCGGCGTGCTGCCTTCATCTCATGCAGCGATCGGATCGCCATGAAGCGGACGATGATGTGCGGCTGGCCGAAGTAGCCGAGCCCCCATGCGAGAAGCGAGATGATGCCGATGAACGACGTCCCCTTCCACATGTCGAGCATCGTCGCGTCCGTCGTCCGGATCGTCTCGAGCGATCCGTTGATGCCGCCGCTGAGCGAGATCGTCACGGCCGGTACGAGCAGGAGCGCGATGACCATGATCATCCCCTGCACGACGTCCGTCCAGCTGACGGCAAGGAAACCGCCGAGGAAGACGTAGAGGATGACGACGCCTGCTAAAATCCAGAGCCCCGTCGTATACTCGAGTCCGAAGACCGCCTCGAACAGACGGCCGCCGGCGACGAAGCCGCTTGAAGCGTACATTGTAAAGAATATTAAGATAACTCCGGCTGAGACTGTACGCAACACGCCGCTTTCATCATGGAACCGTTTTTCGAAATAGTCCGGGATCGTGATCGCGTCGCGCGCGTGCGCCGTGTAGGCACGAAGGCGCGGAGCGACGAGCAGCCAGTTGGCATAGGCGCCGAGCAGCAGGCCGATGACGATCCAGCCGCTTGAGATGCCGGACGCGAACATCGCACCAGGCAGACCCATCAGGAGCCATCCGCTCATATCACTCGCCCCGGCAGACAGCGCCGTGACGACCGGACCGATCGTCCGTCCACCAAGCATGTAGTCATTCATGTTCTTCGTTCTGTAATACGCCATCACACCGAGGCCGACCATCAGGCCGAGGTAGAGGAGTATCGCTAACCACATACTGTTCAATCTCATTTCCCCCTCTTGCTTCTCTTATTGATTTAGAAAAAACGGGCATACGGTGAGGTATGCCCGGTTGATCTCAAAACATTTCCGAAGTCGTCTTCGCTTGAAGGTGGAGCGTCAAATAGTCCGGTCCGCCCGCTTTCGAGTCAGTCCCTGACATGTTGAAGCCGCCGAACGGCTGGTAGCCGACGATTGCGCCCGTGCAGCCGCGGTTGAAGTAGAGGTTTCCGACGTGGAAGTTCTTCCGCGCGTACTCCTGGTTCATCCGGTCCTGCGTGATGACTGCGCCCGTCAAGCCGTATTCCGTGTTGTTCGCGATGTCGATCGCTTCCTTGAAGTCCTTCGCCTTCGTAAAGGCGACGACCGGTCCGAAGATTTCCTCTTGCATGAGGCGATCCGTCGGTGCGACGTCCGCGACGACTGTCGGTGCGACGAAGAATCCAGTCGAATCATCCGCTGTACCGCCTGCGACGATGCGTCCTTCTTCCTTCGCGACATCGAAGTACGATGTGATTTTCTTGAAGGCAGAAGCATCGATGACCGGTCCGACGTTGTTCGAGACGTCAGTCGGGTTACCCATGCTGAGCTTGCCCGTCTTCTCGACGACTTTCTCGAGGAGCTCGTCGTAGACCGACTCGAGCGCGACGACACGTGAACACGCCGAACACTTCTGACCCGAGAAGCCGAATGCCGCCTTCGTGATCATCTCTGCCGCGTACTCGAGGTCAGCCGACTCGTCGATGACCATCGTGTCCTTGCCGCCCATCTCTGCGATGACGCGTTTGAGCCAGATTTGGCCGTCATTCAGCTTCGAAGCGCGCTCGTTGATGCGTAGACCGACGTCGCGTGAGCCTGTGAAGCTGATGAAGCGTGTCTTCGGGTGGTCGACGAGGTAGTCGCCTACTTCTGAGCCCGGTCCCGGGATGAAGTTGAGGACGCCAGCCGGAAGGCCCGCCTCTTCCATCACTTCGACGAATTTCGCCGCGACGACCGGTGTCGTCGAAGCTGGTTTGAGCAGGATCGTGTTCCCTGCGACGATCGCTGCGACAGCAGTACCTGCCATGATCGCGAGCGGGAAGTTCCATGGTGAGATGATGACACCGACGCCGAGCGGGATGTAATCATAACGGTTGTACTCGCCCGGACGGCTTTCGACCTTCTTGCCGTCTTTGAGCTCGAGCATCTGACGTGCGTAGTACTCGAGGAAATCGATCGCTTCCGCCGTGTCCGCGTCCGCTTCGTTCCAAGGCTTGCCCGCTTCCTTGACGAGGTAGCCCGAGAACTCGTGCTTGCGCTTGCGGATGATATTCGCCGCTTTGAACAGGACGTCCGCGCGAACGGCCGGATCGACGAACTTCCATGTGTCGAATGCCTTGAGTGCAGCTTGCATCGCCTGCTCCGCGTGCTCCTGTGTCGCCTTCGAGACGCGCCCGACGATCTCTTCTTTGTTTGCCGGGTTGTACGACGTGATCTTGCTCTCCGTCGTCACGCGTTCGCCGCCGATGACGAGCGGATAGTCTTTCCCGAGTTCCCCTGTCACAAGTTGAAGCGCCTCTTCGAACGCTTTCTTGTTTGCCTCTTGCGAGAAGTCCGTGAATGGTTCGTGTTTGTACGGAATCATCTCAATTCCCCCTTTGCTGACCTATGATCGCTTACATTCTCCATTGTACCGAAGGCAGGGGCACGCGCGCAATTGTTCCTGTGATTTTCAACACCTTACATTTTTCGAGAAAAAAGGCTGCCCCGCGTTTCGGGACAGCCGATCGTTCATTTCGCCTGACTGAAGATGATTTCTTCATTATGGACCGATACGCTGACATCCTCACCCTGGAAGAGCCATTCATCCTGGTCGGAGACGGCGAAGCGGATGCCGTCGACGACTTCCTCCGCGACCGGACGCGGGACGTCCTCCATGTGGACGCCGACCGAGAATCCCTGTGTCAGGTCGGTCGAACCGCCGTATTTGGCGAAGAAACGGATCGTATCCCCTGCCTGTGCGCCCATCTCGTCTTTAAAATAGCGTAATGCCTCTTCTGTGATCTTGATTTTCATCTTTCCCACTGCTACTAAAAACATATACGAACGTGTTCACGTCCTGTCTTAGATAAGTTCCTGCTTCGTCCTATGTCTCTCCTGTGAGAGTTTTCTCCATAGTCCACAGGCGTAGATTCCGATGTAGCCCACCGTATTTGAAGCCGTATATGTTGCGTTGTATTACCAGCAGTTACTCTCCCTTTTTTACACCAACACCGTGTATTCTTTTGAGTTCTGTAAGTTGATCGCTGCGTTCAAATCTCGGTCTAGGCTGTTTCCGCAGTTTTCACAGTCGTACGTTCTTACATGCAGGGGCATTTTCTTTCTGGATCCGCAAGACGAACACATT
>NZ_QPKS01000019.1 GCF_003344535.1 Exiguobacterium flavidum | reverse complement strand
AACAAGTTCTTCCGAACAAGTCAACGATTATTTTCAAATCGTTTTTCTTCTTTTCGCGTCGTCGTGTTTCTCTTGAGGACATGTATTAATATATCACTATAATTTTTATGATGCAACCCTTTTTGCAAAAACTTTTAAAAAGGAAAACCAGGTGAGGCAATTCGCCTCACCTGGCAGTTTGGAATCATCTAACCGAGAGAAGAGAGACCTTCCTCCTCTTCGCCTCACTGATGTAGAAGAAATAGATCGATTCTGCAAGTTTCATCTGCGCCTCGAGATCACCCGTGTCATCATAACTGATTTCAAGGAGATGACGTTTCATCAGATAAGTCTCTTTAGCCCTCATCAACTCTTCGATCAGCTGTTTGTCATACGTGGACCTGATTTTTTTTCGAAACCACATCATAACTCTCTGCGTCCCTCCATGGCACGCGCGAGCGTCACTTCATCAGCATACTCCAAGTCCCCTCCGACCGGAAGACCGTGAGCAATCCGCGTGACTCGAATGCCGGTCGGTTTCAACAAGCGTGACAAATACATCGCCGTCGCTTCTCCTTCGATGTTCGGGTTAGTCGCCAAGATGATTTCCGTTATCGCTTCATCTGATTGCAGACGAGTCAGCAAACCGGAGACATTGATGTCCTCAGGACCGATTCCTTCCATTGGACTGATTGCACCATGTAACACATGATACAAACCTTGGTAATCCCGCATCTTTTCCATCGCGATGACATCTCTTGAATCTTGAACGACACAGACAACTGTCCGGTCCCTATGCTTGTCTTCACAGACATAACACGGATCCTTGTCCGTGATGTTCCCGCACACGCTGCAATACGAGACATCCCGCTTCGCACTGACGAGCGCCTTCCCGAACATCAAGACATCATCTTCTTCCATATCGAGCACGTGGAATGCGAGACGCACTGCCGTCTTCGGACCGATTCCCGGCAACTTTGTAAAACTCTCTATTAGACGGCCGATCGCTTCAGGATATTGCACACTGTCTCCTCCTACGCCTTAAAACATTCCCGGTACGTTCATTCCTTGTGTGAAGCGTCCCATCTTCTCCGAGACGAGCTCATCTACTTTCTTAAGCGCGTCGTTCGTCGCTGCGAGGACCAAGTCTTGAATCATGTCGACATCATCCGGATCGATGACTTCTTCCTTGATGATGACGTCTACGATGTTCTTATGACCATCAGCTACGATAGACACCATTCCGCCGCCAGCAGTCCCGGTCACCGTAAGATCCTTCAACTCTTCCTGAGCCTTCGCCATCTCTTTTTGCATCTTTTGCATTTGTTTCATCATATTGTTCATGTTACCCATACCTCGCATGATAGTTCCTCCTTAATTGAATGTAAGTCAGTATCAATCCTCGAACTCGACGATGTCTCCGAAAAGCCCAAGCGCAGTTTCGCGTGCCTGCTCCTTTTCGTCCACCTCGCCAGTCGCCTTCTCTTCTATAGTACTACTATTTCGCTTCGCCAAAAACTCTTGCTTGAGCACTTCCCACTCCGAGTGGAGGATCGGAAGAATCTCCCGTTTGACTCCGGTCACTTCAAACATCGATTCCTCAATCAAGAAGCGTTCCCGATCTTTCGACATGAATTCGCCGACATGCCAGCTCATCTCATCCTTGAACTCGACAAGGAGCGCATCCTTCGAGCAGAGAACCGGACTGCACTCGTGGATGAGTGTATAGACCGGTCCATGCTCCGAGCGAACAAGGCTGAGAACTTGATCCCAGCGATTACGTATTTCTTCAAGTTGCGCCTTCTCAGCACGCTCGAGCATCTGGCGAATCCGATCTTTCGGAACCCGGATCGTCCGGGCTGCCTTCCTCGGCTTGGCAGCTTCACGCTTCGTCTGCTCTGGCGCCTGTGCCGCTCCGGAAGTTTTCAGAGCGTGCATTTGTTCCTTCAACTCCCGGACCTCTTGCTGGAGTGACTGAACGATTTCCCCGGTCGTCCGCCCTTGATCGGCGATTCGAATGAATGCGATCTCGATCAAAACCTTCGGATGGTTCGTCAGACGCATCTGTTGTTGACACTCATTCAGCTGCTCGATCACGTGAAAGCAGGATTCCGGTGTGATTGCCTCAACGAAGCGTTTGAACGCCTCTGTCGGCTGGGCCCTTTCAAGAAGATCGACAGCAGATGGCGATGCCTTGAGCAGGAGCGTATCACGATAGAAGTAGACGAGATCCTCGACGAATCGTTTCAAATCCTTACCGGTCCGTTGCATCGCCTCAAGCGTCTCAAGCAACGTATCGACCTGATGCGCCGCGAGCGCTTCCGCTATCGAAAGGAGCGCCTCATCCTCTACCGCACCTGTCACTTCAAGTACCGCCTCATCCGTCAAGTCGCCTCCCGAGAAAGCGACAGCTTGATCGAGGAGACTCAGCGCATCGCGCATCCCACCGTCAGCCGCACGGGCGATCAGACGAAGCGCAGTGTCGGAATATCCGATTGCTTGGTCAGATAGAATGAATGCCATCCGTTCGACGAGTTGGTCGACTTCATGGCGCTTCACATCGAAACGCTGACAGCGCGAGATGATCGTCGCCGGGATTTTATGAGGTTCCGTCGTCGCCAGGATGAAGATAGCATGCGCCGGAGGTTCCTCGAGCGTCTTAAGCAACGCATTGAACGCTCCCGTTGAAAGCATATGCACCTCATCGATGATATAGACCTTGTATGCTGCCTGGCTCGGCGGATATTTCACTTTGTCCCTGATTTCACGTATCTCGTCGACACCGTTATTCGAGGCCGCATCGATTTCAAAAACGTCAGGACTTGACCCTTCCGTGATCGCGATGCATGTCGGACACGTATTGCATGGCTCTTTGACAGGCGCGTGCTCACAGTTGATCGCCTTCGCGATGATTTTCGCGAGACTGGTCTTTCCCGTCCCGCGCGGACCCGAGAACAGGTAGGCGTGCGACATCCGCTTCTCCATCAATGCGTTCTGGATCGTCCGCGTGATGTGTTCCTGACCGACTACCTCGTCGAAGCGCTGGGGACGGTATACCCGGTATAATGCTTGATAGGCCAAATCCGTGCCTCCTCTTTTTCGTTGATTCCTTGCTCTATTTTACCTAAAAAAGTCTACAACCGAAACGGCTGTAGACTTGTTTTGTAAATTAAACTGCCGCACACCATATTCTGAAATACGTTCAACATGCGTTACTTACGCAGCCTGCTCAGTCCAAGCACTCCCGCGGCACACAGAGAGCACCACTTAAGGCTGCTTCCTTCCGGACCTGACCTGATTCATGGGTATCTGTTGCGCAGGACTCAAACGTCAACGCTACTTACGTAAGGCAGACCATACCAATCGTATCCCTCGATATGGAGTTCAGTCTCGCTATAGCGGATTGCGAGTTACAGGGCACCGCTACCTCCCCACCTAGTACGGCAAATGGTATATCGTTTTTAGTGGCACCCTCTCGAGTGCTTTTTCATTATACTGTTTCATCCTGTTCAGCGCAAGCCATCGCCTGCTTGCGTGCCTTCTTTTCCGCCCGCAGGTCACGGAAGAAGGACGTCAGCATCTCCCCGCACTCTTCTTCGAGTACTCCGCTCGTCAGACGGGAGACATGATTGAACCGTTCATCCTGGACGAGGTTCATCAGCGTCCCGCAACACCCGCCTTTCGGATCGTTCGCACCGTACACTACATGTTCGATCCGCGAGAGCATGATCGCACCGGCACACATCGGACAAGGCTCGAGTGTCACGAACAGCTCGCACCCTTCGAGACGCCAGTTCTCAAGCTTCTTGCAGGCCTCCTCGATCGCAATCAGCTCAGCATGCGCCGTCGCCTGCTGATCGGTCTCACGGTGATTGTACCCACTCGCGATGACTTGATCATCCTTGACGATAACGCAACCGATCGGCACTTCCCCGATCCGTTCCGCCTTCTTCGCCTCTTCGATCGCGAGGCGCATATATCGTTCGTTTCGCTCCATCTCTCGTCTTCCTTCCTTCAAAAAAAATCTCTTTTGTAATCTTCGGCAGGGGTCCGTTTTGTGTGCTAGAATATAAATTGCACTTTGTCGAACGGAGGGTAATTGATTATGTTCATAACGGTCGAAGGACCGATCGGCGTTGGCAAAACCTCACTGGCCAATGCGATCAGTCATCATTTCTCATTTTCCATGTTGCGCGAAATCGTCGAAGAAAATCCCTTTCTTGGGAAGTTCTATGAAGACATCGAAGAATGGAGTTTCCAAACGGAGATGTTCTTCCTTTGCAATCGATTCAAACAATTAGACGATATCGAACGCCACTATCTCAGTCAACGCCGTTCGGTCGTCGCAGACTACCATATTTTCAAGAACTTGATTTTTGCCCATCGTTCCCTGAAGACGGAACACATCGAAAAGTATGAGCAGATCTACTCGATTTTGACGACGGATATGCCAAAACCAGATGCGGTCATCTATTTGAACGCCAGCATCGATACATTGATGAAACGCGTCGCACTCCGCGGACGCGAAGTCGAAGAGAACATGTCACGTGACTATCTCGAACGGCTCGCAGCGGATTACGAGACGTTCGTCACAGAATTCCAAGCGAAACATCCCGAAGTGAAGGTCATCCGTTTTGACGGGGACCAAATCGACTTCGTAAAACGTCCGGAGGACCTTGATTTCGTCCTCAATAAAATCCGCAACGAATTATATGAAGGAGCGAACCACGCATGAACTCGAACTTACGCGAAAAATTCAACATTCCTGCCGATGCAGTCATCACGATCGGTGGAATGGTCGGGATCGGAAAATCGACGATCACGAACGGCCTGGCAGATTCACTCGGATTCCGCACGTCGCTCGAGAAGGTCGACACGAACCCGTATCTCGATAAATTCTACCACGATTTCGAGCGTTGGAGCTTCCACCTTCAAATCTACTTCCTTGCCGAGCGCTTCAAGGAACAAAAGAAAATCTTCCAATATGGCGGCGGCTTCATCCAGGATCGCTCCATCTATGAGGATACAGGCATCTTCGCGAAGATGCACTTCGAGAAGGGCACGATGTCGCCGACCGACTACGAGACATACTCGAGTCTGTTCGACGCGATGGTCATGACCCCGTTCTTCCCTCACCCTGACCTGTTGATCTATCTGGAAGGTTCATTCGACCAGGTGCTCGATCGCATCCGCCTCCGCGGTCGCGAGATGGAGCAACAGACACCGATCAGCTACTGGGAAGAGATGTACGAGCGCTATACGAACTGGATCAACGAGTTCACGATCTGTCCGGTCCTTCGTCTCTCGATCGATGAGTACGACCTGCTCAACGAGCCGGAGTCGATCGAACGAATCCTCTCGAAGATCAGCAAGCAGCTCGAAGTCGCACGTGTCGCGAATACACGATGAATTTCAAGACCAGCTCACGCTGGTCTTTTTTCGTCCGAATGGACATGAAAAAAGAGCATCTCATAAGCGAGATGCTCTCTGTAGCGGAGTCGGTGGGATTCGAACCCACGCGAGCCTTGCGACCCCTAACGGATTTCGAGTCCGTCCCCTTCAGCCGGCCTTGGGTACGACTCCACGATTAAGTGAAATTTTAGGTAAAAAAAAAGAATGGAGGAGGCGGTGGGATTCGAACCCACGCACGGCTTTCGCCGCCTGACGGTTTTCAAGACCGTTCTCTTAAACCACTTGAGTACGCCTCCGTACTTATGATCGGGCGAGCGTTTAACCGCTTGCCTTCCTGACATAAATTATAATAGCATCTCTTTTTTTCGTTGTAAACCCCTTTTCTAAAAAAACTTTTAAATAAAAGAAAAGGGGCGTAAACGCCCCTCGTTCTTGTCTTATCGAATGACCTCAGCGCCACCCATATACGGGCGAAGTACTTTCGGAATAACAACTGTTCCATCTTCTTGCTGATAGTTCTCAAGAATCGCAGCGACCGTCCGTCCGACTGCAAGGCCTGATCCATTCAACGTATGGACGAACTCAGGTTTTGCGTTCGCCTCCCGGCGGAAACGGATTTGCGCCCGGCGCGCTTGGAAATCTTCGAAGTTCGAGCAAGAAGAGATCTCCCGGTACATCCCTTGCGCCGGCATCCAGACCTCGATGTCGTACTTCTTCGCAGCCGTGAAGCCGAGATCCGCCGTACACATGCTGAGCACTTGATATGGAAGCTCAAGCTGTTTGAGCACCTCTTCCGCTTGTCCTGTCAGCAGCTCGAGTTGCTCGTATGATTCCTCCGGCTTGACGAAGCGGACGAGCTCGACCTTATTGAACTGGTGCTGACGGATCAGACCGCGCGTATCGCGTCCGGCAGACCCTGCTTCTGAGCGGAAGCACTGGCTGTATGCTGCGTAGGCAATCGGGAGCTGATCCGCGCCGAGGATCTCATCCCGGTGCATGTTCGTCACAGGGACTTCAGCCGTCGGAACGAGGAAGAAGTTCGTCTCTTCGATTTTGAATGCATCTTCCTCGAACTTCGGAAGCTGCCCTGTCCCTGTCATCGATTCGCGGTTGACCATGAGCGGCGGAAGAACCTCCGTGTAACCGTGCTTGTCTTGATGGAGATCCATCATGAAGTTGATCAAGGCACGCTCGAGCCTAGCTCCGAGTCCTTTATAGAAGACGAAACGGCTGCCTGTCACCTTCCCGGCACGCTCGACGTCTACGATGTTCAAGCGCTCCATCAGATCCCAGTGGGGGACGGCCTCGAAAGCGAAGGCAGGCTTCTCTCCGTTTTCGCGGATGACGACGTTATCGTCTTCAGTCGAGCCGATCGGCACGCTATCGTGCGGGATGTTCGGGATGCCAAGAAGCAGCTGGTTCAGCTCTTCTTCGACAGCACGCAGTTCGTCATCGAGCTTCTTGATCTCGTCTCCGACGGCCCGCATCGAAGTGATCGCCTCGTCAGCGTTCTCCTTGTTGCGTTTGAGTTCAGCGATTTTCTTCGTCGCGTCGTTCCGCTCCGCCTTCAGTTCCTCGACGCGGGCGATGAGCTCACGGCGTTTTTCATCGAGTACGATGAAACGGTTCATGTCGCCGAGGTCTTCTCCGCGGTGTGCAAGTTTTTCCTGAATCGCATCAAAATCCTGACGCAATCGTTTGATGTCTAGCATGAATGATTCCTCCTTTGTAAATGAAAAAAGACGACACGTCGCTCTCCGAAACTCGTTCGGAGAGGGACGAATCGTCTGGATCCGCGTTGCCACCCTCATTGCCAAAAAAATTGGCCAACTTGAAACGCTGTAACGGGCGTGCCCGCACCTTGTTCGCAAGGTGTGCTTCCGGTTCGATTCAAGACGGATTCCTGGCTAGTTCGCACCATCCACCAGCTCTCTTTACAGGAATGACTCATCTCTACTTACTCCGGTCATCGCATCGTTATGAGATTAGCTCTACTTTACACCATCAAGCGGAAGATTGACAAGTATTGGTTGACGGATGGCTGTCTCAAGCGCAGCAGACCAAGCGGCGATCGCCCGGAAAAGGCGCACATGCCATGGAGCTAACGCCGTCTGCTCGGGAGTGAGGAGAGCGGAATGCGGAGACTCATGACCGGGCAAGTAGAGCCCGTCATCCTCTATCCGAACTTCCCCTACGGTTTCTCCGGCCTTGACCGGGGCCTGCCTACCTTTCAGCTCATAGACCGCTTGGACTGGATTTCCCGTCGCCCGCACGGTCACTACGAGTGAATCAGTCGTCACGACATCGACCTTCGAGCGCTCCGCCCCTCTTACTTGGAGCTTCTCCTGGATCCGTTCACCCTTCGCGAAGAACGTCAGCGACTCGTAAGTGCGAAATGCATAGTCGAGCAACTTCCGCGTCTCCGCGAATCGCGCCTCATCTGACTTCGTCCGCATGACGACCGAGACATATGTCGCGTTCCCGCGCGTCGCGACGGCTGCGAAGCAATACCCGGCCAAGTTCGTCGTCCCCGTCTTCATGCCCTTCATTCCGGAGTAGGCATGCTCCATTTTTCCAAGCATCTTATTCGACGAATAGAGCACTTCCCCTTTGATCGTAACCTTCGCCTTGCTTGTCACGTCAAGCACGTCCGGATAGTCCTGTATGTAACGAATGACGAGGACGGCAAGATCGGTCGCAGTCATCAGGTTCGCGCCCGGTATGCTCGCATCCACGGCATCGAGTCCGGAGGCGTTGGCAAATTCAGAATCCTCCATCCCGAAACGAACGGCTTGCTCATTCATCCGTTCGACGAAACGCTGCTCCGAGCCATCGACGACTTCCGCCAGAAAGAGCGCAGCGTCATTGGCTGATTTGATCATCGCGGCCTCATAGAGCTCTTTGATCGTGTAGGTCGTATCGCGGACCGGGATTCTCGCTACCCCTTCCTGTTTCGCAAGCTTCAACACCTTTGCGCTCGGCTTTACGACTTGATCCCACTTCAAGTGCTTTTGCTCGACTCTCTGTCTGACGAGATAGAGGGTCATCAACTTCGTCATCGAGGCTGGCGGAAGCGCGAGGTCCGCTTGTTCCTGCAGAAGGATCTTTCCTGTCAGCGCGTCGGCGAGAATATAGGAACCTGCAGTGATCTTTGGCCGTTCTTCCGCGTGCATCTGTCGCACCGGAAAAATCAGGGTCATGATCAGCACTAAGATGGATATACGTCTCATGGCTCTCTCCTTTACGCGATATGTTGAATCAATTTTATCATAGAATCGCGCTATAAACTTCCACTCTGAGGACTGACTGGTTGAGGATGAGAAATTTGTATTAAAATGAAGTGATCAGTTTAGAGGAGGAACAACATGGACATGCTTTCTTTCCAACTCGTCCGCGAAGACGAACGCCCGCTATATGAGCAACTCTATCATCAAATTCGCCAGGAGATCATCGAGGGTCGCCTCCCTTACGGCGCAAAGCTTCCGTCAAAACGTAAACTCGGGCAATTCCTCTCACTCAGCCAAACGACGATCGAGCTTGCCTATCAGCAACTCGTCGCTGAAGGGTACGTCGAGTCCTTGCCGCGAAAAGGCTTTTTCGTCATGGCGTACGAGGAACTCGCGTACATCAAAAAAGAAGAAGGCGAACTGCACACGACCGCAGAAGAAACGGAGTCCGTCGCCTATGACTTCCACCCAAGCCTCGTCGACGCCTCTTCTTTTCCATTCTCACGCTTCCGGAAACATGCGAAAGACATCATCGACGACAGCCATCAGGAGCTCGTCTCGCTCGGTCATCCGCAAGGTGATCTGGTCCTTCGTGAGGAGATCGCGACCTATCTCTATCACTCGCGCGGCGTCATTTGTTCCACTGAACAAATCATCGTCGGCTCCGGGGTGGAACAACTGCTCCCTTTGCTCGTCTTGCTGCTCAAGGAGCACCGTTATTACGGAGTCGAGGATCCAGGGTACCACTCGGTCCGCTCCATCGTCGAAAGTCACGGGCGCAAGACCGTCCCGATTCCGGTCGATGTGAACGGCATCGTCGTCAGGCAGCTCGAGTCCTCAAACGCAGAGTTGATGTACGTCACCCCTGCCCATCAATTTCCGACGGGCAGCATCCTTTCGATCAACCGCAGACGTCAGCTTCTCAACTGGGCAGGTACTGATTCGTCACGCTACATCATCGAGGATGATTACGACAGCGAGTTCCGCTACAGTGGAAAACCGATTCCTTCGCTTCACAGCATGGGGGCGGATAAGGTCATTTACTTGAGCACGTTCTCAAAATCCCTCATGCCTTCTTTGCGGATCGGATACATGGTATTGCCGAAAGCGTTGCTGAAGCAATATCAACAAGAATTCTCCTATCATACCTCCAGCGTATCCCGTATCGACCAACACATCCTGGCCCGGTTCATGAAGGTTGATTTCGAGAAGCACCTCAACCGGATGCGTAAGATCTACCGTCGTAAACTCGAGTTGCTAACCAGCCTCTTGCGTCCAGCCGCTCCTTCCATCGCGGTCAGTGGAGACAGTACGGGCCTGCACGTCCTCCTGACCATCGCGAACGGGATGACAGAAGAGGAGCTGATCGAATCGGCGCGGCGCGTCTCAATAGACGTTTATGGACTTTCACAGTACTCGAGGAATACTCTTCCGGATCAGTTGCCGCAAATCGTCCTCGGATTCGCCAGTCTGTCAGAAGAGGAGCTGTCTTCCGGGATCTACCTCCTCCTCAAAGCATGGAAACTTCATTGATCTCCCCTCACCTAAACAGAAAGAAGCTCCTGTTCATTTCTACGGAACAGGAGCTTCTCTGTATTCAGCAAACACTGCGCCTTCTCGGGAACAGCGTTTTACGTTTTAGCGTGTATAGTTTGGTGATTCCTTCGTGATTTGGACGTCGTGCGGATGACTCTCCTGGAGTCCTGCGCCTGTCATGCGGATGAACTGCGTTTCTTCACGGAGTTCCTGGAGCGATGCCGCACCACAGTAACCCATACCTGAGCGGATACCACCCGTCAACTGATAGACAGAGTCACCGAGCTTACCACGGTACGCGACACGCCCTTCGATTCCTTCTGGTACGAACTTCTTATCAGCCTCTTGGAAGTAGCGATCCTGACTGCCACGCTTCATTGATGCTTCAGAGCCCATGCCCCGGTAGGTCTTGAACTGACGGCCTTGATAGATTTCCATCTCACCAGGACTCTCTTCGACACCGGCGAGCAGACTGCCGAGCATGACGGCATGTCCTCCGGCAGCGAGCGCCTTGACGATGTCACCTGAATACTTGATGCCGCCGTCAGCGATGATCGAGACACCGTACTTGCGTGCTTCCGTCGCACAGTCATAGACAGCAGTGATTTGCGGTACACCGACACCGGCTACGACACGTGTCGTACAGATTGAACCCGGACCGATTCCGACTTTGACGACTGACGCTCCCGCTTCGATCAAGTCACGTGTTGCTTCGGCCGTCGCAACGTTACCAGCGATGATAGCGAGGCTCGGATATTCTTCTCGAAGTTCGCGGACTTTCGCAAGAACCCCTTCCGAGTGCCCGTGCGCCGTATCGACGACAAGTGCATCGACACCGGCATCCACGAGGAATTTCGCACGCATTGATGCATCTTTCGTGACGCCGACTGCGGCTGCTACGAGCAGACGACCGTATTGATCTTTTGCAGCATGAGGATATTGCTCGACCTTCTCGATATCCTTCGTCGTGATCAAGCCTTTCAGCACGCCATTCCCGTCAACGAGTGGGAGTTTTTCGATGCGATGTTCATGGAGAATTTTTTCAGCCTGTTCGAGGGAAGTTCCGACTTGAGCCGTGATGAGATTGTCAGAGGTCATGACTGTTTCGATGACTGTCGAGTAATCCTTGACGAAGCGAAGGTCCCGATTCGTCAAAATACCGACAAGCTTTCGTTCCTGTTCGTTGTTGACGATTGGGACACCCGATATGCGATATTTGCTCATCAAGTACTCAGCGTCGTACACTTGGCGTTCTGGAGTCAGGTAGAACGGGTTCGTGATGACACCGTTCTCCGAACGTTTGACGCGGTCGACATGCTCAGCCTGCTCTTCCATCGACATGTTTTTATGGATGACCCCAAGGCCACCCTGTCTTGCCATGGCGATAGCCATCGGAGCTTCCGTCACCGTGTCCATCCCTGCACTGATGAGTGGAATGTTGAGCGTGATTCCTTCACAGAGCGTTGTCGAGAGATCGACGTCTCGTGGCAACACGCTTGAACGTCTTGGTACGAGCAATACATCATCGAACGTCAAGCCTTCTTTTGCAAATTTATTCTCCCACATCTTCATCCACTCGCTTTCTTATTTAAAAAAGATAATTGTTGTTATGGTAACAAGCGAGTAGAAGGGTGTCAATGACCCTAGCTATAATCAGAACAATCAGAAGTTTCACATAACACAAAAAAACCGACCCGAATGGGTCGGCTTCATATTGCCTGGCAGCGTCCTATCCTCACAGGGGGAAACCCCCAACTACTTTCGGCGCTCAGGTGCTTAACTTCCGTGTTCGGCATGGGAACGGGTGTGGCCACCTGGCCATCGCCACCAGACGATCGGGCTCGCGCCCTCAAAACTGAAGCCATCAACAAACATCGATTAGATCAAAGCCTCGACCGATTAGTATCACTCAGCTCCGCATGTCGCCATGCTTCCACCCGTGACCTATCTACCTCATCGTCTCTGAGGGGTCTTTCTTGATTGCTCAAAGGGAAATCTCATCTCGGAGGGGGCTTCATGCTTAGATGCTTTCAGCACTTATCCCGTCCGCACGTAGCTACCCAGCGATGCTCCTGGCGGAACAACTGGTACACCAGCGGTGCGTCCATCCCGGTCCTCTCGTACTAAGGACAGCTCTCCTCAAATTTCCTGCGCCCACGACGGATAGGGACCGAACTGTCTCACGACGTTCTGAACCCAGCTCGCGTACCGCTTTAATGGGCGAACAGCCCAACCCTTGGGACCTACTCCAGCCCCAGGATGCGATGAGCCGACATCGAGGTGCCAAACCTCCCCGTCGATGTGGACTCTTGGGGGAGATCAGCCTGTTATCCCCAGGGTAGCTTTTATCCGTTGAGCGATGGCCCTTCCATGCGGAACCACCGGATCACTAAGCCCGACTTTCGTCCCTGCTCGACTTGTAGGTCTCGCAGTCAAGCTCCCTTCTGCCTTTGCGCTCTTCGAATGATTTCCAACCATTCTGAGGGAACCTTTGGGCGCCTCCGTTACTGTTTAGGAGGCGACCGCCCCAGTCAAACTACCCGCCTGACACGGTCCTCCAGCCGGATCACGGCTGCGAGTTAGAGACTCTATGCATGAAGGGCGGTATCCCAAGGGTGACTCCTCCGAAGCTGGCGCTCCGGGCTCGACGTCTCCCGCCTATCCTGTACATCATGCACAAAGCCCCAATATCAGGCTGTAGTAAAGCTCCATGGGGTCTTTCCGTCCTGTCGCGGGTAACCTGCATCTTCACAGGTACTATGATTTCACCGGGTCTCTCGTTGAGACAGTGCCCAAATCGTTACGCCTTTCGTGCGGGTCGGAACTTACCCGACAAGGAATTTCGCTACCTTAGGACCGTTATAGTTACGGCCGCCGTTTACTGGGGCTTCGGTTCAGAGCTTCGCTTGCGCTGACCCATCCCCTTAACCTTCCAGCACCGGGCAGGCGTCAGCCCCTATACGTCATCTTGCGATTTAGCAGAGACCTGTGTTTTTGCTAAACAGTCGTTTGGGCCTATTCACTGCGGCTCCGCCTGAGGCGGAGCGTCCCTTCTCCCGAAGTTACGGGACCATTTTGCCGAGTTCCTTAACGAGAGTTATCCCGCGCGTCTTAGAATTCTCATCTCGCCTACCTGTGTCGGTTTACGGTACTGGCGCCTTCCACCTCGCTAGAGGCTTTTCTTGGCAGTGTGAAATCGTGACCTTCGTCCC
>NZ_QPKS01000018.1 GCF_003344535.1 Exiguobacterium flavidum | reverse complement strand
GAGTACCTCGAGATGGAGAACGCCGCGTTAAAAAAATTGAGAGCCTTGGTTCAAGAAGAGAATGCGCGACGAACCGGATCAAGGCGCAAGTGATCGAGGAGTTGCGGGCGACCTATCCCGTCCCGGGACTCCTTCGCGTGCTCGGTATGGCCCGGAGCGTCTATTACTATTGGCGGACGCGCCTGACGGCCGAGGACAAGTATGCGGAGGTGAAGGCGGCCATCCATGCCCTCTTCCACGAACACGAGGGACGATGTGGCTATCGTCGCATCCACGCGCTCCTCGAGCGCCAAGGCTTCCGACACGACCCGAAGACCGTGCGCCGCCTCATGGGTGAGCTCGGCCTCAAGTGCCTCGTCCGCATGAAGCGATACCGCTCCTACAAGGGGCGGGTCGGGGAGGTCGCGCCGAACCTTCTCCAACGGGACTTCAAGGCCTCCGGCCTGAACCAGAAATGGGTGACTGACGTCACCGAGTTCCACCTCTTCGGGGAGAAGCTCTACCTCTCGCCGATGATGGACCTGGGGAACCGGGAGATCATCGCCTATACCGTGTCGGACCGCCCCACCTATCATTTCGTCGGCGAGATGTTGGACCAGGCGATCGGGAGGCTCGACGGGCAGGCACGGCCGATTCTTCACTCCGATCAAGGTTGGCATTATCAATACCGGCCATTCATCGGTACGCTCCGGGAGCACGGCATCACTCAAAGTATGTCCCGTAAGGGCAACTGTCTCGACAACGCAGCCATCGAAAGCTTCTTCGCCGTGCTCAAGTCCGAGCTCCTGTATCTCAAAGAGTTCGATGACATGGACCACTTCAAATGTGAGCTCAAGCGTTATATCGAGTACTATAACCATCGTCGCATCAAGAGACGACTAAAAAACCTGAGCCCGGTGGAATACCGGACCCAGGTCCTCAAGGTCGCCTGACGAATCATTCATAGTCTAACTTTTTTGGTTCAGTTCACGGGGAGGGACGTTTTTTATGCATGATTTTCAAAAAAAAGTGCCTGTCCTTGCGACTTCCACGCTTCGAAAACAATATGTGGACTCATATTGACATTATTGTTTCTGAGTTGTATTATCAATATAAGGAATATGAGGTCACAAATTAAAAGTGAAGGTGGAGAGGCACATGAACGTCTGGATCATTCGTCCGCTGCCCCATGGCGCGAACCATATGCAGGACTTTTTGGAGGAGGGGATCATCGCCGTCGGTTATCCGGTCGGTGAGCGGCTCGACGTGCTGAGCTATGATGAGATTCGGGAGAGCCTGAAACGGAAGGGATGGCAGGAGGGGCTTGGCAACGTCAACATCCTCGTCCATCTGATGCAGGAGGGCGACCTGGTGATCGTCCCGGACGCGAACAAGAAGGACGTCTACTTCGGGAAGATCACGAGCGGTTATCGCTACGAGAAGGACCTCGATAGAGACGTCGCCGGTCTCGGCTATCCCCATCAGCGCAAGGTCGACTGGTACTTCGGCAAGAAGCCGCTCCTGCGCGGCGAGCTTCCGGAAGTGCTGAAGGGATCGCTCCGCTATCCGGGGACGGTCGCCGACATCTCGAAGCATAAGGAAGTCGTGCGCCGCCTCGTCGAACAGGAGACGGGCGTCGACCCGGGCTTTGCCGACTTGCGTGACCGGGCGCTCGAGACGGTACGCGAGCTGCTTGAGAGTCCGGACGACTCCGTCCGGCTGAAGGCGGCGGAGATCATCTTGAACGAGACGCGGCTCTGAGGCGACAGGGACATTCGGAAGAACGTGCGAAAAAGCTTATCGACGGCGGCCTTCAAGAGACGGGAGGCCGTCTTTTTTCGCCGGCTTGGAGGAATCAGGACGAGATTCTTGAAATTAGATATAGCAATATCTTGCAATTCTGTTTACGATATGAGGGTAATGAGAAAATCAGGAATAAGGGAGCCTACATACATGAAACAACTACTCGCACCGCTACTCGCCGTCACCGTCGTCCTGCCGTCACCCGTCTTCGCGGAGGAGGCGTGGGACGTCACGCCGTCAGGGACCGGTCCATATACGCTGACGTTCACCGGCAGCGGCACGCTCACGCTTACTGCCGACAAACCGTTCACGGTCGCGGGTCAGACCGGGACGACGCAGACGATCGACATCACGGAGACGAAGACGTTCGAGGTGACGACGGAGGAGGCGCTCAACCTGACGATCACGGGCGCGGACGCGTCGTCTAAGGTGCTCGTCCTGAACGCGCCTGAAGCAGAGGCGGAGCCGGCAGAAGAGGAAGAAGCGCCGAGCGAGGAGCCGGTCGAGGAACCGGCAGAGGAGGCCGTGCCAGGCGAAGGCATCGTCAAGGGGACGGTCTGGTTCGACGAGGACACGAACGGCCTTCGCGGCGAGGCGGAAGAGCTGCTGTCGGACGTTGTCGTCTATCTGCTCGACCCGAACGAGGACGTCGTCGCCGAGATGGTGACGGAGGACGGCGCCTACACGTTCGCAGGTGTCGCGCCGGGCAAGTACTCGGTCGCGTTCGACGCGTCAGCCTATGACATCTATGCCTTCACGCATGAGGGAGCGGGCGACGAAGCGCGTGACTCGGACGTCGACCAGGACGGCTACTCGCAGCTGTTCGAGCTGACGGACGGGACGCGCGTCATCGATGCCGGCGCCGCGGCGCCGCTCGAAGAGGACCTCGAAGGGCTGCTCGTGATGGCGAACTTCGTCGACGCGGACCGCAACCAGGCGGCCGGGATGATGGAGGAGACGATCCCTGCGACGTACACCGTCTATGACAGCGAAGGGACAATCGTCAGCAAGGACGCAGCCGGCAAGGACGACGTCGGGATGGCGCTCGTCGACCCGGGCAGCTACACGATGAAGATCGACGTGCCGAAGGGCTATACGTTCTCAGCGATCCACCGGACGCCGTTCGAGTCGCTGCTCTCGGCCGACCTGCTGAACGGGCTGATCGACCTCGACGCCGAGAAGGGCGCGAGCGTCCAGTCGGAAGTCGCCTCGAAGCTGAACACGGAGGACATGGATCCAAGCAGCTACGAGGACTTCATCAAGCTGTTCGAACGGGTCGCACCGGGTGCGCAGACCGTGCTCGAGGAGGACGGGATGGGCCACATCCTGCTCGCCGAGCTGACGCCTATTGTCGCGACCGGGACGCCTGGCGGCAAGGAGGAAGCGAAGGCGGAGGCCGTGCCGATGCTGCCGCAGGCGGGCGAGGACACGCCGTTCCCGTACGCGAAGACGGGGCTTGCCGCCCTCGTCCTCGGCGCGTGGCTGTTCTTCCGCCGCCCTTGATCGCACACGAACTTCCATCCATGCCGGGACCGACGCGTCCAGGCATGGATTTTGTTTTTCCTCTCCGGACGATTGGTGTGTGGAAATGGACATATGCACACGCATATGTGTATAATGAGCGTATCAACACACGAGGAGATGAGGAACATGCTGACGACGAAACAGATCAGTGACTTGCTGCGCGTATCGGAGGAGACGGTCCGCCGCTGGATCCGGACGGGGGAACTCGCGGCCGAGCAGGACGGGAAGAGCTATCTCGTCGACGAGGAGGCGCTCAAACGCCTCGTCTCGGAGAAATCACAGATCCCGGGGACGGCGCTGAACAAGCTCGTCCCGGTGCTCGAGGACCTGTTCGGACCGCAGGCGGCGCAGTTCGCGCGCGAGACGCTGTTCGACCCGCTCCGGCAGATGGGCGCTGCGCCCGAGCGGACGATGGATGCGGTCGAGGGCGACCTCGCCCGCCTCAAGCGTGAGAAGCGCCGGCTTGAGCTCGAACACGAGCTGAAGCTACTCGAGCTCGACGAAAAGATCGCAAAGCTCGAACAGGAGCGGCGGATGCTGTAAGGACGGCAAAAGGACTCTCTGGGCATCATAGCTCCAGAGAGTTCTTTTTGGTTTGCGCGGGGAAGGTGCTAGCACCTTCCCCGTCATTTCGTCGTCCGCTCGAATATCCGCATCGCCCGCTGCTTCTTCTTCCGGTGCCAGTACCAGTAGCCGAGCCCGAGCGAGATCGGGATGGCCGCGAGGTACGGGTTCGCCTCGATGTAGCCAATGATCTCGAACAGGGCGAACCAGCCGCTGAGCAGTCCGAGGACGAGCAGGACCGTCCGGACCCGCTCCGGCAGGCGGCGATAGCGGTAGGCGAGGAGACAGAGCAGGCTGAAGATGATCACTGCCACGTTCATTCCCCCTTGTGTTTCCGTCCTCAGTATAGCGCAAGGATATCCGAGATAGCAAAAACCTCTTCCCTCTTATATAGTGAAGGGAGTATAGGAGAAGGAAGTGAAAACGGATGGAACTGACGATCATCGGAACAGGGTATGTCGGGCTCGTCACGGCGGCCCATCTCGCGGGGCATCACGACGTCACGTGCGTCGACCTCGACGAGGAACGAATCAAGCAGTTGAACGAAGGCGGGACCCCGATCAAAGAGGCGGGTCTCTCTGAGGCACTCGCTGGAAATACGGAACGGCTACTGTACACGACGGACTATCCGGCGAGCCCGCTCTATATCATCGCCGTCGGGACGCCGGAACGACCGGACGGAAGCTGCGACCTGTCGTACGTCGACGCGGCGATCGTCAGCATCTTCAAGGCGAACCCGAGAGCGAAGGTCGTCATCAAGTCGACCGTGCCGCCCGGGACGACCGAGCATTTCGCGCAGGTCTATCCGTCGCTGACGTTCGCGATGGTGCCGGAGTTCCTCCGGGAGGGGACGGCGCTGCAGGACACGCGCGAGCCGAGCCGCCTGATCATCGGGACTACGAGTGAGGCGTTCGCGCGAGAGCTCGAACAGCTGCTCGGGACGGACGCGCCGGTGCTCGTCACGGATCCAGCGACGGCCGAACTGACGAAGTACGCGGCGAACAGTTTCCTCGCGGTCAAGATCAGCTTCATCAACGAGATTGCGCGTCTCGCCGAAAAGATCGGGGCGGACGTCAACGGCGTCGCGCGCGGGATCGGGCTCGATCCGCGGATCGGTCCTGACTTCCTGAAGGCGGGGGCGGGCTACGGCGGATCGTGCTTCCCGAAGGACATTGCGGCGCTCAGTTCGCTCGCTGCGAGACATGGTGAAGCACTCCACGTCGTCGAGGGGGCGGCGCGGACGAACGCCGAGCAGCTCGACCACCTCGTCCGGAAGATCGCACCTGTCACTGGCATGCACGTCGCCCTGCTCGGGCTCGCCTTCAAGCCGGGGACGGACGACACGCGCGACGCGCCGGCACTCCGCCTCGCGGAGCGCCTGATGGACGCGGGCATCGTCGTCACGGCCTATGACCCGGCAGCAACGACGTCGCTCGACCAGAAGGAGACGGCGCGTGAGGCGCTGCAAAACGCGGACGTCGCCGTCCTGATGACGGACTGGGACGAGCTGAAGAAGCTCGCGCCCGAGACGTTCTCCGTCATGCGGACGCCCCGCCTGATCGACGGGCGGAACTGCTGGCGCTTCGCGGACAGACCGGACGGCGTCCATTACGAGGCGATCGGCCGAGCAGGGAAGCTACCGTCGAACAATCTGACGTGACGATATGTAAAGAACAGCGAGTGCCACGGGGCGCTCGCTGTCTTTTTACATATGAGGGGGAGATCAGTTGAAGATCGATTATTTCGCAGTGATGCCGACCGGCAAGAACGGGGAGCTCGAGCCGCTCTGCCTGACGGACGGGAGAGGGTTCGAGGGACTCGATGAGGAATGGCTCCGGGCGATCCACTACGGCGCAGGGCTGATCCGGATCATCGACGGGGGTGTCGAGCTCCGCCTGCCGGTCGAGTTCGGCTTCGGCTACGTCCTGCAGTATCTCCGTCAGTTCGCGGACGCGGAGCGCCATCTCGTCGCAAGGACACGGAAGCTGTTGCGCGCCCAGCTCGACTGGATCAGCCGGGGATTGCCCCTTCGCCTGAGCCGGCAGGACGACTGGGTCGAGATCGAGGGGGACGAGCAGCATGCCTACCCTTTGGACCGTTTCCTGGAAGCGCTCGGTAAGGCGAACGCCTCAGTCGTCTAAAAGTTTGGTCAATCCGTTTTTGCGGGTTGGCCTCTTTTATTATGTGCTTTTTCAAGAAATGGAGAATAAGTGCGAAATTCAGGATTCGTTTTTAAGAAAACAGTTCGACAGTAGAAAGCGATTCCATGTCGTCTTTTGTCGGCAAATAAACGTTTTTGAAGAATAAGGTAATCAATAATTCATTTTCCATGTGTTGCCATGTAAAAATTATTCATCACCCATTCAATTTACCCTGTTTTTAACAAAATCATGCTTGTTCAATCCAGTTAATTTATGTATATTTGTTTTGTGGGTAAAACGAACTGGAAAACGGTGGGATTGCCTGCAATGTTGTAAAAAATTGTTTTTACACTGTCGAACCGCTAAAGATTGGGCCAACAGGTGACGATAAGGGATACAGAGTGATGGGTACATACAACGAGAGCCAGACGATGAATTGAAGAAGCATACAATGTTTCCAAATTTAGCTAAAGCCACATAATTCATCACAATGTAAAACTTTACCTTCATCTAGCGTTGGGTTTAGATCAATCAAAGGGGTAGAAGAGGAAGTTTCTTCTATTTTATTCCGATGTTTAGTATGAACTGAATGCTAATGTGGGGGAAATCCTGTAGTCCGGAACTCGACGTAGAGGGAAGGACAGCGCGGAGACAAGGTAGCTTACCAAAGGGAGGATATTCAAAAATGGGTTACACCAACAAATCGAACAAAATGTATGCAGCTGCAGCTGCACTCGCAGTGACAGCTTCGGCAGTCGCACCAATCGCAGCTAACGCTGCAACACCAGCGGTCGCTTCGATCGTCGCTCCAAAGCACATCGTACACTACGGTGGCTTCCAAACAGCAGTCAAAAAACTCTCGTTCCCGAGCACGGTGAAAGTCAAGCTCTCGAACGGCAAATACGCGACACGCTCTGTAACGTGGGAGAAGCCAAGCTTCCAATCACAATACATGAACAAATACCAAGTCCTCGAAGGTAAAGTCGAAGGCACTTCGAAGAAAGCTTACCTCAAGCTTCTCGTTAAAGACTACATCATCGACGTTTCTGGAACTGTTCAAGTCGAGCAAGGTAAAGCGCAAGACACAGTAACAGCTACAGTAACTTCGAAATCAGGCAAGACTTACCAACGCCAAGTTGCAGTATCAGGCATCAACTCTTCTACAGTTGGCCACAAAGGATCTGCGGCGTTCGAATACACAGCTGGTAAGAACCAAGTCCTCACAGGATCGTTCGAATACGCTGTCGTCGAAAACAAAAAAGCAGCAGAATACAAGCGCTGGGTCGCTGTAGTCGAAGAGAAGACAGCAGCATACGAAGCAGCAGCTACTAAAGTAGCAGCTACTCCATCTGCAGAGCTCCTCAAAGCAGCTCAAGAAGCTGAGTTCAAACTCGGTGGATTGAACGCGAAAGACAAAGCTGACTTCCAAGCGCGTCTGGATAAAGCAGCAGCAGAGATCGTGAAGGCTGAAGCAGCACTCGCTACTCCTGAAGTTAAAGAAGTAAAGGCGATTAACCTTAAGCAAGTTAAGGTAACTTTTAATAAAGAACTAGATGCTGTTACATCTGTTAATACAGCTAACTACCTAGAAAATGGTACTGCTATTGGTTTAAATGGAACAGCAGAGCTTCAAGAAGATGGTAAATCGGTAATTATCACTTTTACAAATGCTAAAGCTCAAAACACTGCATTTTCATATAAGGTAACTGGAGTAACTACTAAAGATGCAAAAACAATCGCTGATGCTACATTCAGCACAACTTTTGCTGATGCAGCTAAACCGACAGTTACAAAAACAGAATATAAAGCTGGAAAAGTAGTTCTAACTTTCTCAGAACCTCTAGCAACTGCTCCAACTACACTTCGTGTTAATGGAAACCCAGTTAATGCAGGTTTTGTAACTGGATCTAATCAACAACAAGTTGAAGCAACTGTAGCTCTTTCAGCTAATACAACTGCTAATCTTTATGCAGCTGGTGGTGTAGATGCAGCGGGAGTAACTATGGATCTGTATAATGGTTCTGTAAATGTTCCAGCATCTGATGTAACAAAACCTCATGTTGTTTCAGCTACACAAGTTTCACAAAACGTAGTAAGATTCGTTTACAATGAAGCACTCGGAACATCAGCAGCTGATTTGGTTTCGGGTGATGTGAAAGTTCTTAAAGGTGCAACAGTTTATTCACATGTCGGTACTGGAGTTTCTCCTACAATTTCAGTTTATAAAAATACAATTGTTGATCCTACAGGAAAAACTTTTGATGTAACTGTAGATTTAGATGGAACTACTAATGGTGATGGAATTTTTGCTAGCGGTTCTTCAAGTCAAGCTTTGACTTTCCTAATTGACGCAGGTCTTGTAGCTGATGCAGCAGGAAATCAAAATGATGCGTATACTACATCTGTAACATTAGTGAAGGATTCAACTGGTCCTGTTTTTGCTTCTAGCAAAGTTAACACTGGTAAGACTCAGTTTGAATTATCAGCAAATGAAAACCTTGTGGCTGGAACTTTATCAAATATTATTGTAACGGATGCAAAAGGTGTACGTTATCCAATCGTTGCTGGTACTGGTGAAACTGAAGTTGTAGGTAAAGTGCTTAATGTAGACCTTGCTGCAACAGGTGCTGTACTTGATAATGGAACTTATACAATTAAAGTCCCTGCAGGTACTGTAACTGATGCACTAGGTAACACAAATGCTGAATTTACAACTACAGTAACTGTTGGTGCAGCAGCTGATTCTGCAAAACCTGTTGCAGCAATCTCAAACAGCGGAAACAACGTATTCCGTGTAACTTATACAAACGCTATTTCTGGAACAGTTGATGAAGTTGGCTCAAGTGCTCTACTTGCCTCTAACTATAAGCTTGATGGTGCTGCACTACCTGCAGGAACGGATCTTTACTTCACTTCTCCTGCTAGAAATGTAGTTGAAATTGTACTACCTTCTAACTCTATTAACATTGGTGCGAAAGTTGCAGGAACAAACGCAGTATTATCTGTTAGTGGCGTTACCGATTTAGCTGGAAATGTAGTAGATACTACCTCTGGAACAGTTAAAGTTGCTGATAACACTGCTGCTACACTTCAAAGTGCTCAATTACTTGCAGATACACTAGTATTAACCTTTAGTGAAAACCTAGATGATACTACAGATCATGCAAACATTACTACTCTGCTAAATGACTTGGAAATTAAGTCTGGAAACAACGTATTCGTTGCTGCTGCTGTTCTTCCAGGAACAACTGCTGCAACAGCAACTAGTACAATCAGTGGCAACAAAATGACTATTAACATCGTTGGAGGAGACTCTAACTGGTCTACAGTGAAAACTGGTACTTTAACAGTTAAAACTGATGGTGCTCTTATTGAAGATGCTAACGATATCGTAGTTAAAGACGGAGTTTCAGTAACTGTAGCTAAGTAATAATAAGAATCTTTAAAGCTCTGTGGAGTAAGAGTGTGCTGGTCTAAGGATTTTAATCAATCTTAATTTAGCACCCTTTTCCATAGGAATAGAGAAGCATGGGGCCGTACCCTGTGCTTCTTTTTTCTGGGGAAATAGCTTGTTATTTATGTAGGAAACCGAATCAAATAGAAAGATAACCATATATTATAATAGTGATGTAGATTGAGATGACAGCCCTAATTCCTTTCGAGGAGTTAGGGCTATTTCTATTTGAGGAGGAATCATAGTGAAAGAGTATGTAATGAATAAGAAGACAGACCTGAATCTAAATGAGAAAGGAAGTTCTGTACGTCAGCCTGCTAAAAGAGTGAACATCGTTTCAATCAAGATGGTAAAGGGATTGTGACTGCTAAGTGTGTAATGCAGAATAGGAGTGGTTCTTACGCAATGTTGGTGAATGATAGCGAGCGTCTCCGTCATCGGGAACGCTCGCTTTCTGGCTATAGAGACGTGGAGATCAGGAGGCATCCGGATTCCGACAGAGCACACGGATCCGCAGGAAATCGAACTTCGCCCGCCCATAGCACATCCTCTTGATCGTCTTCAGACGGTTGATGTTTCCTTCGACGAACCCATTGTTCTCCTCGTGTGAGCAGGCTGCCAACAGGACGTCGATGTCTTTCCGCGCGCGGCGCACGAAACGGGAGAGACGGGGTTGCTCGAGCACAGCTCGGTTCCCCAACAGCTCGCGCAGCTGTGCGGGGTCACGGTTCCGTAGCGCCTCGCGAAATCCGTAGATGAAGCAGAATGTGGAGAGTTCCGGATAAAGCGTCAACAATTCCGATACCCCGACCTGGCCGGTCGGGAGAACCTCTGGTGTCCACTGCCAAAGCAGACGACACGCCTCATCGCGCGCCAGATAGAAAGGGGAACTCTTCACCACACCTCGCCGGACGTCGCGCGCACGGTAACGGACCGCCCTATAGGAACCTTCGTGCCCTTTCGCCCGTATCGACTTATCGATCTGCTTGAGCGTCATGTATGACGCGACGCCTCGCCGAATGTCATCCATGAAGGCATCAATCGGATGAGACCGAGGACGCCTCGCAGCTGGATGATAGCCAGGAATGTTATACTTCTTCACCGTCCTCCAGTTCAGTCAAGCTGTGGATCGTATTTAGCGACAATCCACAATCGTGAAGTTCCCGGACGAGCGTCACCTGTTCCATCTTCTTTTCCGAGAACATCGCATCCGGCGTGGCCGCCCTTTCGAAGGCAGATTTCCAATCCATTCGGACAACTCGACAGGGTCCCGCGTGCGAAGGAGGTCGATTGGCCGATGTGTCCTCGCATCCCCGTATCGGCGTCCCTTCTTGAAGGCGAAATCGTCGACCCCTATGGACGATGACGACTTGGTCGGGACAGGTGTGCGCCGCAGGATCCGAAGAAGCGTGTCGTGGCTCCACCGGATTCCAAGAGTCGGGCAGATCCGTTCGGCCTCCTTCGCGGTCGTGCCTAGCGTGAGCACGGTCCGCTTGTACGTCAGGGACCTGCGAACGACTATGGAATCCGGAAGAGCACGAAGGAACGGGAATACGTTGCCGTACAAGAGCTTCCTCCCGGTCAGCAGATCCAGGTCGACTTCGGGACGGTACGCGTCACCACCGAGGACGGCATGTAGAAGCCGATGCAGTTCATCACCTTCGTTCTCTCACATTCACGTTACAAGCTCTATCTCTGGCGGACGCGAGATCCGGAATCCAAGGGGAAGTTGGAGCGCGTGGTGCAATACGTGAAAGGAAACTTCGCTCATGGCCGGCGCTCCACTGACCTTGCGGACTGGAACAGAAGATGCGTAGAGTGGCTGCAACAGACGGCGAACCACAAGTGGCACAAAACGACAAAAAAGACCTGACACGATGTTCGCCCTCGAAAAGCCGCATCTGTGCCCGATCTCCTCATCCGTCTCTCTCGAGACAAATCTTACGTCCAGTGTGACGAGAACCCTCCACAAGGACAATATGGTTTTCTCTACAAAGGTTCACTATACGGGACATACCAGAGCGGCGATGAGCGTGTCCTCCACCTTCACGAAAGCGAGGAAAGCAAAACGGTCGCCTTGGTCTATCCGGGAATGGGGGAAATCATCGCCAAGCACAAATCTCAGCCGATTGGGGCACGCTCGTCCAGGCCACAGGTCCACGGGCATGACTTCACCGCCCGACATTCCGGGCAGACCGCTGACGTCTATGCACTATTCGCGCGACACGAGACAGCCATTTGCTTCCTGGACGAGATCGTCGCCCGCTACCTGAGATACATACGCGACCAGTTCCAAATCATCCGTGAGCTCGCGTCCTACATCGACGTGGTGACGGGAGGTGCCGGACGATGACGAAGCATCCGATCGAAGGCATCCAAGAAATCGCGCGTTCTTTGCGGCTGGTCGAGAGTGCGGCGGAACTCCCGCGCCCCCTGCGCACAGCGGAACAGGAACTCTGGACGCACCATGAGTTACTTCATGAGCTATTCACGTACGAACAAAGAAGAAGGGAAGAAAAGTTACAAGAACGTCTCTTGCGATGGGCGAACTTCTCCGTCGAGCGAAGCCTGGAGGACTTCGAACTGGAGCATCTCCATTCAATCGGCGCCCGCCAATTCAACCAGTTGAGGGAACATGACTGGCTCAAGAGCCACCACAACTTGATCCTCTTCGGTCCCCTAAGGGCCGGGAAGTAAGGATCGGGCTCGACGTCATACGGATCGGCAAGAAGGTCAGCTTCGGCACGATGAGCGAGGCGCTCCATCTCCTGAAGACGCAAAACGTCATCCGTCGTTTCGAGGTGAGATATAAACGACCCGTCGAGTCGGATCTGGTCATTCTAGACGACATGATGTACATGGCGATGGAACAACGCGAGGAGAACCTCTTCTTCCAGATCATCAATGAACTGTACGAGAAGAGCTCGATCATCCTCACGTCGAACAAGCGGCCCGAGAGCTGGGGCGAGTTAGTCGGAAAACAAGGTATCGTCACGGCGATCCTGGATCGGCTCCGTCATCGCGCAGAAATCGTTCAGATGGACGAGGAGAGCTACCGAATGAGATTTCGTCCGACGATTTTTAACCCCGAACAGGAGACAATTCGATAATCGGAAAGTGTTGCGGCTAAATCATCGCGGAATGACTTTTTATCTTGACGTTCACACTCTTGGAGAAGCCTAAGTCCTGCAAGGGTCTCATTTCCGCGTACAGTTTCACTTTTTCCACTCCAGTCGTCCTCACTTTCCATGATCTTTACCATGTTGAGTATAGACTCGAGGCGAGCGAATTCGTGTAAAAACTGCAAATCCTTAATTGTGGAAAATAGCCCTCTTCAATATAGCGGTTTCAAGGTCGCGCACAATCATCGGAGTGGGAACAAAGAGCCATCAAGAGCAGACCTCGAAGTGTCTAAGTTTCTGAAAGGACGTGTGACTTGATGGGGATCTACTTACTCGACCATCTGATCATCCGTGATGACACGCCATCGATTCATCATATGTATAAAAATGGAATTGTGGATAGTGTGGTTTACTATATTGTGATTAAGGTAATATTTTCTATTTTTAAAATCGTAAATGTAAATCACAATCTCGTGAAGGAGTTTTCTTATGACACGTCCACTCATCAAAACGATCAGTCAAATCGCAATCGCTACCACGCTATTTTCGGTGGCTCCTGTCAACACATTATCCGCCGATGCCTATGCTTCCGTGAAGACCCAAACGAATCTAAAGGTGAAAGTCTCGACATCGAGCCTTCAGCCATTGACGCTGATTGGTTCAAAAACGATCAAGCTCGGCAAGACGACCTACAATTTGTCAAAGGCGCAGGCAAGTTTTTTCCGTCAGAATAAGAAAGTGCTGAAGAAGGCACGCCTTTCCGTTACATATGATGCGAAGCGCAACCTCAAAACCATCGCCTTCCTTGAACTGAACACGAGCGGCGCGAAGTCGGTTGCTGGCGACACGACATATAAGAAAAACACAAGCTTCGATGGGAAAGGTCAAAAAATCGATACGATCAAAGTGAACGGGGATTACGTGACCGTCAAGAACGTGACCGTCTCGAAAGCGTTGCGTCTCGCAAGTGGCGCCAAGTCTGTCACACGGCTCGTCGGTGTGAACGCTGCGAAAATTTCGCAAGACCGTCCTGCGAAGCAGCTGACGAAACAGGCCGTGTCATTCCCGACGCTTTCAATCGTCAAAGGAAAGGTATCAGAGCTCGACCTCAGCTTAGCCAATACACGCGTCCAGCTGTCGGATCGCGCTGCCGTCCAGAATATGACGGCTTCTGCGAATATCAATATTCAGGCGAGCCCGTCCGTATCGATCGAGCGTGTGCTCGTCGAATCGAACGTGACGACCTTCACCCTCAATGCGTCTGTCGGGCAACTGACATCGGAGGCAAAGGCGCTGACCCTTACAGGAAACGCGACAGTCGGACAATTCGAGACGACTGCTGAAAACGGGAAGCTCAGCCTGCAGACGACCGGCGAGATCAAGCACGTCGTGTTGAACGGGGCGGGCAGCACGGTCTCATTCAGCGACAAGCTGGAAGTGCCGAACATCACCCTCGTCAAGAGCGCCTCCGTGCAATCATTGCGTGAACTTCCTCTCCTCGACATCAAAGGCGAGAATACGAAGGCGACGATCGAGGCGCCGGTCGGCCAGTTGAACGTCCATGCTGCTTCCGCGCTGACGCTGTCCTCAGGCGCGACGGTCTCGAAGGTGACGGCGAAGGAACCGGTCACCGTCACGGGTGCCGGAAAGCTCGACCAACTCGTCCTCTCGGGCAATGCGACAAGCGTCCAACTCGACGTGCAGACGAAGCAGGTGACGGTCGAGACGACGAGCGACAAAGCCGTCGCCATCAAAGGGAAAGCCGAAATCACGGAACTGAAGCTGAACACGGCTTCGGACGTCCAACTCGCTCTTCCGAAGGTCGGCACGGTTTCAGAAGGTTCAGCGAACAAAGGGAAGGTCGATATGGGAACGACTGTCGTCGATACCGTTAAAGTGGATGAGACGAAAATCGTGACGCCACCTGCACCGCCGGTAACACCGCCGACGCCACCTGTCGTTATTGTTCCTGCCCCAGGACCTGTAGACCCTGTAGAAGTAGACCCTGTGGATCCGGATGACTCCCAAGAGCAACCTGTCCAGATTTCAGCAGCGATGGCGCAGCTTAAGAATTTGGTAAGTGATCGTTATAAGATATTCGACATGAATAAGCAAACATTCACGAACCTTGTCGAAGCAGGAGACATTGAAAACTATGATGAGGTGAACATTTCGCAATACCGTACATATTTAGGGAATGTATGGGAGCTAAAATCATCGGAACAGGTTCAACATATGATTGAAATGATCCGTCTTGTCAAAACAAAGAGCAGTGAGGAGAATTACGAAAATCTTGAAAAAGCAGACATTCAAACGCTAGAATACCAACCAGGGTACAGCGAGCTGCCGAATTTAGAAGTGTATATCCCGAATGCAATCCGTTATTACCGCATACAAGATGGCGAAATCGTAGCAACTCAAGAAATGAGTGTCCAATCTTCTCGGGTATTTAATTTCGCAAAAGAAACGTACGGATATATGGAGTGGGACAGCTCGATGACGAAGTCGGTTCATCTCTTTGAAATGAATGATGGGTCACTGAAAAAAGTGACGTTCGATTTTTCGAACGAAAATGAGGATGAATACTACACGCTTGAGCGCATTAACGGTGCTCCCGTACCCCAAAATACTGCAACCCTCGAAGGGCACGTAAAGGAAATTCCGATCGAAGACAACGCGCGGGCAGCGCGTTATGTGCGGTATCAGGTCGATGGCATCGATACAGGGGCGATGATTGCATGGGCGCACACCAATAAGTACACAGTTTATCCGTATTACGATGAATCATCGAAATCGATCACCTTCGATATTCCCGTTCACTGGTACCAAGACCGGGAAGTTGGGGCTACGATTCTTGTACCAGGTTTCTTGCCATATACTTTCAAGAGTGAGCGTTCGTTCGAAAAAGTCGATGTACCTTACATGATTATGGAGAAAGATGCCCGATTCGATCAGGAATTGACCTATCTCAATGTACTGACTGGTGAGACGACGCAGATCCCGTTACAAGTCCTCAACAATCATGGCGAAGAACTTTCGCCAACGGGGATGACGATCAAATCCTTACATGGACAGCAAGAGCTGCCGGATGCAGAAGTCAAAGTGGTCGATGGGACACTAGAAGTAAAAACGACTGCCCCTGGAAGAGGCGTATATGAACTCCAGATTGGTGACTACAAACAGGTCTTTGCTATCAACAGTGAGGAGAGCCTTTTCGGCGAGGGGACAATCAATGTAAATGATGTAAGAGATAAAGAGCGGGCTCTAGAATATGTGTATAGAGCCTATCTGTTACATGACAGCCGCAACTTACCTTTCAGCATATTCGAACTCATCAATGAGTCGTTTTCGCCTGAATTTCTAAGCATCTATAGAGGGATCGTTGATCACATCTCTGCGTACTCGGATGAGGGAAACCAACTGACTGGTGAAGAGGAAAAGCAGCATGTCAAGAGTGTGGCGGAGAGATCATTGGTGGAAGCAAACAAGATCGGAACATTCCTCAAGACAGGAGGATTTGAAGAGGAACAGATGGACATCAGGTTCCGTAAAAACGACAGCGAGTATCTCCTGATGGCAAATAATCAAGCTTATGGAAAGCGGATTACTTTGATTCAATCCCCTTCAGGTAAGTGGATCAACTCGACGGTCTCCAATTTTTATGAAACGCTTCTCGAAGGAAAAGATGGCTACTATATGGACAAGTGGAGAACGGAACAGATGTATCGTGAAGAAGGAGATTACAAAGTATACACGATCATGAACTTGGACGGGGAATATCAGGTTGAATCGTGTGTCCTGGAACTTGGTGAGGTAGTTGAAGGACAAAGAGAGCTGCTTGCTATCGATGGGAAAGCATTCTCAGAATTGATTAATGAGCCAACTCCTCCGGTAACGATGGGGGAAGAAAATTCGAACAGTGAAGAGAATCCAATTGATGAAGAGACGGATTCTGATTTTCCGACAGAACAATAAGTTAAACAGCAAGATCCCAGAGGCCATGGCTTCTGGGATCTTTTCACTTGCACCTGTCTAACCAATCATTATCCCCCTGCTTGTATGACTCGTATCGCGTGTTTGCGTGACACCTCAGGGAGCGAGTCCGACGCCGCTTCATTTCTGAGCGTCTTGTTGCGTTTTGCGAGAGAATCGATCGTCGAGTCGAGCAGGAGGATCCCAAAGACCGAACATCCTCTCCGAGACTCATTCGCGTGCTCCATTAACCTTCTTCATTCAACCAATCAATTGAATCGATGATATGGTGCTTATCGAGCCCGATATAGCGAATCGTCGTCTCGATGTTTCCGTGGCCGAGATAGACTTGGATCGATTTAAGGTCTTTCGTCTGCTGGTAGAGCGTCGTCGCGAACGTCCGGCGCAAGTCATGCGGTTTTATGACACGATTGAATTCCGTGAGACTTACCTCCCGCATCCTCCTCCTTAACATCTTTTCGTTCATTAACGCTCCCGCCTTCGTGACGAACAAATCATCACTGTCGACGTTTGGACGAGCCTCGTCGAGATAGGTCTTGATCTCCTCCTCTAATTCTAGTGAAAGTGGAACCTCGCGTGACTTGTTGCCCTTGCCGTACCGGACGTCGATGTGGCGGTCGCTGAAACGGATGTCGTTAATTTTGACGCTCCGTGCTTCGGAGAAACGCATCCCGGTCGAGCGTAGCAACGTATAGAAGAGATGGACGGCCGGGTCATCGATCCGGTTCGTCGCCCGTCTCACTTCCTCCCACGAAAAGACATGGAACTGCCGTTGCGGGACGTTTGCCTTGTGTTTGACCGCGAGAATTGGGTTCTTCTTGACGATTTTCGCCTCACACAACTGCTTGAAGATCGACGACAGCGCGTTCTTCAGCCGGTTGACCGTCGCCGGCTGCTTCGTCCGTTGCTCCTCCCTTAAGAATTGTTCGATCTGTTTCGGCGCGATCGATGCGCAACGCGCGCAATACCGGTTCCAGTCGGAGCGGTAGTTGACCGCCGTGTGCCCCGTGCAGTGCTCCTCAATCATCTTCAGTCCTGCTTCGTGATACGGATTCATCGCGTGTCCTCCTCGAATTTCTGAGTCGGCTTAACTCAAGAGGGCGATGACCTTCTTGCGCAGTTCGCTCTTGAACGAGCGCTGGCGCGACGGGCTGTAGCCCGACTCCTCCTCCTTTCCCTGCATCAGCGTGATCAGGTAGTCGTATTCCTTCTTCGACAATCCTTTATTAAGCTCGTCCATCAGTGAGCCGAACGACGTCTCCTGCAAATACTGGCGCTCCGGCGGCGAGTCGGACGCGACCTCGCGCTCGAGCGTCCGGTTGCGTTTCGCGAGATGATCGAGCATCCCGCCCTTTGCCCGGATTTTAACGAACGTCGCCGTCAGCTCCTTCCCTTCCTCGATTGACTTCCAGAGGCGCAGGCGCGCCGCCTGGAGGCATTCGTCGTGCTCGTTCGGGTGGATACCGAGCGTGAACAGCATTTTCTTCAAAAGTGGTTCCCATTTCGTAAGTAAGTGTTCCATCCAAGTATCCCTGTCTGACATGCATGTCTTCTGTTTTTCCGCGGTCCTTGCAGTATAAGTCGAGTTATACGGAAGAAAGGAGGCGAAAAACGTTGGTGTTTCGTCGAGACGGACGAGGGACTTGGCGGAAATCGTAGCGAAAGGGCTGCCTTTGCTTAAGACAAGATCGCTTCCTTACTTGAGTTAAGCCTGTTTCTGTTTTCCATATAACTCGACTTATATGGAAGCGATGTTCGGAAAACGTTAAAAATATTGAGTCATCCCATCCCGAGAGTAAAAATAATAGAGGGCAAAGAATGAAAAAACAAAAAACAGTTACCACAATAATCTAAAAAACAAAAATAATTTTCCTGTATTTTCATATAATAGATTTTGGTAATGGTAAATTTTTCATTATAGATGCATTTGATGAAATACTTCCACTGTCTTTAAAAATTCCTTCTCTTCTTCGTCTTCAGGGATAGAACGGGGATTGACTTCGATGTGTGGATAGACACAAATTTCAATAGTTTAGAATTTATCATTCTGAAAATTGTATTTTGACGATCATTAAAAGGTTTTTTAAGAACTTGATTACGTAAAATAAAAGGAGATGTGAATTTTAGATGACTAATCAGAAAATGAATAAATTCAAAACTATCATGGGGACGATCGCTCTATCTTCAGTAGTAGCGACGACGCTTCCATTCAATGCGCTGAGTGTGGAAGCAGCGAGCAAGGCAGTAAACGTTTCAGAAGGGCAAAAAGTGCGCTACGTTTCTGCTGGTGTACAAAACAAATCGGAGGATTCGAAGATTTCCTTAAAGCAGTCAAGCTCTGCTGTGTCCATCTCTAAACTTTCTTCAATTTCAAAAATCACGAAGACCTCGATCACGATTGGCAAGAAGACATACACGTATTCGAAGTCGATGAGCGGTCTCTTTGCGAACAGTACCGCTTTGAAGAAGGCACGTATCCAGTTTACATACGACAAGAAAGGTAACATCAAGGATATCATCTTGCTTGAATTGAACGCAGCTGGCAAGGCATCCAAGAAAGGTGATTCGCAGTATAAAGGAAATGTCACGTTTGATGGCAAAAAGGCGTACATTAAAGGGTCACTACGTGTTAACGCAAACTATGTATCTGTTAAAAATCTTACCGTTGCTAAAAACGTCGAACTCACGGAAAAAGCGAGTTCTGTCTTCTATGCAAATAGTCTCACGGTGAAGGGAAAGACAACCGTATTAGGAAAAGCGAAAGCTGTCAAACAAAGTGTGGCACCGAGTAACGAAAACGTTTCGAAGTGGGCACGTTCTTTTGCGGGTTCGCTCAAAATGTTCGCAACGAATTCTTCAGTGAAGAAAACAGCTGTAATCAAACCGAAACTGGCTTTGGTCTTTGTGAACTCGAAGTTGGCAAAAGTCGAAGTGAAGGCGCTTCATACGGCAATCAAAGCAACAGGGAAGTCTACGGTCGGAGAAATCATCTTGAATGCGAATACGGTACTCTTGACAGATAAGAGCACGACGTTGAGCAAGGTCTTTATTTCGAAAGGAACGTCTGCAGTTGATATGCAAGGCGACATCGGTACAGTCATCGTCCAATCTGCAGATCCATTATCTTTGAGTGGAAATGCGAGTGTTAAGCTCGTACAAATCAATCTCAGTAAATCCGACGTTCAACTTGGGCTGACGGGAACAATCCAGACAGTCTCTGCGAGTGGACGAGACAGTGTGATTGACATCTTAAAAGGATCCAAAATTCAATCAGTCACAGTTGGATCTTCGCTTACCCTAGGCAACGTCGATGCGCTGAGTAAAGTCGTTGTTGGCCCGAAAGTCGATAAGTTGTCACTGAACGGTCCTATCCTTGGAATGATTGCAAATGGAAATACGAATGTTGTTCTCGGTTCTAGTGCTAAAATCGGCAGTGTGGCTGCTTCAGGAAACATTTCGTTGAACGGGAAAGTGGGCTCTTCGATTGAAGAACTGGAGCTAATCAACAATGCTTCGAAGGTAAGCATCAACGTTCCAACGAAAGCAGTCAAAGTTTCGACGGTAGGTAATGAAGTAGTAGTTGACGGAACTGCGCCAATTGATTCAATGATTCTGAACGGTGCAGCAAACGTCGTTCTTGATGTAGCGAAGCTAGGGAACCTTACTGCTTCAGCATCGAACAAAGGAAAAATTGAACTTGGCAAGGACACGAAGGTCGATAACATCTCGAGTAAGGACTTGTTGAAGGATCAAGACCAAATCGGACAAGTTGGAAAAGAAGACGGCAAGGAAATCCCACCAGTCGTTGTAGTGCCGCCGGTCACAGGCGGAGGTGGTGGAAGTGGCATCATCACTCCAGCAGTAGTTGCTGTGAATTCCATTACTATTACGGGAGAAACTACTGTTGAAAATGGTGGAACTTTGCAACTTTCAGTCGGCGTATTGCCGGAAAATGCTACGAATAAAGCGATTACTTGGGAGATTGTGAGTGGTTCTGCGACTATCAGCCCAGATGGATTAGTAACAACCTCAGAAATCGGAACAGTAGTTGTGAGAGCGACAGCGGTTGATAGATCAAATGTTCGTTCTGAAAGAAGTATTGAAGTAACACCTAATCAAGAAGATGTCAGTTTGGCGCTCGCAGCGGTGAACGTTGCGACGGACGGCGCCGAGATGAAGGAGGCCCTCGTCGCGGAGGCGCTCGAGCTCGACCTCTCTGGATATGATGCGCTCGAGCTCGACGATTCGGGCGATGAGGGAACGGGCGACCGTCAGGTCGCGGTAGCGACGGACGTCCTGGCGAACAAGGGGAACGGGTTCGACCTGGAGCGCCTGAAGCGGGTGTTCGACGCGGCGGTCGTGAACCGGACGGCGACGCGCGAAGCGTTGAAGCACGTGAACACGGCGGCAGCACCGGAGGACCTGCGCGTGGAGGCGTTCATCGGAAGCGTGATGGAGACCTACGATACGAACAAGGGCGTGCTGCCGAACGTGACGGGCTACGTGACGGAGGAAGTGATCGCGGGGCTGACGCAGGACATGGCCGACTTCGAGGCGCTAAGCCCTTC
>NZ_QPKS01000017.1 GCF_003344535.1 Exiguobacterium flavidum | reverse complement strand
GAGGGTGACTCAAAAGTAGAACGATCACCTCTCTCTAATGAATGAAAGACAGCGCGTTTTCGAGGATTTTTCTCGAAAACGCGCTGTCTTTTTCCTTGCCTTGCCTCTTTTTCAATCGATTTACCTCATCGCTACGGTTGTATTAACTAGTTTCCGGAGGTTATGTGCGGTGGCTGCCAGTCCGAACTCCAGAGAGGCCCCTTCGAGGCCAAGGAGCCGAAATCGCCGGAAGCCCCAATTGGACTTGATCGAGCCGAACACGGGCTCGACCTCGATCTTGCGTCTTGCTGCGATGGCCCTCCCGGTCCCGGATTCCAACTTCTCCTTCATGGCGCGTTTGAGCCGAAGCCATCTCGAGGAACGGCGCACCGTCTTCCGGGGCTTCTCGAAGGAACGCTCGGAACGGCGATGGCGGATGCAGTCATCGAGGAACGGGCAGCCGACACACTCGTCGCACACGTACACCGCTTGCTCGATGACAAACCCGGAACCGGTCTGTTGGCGACGGGTTCCGGAGCGTCGGAGTAGTTTGCCGGCAGGGCAGGTCAGCGTGTCGGTCGTTTCGTCGTGTGGCCATTTCTCCGTCACGAACGCGTCCTTCGCGTAGCTCCGTTTCTGTTCCTTGGCATAGTTGTTGTACTTGACGAGGGCATCATATCTTAGCTCATTCAGCGCGAGAAAGTTCTCCTCGGACCCGTATCCGGCGTCCGCGATGATCCGTTTCGGCCGTCGGCCGAGCGGTGCGAAGAAACGTTCCATCCCCTCGAGGTGTGGGACGAGGCAACGGGCGTCCGTCGGACGCTGATGGACGCTGTAGAAGAGGACGACCTGGTTCTCGGTCGCCATCTGGACGTTGTACGCGGGCTTGAGCTGGCCGTTCCTCATATGATCATCCTTCATCCGCATGAACGTGGCGTCGGGGTCCGTCTTGCTGTAGCTGTTCCGGTCGTCTCCACAGGTCGCGAGCTGCGTGGCGTAGCGCGCTTGCCGCTCGATCCACCCGTCGACCTGCTTGGCGGCCTTCTTCAGTTCCCGGTCCTTCGGCGCCTCGGCGAGGCGCTCGCCGATCAGTGCGCGTCCGAGCCCGAGTTTCTCCTCGAGCGTCTCCGGCATCTCCACGCTCTCGTTGCCTTCCTCGAGGATCTGGCGCATCAAGCCGTCGAACTTCTCCTCCATCTTGCGCTGGTGAGATTGGACGCCTCGTTTCCAGGTGAACGTGTAGCGGTTCGCGCGGGACTCGATCTTCGTCCCGTCGACGAAGTAGTCCTCGAACTTCACCTCGCCACGATCGATCAGGAGGCCGAGGACGGCGCGGAACACCTCCCCGAGCAGCGCGGCCATCGGTCCCGTCCGGAACCGGTTGATCGTGTTCGCGTCCGGGCTCTCGAGCGCGGCGAGCCACATCATCGGGAGGTGCTCGTGGAGAAGGCGCTCCATCCGTCGCCCGGAATAGACGCCGACGGCGTAGCTGTAGACGACGACCTTCGTCATCATTTTCGGGTGATAGCGCGGTCGGCCCATCGTCTTGCAGTGGGCGAGGAAAAGGTCCGCGTCCATCCCCTCGATGACGGCGTCGACGAGCCGGGCCATATGCTCTTTTGGTACATACTCGTCGAGCGTGATTGCGCTCTGACGGCGGTTCGTATTATAGTGACGGTAGAGGGCGGCTCCGGTCTGCTCTCGCATGGTCCTCATTCCTTTCATGGTTGTTTCGCAGCTCCATTGTACAAGGGATGAGGGCTTTTTTCATGCGCGCCAAAGGTGCGCGGCAGAGTGTCTCGGAAGAGATGGCAGAGCATAGAAAAATCCGACCGTCCCGAGAAATAAATCGGGACGGTCGGATTTTTTTGTTCAGACAGGGCAGGCATAGTCGCCGCTCGACTCCGACGGGAAGATGAAGCGCGATCAGCGCTTCAGTCAGGGACAGGCGAGACCCGGCACGGCCGCAGGGAGTGCGGTCCGGCCGCGGCTTGCGTCCCGCCCGCGGAAAGCGAGTGCGACGGAACTGCCCGTCACAAGGATTGATTGTGGAGCGACTTATGAGTCACCCTCGTTTCGTCTGTATTCAATCGTCTTTTCGCGAGATTCACTTGAGGCCGAACTTTTTTCGGAGGAGCGGCGTCAGGATGATCAAGAAGACGAGGAGAGCACGCATGGCCCCGTCATCGATCACGCCGAACGCATAGCGCGCGAGAAAGACGAGCGTGAGCAGGACGACCGCCCCGATCAACAGAAGCGACTTCCCGCTCCTCACTCGCTCTTCTCCTCAGGAATCGGGAGCTGGACCATGCTACCGGATCCGCTGACGAGCGGTGACTTGCCGTCCCATTTCTTGACGGCCTCGTACTGGATCATCTCATCCGTCAGCGTCTTCTGGAGCTCCTTCTGCGCCTTCGCGAGACCTTGCGCCTCAATCAGGCGGGCGTCCGCCTCACCTTTCGCCTCGACGCGTTTGCGCTCGGCTTCCGCCTTTGCAATCGCGAGGTCGGTCTTCTTCTTGTCGAGCTCCTGCGACGCCTTGACGCGGGCATCAATCGCTTCCTGCGTCTTCGCGTCAGGTTTCGGCGCGCCGAGCGCGACGTCCTCGATGATGAAGCCGATCTTCTTGACGTCGTTCGCGAACTGGGTCTGGATGTTCGTCGAGACCGCGCCCGACTGCTCCCCGAACAGCTCGAGCACCGTCACCTTCGAGATCTGTTCGCGCGACGCGTCATACAGACGCTGTTTCAGGTAACCGTCCGCGATCTCGCTGATCTCGATTGGGCCGAACTTGTTGAACAGCTCCGTCACCTGATCGGGTGAGACGGAGAAGCTGTAGGTGAAGTCGACGACGATGTTCTTCCCGTCCTTCGTCGCGAGCGTCATGTTCTCGACCTGCTTCGTCTGTGTCCGGATCGGGTATTCCGTCACGCGCGTGATCGGCGAGACGACGTGCCACCCTTGTGAGAGCGTCTCGTCCTGGACGCCGCTCGACGGTTTATAGACGACGCCGACCTGTCCCGGTTCGATCTGCTCGACGATGAACGGCGTCACGGCGATTGCTGCGACGACGACGATCCCCGCGATGATCATCGACAAATTGATGCGTTTTTTCGGCTTGAATTCCTTTACTGCCACGTTATTTTCCCCCTCGGTCTATCTTGTCCTGAAGATAACGGTAGAGTTCGATTCCGAGCAGGACGACGAGTGCGAACAACAGCAACGTGAACAATCCCGGCATGCGAATCCCTCCTTGTTTTCCATTTCTTTCTACTTCTACGTAGCACCGACACGACAGGTTTCACTTTTCGTCCACTTGCGTATTCCTAAGTTTTCGCCTAAGATGTAAAGAACTTTGTCCATGAAACGAAATAAACTGTTTTGTGTTACACTCGTCTAAGCACACCATTTAAAGAAACGGGGTTTTCTCTCGATATGATCACAGTACAAAACGTCGGTCTCCGCTTTGGCGACCGCAAGCTATTCGAAGAAGTCAACATCAAGTTCACACCAGGCAACTGCTACGGCCTGATCGGCGCGAACGGTGCCGGTAAGTCGACGTTCCTGAAGATCCTCTCAGGCGACATCGAGCCGCAAGTCGGCGACGTCCACATCACACCTGGCCAGCGTCTCGGCGTACTCCGCCAGAACCATTACGAGTATGAAGAGTTCCAAGTCCTCGAGACGGTCATGATGGGCCACAAGCGCCTGTATGAAGTCATGAAGGAGAAGGACGCCATCTATATGAAGGAAAACTTCTCGGACGAGGACGGCATGCGCGCAGCTGAGCTCGAAGGCGAATTCGCCGAGATGAACGGTTGGGAAGCGGAGTCGGAAGCGGCTATGCTCCTGCAAGGACTCGGCATCACGGAAGACCTCCACTCGAAGCAGATGTCTGAGCTGACGGGCGGAGAGAAGGTCAAGGTCCTCCTCGCGCAAGCGCTCTTCGGCAAGCCGGACATCCTGCTCCTCGACGAGCCGACGAACGGTCTCGACCTGAAGGCCGTCAAATGGCTCGAGGACTTCCTGATCAACTTCGAGAACACGGTCATCGTCATCTCCCACGACCGTCACTTCCTCAACAACGTCTGTACGCATATGGCTGACCTCGACTACGGCAAGATTCAGCTCTACGTGGGGAACTACGACTTCTGGTACGAATCGAGCCAGCTCGCTTCGCGCATGATGTCGGACCAGAACAAGAAGAAGGAAGAGAAGATCAAGGAACTCCAGAACTTCATCGCCCGCTTCAGCTCGAACGCCTCGAAGGCGAAACAGGCGACGTCGCGGAAGAAACTTCTCGACAAGATCACGCTCGACGACATCCGTCCGTCTTCACGCCGCTATCCGTTCGTCGGCTTCACGCCGGAACGTGAGATCGGGAACGACCTCCTGATGGTCGAGGGTCTCTCGAAGACGATCGACGGCGTCAAAGTACTCGACAACGTCAGCTTCTCGCTCAACAAGACGGACAAGGTCGCCTTCATCGGGAAGAGCGACATCGCGATCACAGCCCTCTTCAAGATCTTGATGGGTGAGATGGAAGCGGACAGCGGGACGTTCAAATGGGGCGTCACGACGACACAGTCGTACTTCCCGAAAGACAACTCGCAATTCTTCGAAGGGTCGGACAAGACGATCCTCGACTGGCTCCGCCAATATTCGCCGCAAGACGAGAGCGACACGTTCCTCCGTGGCTTCCTCGGCCGGATGCTCTTCTCGGGCGAAGAAGTCATGAAGAAGGCGTCCGTCCTCTCCGGTGGCGAGAAGGTCCGCTGCATGCTCTCGAAGATGATGCTCAGCGGTGCGAACGTCCTCGTCCTCGACGACCCGACGAATCACCTCGACCTCGAGTCGATCACGGCGCTCAACAACGGGCTCATCGCCTACAAGAGCGCGATGCTCTTCAGCTCGCATGACCATCAGTTCGTCGAGACGATCGCGAACCGGATCATCGAGATCACGCCGAACGGCATCGTCGACAAGGAAACGACGTACGATGAGTTCCTGAACGACGAAAACATCCAGAAACAACTCGTCTCGCTCTACGCGAACTGAGTCCTGACCGCTTCCTCTTCCTGAGGAGGCGGTTTTTCAATTGTCTTTCATTCATGTTTTTTGAATATCTAGGTAATAGCTAGGGTAATGCCTAAGTGTGGTTACAGTAGGGGGCTGTCGGTTTTCTTTCTTGAGAAGGAGGAATTCAAATGAATCGAACGCTGAAGGCAAGCATCGCAGCGGCATTGCTCGCGTCAAGCATCACCCCGGCGGTAGGTGCACATCCGTCGCGGCCCGCGCCGACGATCAAGCATATCGAGTTCTTGTCGATGGACGCGCCGAACACGATTCCTGAGATGGTGAAGACGTACACCGAGGCGAAGGTGAAGATCACCTACTCGAACGGCAAGACCGAGATCAAGCCGCTCCAGTACAACCAGCTGTTCCTGTCGAAGGATAAGATCGTCAGCAACAAAGGCAAGCTGATCCCTGCCGGCACGCCGATCGACGCGAAGGGCGATCCGATCATCGACAAGAGCGTCCCAGGCAAGGAATCCCCGTTCATCTCGGACGCGCCGGACTCGAACAGCCTGCTCGAGGTGGGCGGCAAGAAGTACCTCGTCTCGCATTTCGAATATGACTCGGAGGACAATGCCGGCAATGACGTCACCGGACTCCCAGCCTCGATGACGCTGACGGAATTGAACCAGGATCCGCGGACAGGCAAGCTGACCGTCAAGCGGGCGAAGAAGATCGACTTCGCGAACGTCAACGGGCTCTGGATCCCTTGTAACGGGTCGACCTCGCCTTGGGGCACCCATCTCGGATCGGAAGAATATGAACCGGACGCGCGCGCCTTCGAGAGCGACAAGAACTCGTCCGCCTATAAGGACGTCACGAAGTTCGCCGAATACTACTTCGGCACGAAATCGAAAGCGAATCCGTACTATTACGGTTTCATCCCTGAAATCTCGGTCGACCGGAACGGGCAGGAGAAGGTCGTCAAGCACTACAGCACCGGCCGCTTCTCGCATGAGGTGATGGAGATCATGCCGGACAACAAGACGGCGTTGTTCGGGGACGACGGCGGCAACACGATGATGTTCATGTACGTCGCGGACAAGGCGAAGGACTTCTCGAAAGGGACGCTCTATGCGGCACGCTTCATCCAGACGAGCAGCCGAAACGGTGGCGCGGGCGACCTCAAGTGGATCAAGCTCGGACATGCCTCAGACCGTGAAGTCGAGCGCCTGATCAACAAAGGCATCAAGTTCAGCGACATCTTCGAGACGTCGAACGTGCCGAAGCGCGGCTTCAAGGCCGTAAAGACGGCAGCGAGCAAGAACGTCGAGTACCTGCGCCTGAAACGCGGCATGGACAAGGCGGCAGCCTTCCTCGAATCGCGCCGCTACGGCGCGATGCTAGGCGCGACGTCCGAATTCAACAAGATGGAAGGCGTCGCCGTCAACAAGAAGGACAAGACGGCCTATCTCGCCATCTCCTACTTGAGCGACGCGATGCAGCGGCAGCCGGGCAGCGTCCAGGATCATATCCAGCTGCCGAAACGCGAATCCGGTGCGACGTTCGCGCTCGACCTCGGCACTCCGCGTGACCGCCGGATCAACAGCCACTATGTCCCGCTCCACATGAAGGCGCTCGTGATCGGACAGGATTATTCGAAACCGGACGCCTACGGCAACACTGCCGATCCGAACAAGGTGGCGAACCCGGACAACCTGTCCTACTCGGAAGCGCTCAACACCCTCTTCATCGGTGAGGACAGCGCACTCCACACGAACAACTTCGTCTGGTCGTACAACGTCAAGACGAAACGTCTCGCCCGCATCCTGTCCGTACCGGTCGGAGCAGAGGCGACTGGACTGCGCGCCCTCGACAACGTCGACGGCTTCCGCTATGTCCTGAGCAACTACCAGCATCCGGGCGAAGGACTCGGCGACAAGAAGATCACCGCCGTCGATCCGAAGAAGCTCGAGCAGGCGATGAAGGACGGTATCGGTATCCTCGAGACCGGCGGAGTCGGTTATCTGTCCGGAATCCCGAAAGCCCCTTCAAAATCGTACTCGAACGACCGATAATGACAATAAGCAGCCCGAGCCACGCGATTACGCGGCCCGGGCTGCTTTTTTCATTTTGTCCGAAGCGCTTCCTGCTCGACCCGGTCGAGGAACTCGCGGACGATCTTGTCGTTCCGCTCCTCGCCGCCGAGCTTCAGCAGCCCCTTCGCGACGAGGTTCGTCCCCCGGTTCGTCCCCGAGTAGATGAAGACGCACCGGTCCTCGTCGAGCTTTCGCAGCGTGAACGACGCGCGGATGTCGAACATCCCGGCGATCGTGAAGCCGATCTCGTCGTGCTTGTAGTCCGGCCGGTCGACGTAGGCGAGCTCCGTGACGATGTACGTCTCCGTCCGGTTCCCATCCCGGTAGGTCTGGCGATAGGTCGAACCGACGACGCCAGGCTTCCTGTCGACCATCTCGTTCTTGACGACGTTCGGGATGACGCGCGGCAAGTTGTCGAAGTCGAACACGTGCCATGCCGTCTCGATCGGGACGGGCAACTCGCGCTCTGCGTGCCAGCTGATCATAGAACCCCTCCTCTTCTTCGCTTTCCTTCCCTATTCCCGTTTTTTCGTCACTTCTTCTTTTTCGCGAGCATCTGTTTGACGCGTGCCTTCTCGAGTTGTTCGCAGCATGCGGTGTAGAGCGAGCGGCGCCCGTCGAGCCGTTCGACGACGAACGGGATGTCGAGCTTCTTCGCCTGGGCGATGGCATGGTTCGCCGCCTCGTGCGAGACCCGGCTCTTGATGATGACGATCGCGTCCGTCTTCGGTGCGAGCGCCTTGACCTTCTTGCCGTGACCGCAGTCGCCGGAGACGTGCTGCAGCTCGATCTCCGTCTTGTCGAAGAAGTCGCGGTAGACGGCGCGTTGCTTGTCGTTGCCGACGATCATCAGGCGCATCCCTGCGAACGGCTCGAAGTCGAGCGGCGACTTGTCGATCTCATCGATATGGAGACCTGCGCTGACCGTCGTGTCGAGCGGTGCGACGAGCTGTTCCTTCGCCTTCTTCGCGCGGACCTTCTTCTCTTTCTTCTTCGGCTTCGCTTGCGGCTGCGCCCGCTTCATCAGCTTCTCATAGCGGGCCGCCTTCTTCTGCTGCGTCTCTTGCGCGGCCGGCTGTTCGATCACGACCTCCTCGATCGTCGCCGCGAACTCCTTCTTCTGATAGACGGCCGGGACCGGCTGATGGTGCTTCTGATGGCGCCAGATGATCTTGAGCGTATCCGGACGCCCCTGCCACATCGCGAGGTCGACGACCATGCCCGCCTGCAGGTTATAGAAGCGCATGTCCTCGACCGGTACCGTATAGTAGAACGGCTTTCCGTATTCGTCACAGATCGGTCCCATCAGCGTCTCCTCGATGATGCCGTGGTTCTTGACGAGGCAGCCTTCATAGACGATCCGGTCCGGGCGCGGCGCGACGTCCTCGTTCTGTCCGACGCGCGACACCTGGTGCGTCGTCCGGCCATATTGATCCTCCGCGACGACCTCCGTCTCGACCTCCATCCCGTGTTCGAGGTTCCAGTGGCGGACCTCCTTCTCCGGGACGAAGCTGTCCGGCCACTCGAGCAGATATCCGCCTTGCAGGTCGCGCTGGAACGTATGCGTCCTGCGCGTCATGTAATCGGGAAGTGCCTCTTCCTGTTCTTCCTGTTGCTCCGGCTGTTTCTTCTCGACCAATCTCGCTTCCGGCTTTTCTATTTCGGGAGGCGGCGTCTCACTCGGCAGGAGTGTCACCGCTTCGATCGTCCCCCGGGCGACTCCCTCCCGCTCCCTGCTGTAGTAGCGCGTCATCCGGATCCATTCGTCGATCCCTCTGATTTCGTCCATCAACAGCTCCCAGTCCGCGAACGTCTCGACGATCGCCGTCTTTCCTTCTACGAGTGTGATTGCCTGTCTGATTGCCTGATTCATCATGTGTATCTTCCCCTTTGCGTTTTTTTCTACTTTACCAACGCCATCCAGGGTAAGTGATACAAAAAAACAACCAGGTTCTTTTTATTATCAGGTTTGATTATTTTTCGTTTGCAGACGAAAAGTAAGGCGCATATTCCGGAATATGGTAGACTGAAAGACAAATCTCTATTGAAAGAAGGCTCCGCCATGTCCCGCATCGTCTACTCCTCCACGTTGAAGTGGATGCTCTTTTTGTTCGGTCTCTTCCTTGTCGCGCTCGGCTCCTCGATGATGATCACGGCGCAGCTCGGCGTCTCGACGTGGGACGTGCTCCACCTCGGCCTGAAGAACAAGACGCCGCTCTCGGTCGGCATGATCATCGTTCTGCTCGGGCTGCTGCTCGTCGCAGTCAAGTACTCGATCGACCGGATCACGCCGCAGATCGGCACGCTCGTCAACGCCATCTGCATCGGCCTGTTCATGAACCTGATCCTGTCGTCGCACATCCTTCCGTCGTTCCATTCGTTCTGGCTGAACACGGCCTGGCTCGTCCTCGGCATCTTCATCATCGGGATGGGGGCAGGACTGTATGTCGCCGTCGGTTACGGTGCCGGTCCGCGCGACGGCTTGACGCTCGCGCTCGCCGAGAAGTTCAACCTGTCGATCCGGATGATGCGGACGCTGATGGAGGCGACGGCGTTCACGCTCGGCTGGCTGCTCGGCGGTCCTGTCCTGTTCGGGACGCTGCTGTCGCTCTTCCTGATCGGTCCGTTCCTCCAGTTCTGGCTATTCCGCTTCCGCCGCGTGATCGCCGCGATCGACAGGACGACCGAGAACGAACGTGAGGCCGGCTGATGGAGAGAATCAAACAGTGGGCGCGTCAGCTGAAAAACCAGATTCTGCTCCTGTACTATGCGAGCCGGGACGAACGGACGCCGCGCCTCGCGAAGTGGCTCGCGCTCGCCGTCGTCCTCTATGCGATCAGCCCGATCGACCTGATCCCGGACTTCATCCCGGTCCTCGGTTATCTCGACGACGTCCTGCTGTTGCCGGCAGGGATTTGGCTCGTCCTCCGTCTTTTACCGGAAGAGGTGAAGGCGGACAGCCTGCGCCAAGCGGAAGCCCATCCCGTCCGCCTGACGAACCGGAGTGGCGCGATCGTCGTCGCGCTCATCTGGCTCGGACTCGCATATCTTCTGTTCCGTCTTTTGCGATGAACGCACAGAAGCACCATCCTTCTCTCCTGTGGCGAGAGCGGATGGTGCTTTTTTGATTCCTTTTTTGATTCCTTATCTGATCCGATTTCTCATGTTTCAGCGGTTCCAGTGACGGTGCGCCGCGACCGCCTCGACGAACTGTTCCTCGTCCGAGACGACGACGCCGGCCTTCCCTGAGACCCCTTGCGATTCGAGGACGGAAGCACCTGCAGTCGTCGCACCGACTGGCTTATAGTGCTTGAATGCCTGCTTGACGAACTCGCTGGCCTTTTCCTTGTAGACATCGCTTGCATCCGCGCTGTCGACGGCATAGACGGCATCGAACAGGACGGAGTCGGCCGTCAGGAAAGTGTGGTCGATCTCGTTCCCGCCGACCGGTACGAGCTTCTCACTGACGATCTCCGGCTGGAGTCCTTTGCCCTTCAATGTCTCGAGCAGGCTTGCCAGCCCTTCGCCCGATCCGTCCTGTGACACGAGGATGGCGACCTTGCGCGTGTCCGGCTTCTTGACCGTGTTCTCCATGCTGAGCGCAGGTGACGATTTCGTCACGTCGACTTCCTGCGCGCTTGGCGGATTCGCGCCGATCGCCTCGGCGAAAGTCGTCGCGAGCTCCGTGCTGACGTTGCCGAACATGTCGACGACCTGCTGCTGGACGGACTTGTCCTTGACCTTGCCGAGCTCGAAGCTGAACGCCTCCTTCAGGTGGTCCTTCTCCGGCTTGCTCATGCTGTTCCAGAACAGACGGGCTTGCGAGAAGTGGTCCTTGAAGCTTTCGCTCCGTGCCCGCACCTTGCGCCCTTCGACCTTTTCCTGGTAGTGGACGTATCCGCCCTCTTCCTCGGTCGCAGGCGTCGGCGTGTTGTTCGCGAGCGAGTTCTTATGGTAGCTGACGCGGCCGACGTTGATCGTCTGGCGACCGTACCCGTCGCGCTGGTTATTGTGGAACGGGCAGACCGGACGGTTGATCGGCAGCTCGTGGAAGTTCGGCCCGCCAAGACGGATCAATTGCGTGTCCGTATATGAGAACAGGCGGCCTTGCAGGAGCGGATCGTTCGTGAAGTCGATGCCCGGTACGACGTGTCCCGGATGGAACGCGACTTGTTCCGTCTCCGCGAAGACGTTGTCGACGTTCCGATTGAGCGTCAACTTGCCGATGATCTTGACCGGGATGTCCTCTTCCGGCCAGAGCTTCGTCGGGTCGAGCAGGTCGAAGTCGAACTTGAACTCGTCCTCTTCCGGCACGAGCTGGACGCCGAACTCATATTCCGGGAAGTCGCCGTTCTCGATCGCTTCGTACAGGTCACGCCGGTGGAAGTCCGGATCCTTCCCTGAGATCGTCTGTGCCTCGTCCCAGACGAGACCGTGCGTCCCGAGGACAGGCTTCCAGTGGAACTTGACGAAGTGTGACTTGCCCGCCTCGTTGACGAAGCGGAACGTGTGGACACCGAACCCTTCCATCATGCGGAAGCTGCGCGGGATGGCGCGGTCCGACATCGCCCACATGACCATGTGTGCCGCTTCCTGGTTGTTCGCGACGAAATCCCAAAACGTATCATGGGCGGACGCCGCCTGCGGCATCTCGTTATGTGGCTCCGGCTTCAGGGCGTGGACGAGATCCGGGAACTTGATCGCGTCCTGGATGAAGAAGACCGGAATGTTGTTGCCGACGAGGTCGTAGTTCCCCTCTTCTGTGTAGAACTTCGTCGCGAAGCCGCGCGCGTCACGCACCGTCTCGGCTGAACCGCGGGAACCGGCGACCGTCGAGAAGCGGACGAAGACCGGCGTCTTCTTCGACGTGTCCTGCAGGAACTTCGCCCGCGTGAATTCCTTCATCGACTCATACAGCTCGAACTCGCCATGCGCCGCGTAGCCGCGTGCGTGGACGATCCGCTCCGGGATCCGCTCGTGGTCGAAGTGTGTCATCTTCTCACGGAAGTAGAAGTCCTCGAGCAGGGTCGGCCCGCGCTCGCCCGCCTTCAGCGAGAATTCATCCTCCGACACCTTCAGCCCCTGGTTCGTCGTCATCTTCTGATTCGAATCATCGACCCGGAACTGCTCCAACTGCTCGTTCTTGCTATTCTCGTTCGTCCGTCCCTCACCCATCTTCATTCCCCCTCTAAGTAATCACCTCAAATGCACAACGGTTAGTTTTTACCCTAAGCGGATGGAAGAGAAACAGTTTTTGCCCGAGCAGAAACGTTGCCTTTTACAGCTGGACGCTATATATTTTCTTCATTAGCTAACTTTAAGTAAGGGGAGAAAACATATGACTACTCAGACACAAACAGATTTCATGGAAATCGTAAAAGGACGCCGCTCGATCCGTAACTACGACGCAAGCGTCAAAATCTCGAAGGAAGAGATGACACAAATTCTCGAAGAGGCGACACTCGCGCCGTCTTCGGTCAACATGCAACCATGGCGTTTCCTCGTCATCGACAGCGAAGAAGGCAAGGCGACACTCGCGCCGCTCGCGAAGTTCAACCAGAATCAGGTCGCGACGTCTTCTGCGGTCATCGCCGTGTTCGGTGACATGAACGCAGTCGACAGCATCCCGCACATCTATGATACAGCGGTCGAACGCGGCCTCATGCCGGCTGAAGTCCGTGACCGTCAAGTCCCTGCCATCACAGGTCTGTTCGCGGACGCTCCGAAAGAAGCGCTCAAGGACAGCATCCTGATCGACTCAGGTCTCGTCTCGATGCAGCTCATGCTCGTCGCGCGTGCGCACGGCTACGACACGAACCCGATCGGCGGCTACGAGAAGGACCAGATCGCGGAAGCATTCGGTCTCGACAAGGAACGCTACTTGCCGGTCATGCTCCTCTCGATCGGGAAAGCAGCGGAAGAAGGGTACCCATCCGTCCGTCTGCCGATCGAAGAAATCGCGACATGGAAATAAGCGCTTGAACGCAAAGGACCGGCTCCTCATCAGAGGGCCGGTCCTTCTTCATGCAATCCGTCACCGGACTCCATGCTCCTTTTGGCACGTCATTTCTTGTGCGCTTCATATACCTTCAGCTGCTTGCCTTTGACCTTCGTCGTCTTCATCGCCCGAAGGACATCCTTGCCCTTGCCGTTCAGGATCTCGACGTACGTCAGCATGTCCTCGATCGTGATGATCCCGATGTCAGACGCGCTGACCCCGTCGATCTTCGCGATCGTCCCGACGAAGTCGACGGCACGCAGCTTCTTCTTCTTGCCGCCGTTGAAGAACAGCTTCATGATGCCGGCGTTCAGCGTCGCCGTCTTCTCGCGCGCGTCGACGTCCGTCGCGAGCTTGTCCTCGAAGGCATCCGCCGTCCGCATCAAATCCTGCTCGGTCGGACGCGGCCGTTTCTCGATCTTTCGTCCGAGATAGTCTTCGATCTCCTTGAGACGGCGTGCGTCACGCGGTTCGACGAGGCTGATCGCAAGACCTTTCTCGCCAGCTCGTCCCGTCCGGCCGGAGCGGTGGACGTAGCTTTCCTTCTCGACGGGCAAGTCGTACTGGACGACATGCGTGATCCCGTCGACGTCGATGCCGCGCGCCGCGACGTCCGTCGCGACGAGGTAGCGGAACTTCCCGGCGCGGAACGCCTTCATCACGGCGAAACGTTCATCCTGCTCCATACCGCCGTGGATCTTCTCGACCGGATAGTCGAGTGCGGCGAGTCCTTGCGCGACGAAGTCGACGTTCTCCTTCGTCCGGCAGAAGACGATGCAACGGTCCGGATTCTCGGCGACCGTGACGTCTTTCAAGACGGCGAACTTCGTCTTCTCCGAAACTTCGATATAGGCATGCTCGATGTCCGCCTTCGCCGGCGACTCGATCTCGATCCGCTCAGGTCTGCTCAGATACTTCTGGCTCAGCCGTTCGATGTCGTCCGGCATCGTCGCCGAGAACAGCATCGTCTGCGACGGCGGCAGCTGGTCGAGGATGTCTTTGACCTGGTCGAGGAAGCCCATGCTGAGCATCTCGTCCGCCTCGTCGAGCACGACATGGCGCACCCGGTCGAGCGTCAGGGTCCCCCGCGCGATATGGTCGAGGACGCGGCCCGGTGTCCCGACGACGACGTGCGACTTCTGTTTGAGCTCGGCGACCTGTCCGCGGAACGGCTGCTTGCCGAAGACGGCCGTCGCCTTGATTCGCTTGTAGCGTCCGATGTTCATCACGTCTTCCTTCACCTGGAGCGCGAGTTCGCGCGTCGGTGTCAGGATGAGCGCTTGCGGCTTGTTCTCCTCCCACTCGAGCATCTCACAGAGCGGGATGCCGAACGCTGCCGTCTTCCCGCTTCCTGTGCGCGACTTGACGATGACATCGTCGCCTGCGAGCGCTACCGGGATGACTGCTTCCTGGACAGCCGTCGCCCCTTTATAACCGAGCTGCGCAAGCGCATCGGTGATCGTCTTGCTTAGCCCGAAGGCCGTGAAGTCTTGTTGATTCATGGTTGAATTCCTCATTTTTCTGATGGATTCCCGAATCCATTCCCCTTTGTTTTAGAGGAGAATCCGGGTGTTTTTCCTGTGGTATACTGTTGAAAATACTTTTTGATGGAGGAGAATCATGGTTCAAATCATCACGGACAGCTCAGCTGACCTGCCGAGACACTTGATCAATACATATGGGATCGAAGTCGTCCCCCTCTCCGTCCGGATCGACGGCGAGGACTACCGGGAAGGCATCGACCTCACTCCTGAGCAGTTCTTTGAAAGAATGGCGCTCGCGAACGAGTTGCCGCGCACGTCGCAGCCTTCGCCGGCCCAGTTCGAGGAGCTCTTCCGGCTGTATGACGCCCGCGAGAAGGAAATCCTCTGTCTGACGATCTCGTCCGGCCTCAGCGGCACCTATCAGTCTGCCCTCGTCGCGCGCGACCTGTGTGACGCGAACGTCACGGTCTTCGATACGCTCGGCGGATCACTCGCCCACGGCATGATGGTCCTCCGCGCGGCTGAACTCGCCCGTGACGGCTGGAGCGTCGCCGAGATCCTGCCTGAGATCGTCCGGATGCGCGAGGCGATGAACATCTTCATCCTGCTCGACACAGTCGAGAACATCGTCAAGGGCGGACGACTCAGCCGTTTCAAAGGTTCCGTCATCAAGACGCTCAACATCAAGGTCATCCTCGAAGGGCAGGACGGCAAGGTCGAGATGCTCGAGAAGGTGCGCGGGACGAAGCGCTTCTTCGAACGCGCACTCGAACTGATCGGTGAGCGCAAGCAGGACTTCTCGGACACGGTCATCGGCATCACGCATACAGGAAACTTCGACGACGTTGCATTCCTCGAGCGGGAGATCAACGCACGCTATGCACCAAAACAAATCCTCGTGAACTATATGGGAGCGACGATGGGGACATACGCCGGAAAAGGCGGAATCATCCTGTCGTTCGCCTAATGAAAAAAACGCGCGATGCACCTGCCTCGCGCGTTTTTCGTATTATTTCGTTTTGACTTTTTCCTTCTTGATCTGCTTGCTTCGAAGCTGGCCGCATGCCGCATCGATGTCCGTACCGTGCTCGAGACGGACGCCGCAGTTGAGGCCGTTCTTCTTCAGCGTGTCGTAGAACGTCGAGATGTCCTCAGACGTACTTCGCTGATATTGGCCGTGCTCGTCGACCGGGTTATACGGGATCAAGTTGACGTACGTCAGGTGACGCTTGTCCTCGAACAGTTTCGCCAGCTCGACCGCGTGCTGCTTCTGGTCGTTGACGCCGCGAAGGAGGATGTACTCGATCGTGATCTTCCGATTCGTCTTCTCGACGTAGTAGTCGATCGCAGGCATCAGCTTCTCGAGCGGGATCGCACGGTTGATCTTCATGATCTGCGTGCGGAGCTCGTTGTTCGGCGCGTGGAGCGAGATCGCGAGGTTGACTTGCGACTTGAGGTCGGCGAACTTGTAGATCTTGTCCGCGAGGCCACTCGTCGAGACCGTGATGTGACGCGCACCGATCGCAAGACCGTTGTGATCCTTGATGACGTCGAGGAAGTCGACGAGGTTGTCGAAGTTATCGAACGGCTCCCCGATTCCCATGACGACGACGTGGCTGACACGTTCTTCCTTGCCGACAGCGTCGAGGTGGTGCTGGACGTTCATGATCTGCTCGACGATCTCGCCGGCAGACAGGTCACGGCTCTTCTTGATCAGACCGCTCGCGCAGAAGCTGCAACCGATGTTACAGCCGACTTGCGTCGTGACGCAGACCGACAGGCCGTACTTGTGGCGCATGAGCACCGTCTCGATGAAGTTGCCGTCATACAGCTTGAAGAGGAACTTGATCGTTCCGTCCGCAGATTCCTGTTTGACGTACTCTGACATCGTCTCGATCGCGAAATGCTCGTCTAACAACGCAAGGCAATCCTTGTTGACATTCGTCATTTCAGCAAAAGTCGTGACGCGTTTACGGTAGAGCCAGTCCCAGACCTGTTTCGCACGGAACGGTTTGTGTCCGCGTTCCGTCAACCAAGCCTGCATCTGCTCGATCGTCAGACCGTAGATGGATGGTTTATTCATTATAATGCCCTCATTTCTTTTTCCTGAACTACAACATCTATTAATCTTAGTAAAAAACGCCGACTTGCGCAACGTTCTAATCCCAAATGTTCAGTTTGTGTATGATTTTTTCACTCTCATCCGTGCCGATGCGCACGAGGTCAGGTGCAAGAATGAAGTTTTCCTCCATATAAAGTTCATCCGAATTTCGCTGAATCGGCAATTTTTCGCCACATCCACTCCCATGAATACGTTTTCTTCAGGATTATACTAGAGTAGTGTTCAAATTTCGGACACATTCATTCGAGGGAGGACTTTAGCATGACAGATCACGCACTGGGCCGCTCTGCCGTCAAAAGGCAACAGAGCTGGTATCAGGCCATGTGGCGCTGGCATTTTTACGCCGGTATTCTATTCGCACCCGTCTTCATCATTCTTTCCGTCACAGGGGCCATCTATCTGTTCAAACCGCAAATCGAGGACATGCTCTATCACGACATGCGCTTCACGGAAGTAAAAGATTCACGGCTCTCGCTCGCCGAACAGGCAGCGAGCGTCAAGAAGAAGCTGCCGGAGTCAGCCATCCTGTCCGTCAGCCAACCCCACGAGGCGGACCGGACGACCGAGTTCAGCGTCCAATCCGGGGAAGAGGAGGGGTATGTCCACGTCGATCCGTACACAGGAGCAATCACCGGCAAACGGTTCACACAAAGTCCGTTCGACTGGATCAAGACGATGCACGGCGAATTGTACGCAGGCAAAGCAGGTAACCTGCTCGTCGAACTGGCGGCAAGCTGGGCAATCATCCTGATCGTTACAGGCGCCTATCTGTTCTGGCCGCGAGGAGCGACGCATGCACGCGACATCTGGTTCCCGTCCTTCCGACAGAAGGGACGCAATTCATGGAAGCAGCTCCACGGCTCGATCGCGGCCTGGTCGACGGTCGGCCTCATCCTAATCATCGGGTCAGGTCTTGCCTGGTCAGGCGTCGCCGGCGGCTGGATCAACACGGTCGCGACGAAGACGAACTCGAACTTCCCGCAGTATGCGTTCGGCGCAGATGAAAGCGTGCAGTCCACCGTGATGACGCGTGACATTGCGAAGGATGTCCCGTGGGCGACGCAACAGGATGTCGTCCCGGCGTCAGCTCCAGCGAAGGGGATTCCGCTGAAGGTGGACGAGGTCGCGAATCACGCCGCGACACTCGGACTCGAACCTCCTTACCGAATCACCCTTCCGCAAGGTGAGGAAGGCGTCTATACGCTGTCTTCACTCCACCAGGAACCTCTCAAGGAGGCGACGATCATCCTTGATCAGTATTCCGGGACGGTCTTGTCCCACGTCACTTTCGCCGATTATGGTCTGCTTGCGAAACTGATTTCGCTCGGCATCGGCTTCCATGAAGGACGGCTGTTCGGGCTGTTGAACCAGCTCGTCGGACTCGCGCTCTGCCTTGGCCTGATCTTCATCACGGTCAGCTCGTTCGTCCTCTGGTGGAAACGTCGAGACGGAAGCAGGAAACTTCGCGCACCGAAGAGCCCGACTGACGAAACGGTCAAGCGGACGGTCGGTCTGATCATCCTTGCGATCAGCCTGACGATGCCGCTCGCCGCCCTCTCCGTCTTCGCCGTCCTCCTGCTCGATTTCTTCGTCTTCCGCCGCATCGAACGAAAAAGGGAGGTGGCAGCATGAAGCGACAGTTGACCGGAATGCTGCTTGCCATCCTCCCGCTCGCCGGATGCCAGTTCGAGACGGCAGAGCAAAAGCCGGCGCTCAAGGTCGCACTCTATGCGCCGGAAGAGCTTTCAGCGAACACGAGAACGACCATCTTCGTCACGGTCAAGAACGGGGAAGCAATCGATCAGGTCCACGTCCAGGTGACACCTGTCGGCTCGAAAGCGGCCGAGACGTTCGAGACGAGGCGGCGCGGCGACCATTACGTCGCGAGCATCCCGTTTTCAAGCGGCCTCTACCTCGTCAACGGAATGGTCCACGTCGGACAAGATACATACGAGCCGAAGACGCTCGTCAAGGTCGGACGCGTCAGCACAAAACAGCTCGAACAGGCGAAGGAGTTGCTCGAGTCGGATCAGGGGCCAGCCCTGCCGTCACGTCATCATCATTAAGAAAGAAGAGAGGGACGCACGATTTCAGGAATCAACTGAAATCGTGCGTCCCTCGTGTTTCTCCCCTCAAATCGACAAGTCGCGCCGGTGGAACGAGACGAACGTCGCCGAGAAGAAGAGGATGCTGATCGTAAACAGAAGACCGATCGACAGCCATGGCTCATCATTCTTGACGACTGCGTTCGCGTCGAACAGCGTGAAGACGGACAGATACTTGACCCACTCGAACGACTCGCTGAGTCCGGACAGGATCGATGCGACGATCGAGAAGATCAGGACGCCGGCAGACAGCGCGAACGCCCGGCGCTCGTCATCGAACAGCGTCGCGACGAACAGCGTGAAGGCAGACAGCGCGGCGAGCAGCGCGAACGCGTTCAACTGGAGCCGCCAGAGCAACACCGTATCGATCGCGACGTCCGGAATGAGCCAGTCCGACATCTGGAGCGTCACCCCGTTCAACACGACGAAGATGAAGGCAGCGAGCAGCATCGTCGAAAGTGCCGCGAACGTGTAGCGGTGACGGGTGATCGGGGCCGCGAGGTAGAGGATCAGTTCCCCACCGTCGATCGGCCGCGCGAACAGGCGCGCAGCGAGCGAGATGACGAAGAACGTCGCGATGAACTCGAAGATGACGCCGTAGTAGTTGCTCGCGAGGAGCGCGAGCACGCTGTCGAGCAGCATCGTCGAATCGAACTTGAACACCTTCAGCATCTCGGGCGGCAGCGCCTCGAGCTTCGCCTCGAGCACGCCGGTCTGCGTCATCGTCGGGAAGAGTGCCGCGAGCATCAGCAAATAGAGGCTCGTCCCGATCGAATAGGCGAGGATCGGCTTCAGGTTTTGCTTGAACAGTGACCAAACGAGCAGCATCATGGCGATTCCTCCTCCATGTAGTAATGCATGAACACCTGCTCCAAATCGTCCGAGGACGAGTGGATCGCCCGAACGTCACACTCGGCGAGGACCTGGATGACCGCGTTTAGCGTCAGCTTCTCGCTCGTTATGAACTCGACCTGCCTGCCGTGCCGCGTCATCCCGAACTGCTGGGCGATCCGTTCCGCCTGCGCGTCCTGGCCGAGCTCGATCCGGTATTGCTTGCGGCTCGATCGGATCAATTCGTCGATGTCCGTCTCGACGACGATCCGTCCCTCCTTGATCAAGGCGGCCCGGTCACACGTCTTCTCCATCTCCGGGAAGTGATGCGAGCTCATCAGAATGGCCTTCCCTCTCGCCTTCTCCTCGAGCGCGAGCTCCATGAAGCGCTCCTGCATGAGCGGATCGATCCCGCTCGTCGGCTCATCGAGCAGATAGACCGGCGCGTCCTTCATGAAACACCCGACGAGGGCAAGCTTCTGCTTCGTCCCTTTCGACATCTTCCGGACACGCGTGTCCGTATCGAACGGGAAGCGCCTGAGCAACTCGTCGCGCCGTTTGCCCGACGCCCCGTGCAGCTTCATCATCAAGTCGAGCACTTGATCGCCGGTCAGGTGGGCGGGCAGGCTGATCTCACCCGGCAGATAGCCGACGAGCCGCTTCACATCCGACGACTGCTTCCAGCAGTCATAGCCGCCGATCGACGCGCGCCCGGTGTCAGGCGAGATCAACCCCATCAGATGACGGATCGCCGTCGACTTGCCAGCTCCGTTCGGTCCGATGAATCCGAAAATCGATCCGGGCAGGACGTCGAAACTCACATCGAAGAGCCCCCGTCCCGGTCCGTAGTCCTTCGTCAAACGTTCCAAGTGGATCATGTCCGTCGCCTCATTTCTCAAGCAGAATGCGAGCTCATTCCTCTCCTTTAGTAATACCCGTTTCCGTCCGCTTTCCCTGCCTCGAGACGATAAATGACGAAGCGTTCATCCTTGTTTTTCTCATAGAGACCGCGCAGCCGGATCTCCTCGACTTGCCTGAACGGCGTCCGGCGCTCGAGATGTTCCCGGTAATCGTCCTCCGGGTAGTAGAGGACGATATCGACAGGGCGCTCTGCTTTTTCGACGGAGCGGAGGATGTTCCCGACGACCTTCATGAAAATCTGGACCGAGAACGGATTGAAGAAGTAGAACACGTTCGCCTCCGGTGAAATCTCGTACTGTTCCGCGTAGCAGCAAACGAACTCGACCGCCCCCCGTCGCCGCTTCGCCTTCTTCGAATAGGCCGCCAGATTTTCGAGCGCATCCTGATAGAATTGCCCGTTCATCTCGATCCCGACAGCGCTCGCCCCGAACCGGTCATGAACATAGAAGTTGAGCCGTCCTTTGCCGCAACCGAAATCGATCACCATATCTTCCGCCGTGATCACATATTCCTCGAACAGCTGGTCGAGCGCGTCATATGGCGTCGGCTCATACCGATTGTAGTGGCTGAACGCGTTGTAGAGCTGCTGGATTTCCGCCGTACGGATGCGCAGCGCCGCATCCCGTTCCTGTTCCGTCATCCTGATTCCTCCGTCATGTTTTCGTTTTCTGTCATCCTCATATTATAATGGAAATGCACATAACGAAAACGAAAAGGGGATGTTACACAATGATCGTCGTCACGAACCGGATCAAGGTCAAAAAGGGAATGGGTGCTGCGATGGCGCCTCGCTTCACGGCACCAGGACCGCTCGATACGATGGAAGGTTTCGTCAAGGTCGAGGTGTTGCTGACACAAAACCTCGAGGACCACGACGAGGTGAACGTCAACATGTACTGGGAAGACATGAAGGGCTTCCAGACATGGCGTGAGAGTGATGCGTTCAAGGCGGCGCACAAGCGTCCGGCTGAGACGAACAGCGAATCACCGGTCCTCGGAAGCGAACTGTTCACATATGAGGTCGCGGCCGTCAAGGAACGGGCATGACCAACGCTGAAGGCGCTTCTTTCGCGCCTTCTTTTTTTTAAGGGGGAAGACACATGGAGCTGAGAAGATACGAGGACATGATCAGGTTTCTTCCGAGCGGTCCGCTTTCGAAGGAAGAACTGTGCACGGGGCGCTTCCAGGTAGGACAGGAAGGCGCGCTCGACGTCTACTATGCACCGCACAACGACTACCTCAACGAACAGGCACGGGTCGTCATCGTCGGCATCACCCCGGGCTGGCAACAGATGCGAATCGCCTTCGAAACGGCGCGCGACGCCTTGAGTCAGGGGGAAAGTGTCGAGGCGGCGGCAAGACAGGCGAAGTTCGCCGCGAGCTTCGCCGGGGTGATGAGGACGAACATGACGGCGATGCTCGACGCCTGCGGATTGCCGGAAGCGCTCGGAATCCCGTCGTCCGCCTCCCTGTTCGATGAAAACCGGAATCTTTTGCACACGACGTCCATCCTGCGCCACCCGGTCTTTCACTCGGGGAAGAACTATACCGGGCATCAGCCGCCGATTGATCGTTCTGCGCTCCTGTGCCGTTATGCCTACACGGACTTCCCGGATGAGCTCACGCAAATCAGCGAACAGGCCATCGTCGTCCCGCTCGGCAAGACGGTCTCAAGCGTGCTGCAGACACTCGAAGAGCGTGACCTGCTGCCGAACCACACCTATCTGCATGGTTTTCCTCATCCGTCCGGAGCGAACGGGCATCGTCACAAGCAATTCGAAGTCGCGCGAAGCCGGATGACGGAGCAGATCGCACGTCACGCCTGGTGAGCTCACGAGCGCGGGCTGAGTGTTTCGGACGTCTCGCGTAAGCCGGTGAACTCCCCTTCGCAGATACGCCGGATGATGCTTTCTGCAGCACCGCCTCCGTGCGTATCGACCTCGACGTCGTACGATTCCTGACGATGGACATAAGCCAGCTGAGCACGAGCCTGCCCGATCGTCCTGTCGCCTCGCATCCGTTCACGCTTCTCGAGTTCCTCGACCGGACAATGGACGCCGACGAAGCAGACGGGATGATCGAGGAGCACGTCGAGGCAGTCACGTGTCGTCTCCCCGTCATGCAGGACGTGATCGACGATCAGATTGATTCCTTGGTCTGAAAACATGGCGACCGTCCGGTGGAAGAACGTCTCGGTCGGAACCGGGATCAGATGATCCGTCCCGCGCGTCTCCATCTTCTCGATCAGTCGATCGAAATCGTCGACGCTGAGATGAAAGTAGCCGTCGAGCGCGGCAACGAGTTCCTTCGCGAGCGTCGACTTACCGGAGCTCGACACCCCGTTCAGCAAAATGATGGTTCCTTTTTTCATATGAATCCCTCCTGTACACACTGTATCAAACCAGTCATCCTCTTCCCCTGTTCTTTCGAAGGACTATTGATGTAGACCCCTCTTTTGTGGTAAGTTTTTGATAATTCAAAAAATGAACGATGAGGTAGAGGAGCAGCTTCAATCAGTACCCGGCCCGAGGATGACAACAGGGAAGGACGGGGAAAGGTCAAGCTGCCGAAGCGGGAACGAGGCGTCACCTTCGTCCTGCTGGCCGTGCGGGAAAGACCCGTCCGGCTGTCATACACAGTATGGAGTACTCCAATTCGGCTCAGAGGACGTATGCGAGTGTGTCGGTTCTGCTGCCGGTGCCCTCGCTTTTTTTCATGCGAAGGGTCTCATCTCTTATTCTGCTAAGGGAGGCAATCATCACATGGTCAACTATTCAGATTCTTTCATCTCGCTCGTCCCTGCCGTCCTCGCGATCGTGCTCGCGGTGCTGACGCGCCGCGTCGTCATCTCGCTCGGCGTCGGCATCCTGATCGGTGCCCTGCTGCTCCATCGCTTCAATCCGCTCGAGACGCTCCGCTATCTCGGCGGAAACATCCTCGGACTCTTCTGGGCGGACGGGGCCGTCAACGAATGGAACGTCCTGCTGCTCCTGTTCCTGCTGTTGCTAGGTGTCCTCTCGACGATCATCCAGACGTCAGGCGGCGCCCACGCATTCGGCGAATGGGCCGCATCGCACGTCAAGACGGCACGTGGAGCGCGTCTCGTCGCGTTCGGTCTCGGTATCCTGATCTTCATCGATGACTACTTCAACAGCCTTGCCGTCGGGAACGTCAGCCGTCCGCTGACGGACCGCCGCGGTGTCTCGCGTGCTAAGCTCGCCTACATCATCGACTCGACGGCAGCGCCCGTCTGTGTCATCAGTCCGCTCTCGAGCTGGGGGGCGTTCATCATCTCGATCATCGCCGGCATCCTGACGACCCATGCCGTCACGGACTATTCTGCCTTCACGGCATTCGTGATGATCATCCCGCTCAACTTCTACGCCGTCTTCGCCCTCTTGCTGACTGCTTACGTCGCCTATACGGGACTCGCCGTCGGACCGATGCGGACGCATGAGCTCCGTGCGATCCAAGGCGAGCTCTACGACACGAACAAAGGACAGCCGCTCGGCATGTCTGAAGAAGTGAAGGAGCATGAGAACGGCAGGGTCCGCGACCTTGTCGTCCCGATCGTAGTCCTCGTCATCGCGACCGTCTCCGCCCTCTTGATCACAGGCGGACAGGCACTCGCAGCGGACGGCAAGAAGTTCACGCTGATCGGCGCGTTCGAGTCGACCGATGTCACGCGTTCGCTCGTCGCAGGCGTCGTCATCAGTCTGATCGCCGCGTTCATCATGCTGATCGGTCGCAAGATCCCGGGGCGTGACTATGCGCACGCGACATGGGCCGGTATCCGCTCGATGTGGCCGGCCGTGTTGATCCTGCTCTTCGCTTGGCTCATCATCGCCGTCATCGGCGACATGAAGACTGGCGACTACCTCGCAGGTTTCGTCTCGAAGTCGATTCCCGGCACTTACCTGCCGCTCCTGCTCTTCCTGATCGCCTGCGTCATGGCGTTCTCAACCGGGACGAGCTGGGGGACGTTCGGCATCATGTTGCCGATCGGTGCTGATCTCGTCATGGCCGTCGAACCGTCACTGTTGCTTCCGACGCTCGGCGCCGTTCTTGCCGGTTCCGTATTCGGCGATCACTGCTCGCCGATCTCCGATACGACGATCCTCAGCTCGACAGGGGCTGCGTCGCATCATATCGATCACGTCACGACACAACTGCCTTACGCGCTGACCGGCGCCGCTGCCGCGACGATCGGTTATCTCGTCCTCGCACTGACCGGTTCGTCAGTCATCGGATTCTTCGGAGCACTCGCCGGGTTCGTTCTCTGCGTGTTCATCCTGCATGCATTCGCCAGACGCGGCGAGCAGCCGGCCGAACTTCGCTGACTTGCTCGCTTCAGGCTCTTCGCATTCCTGCGAAGAGCTTTTTCATTTTCTTCCCATTCCTTCCTGATGCGACGTATAATAGGAAAGTCGTGTCACTTTTTTCAATCAAGGAGCCAAATCATGAACGAACCTACATTCAAAAGACCTGAAATCAAACATTTTTATACACAGATGATGATCGCCTTCAAACGCCTTTGTGAAGGGGAAGAGCTTGAGGAGATGGAGCGGCTGATCCGTCGCATCCTCCATATGCTCGAGGAGAACGACGAGCAACTCGAAGAGTTGACGGACCTCTCGCCCGCTGAATATGCCGACTTCCTGTTGACGCAGCACGTCATCGTCGCCGAGCATGACGCGGCCTTCGATGCTTATGAGGCGTTGATCGAGGACAGCCCGCTCTCGAAGAAGGAGAAGGACGAGACGATCGATGAGTTCGGGAGTGCGCTCGGTTTCTTCACGAACTTCGAGATCCCGCTCAGCGCGGTCGAACAGCGATCGATCCGTGAGCTCGCGGAAGACAAGCTTGCGGCCCTTGCCCGCGCGAAGAAGGCGTGGCTCCATTTCGGCTGGTTGATCGGACTCGTCGCCGCGCTCGACCTCGCCCATCTCGTCCTGCTCGTCGAGTCGCTGTTCTCGCTCGACCTCTTCACCAAGTTCACCGTTCGCGAACCGATCGACTATTTGAGCCACGTCTCCTTTTTCCTGTTCGGCGGGCTCGTCCTCGGGAGCCTCTCCTACGGCATCCAGCGCATCCGGCGCGAATGGATCAAGTTCTTGGCGCTGCTTCCGCTCGTCGTCCTCGCCATCGCCGGCGGCGAATGGCTGACTGCGAAGCTCGATACGCTCGGGATCACCTACGTCGTCTACATCGCACCGTGGCATTTCCTCGTCGCACTCGCTTTGACGAGCGCCGCCTTGTTCTGGCTCGTCAAAGTGCTCGTCTGGGACAAGCAGCTCCTGCCGATCGGCAGTGAGGACGCCGAGTTTTTCTATTGAATCACGACAAAGAAGACATTCCGGAGTGTGAACTGCCCCATAAAAGTTGGACATGAAAATCCAACTTTTATGGGGTGTTTTTTATGGCCAAACATACGAAGGCGTTCAAAATACAGATCGCCGAGCGCTATCTGATGGGACGAGACGGGTACGAGGCGTTAGGAAAAGAGTTCGGGTTGGCCCATGGACAGGTCCGTAATTGGGCGCGTCTCTATGAGCGTTGGGGGGAGGCGATCTTCGATCGTTCCTATACAGCCCACTCGCCGGCGTTTAAACTGGAGGTACTAAACGACATGGCGACCAACGGGCTGTCCTGCATCGATGCGGCCCTGAAATACCGTCTTTCCTCCCCGGGCATGATCTCCAGATGGCGATCTGCTTACGAACGGGAAGGGATCGAGGGGCTGGCCGCCAGACCGAAAGGACGTGCCCCGATGGCGAGACGCAAGAAGAAGGACCCTGAAGAGATGACGGAGGTCGAGAAGCTCAAGGAACGGGTGGAGTACCTCGAGATGGAGAACGCCGCGTTAAAAAAATTGAGAGCCTTGGTTCAAGAAGAGAAT
>NZ_QPKS01000016.1 GCF_003344535.1 Exiguobacterium flavidum | reverse complement strand
GGGACGAAGGTCACGATTTCACACTGCCAAGAAAAGCCTCTAGCGAGGTGGAAGGCGCCAGTACCGTAAACCGACACAGGTAGGCGAGATGAGAATTCTAAGACGCGCGGGATAACTCTCGTTAAGGAACTCGGCAAAATGGTCCCGTAACTTCGGGAGAAGGGACGCTCCGCCTCAGGCGGAGCCGCAGTGAATAGGCCCAAACGACTGTTTAGCAAAAACACAGGTCTCTGCTAAATCGCAAGATGACGTATAGGGGCTGACGCCTGCCCGGTGCTGGAAGGTTAAGGGGATGGGTCAGCGCAAGCGAAGCTCTGAACCGAAGCCCCAGTAAACGGCGGCCGTAACTATAACGGTCCTAAGGTAGCGAAATTCCTTGTCGGGTAAGTTCCGACCCGCACGAAAGGCGTAACGATTTGGGCACTGTCTCAACGAGAGACCCGGTGAAATCATAGTACCTGTGAAGATGCAGGTTACCCGCGACAGGACGGAAAGACCCCATGGAGCTTTACTACAGCCTGATATTGGGGCTTTGTGCATGATGTACAGGATAGGCGGGAGACGTCGAGCCCGGAGCGCCAGCTTCGGAGGAGTCACCCTTGGGATACCGCCCTTCATGCATAGAGTCTCTAACTCGCAGCCGTGATCCGGCTGGAGGACCGTGTCAGGCGGGTAGTTTGACTGGGGCGGTCGCCTCCTAAACAGTAACGGAGGCGCCCAAAGGTTCCCTCAGAATGGTTGGAAATCATTCGAAGAGCGCAAAGGCAGAAGGGAGCTTGACTGCGAGACCTACAAGTCGAGCAGGGACGAAAGTCGGGCTTAGTGATCCGGTGGTTCCGCATGGAAGGGCCATCGCTCAACGGATAAAAGCTACCCTGGGGATAACAGGCTGATCTCCCCCAAGAGTCCACATCGACGGGGAGGTTTGGCACCTCGATGTCGGCTCATCGCATCCTGGGGCTGGAGTAGGTCCCAAGGGTTGGGCTGTTCGCCCATTAAAGCGGTACGCGAGCTGGGTTCAGAACGTCGTGAGACAGTTCGGTCCCTATCCGTCGTGGGCGCAGGAAATTTGAGGAGAGCTGTCCTTAGTACGAGAGGACCGGGATGGACGCACCGCTGGTGTACCAGTTGTTCCGCCAGGAGCATCGCTGGGTAGCTACGTGCGGACGGGATAAGTGCTGAAAGCATCTAAGCATGAAGCCCCCTCCGAGATGAGATTTCCCTTTGAGCAATCAAGAAAGACCCCTCAGAGACGATGAGGTAGATAGGTCACGGGTGGAAGCATGGCGACATGCGGAGCTGAGTGATACTAATCGGTCGAGGCTTTGATCTAATCGATGTTTGTTGATGGCTTCAGTTTTGAGGGCGCGAGCCCGATCGTCTGGTGGCGATGGCCAGGTGGCCACACCCGTTCCCATGCCGAACACGGAAGTTAAGCACCTGAGCGCCGAAAGTAGTTGGGGGTTTCCCCCTGTGAGGATAGGACGTTGCCAGGCAAGAACAAAAAGGTTGATTCGCGTAAGCTGCGGATCAACCTTTTTTGCATTATACATTCAATTTAGGAGGAATGAAACATGTCCAATCGAGTTCCAATCATCGAAGGACTGATCTCACATCAGAAAAGAGAAGCAGTTTCTTGGCACGTTCCCGGACATAAAAGTAGTGATTTGTTTCCGAAGGACATTCTGCAACTCGAGTGGGATCAAACAGAATTACCGGGACTCGACGACCTCCATCATCCGGAGGGAATCATTGCAGAGTCTATCGGCCTCCTCGAAGAACTATACGGAGCACCTCACAGTCATTTTCTTGTCAATGGATCTACTGTCGGGAACTGGGGGATGCTCGCAGCAGTTGCGAACCGGGGAGACCGGATCTATGTGCAGCGCAATTCACATAAATCCGTATTCAACGCTATGGAATGGCTAGGGCTAGAGCCTGTCTTCCTGCAGCCTGAGCTTGGGACGGATTTGGCGATCGGTCGACATGTTTCACGTGAAACGCTTACAGAAGCGATGGAACGCTTCCCGGGAGGGGTTGCTGTTTTCCTGACGTCGCCGACCTACTACGGAGAGGCTGCAAAAATCGAAGAGATTGTTGAGGTTACGAATGAACAAGGCATCCCGCTTCTGGTCGATGAGGCACATGGAGCGCATTTCAATGCGAATTTCGGCCAGCGTTCTGCCTTTGAACTCGGTGCGACGGCTGTCGTCCAGTCTGCGCATAAGACGCTTCCTGCCCTGACGATGGCTGCATGGATGCATGACCGCTTCACAGAGGGGCAAACAAGACGGCTGAAACATGCATTACAGTCGTTCCAGAGCTCGAGCCCATCTTATCTGCTCCTAGCCTCGCTTGATTACGCACGAAGTTACCTGGCATCTCTAACGGAGAGTGACTGGACGGAGATACGTAGGAGCCATGAACGTTTTCATGAGGAACTTCGGCAGATAGAGGGCTTAGAAATCTTCATTTATCATGACTGGACGCGTTTTACGTTGCGCTACAAGGCCGCGTCCGGAGCGGCCTTGCTTGAGGCACTGTCGCGTAACGGAATCGATGCGGAATTCGCGCTGCATGACCATGTCGTCTGCCTGTTGCCACTTGCCTATCTGGACGACGAGACTTTCATCCAGTACATGGGACGGGTTCGCCTGGCTTGTGATTCTCTGAAAGAGAATCAAGCGAACGTATGTATAGAACCTCCAATTAAGGGTAAAATGAAGGTATCCGAACTGGAGTACCCTTTCGACAGCATGATGGACGCTGAGGGAACATGGGTCTTGCTTGAAGACAGCGTTGGATGCGTTACGCTCGAGACATTGATTCCTTATCCTCCTGGAATACCACTTCTTTTTAAAGGAGAGAGGATTTTGGCTGAGCATGTGGAACATATTCGTTACTATCTAAATGTACACGCCCATATTCAGGGAGGCGAACGCCTTGTTGAGGATATGATTTGCGTGTTGAAGGAAGGACAGCTTTGAATGAAGGGTTTGTTCGTTACAGTGGAAGGTCCAGACGGCGCGGGAAAGACGACGCAATTGAAGCTTCTCGCGCAAGAACTTGAAATGGCAGGAATCGAAGTCGTATTAACCAGAGAACCTGGGGGAACGGAAATCGGGGATCATATCAGGTCCTTGATTCTTGATCCTGCGTTTGCAAAGATGGCGGATATGACAGAAATACTGCTTTATGCCGCTTCACGGGCACAGCACGTCAATGAGCTGATCCTGCCGGCACTTGACGAGGGGAAGGTCGTCTTATGTGACCGTTTCGTCGATGCATCAGTCGCGTATCAAGGATACGGGCTCGGTTTTCCTGTCGAGACGATTGAACAAGTGAATGCCCATGCGACAGGCGGACTCGTCCCAGACCGGACGTACTTATTCGATTTGACGGTAGAGGATGCGAAGAAGCGCATGCATGCACGCGGAGCACTTGACCGGATCGAGCAGCGGGATGATACATTTCGCCAGCGTGTCTATGATGGATTCATGGCGATTGCCGCTGATGAACCTGCCCGAGTCAGAAGAATCGATGCCAATCGAGAGGTTGAAGAGATCGCAGAAGAATTGCGAACCGACCTCTTGGCATTCATGAAAAAAAGGAGAGATGACGATGAAGATGGTAATCGCGATCGTTCAAGATAAGGACAGCCTTCGTTTGGCAGAATCACTCGTCGAACATGACTTTCGTGCGACGAAGCTTGCGACGACAGGTGGTTTTTTGAAGGAAGGCAACACGACTTTCATGATGGGGGTCCCGACTGAACGTCTGGATGAATTGATGGGTGTCATTAAACAGAATTGCTCGAGTCGGGAACAGATGGTATCACCGATTTCACCAATGGGAGGACACGCAGATTCCTATATCCCGTATCCTGTAGAAGTTCAAGTCGGTGGAGCGACAGTATTCGTCTTGCCGATCGAAGGATTTTATCAATTCTGATGCAGACATTCAAAGAATTGGCAAAAACGCAGTCGATCATCGCTACGATCCTTCAAAACTCACTGCGCGACCATCGAATCAATCATGCTTACATCTTCACCGGCGACTATGAGCCGCTTCTTCTGGAGGCGGCTCGCTTGTTTGCCAAGACGCTCTTTTGTGAGAAGCAGGAAACGGAGCCGTGCCTCGTCTGCAGCAATTGCCGGCGTATGGATAGCGGGAACTTCGTGGACTACTATGAAATCGAACCGGACGGGGCGACCATCAAAAAAGAACAGGTTCAACAGCTGATGCACGATCTTTCGCTTCGTGGTCTCGAAGGGAATCGTCAAGTGTATGTGGTGAGTCAGGCACATAGGATGACACCACAAGCGGCGAACAGCCTGCTTAAGTTTTTCGAAGAGCCGGGAGAAGGGAAAGTAGCGATTTTGCTTACGAATCAGCCTCACCTCCTGTTGCCGACGATTCGGTCAAGGGGACAGTTGCTCACCTTCCGTCCGGCTGACCGGACGATCATCGCCGCCGCTTTGTCAGAGCGTACGGGGCGGGATGCTGAACTTGCGACTTTAGCGGCACGAGTGTACCCGAAAATCGATGATGCGGAGCAAGCGTTATCGGAAGAGTGGTTTGTAAATGCCCGAGCCCAAGTGTTACAATTGATGGAGGAATTAATGAGTCGTCCGGCCGACTTGCCTCTTTTCGTCCAGGAAAAATGGATTGGACAGTTCAAAAGCCGGCAAGACGCAAGGATTGGTCTTGAACTCGTGACAGCTTTTTTCGAGGATGTACTGCACCTGAAATTAGATCCGTCATGGGAGACGATCACCTATTCGCGCCATCGTCCACTCCTTGAACAAGCAGGCGCGAAGAGTCAGGCGACGATCACGCGCTCACTCCAAGCCGTCCTCGAGGCGGTAAAACGGGTCGAGGCGAACGTTAATCCTCAATTAACGGTTGAGCGTCTCATGTTTGACTTACAGAAAGGATAGAGCGACATGCTAGAAGCTGTTGGCGTTCGCTTTAAAGAAGCGGGCAAGATATATTACTTCGCACCCGGACAAGCGTCGCTCCTTCGCGGACAACATGTCATCGTCGAAACGGTACGTGGCATCGAGTACGGAGAAGTAGTCGTTGCGGGTAAACAAATGGACGAGGATGATGTGGTCTTACCTCTAAAACCGATTCTTCGGATAGCGGATGATAAAGATGCCATGATCGTTCGTGAAAATAAAGTTGCAGCGCTTGATGCGCATGCGGTATGTGTCAGCAAGATTCGTGAACATCGGCTCGATATGAAACTCGTCGATGTAGAATATACGTTCGATCGCAATAAGGTCATTTTCTATTTCACAGCAGAAGGACGTGTTGACTTCCGGGAACTCGTCAAGGATTTGGCTGCTGTGTTCCGCACCCGCATCGAGTTGCGTCAAATCGGTGTGCGTGACGAAGCTAAGCTTCTCGGGGGGATTGGACCGTGCGGCCGCATTCTCTGTTGTTCTTCATTCCTCGGAGAATTCGAACCCGTCTCGATCAAGATGGCGAAGGACCAGAACCTTTCGCTCAACCCGACGAAAATTTCGGGCGTTTGCGGTCGTTTGATGTGTTGCTTGAAGTATGAGAACGATACGTACGAAGAGATGCGCCGCGACTTGCCTGATTATGGCAGACGCCTGACGATCCCTGAAGGCGAAGGCCGTGTCGTCGGACTCAATATCCTGGATCAAATCGTCCAGATTGAATTGAAGGACCGCTCGCGCGTCTTGACGTATACGATGGAGGAACTGCTCTCCGTCGGTGCTGTGAAACAAAAACGACCAAAAGAATGACGGGGTGCATAACACGTGGAGAGAGTCGATAAAAGAGAAATCATTACGCGTGTCGATGCCATCGAGCAACAGATCCATCTGCTCACGGAGCATCTGAGCGTGTTGAAGGACCAGCTGGCCTATTTGATGGAGGAAAACCAACATCTGTATCTCGAGAACCATCATCTGCGCGAAAAGATGGACCTTGAAGAACAACCGACGACAGAAGAGGTCGCAGAAGCCGGAGTCGGAGCAGGCTACGACAACTTGGGTCGTCTGTATCAGGAAGGTTTCCACATCTGCAATCTGCACTATGGTCAGGTCCGGAAAGATGGAGACTGTCTGTTCTGCTTGTCCATGTTAACGAAGCATTGAGAGGCTGACTTCCTAGAAGTCGGCTTTTTTTTAGGAAAGGAAGACAATCATGATTGAATTAAACGAAGACGAGCGGCTCGATCATTTGCTTGGCAGAGAGGGCCGCATCATCCAAAGTCCGAGCGTGTTCTCATTCTCGCTCGATGCCGTTCTGTTGTCGAACTTCGTCTGGGTCCCGATTCGACAAGGAAAACTCGTCGATCTATGTGCCGGAAACGGAGCGATCCCGCTCTTCTTGTCTTATCGGACTTCAGGAAGCATAACGGGCATCGAGATCCAGCCGCGGCTCGTCGATATGGCGACGCGCAGCATCCGCTTGAATGAGCGGGAAGACCAGCTGTCCGTGATCGAGGGTGATGTCAAACAGGCGGCTGAACTGCTCGGGCACTCTCGATATGACGTCGTGACATGCAATCCGCCATATTTCCTTGCCCATGAGGCGTCATCGCGGAATATGAGTGAGCATTACACGATTGCGCGGCACGAGGTCCTCTGTACACTCGAAGACTGCATCCGTTCGGCATCTGAACTGCTGAAACAGGGCGGAAAGACCGCATTCGTACATCGTCCGGAGCGCCTGCTCGATATCGTGACACTCATGCGCAAGCACCGGATCGAGCCGAAGCGGATGCAACTCGTCTATCCGAAAGAGGGGAAGGAAGCGAATACGCTATTGATCGAGGGGACGAAGGATGCGAAGCCCGGTCTGAAGATCCTTCCTCCGTTCGTCGTCTATGAAGCGGACGACACCTATACGAAGCAGATGCAGGACATACTCGATGCCTGACGGCCATTTCGTCTATATCGTCCGCTGCGGCGATGGTAGTTATTACACCGGCTATGCCGTCAATGTCGATAAGCGGCTCGCGGTCCATAACGCGGGACAGGGTGCGAAGTATACGAAGGCGCGCCTGCCCGTGACGTTGATGTACAAGGAGACATTCGCAAGCCGCAGCGAGGCATTGAAGCGGGAATACGCGATCAAACAATTGACGCGCACGCAAAAGGAAAAGTTGATCAAGGAGGGGCAACATGCGGGCAACCAGCAGCTTTAAAGGACAGGAAAATGGCCTCTACATCGTTCCGACACCCATCGGAAACCTTGAGGACATGACGATCCGGGCTATTCGGATCTTGAAGGAAGCGGACATCGTCGCTGCTGAGGATACGAGGCAGACGATGAAACTGTTTCGGCATTTTGAGATCGAGAACAAGCTCGTCAGTTACCATGAGCACAACAAACAAGTCAGCGGAGCACGGTTGCTTGCGGACCTTGAGGAGGGAAAGACCGTCGCACTCGTCTCGGATGCAGGCATGCCCGGCATCTCTGATCCGGGGAGTGACTTGATCCGCCTGGCGATCGAAGCGGACATCCCGGTCGTCGTTTTGCCGGGAGCGAATGCAGCGTTGACAGCGCTGATCGCCTCGGGACTTTCAACGGATCGTTTTCTCTATTACGGATTTTTGCCGCGGAAGAAGAAGGATCGTCGGGAAGCGCTGGAGACGCTCCGCTATGAGCAGGGAAGCCTCATCTTCTACGAAGCCCCTCACCGGCTGCGCGAGATGCTCCAAGGCCTGCTTGAGGTGCTAGGGGATCGCCCTGTCGTGCTCGCGAGGGAATTGACGAAGCGTTATGAGGAATACATCCGTGGGACGGTCTCGGAAATGATCGCCTGGGCGGCTGAGGACGTGCGGGGAGAATTCGTCGTCATCGTCGAAGGCGGAACCGGGGAGATGCCGGAAGAGAAGGTGTTGCTTGAACCGCTCGAGGAGATCGAGCAGAGCGTCGCGACAGGCGAGAAGCCGAATGCCGCGATCAAGCGCGTCGCGAAGGAACGCGGAATCGACCGGCAAGAGCTGTATCGTCTCTACCATGAACAGTGAGAAACGGAAAAAAGGAAGCCGGGATCCCGGCTTCCTTTTCGATAGCTGCTAAAGCTTATTCGTTTCCTGCATAGTGGCGATCGAGGAAATCTTTCAACTCGACGAGAACGCGCTGTGCGCCTTCCGGCGAAAGGATGAGTTTACCGTCAGCGAGTTTGAAGTTATCTTCTGAAACTTCGCCTGTGACTTGGCAAGTCATGTTCGGCTTATACTTCTTGAGGATGATCTGGTCATTGTCGACATAGATCTCGAGTGCATCCTTCTCAGCGATCTGAAGCGTACGGCGCAATTCGATTGGAATGACGACGCGGCCGAGCTCGTCTACTTTACGGACAATTCCTGTTGATTTCATTAAGGGGTTCCTCCTTTGATGTCTGTGTCTCTGTCTTGTATTAGAAAATCGTCAAAATTCGACATCAATACTACAGAAAGTAGAATACTAAACTTTCCAAAAGTAGTCAACCAATCTGAAAAGCTTGAAATCAAAATGTCATTTATTTCTGATTTTCTCCAAAAACGAATCGTTTTATTGAATCTTTTTCCCTTTTTTAAGCAAAGTAAACTATTGAATGTTTTTTTCTGTAAAGTTCAATAAATGTAAAAAAATGTTTCAATTCGACAAAAGTCGATTTTCGACACAGCCCGCTGAACAGCGTATAATGGTTTCATGCAGAATCAGAACGGAGGAGTAACATGTCAAAGACATTCTATATCACGACACCTATCTATTATCCAAGCGCGAAGCTACATATCGGCCATGCCTACACGACGGTCGCGGGCGACGCAGTAGCCCGCTACAAACGGCTTCAGGGCTTCGACGTCCGCTACCTGACAGGTACGGACGAGCACGGTCAAAAAATCCAGGAGAAGGCCGCTGAAGCCGGCGTCACGCCGCAAGCGTTCGTCGATGAGGTCGTCAAGGACATCAAAGTTCTCTGGGATCGCCTCGACATCTCTTACGACGACTATATCCGCACGACGGAATCCCGCCACAAGGAAGTAGTCGAGAAGGTCTTCGAGACGCTCCTTGAAAAGGGCGACATCTATCTCGGGGAGTACGAAGGATGGTACTCGGTACCGGATGAGACGTATTACACGGAATCTCAGCTCGTCGACGGTAAAAGCCCTGACAGCGGACATCCGGTCGAACTCGTCCGTGAGGAGTGTTACTTCTTCCGCCTGAGCAAATATGCTGACCGCCTCGTCGACTACTATGAAGCCAATCCGTCGTTCATCTTGCCGGAATCGCGGAAGCATGAGATGATCAACAACTTCATCAAGCCCGGCCTCCAAGATCTCGCCGTCTCCCGGACGACATTCGATTGGGGCGTCAAGGTCCCGTCGAATCCGAAACACGTCGTCTATGTATGGGTCGATGCGTTGACGAACTATATCTCTTCGCTCGGGTACGGTACGGACGATCAAGGGAACTTCGATAAATACTGGCCGGCGGACGTTCATCTCGTCGGTAAGGAGATCGTCCGTTTCCATACGATCATCTGGCCGGCGCTATTGATGGCGCTCGATCTGCCATTGCCGAAGCAAGTTTTCGCTCACGGATGGCTCCTGATGAAGGATGGGAAGATGTCGAAGTCGAAGGGCAACGTCGTCGATCCGATTCCGTTGATCGAACGCTACGGCCTTGACGCACTTCGCTATTATCTGCTCCGTGAAGTCCCGTTCGGTGCAGACGGCATGTTCACGCCGGAAGCCTTCGTAGAGCGGATGAACTTCGACCTCGCGAACGACCTCGGCAACCTGCTCAACCGGACGATCGCGATGGTGACGAAGTACTTCGATGGAACTGTTCCTGCGTATGCCGGTTCGGTCACACCATTTGACGCGACGCTCTCTGAGCTCGCAGACGAGACTGTGAAGAAGGTCGAAGCAGCAATGGAGCACATGGAGTTCTCTGTCGCGTTGACGAACATCTGGCAGCTGATCAGCCGCGCGAACAAATACATCGATGAGACGCAACCTTGGGTGCTCGCGAAGGACGAGGCACATCGCACGGAACTCGCGTCGGTCATGACGCACCTCGTCGGTACGCTCCGTCACGTCGCAATCATGCTTCAACCGTTCATGACGCGTTCGCCAAAAGAGATGTTCCGCCAACTCGGACTCGAGAACGAGTCGATGGACTGGGCAGCACTCTCGAATTTCGCCGGCTTTGCTGACGGAACGAAAGTCGGGACGGCAGAACCGATTTTCCCGCGTCGCGACATGAAGGAAGAAGTCGATGCGATCGTCGAGATGATGAAGAAGGCTTCTGCTTCCCGCGTCAAAGAGGAAGAGGAAGAAGACCTCGACGTGCGTGCAGAGACGACGATCGATGTCTTTGATCAGATCGAACTTCGCGTCGGCGAAGTAGTGACGGCTGAGAAGATCAAGAAGGCGAAAAAACTGCTCAAGTTGCAGGTCGACCTCGGCAAGGAGACGCGCCAAATCGTCTCAGGAATCGCTGAATGGTACGAGCCGGAGGACTTGATCGGTCGGAAAGTGATCGTCGTCGCGAACCTGAAGCCGGTCACGCTGCGCGGGGAACTGTCACAAGGCATGGTACTCGCAGCAGAAAAAGCAGGCAAGTTGGAACTCGCGACCGTCCCATCGACGATGCCGAATGGCGCGAGCGTAAAATGATTCCGGTGCCTGTGGAGTTCTCCACAGGCATTTTTTTTGAAAGGGGAAAACAGAATGTTGATTGATACCCATACGCATCTCAATTCTGAACAATACGGTGACGATGTTGCTGAGACGATCGAACGCGCACGCGCGAACGGGGTCTCGCCGATGCTCGTCGTCGGTTTCGATCATCCGACGATCGACCGGGCGATCGAGCTCGTGGAGGCATATGATGACCTGTACGCCGTCGTCGGTTGGCATCCGGTCGATGCGATCGACTTCGACGAAGCGGCCTATGCGAAGGTCGAACGGCTGCTAGATCACCCGAAAGTCGTAGCGCTCGGTGAGATCGGTCTCGATTATCACTGGGATAAGTCACCAAAAGATGTGCAGGAACGTGTCTTTCGTGAACAGATCCGCCTCGCGAAGAAGAAGGGCATGCCGATCGTCATCCATAATCGGGACGCGACGGAGGATACGCTTCGAATTCTCGAGGAGGAGGAGGCGAAAGAAGTCGGAGGTGTTCTGCACAGCTACAGCATGAGCGCAGAATTATTGCCGCGCTGTCTCGACCTGAATTTCTATATCTCGCTCGGCGGTCCGGTCACATTCAAGAACGCGAAGGTGCCAAAACGTGTCGCACAGGAGGTCCCGCTTGATCGATTGCTCGTCGAGACGGACTGCCCATATTTGACGCCGACTCCGCATCGCGGTAAGCGAAACGAACCGGCATACGTCCGCTTCGTCGCTGAGGAAATCGCGCAACTGCGGGGGATGATGTATGCGGACATCGAACAGGCGACGACCGCGAACGCGAAACGCCTCTTCCGCCTGCCATGATGCGATCGCTCTGGATGACAGCGACAGGGGTGTTGATGCTCGCCGCCGCCTGGTTCAGCTACTCGTTCGCGTCAAACGAACCGGTGACGGTGCTCGTCGATGGACAGAAGACGATCATCGAGACGAAAGAAACTTCCGTCTATGGTGTTCTTGATCAGATGGGACTTTCGCTTCGGCCGGAAGATGAGATCGAACCGGCTGCAAGTGCCGACCTGCCTGAAGACCGTCTGATCGTCATCGAGCGGGCGAAGGAAGTGACGTTGCTCGTGGGATACGGCGAGAGCAGGTCGATCAGGACGCATGCGAGGACGGTCGCGGAACTTCTTGAGACGCAGGGAGTGAGACTCGACGAGACGGACGACGTCTATCCTGGCAAGGAGGCCGTCGTCACGAACGGGATGACGGTCCGTTACCGCCCGGCCTTTGCGGTCGAGCTGATCATCGGCGGGAAGGCGAGAAAAGTGTTCACCTATCAGACGACGGTGCGTGATTTGCTCAAGAGTGAAGACGTCAGCTTGAAGGCGACGGACGACGTCGCGCCACGCCTTGACGATGTGGTCGAGGAGGGGGCGACGATCGCAATCAATACGACGCGGACGGCCTCTCTCGTAGAAGAGGAGCTCCTCCCCTTCGAGACCGAGACGGTCGAGGATCCGACGCTTGAGAAGGGGCGGCAGGTCGTCGAGAAACCGGGGCGTCCGGGGATTCGGGCGCGTACGTTTCGTTTGACGCTCGAAAACGGCCAAAGCAAGGAACGGGCTCTCCTCTCGGACGAGGTGACGCGCAAACCGGCGAAGCAGGTCATCAAAGTCGGAACGAAACCTCCCGAACAGGCAGAGACCAAGACTGAGACTGAGGCTGTAGAACCGAAGAGCGAAACTGCCGAGGTGGCGGATTCGTTCGTCGAGGAGGCAGCCGAGGTTCCGCTCGTCTCGAAACCGGAGGCGAGTGATGCGCTCGACTTCAAGAACGCAAAGACTCTGACGGTCGAGGCGACAGCCTATACGAATAATCCGGAGTCGAACGGAAGCCGCTTGTACGACGGGCGTGCCTTGACGGCGACCGGGTACGACGTGACGGATACGATCACCTATCAAGGGATGACGATCATCGCTGTCGATCCGAAGGTCATTCCGCTCGGCAGCCGTGTCTATGTAGAAGGCTTCGGTTTGGCCGTGGCACTCGACACGGGCGGTGCCATCAAAGGGAATAAGATCGACATTCTGGTCGACGGAGAGGCTAGGGCGCTTCAGTTCGGCCGCAAGCCGATCAAGGTCTGGGTCATTCCTTCAGCAAAGGACAAGGAAGCTGTCGACTGACGCTTCCTTGTTTTTTTTCGGGAAAGAGGTACAATAACGAAAGTGCAGTTAATGAAACAAGGTGGAGATCTGATGCGGAAACGCTTAAAGGAAGTCATCGTCGTCGAAGGAAGAGACGATACGACACGGCTTCAGGAAATATTCGAAGTAGATACGATTGAGACGAACGGTTCGGCTGTCAATGAGCGAACGATGCAACGGATTGAGAAGGCGCTCGAACGTCGGGGCGTCATCGTCTTTACCGATCCAGACTATCCTGGTGACCGGATTCGCGCCCGGATAAACGAACGGGTACCGGGCTGTAAGCATGCCTACCTGCCCCGGGAAGCGGCAAAGGACAAGCGGGGAAAAATCGGCGTCGAGCACGCCTCGCCGGCAGCGATCGAGCAAGCGCTCGCCGCTGTATATGAGATCGGCGAAGAACGGCAGCCGGAGGTGACGCGCGAAATGATACTCGCAGCTGACCTGATCGGCGGTCCCGCCGCCTCTGCCAGAAGAAAGCGGCTCGGCGAGATTCTTGCGATCGGTCAACCGAACGCGAAGCAGCTCGTCAAACGCGTAGACGCCATCCGGATCACGAAAGCGGAATGGGAAGCGGCGCTCGCCCAACTAGAGGAGGAAATTTGAAGTGAAAGATATCGCAACGTTGCACCGGACGAAGGAGATCCTCGCAAAACACGGGTTCTCCTTCAAGAAGTCGCTCGGGCAGAACTTTTTGATTGATTTGAATGTACTCGGCAACATCGTCGGGGCTGCCGGTCTGACACCGGAGAGCGGCGTCCTTGAGATCGGTCCCGGTATCGGATCACTGACGGAACAGTCGGCGAAACTCGCAAAGAAGGTCGTCGCCCTTGAGATCGACCAGCGGCTCCTGCCGATCCTCGATGATTCGATGGCGCCGTATCCACATGTGTCTGTCATCCACGGGGACGCGCTTGAACTCGACCTTGCCGAAATCGTGGAGCGGGAGTTCACGTCGCAAGGCATAACGGACCTCGCCGTCGTCGCGAATCTGCCGTATTATGTCACGACACCGATCATCATGCGGATTCTTGAGGCGAAGGCGCCGTTCCGGACGCTCGTCATGATGATACAAAAGGAAGTCGCTGAACGGATCGGTGCGAAGCCGGGGACGAAAGCGTACGGCTCGTTGTCGATTGCGATCCAGTACTTCGCAGAGGCCGAAGTCTGCTTCACCGTACCGAAACAGGTCTTCATCCCGGCGCCGAACGTCGATTCGGCTGTCATCCGTCTCAACATCAGAAAAGAGCCTGCGGTTCGTGTGGAGGACGAGGCGTTCTTCTTCGAAGTGACGCGGGCGAGTTTCGCGCAGCGCCGGAAGACGATCCTCAACAACTTGACGAGCCACTTCGGAAAAGCGGCGAAACCGGATGTCGAAGCAGCGCTCGAGAAGGCAGGAGTCGATCCGAAACGCCGTGGGGAGACACTCAGTCTGGAAGAATTCGCACAGCTTGCGGACGCACTTCTTTCACTTAAAAAACGTTGACGGACTGGAACATAACATATATAATATTTCTCCTTTCTAATATTTAATTAATATGCTATAATAAATATTAGTGAGGTGAAGCGTATGCCAAAGACGTTGAACGAAATCAGACATGTGTTTGAAACGCATGTAGGTGAAAGACTGACGCTAAAAGCAAGCGGCGGTCGCAAGAAGGTCGTTACCCGCATCGGTACGCTCGTTGAGACGTATCCGTCGGTTTTTGTTGTCAAGCTAGACGCAGAGCGCCACAATGTCGAGCGAGTCTCTTACAGCTACGCCGACGTCCTGACAGATTCCGTACAAATCGAATTCGCGAATGCGTGACTTTATCTTTCGGAGCGGGCTAAAATGCCTGCTTCTTTTTTTTGGGAAAGGTTGATACAATGCCTAAAGAACGAGGTGGAAGAGGAGGAAGGGCAGGATGACGATAACTGTGAAAGCGCCAGCTAAAATCAACTTGGTGCTCGATGTGACGGGGAAGCGACCGGATGGGTATCATGACGTACATATGGTGATGACGACGGTGGATCTTTCCGACCGTCTCGAACTCTCGCTGCTCGAGGGCGGAGAGATCCGGATGAACGCTCAGCATGCCTATGTCCCAAACGACGAGCGGAACTTGGCATACAAAGCAGCGGCTGTACTGAAGGAAAGGTTTCAAGTGAAAGAGGGAGTGGAGATTTTTCTCGAGAAGCACATCCCGGTCGCAGCAGGTCTCGCTGGAGGGTCGAGTGACGCGGCGGCCACGCTTCGCGGACTGAACGAGCTGTGGAAGCTTGGTCTCTCGCTTGAGGAGCTCGCGGAAATCGGCGCTGAGGTCGGTTCAGACGTCCCGTTTTGTGTGATGGGTGGGACGGCGATCGCGACGAGCCGGGGTGAAGTGCTCGAGGATCTTCCGGCGCCGCCGCCATGCTGGGTCGTCCTCGCGAAACCATCGATCGGCGTCTCGACGGCGGACGTATACGGAGCGCTCGACCTGAAGACCGCGCAGCATCCGGACGTTCCGAAGATGATCGAGGCGATCAAAGGACAGGATTTCAAGGGGATTTGTGAAGGACTGGGCAATATACTGGAATCCGTCACGCTTCCGATGCATCCGGAAGTCCAGCAAATCAAGGACTTCATGGCGAGCTGCGGAGCAGAAGGCGTGCTCATGAGCGGCAGCGGCCCGACAGTTTTCGCGCTGACGGAACATGAGAATCGTGCACATCGCCTCTATAATGGCTTGCGCGGTTTTTGCAACGAAGTATATGTCGTTCGGCTTATTGGGGAAAAGCATTGAATATTTCCGTATGAAAATGATATATTCACTAGTGAATATTCGGATATACGGAGAGGTGGAACATTAATGAAAATACGGAGAAGCGGCCGGCTCGTCGATATGACGCGCTATTTGCTCGATCATCCGCATCAGCTCGTTTCCTTGACGATGTTCTCGGAACGATATAAATCGGCTAAGTCCTCGATCAGTGAGGATCTCGACATCGTCAGTGACATGCTCGAACAAGAAGGGACAGGCAAGCTCGTCACGGTACCGGGGGCCGCGGGCGGTGTCATGTTCATTCCGACTTGGAGCAGTGAGAAGGCGCTCACCTTCATCGATGAGCTGTGTGAACGCGTCGCACGACCAGACCGTCTGTTGCCGGGGGGATATCTGTATTTGACGGATCTTCTTGGCGACCCGCGAATGGTGAAGCAGATGGGGCAAGTTTTTGCATCGGTCTTTAGCCAGAAGAAGGTCGACGTCGTCATGACGATCGCTACGAAAGGGATTCCGCTCGCGTATGCCGTTGCGGAGCAGCTCGGTGTACCGTTCGTCATCGTGCGTTCTGACAGCCGGGTGACGGAAGGATCGACGGTGAGCATCAATTACGTCTCAGGCTCTTCAAAAGCGATTCGGACGATGGCACTCGCACGCCGGAGTCTTCCGCGCGGAGCGAATGTGCTGTTGATTGATGACTTCATGAAGGCCGGCGGAACGATTCGCGGTATGATGAGTCTGCTCAGCGAGTTCGAGGCTAAAGTCGCAGGCGTCGGCGTGCTGATTGAGGCGGAAGGCGCAGAACGCAAGATGGTCAGCGAGTACGTTTCCCTGATGAGGCTCGCGGATGTCGACGTCGATCAAGGTCAAATCCATGTCCATCGCGGGAACGCCGCTGCACATTTCGAGTGATTCTTAATATTTGACATACCTAATTTTAGAAATTAGACTGAAAATAGCAAACTTTTGGAAAAAAATCTTGAAAAGATGGGAAACGACTAAACGTTTAGGACTTTTGAGCCGTAACTAGGAGTAGACAACGATGAGTTGTGACACGGACATAAAGGGGTGCGAACCAAATGAACGTTACTGACGTCAAGATTCGTCGCGTCGTGGCCGAAGGCCGGATGAAAGCTTTAGCTTCGATCACGCTTGACCATGAATTCGTCGTCCACGATCTGCGCGTCATCGAAGGGAACAGTGGTCTCTTCGTCGCGATGCCTAGTAAACGGACACAAGAAGGAATTTTCCGGGATGTCGCCCATCCGATCAACGCGCTGATGCGTAAGAAGGTAGAGGATGCCGTTCTCGAGGCTTATGCTGTTCGGGACGAGGCAGAGGAAGGCGCGACGGCGTCGGCCGAACTTGAATCCATCTGAATGTGCGCATGAATAAAGCAGCTCCCCTCAAAAAGCGAGGCGGAGCTGCTTTTCTGTGTCCGGAGGACCGGGGCGAGCATTGAATAGTGTCACAAGTTTCGTTATAGTAAGAACGAGTGTATTTTTTCAGATAGAAAACGACACTAATTTACGTGGAGGAGCGACAAGGATGAATCATTTCGCGGTAATTCTAGCAGCTGGTAAAGGGACGCGCATGAAGTCGAAGCTCTACAAGGTACTTCATCCGGTGGCAGGAAAGCCTATGGTGCAACACGTCGTCGACCAATTGAAGACGCTCGGTGTAAAGCGCCAAGTCGTCATCGTCGGCCACGGAGCGGAAGCAGTCCGGGAAGTGCTCGGCACATCGGTGGATTATGCACTTCAAAGTGAGCAGCTTGGCACAGGACACGCTGTTCAAATGGCTGAACCCGTCCTCGGACAGGAAAAAGGCTCGACGCTCGTCGTCTGCGGAGACACGCCTCTCCTGACGAGTGAAACACTGGCCGCCCTGATTTCACATCATGAAGAAACGAACGCGAAGGTCACCGTATTGACGGCTCATGCAGAAGACGCGACAGGTTACGGGCGAATCGTGCGCGGCGAAGACGGAAACGTCGAGAAAATCGTCGAGCACAAGGATGCGAGCCCGGCTGAACTTGAAATCGGTGAAATCAATACAGGGACATATGTCTTTGATAACGAGATGCTGTTCGCGGCGCTCAAGCAGGTCAAAAACGACAATGCCCAAGGCGAATACTACTTGCCGGATGTCATCGCAATCGCGAAGGCGGCAGGTGAGACGATCGCGGCACATGCAGCGCCGGCTTTCGAGGAGACGATCGGTGTCAATGACCGTGTCGCTCTCGCACAGGCTGAGACATGGTTCCGCGAGCGTACGAATGAGCGTCTGATGCGTGAAGGCGTCACGTTCGTCGATCCCGCTTCGACGTACGTCGGACCTGACGTCGTGATCGGTCCGGACACGATCCTGTATCCGGGTACGCAGTTGCTCGGCAAGACGGTGATCGGCTCAGAATGCGTGATCGGTCCGAACTCGGACATCCGCGACAGTGTCGTCGCCGACAAGGCGATCGTTCGCCAGTCGGTCGTCACGGACAGTGAGATCGGTTCGGAGGCACAGGTCGGTCCGTTCGCCCATCTGCGTCAACAAGCTGTCCTCGGTGCGAACACGCGCATCGGCAACTTCGTCGAAGTGAAGAAGTCGACGTTCGGTGAAGGCAGCAAATCAGCGCACCTCAGCTACGTCGGAGACGCAAGCGTCGGCAAGGATGTAAATCTTGGCTGCGGTTCGATCACTGTCAATTATGACGGGAAAAACAAGTTCCAGACGGTCATCGAAGACGGAGCGTTCATCGGATGCAACGTCAATTTGATCGCGCCGGTAACGGTCGGGAAGAACGCGCTCGTCGCCGCAGGATCGACGGTCACGGAAGACGTGCCGGATAATGCCCTTGCGATCGCGCGCGAACGTCAAACGACAAAACAGAATTACCGATAAAATCAGCATTGTCGCCACCCTCGTCTAAACTAAACAATTTGGAGGCCACCCAACCATGTCTACTGTCCTAGAACATGAAATTCGTATTTTCGCGCTCAACTCGAACAAACCACTGGCAGAGGAAATCGCCAAGGTCATCGGCATTCCCGTCAGCAAAAGTTCAGTCAAGCATTTCAGCGATGGCGAAATCTCGATGAACATCGAAGAGAGCGTTCGCGGTGATGACGTCTACGTCATCCAATCGACGAGCCAACCGGTCAACGAGAATCTGATGGAGCTGCTCATCATGATCGACGCATTGAAACGTGCTTCGGCACGGACGATCAACGTCGTCATTCCGTACTACGGCTATGCGCGTCAGGACCGTAAAGCCCGTTCGCGTGAACCGATCACGGCGAAGCTCGTAGCGAACCTCCTTGAAGTCGCGGGCGCTACACGCGTCGTGACGATGGACTTGCATGCTGCGCAAATCCAAGGATTCTTCGATATCCCGGTAGACCAGCTGCTCGGCGTTCCTCTTCTGGCCTCTTATTTCGAGAAGAAGAACATCGACCCGAATGAACTCGTCATCGTCTCTCCGGACCATGGCGGTGTGACGCGGGCACGTAAATTAGCGGAACAATTGAAAGCACCGATTGCAATCATCGACAAGCGCCGTCCGAAACCGAACGTCGCTGAGGTGATGAACATCGTCGGTCAGGTCGACGGCAAGATTGCGATCATCATCGATGACATCATCGACACGGCAGGGACGATCACGCTCGCTGCGAACGCCTTGATCGAAAATGGTGCGAAGCAAGTCTACGCATGCTGCACACACCCTGTTCTCTCAGGTCCTGCGATGGAACGGATCGAGAACTCGGCAATCGAGGAGCTCGTCGTCTTGAACACGATCGATTTGACGAGCCGCGAGTGCGCAAGCAAAATCAAACAAATCTCAGTGGCGCGCCTGCTCGCGGAAGCGATCATCCGTGTCCACGAACAAAAATCAATCAGCCCGCTGTTCGGCTGATGAGCCAGCTGCCTAGACCTTCTAGGCAGCTTGTTTTTGATGAATGAAAGGAGGGATTTCCTTGAAATGTATCGTCGGACTTGGGAATCCAGGCAGTAAGTACACGTATACGCGGCACAACATCGGATTCCTTGCGATCGATGCCCTGGCTGAGAAGCACGGGATAAAATTGACGGAATCGAAGTTTAAAGCGCTCTTCGGGACGGGAACTATCAATGGAGAGCGTGTCGTGCTCGTAAAGCCGCTCACCTACATGAACGCTTCTGGAGAGGCAGTGCGTCCGTTGCTCGATTTCTATAAGATCGAGACGGAGGACATGCTCATCATCTATGATGATCTCGATCTGCCGCTTTCGAAGATGCGGCTGCGATCGAAAGGGAGCGCGGGTGGCCATAACGGCGTCAAATCGCTCATTCAGCATCTCGGCACGCAAGAGATCAAACGGTTGAAACTCGGTATCGGCAGACCGCCGGCCCCAATCCAGGTCATCGACTGGGTGCTGATGCCGTTCGCGAAGAACGAGCAGCACGAACTGAAGGAAGTACTCGAGCAAGCGGCGAACGTAGCGGCGGATTTCGTCGATACGCCATTCCTCGCGCTCATGAATCGCTATAATTGAACGAAACGCTTTGGGTTCCCAAAGCGTTTTTGCTGTCGTTCGCAGTAGGAGGAAACGGGATGAAACAGTTACAAAATCTATTGCTTGGCATGCCGGAAATCAAAACCGTCCGCGAACGGTTCCGCTCCGGCGCGAAGGCCCAGCTGATCACAGGTCTGATGAATACGGGGAAGGCGCTGTTCGTCGCCGGGATCTATGAGGAGACGAAACGGCGCTTCGTCCTCGTCACGCATAATATGTTTCAAGCCCAGAAGCTGTATGACGACCTGATCGAACTCGTTCCTGAGCAGGAAGTCATGCTCTATCCTGTCGATGAGACGCTAGCCGGAGAGCTTTCGCTCAGCGCAAGTCCCGAGCTTCGTGCGACACGGATCGAGACGCGGTTGCGGCTGTTGAACACGACCGACGGTATTTTGATCATTCCGCTCGTCGGATTGCGGCGCTTCGTCACAGCGAGTAAAGATTTCCTTGCACAGACGCGCGTCGTCAAACCAGGGGACATCCTCTCCGTCCCGGACTTCATCCAGGAGCTCGTCAGTTCCGGATATGAAAGGATGGCGACCGTTACATCTCCTGGCGAGTTCGCCGTTCGCGGAAGCATCATCGACGTCTATCCGCTGACGGTCGAGCGCCCTTATCGCCTCGATTTGTTCGATGAGGAGGTCGATTCGATCTTTACGTTCGATGCGGAGACGCAACGTTCGCTCGGTGTGGTCAAGGAGGCGGTGTTGCCTCCTGCGAGCGAACACCTCGCTACGGCAGAAGAGTTGAAGGTGGCCGGTGAGAGACTGCGGGCTCTCTATGACGAGACCCGTGAACATATCAAGAATACGGAAGTGCTCGCTTCCCTCGAGGAGGGGATCGCATACGACATCGAACAGCTCGAACGCGGGGAGAAACCGAAGCAGCTGGCGAAGTACGCGCCTCTCCTTTATCGCGACACGCTTCTCGAGGACGTGGGGGATGCGGTCATCGTCGTCGATGAAGTGTCGCGTATCCAGGAAGCCGGCGACGTCCAGGACAAGGAAGAAGCAGAATGGATGGCCTCTCTGATCGAGCGCGGTCAAAGTGTCAGCGGCTATACGCTGTCCGTTCCGATGACGGACGTATTCGGTGACCGTCCGCTGCTCTATCTTTCCCTGCTCCCGACCCGCCGGAGCGGTGTGCCCGAGAGTGCATCGATCCATTTCAATATCAAGCCGTTGACACCGTTCTATGGCCAGATGGAACGATTGAAGCAGGAAATCGACCGCTACGAACGGCAAGGCATGTGGATCGTGCTGCTCGCGGCCACGATGGACCGGGCGGAGCGGATGCGTCAGACCCTGTCCGACTACGGTGTGACGGCGAGTATCCATACAGCGAAAGAGGATATCAGCAAAGGGCACCCGGCTATCCTGATCGGTGGCATCCAAGGGGGCTTCGAGATGACGAATGCCCGTCTCGTCGTCATCACGGAAGAGGAATTGTTCAAACAGACGATGAAGCGGCGCAAGCAGACGACGAAGCTGACGAACGCCGAGCGGATCAAGAGCTATCAGGAATTGAAGACCGGCGACTACGTCGTCCACATCCACCACGGGATCGGGCGATACCATGGAATCAAGACGATCGAGGTGGCAGGAAATCACCAGGACTACCTCCATCTGATCTACGCTGGCGACGACTCCCTCTATGTCCCGGTCGACCAGATCGATCTCATCCAGAAATATGTCGGTGCAGAAGGAAAGGAACCGAAAATCTACAAGCTCGGAGGAGCGGAGTGGAAAAAGGTCAAAGCGAAGGTCCAGAAATCGGTCGAGGATATCGCGGACGAACTGATCAAGCTGTACGCCGCGCGCGAGGCGTCGGTCGGGTTCGCCTTCCCGCAGGACGACGACAACATGCAGGCGTTCGAGGCGGCCTTCCCATACGAGGAGACGATCGATCAGGTGCGCTCGATCCAGGAAATAAAAGTGGACATGGAACGGGCCCGGCCGATGGACCGGCTGCTGTGCGGAGATGTCGGATATGGCAAGACTGAAGTAGCGATCCGGGCGGCGTTCAAGGCGGTCATGGCGGGGAAACAGGTCGCGCTGCTCGTCCCGACGACCGTCCTTGCCCAGCAACACTATGAGACGATGCTCGAACGATTCAGCGAGTGGCCGATCAAAGTATCAGTCATGAGCCGTTTCCGTTCCCCGGCAGAGTTGAAAGCGACGAAAAAAGGTCTGAAGGAAGGCATCGTCGATGTCGTCGTCGGAACGCACCGCGTCCTGTCGAAGGATGTCCAGTTCGCAGATCTCGGTCTGCTCATCATCGACGAAGAACAGCGGTTCGGGGTCAAGCATAAGGAACGCCTGAAACAGCTCAAGACGAATGTCGATGTCCTGACGCTGACGGCGACACCGATTCCGAGGACGCTTCATATGTCGATGATCGGCATCCGTGACCTGTCCGTCCTCGAGACGCCGCCTGAGAACCGTTATCCGGTCCAGACGTATGTCATGGAGTATGACGGCATCGTTCTCCGGGAAGCGCTCGAGCGTGAGCTTGGACGCGGTGGCCAGGCATTCTTCCTCTACAACCGGGTCGAAGGGATCGAGCGGAAGGCGGAGGAAATCCGGGCGCTTGTTCCGGAGGCGCGCGTCGTCACGGCTCACGGACGGATGACGGAGAGCGAGCTCGAAAGCCAGTTGATCACGTTCTTCGAAGGAGATGCCGACGTGCTCGTCAGTACGACCATCATCGAGACGGGGATCGATATCCCGAACGTCAACACGCTGATCGTCAACGATGCCGACCAGATGGGGCTGTCTCAGCTCTACCAGTTGCGCGGACGCGTCGGGCGATCAAGCAGGATCGCCTATGCCTACTTCACGTACCGGCCGCAGAAGCGTCTGACGGAGGTCGCAGAGAGCAGGTTGCAGGCAATCAAGGAATTCACGGAGCTCGGCAGCGGATTCAAGATCGCGATGCGCGATTTATCGATTCGCGGGGCGGGGAACCTGCTCGGCTCACAACAATCCGGTTTCATCGATTCGGTCGGCTTCGACCTCTATTCGCAAATGCTCTCAGAAGCAGTCGAAGAGCGGAAGGAGCGGATGAGAGGAAAGAAGAAGCAGAAGAAGTTCGTGCCGGAGTTCGCCTTTACGCTCGACGCGTACATCCCGGACTACTACATGGCCGATTCGGAACTCAAGATCGAGTTCTACAAGCGCTTCAAGTATGTCGACACACCGGAAAGCCTCGAGGCGTTGCAGGACGAGCTGCTTGAACGGTTTGGTGAATTCCCGGGCGAAGTCGCCCGCTTGATCCAATTGACGCGGATGCGAATATACGCTGAACGCGCACGAATCGAGAAGGTCAAGCAAACGGATGCGAAGATTGAAATCGTCCTGACACCGGAAACGACTGAACGGCTGGACATGTCTGATTTCGTCAAATGGAGCGTTCCGCTCGGCCGTGGTCTTGGGATGGGGCAACAAGAAGGTAAGCTCCTCCTGACGTTCAACCAGCAGCAGAAGGCGGCAATCGGCACCCTCGTCGATCAGGCGGAGCAGGCTCTCGCTGAGATCGACCGGCGGATGGCGCTCGCATGAAGTCGAAGGTGACGATCGCGCAAGGCGCAGCGTTGCTTGCGATTTCAGGCTATCTCTCGAAGATGATCAGCTTTTTCTACCGTATTCCTTACCAGAACATCGCGGGAGATATCGGTCTTTATGTCTATCAGACGGTCTATCCGCTCTTCGCGATCGCTTCAGCTCTTGGCATCTATGCCTTGCCTGTGATCGTCGCGAAGTTGACGCTCCATCATCCGGAGGAACGCAGGGAGGTGTTGTGGTCGATCCTATGGGCCATGCTCGTACTGACCGGTCTCTTCGGGGGATTAGGCTGGTGGCTCGCTCCATCCGTGGCCGCCCTGTTCGGGGATGCCCGGCTCGTCTTGCCGATCCGGGCCGTCACGCTGACCTTCTACCTGCTTCCTTTCATCGCGGTTCTGCGCGGGATGTTCCAGGCGGAGGACGAGATGCGGCCGACGGCGTTTTCTCAAATCGCCGAGAACGGAACACGAGTCGTCCTACTGCTCTTCGCGACAGCGCTGTCCGTGTCTCTCGGATACAGTCCCTACCTCACCGGAGCGCTTGCGCATGCGAGTGCGGCTGGAGGGAGCATCGTTTCACTGATCCTCTTGCTGAAGATGGCGAAAGGGCGGGTCGGGAGACCTGTCTTTTCGAAGCGGCATATCATGCGTGTCGGCAAGGTGCTCGTCACGAGCGGCTTTGCGGTCAGCATTGCTTCGCTCGCGCTGTTGCTCATGCAATTGATCGACGGGTTGACGTTCGTCAATCTGCTCGGTGACTCGCTTGAGACGAAGACTGAAAAGGGGATTTTCGACCGGGGCTATCCGCTTCTTCAGTTTGCCATCCTGTTCGCGACGACGATCAGTCTTGCGAGTGTCCCTTCGTTGTTGAAGGCGTACCGTAAGCAAAATCACATGGAGACGACGCGTCGTCTTGAACTGTTGCTTCGCTCGGGTCTTGCGATCGCAGCGGCTGCAGCGGTCGGCCTAGCCGGCATCATGCGTCCTCTCAACATCGCCTTTTTCGAGGATGGGAAGGGGACGGCGGCGCTCATCATACTTGCGAGCTCGGCTTTTTTCGCCTCCCTGTCGATGATCATCGTCTCCTGCCTGCAGGCAGTGGACGCCGAGAAGTATGCATTCGTCGGCGTTTGCGCCGGCCTTGCGGCGAAGCTCGCGATGAATATCTGGCTGTTGCCCCGCTATGGTATGATCGGTGCAGGAATGGCGACCTTTGGCGGATTCGCCGTCATGGCACTGAGCCAGACGGTCCTACTGAACCGGAAATTCGGCCGGGTGACGGCTGGAAGCCGATTTTACGCGAAGCTGGCTGTCAGCCTGTCGCCGATGGGGTTGTTCCTCATTCTGATGGATGACCTGTTCGAGTCTTACGGATTCGACAGCCGCCTCGGCTCGCTCGTCGAGGTCGGTGTCCTCATCGCCGGTGGAGGTTCGCTCTTTTTCTTCATGATGCTGAAGTCTCGTCTGTTGACGGAGCAGGAGTGGAAGCTGTTGCCCTTTGGCGAAAAAATAATGATATACGAACAAAGAAGGAGAACTTTATGACACATCCGATAACAATCGTCGGACTCGGAGCAGGGGAAATCGGGCAGTTGCCGCTCGGAGTCTACCGCCTGCTGAAGTCGACGGATCAACCCATCTATTTGCGGACGGCCGAGCACCCTGTCGTTTCGGAACTTGAAGCGGAGGGAATGAAGTTTACGTCGCTCGATGCAATCTATGAAAAACACGATACGTTCGAAGCGGTATATGAAGAAATCGTCGAGATGCTGATCGTTCATGCCGAGAAGGGTCCGGTCATCTATGCTGTCCCTGGGCACCCGCTCGTCGCGGAAAGTGCGGTCCAGCAGCTCATCGCAAGAACCGAGACGATCATTGGAGGGGGCCAGAGCTTCCTTGACCCGATGTTCACTGCACTCAAGGTAGACCCGATCGAAGGGTTCCAGCTCCTCGATGCGACTTCGCTCGATATCGATGAAGCAGAAATCGGGCAGCACGTCTTGATTGGCCAAGTATACGATGCTCTCGTCGCAGGAGACGTGAAGGTCATGCTGATGGAGCGCTATCCGGACGAACATCCGGTCAAGCTCGTCACGGCTGCCGGCACGAGTTTCGAACAGGTCGTCGAGGTCCCGCTCTACGAACTGGACCGCGTAAGTGAGTTGAGCAATTTGACGACATTGTATGTACCTCCTGCGCCGCCTGAATCGGCGGAACGTGACTTTGCCACGCTAAAGCGGATCATCGCGACGCTTCGCGGAGAGAACGGCTGCCCATGGGACAAGGAGCAGACACACGTTTCCTTGAAGCGCCACCTGATCGAGGAAGCGTATGAATTGCTCGAGGCGATCGATCTCGAAGACGATGAACTGATCGTCGAAGAACTTGGAGATGTCCTGCTTCAAGTGATGCTGCATGCCCAAATCGGAGCGGACGAAGGATATTTCGACATTCGTGATGTCATCGGGACACTCAGTGAGAAGATGATTCGCCGTCATCCGCATGTCTTCGGTGATGCACATGCCGATTCGAGTGAGCAGGTCGTCGAGAACTGGCAACGCATCAAGGCAGAGGAGAAGACAGAGCGGACTTCACTGCTCGACGGGATCGTCAAAGGACAGCCAGCGCTCATGCGCGCGGAGCAAATCCAAAAGAAGGTCGCGAAGGTAGGGTTTGAATGGAGCGACGTCGAAGGAGCGCTTGAAAAGGTACGTGAAGAGATAGAGGAGCTGCTTCAAGCAAAAGAAGAAGAACGATTGTCGGAATTCGGGGACATCCTGTTCTCCCTCGCAATCGTGGGCAAATACCTCGGATTATCTGCTGAAGAAGCGCTTCAGATGACGAATGATAAATTCATCCGCCGTTTTATGCGGATGGAGCAACTGAGCGATCGTCCGATCGGCCAGTTATGCTTGGCGGAGCAGGATGCGTTGTGGAATCAAGCGAAACAGGAGGAGAAGAAATGAGACTCGATAAGTTCTTGAAGGTGTCGCGGCTGATCAAACGCCGTACGCTGGCAAAAGAAGTAGCGGATCAAGGAAGGATTTCAATCAACGGCGTCGTCGCGAAGGCGAGTTCGAACGTCGCAGTCGGCGACGAGATGATGATTCGTTTCGGTAATAAAATCGTCACGGTCGCGATCGAGGGAATCCAGGAGCATGCGCGTAAAGAGGATGCTTCCGAGATGTACCGCATCGTCCGTGAAGAAAAAGTGAATTCGGAAGAATCCATGTAAATCCTTCCGAAAAGGAAGTATACTGGAAGTATGCAGAAATGAGATCACTCAGGAGGAGGGACGTCATGTCGACAGCGCCGCATCGTGACTTGGAAAAACCGGTCGTACCGAAGATCAAACCATTGAATGATCGCAAGAAACAATTGAGCCAGAATGCGCTTGAGAATCGCCGGCGCTTGAAGCAACGTTTGATCGCCTGTACGGTCGTCTTCGTTCTCTTTGCCTCTCTCATGGGGTGGTCGTATGTTCAGAAGCAACAGCTCATCGCCGAACAGCAGCAATCATTTCAAGTGGCAAAGCAGGAACAAGTGAAGGCGAAAAAGGAATCAGTCCGCCTGAAAGAGGAAATCGAGCGTCTGAACGACAAGGAATACGTGGCGAATCTTGCACGAAGCGAGCTCCTCTATTCAAAGAAGGGTGAGACGATTTTCTACTTCTCCCCGGAGGACTGATGGACAGAAGCAGCCGATTGATTGAAAAAAAGCAATGACGCTCGTATAATAGAAGACGAATCAAATAAAAAGGAGCAATACAATTTATGTCGATTGAAGTAGGCAGCAAAGTACAAGGGAAAGTTACAGGCATCACCAATTTCGGCGCGTTTGTAGAATTACCGAATGGCAAGACAGGTCTTGTTCACATCAGTGAAGTGGCAGATTCGTACGTAAAAGACATCAATGATGTCCTGACAGTCGGTCAAGAGATCACAGTCAAAGTCCTCAGCGTAGAGAACGACGGGAAGATCGGCCTTTCAATCAAAAAGGCAGTCGATCGTCCTGAAGGTGAGCGCCCGCGTCCTGCTCGACAATTCGACCGCGGACCACGTCCGGCTGGTCAAGGTTTCGATAAGGGACCTCGTTCGTTCGACAAAGGACCACGCCCTGGTGGCGGCGGTGGCGGTCGTGGCGGCTTCAATAAAGGTGGCCGGGGACCTGCTCCACGTAAGGAACAGACTTTCGATACACTGATGAGCAGCTTCTTGAAGGACAGTGAAGATCGCTTAGCGACACTGAAACGCCAAACTGATTCGAAGCGCGGCGGACGCGGTGCCAAACGTCAATAACTTGCTGACCTGTTTTTAGGTATAGAGAAGGGGGATGACGCTGTTCATCCCTCTCTTTTATTTTTTTAGAATTTTTTTCAGGAAAAGCGTTGACTTTCCTTTGTACCCTCAGTATTATAGAAAATGTGCTTAGGACGCACAGTACAAAATATGGCGGTGTAGCTCAGCTGGCTAGAGCGTACGGTTCATACCCGTGAGGTCGTGGGTTCGACTCCCTCCGCCGCTACCATATTTTTTTTGGCCCGTTGGTCAAGCGGTTAAGACACCGCCCTTTCACGGCGGTAACACGGGTTCGAATCCCGTACGGGTCATACATGAAAAGCTGTCTCTTTCAATAGAGGCAGCTTTTTTCGTACAATGAGGAAAATCTGCCCGAACAAACGGCGAAAAGACGTTGTCAAGGAGGATGAAGGATGGAGTGGATCAAATCAGTGCCGAGCGGAAAGCTTGTCGTCGGTGTATCAGGCGGAATCGATTCGATGGTGCTCGCAGACGCCTTGCACCGGGCGGGGCGTTTTTTTACGATCGCGCATGTCGACCATGGACTCCGTCCGGAATCGAAAGAAGAGGCGTCATTCGTCAAGGAGTGGGCGTCAGCCCGGTCATTGCCATTTCGACTGACCGAACTGGACTGGCGTTCTTTGCGAGCGACGCAAGAAGCGTGTCGTGTGAGAAGATACGGTTTTTTCGAGCGGGTGATGGAGGAAGAGCAGGGGGATATATTGTTGCTCGCGCATCATCTGGATGATCAGCTCGAGACCATGCTTGTACAATATGTACGGGGGGAAGCACGGATTGACGGGATGCCGAAGGAAAGGCGTTTCGCAGGAGGGAGACTCCATCGCCCGATGCTTGAAGTCCCGCGGGCCGACATCGAGGCTTATGCGAAACTTCATGAAGTGGAGTGGCGAGAAGATGCTTCGAATACGAAACGTGATTATTTGAGAAATCGCCTCCGTCTCGATCTGTTGCCCTCACTCGAAGCGATCCGTCCAGGTTATGGGAAGCAGACCGTGGAAGCGGCAGCGGAACGGCGGGCGGTCGAACGGGAACATGCCGCCTTCGTAAAAGAGTGGGCCGAGCGGAACCGGACGGCGAAAGGCTATTCTCTCGAGGAGATTCGTCGCTTGCCGAGCGACTTCAGACGACATCTGTTGCGCGTCCTGTTGCCGGAAGAGAAGCTCGGAAAAGCCGAGCACGATGACTGGGAGACGTTCCTGGAAGCACGAGGAGCTTCAAGAACCTGTGAAATCGGACGCTGGCTGCTGACGAGGAGTTACGGCTGGGTGAAAATTGACGAAGTCGTTCCTATTTCCATGAAGCCGTTTGAAATCACTGCGGCGCAGGGAACATATCGTTATGGCTCTAAATCATTTCATCTAAAAAAAGGAGCGGAGGGGCTTCCGTTGTCCTCCATCCGATTTCCGCTGTTGGTCCGCTCGCCTCTGCCGGGAGACCGGATCGAACTTAGCGTCGGGATGAAGAAGGTCAGCCGTATCCTGATCGATGCCAAGGTCCCGCTTCATGAACGGGGACAGGTGCCAGTCCTCGCAGATGCGACAGGACGGGTGCTCGCGGTGATCGGTCACAGAGTTGCACAAATCGGGTCATTTGAACTCCTCCATTCGCCCCGATTAATGATAGAATGGACTTAGTGTCTAAATATAGAGGAGGATTATCCAGCATGACGTTACGAAACGATATGGAAAAGATTTTAATTTCAGAAGAAGAGATCCAACATAAAGTGAGCGAGCTCGCATCGACTCTCGAAGGTGATTACAGCGAGCGCTTCCCGCTGCTCGTCTGCGTACTCAAAGGCGCGATGCCGTTCATGTCCGATCTCGTCAAGAACATGGACATGCACCTCGAGATGGACTTCATGGACGTCTCGACGTACCATGGCGGAACTTCTTCGACCGGAGAAGTGAAAATCGAGAAGGACTTGAACACGTCGGTCGAAGGACGCGACATCCTGATCGTCGAGGACATCATCGACAGCGGTCTCACGCTCGGTTACCTCGTCGACCTGTTCAAGTACCGGAAGGCGAAGTCGGTCAAGATCGTCACACTCCTCGACAAACCGTCTGGCCGCAAGAACGACCTCGAAGCAGATTACAGCGGATTCATCATTCCGCATGAGTTCGTCGTCGGATACGGCCTCGACTACGAAGAGAAGTATCGTAATCTGCCATACGTCGGTGTTCTGAAGCCGAGCGTCTACGGCGGCTAATCATTTTTCATATCCATTCCTGCATGATAAGATGGAAACAATCATTAAACGCGCTTCGACGCGTCAGGATTCGTATCGTCCGAGACATCGGGTGGTGCGGAGAGGAGGCATAAGATGAACCGAGCAGTGAAGAATACCCTCGTGTTTGGGGTCATTTTTCTAGCTTTGATCTTGTTCCTGCAGTACTTGCAGAGTCCAGTGAACAAAAGCAAAGAAATCAATTACACACAGTTTCTAGAGTATGTGGAAAAAGGTGAGATCAAGACGGCGACCTTCCAGTTCGAGGGTCAGGTCTATAACGTCACAGGTGAACTCGATGATAAGGACAAGACTCGTTACGAGTCGACGGTTCCTTACAACGAGAAGGAATACAGCGATGTGCTCACGCAGTTGAAGAGCCAGGATGTCTCGATCAACCCGGAGCCGGCTGAGACGAACGGAGGCTGGATCGCTCTTTTAACGACGATCGTTCCGTTCATCATCATCTTCATCCTCTTCTTCTTCTTGATCAATCAAGCGCAAGGTGGCGGCGGCGGAGGCCGCGTCATGAACTTCGGGAAATCGAAGGCGCGTCTGTACGATACGGAGAAGAAAAAAATCACGTTCGACGACGTCGCAGGTGCTGATGAAGAGAAACAAGAACTCATCGAAGTCGTCGAGTTCCTGAAGGATCCGCGCCGCTTCGCTAAGCTTGGCGCACGGATTCCAAAAGGTGTCCTCCTCGTCGGTCCTCCAGGGACAGGTAAGACCCTCCTCGCCCGTGCGACAGCTGGTGAGGCCGGTGTGCCGTTCTTCTCGATCTCAGGTTCTGATTTCGTCGAGATGTTCGTCGGCGTCGGGGCATCACGTGTCCGTGACTTGTTCGAGAACGCGAAGAAGAACGCACCGTGTATCATCTTCATCGATGAGATCGATGCTGTCGGGCGCCAGCGTGGTGCCGGCCTTGGCGGCGGACATGACGAACGTGAACAAACGCTCAACCAGTTGCTCGTCGAGATGGATGGCTTCAGCGAGAACGAAGGCATAATCATCGTCGCAGCGACGAACCGTGCGGATATTCTTGACCCTGCCCTTCTCCGTCCAGGCCGTTTCGACCGTCAGATCACGGTTGATCGTCCGGACGTCAAGGGACGTGAGGCAGTTCTTCACGTACATGCACGCAACAAACCGCTCGACTCGACTGTCGACCTGAAGGCGATCGCTCAGCGGACACCAGGTTTCTCGGGCGCTGATCTTGAGAACCTCCTGAACGAGGCGGCGCTCGTCGCGGCCCGTTCGGACCGCAAGCAGATTTCGATCGTCGACGTCGAGGAAGCGATCGACCGTGTCATCGCCGGTCCGGCGAAGAAGAGCCGGATCATCTCGGCAAAAGAGAAGAACATCGTCGCTTGGCACGAGTCGGGCCATACGATCATCGGTCTGACACTCGATAATGCGGATGAGGTCCACAAAGTCACGATCGTTCCACGCGGTAACGCAGGCGGCTACGTCGTCATGCTGCCGAAGGAAGACCGTTACTTCATGACGAAGCCGGAGCTCGAGGATAAGATCACAGGATTGCTTGGCGGACGCGTAGCAGAAGACATCGTCTTCGGTGAAGTGTCGACGGGTGCGAGCAACGACTTCCAGCGCGCGACAGGTATCGCACGCAAGATGGTCATGGAATTCGGGATGAGCGAGAAGCTCGGACCGCTCCAGTTCGGTTCCGGTCAAAGCGGTAACGTCTTCCTCGGACGCGACTTCCAAAACGAACAGAACTACTCGGACGCGATTGCGCACGAAATCGACATGGAAGTCCAGGCGATCATCAATCGCTGTTACCAGAAGGCAAAAGACATCCTGACAGAGAAACGCGACCAGCTCGACCTCGTCGCACGGACGCTGCTCGATGTCGAGACGCTCGATCAGAAACAAATCCATCATCTCATCGCTACAGGCGAATACAAAGAGTACCAGCCGGATGAGCCGGAAGAAGAAACAGAAGTGAAGCCTGAGTCGACGAATCCAGTCGTCGATCAGCCGACTGAGTCCCCGGTACAACGCGGGACGGCAATCGATGAAGGCGAACGGGTCGACGCAGGAGAAGCGGATAAACCGCGCCGCGACGATCAACTGTAATACAAGGCGTGCCAAGGATCTCCTTGGCGCGTTTTTTCATGTCCGAGCGCCATGATAGGACGTCCCTGCAGTGCGTGGTATAATCAGCACGTATCGTTACAGAAAAGTGGGGGACCAGTCATGATTTTAGTAATTGATGTCGGGAACACGAATATCGTCTTAGGTGTATATGAAGGAAAGACTCTCGCTCATCACTGGCGCATCGCGACGGACCGGAACCGGACGACGGACGAGTACGGCATGCTCGTCAAGGCGCTTTTCCGGGACGCGGAGCTTGACGTGGAGAAGATTGAGGGAATCGTGCTATCATCGGTCGTACCTCCTGTCGTCTTCCCGCTTGAGAACATGTGCCATCGCTACTTCGGGAAAAAACCTTTCGTAATCGGCCCAGGGATCAAGACGGGACTCGATTTGAAAGTCGACAATCCGAAGGAAGTCGGCGCTGACCGGATCGTCAATGCCGTCGCGGCTACCGTCAAATATGACGGTCCGCTCATCATCGTCGATTTCGGGACGGCGACGACCTACTGTTATATCGATTCCGAGAAGCGCTACTACGGCGGCATCATCTCGCCCGGTGTGATGGTTTCAACGGAAGCTCTCTATAACAAGGCGGCGAAGCTTCCGCGGATCGAGATCGCGAAGCCGCAGTCGACGATCGGCCGTAACACGATCCATGCGATGCAGTCGGGGACGTACTTCGGCTATGTCGCGCAGGTCGATGGTCTCGTCGCACGGATGAAGGCGGAAATGGGAGAGGCGAAGGTCATCGCGACTGGAGGGCTCGCCCGTCTGATCAGTGAAGAAGCCGATTCGATCGATGTCGTCGACTCGTTCCTGACGCTCGATGGTCTCCGGATCATCTATGAAAGAAATAAATGAAGAGGTGTAGATAAACATGAATAGAGAAGAATTATTATCCCAATTGAAGGACGACTATCTCGTCCGCGCACTCGGTTTTGACGGACAAGTCCGTGCGTTTGCGATCCGCTCGACGAAGACGGTCTATGAAGCGCAGCTGCGTCATCAGACGACGCCTGTCGTCTCGGCGGCTCTCGGGCGCACGCTGACGATCGGCTCGATGATGGGTGTCATGCAAAAAGGTGAGACGAAGGTGACGTTGAAAGTAGAGGGGGACGGTCCGATCGGGAAGATCATCGTCGACTCCGATACGTCCGGCCACGTTCGCGGGTATGTCAGCCATCCGCGCGTCGAGTCGAGCAGCTTCGTCAACGCTGACGGGCACACGAAACTGAAGGTCGGCGAAGCGGTCGGCCGCGGAAACCTGTCTGTCATCAAGGACATGGGACTCCGTGACTTCATCGGCGGCCAGTCACCAATCCAGACGGGTGAGATCAGTGAAGATTTTACTTACTACTTCGCCGTCTCGGAGCAAGTGCCGTCCGTCGTCGGAGCAGGTGTCCTCGTCTATCCGGAGGATGAGTCGATCATCGCTGCTGGCGGATTGATCGTCCAGTTGATGCCGGATGCGACGGAAGAGACGATCGCATTGCTTGAGCAACGCGTCGCGGCGCTTAAGCCGATCTCGATGCTGATTGGCGAAGAGAAGACACCGGAGGAGATGCTTGAGCTGATCCTCGGCGACACGCTCGAAGTTCTTGACCGCATCCCTGTGAAGTTCCAGTGCACGTGCAGCCGCGAAAAGCTCGCGACGGCAATCGTCGCGCTCGGACCGGACGAAATCCAGGACATGATCGATGAGGATGGAGGAGCGGAGGCGGTTTGTCATTTCTGTTCGGAACATTATCAGTACAGTGTCGATGAATTGCGTGAACTCCGTGAAAAATCGCTCGAGAAAGCATAAGAGGGCGCTTAAATGGGAAATGTACAACCGAAGTATCTTTGGATGCTCATTTTCATCCTTCTCCTGACGAACTTCGCGACGGGTGCCTTCGCGTTCTACGGGGCGCTTCCGAAGACGGACGCTCCGCGGGTCGTCCAGGAGAGTATCGGCGGGTCGCTTGAGGATGTCATGGCAAAAGTCGGAAAGACCGACATCACCCGGGCGGACGTCTACAAGAAGATGAAGCAGGAAGATGCGGAACGGACGCTCGATGAGTTGATTCAAGCGGAAGTGGATCGCCAGACGAATGATGGGAAAAAACCGGAAGTCAAGCGCTTTGATTGACAGATTTCATCCAATCTGCCGATAATAAGCTATCGGTTAACTTGGAATTAAGAATTTCATTCGAGGAGGAATTGTCATGCGCATTGCGAATTCAGTAGCGGACCTAGTCGGACGCACACCAATCGTCAAGCTCAACCATCTTACAGGTCCGGAGGATGCAGACGTCTATTTGAAGCTCGAGTACATGAACCCGGGTTCGAGCGTCAAGGACCGGATCGCACTCGCGATGATCGAAGAAGCCGAGGCGGCAGGTAAGCTCAAGGCAGGAGATACATTGATCGAGCCGACGAGCGGAAACACGGGAATCGGTCTCGCGATGATCGCCGCTGCGAAAGGCTACCGCGCGGTTTTGGTCATGCCGGAGACGATGAGCATGGAGCGTCGAACGCTTCTCCGTGCGTACGGCGCGGAGTTGATTTTGACACCGGGTCCTGAAGGTATGAAGGGTGCGATCGCACGTGCGACTGCTGAAGCGGAAGAGAACGGTTATTTCATGCCGCAACAGTTCAACAACGAAGCGAACCCGAACGTACATGAAAAGACGACGGGTCCTGAGATCGTCGAGGCGTTCGACGGCATGTCACTCGACGCCTTCGTCGCGGGAATCGGTACGGGCGGTACGATCACGGGAGCCGGCAAGGTTCTGCGCGCCGCGTATCCGAACATCCAGATCATCGCTGTCGAACCGACGGACTCACCGGTCCTCTCTGGCGGAAAACCGGGACCGCATAAGATCCAAGGCATCGGGGCAGGATTCATTCCATCGATCCTCGACACGGAGATCTATGACGGGATCGAACAAATCACGACAGACGAGGCTTTCGATCATGCACGCCGCGCCGCGAAGACGAACGGCGTCCTCGGCGGCATCTCGTCAGGTGCTGCGATCGCGGCTGCTCTGAAGGCAGCGAAGCGTCTTGGCAAAGGGAAGAACGTCCTCGCCATCATCCCGTCGAACGGAGAACGCTACTTGAGCACGCCGCTTTATCAATTCGAACAGGAATCGGATGGAGCAATCATCTGAATTCGGGACGCTCTGAAGCTAACAGGCTTCCGGGCGTCTTTTTTTTGCGTATAATAAAGGCAGATTGTGAAAAATGGGGGATGGAACGGTGCGGGAGACGGTATATACATCATTTGAATGGACGAAGGAGCAATTCTATCGTCGATATGTGGAACGGACGAGCGACAAGACAGGTCATGCTTGGCTCGAGAGCGGCCGGATCGGGCGCTACACGATGGCCGGGGTCCGTCCTGTCGGAAGTGTAAGGACGAAGGACGGCGTGACGACGATCATCGAGGACGGCATGTCGGAATGGACAGCCGAGCATCCGTTTGACGTCCTCGAATCCGTCCGTAAGCGGAATGCCGCAGAACGGCCTGTCGGGATGCCGCCTTTTTTCGGTGGTCTCATCGGATATGTGAGCTATGATGCAGTCCGTTATCTCGAGCGTTTGCCGGAGAAGGCGGAGGACGACCTCCTGACACCTGAACTCTCCTTTTATTGGTTCGACGAGGTTGCGGTGTTCGACGCAGTGGAAGAAAAGCTATATGTCGCGGTAAGCAGGCCGACCCGAGAAGAGGCGGAAGCCGTCCTTTCCGAGGAGGCATCTTCGTGGAAGAAACAAGCGAAACCGGCTGAATTCAAGGCGGGTGCAAATGAGGCGGGACGGACGCGTTCCCTTTCGAAGGAGGAATTCGTCGAAGCGGCTGACGCGATCAAGGAGTACATCGCGGCAGGGGATGTCTTCCAAGTCAATTTGGCTGTACGCCAAAGTGAACGGCTCGCTGCGAGTCCGAGTCATGTCTATGATGTGTTGCGCCAGTTGAACCCGTCTCCTTACATGGGGTACTTCTCAGATGAGGCATTGACGCTCGTCTCGGCCTCACCTGAGTTGCTCATCGAGAAGACCGGCGAAGAGCTGTCGACACGCCCGATCGCCGGGACAAGACCACGCGGGAAGGATGAAGCGGAAGACCTCGCGCTCGCGAAGACGCTTCTCGACAATGAGAAGGAGCGGGCGGAACACGTGATGCTCGTCGACCTCGAGCGGAACGACCTCGGTCGTGTCAGCGCCTATGGAACGGTCCATGTCGATGAATTGATGGTGATCGAGAAATATTCGCACGTTCAGCATATCGTCTCGAATGTAAGAAGCAAGGCGGCAAGCGGCATCTCCGGAAGCCGGATTCTTGCTGCGATGTTCCCTGGTGGTACGATCACGGGAGCTCCGAAAATCCGGACGATGGAGATCGTCGATGAGCTGGAGCCGGTCAGACGCGGGATCTACACCGGATCGCTCGGGTTCATCAGTTGGGCAGACGACATCAATTTCAACATCCTGATCCGCACCCTCGTCGCCAAGGACGGTATGGCGCATATCCAGGCAGGGGCAGGTGTCGTCATCGATTCGTCGTCGGAAGCGGAATATGAGGAATCACTAAAAAAGGCGGAAGCGCTTTGGGTCGCCAAAAAGACAGCGGAGGGACAGCGATGATTTTACTGATTGATAACTATGATTCTTTCACGTATAACCTCGTCCAGTACTTCGGAGAGCTGGGCGAGCAGATCATCGTGCGGCGGAATGACGCCATCACGATCGATGAGATCGAGGCACTCGGTCCGGATTATCTTGTCATCTCTCCCGGACCTTGCACGCCGGACGAGGCGGGGATCAGTCTGGCGGCGATCCGTCATTTCGCAGGGACAATTCCGATCCTCGGCGTTTGCCTCGGACACCAGGCGATTGGACAGGCGTTTGGCGGACGCGTCGTTCGGGCAAAGGAATTGATGCACGGCAAAGTCTCACTCCTGCAGCATGACGGGAGCGGGATGTTCGAAGGGATTGAGCAGTCGACTCCGGTCACGCGCTATCATTCGCTTGTCGTCGAACGGGAGACATGCCCGGACGTTCTGCGGGTGACCGCTGAAGCTGGCGGCGAGATCATGGCTTTCGCCCACCGGGATCTTCCGGTTCACGGCGTCCAGTTCCATCCGGAAGCCATCTTGACGCGGGACGGCAAACAAATGTTAAAAAATTTCTTGGAGTTGAATCGATATGCACCTTTGGCATAATGGAAAGATCATCGAAGAACAAGAGTTGCGCATCTCCCCGTTTGACCATGGCTATCTCTATGGAATGGGCTTGTTCGAGACGTTCCGCACGTATGACGGTCATCCGTTCCTGTTCGACGATCATATCGAACGGTTGCAGATCAGCTGTGCGGCGCTCGGCATCACACTTCCGTACAGCCGCGAAGAATTGCGGGCGGCGCTCGACGCATTGACGGAATTGAACGGACCGAACCTCTACTTCCGCCTCAACGTCTCGGCCGGACCACGCGAAATCGGTCTGTCGACGGCTGCATACCTCGAGCCAGAGGTGATTTTTTTCGTGAAGGATACTCGGGAGCGGACAGAAGTCGAACGTCCGATGGAGACGGTGCGTTTGCCTCGGAGCGGTCCTGAGACGACATACCGCCTGAAGTCCCATCACTACATGAACAACCTCGTCGCGAAACGGCAACTGTTCGATTCATCGGCGGAGGGACTATTCTTGACGAGTGACGGATTCGTCTGCGAAGGCATCACGTCGAACGTTTTCTGGCGTACGGGAAACAAGTGGTTCACACCGCCGCTCAGCACCGGGGCGCTTAACGGGATCACGCGTCAGTTCATCATGGCGCGTATCCAGGTCGAGGAGCGTCTTGCGCTGTTGCCTCAGCTCTTGGATGCGGACGAGATCATCTACACGAATTCGATCCAGGAAGCCGTCGCAGTCTCGTCGCTTGACGGGAGACCTTTCCCGGGAACGAAAGGGGAAGGCTACCGGGCGCTTCGCAAGCTTTTCGATAAAGAGATTTCGAGCAGCCTGTCGAGGAGGGAACGCGTATGACGAAGATCATGGGAATCTTGAACGTGACGCCGGATTCGTTCTCGGACGGAGGGAGATACGTCGATGTGGAAGCGGCTGTGGCCCACGCGAAGAAGCTCGTCGAAGAAGGTGCGGACATGATCGACATCGGCGGGGAATCGACTCGGCCGGGGGCTGAGTTCGTGACGGCTGAAGAAGAGATCGAACGGATCGTCCCGGTCATCAGACGACTGAAGAAGGAAATCAGCATTCCGCTCTCTGTCGACACGTACAAGCCGGAGGTGGCGGAAGCTGCCATTCTGGCAGGTGCAGACGTACTCAATGACGTTTGGGGGTCGAAATGGGGAGACAGGTCGATGGCGCTCGTCGCGGCCCGTTACGATGTACCGCTCATCTTGATGCATAATCGGGAGAAACCTCATGGCGAGGACTTCCTTGCCGAGGTGAGGGCGGACCTTGCTGAATCGATTGCAATCGCAAAGCAAGCGGGCGTTCGGGAGTCGAACATCTGGCTCGATCCGGGAATCGGTTTTGAGAAGACGCATGAGGAAAATCTCTATTTGATGAAACATCTTGAAGTGGTGACATCGTTCGGTTACCCGGTCCTCCTTGGCACGTCGCGCAAGTCGCTGATCGGGTTGACGCTTGGACTTCCTGCTGCTGAGCGGCTCGAAGGTACGATCGCGACCGTCTGTCAGGGAATCGTGCACGGATGTGAATGGATGCGCGTCCACGATGTGCGCGAAGTAAAGAGGGCAGCATTGATGATGGATGCGATGCGCTCTGCGAAACTGCGGGAGGAGGAATGAGGATGGATCAGATTCATGTATCTGGAATGCGTTTCTATGGTTATCATGGCGTCTTTCCCGAGGAAACGAAGCTTGGACAACGATTCAATGTCGACCTCTCAGTCGGTCTTGATCTGAGGGAGGCCGGGGAACGGGATGATCTGAACGAAAGCGTCAATTACGCGGCACTTTATGAAAAGACGAAGATGATCGTCGAAGGAGAGGCGGTCCAGCTTGTCGAGACGCTCGCTCACCGGATCGCGGAAGCGGTATTCAAGACGGATTCGAAAATCGAAGAGGTGCGGGTGAAGGTGATCAAGCCGGATCCCCCGATCGCCGGGCATTATGACCATGTCGCAATCGAGATTCACCGGACGCGGGAGGCCGCCCGATGAACATCGTCTACATCGCGCTCGGGTCGAACATCGGGGACAGGAAAGTACACCTTGAAACTGCGCTTTCTGCTCTCCGCGAAAATCCGGACATCGGAAAAATCGAAATATCGTCAATCTATGAAACGGCACCGGTCGGATACTTGGACCAGGATTCTTTCTACAACATGGCGGCGAGAGTCGAGACCACTATGGCTGCGGAGGAACTGCTCGCCCTGCTCCAGGAAATCGAATTAAAGGAAGGGCGTAAGCGTGTAATCAAGAACGGACCGCGGACACTCGACCTTGACATCCTGCTTTACAATACTGATGATATACATTCAGAAGGACTTTCCGTTCCGCATCCGCGGATGCATGAGCGTGCTTTCGTGCTCGTACCGCTTGCGGAGCTCGCGGCGGACTACTATATGGAGAAGCAGGGGGCGACGATCGGAGAATTGTTGCATCGCCTGCCAAAAAAGGAACGCGCGGACGTCGTGCGCATTCCCTCGGATTTGATGGAGAGAAAGGAAGAGTGATGATGGCTGGCTTTAAAATCGGAGACGTGGAACTGAACAACCGCGTCATCCTCGCACCCATGGCCGGTGTCTGCAACCCCGCGTTTCGTTTGATCGCAAAAGAATTCGGGGCAGGGCTCGTCTGTGCGGAGATGGTCAGTGACAAAGGGATTCTGTATGAAAATGAGAGGACGCTGCAGATGCTTTACGTCGATGAACGGGAAAAACCGCTCAGTCTCCAAATCTTCGGCGGCTCGAAGGAAACGCTCGTCAAAGCGGCGCAATACGTCGACGCCAATACGAACGCGGACATCATCGACATCAACATGGGCTGTCCGGTCCCGAAGGTCACGAAATGTGAAGCAGGGGCGAAATGGCTTCTTGATCCGGATAAGGTGTATGAGATGGTCCATGCGGTATCAAATGCCGTCGAAAAGCCTGTCACCGTAAAGATGAGAACCGGCTGGGACAGCAAGCACATCTTCTGCGTAGACAACGTCAAGGCGGCTGAGGCGGGCGGTGCGAAAGCCATCGCGATCCATGGCCGGACGCGTGCCCAGCAATATGAAGGTGTCGCGAACTGGGACATCATCGGTGAAGCAAAACGGGCGGCGAACATCCCGATCATCGGGAACGGGGATATCAAAACTCCTCAGGACGCGAAGCGGATGCTCGACGAACATGGTGTCGACGGTGTCATGATCGGTCGGGCCGCACTCGGGAATCCATGGATGCTCTATCAGACGATCCAGTACCTCGAGACGGGGACGCTTGCTGAAGAGCCGACTCCTCGCGAGAAAATAGACATCTGTATGCTGCACACGGATCGTCTGATCGATTTGAAGAGCGAGACGGTCGCGGTGAGGGAAATGCGCAATCACGCGGCGTGGTATTTGAAGGGTTTGAAAGGAAACGGCCAAGTCCGCAAACGGATCTTCGATATCGAGAAGCGTGACGAGCTTGCTTCCCTCCTATACGACTATGTTGAACAGCTGGAGATGCTTGACGAGACCCCTGTGTAAGGCAGTAGTCGATACGAATGATTTGTGTTACGCTATTTTCATTGTAGTAAAGCGAAAATGATTCGCAGGCTGTCGGTCATGCCGACAGCTTTTTGAGTGATAGCAATGACGGAAAACCTCCGTTGAACATCTAAAGGAGTGAATACAGTGAGTCAGGAAATGGAAATGAACGATCAAATGCGGGTTCGTCTTGAGAAGATGAACGCGATGCGTGATCAAGGTCTCGATCCGTTCGGTGAACGATTCGAACGAAGCACGGATACGGAAAGTATTCGTAAAGCATTCGGAGACCACGAAAAGGAACAGTTAGCGGAACTCAAGCCTGAAGTGGCAATCGCGGGTCGCGTCATGACGACGCGTCGTAAAGGGAAGGTCGGCTTTACGAACGTTCAAGACGTCAAAGGGCAAGTTCAGTTATACGTGCGCAAGGATGACGTAGGCGAAGAGGCTTACGAAATCTATAAGACGTGCGACCTTGGAGACATCATCGGTGTACGCGGTCATGTCTTCAAGACGAACGTCGGCGAACTCTCGATTCACGTCACGGAGTTCATCTTGCTGACGAAGGCGTTGCGTCCGCTTCCAGATAAGTATCACGGCCTGAAAGATGTAGAACAACGTTACCGTCAACGCTATTTGGATTTAATCACGAACCAGGAGTCGCGTGAGACATTCATCGCGCGCAGTAAGGTCATCCGAGGAATCCGTCAGTATCTGGACAGCCTCGGCTACCTGGAAGTCGAGACGCCGATGCTCCATACGATCGCGGGTGGTGCTTCCGCTCGTCCGTTCATCACGCATCACAATGCACTGGACATGACGCTCTACATGCGTATCGCGATCGAACTTCATTTGAAGCGCTTGATCGTCGGCGGTCTCGAGAAGGTTTATGAAATTGGTCGTGTCTTCCGAAATGAAGGGATCTCGACTCGCCATAATCCTGAATTCACGATGATCGAGTTGTATGAGGCGTATGCCGACTACAAGGACATCATGGATTTGACGGAGAACCTGATCGCGCATGTCGCACAGGAAGTCCTCGGCACGACGCAAGTCACTTACGGTGAAGACGTCATCGATCTTTCCGTCGGATGGAAACGTGCGCACATGGCAGATCTCGTCAAGGAAGCGACAGGGGTCGACTTCTTTGAACAGATTCCGGCAGAGAAGGCGCATGAGCTTGCGAAGGAGCACGGGATTGAAGTGCAGCCGCATATGTCGACAGGTCATATCATGAACGAGTTCTTCGAGCAAAAAGTAGAAGAAACGCTCGTCCAACCTACATTCGTCTACGGTCATCCCGTTGAAATTTCGCCGCTTGCGAAAAAGAACCCGGAAGATCCGCGCTTTACGGATCGCTTCGAGCTATTCATCGTCCGTCGCGAACACGCGAATGCATTCACTGAGTTGAACGATCCGATCGATCAGCGTGAACGCTTTGAGGCACAACTCGTCGAGAAGGAAGCGGGAAATGATGAAGCGCATGAAATGGATAATGATTTCATTGAAGCGCTTGAATATGGAATGCCGCCGACAGGGGGGCTCGGAATCGGAATCGATCGTCTCGTCATGCTATTGACGAACGCTCCATCGATCCGTGACGTCCTGCTCTTCCCGACGATGCGTCATCAACAAAACTAAAGGATTGCTTCAGGACCACTTCTATTTTAGGGAGTGGTTCTTTTTTGATAAGCCAACTATTAATGGAAAGGGAGAAGGAGTAATAAGGTCACGAATGAAAGTTGAAAATGTTTTTCTAATAAAATGCTTGTGGTATGGATAAGGGCATGGTATATTACTTCTTGTGCCGCAAATGGTTGTGACACACAAAAAAATATCTCTTAAAAGTTGTTGACAATCGTGTTGATAACTTGGTAAGATATTAAAGTCGCTGAAAACGACACGACGAACTTTGAAAACTGAACGATGAGGCAGAAACGTATCCTACGGGATACACAAAC
>NZ_QPKS01000015.1:2500-56832 GCF_003344535.1 Exiguobacterium flavidum | reverse complement strand
GGGACGAAGGTCACGATTTCACACTGCCAAGAAAAGCCTCTAGCGAGGTGGAAGGCGCCAGTACCGTAAACCGACACAGGTAGGCGAGATGAGAATTCTAAGACGCGCGGGATAACTCTCGTTAAGGAACTCGGCAAAATGGTCCCGTAACTTCGGGAGAAGGGACGCTCCGCCTCAGGCGGAGCCGCAGTGAATAGGCCCAAACGACTGTTTAGCAAAAACACAGGTCTCTGCTAAATCGCAAGATGACGTATAGGGGCTGACGCCTGCCCGGTGCTGGAAGGTTAAGGGGATGGGTCAGCGCAAGCGAAGCTCTGAACCGAAGCCCCAGTAAACGGCGGCCGTAACTATAACGGTCCTAAGGTAGCGAAATTCCTTGTCGGGTAAGTTCCGACCCGCACGAAAGGCGTAACGATTTGGGCACTGTCTCAACGAGAGACCCGGTGAAATCATAGTACCTGTGAAGATGCAGGTTACCCGCGACAGGACGGAAAGACCCCATGGAGCTTTACTACAGCCTGATATTGGGGCTTTGTGCATGATGTACAGGATAGGCGGGAGACGTCGAGCCCGGAGCGCCAGCTTCGGAGGAGTCACCCTTGGGATACCGCCCTTCATGCATAGAGTCTCTAACTCGCAGCCGTGATCCGGCTGGAGGACCGTGTCAGGCGGGTAGTTTGACTGGGGCGGTCGCCTCCTAAACAGTAACGGAGGCGCCCAAAGGTTCCCTCAGAATGGTTGGAAATCATTCGAAGAGCGCAAAGGCAGAAGGGAGCTTGACTGCGAGACCTACAAGTCGAGCAGGGACGAAAGTCGGGCTTAGTGATCCGGTGGTTCCGCATGGAAGGGCCATCGCTCAACGGATAAAAGCTACCCTGGGGATAACAGGCTGATCTCCCCCAAGAGTCCACATCGACGGGGAGGTTTGGCACCTCGATGTCGGCTCATCGCATCCTGGGGCTGGAGTAGGTCCCAAGGGTTGGGCTGTTCGCCCATTAAAGCGGTACGCGAGCTGGGTTCAGAACGTCGTGAGACAGTTCGGTCCCTATCCGTCGTGGGCGCAGGAAATTTGAGGAGAGCTGTCCTTAGTACGAGAGGACCGGGATGGACGCACCGCTGGTGTACCAGTTGTTCCGCCAGGAGCATCGCTGGGTAGCTACGTGCGGACGGGATAAGTGCTGAAAGCATCTAAGCATGAAGCCCCCTCCGAGATGAGATTTCCCTTTGAGCAATCAAGAAAGACCCCTCAGAGACGATGAGGTAGATAGGTCACGGGTGGAAGCATGGCGACATGCGGAGCTGAGTGATACTAATCGGTCGAGGCTTTGATCTAATCGATGTTTGTTGATGGCTTCAGTTTTGAGGGCGCGAGCCCGATCGTCTGGTGGCGATGGCCAGGTGGCCACACCCGTTCCCATGCCGAACACGGAAGTTAAGCACCTGAGCGCCGAAAGTAGTTGGGGGTTTCCCCCTGTGAGGATAGGACGCTGCCAGGCAAGAAAAAGAAGGCCGATTCGCAATAAAGCGAGTCGGTCTTTTTTTGTGTTTCAGAAAAATTCGCTTTGCTTGCTTTTCGAAAGCGAGATGATTACTATTAAAACAAACAATAGTCAAAGAAGGTCAGAGAGGTGGTGCCGATGCAGAATATTACGGATATCATCGAGGCATATCTGAAGCATATTTTGAATGAGACCGAATCAATCGAGATCAAAAGGCAGGAAGTCGCCCGTCAATTCGATTGTGTCCCTTCGCAGATCAACTATGTCATCAATACCCGATTCACTGTAGAAAAAGGATATTTCGTAGAGAGCAAGCGCGGTGGCGGTGGATATATTCGGATTCAAAAAATCATCATCCCGGACACCCACGATCTATTGAACGAGATGAATACGTTGATGGGTAATCGTGTATCGGAGCAGATGGCTGAAGACTTGCTGGTGCGTCTCTATAATGAGCAAATTTTGACGCAACGCGAAGCACTCTTGATTCAGACGATGATGAAAAAGGAGAGCTTACCAATGGCGCTGGATGACCAACATCTCTTACGGGCTCATATGCTAAAGAGTTTATTCCAGACATTGAAGCGTCTTTAGTGATGGAGGGATCAACATGCGTTGTCAGCGTTGTGGTAAGCGGGAGGCAGTCGTACGTGTCAAACTTCCAGAGGATATGGGGCAAACTGAACAGGCACTTTGCGAAGTGTGTGTCAGAGAAATCGCCCAGCAACATAAAGAGCGCCGCTGTCCGAATTGCGGAATGACGAGAAGGCAACTTCTTCATCTCCGTAAGGTAGGCTGTGCGAACTGCTATTCTTTCTTTAGTGAAGAAATTGAAAGCATGATTCGTCAGTTTCAGCATGGACATTCAAAGCATTATGGCACAAGACCGGAAGAAGAGTCTCCAGAACGTCGGCTGACTCAGGAGCTCAGTCGCTTAAAAGAACAACTGAACCGGGCTGTCTTGTCGGAGGAATATGAGGAAGCAGATAAACTGAAACGGCAGATTTTAGCGGTCGAGGAGGACTTACGCCATGTTTGAGAAACTGCTCGAAAGTCCGCTCAGTAAGAAAATGGATGAACGTGCACCATTTGACGACATCGTCGTATCGACACGTATCCGCCTCGCACGTAACTGCCGGAACTATCCTTTCTCGACGATGATGACGGAGCAGCAAGCAGAACAACTGATCAAGGAAACACAACACCAGCTCGAAGGGATGAAAGGTTTTTCGTTCGGGCGTGTCGACGGAGAAGATGCTTTGACAAGAACTGCTTTAGTAGAAAAACATCTTATCAGCCCTGCCTTAGCTTCTCACCCAAGGACGGCACTCTTCATCAGTGATGACGAGACGATCAGTGTGATGGTGAATGAGGAGGATCATTTTCGGATTCAGACCCTCCTGCCGGGTTTGCAGGCGGAGGAAGCTTTTAAGATTGGCAAGCAAGTGGATCAGTTGATCAGTGAACGTTTTCCGCTTGCGTTCGATGACAGGCTCGGCTACCTGACCACCTGCCCGAGCAACGTCGGAACCGGCCTGCGGGCATCCGTTATGTTGCATCTGCCCGGTCTCGTCCTGACGAACCAAATTCATGGATACATCAAGCGGCTCAGACAACTCGGATTCGCTATACGCGGGCGATACGGGGAGGGGAGCGATGCTGCCGGGCGGATGTTCCAGCTCTCGAATCAACGCACGCTCGGAGCAAGTGAAGAGATGCTGATCACGGACTATCTGTTTGCAGCCGATTCGCTTATCGAAGCAGAACAGGAAGCACGGAAAGGATTATTGGCGACCTATCAAGAAGAACTAGAGGACAGACTGTACCGTTCCTATGGAATCCTCACCTCTGCCCGATTGATAACGGCACGTGAGGCGACGGAACGACTTTCCGATATCCGGCTTGCCGACAGTCTGGGACTTGATGTCAAAGTTTCGCCAGTGTTGTTTCATCAACTGCTTGTTTCCATCCAAACAGGTTTTTTACAAAAGCAATTCGGGAAACAATTAACATCTAGAGAACGGGATATCGAGCGTGCAAGGTTGATTCGGACGACGCTCGCCGAACAGAAGAACAGGGATAACACACAAGGAGGTTTTGCGTAATGATGTTTGGAAGATTCACGGAACGTGCCCAGCGTGTACTCGCACTCGCACAAGAAGAGGCCGTTCGTCTCGGACACCATAATATCGGCACAGAACACATTTTACTTGGTCTTGTAAGAGAAGGAGACGGAATCGCTGCAAAGGCACTCGTCGCTCTTGGACTTAGTTCAGATAAGATTCAAATGGAAGTCGAAGCACTGATCGGTCGCGGTCAAGACGGGGCGACGACGATCCACTATACGCCGCGTGCGAAGAAGGTAATCGAGCTTTCGATGGATGAAGCACGGAAACTTGGACACTCTTATGTGGGAACAGAGCATCTCCTTCTCGGTTTGATTCGTGAGGGCGAAGGCGTAGCAGCACGTGTCCTGAACAATCTCGGCATCAGTTTGTCGAAGGCACGACAGCAAGTTCTTCAGCTTCTCGGAAACAGTGAGACGACAGCGAATGCTTCTCAAGCAGGTTCGGGCGTCGCGACACCTACGCTGGATGGCTTGGCTCGCGACCTGACACAGCAAGCACGCGAAACGCGCCTCGATCCGGTCATCGGACGGGCGAAGGAAATTCAACGAGTCATCGAGGTGCTCAGCCGCCGGACGAAGAACAACCCGGTGTTGATCGGAGAGCCGGGTGTCGGTAAGACGGCCGTCGTCGAAGGGCTCGCGCAGCAAATCATCAATAACGAAGTGCCTGAGACGTTGCGTAATAAGCGCGTCATGGTGCTTGATATGGGGACACTTGTTGCGGGAACCAAGTACCGCGGTGAGTTCGAAGATCGCTTGAAGAAGGTCATGGATGAGATACGGCAAGCAGGGAACATCATCCTCTTCATCGACGAGCTGCATACGTTGATCGGAGCAGGCGGAGCAGAAGGCGCGATCGATGCCTCGAACATCTTGAAACCGTCGCTTGCCCGCGGTGAGCTTCAATGTATCGGTGCGACGACGCTTGACGAGTATCGTAAGTATATTGAGAAGGATGCTGCGCTCGAGCGTCGCTTCCAGCCGATCCAGGTCGCAGAACCGACAACGGACGAAGCGCGTCAGATTCTATTCGGCCTCCGTGACCGCTATGAAGCCCACCACCGCGTCACGATCACCGATGAGGCGATCCAGGAGGCAGTAACACTCTCCGACCGTTATATCTCGGATCGTTTCCTCCCGGACAAAGCGATCGATTTGATCGACGAGGCAGCTTCGAAAGTCCGACTGCGTTCGTATACAGCTCCGCCGAACTTGAAGGAAGTCGAAGCACGTCTCGAATCGGTACGCAAGGATAAGGACGAAGCAGTCCAAAGCCAAGAATTCGAAAAAGCGGCAAGCCTTCGCGATACGGAACAGAAGCTCCGCGATGAACTTGAACGCCTGAAGGAAGAATGGCAGAACAAGCAAGGAAATGAGAAGCTCGAAGTGACGAAGGACGACATCGCACAGGTCGTAGCGAACTGGACGGGTGTCCCGGTCACGAAGATCGCGGAAGAAGAAACAGAACGTCTGCTCAAACTCGAAGAGATCCTTCATAACCGGGTGATCGGACAGAACGAGGCAGTCAAATCGATTTCACGGGCAATCCGCCGGGCACGTGCAGGTCTTAAGGATCCTAAACGGCCAATCGGTTCGTTCATCTTCCTCGGGCCGACCGGGGTTGGTAAGACGGAGCTCGCACGGGCTGTTGCGGAAGCGATGTTCGGAGATGAGGATGCGATCATCCGGATCGACATGTCGGAATACATGGAGAAGCATGCGACGAGCAGACTCGTCGGTTCGCCTCCGGGATATGTCGGTTATGAAGAGGGCGGCCAGTTGACTGAGAAGGTACGCAGAAAACCGTATTCCGTCATCCTGCTCGACGAGATCGAGAAGGCGCACCCTGAAGTGTTCAACATCCTGCTTCAAGTGCTTGACGATGGTCGCCTGACGGACTCGAAAGGCCGTACGGTCGATTTCCGCAATACGATCATCATCATGACGTCGAACGTCGGGGCAAGTGCTCTTAAGCGAAACAAATATGTCGGCTTTGCGGTTTCGGATGATACGGACCGCGAGTACAAGGACATGAAAGGGAAGGTCATGGAGGAACTGAAGAAGGCGTTCCGTCCAGAATTCCTGAACCGGATCGATGAGACGATCGTCTTCCATGCGCTCGAGAAGCAGCACATCGAGGAAATCGTCAAATTGATGGCGAAGACGCTCGAGAAACGCCTCGCCGAACAAGAGATCCATTTCGAATTGACGCCGAGTGCGCTCTCGAAGATCGCGGATGTCGGATATGACCCGGAATACGGGGCGCGTCCTCTCCGCCGTGCACTCCAGCGGGAAGCGGAGGATCGTTTGTCAGAGTCGTTGCTCTCCGGTGACATCAAAAAAGGTGAACGTGTCGCACTTGATGTCGAAGGTGACGAGTTCATCGTTCGACGAAACCAACCGACAACTACAGAGTAATCGTTCGAACCGTCCGGCTTTCTAGTTTCGAAAGCCGGATTTTTTCACGAACGGGAAGGATGACAGCAAGTGGCTAAAATCAAAACGAAATATGTCTGCCAGAGTTGCGGGGCGGAGGCACCTAAGTGGATGGGGCGCTGTCCGGGCTGTGGTGAGTGGAACACGATGGTGGAGGAGTTCGTCGAGGAGAAGAAGGCGAGACGCGGAGCGGCGTTCGTCCATACGACGACGAAACAGCTGAAACCGGAGCGCCTCGCGAACATCGTCTCGCAGGAGGAAAGTCGCGTCTTTACGGGAAGCGGAGAGTTCGACCGCGTTCTTGGCGGCGGGATCGTTCCGGGATCGCTCGTCCTCGTCGGCGGGGATCCTGGTATCGGTAAATCGACGATTCTTCTCCAGACGAGCGCTCAGCTCGCACACCGGGGGGAGAAAGTGCTTTATATCTCAGGCGAAGAATCCCTGAAACAGACGAAATTGCGGGCGGAACGCCTCGGACTGCCGACCGAGGAACTCTATGTCCTGAGCGAGACGGATATGAACCTGATCGAACGTGTCGTCGATGAGGAAAACCCCGGATTTCTGATCATCGACTCGATTCAGACGGTCTTCATCGACGAGATCCAGTCAGCACCCGGCAGCGTCGCCCAAGTAAGGGAGTGTACGGCGCTTCTCATGAAAATGGCGAAAAGCCGCGGTATCGCAGTCTTTATCGTCGGGCACGTCACGAAACAGGGATCGATCGCCGGTCCCCGTCTCCTGGAGCACATGGTCGATGCCGTGCTTTATTTCGAAGGGGAGCGGCACCATACGTTCCGTATCCTGCGGGCAGTGAAGAACCGCTTCGGCTCGACCAATGAGATCGGGATTTTCGAGATGCGGGAATCCGGGCTCGAGGAAGTACTGAACCCTTCCGAGATATTTCTTGAAGAGCGGACATCGGGCGTTTCCGGCTCGACCGTCGTCGCTTCGATGGAAGGGACACGGACCGTCCTCGTCGAACTGCAGGCCCTCATCTCCCCGACCTCGTTCGGAAATCCGCGCCGGATGGCGACGGGAATCGATCAGAACCGGGTGGCGCTGCTGATGGCCGTCCTTGAGAAGCGATCCGGACTGTTGCTTCAGACGCAGGACGCGTACTTGAAGGCTGCGGGCGGCGTAAAGCTCGATGAGCCGGCAATCGATCTCGCGATCTGCGTTTCGATCGCCTCGAGCTTCCGGGACAAACCGACACGTCCGACCGACGTATTGATCGGTGAGGTCGGATTGACGGGGGAAGTTCGCCGTGTATCAAGAATCGAGCAGCGCGTCGCTGAAGCGGCGAAACTAGGGTTTACGCGTGCCATCATCCCGAAGAACAATCTCGGCGGATGGACGCCGCCTAGCGGCATCACGGTCATCGGTGTCGAGACGGTGGACGAGGCGCTTCGAGAAGCGATTCCTTTTTAACTGAGATGAAGCTTTAACTGAGATGAAGCGTTAGGACGGTAAGAACGCGGGGGTTGTAACGGAATAGTAACCGTTATCCCCGCCTTTAGCCGTAGGTAAAGCTGAAAAATTCATGTTACAATGAACTCGAAATTAAAAAAGGAGGTGGGAAAGTTGAAAACGATCGTGCGCGTATTTTTCGCGTTGCTAGGACTTGCGCTAGGAATTTTGTTGCTTCCACAGCTCTTTAGCCTGATCGAAAAAAGCGGAATGCAATTGCCGGAATGGATATCTTCTGTCTACGTGACAGGAGCGATTGGTGCACTCATATTTTTTATAATCGGACTGTTCGTCGCTGATTCGGTCATTCGACTTCTCCGTTATTTAGAAGAAAAACTTGTTAAAGCGCCAGTTGCGGATTTGTTCTTCGGAACGTTCGGTCTGTTGCTCGGACTCGTGATGGCGTTTCTCGTCAGCATGCTGATCGAGCTCGTCGGGATTCCTTTGCTCAGCAATGTATTGACGATTTTCGCGACAGCCTTGTTCGGATATCTTGGTTTTACGGTAGGGTACCGAAAACGGCATGAACTGACGAAAATCTTCCTTCGCAACTCGAACAATCATGAGAAGAAGGGGAATGAAACCGAGGCGAGGGTTCCGAAGCGGACGAATGACAAAGTGCTTGATACGAGCGTCATCATCGACGGGCGGATCACGGACATCGCTCGGACCGGTTTCCTTGAAGGAAAGCTCATCGTGCCACAGTTCGTCATCGGAGAGCTGCAATACATCGCGGATTCATCCGATACGTTGAAGCGCAATCGCGGACGACGCGGCCTCGACGTCCTAAAGGATCTCCAGTCGATCCCGGGTGTCGAGGTAGAGATCTATGACGGAGACTTCGAGGATCTCGAGGTCGACATCAAGCTGATCAAGCTCGCAGAACAAATCAAAGGAATCGTCGTGACGAACGATTACAACCTGAACAAAGTATGCGAAGTACGGAACGTTCCAGTACTTAACATCAATGACCTTGCGAATGCAATCAAGCAGGTCGTCATACCGGGTGAGGAGATGACGGTTCTCGTGATCAAGGAAGGCAAGGAACAAAAGCAGGGCATCGCTTATCTCGAGGACGGGACGATGGTCGTCGTCGAGGAAGGGAAGCATCTGATCTCGAAGACGGTGCCGGTCGTCGTCACGAGCGTCCTGCAGACGTCTGCAGGGCGAATGATCTTTGCACGGCCACAAGGGAAATGAAAAACGGAACTGCCAAGTCGACTTGGCAGTTTTTCCATGTGAAAAGGGGAAATCAGAAATGAAGCAGACATATCGTGTCGTCATCCCTGCCGCCGGAGCAGGTAAACGGATGGGAGCAGGACATAACAAACTGATGCTTAGGCTTCAAGGGCGGACCATCATCGAGTGGACGCTCGACGTGTTTGACGCGGACCCTGCATGTACGGAAATCGTACTTGCGATCAACCCGGAGGAGGCAGACTGGTTCGTTGCCCGTGTCGCGGAGTACGAAACGACGATCCATCTCGTCGCAGGCGGAAGCGAGCGCCAGGAGAGTGTACGCAAAGGGCTAGAGGCACTGAAGGGGCAGGGGATCGTCCTGATCCATGACGGGGCACGGCCGTTCGTCGACCGTCATTCGATCGAGGCCGTCGTCGCGAAAGCGCATGAGACGGGCGCCGCCATCCTTGCCGTACCGGTGAAGGACACGGTCAAGCGGGTGCAGGGAGATACCATCCTCGATACGGTTCCGCGGGAAGAACTGATGGCGGCACAGACGCCGCAAGCGTTCGATTTGACATTGATCCGTGACGTCCATGAACGTGCCATGAATTTTTTAGGTACGGATGATGCCAGTTTGGTAGAATGGGACGGAGGAAAGGTGGCCGTCGTCACGGGCCGCTACGAAAACATAAAAGTCACGACACCGGACGACCTGGTGTTCGGTGAGGCGATTTTAAGGAAACGGGAGGAACAGCTATGATTCGGATTGGACAAGGGTTTGATGTACATGCGTTCGCAGAGGACCGGAAATTGATTCTTGGAGGAATCGAGATTCCACATACGAAAGGGCTGCTCGGGCACTCGGATGCAGATGTCCTGTTGCATACGATCGCAGACGCGGCACTTGGCGCGATCGCTGAAGGGGATATCGGCAAACACTTCCCGGACACGGATGCGGCGTTCAAGGACGCGGATTCGGCAAAGTTGCTTCAGCACGTCTATGCGCTCGTCAAGGAGAAGGGCTACGTGCTCGGGAATCTCGATGCGACAGTCATCGCTCAAGCGCCGAAACTCCGTCCTTACATCGATACGATGCGGGAGCGGATCGCGGAGTTGCTCGAGTCGGACGTCTCGCTGATTAACGTCAAGGCGACGACTACGGAGTGGCTCGGCTTCACGGGGCGGGGAGAAGGAATCGCCGCCCAAGCCGTGATCCTGCTGAAACGAATCGAAGAATAAGGTATACTAGATAGGCAAATTTTGAACTGACTGAAAGGTGTGCATACAAATGAACGAAGTACGCGTTCGCTACGCGCCGAGTCCGACGGGTCATCTCCATATCGGAAACGCGCGGACGGCATTATTCAACTATCTCTTCGCCCGCCACGCCGGCGGGAAAATGATCCTCCGTATCGAGGACACGGACCAGAAACGTAACATCGAAGGCGGCGTCGAAAGCCAGATGAAGTATCTGGAATGGCTCGGGATCGAATGGGACGAAGGTCCTGGACGTGGCGGCGACTACGGTCCTTACTTCCAAATGGAGCGGCTCGACCTCTACCGCAAGTACGTCGACCAGCTGCTTGAGAAGGGGATCGCTTACAAGTGCTACATGTCTGAGGAAGAGCTCGAAGCAGAACGCGAAGCGCAGATCGCGCGCGGTGAGGCTCCACGTTATTCAGGTGCGCACCGAGACCTCTCAGAAGAGCAGGAAGCCGCATACGTCGCAGAAGGACGGCAGCCGTCGATCCGGATTCGTGTGCCGGAAGGCGTGACGTACAAGTGGAACGACATCGTTAAAGAAGACGTCTCGTTCGAGTCGAAGGACTTCGGAGACTGGGTCATCGTCAAGAAGGACGGCATCCCGACCTACAACTTCGCAGTCGTCGTCGATGATCATCTGATGGCGATCAGCCACGTCCTCCGCGGAGATGATCATATCTCGAACACGCCGAAACAGATGATGGTCTATGACGCGTTCGGTTGGGAATATCCGACGTTCGGCCACATGACGCTCATCGTCAACGAACAGCACAAGAAGCTGTCAAAACGTGACCAGTCGATCATCCAGTACATCGAGCAATATAAAGACCTCGGTTACTTGCCTGAGGCGCTCCTGAACTTCATCACACTCCTCGGCTGGTCTCCGGTCGGCGAGCAGGAGATCTTCACGAAGGAAGAGTTCATCGAAATCTTCGACGCGAACCGCCTCTCGAAGAGCCCTGCCGTCTTCGACCAGAACAAGCTCGCCTGGATCAACGGACAATACATGAAACATCAATCATTCGAGGAAGTATTCGAAGCGAGCCTTCCGTTCCTCGTTGCAGCAGGTCGCTTGTCATCAGAACCATCAGCAGAAGAGCTGGAATGGGCGAAGGACCTCGTCGGACTCTATCGGGAACAGATGACGCACGGTGCAGAAATCGTCGAGTTGTCTGAGATGTTCTTCGAGGATGAAGTGGTGTATGATGAAGAAGCCAACACAGTGCTCGCAGGTGAGACGGTACCGACCGTGATCGCTGAGTTTGCGGAGCAGCTGCGTGCGCTCGAAGAATGGACACCGGAAGCAGTGAAGGGTGCGATCAAAGCGACCCAGAAGGCGACCGGACAAAAAGGAAAGAACCTTTTCATGCCGATTCGTGTCGCGACGACAGGACAGACGCATGGACCGGAACTTCCGAACACGATTCAACTGCTCGGAAAAGAGCGTGTGCTTGCACGCCTCGTGAAATTAATAGAAGAATAACAAAAGCGTAGACGAGGAAAGTAGATCGATTCAGCTGCCATAAAGAGAGGAGCCCACCTGGTGAGAGGGCTCTTGGCGGCGACCGGTTGAAATGCCCCTCTGAGTGCCGCCCGAAATCTCGAGAGAGTAGGCGCGGACGTACCTCCGGCGTTAACGGACCGAGGGGGACACGAACGTGTCCAAACAGAGTGGAACCGCGCTTTTTTTGCGTCTCTGTGCAGAGATGCACAGGGGCGCTTTTGTTTTGTAACGAGGAAGGAGAACAGACATGACGCGGATACGCGAAGATATCCAAAACGTATTTGAACAGGACCCCGCCTCAGGAAGCCGTCTGCAAGTCTTTTTGACATATCCAGGCCTTCATGCGGTGTGGCTGTATCGAATCGCTCATTTTTTCTGGGGACTGAAATTACCCCTGCTCGCACGGATGATCTCCCAGTTCGGTCGCTTCCTGACCGGGATCGAGATCCATCCCGGCGCTACGATCGGAAGACGTTTCTTCATCGATCACGGGATGGGCGTGGTCATCGGGGAAACGACGGTCATCGGTGACGACGTGACGATTTTCCAAGGGGTCACGCTCGGCGGGACCGGCAAGGAAGAGGGAAAGCGGCATCCGACGCTTGAGAATGGCGTGCTGGTCTCGGCCGGTGCACGCGTTCTAGGAAATATCACGATCGGTGCCTATTCGAAGGTCGGTGCGAGTTCCGTCGTCTTGAAGGATGTCCCGCCGAACTCGACGGTTGTCGGGATTCCGGGACGTGTCGTCATCCAGGACGGCATCAAGGTAGACGCACCGCTCGATCACAAGTTGCCCGATCCGGTCAGCGAATGCCAGGAACGCATGGAAATCGAACTCGAAAGACTGAGACAAGAAGTGGAATTGATAAAAGGAGGGCTTCATAAATGATTCAGATCTATAACAGCATGACCGGCAAAAAGGAAGAGTTCCGGCCGATCGAAGAAGGAAAGGTCCGCATGTACGTTTGCGGACCGACCGTCTATAACTATATCCATATCGGCAACGCGAGACCGGCAATCGTCTTCGATACGGTACGCCGCTATTTCACTTATCGCGGATATGACGTCAAGTACGTCTCGAACTTCACGGACGTCGATGACAAGATCATCCGGGCAGCGAACGAACTCGGAGAAGATTTCCATGACCTGACGAAGCGCTTCATCAAGGCCTATCATGAGGATACGGGCGCACTCAACGTCATGAAGGCGGACGTCCATCCGCTCGTGACGGAGACGATGGACGACATCATCGAGTTCATCAGCGTCCTGATCGAGAAGGGCCATGCCTATGCGGCTGGAGGGGACGTCTACTTCCGTACGCGCAGCTTCGAGGGATACGGCAAGCTCAGCCAGCAGTCGATCGATGAACTGCGGTCCGGCGCACGGATCGAGGTCGGCGACAAGAAGGAAGACCCGCTCGATTTCGTCCTTTGGAAAGCGGCGAAGCCGGGTGAGCCTGCTTGGAAGAGCCCGTGGGGAGAAGGGCGCCCCGGCTGGCACATCGAGTGCTCGGCCATGGCGAAGAAGTACCTCGGAGAGACGATCGACATCCATGCCGGCGGACATGACTTGAAGTTCCCCCACCACGAGAACGAGATCGCCCAGTCAGAAGCGTGCAACTCGAAACAATTCGCGAACTACTGGATGCATAACGGCTTCCTCAACATCGAGAACGAGAAGATGTCGAAGTCGCTCGGTAATTTCATGATGGTCCACGACGTCCTTCAAGTCATCGATCCGATGGTGCTTCGATTCTTCATGCTGTCGGTCCAGTACCGGCATCCGATCAACTACAGCCGCGAACTGATCGAACAAGCGGCGAACGGTCTCGACCGGATCCGGGAATCGGTCGCGAACCTCGAGCATCGTCTTGGCGTCACGGCAAATCTTGCGCCGGTCGACGCTAAATGGATGAAACGGATCGATGCGATCAAGGAGCACTTCATCGTCTCGATGGACGACGATTTCAACACGGCGAATGCCGTGACGGATCTGTTCGACCTGTCGAAGGAAGCGAACGTCTACCTCGGCGAGGCGCATGTATCGAAGGAAGTGCTGGAACATTTCCTCGCCGTCTTCCGGGAACTGTCGGATGTCCTCGGCGTGACGCTCACAATCGACAAAGGACTTCTCGATTCGGATGTCGACCGTCTGATCGCAGAGCGTGAGGAAGCACGTAAGAACCGTGACTTTGCCCGTGCGGATGCGATTCGTGACGAGTTGAAAGCGAAAGGCATCATCCTTGAGGATACAGCACAAGGAATGCGGTGGAAGCGGGCATGACAGATGCGAAACAACTGAATGCCCAGGCGCTCGCTTACATGGGGGACGTCATCTATGAGGTCCATGTCAGGCAGCGCCTGCTTGAGAAGGGATACGTCAAACCGAACGAGCTCCACCGGACCGCGGTCCGCTACGTCCGGGCGCAAGCCCAGGCGACAGTCATCACTGCCTGGCTCGAACGGGGCGTACTGACGGAGGAGGAGCAGGCCATCGTCCGCCGGGGAAAGAATGCGAAATCCGGTTCGATCCCGAAAAACGCGGATGTCCACACTTACCGGTACGCGACAGCCTTCGAGGCATTGCTCGGCTACCTACATCTTTCAGGAGGAGGAGATCGACTTGAAGAACTCGTCAGACAAGCGTTCGACATTCTCGAAGCGGAAGCAGACGGAACGAACGAATGACAAGAAGACGCCGCTGAGCCAGGAGCGGAAACACCAAGGGAAGCACCAGGAGCGCAAACAGCAGGAAAAGCCTCAAAAGCCGCGTGAGCGTGCAGAAAAAGAGCAGGACGCAACACCGGTCGTGCCGGAAGAAGGGACGGACTTCCTCTACGGGCGAAATCCGGTGCTCGAGGCACTCCGGAGCGGGCGTGAGATGAACAAGCTGTTCATCCAGGAAGGGCAGCAGAAAGGTCCACTCGCCGTCATCAATGCGATGGCGAAGGAGGCGGGCGTCCAAATCCTGACGGTACCGCGCTCGAAACTCCATGCATTGACTGGAAGCGACAACCACCAGGGTGTCGTCGCAGCGGTCGCTGCGTATGAATACGCAGAACTAGATGACATCTTCGCGCTCGCTGCGAAGAAGGGCGAGGAACCGCTCGTGATCCTGCTTGATGAGCTCGAGGATCCGCACAACCTCGGATCGATTCTCCGAACGGCTGACGCGGTCGGTGCCCACGGGATCATCATCCCGAAGCGCCGTTCCGTCGGCTTGACTCAAGTCGTGGCGAAGGCATCGACAGGGGCGATCGAGCATATCCCGGTCGTGCGCGTGACGAATCTTGCCCGGACGATGGATGACCTGAAGAAACGCGGCCTTTGGTTCGTCGGTACGGACGCACGCGAGAGCGATGACTACCGGACGCTCGACGGTTCGATGCCGCTCGGGATCGTCATCGGAAGTGAAGGGAAAGGGATGGGACGTCTCGTCCGTGAGAAGTGTGACTTCCTCGTCCACCTGCCGATGGTCGGTCACGTCACATCGCTGAACGCTTCAGTCGCGGCGTCACTCCTGCTGTATGAAGTGTTCCGGAAGAGAAAGCCGTTCGAGCGATGAACCCGACACGGCTGATCGTCGACGGCTATAACATCATTGGGGCGTGGCCCGAGTTTCGCGAGCTGAGGGACCAGGACTTCGAGCTCGCACGAGAGCGCTTGATTCACGCCATGGCAGAATACCAAGCCTTCACCGGCATCAGCGTCACGATCGTCTTCGATGCCTACCTTCAGGCGGGACGGGAGTCCCGCCTGAAGAAGGGCGGGGTCGAAGTCGTATATACACGAGAGAACGAGACGGCGGACGAGTGGATCGAGAAGACGGCCGCCGAGTGGCTCGAGGACATCCGCGTCACCCTCACCGTCGCGACGAACGACTATACGGAACAGTGGGTCATCTTTGCGCTCGGTGCGCTCCGGATATCCGCGCAGGAACTGAGGCGGGAATGGAAGTCGGCCGTCGCACAAATCCGGAGCCAGACTGGTGATCGGGCGGAGGCGAAACGCCCGAGAACAAAGATCGATTTGCCGGACGATGTCATCGAACGGCTCGAGAAGATCCGCCGCCGCAAGAACGGGGATACGTGAAAAATGGCATGGCCGAAACTGGTCATGCCATTTTTCATTGTGTGAAGATAGGGAATTATTGTATAATTGCGTATAATTGATTTCAGATCGCCACATGATGTTGGAGGGATGAAGGATGGGTCTCGATTCGTTCGAACAGTTTGAGTGCATGACCGATGAAGCGCTTGTGGAGCAAGCGAAAGAGTTCGACAACAGCGATGCGCTCGAATTTTTGATCGAGCGGTATCGAAACTTTGTGCGCGCGAAGGCCCGGTCCTATTTTTTGATCGGAGCGGACCGCGAAGACATCATCCAGGAAGGGATGATCGGACTCTACAAGGCAGTCCGGGACTACCGTACGGATAAGCTGGCCTCGTTCAAAGGATTCGCCGAACTCTGCGTGACGCGCCAGATGATCACTGCGATCAAGACGGCTACGCGCCAAAAACATATTCCGCTCAATTCGTACATCTCGCTCGACAAGCCGATCTTCGACGACGAGTCGGACCGGACGTTGCTCGATGTCATCACGTCGACGTACCCGAGCGATCCGCAAGTCCTCGTCGTCAATCGTGAGGCCTATGCCGATATCGAGACGAAGATGGAGGAGGTTTTGAGTGACCTCGAACGAAAAGTCCTCGCTCTCTACCTCGATGGGAGGACCTATCAGGAAATTTCGGAGGATCTCGATCGCCATGTCAAATCGATCGATAACGCTTTGCAGCGAGTGAAACGTAAACTCGAACGCTATCTCGAGGCACGCGAACTGACGGTTTGAACCGAAGGTGAGATTGACCGATACACCTAAGTATGCTACTGTGTGAATAGCGCCTTACTAGCGAGACGCCGCTCCTAGGCGTTTTTTTTTACGCTTTTTTTCCATTATGTCCAATCGTCTGAAAGGACTGGCGGACGGGAAAGGAAACGTATAGAAGGAGGTCATGCGTGTGGCGAAGAAAGTAGGCCTTGCTTGTGAAAAATGCGGTGCCCGCGATTACACGACGATGAAGAAGGAGGACGTCACCGTCCGCCTCGAACTGAAGAAATTCTGTCGGCGATGTAACGCGCATACTATTCATAAAGAAGCGAAATGACGGCTTTATCGATCCCGATTTCATACATCTTTGGAGGGAAAGTACGATGAATTTTTTGCGTGACGTATGGAAAGAATTGAAGAAGACGAGCTGGCCGAAACGACAAGAACTGACGAAGTACACGCTGACGGTCATCGGGACCGTCATATTCATGGGTGTGTTCATTTTCGGAGTCGACTCGGGTATCAACGCGTTGATCAACTGGTTGATCAAGTAATCAAGAAGAGGTGACGTACCATGGAAAAGCAATGGTTTGTCGTCCAGACGTATTCTGGATTCGAAAATAACGTCAAGGCGAACCTTGAGCGTCGGATCGAATCGATGAACATGGACGAAAAGATCTTCCGTGTACTCGTTCCAATCGAAACGGTACAGGAAGAAGTGACGAACAAAAAAGGCGAGACGAAAATCAAGGAACGTGAAGTCAAGATCTTCCCGGGGTACGTCCTCGTAGAGATGGTCATGACGGATGATTCTTGGTACGTCGTCCGTAACACGCCGAACGTAACCGGCTTCCTCGGTTCTGTAGGGGGCGGTTCGAAACCGACCCCGCTCCTCCCGGAGGAAGTGGAGAACATCCTCGGCTCGATGGGACTCATCGACAAGAAGAGCCGTTACAACTTCGCTGTCGGCGAAATCGTCCGGATCAAAGAGGGCGCGTTCAAGAACTTCGAAGGAACGGTCGAAGAGATCGAACTCGAGAAGGAAAAGATGAAAGTCTCAGTCGACATGTTCGGCCGCGAGACGAAAGTCGAAGTCGATTTCGTCCACGTCGAAAAAATCGACTAAGTTTTTACTGCTACTTTTCGTTTTACATGTTGCGCGTTCTTTTATTTAATGTTACAATTTTTCCTGTTTGATGTTGTGCTTATTTCGATAAACAACTCGTCGAATAGAATGAGTGGGAGGACGCGCAACGTCCAATTAAACCACATTAAAGAATTAAGGAGGTGTGTCCTGTGGCGAAGAAGGTTATCAAACTCGTTAAACTTCAAATTCCTGCGGGCAAAGCAAACCCAGCTCCACCAGTTGGACCGGCACTCGGTCAAGCAGGTGTGAACATCATGGGCTTCTGTAAAGAGTTCAACGCTCGTACACAAGACCAAGCCGGCTTGATTATTCCTGTAGTCATCACGGTTTTTGAAGATCGTTCATTTACGTTTATCACAAAAACTCCTCCAGCAGCAGTTCTCTTGAAGAAAGCAGCTGGAATCGAGAGCGGTTCAGGTGAGCCTAACCGTAAGAAAGTAGCGACTGTCAAGCGTGACAAAGTTCGTGAAATCGCTGAAACGAAAATGCCTGACCTCAATGCATCATCTGTTGAAACAGCAATGTTGATGGTTGAAGGTACAGCACGTTCGATGGGTATCGTAATCGAAGACTAATCGTTTTCGAAAAAATGGGGTCGCAGGCGGATAGTTTTTGAAGCCTTGCTACCCTTTCATTATGTGGGAGGATTTTCCGCACAACCACAAAGGAGGAACCTAATCATGGGTAAGAAGTACAAAGAAGCTGCTAAACTCATCGACCGTACGGTTTCGTACGACCTCGCTGAAGCAGTAGACCTTTCTAAAAAAGCAGCTACTGCGAAATTCGACGAAACGATCGAACTCGCTGTTCGACTCGGCGTTGACCCGAAGAAAGCTGACCAACAGATCCGTGGAGCAGTCGTATTGCCACACGGTACTGGTAAAACACAAAAAGTTCTCGTCTTCGCGAAAGGTGAGAAATTGAAAGAAGCTGAAGCAGCTGGTGCAGACTTCGCTGGCGATGCAGAGTACATCACTAAAATCCAACAAGGATGGTTCGACTTCGACGTTATCGTCGCGACACCTGACATGATGGGTGAAGTTGGTAAACTCGGTCGTGTCCTCGGACCAAAAGGCCTCATGCCTAACCCGAAAACTGGAACAGTTACTTTCGATGTGACGAAAGCGATCAACGATATCAAAGCTGGTAAAGTTGAATACCGCGTCGACAAATCAGGTAACATCCACGTACCAGTCGGTAAGAAATCGTTTGACAACGAGAAGCTCGTCGACAACATCAACACTGTCATCGAGACACTCCTCAAAGTCAAACCAGCTACTGCGAAAGGTGTTTACCTTAAAAACATCTCGATCGCTTCGACAATGGGTCCTGGCGTTCGCGTAGCATCTGCTGACTTCACGAAGTAATTCCTCGTTAAAAACGAACTTGACAACGTTGATAGAACGCTGTTACAGTATTAAACGTTGATATAATCGACATTACCGTAGACAGAAGGTGCTCCTAGCCGAGCGTAATTCCTTCCGAGGTGTTCTTGCTCAGAGAGCCTGCTTGTTCAGGTATCCTTTTTGACGATTACGCCTCCTCTGTCCTCGGACGGACGGAGGCTTTTTATTTGAAAGCGAGCAGCCCCTCGTACCGGTATATCTTAACGACCAGGAGGTGCAAACAGATATGGCAAGCGAAAAAGTTATCGCCCACAAATCAGGTCTCGTCACTGAGATCGCTGAGAAAATGCAAGCGAGCGTTGGAACGATCATCGTCGACTACCGTGGTCTCACAGTAGAAGAAGTAACTGAACTTCGTAAACAACTCCGCGACGCGGGTGTTGAGTTCAAAGTTTACAAAAACGGTCTTCTCCGCCGCGCAGCAGCTCAAAACGGTTTGGAAGGTCTTGACGAAGTGTTCACAGGCCCGACTGCAGTAGCATTCAGCAACGAAGACGTTGTAGCTCCTGCTAAGATCCTCAACACATTCTCGAAAGACCACAAAGCGCTCGAGCTTAAAGGTGGTATCATCGAAGGCAAAGTCTCTTCACTCGAAGACGTCAAAGCACTTGCAGAACTTCCATCGCGCGAAGGTCTCCTTTCGATGCTCCTCAGCGTGCTTCAAGCGCCAATCCGCGGACTCGCGGTGGCAACGAACGCAATCGCAGAGCAAAAAGAAGAACAAACTGCTTAATGTCCGCTTAGCGGGATAGGCAAACACATCATTTCAACCCCAACGTGGGAAAAACAAGGAGGAAAACCAAAATGGCTTTCAACAAAGAGCAATTCATTGAAGACCTCAAGAACATGACTGTTCTCGAACTTAACGAACTCGTAAAAACAATCGAAGAAGAATTCGGCGTATCTGCAGCAGCTCCAGTAGCAGCAGCAGGCGGCGGAGCAGCAGTTGCTGAAGAGCAAACTGAATTCGACGTAATCCTCACAAACGCTGGCGCTGGAAAAATCAACGTCATCAAAGCTGTTCGTGAACTCACAGGCCTCGGTCTTAAAGAAGCGAAAGCACTCGTTGACGGAACTCCGGCTCCAGTTAAAGAAGGCGTTTCGAAAGAAGACGCTGACGCAGTCAAAGCTAAGCTTGAAGAAGCTGGCGCTACTGTAGAAGTGAAGTAATTCCTTCTATTTCGAAGACAAAAGAAGCTCGCGCTGCGAGCTTCTTTTCTTTTCACGATTATTTCGAAAGGGGAGCAGGGCATGGCAGACCATTATTATTCGAATGATCCCTCGTCAAAGAGTGATCCGAAGACATGGAGTTACGAGCTCCGGGGCGAGACGTTCCGCTTCACGTCGGATTATGGCGTCTTCTCGAAAGGGGATGTCGATTTCGGCTCGCGTCTGTTGATCGAGTCGTTCGCAGAACCTGAAGTCGGAGGGGATATTCTTGATGTCGGTTGCGGTTACGGACCGATGGGGATTTCACTCGCGAAGACGACGGGACGTGGTGCGATGCTCGTCGACGTGAATGAACGTGCGCTTGCGCTTGCCGCCTCGAATGCGGTTGCGAACGGTGTGTCCGTGACGACCGGTGTGAGTGATGGATATGCAGGTGTAGGGAATAAGGCGTTTGCAGCGATCGTGACGAACCCGCCGATTCGCGCCGGGAAACAAGTCGTCCACCGGATTCTTCGGGAAGCGTATGACCATCTCCTTCCGGGCGGTGCCCTCTGGGTCGTCATTCAGAAGAAGCAGGGTGCTCCTTCCGCGAAGAAGTTGATGGAGGAAGTATTCGGATCGTGCGAGACGATGGCTAAGGATAAAGGATATTTCATTTTTCGGTCAATTCGGTCTTGACAAACTGCTCAGTTTGTCGTTGACCTGCCTATTTGTATATGATAGTATTATAAAATGCCATTGGAGTGATTTTTGGATAAGAAAGGTGAAGCAGCTGGCGTTCTCGACTACAGATGATTGAGTAGACAAGACGTCGCTTTTTTGCGCTTATCGGTCAAAAAATGGCTTCAATGTTCGATATTACACCCGTCCTTCCTTAAGAAGAAGTGGGTCTGAGAGGTGAATCAGTTGACTGGTCAACTTGTTCAGTACGGTCGTCACCGTCAGAGAAGAAGCTATGCACGTATCAGCGAAGTGTTAGAACTTCCAAACCTAATCGAGATTCAAACTACTTCTTATGAGTGGTTCCTCCGTGAAGGTCTGCGCGAAATGTTTCATGACATCTCGCCGATTTCGGATTTCACAGGAAATCTCGTATTAGAATTCATCGATTACTCACTCGGAGATCCGAAGTATTCGATCGATGAATCAAAAGAACGCGACGTGACCTATTCGGCACCGCTTCGCGTGAAAGTCCGTCTTCAAAATAAAGAGACGGGTGAATTGAAAGAACAAGAAGTGTTTATGGGTGACTTCCCGCTTATGACGGAGTCGGGAACATTCATCATCAATGGTGCAGAGCGCGTCATCGTATCGCAGCTCGTTCGTTCACCGAGTGTCTATTACAGCAACAAGTTGGATAAGAACGGTAAACGTGGATTCTCGGCAACGGTCATCCCGAACCGTGGAGCATGGCTCGAACTTGAGACGGATGCGAAGGATATCGTCTATGTACGAATCGATCGCACACGTAAGATTCCGGTAACGGTTCTTTTGCGTGCCCTTGGATTCGGGTCGGATCAGGAAATCATCGATCTTCTCGGTGATGATGAGTATCTCCGCAATTCCCTTGAAAAAGATAATACAGAATCAACAGAAAAAGCCCTCATCGAAATCTATGAGCGTCTGCGCCCGGGCGAGCCGCCGACAGTCGAGAACGCGAAAGCACTTCTCGTGTCGCGCTTCTTCGACCCGAAACGCTATGACTTGGCAAACGTTGGTCGCTATAAAATCAACAAGAAGCTCCATTTGAAAAACCGTCTCTTCGGACAAAAGCTTGCCGAGACACTCGTCGACCCGGAAACGGGCGAAGTGATCGCGGAAGTAGGAACGGTCCTGGATCGTCGTATGCTCGACAAAGTCTTGCCGTACCTCGAAGAGTCAGTCGGCTATCTCGAAGCGACGCCAACGGGCGGCGTGACGCAAGGTGAGCCATTCACACTCCAGTCGATCAAGGTGTTCGCACCGGACGACGCGGAAGGCGAGCGTATCATCAACATCATCGGCAATGGCAACATCGATCGCGACATCAAGCACATCACGCCGGCTGATATGATCGCAGCCATCAACTATTTCTTCAACCTTCTCCACGAAGTCGGTACGACGGATGACATCGATCACCTCGGTAACCGCCGTCTGCGTTCGGTCGGGGAATTGCTTCAAAACCAATTCCGGATCGGTCTCTCGCGGATGGAACGTGTCGTCAAGGAACGTATGTCGATCCAAGACCAGAATGCGATCACGCCGCAGGCACTGATCAACATCCGCCCGGTCATCGCATCGATCAAGGAGTTCTTCGGCAGCTCGCAGCTCTCGCAGTTCATGGACCAGACGAACCCGCTCGCGGAATTGACGCACAAACGCCGTCTGTCTGCCCTCGGGCCTGGTGGTTTGACGCGTGAGCGCGCTGGTTTCGAAGTTCGAGACGTTCACTATTCGCACTATTCGCGTATGTGTCCGATCGAGACGCCAGAGGGTCCGAACATCGGGCTCATCAACTCGCTTTCTTCGTTCGCGAAGGTCAACGAGTATGGCTTCATCGAGGCGCCTTACCGCCGCGTCGATCCGGAGACGAGTGTCGTCACGAATGAAATCCACTATATGACGGCTGACGAAGAAGATCTCTACGTCGTCGCCCAGGCGAACATGCTTCTGACAGAAGAAGGTACGTTCCAGGATTCGCACGTCCTTACGCGTTTCCGTGGACAGAACTTGTCTGTCGAACCTGCTCGCGTCGATTACATGGACGTTTCTCCGAAACAGGTCGTTTCGGCAGCGACGGCATGTATCCCGTTCCTTGAGAACGATGACTCGAACCGTGCCCTCATGGGTGCGAACATGCAGCGGCAGGCCGTACCACTTCTCGATCCTGAATCGCCAATCGTCGGGACTGGGATGGAGTACGTGTCTGCGAAGGACTCTGGGGCGGCTGTCGTCGCGAAGTACCCAGGGATCGTCGAGCGCGTCACGGCACGCGAAGTCCTCGTCCGTCGTGTGACGGAAGTTGACGGCAACGATGTCCAAGGCGAACTCGACCGCTACAAGATCCAGAAGTTCATCCGTTCGAACCAAGGGACTTGCTACAACCAAAAACCAATCATCCAAGCGGGCGACCGCGTGGAAAAAGGTGAAATCCTAGCAGACGGCCCATCGATGGATGGCGGCGAGCTCGCGCTCGGACGCAACGTCCTCGTCGGCTTCATGACTTGGGATGGATATAACTATGAGGATGCTGTCATCATGAGCGAACGCCTCGTCAAGGACGATGTCTATACATCGATCCACATCGAGGAGTACGAATGTGAGTCACGTGATACGAAGCTCGGACCTGAAGAGATCACGCGTGACATCCCGAACGTCGGTGACGACGCCTTGAAGAACCTCGACGACCGCGGAATCATCCGCGTCGGAGCGGAAGTCAAGGACGGGGACATCCTCGTCGGTAAAGTCACGCCTAAAGGTGTGACGGAGCTGACGGCTGAGGAGCGCTTGCTCCACGCGATCTTCGGTGAGAAGGCGCGTGAAGTCCGTGATACATCACTCCGTGTACCGCACGGTGGGGATGGAATCATCCTCGACGTGAAGATCTTCGACCGCGACAACGGCGATGAGCTCTCACCTGGTGTCAACCAGTTGATCCGTGCTTACATCGTTCAGAAGCGGAAGATCCACGAAGGCGATAAAATGGCGGGTCGTCACGGTAACAAAGGTGTTATCTCGCGCATCCTGCCAGAAGAAGATATGCCGTATATGCCTGACGGTACCCCAATCGACATCATGTTGAACCCGCTTGGTGTACCATCACGGATGAACATCGGTCAGTTGCTCGAGCTTCACCTCGGCATGGCAGCACGCCAGCTCGGCATCAAAGTCGCGTCTCCGGTATTCGATGGAGCACGTGAGGAAGATGTATGGGCGACGATCGAAGAAGCGGGAATGGATCGTGACGCGAAGACCGTCCTTTATGACGGCCGTTCAGGCGAAGCGTTCGATAACCGTATCTCGGTCGGTGTCATGTACATGATCAAACTCGCGCACATGGTCGATGATAAGCTTCACGCTCGTTCGACAGGTCCTTACTCGCTCGTCACGCAACAGCCGCTCGGTGGTAAAGCCCAGTTCGGTGGACAGCGCTTCGGGGAGATGGAAGTATGGGCACTCGAAGCATATGGTGCGGCTTACACGCTCCAAGAGATTCTTACGATCAAGTCGGATGATACGATCGGACGTGTCAAAGCGTACGAAGCGATCGTCAAAGGCGAGAACGTACCACAAGCGGGCGTACCGGAATCGTTCCGCGTACTCATCAAGGAGCTCCAGTCGCTCGGTATGGACGTCAAGATGATGTCTGCCGAAGATGAAGAGATCGAGATGAAGGACGAGGACGAGGACAATATCCCGAACGCGACACCAGCGCTTGAAGAAATTCAACCGCCCGTCGCACCAGTCGTAACTGAAGAGGAATAAGCGAAAGGGAGGTCCACCCCTTGGTAGATGTTAATAGATTTGAATATATGAAAATCGGCCTCGCTTCCCCTGAAAAGATCCGTTCGTGGTCTTTCGGGGAAGTGAAGAAGCCGGAGACGATCAACTATCGTACGCTCAAGCCAGAGAAAGACGGCTTGTTCTGTGAACGTATCTTTGGTCCGACGAAAGACTGGGAGTGCTACTGCGGCAAGTACAAACGGATCCGTTATAAAGGGATTATTTGTGACCGCTGTGGCGTTGAAGTCACGAAGGCGAAAGTGCGTCGCGAGCGGATGGGTCACATCGAACTCGCAGCACCTGTCTCGCACATCTGGTACTTCAAAGGAATCCCGAGCCGAATGGGACTCGTCCTCGACATGTCGCCGCGTGCACTCGAAGAAGTCATTTACTTCGCGTCGTACGTCGTGACGGATCCGGGCGAATCGACGCTCGAGAAGAAGCAACTCCTCTCAGAGAAAGAATACCGTGCGTACCGTGAGAAGTTCGGCAACACGTTCACGGCTGAAATGGGTGCGGAAGCTGTACGTAAGCTTCTCCGCGACGTTCAGCTCGAGACGGAAGTCGCCGGTCTCCGTGAAGACCTCCGGATGATCCAAGGTCAACGCCGGACGCGCGCGATCAAACGTCTTGAAGTACTCGACGCATTCCTCAATTCCGGTAACCAACCGGAATGGATGGTGCTCGAAGTCCTTCCGGTCATCCCGCCTGAGCTTCGCCCGATGGTGCAGCTCGACGGCGGACGTTTCGCGACGTCTGACTTGAACGACCTGTATCGCCGCGTCATCAACCGTAACAACCGTCTGAAGCGTCTTCTCGACCTCGGGGCTCCGAACATCATCGTCCAGAACGAGAAGCGGATGCTTCAAGAAGCGGTCGATGCCCTGATCGATAACGGTCGTCGCGGCCGTCCGGTAACAGGACCTGGTAACCGTCCGCTCAAATCACTTTCACACATGCTGAAAGGGAAACAAGGACGTTTCCGTCAAAACTTGCTCGGTAAACGTGTCGACTATTCCGGTCGTTCGGTTATCGTCGTTGGTCCGAACCTGAAGATGTATCAATGTGGTCTCCCGAAAGAGATGGCTCTTGAGCTCTTCAAACCGTTCGTCATGAAGGAACTCGTCTCACGCGGAATCGCACCGAACATCAAGAGCGCGAAGCGGAAGATCGAACGTGTACAACCTGAAATCTGGGACGTACTCGAAGAAGTCATCCGTGAGCATCCAGTCCTCTTGAACCGTGCACCGACGCTTCACCGTCTCGGTATCCAGGCGTTCGAGCCGACGCTCGTCGAAGGACGCGCGATTCGCCTTCACCCGCTCGTATGTACGGCTTACAACGCCGACTTCGATGGTGACCAAATGGCGGTCCACGTACCACTCTCTGCAGAAGCGCAAGCAGAAGCCCGTCTTCTCATGCTCGCTGCACAAAACATCTTGAACCCGAAAGACGGTAAGCCTGTCGTAACACCATCGCAGGATATGGTCCTCGGTAACTACTACCTGACGCTCGAGCGCGAAGGCGCGATCGGCGAAGGGAAAATCTTCTCGACTGTAAACGAAGCGATCATCGCCTACCAAAACGGCTATGTCCACTTCCACACACGTGTCGCGATTCCGGCTGGCGTCCTGAAAAACCCGACGTTCACGGAAGAGCAAAACGAGAAGCTGCTCGTCACGACTGTCGGTAAGCTGATCTTCAACGAGATCCTCCCAACGACATTCCCGTACTTGAACGAGCCTTCGATGGAGAACCTCCAGGAAGCAACGCCTGAGAAGTACTTCCTCGATAAAGGGATCGACGTCGCGGAAGAGATCAAAAATCGTCCGCTCATCGACCCGTTCAAGAAAGGGTTCCTCGGAAACGTCATCGCAGAGGTCTTCAAACGCTTCGAGACGACGGAAACGAGCCGGATGCTTGACCGCATGAAGAACCTCGGTTTCAAACACTCGACTAAAGCTGGTATCACGGTCGGGATCTCGGACATCATCGTCCTTCCTGACAAGCAGGAGATCCTCGTCGAGGCACAAGACAACGTCGATCGTGTCATGAAATCGTACCGCCGCGGTCTCATCACGGAAGACGAGCGCTATGAGCGCGTCGTCAAATCGTGGAATGACGCGAAGGATGAAATTCAGTCACGACTGATGAAATCCCTCAACCGTCTCAACCCGATCTTCATGATGAGTGACTCCGGTGCCCGTGGTAACGCGTCGAACTTCACGCAGCTCGCTGGTATGCGTGGGCTCATGGCCGCTCCAAGTGGACGGATCATCGAGCTCCCGATCAAATCATCGTTCCGTGAAGGTCTGACGGTTCAGGAATACTTCATCTCGACACACGGTGCGCGTAAAGGTCTTGCCGATACAGCACTGAAAACGGCTGACTCAGGTTACCTGACACGTCGTCTCGTCGACGTCGCGCAAGACGTCATCATCCGCGAAGATGATTGCGGCACAGACCGCGGGATTCGCGTCTCTGCTCTCCGTGAGGGGACAGAGGAAATCGAGAGCCTGTACGACCGACTCGTCGGCCGGACTGCTTTCGAGAACGTCGTCCACCCTGAGACAGGCGAGCTCCTCGCGAGCACGAACCAGCTCATCGATGAGGATGTCGCACGCCTCATCACGGACGCGGGAATCGACAACGTCGAGATCCGTACGGCGTTCACTTGTAACACTAGCCACGGTGTCTGTAAGAAATGTTACGGACGCAACCTCGCGACAGGTAATGACGTCGAGGTCGGCGAAGCGGTCGGTATCATCGCCGCGCAATCGATCGGTGAGCCAGGAACGCAGCTTACGATGCGTACCTTCCACACAGGCGGGGTTGCAGGGGATGACATCACGCAAGGTCTTCCGCGTATCCAAGAGCTTTTCGAAGCCCGTAACCCGAAAGGTCAGGCGGTCATCTCGGAAATCGACGGTACAGTGATCGACTTCACGGAATCGCGCGACAAGCGTGAGCTCACGGTCCAAGGACTGAGCGAGACACGTTCGTACACGATCCCGTTCGGCTCGCGTCTGCGTGTCCAACTCGGAGACGAGGTCAAAGCTGGCCAAGTCTTCACAGAAGGTTCGATCGATCCGAAAGAACTGTTGAACGTCAAAGGCGTCTCGGGCGTACAGAACTACCTTCTCCAGGAAGTTCAAAAAGTATACCGGATGCAAGGGGTAGAGATCGGGGACAAACACGTCGAGGTCATGGTTCGCCAAATGATCCGCCGCGTCAAGGTCATCGAGTCTGGTGAGACTTCGCTTCTCCCAGGTTCGCTCGTCGATATCTCGACGTTCAAGGAAGCTTGTAAAGAAGCGCTCCGCGCAGGCAAAGCCCTCGCGTCAGCGAAGCCAGTCCTCCTTGGTATCACGAAAGCATCGCTCGAGACGGATTCGTTCCTCTCGGCAGCATCGTTCCAGGAGACGACACGCGTCCTTACAGACGCAGCCATCAAAGGGAAGAGCGACTACCTTCGCGGCTTGAAAGAGAACGTCATCATCGGTAAGCTGGTTCCTGCAGGTACAGGTATGAACCGTTACCGTCAAATCGGTCTCGAAATAGCCGGAGAAGAACCAGTAGAAGTGGATTCTCCAGTAGAATAAAACGCCTTGACACGCCGGTTTGGCGGTGCTACTATGATATAGTGTTGCCAACCGGCCGTGTTATTTTGGAGGATATCTTCATGTCTTACAAAAAAGTGGTCGGCGCAGATTTGAAGTTTGTTGGTCAAAAACAAACGCTCAAAGCATTGCGATCTGGCAAGGCGTCGGAAGTGATCATCGCGGATGACGCAGATGAACACGTTAAACAAGCACTGCTCGATGCAGCGATGCAGGCAGGCGTTCCGATCGTGAACGTCCCATCCAAGGTCGAACTTGGAAAAGCTTGCGGGATTGATGTCGCAGCAACTGCTGTTGCCATTAAGAAAGTTTGATAATGCGTTTTGTGTGGCAATGGAATGCCTGAGCCACGCAAAACGTTTCATTATGACTTTCGATGAACCACCCGGCTCGGTGGTTTTAAAATCGTCACGAATTCAAGAAGGGAGGATCTCAAAGATGCCTACTATCAACCAATTGGTCCGTAAAGGTCGCCAATCGAAAGTCGTCAACTCGAAATCACCAGCACTTAACAAAGGTTACAACAGCTTCGCGAAAGCTCAAACCAATGTGAGTTCGCCACAAAAACGTGGTGTTTGTACTCGTGTAGGTACAATGACTCCGAAGAAACCGAACTCGGCTCTTCGTAAGTATGCTCGTGTTCGCTTGACGAACCAAATCGAAGTAACAGCTTACATCCCAGGTATCGGCCACAACCTGCAAGAGCACAGCGTAGTGCTTATCCGCGGCGGTCGTGTAAAAGACTTACCAGGGGTACGTTACCACATCGTTCGTGGTGCGCTCGATACAGCTGGTGTCGACGGCCGTATGCAAGGTCGTTCGAAATACGGTACAAAACGTCCTAAAGTTAAAAAATAATTCAGATGTCGCCTAAGACATCACCTCACTATATGAAAGGAGGGACTCGGAATGCCACGTAAAGGTCAAGTAGAACGTCGCGACGTAATGGCTGATCCGATCTACAACTCGAAACTCGTCACTCGCCTTATCAACCGTCTTATGTTGGATGGTAAAAAAGGTACAGCTCAACAAATTCTCTACAAAGCTTTCGAAACAATCGCTGAGCGCTCAGGCCGCGATGCAATGGAAGTATTTGAAGAGGCGATGAACAACATCATGCCAGTTCTTGAAGTTAAAGCACGCCGTGTAGGTGGAGCTAACTATCAAGTTCCAATCGAAGTTCGTCCAGAGCGCCGTACGACACTCGCTCTTCGTTACCTCGTGAACTACTCACGTCTCCGTAACGAAAAAACAATGGACATGCGTCTCGCTAACGAGATCATGGACGCTGCTAACAACACTGGTGCTTCTGTCAAGAAGCGCGAAGATATGCACAAAATGGCGGAAGCGAACAAAGCGTTCGCACACTACCGCTGGTAATTCCGAAATTGACCACCTCATTGATGCCATTTTTGATGGAATGATGAGGTGGCTTTCGGGTATAGTCATGACGTGCACTCCTGCACGCAACCAAACTAAAATGCGAAAGGAGAATGTTTTAAGATGGCAAGAGAATTCTCCCTAAAGAACACTCGTAACATCGGAATCATGGCTCACATCGATGCTGGTAAGACAACAACGACTGAGCGGATCCTTTATTACACGGGTCGTATCCACAAGATTGGTGAAACGCACGAAGGTGCTTCGCAAATGGACTGGATGGCACAAGAGCAAGAGCGTGGGATCACGATCACATCGGCAGCAACGACTGCTCAATGGAAAGGTCACCGCGTAAACATCATCGATACTCCAGGACACGTAGACTTCACAGTTGAAGTTGAACGTTCACTCCGCGTACTTGATGGTGCGGTAGCAGTACTTGACGCTCAGTCTGGTGTTGAGCCACAAACTGAGACAGTATGGCGCCAAGCAACGACATACGGCGTACCACGTGTCGTCTTCGTCAACAAGATGGATAAAATCGGTGCAGACTTCCTGTACTCGGTCGGAACGCTTCGCGATCGCCTTCAAGCGAACGCACACGCGATCCAGCTTCCAATCGGTGCTGAAGATGAGTTCCGCGGTATCATGGACCTCGTTGAACGCAAAACATACATGTACACGAATGACCTCGGTACAGACATCGAAGTAACAGACGGTTTCCCGGCTGAGTTCGAAGAGCAAGCTGAAGAGCTCCGCGCTTCACTCATCGAAGCTGTTGCTGACTACGAAGAAGAAATGATGATGAAATACCTCGAGGGCGAGGAAGTCACGGTCGAAGAGCTTAAAGCGGGTATCCGTAAAGCGACATTGAGCGTAGATTTCTATCCTGTTCTCGTTGGTTCGGCATTCAAGAACAAAGGTGTCCAGCTCATGCTCGACGCAGTTCTCGACTACCTCCCATCACCAGTCGACGTAGAAGCAATCAAAGGAATCGACATGGACACGGATGAAGAGATCCTGCGTGAGTCTTCGGACGAAGCGCCATTCTCAGCACTCGCGTTCAAAGTCATGACTGACCCTTACGTCGGTAAATTGACGTTCTTCCGTGTGTACTCTGGTACAGCTTCGGCAGGTTCTTACGTCAAGAACTCGACTAAAGGCAAGCGGGAACGTCTCGGACGTATCCTTCAAATGCACGCGAACAGCCGTGAGGAGATCCCGATGGTCTTCGCTGGTGATATCGCTGCAGCAGTAGGTCTTAAAGACACTACGACTGGAGATACGCTCTGTGCAGAGAAAGACAACGTCGTTCTCGAATCAATGACATTCCCAGAACCAGTTATCTCGGTCGCTATCGAACCAAAAACGAAAGCTGACCAAGATAAAATGGGTCAAGCCCTCGCTAAGCTTGCTGAAGAGGATCCAACGTTCCGCACTGAAACAAACCCAGAGACTGGTCAAACGATCATCTCAGGTATGGGTGAGCTTCACCTCGACATCATCGTTGACCGTATGCGTCGCGAGTTCAAAGTCGAAGCAAACGTTGGTGCTCCACAAGTAGCTTACCGTGAGACGATTCGCCAAGCGGCGAAGATCGACTCGAAGTTCGCTCGTCAATCAGGTGGTCGTGGTCAGTATGGTCACGTCGTCGTTGAGTTCGAGCCGAACGAAGAAGGCGCTGGCTTCGAGTTCAACAACAAAATCGTCGGTGGTGTCGTTCCACGTGAATACATCCCAGCGGTCGAGAACGGAATCGAAGAAGCACTTCAAAACGGTATCCTTGCTGGTTACCCAGTAGTCGACGTCAAAGCGGCTCTCGTCTTCGGATCGTACCACGATGTCGACTCGAACGAGATGGCGTTCAAAATCGCAGCTTCGATGGCTGTCAAACAACTTAAAGATAAGAGCGGCGCTGTTATCCTTGAGCCAATGATGAAAGTCGAAGTCGTCATCCCAGACGAATACATGGGAGACATCATGGGTGACATCACGTCACGCCGTGGTCGCGTAGAAGGTATGGAAGCTCGCGGTAACGCTCAAGTCGTTCGTGCGATGGTTCCACTCTCAGAGATGTTCGGATATGCAACGGGCCTCCGTTCGCGCACACAAGGTCGCGGTACGTACTCGATGCACTTCGATCACTATGAAGAAGTACCGAAATCAGTCGCTGAAGAAATCATCAAAAAAGCAAACGGCTAATCCCTTAGAGGTACAGGTTGTCACGCTTATTTGATTAGTGTAAGCTAAGGAAGGTGTACGTTATTCGACGACTCACCTTCCTAGTTAATAAATTATGAGACACATAGAGGAGGAATTCGGAATGGGTAAGGAAAAATTCGACCGTTCTAAACCGCACGTTAACGTTGGTACAATCGGCCACGTCGACCACGGTAAAACAACTTTGACTGCAGCGATCTCTGCTGTACTTGCAAAAGCACAAGGTAAGGCTGCTACTAAGTTCGACCAAATCGATGGTGCTCCAGAAGAGCGCGAGCGCGGTATCACAATCGCAACAGCTCACATCGAGTACGAAACTGAAAAACGCCACTACGCACACGTTGACTGCCCAGGTCACGCTGACTATGTTAAAAACATGATCACTGGTGCTGCTCAAATGGACGGCGCGATCCTCGTTGTATCTGCAACTGATGGTCCAATGCCACAAACACGTGAGCACATCCTGCTTTCACGTCAAGTAGGTGTTCCTTTCATCGTAGTATTCATGAACAAAGTCGACATGGTTGACGACGAAGAGCTTCTTGAACTCGTTGAAATGGAAATCCGTGAGCTTCTTTCTGAATACGACTTCCCAGGCGACGATCTCCCAGTAATCAAGGGTTCTGCTCTTGGCGCGCTTAACGGCGAACCACAATGGGAAGAAAAAATCATGGAACTCATGAACGCTGTTGATGAGTACATCCCTGAGCCAACTCGCGACACTGACAAAGACTTCATGATGCCAGTCGAGGACGTATTCTCGATCACTGGTCGTGGTACAGTAGCAACTGGCCGCGTTGAGCGTGGAGTTCTTAAAGTCAACGACGAAGTTGAAATCGTTGGTCTTCACGAAGAGACTAAAAAATCAGTATGTACTGGTGTAGAGATGTTCCGTAAGCTTCTTGACTATGCTGAAGCTGGCGACAACATCGGTGCACTTCTCCGTGGTGTATCGCGTGACGACATCGAGCGTGGACAAGTTCTCGCTAAGCCGAACACGATCACTCCGCACAAAAAGTTCAAAGCGCAAGTTTACGTTCTTTCTAAAGAAGAGGGTGGCCGTCACACGCCGTTCTTCGCTAACTACCGCCCGCAGTTCTACTTCCGTACAACTGACGTAACTGGTATGTGCCAACTTCCAGAAGGAACTGAAATGGTAATGCCTGGGGACAACATCGAAATGACTGTTGAACTCATCGCGCCAATCGCTCTTGAAAAAGAGACTCGTTTCTCAATCCGTGAAGGCGGCCGTACTGTAGGCGCTGGATCTGTAACTGAAATCGTTGAGTAATCAATGAGATAAAAACCTTCCGTCTCCCGTGGCGGAAGGTTTTTTCTATAGTGAAAACAGATCGTTAATTTTCAAACAGGTGTTGCAACATGGTCTGACATCTTATATACTATAAAAAGTGTTTGTGCGAGTGGTGAGAGACTTGAAAACATATTCTATTTAATTTGCTTGCTTTCCGTTCTGGAATTGAGTAAACTAGAATATGTTGGTCACAAACACAACGCGATGAAGCGGGAGGTTATGACACGCCCGGCGGCATTGCCATGGCTGGGGTGGAAATTTCCGCGGAGAATGTCTATTTAGAAAAGTAGGCGAAAAGGAGGGAAACAACATGGCAAACGAAAAAATTCGGATCCGTTTGAAAGCATACGATCACCGCGTGCTTGATCAATCGGCTGAGAAGATTGTCGAAACAGCGAAACGTTCAGGTGCGAAAGTATCAGGTCCGATCCCACTCCCAACGGAGAAATCGATCTACACGATCCTTCGTGCGGTTCACAAGTACAAAGATGCTCGTGAGCAGTTCGAAATGCGCACACACAAACGCTTGATCGACATCGTTAACCCAACACCGAAAACAGTTGATGCGCTTATGCGTCTTGAACTTCCATCGGGCGTTGACATCGAAATCAAACTTTAATTCTTCTATAGATAGTTGATACTAGCCAGAAGATCAAAACATTCAATATTTAGGAGGTGTATCTCATGGCTAAAGGAATCTTAGGAACTAAACTCGGTATGACACAAATCTTCAACGAATCAGGCGAAGTAGTACCTGTTACTGTCGTTTCAGTAGAAGGTAACGTCGTTCTTCAAGTGAAGACGATGGAAGTGGACGGTTACGAAGCAGTCCAACTCGGCTTTGGTGATATCAAAGAAGGTCGTCAAAACAAACCGCAAAAAGGTCACGCTGCGAAAGCAAACGCGACTCCTAAGCGCTTCATTAAAGAAATCCGTACATCCGTATCAGATTTCACAATCGGTCAAGAGATTAAGGCAGATACTTTCGCTGCAGGCGAAATGGTTGATGTAACAGGTACGTCGAAAGGTAAAGGTTTTGCTGGTGCGATCAAGCGCCACAACCAATCACGTGGTCCAATGGCTCACGGTTCGCGTTACCACCGTCGCCCAGGTTCAATGGGTCCAGTCGCTCCTAACCGTGTATTCAAAGGGAAACTTCTCCCAGGACGCATGGGTGGCGAGCAAATCACTGTTCAAAACCTTGAAATCGTAAAAGTTGATGCTGAACGCGGCTTGCTCCTCGTCAAGGGTGCTATCCCAGGCGCACGTAAGAGCCAAGTAGTCATCAAATCTGCGGTAAAAGGCAACTAATCGTTTGCAAGGAAAGGAGGAATAACGAATGCCTAAAGTAGCTTTGCTTAACCAAACAGGTACACAAGTCGGAGACATCGAGCTCGCAGATGCCGTTTTCGGAATCGAGCCGAACGAAGCAGTCCTGTATGACGCAATCGTCATGCAACAAGCTTCACGTCGCCAAGGTACACATGATACGAAGGGTCGCTCGGAAGTTCGCGGTGGCGGCCGTAAACCATGGAAACAAAAAGGTACTGGTCGTGCACGCCAAGGTTCGATCCGTTCGCCACAATGGGTTGGCGGTGGAACGGTCTTCGGTCCAACACCACGTTCGTACTCTTACAAGCTTCCTAAAAAAGTTCGTCGTCTCGCACTTCGTTCGGCATTGTCGTCGAAGGTCGCTAACAACGAGTTCATCGTCCTCGAAGGATTGACAATCGATGCACCGAAAACAAAAGACATGATTTCGGTCTTCGCTGCTCTTTCAATCGAGCGTAAAGTTCTCGTCGTCACAGCTGACTACAATGAGATGGTCGTTCTTTCAACACGCAACATCCCGGGTGTCACAGTCGTTGACGCTGCTGGTGTAAACGTCCTTGACCTTGTCGCACACGACAAAGTCGTCATTACGAAGGACGCTGTTGCGAAAGTAGAGGAGGTGCTTGCATAATGGCACACACACACGATATTCTCAAACGTCCTGTAATCACTGAACGCTCAGTGAATCAAATGGCTGAGAAAAAGTACACTTTCGAAGTAGACGTGAAGGCATCTAAGGGTCAAATCAAAGATGCTGTTGAAGCGATCTTCGGAGTGAAAGTTGCGAAAGTCAACACACTTATCTCAAAACCAAAAGCAAAACGCGTAGGTCGTCACGCTGGTTACACAGCACGCCGCAAAAAAGCGGTCGTCACGCTTACTGCAGATAGCAAAGAACTCGATTACCTCGGTTAATCGGTATTCTGTAGAAAAGGAGGGAACTCTCGATGGGAATTAAAAAGTTTAAACCGACCACTAACGGTCGTCGTAATATGACTGCACTCGACTTCGCTGAAATTACGGCTTCACGTCCTGAAAAATCGTTGACTGAAAAGCTTTCGAAAAAGGGCGGTCGTAACAACCAAGGTCGTTTGACAGTACGTCACCAAGGTGGCGGACACAAACGTAAATACCGTATCATCGACTTCAAACGGAACAAGGACGGCATCGCTGGCCGCGTAGCAACGATCGAGTACGATCCGAACCGCTCAGCTAACATCGCTCTTATCCACTACATCGATGGTGAAAAACGCTACATCCTCGCACCTAAAGGATTGAAAGTAGACATGCAGATCATGTCTGGCGCAGAGGCTGACATCAAAGTCGGTAACGCGCTTCCGCTTTCTAACATCCCAGTCGGTACGCTCATCCACAACATCGAACTCAAGCCAGGTAAAGGTGGTCAGCTCGTTCGCGCAGCTGGTACTTCTGCTCAGCTTCTCGGTAAAGACGGGAAATACGCGATCGTTCGTCTCCAATCAGGCGAAACACGCATGATCCTCGCTACTTGCCGTGCAACAGTCGGTGCTGTCGGTAACGAAGAGCACGAGCTCGTCAACATCGGTAAAGCCGGTCGTTCACGCTGGCTCGGAAAACGTCCAACAGTTCGTGGTTCTGTAATGAACCCGGTTGATCACCCACACGGTGGTGGTGAAGGTCGCGCACCAATCGGTCGTTCAGGCCCACTCACTCCTTGGGGTAAACCAGCTCTTGGATACAAAACACGTAAGAAAAACAAAGCGAGCGACAAATACATCGTTCGTCGTTCTAAAAAATAATCACATGATTTGCGAGCGGTTCGCCGAACGAGCCGTTCCGAAATCATGCCAAAGGGAGGTACAACTATGGGTCGCAGCTTGAAAAAAGGTCCATTCGCAGATCACCACTTGCTCGCTAAAGTCGACAAGGCTAACGAAGCTGGTGATAAGCACGTTATCAAAACTTGGTCACGCCGCTCGACAATCTTCCCAGAGTTCATCGGTCACACGATCGCTGTATACGATGGTCGTAAACACGTACCGGTTTACGTGACAGAAGATATGGTCGGTCACAAACTTGGTGAATTCGCTCCTACGCGTTCTTACAAAGGACACGCTGGAAACGATAAGAAGACGAAACGTTAATCTGAGGGGAGGTACTCAACATGCAATCTAAAGCATCGGCTAACATGGTTCGCATTGCTCCTCGTAAGGCACGTCTCGTCGTAGACCTTATCCGCGGGAAGCAAGTCGGCGAAGCACTTTCAGTTCTCGCTTACACGAACAAGGCTGCAACGCCTATCGTCGAGAAAGTATTGAAATCGGCAATCGCGAACGCTGAGCATAACTTCGACATGAATATCGAAAACCTCGTAGTAACAGAGGCTTACGTCAACGAAGGTCCAACGCTCAAACGTTTCCGCCCACGCGCAATGGGGCGCGCAAGCCGCATCAACAAACGCACGAGCCACGTACACATCGTGGTATCTGAAAAATAAGGAGGGATTACCGTGGGTCAGAAGATTAACCCAACTGGTCTTCGCGTAGGTATCATCAAAGACTGGGAATCACGTTGGTTCGCAGATAAAGACTATGCTGATCTCCTTCATGAAGACTACGTAGTTCGTGAATATATCGAAAAACGTCTTAAAGACGCGAGCGTTTCACAAATCGAAATCGAGCGCGCTGCAAACCGCGTAAACATTTCGCTCCACACTGCTAAACCTGGTATGGTTATCGGTAAAGGCGGATCGGAGATCGAAACACTCCGTAAAGACATCACTAACCTTACAAACGGCAAACGCGTTCACGTCAACGTCGTTGAAGTGAAAAACCCGGATGCTGTAGCTAAACTCGTAGCTGAGAACATCGCTCGCCAGCTTGAAGGCCGCGTATCGTTCCGTCGTGCGATGAAGCAATCGATCCAACGCTCAATGCGTTCTGGTATCAAAGGAATCAAGACTGAAGTTTCTGGTCGTCTTGGCGGCGCTGATATCGCTCGTTCTGAGAAGTACTCGGAAGGTACTGTCCCACTTCATACACTCCGTGCAGACATCGACTACGGTACTGCAGAAGCTGATACGACTTACGGCAAAATCGGCGTAAAAGTATGGCTCCACCACGGTGAAGTACTTCCGACTAAAAAAGTCGCAGCAAACGAAGAATAATCCAGATCCGATCTAGGGAAGGAGGCAACACAACATGTTGTTACCAAAACGTGTAAAATATCGTCGTGTTCACCGCGGCAACATGCGTGGTAAAGCGAAACGTGGTACTACAGTACACTTCGGTGAGTTCGGTATCCAAGCGCAAGAAGCAAGCTGGATCACTAGCCGTCAAATCGAATCAGCGCGTATCGCGATGACTCGTTATATGAAACGTGGTGGTAAAGTGTGGATCAAGATCTTCCCACACAAGCCATACACTAAAAAACCTCTCGAAGTCCGAATGGGTTCGGGTAAAGGTGCTCCGGAGGGCTGGGTAGCAGTCGTCAAACCGGGCAAAGTCATGTTCGAAATCGCAGGAGTATCGGAAGAGATCGCACGCGAAGCTCTCCGTCTTGCATCACACAAACTTCCAGTAAAATGTAAGTTCGTAAAACGTGAAGAAAATGGTGGTGATACGAATGAAAGCAACTGATCTCCGTCAGCAAACAACAGAAGAGCTCAACGGTAAAGTCGGTTCGTGGAAAGAAGAGTTGTTCAACCTTCGCTTCCAACTTGCGACTGGTCAGCTTGAGAACCCTGCTCGTATCCGTGAAGTGCGCAAGTCGATTGCACGCGCGAAAACCGTTCTTCGTGAACGCGAACTCGGCATCAACAACGCATAATTCACTCGGATTCTGAGAGGAGGTACACTCAATGGAACGCACTAACAACCGCAAAGTGTTAACTGGACGCGTCGTATCTGACAAAATGGATAAGACGATCGTCGTATCAGTTGAAACAAAAGTAAAGCACAAGCTCTACGGCAAACGCGTAAACTACTCGAAAAAGTACAAAGCGCACGATGAGAACAACACAGCTAAAATCGGTGATGTCGTACGCATTCAAGAAACACGTCCACTTTCTAAGGACAAACGTTTCCGTCTCGTATCTGTCGTTGAAGAAGCAGTAATCATCTAAACTCTAATTAGTTCGGATCATTAAATATCCGGAGGGAGGTACAATCGTATGATTCAACAAGAATCTCGCTTGAAAGTAGCAGATAACTCAGGAGCTCGTGAAGTCTTGACGATCAAGGTCCTCGGTGGTTCTGGTCGCAAAACTGCTAACATCGGTGATGTAATTGTTTGTACAGTTAAACAAGCAACACCAGGTGGCGTTGTCAAAAAAGGTGACGTTGTACGCGCAGTAGTCGTTCGTACTAAACGTGGTGTTCGTCGTAAAGACGGTTCGTACATCCGTTTCGACGAAAACGCAGCTGTCATCATCAAGGATGACAAAAGCCCGCGTGGCACACGTATCTTCGGGCCAGTCGCACGTGAACTTCGTGAAAAAGACTTCATGAAGATCGTCTCGTTGGCACCGGAAGTACTTTAATTCCAATAGATTCCTACAAGGAGGTGCTCTAACGATGCATGTCAAAAAAGGTGATAAAGTTATGGTCACGACTGGTAAAGATAAAGGCAAACAAGGCGTTATCCTTACTGCGATGCCAAAGAAAAATCGCGTTATCGTCGAAGGCGTTAACATGATTAAAAAACACTCGAAACCTTCTCAACTCAACCCGCAAGGCGGAATTGTAGAGAAAGAAGCACCGATTCACGTATCGAACGTCATGCTCATCGACCCTAAGACAGGAACTCCAACTCGTGTTGGTTACTCTGTGGTTGACGGCAAGAAAGTACGTATCGCTAAAAAATCGGGCGAAGCGCTAGATAAATAAGATTTGAAGAAAGGAGGTCCACTTTCTGATGAACCGTTTAAAAGCTAAATACCAAGATGAAATCGTAAAATCTATGATGGAGAAGTTCAACTACTCTTCAGTTATGCAAGCTCCTAAGGTCGACAAGATCGTAATCAACATGGGTGTTGGTGACGCAGTGTCGAACTCGAAAGCACTTGACATGGCAGTAGAAGAGTTGCAACTCCTCACTGGTCAAAAGCCACTCATCACGAAAGCGAAGAAATCAATCGCTGGTTTCAAACTTCGTGAAGGTATGCCAATCGGTGCGAAAGTAACACTTCGCGGCGAGCGCATGTACGAATTCCTCGACAAGTTGATCAACGTGTCACTTCCACGTGTACGTGACTTCCGTGGTGTCTCGAAGAAATCATTCGACGGCCGCGGTAACTACACGCTCGGCGTGAAGGAACAATTGATCTTCCCTGAGATCGATTACGATCGCGTATCTAAAGTCCGTGGTATGGACATCGTCATCGTAACGACAGCTAACACAGATGAAGAGTCACGTGAGCTTCTCACAGCACTCGGCATGCCATTCCAAAAATAATAGAGGGAGGTCGACAACATGGCTAAGAAATCAATGATCGCACGCGAAGTAAAACGTCAAGTACTCGTTGAGCGTTATGCTGAAAAACGTGCAGAATTGAAAGCACAAGGCGACTACATCGGTTTGAGCAAACTCCCACGTAACTCGTCATCGGTTCGTCTTCACAACCGTTGCCGTATCACTGGCCGTCCACACGGTTACATTGGTAAGTTCGGTATCAGCCGGATTATGTTCCGTGAGCTCGCTCATAAAGGTCAAATCCCTGGTGTTAAAAAAGCAAGCTGGTAATCCACTAGAATTGTGAAAGGAGGTACATCGCATGGTTATGACAGATCCGATTGCAGATATGCTTACACGCATTCGTAACGCAAACATGGTTCGCCATGAGAAGTTGGAAATGCCAGCTTCGACAATCAAACGTGAAGTCGCTGAAATCCTCAAACGTGAAGGTTTCATCCGCGATGTTGAATATCTCGAGGACAACAAACAAGGTACGCTTCGCGTATTCCTTAAATACGGCGCTAGCAACGAGCGCGTAATCACTGGCCTCAAACGTATCTCGAAACCAGGTCTCCGCGTTTACGCGAAGGCTGACGAAGTCCCGAAAGTACTCGGTGGTCTCGGAATCGCTATCATCTCAACATCTAAAGGTGTAATGACAGACAAAGAAGCTCGCCAACAAAAAGTCGGCGGCGAAGTGATCGCATACATCTGGTAATTCACGCATAAAAGAACGGAGGTGTCTTAAATGTCACGTATTGGTAAAAAGCCAGTCGTCATCCCAGCAGGCGTTACAGTAACAGTCGAGAACAACTCGGTTACAGTAAAAGGTCCTAAAGGGGAACTCACACGTGAGTTCAGCCCGACAATGGCAATCAACGTAGAAGAAAACCAAGTCATCGTCACTCGTCCGAACGACGAGAAAGCGAACCGTACTATCCACGGAACGACTCGTGCGCTTATCGCGAACATGGTCGAAGGTGTGAACAACGGCTTCTCGAAGACGCTTGATATTCAAGGTGTCGGTTACCGTGCACAAAAACAAGGTAACAAGATCGTACTCAACCTCGGTTATTCACACCCAATCGAGTACACTCCGGAACAAGGCATTGAAGTCGAAGTTCCTACGAACACGCAAATCATCGTTCGCGGTATCAGCAAGGAACGTGTTGGACACGTTGCTGCTCTCATCCGTTCGTACCGTCAACCTGAGCCGTACAAAGGTAAAGGGATCCGTTACAGTGATGAAGTCGTTCGTCGTAAAGAAGGTAAAACAGGTAAGTAATTCGCTACGAATTGACCGGAAAGGAGTGGCATAAATGATCTCAAAGGCAGATAAGAACGCTTCGCGTAAAAAACGTCATGGTCGTGTCCGTCGTACAATCATCGGGACTGCAACTCGTCCACGTATGAACGTATTCCGCTCGAACAAGAACATTTACGTACAGATCATCGACGATGCAACTCATGCGACTATCGCATCTGCATCATCACTTGATCTTGAGAAAGGCAACACGACTGACGCTGCAACAGCGGTCGGTAAGCTCGCAGCTGAGCGCGCTATTGAAAAAGGAATCGAAACAGTCGTATTCGACCGTGGAGGATACCTCTATCATGGACGTATCAAAGCTGTAGCTGAAGCAGCTCGTGAAGCTGGTCTCAAATTCTAATAGAAAAGGAGGGAACCTCTACATGCGCCAGTTAGAAATTAACATGGATCAACTCGAAGAACGCGTTGTTACCGTAAACCGCGTCGCGAAAGTAGTAAAAGGTGGCCGTCGCTTCCGTTTTGCTGCACTCGTCGTCGTTGGTGACAAGAATGGTCACGTAGGTTTCGGTACGGGTAAAGCTCAGGAAGTGCCTGAAGCGATCCGTAAAGCAATCGAAGATGCAAAGAAAAACATGGTACAAGTGCCAATCGTCAACACGACTATCCCACACGAAGTCAACGGTGTGTTCGGTGCAGGTAAAGTCTTCATGAAGCCTGCTTCTGAAGGTACTGGAGTCATCGCTGGTGGTCCAGTTCGTGCGGTTCTCGAGCTCGCGGGAATCAATGACATTCTCTCGAAATCACTTGGATCTAGCACGCCGATCAACATGGTCCGTGCAACGGTCGAAGGTCTCAAATCGCTTAAGCGTGCTGAAGAAGTTGCGAAACTACGTGGTAAGAGCGTAGAAGAACTTCGCGGTTAAGAAAGGGAGGGAAAACAAATGGCGAAACTCGCAGTTACCCTCACACGCAGCATGATCGGTCGTCCTGAGAACCAACGCGTCACAGTCCGTACGCTTGGTCTCAACAAGATGCACCAAACTGTTGTCGTTCCTGACAACGATGCTATGCGTGGGATGATTAACCATGTGTCACACTTGCTGACAGTAAAAGAAATTCAAGAGTAATCGTAGTTCGATATAAATCTAGGAGGAGGTGCCACTATGAAACTCCATGAATTGAAACCAGCTGAAGGGTCACGTTCTACACGTAACCGTGTTGGTCGCGGTATGGCTACTGGTAACGGTAAGACATCTGGTCGCGGTCACAAAGGTCAAAAAGCTCGTTCAGGCGGTGGTGTACGTCCAGGTTTCGAAGGTGGTCAAAACCCACTTTACCGTCGTTTGCCAAAACGCGGCTTCAACAACCCGACTCGTAAAGAGTTCGCGGTCATCAACCTTGACACACTCAACCGTTTCGAGGACGGTACTGAAATCACACCGGAACTTCTTGCTGAGACTCGTGCAGTCAAAGGCTTGAAAGACGGCGTTAAAGTACTCTCAAACGGTAAGCTTGAAAAGAAACTGACGGTCAAAGCTCATAAGTTCTCCGAAGCTGCGAAGCAAGCAATCGAAGCTGCTGGCGGTACGGTTGAGGTGATCTAATGTTTCGATCGATTTCCAATATGTGGCGCGTAGCCGACATTCGTCGGCGCATTCTCTTCACACTCGCGATGGTGATTGTGTTCCGTCTAGGAGCACACATCCCTGTCCCGATGGTGAATACGGAAGTGTTCAAGATTGACGAGAACGGGATCTTGGGCTTCTTGAACTCCTTCGGCGGGAATGCTTTGCAGAACTTCTCACTCTTTGCGATGGGAATAATGCCGTACATCACGGCCTCGATCGTTGTCCAACTCTTACAGATGGACGTTGTTCCAAAGTTTGCCGAATGGGCGAAACAAGGAGAGGCGGGCCGTAAGAAGTTAGCAACGGTGACGCGCTATGGAACGATCGTACTCGGTTTAGTCCAAGCGTTTGGAATTTCGCTTGGATTTAACCGTATCTACCCAGGTCTCGTCGATGAAAGATTCGGCACCTGGACATACGTTGTCATTGCACTCGTCTTGACGGCGGGTACTGCATTCCTCATGTTCATCGGTGAGCTTATCACGGAGAAGGGGATTGGGAACGGGATCTCAATCATCATCTTCGCAGGTATCGTCGCCGGTTTCCCGAATGCGTTCCGTCAGATCTACGAAACGAAGCTCCAAAATGCAGGGGATGCTTTGTTCATCAATGTGCTTTACATCGTACTGCTGCTCTTGATCGTGCTCGCGGTCACTGTCGGTGTCATCTACGTGCAGCAAGCTGCGCGTAAGATTCCGATTCAATACGCCAAGCGTATGGTGAACCGTGCACCAGTTGGCGGTCAATCGACTCACTTGCCGATTAAATTGAACGCCGCTGGGGTCATCCCAGTCATCTTCGCGGTGTCGTTCATGGTGACGCCACCGACGATTGCTGGATTCTTTGCAGATGCAGATACGGCAGCGAAGATTCAAAACATCTTCGACTATACGAGCCCGCTCGGCATGTCGATCTATGTTGCTTTGATCATCGCCTTCTCGTACTTCTACACGTTCGTTCAGGTCAATCCTGAGCAGATGGCTGAGAATCTCCAGAAGCAAGGCGGATACATTCCTGGTATCCGACCTGGTAAGCAGACGGAACAGTATATCACGAAGATCCTCTATCGTCTGACATTGTTCGGCTCGCTCTTCCTCGCGTTGATCGCGGTCGCACCGACGTTCTTCATCAAGTTCGCCGGTCTTCCGAACTCCGTTCAAATCGGGGGTACGAGCTTGCTGATCGTCATCAGCGTCGGACTAGAGACGATGAAGCAGATCGAAAGTCAGCTTGTAAAACGACACTACAAAGGCTTTATCCGATAAAGCGGGAGGAAGGGGACCATCCCTTTCCTTTCTGTTGTGTCTATAGAAAGTGGAGGCTACCGACATGAATCTAGTATTGATGGGCTTGCCGGGTGCTGGAAAAGGGACGCAGGCTGCGAAAATCATCGAAGACTACGCCATTCCGCATATCTCGACAGGCGACATGTTCCGTGCGGCGATCAAAGATCAAACACCGCTCGGGCAGGAAGCGAAATCGTACATGGATAAAGGGGAACTCGTTCCGGATGAAGTCACTATCGGCATCGTTCGTGAACGTCTCGCCAAAGAAGACTGTGCGAACGGTTTTCTTCTTGACGGTTTCCCACGTACGGTCAAACAGGCAGATGCTCTCGAAGCTCTCCTTGCTGACCTCGGCAAGAAAATCGACCACGTCGTTCACATCGAAGTCGATCCTGAAAAGCTTGTCCCTCGTTTGACAGGCCGCCGGATCTGCCCGACATGTGGCGCTACGTATCACGTGATCTACAACCCGCCAAAGGTTGAAGGCATCTGTGATAACGATGGGTCGGCGCTCGTACAGCGTGAAGACGATCAAGAGGAGACGGTCCGCCGCCGCCTTGAGGTCAACGTTGCACAAGCACAACCACTCATTGACTTTTACGGCGAAAAAGGGTATCTTCGTAATTTGGACGGTGATCGTCCAATCAACGAGGTATACACGGATGTTCAAGCACTGTTCGGTGCGAAGTAATGATCATCACCAAGGCGCCACGTGAAATCGACATCATGCGGGAAGCGGGGCGAATCGTCGCCCGGACGCATAAGGAGCTCAAAGCTCACATTCGTCCAGGGGTGACGACGGGGGAACTCGACGCCATCGCGGAACGTATCATTAGAAGTTACGGGGCAACACCGTCGTTTAAAGGATATAATGGGTTTACCGGCAGCATTTGCGCGTCGGTGAACGAAGAACTCGTCCATGGCATCCCTGGTAAGCGTGTATTGAAGGATGGCGACATCATCTCGATCGATATCGGGGCTCAGTACAACGGTTACCATGGTGACTCTGCCTGGACCTATCCGGTAGGAACAATCTCTGAGGAGACGAGGCGGTTACTTGACGTGACCGAGGAATCTCTGTATAAAGGATTGGAGCGCGCCAAGGCTGGCGTGCATCTGACAGATATTTCGCATGCGATACAGTCACATGTCGAAGCAGCGAATTTTTCTGTAGTCCGCGAATACGTGGGCCATGGAGTGGGTCAAAATTTGCATGAAGATCCGCAAATTCCACACTACGGACCACCGGGGAAAGGGCCGCGCCTGAAAACCGGCATGACACTGGCCATTGAGCCAATGGTCAATGTCGGGAAACGCTATGTTCGCACACTATCCGACAATTGGACGGTAGTGACGGTGGACGGTAGCATGTGCGCCCACTTTGAGCACACCATCGCCATCACAGACGACGGCTACGAGATCTTAACGGTCGATGCAGAGTGAGCTGTGCGCGTTATTGGTGTCACCTTTTTAAGCCGCTGCCACTCGTGTTTGTGACCGATATCTCTCTCACGGCTTAGAAAGCCCCTAGCGCTACAAATCGTCTGGGCTCCCAATCAACTTTATAGAGAAAGGGGTATAATTGATGGCGAAACAAGATGTAATTGAAGTGGAAGGCACGGTTATCGAGCCGCTTCCAAACGCGATGTTTAAAGTGGAGTTAGAAAACGGCCACACGGTCCTCGCGCACGTTTCAGGTAAAATTCGGATGCACTTCATTCGGATCCTTCCAGGAGACAAAGTAACGGTCGAGTTGTCACCATACGACTTGACTCGCGGACGGATCACATACCGTTTCAAATAAAAACTCCGATTTTTTCAGGAGGAGGTAATTCACAATGAAAGTAAGACCTTCGGTTAAACCGATCTGTGAAAAGTGTAAAGTTATCCGCCGTAAAGGCAAAGTAATGGTTATTTGCGAAAACCCTAAGCATAAACAAAAACAAGGGTAATTAAACAAGGAGGTGCACACATGGCACGTATTGCTGGTGTAGATATTCCACGTGAGAAACGTATCGTAATCTCACTCACTTACATCTATGGTGTTGGTAAAACAACTGCTCAAAAAGTCTTGAAGGAAGTTGGTATCTCTGAAGATACTCGTACTCGCGACTTGACTGAGGAAGAACTCAACCAACTCCGTGATGCTTTGGATAAAGTTAAAGTCGAAGGTGACCTTCGTCGTGAAATCTCACTCAACATCAAACGTTTGATCGAAATCGGTTGCTACCGTGGTGTCCGTCACCGTCGTGGTCTTCCAGTTCGTGGTCAAAACACTAAAAACAACTCGCGTACGCGTAAAGGCCCGCGCCGTACAGTCGCGAACAAGAAGAAGTAAGGGAGGGTAAACTAATATGGCTAAACGTAAACAAAATGTCCGTAGCAAACGCAAAGTCAAAAAGAATATTGAATCTGGTGTCGTTCACATCCGTTCAACATTCAACAACACGATCATCACGATCACTGACACACAAGGGAACGCTATCTCTTGGGCAACTGCAGGAAACATGGGCTTCAAAGGTTCGCGTAAATCGACTCCATTCGCAGCTCAACTTGCTTCTGAAACAGCAGCAAAGACAGCAATGGACAACGGTATGCGTACTGTAGAAGTAAACGTTAAAGGTCCTGGCGCAGGTCGTGAAGCTGCAATTCGTGCACTTCAAGCTGTCGGTCTCGAAGTTACAGCGATCCGCGACGTAACTCCAGTTCCACACAACGGTTGCCGCCCTCCAAAACGTCGTCGCGTGTAACCCGTCTTGTACTGCGGAACGGGAAATCGAGTATAATCTGTTCGTTTGACCAAGCAGTCGAAACATTACACAAGACGGTTGGCGATTGAACGCGATGGCCAACATGGACGATATTCAAGGAGGGGTTCAGATGATCGAAATCGAAAAACCGAAGATTGAAACGGTCGAATTAAGCGAGAACGCTACGTTTGGTAAATTCGTAGTCGAGCCGCTTGAGCGTGGATTCGGTACTACGCTTGGTAACTCATTGCGTCGTATCCTGTTGTCTTCACTTCCGGGTGCTGCAGTCACTGCAGTGCAAATCGATGGCGTTCTTCATGAGTTCTCGACGATTGATGGCGTAGTAGAAGACGTTACCCAAATCATCTTGAACCTGAAAAAACTCGCCCTCAAAGTGTACTCGGATGAAGAGAAAACACTCGAGATCGATATTCAAGGCGCTGGCGATGTGACTGCTGCGAACATCACGCACGACAGTGACGTCGAAATCCTCAACCCAGAACTTCACATCGCAACACTTGCTGAAGGCGCATCGCTTCATATGCGTTTGACTGCACGTCGCGGCCGTGGGTATGTTCAGGCTGAAGATAACAAGCGGGACGATATGCCAATCGGCGTCATCCCGATCGACTCGATCTACACACCGATTCAACGTGTGAACTATCAAGTCGAAAAAACACGTGTCGGTCAAGATGCTAGCTTCGATAAGTTGACACTCGACGTTTGGACAGACGGTTCGATCCGTCCTGAAGAAGCGGTGTCGCTCGGTGCGAAAATCATGACAGAACACTTGAACATCTTTGTTGGTCTTACGGACGAAGCGCTCCATGCTGAAATCATGGTCGAAAAGGAAGAAGATCAAAAAGAGAAGGTACTCGAAATGACGATCGAAGAACTCGATCTCTCAGTTCGTTCGTACAACTGTTTGAAACGCGCTGGCATCAATACGGTTCAAGAACTCGCGAACAAGAGCGAAGACGAGATGATGAAGGTCCGTAACCTCGGACGTAAATCCCTCGAGGAAGTTCAAGCGAAACTCGACGAACTCGGACTTGGTCTGCGCAAAGAAGACTAATACTAATTGCAAGAAGGAGGGACTCTATCCATGGCATACTCGAAACTAGGCCGTACAAGCTCGCAACGTAAGGCACTTTTCCGTGACCTTGCGACTGATCTCATCATCAACGAGCGTATCCAAACAACTGAACAAAAAGCGAAAGAACTTCGCCCGATCGTTGAGAAACTCATCACACTAGGTAAACGCGGTGATCTCCACGCTCGTCGTCAAGTTGCATCTTTCGTTCGTCGTGAAGCAGCTGGTCAAAACGAAGCAGGTAAAGATCAAGACGCGATCCAAAAGTTGTTCGCTGAAATCGCACCACGCTTCGCTGAACGTCAAGGCGGCTACACACGCATCATGAAAGTCGGCCCACGTCGCGGTGACGGCGCTGAAGTCGTAATCATCGAACTCGTTTAATCTTTTGAGCGAATTCAAAAGGGCAGTGCGCATCCCGCTTCTGCCCTTTTTCTACAAATGAAATTGTTGATTTGATGAAGGAGGAGAGCTTATGCAGACGCTGATCGAACTAGACCGTGTGACGTTCCGTTACCCGGATCAGGAGAAACCAGCCTTGCAGGACGTCTCTCTTTCCATTGCGGCAGGCGAATGGGTAGCCATCGTCGGCCACAATGGCTCCGGAAAATCGACGCTGACGAAATTGTTCAACGGGCTCTTGCTTCCGGAACAAGGGACGGTTACCGTCGCTTCGCGCTATTCGAGCGCGGTGGAAGAAGAGATCTGGGAGATGCGCCGCGCAATCGGCATCGTCTTCCAAAATCCCGATAACCAATTCGTCGGCACGACCGTGCGCGACGACGTGGCATTCTCCTTAGAGAACTGGGGAGTGCCACGCGAGGAAATGGTTCGTCGAATCGACGACAGTCTAGCGCGCGTTGGCCTAACGGAGTTTGTTGAACGGGAACCCCATCAACTCTCCGGCGGACAGAAGCAGCGTGTCGCGATCGCTTCGGCAATCGCGATGCGCCCTGAAGTCCTCGTGCTCGATGAAGCAACATCGATGCTCGACCCACTCGCACGGCGAGAGGTCATGTCGACCGTTCAAGAATTGTATGAAAACAATCCGATGGCCGTAGTGGCGATCACGCATGAGCTCGACGAGGTACTTGCTGCCAGCCGTGTCATCGTGATGGAAGCAGGCCGCATCGTACTTGAAGGAACACCACTCGAAGTTTTCAAGGAAGCCTCTTTTCTCAAAGGCATCGGACTCGACGTCCCATTCGTCATCCGGATGCAGGAGCTGCTTAAAGATCGAGGGATGGATCTCGGAGAGACGATAGTAGACGAAAGAAAATTGGTGAACCGCATATGCCAATCCTAATCCAGGATCTTAATTTTTCGTACCAACTCCATACACCGTTCGAACGTGTCGCGCTGCGTGATGTGAATCTCGAGATTCCGTCAGGGGCGCTTGTTGCGTTTGTAGGGCATACGGGATCCGGCAAGTCGACGCTCGTCCAACATATGAATGGACTGCTCAAACCGACGTCCGGGAAAATCCAGGTCGATGACATCATCATCGAACCGAAGAAGAAACAAGATTTGAAACCGCTCCGTAAACGAGTCGGTCTCGTCTTTCAATATCCGGAGTACCAGCTGTTCGAGGAGACGGTCCTAAAGGACGTCATGTTCGGGCCGCGCAATTTCGGGCATTCGGAGGAGGAGGCGAAAGCACTCGCCGAGGAAGCGCTGCGGACCGTGGAGCTCGATGAACGGTTCTGGTCGCGTTCGCCGTTTGACCTGTCTGGTGGGCAAATGAGGCGCGTTGCGATCGCAGGCGTCCTTGCTAGTCGACCAGACGTGTTGATCGTCGATGAACCGACGGCAGGACTTGATCCTGACGGCAGGCAGAAGATGCTCCGTCTGTTCGCCCGCCTGCATGCCGAGAGCGGCATGACACTGCTGCTCATCACCCACGATATGGATCAGGTGCTCGAATATACGGAACGCGTCGTCGTCATGGCGGACGGAAGGGTCGCCTTTGACGGGACACCGCTCGAACTGTTTGCGCAAGAAACGCTCGTCGAGCAGTTCCGGCTCGATCTGCCGCACGTCCTGTCCTTGACGTGGGCGCTCGCTGATCGTCTCGGGCGGGAACGTCCGCTTCTTCGGACGGAAGCCGAGGCGGCCGACTGGATCATCGCGCTGAAGGAGGGACGCCCATGATCGTCGGACAACATATACCGGGTGATTCGTTCCTTCACCGGACGTCAGCGCCCGCGAAGCTGATCTTCGCGCTCTGCTTCATCCCGCTCGTGTTCCTTGCGAACAATGCCGCGACGAACATCTTCCTGCTCGTCTTCACGTTCGCAGCGCTCGCGAGCAGCCGCTTGTCGCTTCGCTACGTCCTGAAGGGGCTGCGGCCTGTCTTATTCCTGATCGCGTTCACGTTCGTGATCCAGCTGCTCTTTACGCGTCAGGGGGAGGTCCTCTTGACGTTCGGCTGGTTCAAGATCTACTCGGAAGGCTTACGTCTCGCTGTCTTCGTTTCGCTTCGCTTCTTCTATCTCGTCTCGATCACGACGCTCGTCACGTTGACGACTTCGCCGATCGAGCTGACGGATGCAGTGGAGCTGATGTTGAAACCGCTTCGTGTCTTCCGTCTGCCGACCCACGAGATCGCTCTCATGCTGTCGATCTCGCTCCGTTTCCTGCCGACGCTCGCGGAGGAGACGGACAAAATCATGAAGGCGCAGCAGGCGAGAGGCGTCGACTTGACGGCCGGGCCGATCAAGGAACGTCTCCGGGCGATCATCCCGCTCCTCATCCCGCTCTTCATCTCGGCGTTCAAGCGGGCGGAGGACCTGGCGACGGCGATGGAGGCACGCGGCTACCGCGGCGGCGAAGGGCGAACGCGGCTGCGGGAGACGACGTGGACGAGCCGGGATACGATCCTGCTGCTCATCCTCGGCGTGTTCGCCGTCATCCTCGTCGCCTTGAGAGGGGTGACGTCATGAGACGTCTGAAATGCATCATCCAATATGACGGAACGAACTATTCAGGTTATCAGGTCCAGCCGAACGGCTTGACGATCCAGGAGGTGCTCGAGAAGACGCTTGAGCGGATGCATAAGCACCCGGTCAAAGTGATCGGTTCCGGACGCACAGACGCCCGTGTGCACGCGCAGGGGCAAGTCATCCATTTCGATACGGAACTGTCGATCTCTCCTGAGAACATGGTTCGTGCACTCAACACGCTTCTGCCGGGGGACATCCGTGTCCGAACGTGTGAGGAGGCCGCTCCTGATTTTCAGGCACGGTATGATGTGACCGGCAAGGAATACCGCTACTTCGTCAGAAGGAGCGAGGACGCCTTCCGGAGAAACTATGCCGTCGCGGTACCGTACAAGCTCGATATCGGGCGCATACGGGAAGCGCTCCGGCATGTCGTCGGCACGCACGACTTCAGCTCGTTCTGTGTCGCGAAGACGGAGACCGACAACCGGGTCCGGACGATCCATGAGGCGGAACTGATCGAGCAGGGGGACGAACTCATCTTCCGCTTCCGGGGGAGCGGCTTCCTGTACAATCAGGTGAGGATCCTCGTCGGGACGATGCTCGACATCGGGCGCGGTCGCTTCAGCCCGGACGACGTCCCACTCATGCTGGCAGCGAAGAATCGGAGCGCTGCCGGTGTGACGGCACCGCCGCACGGTCTCTATTTGTGGGAAGTTTTCTATCCCGTTCAAAAAGAGGTTTGACAATATCCGATAAAAAACATACAATGTTTATTGGCATTTCATTTATTATGAAACCACAATCTTAGCCCCGTACACCTAAGATTATGATAGATTCACAGTCAGTGAATAAATGAAAAATCAAAAAGAAACTTGAAATCCTTGGGAGGTATTTTACATGCGCACAACTTTCATGGCGAAAGCTACTGATGTAGAACGCAAATGGCTCCTTATCGACGCTGAAGGAAAAACTCTCGGTCGCCTTGCGAGCGAAGTTGCTTCACTTCTCCGCGGTAAGCACAAAGCTACGTTCACACCACACGTTGACTGTGGGGATCACGTTATCCTCGTTAACGTCGAAAAAATCGTATTGACTGGTAACAAACTCAACAACAAGATGTACTACCGTCACTCAGGTCACCCAGGCGGCCTTAAAGTAACAGTAGCGAAAGACTTGCTCGCTAACAAACCTGAGCGTATGCTCGAACTCGCGATCAAAGGGATGCTTCCAAAAGGTAGCCTCGGTCGTCAAATGTTCAACAAACTCCACGTCTACGCTGGAGAAGCTCATAAGCACGAAGCACAACAACCAGAAGTTTACGAACTTCGCGGTTAATACGAATTTAGGAGGCACAAACGATGGCAGATGTACGTTACTACGGCACAGGTCGCCGTAAACACGCGGCAGCTCGCGTTTTCCTCGTTGCTGGCGACGGTAAAGTCACAGTAAACGGACGCGATATCAGCGAATACTTCGGTTATGAGACTTTGATCATGACTGCGAAAGAACCACTCGTTATCACAGAAACAGAAGGCAAGTACGATGTAATCGTAACGGTCAAAGGCGGCGGCTTCACTGGTCAAGCAGGCGCTATCCGTCACGGTATCTCACGTGCTCTTCTCCAAGCGGATCCAGAATTCCGTGGCGCTCTCAAAGCGAAAGGCTTCTTGACACGCGATGCTCGTATGAAAGAGCGTAAGAAATACGGTCTTAAAGCAGCTCGTCGTGCACCACAGTTCTCAAAACGTTAATCTTTCGAATCAACCTCTCTCCTTCGGGAGAGAGGTTTTTTTGTGTGAAAATGAAAGAAACACGGGTTGGGAATGTACGTTCGCATATCCCTTTCGCTTTTGTTAAAATGAGCGTATAGGCTGACACTCATTTTAACAAAGGAAGGATTCAGCGATGAAGAACGAAGAGAGATGGATCCCGGTCCCGGGATATGAAGGGTACTACGAGGTGGCGAACACAGGGCGCGTCCGCTCCGTCGACCGGACGATCCGCGTCAACGGATTCGAACAGCAGCGGCGGGGAAGACCGTTGAAGACGTCATTGGGAAGGGACGGATATTTGAAAGTCACACTCTGCAGGGAGGGACGGCGGGATCGCCGGTCTCTGCATGAACTCGTCGCAGAGGCTTTTCTCGAAAGACCTGCTCTGCATGAAGGAATCGTTCATGTAGATGGCCGGATGAACAATGCGGCAGAGAACCTCGTCTACGTGAAACCGGCGAAAGAACGCCTCGACGAGTTTTTAGAAGAGCTTGAACGGACGGAGCGCGTCACCCTTGCGCCTTCAGAGCTCCGCTTGATGCGAAGCGCCTATGAGCAGGGAACACCTCTCCGGAAAGTCGCGGAACGCTTTCACGTATCAGAGAACAGGGCATGGAACGCGGTCCGGCATCATGGGAAGCGTGTTGAACGTATTTAGAGTTTCCAGAAATCGGAGCCACATCGTGCAAGCGCTCTCTCGTTTTTGCTATACTGAGATTGAAATCAAGTCGAACGCTCTCAGGGGGAAACACAATGTTGAATGAAACAGAAATTCGCGAGGTGGTAGGCAAGCTCGTCGACCCGACGATCGACCGCCCGCTTGCTGATACGAATGGAATTCGTGACGTACGCATCAAGGGTGACTACGTCAGTTTGAAGATCGCGTTGGCTCAGGCAGGCTCAGGCGAGCAGCTCGTGCTCCAGCAACAGATCGTCAAGGAACTGAAGGAGAAAGGATTCAAGACGGTCGGGCTTCGTTTCGAGGCACTGGGCGACCATGGCATCCAGGCGGCGACCACGCCGGCTCTCCTTCGTCCGGAATCCGGTACGACGTTCATCGCGATCGCATCCGGTAAAGGGGGCGTCGGGAAATCGACGGTATCCGTGAACCTCGCCGTCGCTCTCGCACGGGCAGGTAAGAAGGTCGGTCTGATCGATGCAGACATCTACGGGTTCAGTGTCCCTGACATGATGGGAATCGAAAACCGTCCGACTGTCGTCGACGACCGGATCGTCCCGGTCGAACGATTCGGTGTCAAAGTCATCTCGATGGGCTTCTTCGTCGAAGACAACGCACCGGTCATCTGGCGCGGACCGATGCTTGGGAAGATGCTCAACAACTTCTTCGCTGATGTCCACTGGGGCGACCTCGATTACTTGCTGCTCGACCTGCCGCCAGGGACGGGAGACGTCGCACTCGACATCCATTCGATGCTGCCAAGCTGCCAGGAACTGATCGTCACGACACCGCACGCGACTGCGGCATTCGTCGCTGCCCGTGCAGGCGCGATGGCGATCAAGACGAACCACCGTCTGCTTGGTATCGTCGAGAACATGGCATACTTCGAAAGTAAGCTGACAGGAGAGAAGGAGTACGTGTTCGGAAGCGGTGGAGGAGAGCGTCTCTCAGAAGCGCTCAAAACGGATATCCTTGCGAAAATTCCGCTCGGACAGCCTTACGAGAACGATGCGGACTTCGCGCCATCCATTTATCGGGATGGACATCCGTTCGAAACGTATTATAATGAGCTTGCGCACCGCGTAATTCAAAAAGTAGAGGAAT
>NZ_QPKS01000014.1 GCF_003344535.1 Exiguobacterium flavidum | reverse complement strand
GACTCAGGTCCTCAAGGTCGCCTGACGAATCATTCATTGTCTAACTTTTTTGGTTCAGTTCAGGATCCACCCCTGCCTTCTTCGTCTTCGTCAGAGCGCTCCTGCTCCGACATATTTCGAACCCCAGTACCCTGAACGGAAACTTTCCTTCATTACTTTCCCGTAGTATGAGTTCGCGTTGATCATCGTTGATCCGTCGACTGCGATTCCGACGTGTTGGATGCCGCCTCCGAAGCTGAAGAAGACGAGATCTCCTGCTTGCGGCGCAGTACGCGACGTCGCTGCGTACTGCGCTGCCGCCGTACGCGGAAGCTTCTTGCCGAGCGCCTTATAGACGTAGGAAGTCAAACCTGAACAGTCGAAGCCGTAAGCTCCGGTCGAACCGTAGACGTAAGGGCGTCCCTTCAGGCCTTCAGCGACTGCGACGATGCTTGCGCCCGCCTTCGTCAGGCCTTTCGTCTTCAAGCGGTAAGGCTTCGTATATGTACTGAGAATGTAGCCCGTCTTCCCTTCATAGCGGACCTTGTACCAGCCATTCGCAGTTTTCGCTTCTACCGCCACGGCTTGACCGAGTGACAACTGCCCAAGTTTCTTTCCTTTGACGCTCGAAGTCGAACGAACGTTCAGGATGTCAGCCGAGACGAGAACCTTGCTCTTTGATGCCGCTTCCGTTGCCGTCGGCGCGAATGTGAAACCGCTGAACAAGATGGTTGCCGCTGTAAGTAGACGTGCGAAAAACGATGCCTTCATGGAATTCATTCTCCTTTTGATATGTAGTGTTTAGTATGCAACGTGACGCTTATATGTAAGTCGTTGAATTGTCAGATAATTTCTGTTTTCATTCTACTACCTTCTATCTTGATAAAACATTACAGTTGATTAACGCAGACTTCTTTTTTGTAATCACTCTGTAACAATCAAAAAAAGACCTTTGGAATGGCTATTTCAAGCCACTCCAAAAGTCTTCATGCGATTTCTTCAGCGTCCTGTGACTCAATCCATTGACTTCTTTTTGCGGAAACGCGCGAAGAATTCATAGACGATCGGCACGATCAGGAGGGTCAAGAGGGTCGAACTCGTCAATCCTCCGATCACCGTGACACCGAGTCCCTTCGAAATCAGGGCTCCACCTTCGAGTCCGAGGGCAAGTGGCGCCAGTGCGCCGATCGTCGCGAGTGCCGTCATCAGAATCGGACGAAGACGTGTCACCGCCGCTTCGAGCAGCGCCTCGCGTGTCGAGAGTCCTTCCCGCTCCTTGTGGATGACGCGGTCGATCAGGACGATCGCGTTCGTGACGACGATCCCGATCAGCATGAGTGCCCCGATCAGAGATGAGACTGAAATCGTCTCACCCGTGATCAGTAGGGCGAGCAAACCGCCGATGATCGCGAACGGCAGCGAGAACAGGATGACGAACGGTGTAAGCGCACCACCGAACGTCACGACGAGGACGAGATAGACGATCGCGACCGCAGCAGCCATCGCAAGCCCGAGCTGTGTGAACGATTCCTGGATCTGCTCCGTCACACCGCCCTGGTCATACGAAACCCCTGTCGGCAGTTCGATTTTTTTGACTGCTTTCTCGATCGCCTGCGACGCCTCCGTCGCCTTGTCGGTCTTCAGCTCGGCCGTCACCGTCGAAACGAGCTTGCCGTCACGCTCCTTGAGCGTATCAGGCGTCGTCCCCGTCTCGACCGAGACGAAATCGGACAATTTCCGCACGCCGAGGGGCGTCACGATATCCGTCTCCTCGAGATCAGAGATGGCATCATAGGTCTTCTGTTCCTTCGGAATGACGACATCGATTTCCTTGCCGTCGACCTTGACCGTCGTCAGCGGCTTCTCCTCCCCTTGGAAATTCGCGATCGCCTGCGCGAGCTGCGCTGTCGAGACGCCCGAAGCGGCCGCCTCTTCCTGATCGACGCGGAACGTGTACTGCTTGTAGGAATCCTTCAGGTCTGTCGTGACCTTGCGGACGTATTTCGATTCCCCTTCGATCGCTTCGACGAACTTCGGAGCCATCGTCTCAAGCTCTTCGATCGAATTGGCATAGATCGAATAGGACACACCGGACGTCGCAGCGCCGCCGCTGAAGTCCTGTTCCTTCCATTCACCTGTCGAGATCTGTTCATTGAGTTCTTTGATCGCGGACTGTTTGACGTCAGCGAAGTTCTCCGTATCCGGATCATAGGCGACGATGAAGACACCCTGCTTCGTGTTCCCCGGGTTCATCGGGTTCTCCCCGCCGACCGTGAACTGAAGATTATCAATGTCGTCCTGTCCGTCGAAGTAGGCTTCCGCCTTCTCGGCAGCAGCGAGCGAATCATCGAGCGTCTGTCCCGGTTCCGGATCGTACGTGACATAAAGCGTCTTTTCCGACTCCTGGTTGAGGAAGTTGACACCGATCGCAGGGACGAGTGCGAAGCTTCCGATCAACAGGACGACCGCAAGTCCGAACACGACGAGCTTGTGATTGAGCGACCAGTTCAGGATACCGCGGTACCAGTTCGCGAGCTTTCCGCCCTCCGTTTCCGGTTTGAGTGATTTCCCGCGGCGGAAGAGCGAATCAGCGAACATCGGGACGACCGTGACCGCGACGAGAAGCGACGCGAACAAGGCGAAGACGACTGTCAGCGCGAAAGGCAGGAACAGCTCCCCGACGAATCCCGTGACGAAGCCGAGCGGTAGGAAGACCGCGATCGTGACGACGGTCGAGGAAGCGATTGGGACGAATACTTCGCGCGTCGCCGCGATGATCAGTTCCTTGCCCTTCAACCTTTCTTCCGGATTCGTCAAGCGGCGGTAGATGTTCTCGATGACGACGATCGAGTCGTCGACGACCCGACCGATCGCGACCGTCATCGCGCCGAGCGTCATGATGTTGAGCGAGATGTCGAGCTGCTTCAAGACGAGGATCGCCATGACGAGCGACAGCGGGATCGAGATGACCGCGATGATCGTCGAGCGGACGTTTCGCAGGAAGAGCAGGATGATGATGATCGCGAACAACGCACCGATCAGCGCCTTGCTGATCATCGTCGAGACAGATTCCTCGATCGGCTTGCCTTGATCGAGTGTGATCGAGACGGCTGAGCCCTCGTTCTCTTTCTCAAAGGACTTGAGCGCATCCTTGACGCCGTTGACGACGTCGACCGTGTTAGCATCCTGCGCTTTCGTGACCTGGATGCCGATCGAGCGTTCCCCGTTCGAGCGCGAGATCGACTCCTCGATTCCTTTGTCCTCGATTTTCGCAACCTCATCGAGCGTAACCGTCGGGACCTTCGCGGCGACCGGCGTTTGTGTTGCCGGGGTCGCAGGGACTTGCTCTGTCGCAGGTGCTGCAGGGACTCCTGCAGGCACTTGCGCACTTGGCTCACTTTGCGTTTGAGGCGTGTATGGAAGGCGGAGCTTCTTCAGCTCAGCTACCGTCTCGGCCTTCCCGTCCATGACGATGGCCTGCTCCGTCGACCCGATCTCATAGAGACCGAGCGCGAGGCGTGTATCGTTCGCCTGGATGAGCTGCTTGACGTTTTCTTCCGTCAACCCGTACCGCTTCAACTTCGCGTCGTCGAATGTGATCTCGACGCGGCGAATCTCTTGCCCCGCGATTTGGACCGTCTGGACGCCTTCGAGCCCTTCAAGTTCCGGTTGCAGGTCGTCTTCGATGACTTTCGTCAGTTCAGACAGCGAGAGTTCCTCGTCCGACACGGCGATCCCGATGACCGGAAAGGCATCGAACGAGATCCGTGAGACTTGCGGCTCCTGAACGCCTTCCGGCAATTCGACGCCTGCGAGGGCTTCCGCCACTTTCGCTTCCGCATCCTCCATGTCCGTGCTGAAATCGTAGTCGATCTGCAGGTTCGACGCATTCTGGAAGGAAGACGAACGAACTGCTTCGACCCCAGCCAAGTTCTCGACTTTGCTCTCAAGTTCCCGGCTGACGTCCTCAAGCACCTGCTCGGGCGTCGCGCCCGGGTAGATCGTCGTCACCGAGACGGTCGGTGTCGTGATGTCCGGTAGCGTCTCGAGCTTCATCGTCGTTCCCGCGTAGATTCCGGCGACGGTGATGATGAGCGTCATGAGCCACAGCGCGAACTTGTTGTTCACTGAAAAACGAATGATTTTATCCATGATCCCTTACCTCTTCCCTTGTTCTGTTTCTTGATCGATCTTTCTTGCCCGTTCCTTCAGGCGATCCATGAACTGCCCTTGCTGCGCGGCGTCAAGAATCGGCAAGCCGAAATGTTGCGACATCATGAATCCGTCAAGCGCGTATCGGATGATCATCGACTCGACCGGGTCGACCGAATCGCAGATCTCCTCGAAGTACAGCTTCATCTGCTCCTTGATGTCTGAGGCGAACGCATCGTCCGCGTCGAACAGCGTCAGCAGGAACAGGAGCGTCTCCGGATCAAGTGGCGACTTTCCTTTGATGCGCGACGCATGGAGTTCCTCGAAGATGACGACGAACGCCTCGAGCTTCCCCATTCCTTGTTCGAGCAGGGCTTCGTAGCGAAGACGGTCTTGCTCCTTCTGCGCAAGAATCGTTCCCTTGAGCAGATCTTCCTTCGATTTGAAATGATAGAGCAGTCCACCCTTCGAGACCTCGGCCCGGCGTGCAACCTCCTCGAGAGTCAACGCCTGGATGCCCTTCTCCTGCAACGTGACCATCGTCGCTTCGATGATCCTGCCGCGCGTCACCTCCGATTTCTTCATTCCCTCCGACCTTTCTATACCGTCTGGACGGTTTTCTATTTTCACTATACGAAATGAAAAGCTGCAGGACAAGCAAAAAGAGCGGTTTCACGTGAAACATCGAACAGCAAAAAAAGCATGCCCGGCGCGAAGGCGCGGACATGCTACAGTATGTGATCATTTCGCGCTCTCGCGCAGGGCACTTTCCATGATTGCCGCGAGCCCTTTTTCCTTCAGGATCTGCAACCCCCGATCAGTCGGACCACCCGCTGCCGCGACGTCGTCAATCAGTTCCGAGACGCTCCGCTCGTCACGGAGCAGAATCTCACTCGCCCCCTTCATCGCCTGGGCGATGATGCGCCGCGCCGTCAGTTCATCGAATCCGTCAAGCACAGGGACCATCGCGTCGACTATTTCATAGAAGAAAGCGGGACTGCATCCGGCCGCAGCCATGAAGGCCGGCATCGTCCGCTCGTCCGTCTCGACGGTCTCTCCGAGCAACAGAAAGAGGTCGTTGACGAGCGTTCGTTGCTCCATCGTGATGTTCCGCCCGTACCACAGTCCTGTCATCCCTGACCGCAGCGAGACCGGCGTATTCGGCATCGCAGCAACCGCACCTCCGCCCGTGATCGCTTCGATTTGCTCCGGTGCGATATGTGCCGCGACCGAGATGACGAGCTGGCGATCCCAGCGACGTTCCTCGAGATAGGACAACACGCCTTCCGGCTGCATCGCGAGGACCACGACGTCGTATTCAGACACGTCTTCCGTCTCGACCGTGCGCACGCCGTAAGCCTCCCGGAGGAAGGACAACCGTTCACGGTCAGACCGGTTCGTCATCGTGATCGATGCCTCGAGTCCGGAAGAAATCCAACCCTTCACGATTGCTTCGCTCATCGCTCCAGCGCCTGCCATCAATATGTTCATTCCATCACCCTCCATCAGAAAAAGGACCAGCACTGGTCCTTTTCGTCATCCTATCATACTCTGATCGCCAAATCCTCCACGTCGACGACACGAAGCCCTTTCTGATTCAGCTTCTCGACGATTTTGTTCTTCGTCTCCAGATCACAATCCGTCGGCAACGTCACCAGCACACGGCGCATGACGCTGCTCTTCGCGTCGAGCGTCATCAGGCTTGCGACCGTAGAATACTTGTTGACGATCTTCGCGATCTTCTCGAGCGCACCCTTTTGCTCGCTGAGCGCGATCGTCAAGACATAACTTCCCGAGTCGCGGTTCCACGCCTCTTCGAGCATCCCGAGCATCTTCCCGTGCGGCAAAATCCCATAGAACTGTCCATGGTCGTTCAGCACCGCAATATATGGAAGTTCCTTGATCGAGAAGAAAACTTCGAAAAAGTTGCTCGACTCATAGATGAACTTCGAGGTATTCTTAATCAGGCTCATGACGTTGTCGTCCAGGCTGCCCCCGTTCATCCCGTGACGATAGATATGCATCTTATAGATGTTTCCTTTGAATGTCTTTCCACTCTCGTCGAGCACGGGAACACAGCGGTAGCCAGTCTTCTCGAGCGTATCGAGCGCCTCTCGAAGCGTCGCCTTCTCGGAGACGGTGATGACTTGATGTTTTGGAATACATAAGCTTTGAACGAGCATAAACGACTTCCTCCTCTGACCTTCTTTGGATGGGCAGTCCCCATCCCTCTTCCTACTATTCGGAGTTCGACCCCTCCACTCCTTCTTTCCCGCCAACCCGACCTTTCATTCTAAAAACACGAAAATACACGACATCCCAATTAATTCTTCATCTGAATTAATACATTAACGATGAATGTAAAAAGGGCAATCTTCTTTTATTAAGATTTTGTAAATGCGCGAAATTAAATATCATTTTAGAAATCGCTCTGCTACAATCGATTTCGTGAAGCAGATTCACGATTCTATTTTTGTTCTTATATGGAGGCAGAAAAAATGTTCAGCAAAAAACAAGATCCATTCGCGGTAAGACTTTCGGAAATCGCAGCACACTTGCAAACGACTTCGCAGTTTTTCGTCGATTTCAAAATCAACGGCATCGCGGACGTAAAAGAATTTGCACATAAAGTAAAAGAATACGAGACTGCTGGAGACCGCATGATGCATCAGCTCATCATCGACCTCAACAACGCATTCATCACGCCGATCGACCGTGAAGACTTGCTCGCTCTCGCGAACTCGCTTGATGACGTCCTTGACGGCTTCGAGGAATGCTCAGCGATCTTTGAAATCTATAACATCGTCCAAGCTGACGACATGATGGTCAAATTCGTCGACGAGATCCACATCGCAGTGAACGAACTCGCTCTTTCGATGAACCTTCTCGTTCAACGCAAACTTCCAGCGATGCGTGAGCACGTCATCAAAGTGAAGGAACAAGAGACGATCTGCGACGACCTTCGCCGTAAATCGATTAAGGCGCTCTTCGCGACTGAGACGGACCCGATCAAAATCATTCAATACAAAGAAATCTATGAATCGCTCGAATCGATTGCCGACTACTGCCAAGATGCAGCGAACGTCATCGAGACGATCATCATGAAAAACGCATAAGTGAGGAGCTAACGATATGGATAGCTTGTTAATCATCACAGCCCTGATCGTGATTCTCGCGCTTGCCTTCGATTTCATCAACGGTTTCCACGATACAGCGAACTCGATTGCGACTTCGGTGTCGACCCGTGCTTTGAAACCTCGCCATGCCATCATCCTGGCGGCGACGATGAACTTTTTAGGGGCAATCACGTTCACTGGCGTAGCTAAAACTATTTCCGGCGACATCGTCGATCCATCGACGCTCGAATACGGGAACTATGTCGTCATCGCGGCACTTCTGTCCGCGATCTTCTGGAACTTACTTACGTGGTACTACGGTATCCCTTCAAGTTCTTCACACACACTTATCGGTTCGATCGCCGGTGCAGCCATCGCTTCAGTCGGCTTCAACGGAATCGAGACGAAAGGGTTCCTGAAAATCATTCAGGCGCTCCTGATTTCGCCGATCCTCGCCTTCACGGTCGGTTTCCTTCTGTACGCGATCTTCAAGATCGTCTTCAAGAAAGGTAACCTTGCGAAGACGAACCGCCAGTTCCGTACCGTCCAGATCGCGACGGCGGCACTGCAGTCATATACGCACGGTACGAACGACGCGCAAAAAGCGATGGGTATCATCACACTCGCCTTGATTTCCTCCGGTTATCAGACGGACCACGAAGTCGCGACATGGGTCAAGTTCTCCTGTGCGCTCGCGATGGGTCTCGGAACTTCTGTCGGCGGCTGGCGGATCATCAAGACGGTCGGTAACCAGATCATGAAGATCCGTCCTGTCAACGGTGTCGCGGCCGACCTTACGTCTGCTGCCATCATCTTCGGCGCGACGGCGATCCACTTGCCGGTATCGACGACGCACGTCATCTCGTCTGCGATCCTCGGTGTCGGTGCATCGCATCGTAAGAAAGGTGTCAAATGGGGAACTGCTCAGCGCATGCTCATCACTTGGGTCATCACGCTCCCGATCTCGATGGCGATCGCAGCACTTCTCTACACGATCCTCGCACTTCTCTTCATCAAGTGATCCATCCGTCCTGCCCTTTGTGGCAGGACTTTTGTTTTAGGACCGGCAAGCTACATCAGTTGTCGCCCATCCGATTATTCGCTATGATAACGACATAGCTTGACTTTCGCATGAGGGGGAAAAAACATGACAAAACGTAAAGCATTGACGATCGCAGGTTCGGACACGAGCGGTGGCGCAGGTATCCAGGCCGACCTGAAGACATTCCAAGAGCTCGGTGTCTATGGTATGAACGCATTGACGGTCATCGTCGCACAGGATCCGGCTAACGCTTGGCACCATGCCGTCTTCCCGATCGAGGCTGAACTCGTCGGCAAGCAGATCGACACGGTACTCGATGGCATCGGCGTCGACGCGATGAAGACAGGCATGCTGCCGACGGTCGAGATCATCGAGACGATCGCTTCAAAGATCAAGGCTTCGGGCGTCAAGAACGTCGTCATCGATCCGGTCATGGTGTGTAAAGGCGCTGACGAGGTGCTGAATCCGGATACGGCGATCGCGCTTCGCGACCTCCTCGCACCTCTTGCGACAGTCATCACACCGAACGTGTTCGAGGCGGGTCAGCTGTCTGAGCTCGGCAAGACGCCAACGAACCTCGATGAGATGAAACTGGCTGCCGCACGCATCCACGAGAAAGGTGCGCAGTACGTCCTCGTCAAGGGCGGCAGCAAGATCGAGGGCACGACGGCCGTCGACGTCCTCTATGACGGCAACGAGTTCATCCTGATCGAGGACGAGCGGATCGACACGCCTTACACGCACGGCGCAGGCTGCACATATTCGTCCGCGATCACAGCAGAGCTCGCGAAGGGCGCTTCTGTCGAAGACGCAGTCCGCAGCGCGAAGAAGTTCATCACGGCTGCGATCCGCAACTCGTTCAAATTGAACGAATATGTCGGTCCGACCGACCACTCGGCGCACCGTACCGTCAACTCTTGATTCATGAATGAAACGAAGCCCGTGCGACCACGGGCTTTTTTGTAAGTCGAAAGGAGTTTTTTTGATGCAACCGATCGAAATCCCGGTCATCCAATCATATATCGATGACCATGCAGGAAAACCGCTCTATATCCACGTCGAGACGACGAACGGCGCCTATGCGACCCACCGTGACCCGTCCTTCCACAACGCTGGGATGTTTCTACGCAATGCCGTCATCACGTACGAGCGCGGCGTCATCACAGGCGTCGGTCCGTACCGGATCGGCCTCAAGCTCGACCATGGATGGCTGTACGGCGAAGGGCTGACGGATTATGAGTTCGCAGGGGAGCAGTTGTTGATCGCAGGCCACGATCTCGAAGGCCGTCTCGCGATCGCCTTCGAGCTCAGCCCGGCACCGTTCGCGCAAGGCGCACAGGAGGTGGAGTAAGATGGAAAACGAAAGATTACTCGTCATCTTCCCTCACCCGGACGATGAGGCGTTCAGCTCTGCCGGCACGATCATGCAACATGCCGAGACGAAGGGTCCGGTCACATATGTCTGCCTGACGCTCGGCGAGATGGGCCGCAACATGGGTCGTCCGATCTTTACGAACCGGGAGGAGCTCCCGCATATCCGGAAGCAGGAGATGATCGAGGCCGCGAAGCGGATGATGATCGAGGACCTCCAGTTGTGGGGTCTGCGCGATAAGACCGTCGAATTCGAGGATGAGGCGCTTCTCGCGGGAAGATTCCGCGATCTGATCCGCGAACTTCGACCGTCCCGTGTCATCTCGTTCTATCCGGGATACGCCGTCCACCCGGATCACGAGGCGACTGCCCGTGCCGTCGTGCGCTCCCTGCGCTCGATCGATGCAGAGGAACGTCCTGAATTCCTTGCTGTCGCCTTTGCGAATAACACACGGGATGACCTCGGACCGGCGCACGTCGTCAACGATGTCAGCGCCTATACGGACCGTAAGATCGCCGCTCTCGAGGCGCATGCCTCTCAAACCGGCGGTCTCCTGAAAGCGATCGAGGAGGACCCTCACCTGCGTGACCTGCTCGTCAATGAACGTTATTATCACTATCCGCTCTGATGTAGCTCTGATGTATAAGAAAAGTCGAGGCCCGGGGTGTCCCTTCCGCTTGGAAGCGCCCCTCGGAGTTCCTCGACTTTTTTCGTACGTTCTGCTAGTGTGAGTAGTTGAGGCCAAGCCTCCGGAGTTCGTAACCTCCTCCGTCACAAAAACTAGGAATGGAAGTGTAATCATGAAAAACGAACGTGCCTTAGTCGTCTTCAGCGGCGGCCAAGACTCGACGACCTGCTTGTTCCAAGCGCTCGCATCGTTCAAGGAAGTGGAAGTCGTCACTTTCAACTATGGACAGCGGCATGCAGAGGAACTTGAGGTCGCACGCGGCATCGCGCAAGAGCTCGGTGTCAAACACCACGAGCTCGATCTCTCCCTGCTCAGTCAGTTGACGTCTAACGCGCTCACTGACCACACGCAAGACATCACGACGAATGAAGACGGTCTTCCTTCGACGTTCGTCGACGGCAGAAACCACCTGTTCCTCTCGTTCGCCGCCGTCCTGGCTAAAGGACGCGGCATCCGCCACATCATCACAGGCGTCTGCGAGACGGATTTTTCAGGGTACCCGGATTGCCGTGATTCCTTCATCAAATCCTTGAACGTCACCCTCTCCCTTGCGATGGACTACCCGTTCGTCATCCATACGCCGCTCATGTGGCTCGACAAGAAAGAGACCTGGGCGCTCGCCGATTCACTCGGAGCGTTCGATTTCGTGCGCGAACGGACGCTGACATGCTACAACGGTGTCATCGGGGACGGCTGCGGCGATTGCCCGGCCTGCGAACTGCGCAAAAATGGACTGGACGCTTATCTCAAGGAGGAGACACACGCATGAAATTCAACTATGAAGCACCTGAAACCGTCGAGCGCCCGACAGGCGACTCGCTCATCTATACGAAATCACGCGTCATGATCGTCAAGAAGCTGACGTTCGACGCCGCTCACCATCTGTATGACTACGACGGCAAATGCCGTGCGCTTCATGGCCATACGTATCACGTCGACCTCGGCATCAGCGGATTCCTCGATAACCGGGGGATGACGCTCGACTTCGGCGACCTGAAGAAGATCTTCAAGGAGCACCTCGAGCCGCAGCTCGACCACCGCTACCTGAACGAATCACTTCCATATATGAACACGACGGCCGAGAACATGAGCGCCTGGATCTTCGAGACGCTCGGGAAACATTTGCCGGACGAGCGGGGCTTGCGCGTCGAGTTCGTCAAGCTCTATGAGACGCCGACCGCCTTCGCCGAAGTCCGCCGTGAGTGGATGGAGCAGGCATGATGCTGAAAAAGACACCGAAGATCCCGGTCCTCGAGATATTCGGACCGACCTTCCAAGGAGAAGGACGGTCGATCGGTCAAAAGACGATGTTCGTCCGGACCGGCGGCTGCGATTATTCGTGCACCTGGTGCGACTCCGCCTTCACGTGGGACGGCTCCGAGAAACCTGAACTCCTGACGGCAGAGACGATCATCGAACGGCTCGACGCGCTCGGCTCGTACGGTCACGTCACCATCTCAGGAGGGAATCCGCTCCTGCACGCCTCGATCGGCGAACTCGTCGAACGCTTGAAGGCGCGCGGCATCTCGATGTCGGTCGAGACGCAAGGGACCTACTGGCAGGATTGGCTGTTCGACATCGACGACGTCACGATCAGCCCGAAACCGCCATCTTCGACGATGAAGACCGACTTCGACCGGCTCGACGTCTTCTTCAAACGCCTGCCCGAGGCGCAGCGCGCCGTCAAGGTCGTCATCTTCAACGAGACCGACCTCGACTTCGCAGCGGCCATCTCCGAGCGATATGAGCTGAAGACACTCTATCTCTCGCTCGGCAATCCGGACCCGGCCGAGACGGGCGTCATCGCCCCCCGGATGCTGTCTGATTTGAAAGGACTGTGGGACCGCGTCGCGCGTGATCCGCGCTTCAACCATGCCCGCGTCCTGCCACAACTTCACGCCCTCGTCTATGCGAACGACCGCGGCGTCTAACAAAGGAGAATAACGATGCGACCAGAAGACTTGAAAGACCTGTCATTGCTCGGCCAGAAGGCCGTTCCTTATATTTTTGAATACCAACCGGAGGTGCTCGAAGCATTCCCGAACCGTCACCCGGAGAACGACTACTTCGTCAAGTTCAACGCGCCGGAGTTCACGAGCCTCTGCCCGATCACGAACCAGCCGGACTTCGCGACGATCTATATCTCGTACATCCCGGACGAGCTGCTCGTCGAATCGAAGTCGCTCAAGCTCTACCTGTTCAGCTTCCGCAACCATGGGGACTTCCATGAGAACTGCATCAACGTCATTGGAAAGGACCTCGTCGAGCTGATGAAACCTCGCTACCTCGAGGTGTGGGGCAAGTTCACGCCCCGCGGCGGCATCTCGATCGATCCATACTACAACTATGGGAAGCCGGGGACGAAGTACGAACAGATGGCGGAACACCGCCTCTTCAACCATGACCTCTATCCGGAGACGATCGACAACCGTTGATTTTCCCACATCAAAAGCTATGCACCGGCGACGGGCATAGCTTTTTTTCGTATATCCGCATTTCCTTGTCAGCTCGGCGTCGCGTCCTGGACCCCGCCCGTCATCCGGCGGATCGCCTCGGCCGGCCAGATGTGGCGCAACAGATGGTCCGTCGGCACGGCGAGCGCCTCTGCCAGCCGTTCGATCATCGAGAGGGAGGGATGGGCCAGGCTCCGCTCGATCCGCTCGATCATCTGGGGCGTCGAATCCGTCAGTTCCGCAAGCTTCACCGCGTCCATTCCCTGGCGTTCCCTCAAACGCCGAATCCGTTCCCCGTACATGGCGATCGGCACAAGCTCCTGGCTCATATGATTTCCTTCCCTTCTCTTCTTTCGACAGACGGTGCTGTACGTTCACCTTAGTCATTTACCCGATTTCCGAAAAATCCACCATCTTTTCTCCTTCAACCATCTCAAAAAAAATTTCTAGAAAGACTGGATTTTTCAAACGGAATCGCTTACAATTTGAAGTGCAAGCGGTTGCATGAAACGTTTACAAAAATTGCACTAATACACCAATAAATACATAGAGGAGTGAAGATTGACATGAAACAGATGATTTCATTCGATTTCTGGCAAAAACTCGGCAAAGCGTTGATGGTAGTCATCGCAGTCATGCCGGCTGCCGGAATCATGATCTCGGTCGGCAAGCTGATCGGGATGTACGGGGGCGACCTCGTCTTAATGCAAACGATTGCCCGGATCATTGAGGATCTAGGGTGGGCGATCATCGTCAACCTCCACGTGCTCTTCGCTGTCGCGATCGGTGGCTCGTGGGCGAAGGAACGTGCAGGCGGCGCATTCGCAGCGCTTCTCGCATTCATCCTGATCAACCGCGTTACTGGTGCCATCTTCGGCGTCAACGGCGCGATGCTGGCTGACCCGGAAGCGACCGTCCAGTCGCTGCTCGGTTCCGAGCTCGTCGTCAAGGACTACTTCACGTCCGTCCTCGGCGCTCCTGCGCTCAACATGGGCGTGTTCGTCGGGATCATCTCCGGTTTCCTCGGAGCGGTCCTCTTCAACAAGTACTATAACTACAGCAAGCTCCCGAACGCACTCGCGTTCTTCAACGGGAAACGTTTCGTACCGTTCGTCGTCATCGCAGGTTCTGTCGTCGCGGCGTTCGCACTCTCGCTTCTCTGGCCGTTCGTACAAGGTCTGCTCAACGACTTCGGCCGCTGGATCGCCTCTTCGCGTGATTCTGCGCCGATCATCGCACCGTTCGTCTACGGTACGCTCGAGCGTCTGCTCCTGCCGTTCGGTCTGCATCACATGCTGACAGTCCCGATGAACTACACGGAGCTCGGCGGCACGTATAAAATCCTGACAGGCGGCTCAGCCGGCTCGACGGTCGCAGGTCAAGACCCGCTCTGGCTCGCTTGGGTGACGGACCTCGTCAACTTGAAGGCATCCGGTAACACGCAAGGCTACAATGATTTGCTCAACTCGGTCGTCCCGGCCCGTTTCAAGGAAGGCCAGGTCGTCACGTCGCTCGCTTCACTCATCGGTGCTGCTGTCGCGATGTACATGTCAGTCGATGCGGATAAGAAGAAGGCATACAAGCCGGTCTTCCTGTCTGCAGGTCTTGCCGTCTTCCTGACTGGTGTGACTGAGCCGATCGAGTTCATGTTCATGTTCGTCGCTCCTGTTCTTTACGTCGTCTACGCGATCATGACAGGTGTCGCGTTCGCGCTCGCTGACGTGATGCACCTCCGGATCCACGCGTTCGGCGCGATCGAACTGTTGACCCGGATCCCGCTCATCGCGAAAGCCGGACTGCTCGGTGACTTGATCCGTTTCATCGGCGTCTGTGTGTTCTTCTTCTTCTTGAACCTCTTCACGTTCCGTTTCGTGATCAAGAAGTTCAACTATGCGACACCGGGCCGTAACGGTAACTACCTCGACGACGTCGCTGTCGAAGGTCCTGCAGAGGCAGCGGCCGGCAAGGCGGATGACGGCTCGCAAGCTGCGCGCATCATCGGTCTCCTTGGTGGCCAGGCGAACATCGAGGATGTCGACGCATGCATGACGCGTCTGCGCGTCACGGTCAAGGACCCATCCCTCGTCGCCGGCGAGAAGGAATGGAAACAAAACGGCGCGCTCGGTCTCATCCTGAAGAACCGCGGCGTGCAAGCCATCTATGGTCCGAAGGCGGATACGTTGAAATCCGATATCCAAGACCATATGGGCGCATAAACCGTATTTTTCGGGTAAAGACAAAAGGTGGAGTTTCCGGTCATCCGGGACTCCACCTTTCCTAATTTCAATTCGTCCAGGAGGAACTCCGATGAGATTACTGACACTGAACTGCCACGCCTGGCAGGAAGAAGACCAACTTGAGAAAATCGAGCAGATCGCTTCACATATCGCGAACCGCGACTACGACGTCGTCTGTCTCCAGGAAGTCAGCCAACTGATGGAGACGCCGATCATCGACGGGAACATCCGCGACGACAATTTCGCCTATCTCCTGCAACAGTCGCTCGCCCGCCTCGGCAAGACATATGCGTTCGTCTGGGACTTCGCCCATATCGGGTTCGATGTCTACGAGGAAGGCGCAGCCATCCTGACGAAGCACCCGGTCCTGAAATGGGATGCCTACTACGTCAGCCGCAGCCACGACACGATGGACTGGAAATCGCGCAAAATCGTCCGCGCGACGATCGACGTCGACGGGACCCACGTCACCTTCAACTCGTGCCACCTCGGCTGGTGGCAGGACGAAGTGGAACCGTTCGACGAGCAGTTCAACAATCTGATGGCACGGATGGACCCGCTCGAATGGACGTTCTTCATGGGCGACTTCAACAACGACGCGCTCGAGCGCGACGGCGGCTATGACTACATGATGCATCGCGGCCTGCACGATGCGTTCCTGCTCGCAGAGGAGACCGTCGGGGTCGAGACGATCCAGGGGAAGATCGACGGCTGGGAAGAGAACCAGAAGGGATTGCGTATCGATCTCGTCCTGTCGAACCGGAAAGTCGACGTCGAGCGCGTCGGCGTCGTCTTCGACGGCATCCTCGGCCCGGTCGTCTCCGACCATTTCGGAGTCGAGGTCGACATCAACGTTTCGCGCTGAATATTCGAGACTGTCCCTGACGGCATCATGCCCGTTCAGGACCGGTCTCTTTTTTCGTTTGGCGGACTAGCCGGCAGCAAGAAAGGGAATCGGTGAAGGAGAAGCGAAGTATGGATACTATACTTGCGAACGGAGGAATTCACATGAAAATTTTCAGCTTAGGGGAGGCGCTGATCGATCTGATCCCAGTCGATCCGTCGAACACGACCTTCCAGAAGAACCCCGGCGGTGCGCCGGCGAACGTCGCCGTCGGCCTCGCCCGGCTCGGTGCGGACAGCTACTTCCTCGGGACGGTCGGCGACGATACGATGGGTGCCTTCCTGATCGATACGTTGCACCACTACGGCGTGAAGACAGACTACATGGGACGCAGCAAGGAGACGAAGACGGGGCTCGTCCTCGTGACGAACGCGGATCACGGCGAACGCTCCTTCGAGTTCATCAACGACAAACGGGCCGACATGTGCTATCAGGAGAGCGACGTGCCGGAAGAGGCGCTCGCACAGGCCGATCTGCTCCATGTCGGCTCGATCTCGCTCATCTCGGGCGACACCGTCGCCGCGACGCGGCGCGCGATCGCGGTCGCGAAGAAGAACGATGTCCCGGTCGCATACGACCCGAACTTGCGTGAAGCGCTCTGGCCGGACCTCGAGACGGCGAAGCACACAATCCGTTCCGTCCTGCCGGATGCTTCGATCGTCAAGCTCGCGGAGGAGGAGCTCGAGTTCCTGACGAGTGAGCCGGACATCGAGCGCGCAGCGCAAGCACTGCTCGAAACCTATCCGGTCAAACTGCTCGCCGTCACGCGCGGCAAGGAGGGCGCACGGCTCTATACGCGCCATGCGACGGCAGAGGTCGAAGCCATTTCAGTCGACGCGATCGATACGACCGGCGCCGGAGACGCCTTCATGTCCGGGCTGCTCTATCAGTGCGCGGCGAGGAACTTCAGCTTCGACTGGGACGAGGCGACGCTGAAGGACATCGGACGGTTCGCAGCCATCTCGGGCGGCCTCGCGACGTCGGTCAAAGGAGCGATGGCCGCCTTGCCGACGCTCCAGGACGTCAAACATTATCTTTGAATATTCCTGGGACAGGCAGGATTCACCGCGTCGAAAAAGGAATAATCTGGTACTGGAGAAATCACAAGGGGGTGTGAGTTGATGTTCGAAAAAATCACGGATACACGCGAATCCCGGCTCTTTGCGAGCATCACGACCGGTACCATGCTGCTGTCCGTACTGATTGCGACGGTGCAGTTCCTATGAAACGCATCCATTTCCTCTACATGGGGATCCTCTTCCTGATCGCAGGCGGCATCCTCTACTCGCTCGAACGCATCGTCGCCCATATTCACTGGACCGCCCTCGTCGGAACGGGCGAGTATCCGCAGTTTCCGCCGCTCGAACCTTTCACGCAAAATCTCTTCCTCCCGCTCTTCCTGGTCGTCGGCATCATCCTGCTCATCATCGGCAGCAGGCGCACCGACTGACGCTTCATTTCGCTAAAGCGATTGTCACTCTCTCCTTCTTTGTACTAAGATGGAGGGAGTTGTTGTTTTTTTGAAAGGAGAATCTTTTTGCCGCGACCTGCCCTCGCCACGCTCCAGTGGTTTTTATTCATCATCTGTACGAACATCGCCCCGCCGCTCGCGATTGCCGCTTCGTTCGAATTGTCAGGTGCGGACACGCTCGCCTTCCTGTCCCGCTCGCTCTTCCTGTTCGCCCTGCTCAGCATCGTCCAGGCCGCCCTCGGACACCGTTTGCCGATCATGGAAGGACCAGCCGGCATCTGGTGGGGTGTGTTCGCCCTCTATGCATCGATTGGCGTGACGCTCTACGGCAGCTATTCGAACACGCTTCAATCGCTCGGCTTCCTGCTCATCGTCAGCGGGGTCATCTGCATCATCCTGACGCTGACCGGTGTGCTGCGCCGGCTCATCCCGCTGTTCACCCCGCAAGTCATCGGGGTCTACATGCTTCTGCTCTCGGCACAGTTGTCAGGTTCCGTCATGAAGGGGCTCATGAACATCGAGAACGGCCGGATCCAGGTGCTTCCTGCACTCATTTCCGTCGTCACCGTCCTGATCGCCCTCTACCTCGAACGCAGCGACCGTTTGCGTCAATACGCGCTCCTCATCACGCTGATCGCCGGGTGGACTATGTTCGCCCTGATCGGACGCGCCGAACGCCCTGAATGGGACGGTTCCTGGTTCACGCTTCCTGAGCTGATGCCGTTCGGGACGATTCACGTCGATTGGAGTCTGCTCCCGACCGCTCTCGTCATCTCGCTCCTGTTGATGACGAACGTCCTCGCGAACATCAAGGTCATCGAACGGATCATCCATTCGAAGAACGGTCAGCGTGTCAAAGGTAAGGTCAGTCCAGCCGGCGTCTCTGCCGGTATCGGGCAGATGTTCGCCGGTCTGTTCGGGACGGTCGGACCGGTCGCGATCTCCGGCACGGCAGGCTTCATCGCCTCGACCGACAACACGGAGCGCAAACCGTTCCTGCTCGCGAACGCGATCAGTCTCGTCCTCAGCATCTTCACCCCGTTCATCGGGCTGATCGCGAAGATCCCTGTCGCCGTCGGCTACGCGATGGTCGCACCGATCGTCGCCGGCATGGCGATCATCGGCGTGACGGAATCGGGCCGTGACCTGAACCGGAAGACGGCGACGATCACCGTCGGACTCCCGCTTCTCGTCGGCATCGGCGCGCTGCTCCTGCCAAAAGGCGCGACGAGCGACCTGCCGCCGCTCGTGACGACGCTCATGTCGAACGGTCTCGTCCTCGGCACGCTCGTCGCCTTGTTCGCGGAGCTGTTGCGCCGCGTCCGGACGAATGATTGAACGCAAAAAATCCCGATCCTTCCTTTCCGGAAGAGATCGGGATTTGTCGTTTAGCGCACGCCGCGCATATATTTTTGCATCCGTGGCGCGATCAGGTAGAGGACGAGTCCGAAGAAGATCGCCACTGCACCGATGACACCGAAGTACATGACTTGGTTCGCATCGTTGTAGAATTTTACGATTTGGGCGTTGATCGCCTGCGCCGAGGCGTTCGTCAGGAACCAGAGGCTCATCGTCTGTGCCGAGAAGGCAGCAGGCGCGAGCTTCGTCGTCGCAGACAATCCGACCGGCGACAGGAAGAGCTCCCCGATGACGACGAGGAAGAAACTCGCGACGAGCCACATCGGGCTGACGAGCGTATCCGTACCGTACAGGAGACCCGGGAACATCATGACGATGAACGAGAGTCCTGCGAAGATCAGGCCGAACGAGAACTTGCGTGTCGTCGTCGGCTGGTGGTCGCCGAGGCGTACCCAGAAGCTCGCGAACACTGGAGCGAGCGCGATGATGAAGAGCGGGTTGACCGACTGGAAGTAAGCCGCCTTCAATTCCCATCCAAGCAGCGACAGACGCGTCTGTTCGTCAGCGAAGATCGACAGGACGTAAGCCCCCTGCTCCTGGATCGCCCAGAAGATCATCGCCGCGATGAAGAGCGGGATGTAGGCGAGAAGACGCGATTTCTCGTCTTCCGTGACCTTCGGGCTCTTGTACATGACGACGAAGTAGGCGATCGGCAAGAGGATACCGAGGATACTGACGAGGAACGTGAAGCTGTTCAACGTCAGGATACCGATCGATGCCGAGACGAATGCGAGCGCGGCCACGACGACGACTCCGATCGCGATCCGTCCGAGCACCTTCTTGCGCTCTTCCGGAAGCAGCGGGTTCGGCACGTAGGCACCGGCTTGACCGAGGTTCTTCTTCTTCGTCAGCACGAACACGAGAAGACCGAGGAACATCCCGATCGCCGCAAGACCGAATCCGAGGTGGAAGTTTCCGCCTTCAGACACCTTACCGACGATGAGCGGGGACAGGAACGCCCCCATGTTGATCCCCATGTAGAAAATACTGAATCCAGCATCGCGACGGCCATCCGTGCGGCTGTAAAGGTCACCGACGATGTTCGAGACGTTCGGCTTCAGAAGCCCTGTCCCGATGATGATGAGGCCCATCGAGATGAAGAGCGCGGTCGCTCCGCCTGGAAGGGCGAGGACGATGTGCCCGAACATGATGAGAATCCCTCCGTAGAAGACGGTCCGGGACGTCCCGAGCAGACGGTCCGCGATCCAGCCCCCAAGGATACCCGACATGTAGACGAGTGAACCGTAGACGGCCATGATCGACGCGGCTGTCGATTTCTCGAAGCCGAGCCCACCTTCTGAGACTGAGTAATACATGTAGTAGATGAGGATGGCGCGCATCCCGTAGTACGAGAACCGTTCCCAGAATTCCGTGAAGAACAATGTGAACAGGCCTTTCGGGTTTCCGAAGAAGCCCGTTTGCGGGACGGTCTCATAGACCTTTTCCCGGTCGAACGATGGCGGTTGTTTGGCCATTGTAGTAACCCCTTTCTGTCGAACGGATGCTTTTTGACAAGCACCCGCTTCCATGGAAGCACCTCAAGCGAAGCGGCCACGGAAGCTACATTACTGACTGAATTGTCTCAATTCTTTTTTTCTTGAGACAGCACTATACTATTCAACATCAAAACGTTTCATCCGTCAAATGCCCCGCCGGCTATCGAAAAAAGGACTGCCGGGCGAAAGCCGATCAGTCCTGACGCATCTCTTTTGATTCTACGATCGTCACACCCGGCGTCGCGGCAAGCGTCCGCTCGATCATCGCCCGCGCGACGTCCCGCGCCTCGATCGGCGCATAGGCACTCTTGCGGATGATCGGACGGAGTAACGTCGAGACGCGCGCCGCCGCCTGTTCGCCGAGCCGGAACTCGTCACGTTCCCCAAGCAGAAGCGATGGACGGAACAGAAGCAGTGATTCGAAACCGATCACGCGCAGCCCGTTCTCGACGTCACCCTTGACCCGGTTATAGAACGTCTTCGCGTTCGGATGAGCACCGAGCGCAGAGACGAGCGCGAAGCGTGTCGCCCCGAGTTCTTGAAGCTCACGCCCGATTTCAAGCGGATACGTGTAGTCGACTTTGCGAAATGCTTCCTGGGAACCTGCCTGCTTGATCGTCGTACCGAGCGCGCAGTAGACATGATCGACTTTCGGCAACTCGATTTCGTTCACCTCGTCGAAATTGATGACCCACTCCTCGAGCTTCGGATGGAATCGGTTGTATGGCCGGCGCACCAAGACGTGCACCTCCGAATAATTCTCATTCGCGAGCAAAAGATCGACGAGCTCCTGCCCGACGAGTCCTGTCGCCCCTAAAATTGCCGCTTTCATCCGAATTCCTCCCCCTTGATCCCGATCGGCAAGAAATACGACCGGTTGCCTGTGATTCGTTCGCCAGCACGTACGCCGATCGCGCTCGGCTTCCCACCGAGTGAAAACGAGCCGAACATGTAGGCGAGACCCTCTTTGATTGGAGTCACAGGCAACTCCACGTAACTTTGATAGACTGCCGCCTGGTCGCGGAATGATTGCTGATGCTCGGCGAGCCGGAGCGTACCGTCGGCCTCATGGATCGTCACCGTGTCACCTTCCCGACCGAAGACCGGCTTGCGCACGTACGGGCGACCGAGACGCCGAATCTCCTCCTCGTCAAGGTAGGTCGGCAGGAAATACCGGCCGATCCACTCGTGTTCCTCTTCATCGAAATATGGATGACGTGTCTCATGCAACATCCAGATCAATGCTTGTACGGATTTCGCCTGCATGAGAAAGGCAGACGGCGGATTGATGATCTCAAGCAGGCCGGTCTCGACAAGCTCGAGCAGCCCTGCACCGATGTTCTCCCCTGCCTCCCCGCGGTCGAGCAGCATGACCTCGACCGGGAACGTCTGACGGTAGAGTATGTCGATCCGTTGTCCTTCCGCGTCGTACAGCCCGTCTCCCGCCCGCAGTTCGAGCTGATCGAGCGGGCAATAGGAAGCCTGTGTGAAGGAGCGCAAGTATTCCGTCGTCAACCGGTCCTCGATGTGGTCTCCGTGAGAAGTAAAGACGACTCGTGCCTCGTGAGGCACCCGGTGCCGGCACGCCGCGATCGCCTTGTTGACACTCGCAGCGAGCAACTCCTCCTCGCCCGTGTTGACGCCGAGAAATCCGCGCTTCGCAGCGATCCTGTCATTGACGACGAACAGTTCCTTGATGAAGGTCGGCGTGTCCGCGTTCCACTCCATCAGCGCGATCCGGTCAGGCGTGACGATGAAGTCGTACCGCCCGATCACGGTCAATGGCCGCATCGTCTCAAGGCGAAGGAACGGCAACGTCTCCTCCGGATATCCGAGTTCACGAAGCGCCGCATCGTCCATGTCCCGCAGGACGGGTGCCGTCTTCTCGAATATGCGCTGGACGCGTCCGGTCGCTTCGCGAATCCGGCGGACGGTCTCCTCGGAGACCTCCATCACTTCCGTCAAAGCATATTCTTCCCCCTCGAGGATGTCCCAAAACCCCTCGATGTCTCCATACAGCGCCTCGCGACGCGTCATCCGCCGAAGAATCCTTTCGACGATCCCGTCCCGGAACCCGTACCGAACCCTTTCGTCTTCGAGTTGTAACGCATCGTCTCCTTCGAACCCGGTGTGTACCCTTTCTTCTTCATCGCGCTGTGCATGAGTGCCCGTGACGCGAAGTAGGTGCCGCCCCAGTAGAAGAAGCCGTAGTGCGGACCGCTCGCGTCGTCACAGTACCAGACTCCCTCCTCGTTATCGTATTCGTAATCGTCGCAATCCGGATCGTTCGGCTGTTCCGCCATCGTATCATCCGTACCGCAACCGCTGAGCGTCGTACCGATGAGAAGCGTCGCCGCTAATGTCGCCTGTTTCATCCAACTCACGTTGCATTCCCCTCCATTAATCGTTATATGTTCTAAGTATACGCCTTTTCGGAGAAAAAGTTTCTGTTCGAACGGCAACTTTTTCGGTACGCTCAAGTCAACAAGGAAAGGAGCGTTCACTATGTCACTTGCCTATTACGCGGAACAGGACGGCGAATTCAGACCGATCTATCAGTACACGCGCTTCGCGATCGAGGCCGACGAGATCATCGCCCATCAGCTTTGTGAGTATCATGTCATCCAAGGAGCGCAATACGCCCTCAAGTCGAATGAGATGAACGGGGAGTATGATCAACTGATCGTCGAATACATCGCGGACGACGTCCGCAAGCCGGACGAGAAGGTTTACCCGCCCCATCAGATCCATCTCGAGTTCCGGACCTATCAAGGGAAGGACGACTACCCGCTCCTGAAGACGATGACGGTGCCGGATCACGTCCAGGCGATGCGCTATCTCGTCAAGGACATGATCTCGCTCGATCAGGAGACTTACGAGCGCGACAGCTGTGAAATCGACATCGATCGCAACTGTTATGTCGTCTATCTGGGAAAGAAGGTCTCCTGAATCGAGTCCAGTCCATTTTCATTTCCCCGCTTTTTTGGCATACTAGGGATAAGAACTTACCGATCGAGGTGAACACATATGGCAGAAGAAAAAAAACTATCGCTTCAAGAAGCGATGATGGAACGTCTGAAAGCGAAGAAACAGGCGCAGACGAAACGTCCGACTGGCCTTCACGGGACACAGACGAAACAACTGACGAGCCAACAGACGAAGAAGGCGAACAACCAGAAGAAGCGGACCGGCGTATAAGCCGGTTCCTTCGATTTTTTTGATAAGGGAGAAAATCATGAGTATTTTAACCGTAACGAACTTGAGCCATGGCTTTGGCGACCGCGCGATTTTCGAGGACGTCTCGTTCCGCCTGCTCAAAGGCGAGCACATCGGTCTCGTCGGGGCGAACGGCGAAGGAAAATCGACGTTCATGAACATCATCACGTCGCAGCTCGAACCGGACGAAGGGAAGGTCGAATGGGCGAAGCACGTCCGTGTCGGTTATCTCGATCAACATGCGGTCCTCGCGCGCGGCCTGACGATTCGCGACGCGCTTAAAGGCGCATTCCAATACCTGTTCGACATCGAACAGGAGATCAACGACCTCTACGGCAAGATGGGCGAGGCGACACCGGAAGAAATCGAGCAGATGCTCGAAGAAGTCGGCGTCCTCCAGGACATCCTGTCGAACAACGACTTCTATACGATCGATGCGAAGGTCGAGGAGATCGCCCGCGGTCTCGGACTCGACGAGATCGGACTCGATCGCGACGTCCAGGACCTGAGCGGCGGACAGCGGACGAAGATCCTGCTCGCGAAGCTGTTGCTCGAGAAGCCGGACATCCTGCTGCTCGATGAGCCGACCAACTACCTCGACGTCCAGCACATCGAGTGGCTGAAACGCTATCTGCAGGAATATGAGAATGCCTTCATCCTCATCTCGCACGACATCCCGTTCCTCAACAGCGTCATCAACCTGATCTACCACATGGAGAACCAGGGACTGAATCGCTACGTCGGCGACTACGAGAACTTCCTGTCCGTCCATGAGGCGAAGAAGAAGCAGCTCGAGTCCGCCTTCAAGCGTCAGCAGCAGGAGATTTCGGAGCTGAAGGACTTCGTCGCCCGCAACAAGGCGCGCGTCTCGACGCGCAACATGGCGATGTCACGTCAGAAGAAGCTCGACAAGATGGACATCATCGAACTCGCGCAGGAACGTCCGAAGCCGGAATTCAATTTCCTGACGGCCCGTACGCCGAGCAAGCTGATGTTCGAGGCGAAGGACCTCGTCATCGGTTACGACGAGCCGCTCTCGCGTCCGCTCAACCTGACGATCGAACGCGGACAGAAGATCGCCCTCTACGGTGCGAACGGCATCGGGAAGTCGACGCTCCTGAAGAGCCTGCTCGGTGAGATTCCTGCCGTCTCAGGGACGGTCGAGCGCGGAGAGAACCTCCACATCGGCTATTTCGAACAGGAGATCAAGGAGAAGAACTCGAACACCTGCATCGAGGAGATCTGGAACACGTTCCCGTCACTCAACCAGCAGCAGGTCCGGGCGATGCTCGCGAAATGCGGCTTGATGACGAAGCACATCGAATCGAAGATCGAGGTGCTCAGCGGTGGCGAGAAGGCGAAAGTCCGTCTCTGCAAGCTGATGAACACGGAATCGAACATCCTCGTACTCGATGAGCCGACGAACCACCTTGACGTCGACGCGAAAGCGGAGCTGAAGCGCGCGCTTCAGGAATATAAAGGCACGATCCTCCTCATCTCACACGAACCTGAATTCTACGAGGGTCTCGTGACGGACAAGTGGAACTGCGAATCGTGGACGACAAAAGTATTCTAAAAAAGCGAAGGCTGCGGCCTTCGTTTTTTTGTTAACAGACTTAACGTTTGATTTCAGGAGCCACTTCCATCAAACTGGAAAGAACAGCATGTCAGCAAGGGAGAGATTCATATGGAAACGAAGACGCTTCAAGCAGACCTGACCTTACTTTCTTTGCCGAGCGGAGGGAACGAACCGCTCTTTTGCCGTCTCTATTCTCCGGCAGGGACGGGACCCTTCCCGACGATCGTCCTGTTCCACGGATTTCCCGGGAAACAGCTCAACATCGACTGGGCCGTCGACCTGCAGAAGCAGGGATACAACGTACTCGTCACGACATATCGCGGCTCCTGGGGAAGCCCCGGCGACTTCACGTTCGCTCACGCGCTCGAGGACGCTGAGGCTATCATGGACGAAGTGCTGTCGGAGGCATTCGCGGCAACGCACCATGTAGACCGCGAAGCCGTGACGATCGTCGGCCACAGCATGGGCGGCTTCGTCGGTCTCCATGCGTTCGCGGCCTTGCCGATGATCAAGTCATGCGTCGCCATCTCCCCGTTCAACTTCGGACTCGTCGGGTCATTGATCCATGATTATCCGGAGCACGAACCGACGCTGCTCGGCGTACTCGAGCGCGGTGCCGTCTTCTTGAACGGCAGTGACGCGCACGCCTTGCTCTCGGAGCTGAAGGAACATCATGAAACGTGGAATCTCCTGACGCTGAAAGAAGCGCTCGCGGCCCGCGACGTCCTGCTCGTGACGTCCGAGACGGACGAGACGAGCGTCAAGTCGCTCCATCATGATTTGCTCGTCGATGCCTCGAACTTCGAGGAGCTGGTCGTCGAGACCGACCACAACTACATCCAGAACCGCGACGCGACCTTCGCCTCGTGGACGAGCTGGTTGAACGCGAAAAAAGGCTCTTCCTCACGCTGAGGAGGAGCCTTTTGCCGAACGTTCCTGTTTTACGGCAGGCCGTTTCCGAAGCGTCATCCGGTAGAGGACGAGCCCTGCGAAAGCTAGCGTCGCAAATACATACCATAACAGGACGAGAAGGGATCCGCTGTCCGTTCCGGCCATCACGCCGTGAAGCGTCATGAGCAGCCAGGCCGGCAGGACGAGCCAATGCGTCAACTTCCAAATCCGTCGTCCGAGCGTCTGTTTCAAGAAGTCCGAGCTGATCAGGACGAACCCGAACAGGTAGAAACCGACCGTGCCGACGCCGTTCCAGAGGGCTTCGTAGGAGGCGTTCCCCGGCAACAGGATTTCGCTGACCGTCAGCGGCGCATAGTGGTCGACCGTCAAGAGCACGATATGGAGGATGACGGCAAGGAAACCGAACCAGCCGCTCTTGAGGTGGACATCATGGAGCAGCGCCCGGTGCCGCTTCAGAGCTGGGAACGATCCGAGCAAGCCGGCGAACAATGATGCCGTGAACATGAAGTGGCCGAGTAAGCCGCCTAAGCGGATCAGCATCCACGTCGAGAAGAGCCATTTCAACCATTCCATCGCATTCGTTCCCCCTTCTTCTCCAAGGTGATTTCACTGGAAGCCTCGACGACGAGCAGCTGGGCGTTCGGGAACCAGTCGAACAGCAAGTCCTGACGCTCCTCGGCCGTCAGCTGGAAGGCCACCTTCGTCATCACCTCTGCATCATACAGCTGGTTCGCGATCGCCGTCACCTGGACGACGGACGTCGTGACCGAGCGGCCCGTACGGCCGTCGAGCAGGTGATGCCGATCCTCTTGATCGGTCTTCCACGACCGGTACCGGCGATTGGATGTGGCGACCCCGCCTTGACGGAGCGTCAGTTGCGTCATCTCCTGACCGGTCTCCGGATGGATGATGTCGATCGTCCAAGGCGTGCCGTCCGACCAGACGATGACGTCCCCTCCCGCCTCGACCATCCCGCGGGCATGTTGTTTCCGCAACAGCTGAGCGGCCTGCATCGCGGCCGCGCCCTTGCCGATCCCGCCGAGGTCGATCCGGCCGCCGCCGACCCGTGTGACGTGCCGTTCCTCGATCTCGAACGGGATCGCCTGTTCCGGCGAGGGAACGGTCTGTGCGACCGCCTCGGTGAATGGAAACGACTGACTGTAGCCGTTCGCCTGCTGCTGCTCGAGCAGATATGGGGAGAACAGCCGGTCCGTCTGCTCGAGGTAGCGCGTCGCCTTGCGCAGGAGACGAGCGAGCGGCAGCGAGACGCGAAGGCTCTCTCCGATCCGAAGCCCGTTCAGCCGGCTGACCTCGCTGTCCGGTGTGAAGCGGGACCATTCGGCGTCGACATAGCGGAAAAAGGCGGATATCTTCTCCCACTCCTCCTCGCTCATTCCGTCCCGCGTCATGAAGCGGACGGTGTTATGCATGGCATACAAACGCTTTTCCATCGCGCCCACCTACTTCGAGCGCTCCGAGCGTCCTTCACCCGGTTGCGACGGGGGCGCAAAGCTTCCGCTCTCGTCATCGTCCCATCGTTCTCCTTCATCCTCATACTCATCCTCGTACTCGCTGTCCTCTCCCCAGTCTTCGTTCTCCTCATAGGAATCGTTGCCCGAGCTCCATTCGCCGTCGCTCGGCGCGTAACTGCCTTGCGCCGATTCAGTCTGTCCCTCGTTCGAGGAATCGACGCTCAACTGTCCGATCATCAAGGCGAGGAACGCGGCACCGCCCGTCCCGACGACCCAGCGTCCATAAGGTTTTTTCGCTTTCATCCCGCTCACCCCTTCTTCAGTTCATACTCTTACCTTAAGCTGAAAATCTGACAGCCGCCTGACGAATCTTATGGGATAATGAAGAAAACAAGCACGGGAAGGGATGGATGACATGCGGATTCTAGTGGCGGAGGATGATGCTCGTCTCGCGAAGATGTTACGCCTGCATCTTGAGCGCGCAGGATATCTCGTCGACGTGGCGGAGAATGGGGAGGAGGCTCTCCTCCAGTGTGAGGCGCACCATTATGCCTTGGTCGTCCTTGATTGGATGATGCCGGTCCACTCCGGGATCGAGGTCGCTTCGCGCCTGCGCAAGGACGGGTTCGAAGGCGGCATCCTCATGCTGACGGCGCGCGACACGGAGCACGACCTCATCCATGGCCTCGACAGCGGAGCCGACGACTATCTCGTCAAACCGTTCCAGGCATCAGAGCTCCTCGCCCGCCTCCGTGCCCTCAGCCGCCGTCAGAGCAAAGCGTTCGTCCCCGTGCTCGAATACAAAGGGTTGAAACTCGACGTCATGTCGCAGACGATCCATTACGAAGACACGCCGCTCGATCTGACACGGCGCGAATTCGAGCTACTCGCCGTGATGCTCCGCCGGCCGGAACAGACGATGACGCGCGAATTGCTGATCGAGGTCGTCTGGGGAATCGGGGCCGACATCACAGACAACGCGCTCGACGCGCTCGTCCGGCTCGTCCGCAAGAAACTTGCGTCGACAGGCGCCCCGCCGCTCATCAAAACGGTACGCGGTTTCGGCTACCGGCTCGGTGACGACAATGTTTGAGCCGGTCCGCAGACGCTTGACGCTCCTCTACACGGGTACCTTCCTCCTCCTGTTGCTTGCGATCCTCGGGACGCTCTACTTCTCGACCGAGCACCTGCTCAGCCGGATGGAATCGAGACAGCTCGAGAGTATCGCGGACCGTGAATTGTTCGAACGGATCGAGCACGGTGAAAACACCAGCGGAGCCGATACCATCTATTTTGAGATCAGGAATCCTGAAGGACGCATCCTCTTCTCCTCGCTCCCCGACTTCGCGGAATCCGAAGCGCTCGACCGCTTCGCACGGTCCGACGACGCTTTCACCGAACAGGAGTGGTCCGGACGAAATATCCTCCTTCATAAGAGGGAATCGGATGATCGGACGGTGTTGCTCCTAAAGAACGTCACCCCGACGAAGGAGACGCTCAATCAACTGATTCTTCTTCTCGTCGCGATCGCGATCGTCGCGACAGTCCTCCTGACCGCGATCGGCTACTTCCTCGCCGGTCGGACCGTCCGGCCGATCCAGGCCGCCTTCGAACGGCAGCGACAGTTCACTTCAGACGCTTCGCACGAACTGCGGACGCCGCTGACGATCGTCTACAGCGGCATCGAGCTGCTCGAGACGGAACCGTTGACCGAAGAAGGACGACTCGTCCTGAAAGACGTCAAATCGGAGACCGAGACGATGCAGTCGCTCATCTCGGATCTCCTCCTGATCGCAAGGGAAGGGCAGTCGACACGGATGACGCGCATCTCGCTCAGCGAATCGGTCTTGCGCGCTGCCGAGCGCTTCCGTCACGTCCTGCCGGCGGGCCATCACCTCGAGCTGTCAATCGAGCCTTCGATCCACATCATGGGCGACGATCAGCAGATCGGGCGACTCGTCCACGTCTTCCTCGAGAACGCCGTACAGTACAGTGATGGCGGTGTCATCCATATCTCTTTGACGGACGAGGAGGGACCATCTTTGCGCGTGACCGACACTGGCATCGGCATCGATGAGAAGGACACCCCTCGCCTGTTCGACCGGTTCTATCGCGGCGACCACGCGCGGCACGGAAGCGGGAGCGGCCTCGGTCTCGCCATCGCGAAGACGATCGCGAACAACCACGGGGCGACGATCGGCGTCGAATCCGTACACGGACAAGGGACGACCTTCACCGTCCGTTTCCCTGACGCGCCTGTCAGCTGATTGTCAGAAAAAGCGGGTATCTTCATAGTAGATTCTTATCCAGATCAAGGGAGGACTCACCATGTTGAACGGAGTACCGCTCCACCCGCTGCTCGTCCATGCGCCGATCGGCCTTTTGCTCTTCGCCACCGTCCTGATTTTGTTCAGCCTCAAATGGGTCCAGGCCCGCCTGTTCGCGCTCGCGACAATCGCTGCAGGATTGCTCAGCGGCGTCGCCGCCTACCTGAGCGGTGACGGCGCGGAGGAATTCGCTGAGGCGAACTTGAACGCGAGTGAGATGCTGATCGAGGACCATGAGCATTTCGCCCTGTTCAGCCTCGTCAGTTTCGGCGTCGCCTTCGTCCTGCTTCTGCTCGGATACCGGGCGAAAGGGAAGCTGTTCGTCGTGCTCTCCTTGATCGCCGCACTGATCGGCAGCGGACTCCTCGCCTATACCGGGCATCTCGGCGGCCAGATCGTCTACGGCAATTTCTGAGCACGACAATAAGGGAGTGAGGTCGATTGACCTCACTCCCTTTGTTTTGCTCACGTCATCTCCGGCGTGAATTGTTCGTCCGCCGGTTCGAGGAACGGCGCGTGTTGCCGCGCCCTTCGGCTGGCTTGCTCGACCCTTTGCTCTGGTCGTGCTGGCTTGCGATCATCTCTTCCGACAGTTCGACCGTGATCGGCGTCACGTCGATGCCGAGTGTCCGTTCGATGTCACGGAAGGCGCGTTCGTCGCGCGGCGTGACGAGTGTGATCGCCATGCCGTCGTTCCCGGCCCGGCCTGTCCGACCGATCCGGTGGACGTAGCTCTCGGCGTCATCCGGCAAATCATAGTTGAAGACGTGCGTCACACCTGTGACGTCGAGTCCGCGCGAAGCGACGTCCGTCGCGATCAGGAACGGTGTCTTCCCTTGATAGAACTTCGCCATCGCCTTCTCGCGCTTCGCCTGCGTCAAGCCGCCGTGCAGTTCGTCCGTCGGGTAGCCCTGCATCTGCAGCTCTTCGTTCAGCTTGCTTGCGCGGCGCTGTGTCCGGCAGAAGATGATCGCAGCGTATGGGCGCATCTCATCAAGCATCGCTCGGAGCGTCACCTGCTTGCGCCGGTCCGTCGTCATGATGACGTGCTGATCGATCGTGTCGACCGTCACCTTCTCCGCCTCGACGCTGACTTCCGCAGCGTTCTTCAGATATGTCTTCGCGAGCTTCTCGACCTTGTCCGGCATCGTCGCCGACAACATGACGAGCTGACGGTCGCGCGGCGTCGCAGCGATGATGTCCTCGACCTCCGGCAGGAAGCCGATATGGAGCATCTGGTCCGCCTCGTCGAGGACGAGCGTCTTCAGTTCGCGGAGATCGAGCGTGCCCCGGTCGATATGGTCAAGGATACGCCCAGGCGTCCCGATGACGATCTGCGGCATCCGGTCGAGCTTGTTGATCTGTTTGACGACGTCCTGTCCGCCGTAGACGGCGAGCGCACGGATGTCCTCGAGGTTGCGGATCAGCTTATGCGTCTCGTCCGCGATCTGGCGAGCGAGCTCACGCGTCGGTGCGACGATCAGCGCCTGGACCGATTTCTGCTCGAGGTCGATTCGCTCGAGGATCGGCAACAGGAACGCGAGCGTCTTGCCCGTTCCCGTCTGTGCCTTTCCGAGCAGGTCTCGTCCAGTCAGCAGGTGCGGGATCGCTTGCGCCTGGATCGGTGTCGGTGTCTTGATTCCTTGTTTTTGCAGTTTTTTTATCCACAGTTCTTGAATATGAAGTGTTTCGAATGTTGACATGGTGCCCTCCTAAAATTAATCCACAGAAAAAAGCTGTGGATAACCTGCTTCGCATTGACCAAAACAGTTATCCACAGCCGTGCTGTATCCAGTATACACAATTTTTGCTTACGCTGCTTCCTCTTTCAGTTTCCGGTCGAGGACGAACGTCCCGAACGGAATGAACGACGCAAGGAAGGCGATGCCCGTCTTGAGAATCGACCAGCGATACTTGAACTTGACGACGACGAGCCAAAGCCCATACATGACGAACAATACTCCGTGAGCAGCACCGACGACAGCGACCGCCTGCGGCATATCCATCATATACTTGAGCGGCATCGCGATGAACAACAGAACCAAAAATGAAATCCCTTCTAAAATCGCGATCATGCGGAACTGACCTAATACGTTGCGTAACATCCCGTCACCCTTTCAAACGTTGCTGACCCCATTATACAGGGTGTGACGGAAGAACGGGTGCATGTCACAGGATTGTCAGATTTCGAGCGGACGCAGGCGTGCCTCGATCTCAGCCCGTTTCGGCTCGAGGAAGGGAGGAAGGGCTAGCTTCTCGCCTAACGTCTCGACCGATTCGTCCGTCGCGAATCCCGGCGTGTCGGTCGACAGCTCGAACAGGATCCGGTTCGGCTCACGGAAGTAGAGCGCCTGGAAGTAGTGCCGGTCGATCTTGCCGGAGTTCGGCAGGCGAACTTGCGAGAGACGCTCGTACCACTCGTCATACTCTGCTGAATCCGGTACGCGGAACGCGACGTGGTGGACGCTGCCGCGTCCCGGACGCTCCGGTGCGAGATCCGGCCGTGCCTCGAGATGGACCTCGGCTCCGACGCCGCCCTCGCCCGTCGCATAGACGTCGATCGCATGGCCTTCGTCCGTGTAGCTGCCGATTTTCCGGAAGCCCATGACGTGCGTCAACACGAGCGCGGTCGGCTCCGGGTCCTGGACCGTCAGCGTGACTGCCCCGAGCCCGACGATCGCGTGCTCCGCCGGAATCTCGTCATGTTTCCACGGGACGCCGCCTGCGACTCCCGCTTCCCCGTCCTCTGCCGCGAGGATGAGGCGTGTCCCCTCCTGATCACGGAAGGCGAGCGTGTTGCGCCCGGCGCGTTTCTTGATTTCGTCATGGTCGACGCCGAGCTTCTCGAACCGCGCCTTCCAGAACCGAAGAGACTCCGTCGTCTTGACGCGCAGCGACGTCGACGAGATGCTTGATGATCCAGGAACCGCCGTCCCGAGGTGCGGGATGTCGAAGAAAGTCAAGTCCGTCCCTGGATTACCTTCCGCGTCCCCATAGAACAGATGATACGACGTCGTGTCGTCCTGGTTGACCGTCCGTTTGATCAGGCGCATCCCCATCGTCTGTGTATAGAATTGATAATTGCGCTCCGCCATCCCCGTCAAGATCGAAACATGATGAATGCCTAGCAGTTCCATATGATCCACTCCTTTTGATTTGGTTGTTGTTTCCAGTATAGCGAATGATTATCTTGAATTCAAGATAATTGACCGGAAAAGAAAACCGCCCGTCGCGAGACGGGCGGTTGAAGAGTCGAAATTAGAGTTTTACAACGTTAGCAGCTTGCGCGCCGCGGTTGCCTTCAGTGATTTCGAATTCAACTTCTTGACCTTCTTCGAGAGTCTTGAAGCCTTCACCAGTGATTGCTGAGAAATGTACGAATACGTCTTCTCCGCCTTCAACTTCGATGAAACCGAAACCTTTTTCTGCGTTAAACCATTTTACTTTACCTGTGTTCATGGGAACAACCTCCAAAAATAAATTAGCTAATACATACGATACATACGCCTCGCATATGAAAGCAATCCATTATTGTCCCGAATCCCATGATCGACGAAAAGTGTTCGCAAAAATGTGAATCAGTGAAGACAATAACCGTATTGAGCTGACTTCAGTATAGGTGCAACAAGCCGTTAAGTCAAGTTGTCTTACCAATTCATTTTCCATCTTTTTTCCAAAACTATATCGAAATATAAAAAAACGGAGCGGAAAATCCCGCCCCGTCCATTCATCATTTGTGGATCCAGACCGCTCCAGCAGAGTTGTCCTTCGCTTCGCCGATGACTTGGACTTTGAGTCCGTGTTTCGGCAGAAGTTTACCCGCGTCAGGAATCAGGCTGTTGATGTACGAGTTCGCGTCGTCGAACGTCGTCACGCCTGCAAGGCCTTTGTAGTCATAGATTCCGCGTGATGGTGAGTTGATGTACCAAGCTGGTGCCTTGTCGTAGCTGAAGGCAGCGTCAGCGATTTGGTACCGTGTGCTTTGGTTCGTCGTCGGCTGTCCGTTTAGCGTTCCGACGATTGCCCCTGCGTGCGCATCGACGACACCGAGGAATCCTTCGCCCGGGTGTACACCGACCCAGTTGTCCGTGAAGCTTTCATCGCCGTACCATACGACCATACCTGTGTTGTATTTCACGCCTCGTGCGTACTGGAGCGCGACATCCGATCCAGCGTAGTTGCGCCATTCGAGGTAGTAGTAGTGTTTCTTGAAGTCGAATCCGTTCGAGACTTCGAAGCCGTCAAGCGCAAGCTTCGCTTCGCCTTCCGCGCCGTCCTCGAAGACGACTTTTCCGTCGACCGTCAGTTTCGCTTCGTCGAGAGCGAATCCGTCGAGGGCGAGACCGCCATCCGTCACGTACTCGAACTCGAGCGTGACTTTTTTGCCTGCGAACTGGCTGAGGTCATATGATTTGTCGACCCAAGCGCCTTTCGTCGACTCTGCACGAGCGTCTCCGTCCGTATCGTCGTCGCCGATCGTATCAAGAAGCGTCTTCTTTCCATCGACGATCGCGTTGACATACAAGTAGTCATATTCGAACTCGACATCGTAGAGCGTCTTGAAGTCGAACGATGCACTCGTCGCATTCGTCAAATCGAATTCAGGCGTCGTGAGTGCCGTATGAAGGTCGTCGCCTTTCGTGCTGTAGTAATACTTTTCACCGAACGCCGGCTGGATTCCTTTGACAGGTTTGTCCGGCAGGTTGACCTTGATGATCCCAGGGTTCGCCGACTTCGTGACGCTCTGGTCGAGGATCGCAGCGATGCCGTTGTTGTCGAGCGCGCTGTAATCGATCTCCGTCATGTTCGCCCAGTTGCCGCCCATCGTCTTTTGGAAGAATTCCTTGTTTTGCGGCGAGAAGCTCGTCGGCTCCGTACCCGCTACGCGACCGTTCCAGCTTCCGCCGGACATGATCGACCACGAAGCGACCGGTTCGCCTTGTCCCGTGTACTGCGTGTCATACTCATCCGGCAGACCAAGGTCATGGCCGAACTCGTGCGCGAAGACGCCGACTGCGCCGTCTTCAGGCTGAACCGTGTAGTCGTAAGCTGCCATCTTTCCGCCCCAGTAGCCGACTTTCGCAGTCGTGTTCGCTACAGGATAGACGCCGTTGAGTACCCAGCGGTGTGACCAGATTGCGTCGTCTCCGAGCGTTCCGCCGCCAGCTTCCTGTCCAGTACCGGCATGGATGATCATCAAGTGATCGACGAGACCGTCCGGCTCGTTCTGATTGCCGTCACCGTCGAGGTCATAAAGGTCGAACTCATCGTATTCCGCGAGATCGATTCCCGAAGCGACCGCTGCGTTGAGCGCGTCCTTGACGAGGCCGCGCGGACCTTTCGTTCCAGGATTGTTATCGTTTCCGCCGGCAGGGTTGTCACTGCCGTAGTCCTTCGCTGTGCCCGGAACCGACAGCCAGTTCGAGACCGTCCCGTCGACCGTATAGCTGCCGCCAGACTGTTCTTCGTAGTACTGCTTGAACGTCTTGACCTTGTCTCCGCTGAACAGTTCGAACTCCTCGTCGCCGAACATCAGCTTCTCGTAGTGCTCCTTGCTGAAGTTGTCGGCGTACATGTAGCCTTCTTCCTGAACGACGTTGTTATGCTTGAAGTCACTGTATTCCGTCAAGAGAACGAGTACCTTGTCGCTGCGGACGCCACCATTGTATGTAGCTGGCTTCGCCGGGTCGACTTTGACCGCGCCGTTCGGTTTTCCTTTCTTGAAGTTCTTGTGCCCTTTATCGAGCTGCTTCGCGAGCTTGTCCTTCTGCTTCGTCAGGAAGGCCTTTGTCTTTGCGTCGAACTCCTGTTCCTTCTCCGAGTGTTTGCCGTGTGCGGCCGGTTTGCCGTTCGCCTTCTGCTCGAGGTATTGCTGGACGGCTTTTTGCACTTCCTTCGCCGAAGCCGCCTTCGAGATGACGCCGCGCTTCTGGAGCGCCTTACCGAGCCGTTCCTGATCGACTGTGTTCAAATCCATCGGTGCGCCTGATACCGTCGCGCTTGCTGCTTCCACTTGGTTTACCTTCCCACCTGGTAAGACCGGAGTGAATGCGAATGCACTTGCCGTGATGCCTGACAGGACGACGAGTCCTAATTTTTGCTTTTTGCCCACGTGATGTACCCCCTATGTTGGATGAGTGATTATTCAGAATATTCAAATCATAATCCATAATACTTAACAAAGCAAACATTTTATGATAAATAAGGACTTTTTTCCTATACCTATTTTTGGTCCTGTTTCCATTTTTTATTATTGGGTTACCCGCCCCCGCTATCCAACCCGATGCCCCGTCCCCTATACTGTACTTAGAACGATGATTAAGAAAGGAGCAATGCGGATATGGCAAGACGACGCTGGTACCGCAGGAAGGAATGGCTCATCCCGATCCTGCTGTTGCTTTTCTTCGCTTCATTCGGTGTCTACAACCGCGTAAAACCGTTGCCTGAAGGCACGTCCTATCAGGGAGAATGGCGGCAAATCGCTAGCAATGACGTCAAGTTCCTCGAGGATTCGACCTACTCGGTCGATGGCCAATCCCGGAGCGATCAGATGATCTTCGACGAACTTTTCGACACGATCGGGAAGGCGGAAGAGTTTCTCGTCCTCGACCTGTTCCTCGTCAACGGTTATCACAAGGAGGACCGCCTCTATCCGAAGCTGAGCAGCCAATTGACGGAGGCCATCAAGCAGCAGATGGAGCGACATCCCGATTTGAAGGTCGTGTTCATCAGCGACATCGTCAACACGACTTACGGCTCGCACGAGGCGGAGGCGCTCGCTCCGCTCGAGAAGCTCGGGGCAGAGGTCGTCTTTACCGACCTCGATCGTTTGCGCGATCCGAACGTCCTCTACTCGAGCGTCTGGCGTCCGCTCTTCTCCTGGACGGGAAACTCGACGGACGGCTGGATCCCGAATCCGATGGGCACGAACGCACCTGACGTCACTATCCGCTCCTACGCGCGGCTCCTCAACGTCAAGGCGAACCACCGGAAGGTCGTCATCACGGAGGACACCTCGCTCGTCCTGTCGGCGAACCCGCATGACGCGAGCGCCTATCATTCGAACATCGGATTCCGCGTAGACGGCAAGATCCAGGAGGACCTGCTCGAGTCGGAACGCGCCGTCTTCGCTTTCTCAGGCGGAGACGCGGAGCGTTTCCCGCGCTTCGAGACGAAAGAAGACGTCGAAAATCCGATCGGGGAAGCCCGAGTCGTCACCGAGCAGCAAATCCAGGACGCCGTCGTCGGAGCGATCGACGATGCAACGACGGGCGACATCGTCTGGGTCGGCATGTTCTATCTCGCGGACCGTGACATCATCGACGCGCTCGAGGACGCGGCAGAGCGCGGCGTGACGGTGCGCCTGATCCTCGATCCGAACCGGAATGCCTTCGGCCAGGAGAAAATCGGTCTGCCGAACCTTCCGGTAGCTGCCGAACTGTATGAGACGCGCTCAGAGCACCTCTCGATCCGCTGGTATCAGACAGGGACCGAGCAGTATCATTCGAAGCTCCTCTATATCGAAGGGGCGGATACGAGCCGGATCATCGGCGGCAGCGCGAACTACACGTCGCGCAACCTTGACGACTACAACATGGAGACGAACCTCGACTTCCGCGTCGATGCCTCCTCTCCTTTCGCGCAGTCGGTCGATCGCTACTTCAAGAAGCTTTGGACGAACGACGGAGCCGTATACACGGCAGACTATGAGAAGTTCCAGGAAGACATCCCGCTCTTCAAGCTGACGCTCTATGCCATCCAGAAGCTGTTCCAGGTCACTACCTATTGACTCCGGTCTCCGCATCCGTGCGGAGATTTTTTTTACGCTGAACCTATCGAACCTCAGCATTCCACCCGATAAACAAGATAGTACGAATTCGAGTTAACTCAATTGGAGGAATCGCCATGTTTTTCAAACGTAAGCCAACAGAATCGGCAGAACGCCCTGCCATCAAGACACGTCTTGATTTGACAGGAAGCGAGAAGGAACAAGCGGACATGATCGACCTGACAGAGGAGGACCTCGCACACCTCGTCGCCATCTGGCCAGATATCGCTGGCCACATGCCTCAGGCAGCCGAGGCCTTCTACGCCGCCATCTCGAAATCACGTGAGACGGCTCAGATCATCCGTCAGCACGGGGATACGAAATCGCTCACACAGACGCTCGCACGCCATGTCGAGACGATGTTCTCCGGGACGATCGATTCGAACTATGTCGCGGGCAGACAAAGGGTCGCGATGAGTCACGTCCGCATCGGACTCCCGTCGCACCTTTATCTCGCCGGATTCCAGGCACTCGAGGCCGTCCTTCGTGACGCCGTCTTCAACGTCCAGTCAGGCGTGTCCCTTCAGCAAACGCTGACGGCCCTGCGGAAGGTGATGAACTTCGAGGCACAACTCGTCCTCGACCGTTACGCACAGGTGATGGATGCGCAACGCGCCGAGGCGGAATTGACGGTCCGCCGCGCCGTCCAGCAGCAGATCGGAAAGAACACCAATGATCTCGCCGCCTTCTCGCAAGAGACGCTCGCCCGCTTCGAGGAATTGGCTTCGACGGTCCGGACGTTCAAGAACGATTCTGTCGAACTCGTCTCCGAGTCCGAGACGATGCTCAGCCAGGCGACGAAGAGCAGCAGTGCGACACAGGCCGAGATGCAGAAGCTCGCCGAGACGGTCGAGCGCGTCTCGAGTCTTCTGACTCAGACGGAAGAACTCAGCCAGGTCATCAACGAGATCACGGACGTGACGACGATCGTCAAGGGCATTGCCGATCAGACGAACATGCTGTCGTTGAACGCCTCGATCGAAGCGGCTCGTGCCGGTGAAGCAGGACGCGGTTTCGCGGTCGTCGCGACCGAGGTCAAGGTGCTCGCGGATGAGACTAAACGATCGACCGACCGTGTAGACGACCTCGTCCAGCGCATCCAGACTTCCCAGCAGGCGGTCCGGCGTGAGCTCGACACGGTCAGCGGTCGGATCAACGAGACGGCTCAGTCGATGCGTGACTTGACGTCGCAGCTCGACGCGATCGTCCAGTTCGCCGAGGTCACGAAGTCGAAGTCCGCCCTGTCAGCAAAACGGACGGATGCGATCGATCAGACGGTCCATCAGTTGACGCATTCGACCGAACGACTGTCGACGAGCACACTTCACCTGAACGAAGCCGCAGCCTCGCTCGACCAAATCTGACTTTGTGTGCCCCTTCATTCGAAGGGGCGCTTTTCATCCACCATCCTCAGAGAGCAAGGAAGTGATCTCATGCCGGTCTTCCAACTCGTGGAACGCCAACTCATCAACAACTACATACTCGGTTCCCTCTTCGCCGTGTTCGGCGTCGGATCGCTGTTCATCTTCGAGACGCTCGATCTGTCGCTTCGCGAGACGCTCGTCCTGCTTGCGATCATGGGCGTCTCCGGGATGCTCATGCTGACACTCGAATATTCCGTCTACCGGCGCCACATCCGCCCGGTCGCGCGTGCTTGCGCGTCGGAGGCACCGGACTTCCGGATGATCGAAGCGGCCTACCGTACCGTTCACCGCTTCCCGTTCCTGACGATCAAGCGGATACTCGGTCCGCATCTGTTCGGACTGTCGGTCCCGGCGTCACTCCTGTCCTTCTTCGCGATACGCGCCGGTCTCCTCGACCTGCCCTATCGTCTGATCGGGTTCGCCTGCTTCGGCGCCGTGTTGATCGCGATCCTCCATGCGCTGATCGAGTTCTTCCTGACGTACCGGGTGACCGGTCCGCTGCTCGCCCACCTGAACGACCAGGCTGTCGTCCTTCACGGTAGACAGCCCGCGCTGAACGAGGACGACATGATCAGCCTGCGTCAAAAGATGTTGATCAGCACGCTGATCATCGGTGTCTTCCCGATCTTCCTGTTCAGCCTCGCCTCTGGCATCCAATTGTCGGAAAACGAAGGCATCCGCTCGTACTGGAGCTGGGCAGCACTCATCCTCGTCGTCATCCTCGGTGTCGCGACGTTCTGCAGCCTTCTTCTGTATGAGAACATCAAGAAGCCGATCAGCGCTCTGCAGACGAGCGTCGAGAACATCGAGGCCGGCCGGATCGAACTGATGGACAACCCCTATTCGGACGAGTTCTTTCATCTCGTCAAAGGCTTCAACCACATGGTCGACAGCATCAAAGGACGCGATGCCGAGAACGCACAGCTGCTCGACGCGCTGTTCACCCTGTTCGCGGCGACGCTCGACGCACGTGACCCGTATACGGCCGGGCACTCCCAGCGCGTGGCGGAGTACACGGTCCGGATTGCCCGTGCGGCCGGCATTGCTTCAGGCGAGCTCGACCTGATTCGCAAATCCGCGCTGCTCCACGACATCGGAAAAATCGGGATACGCGACGACGTCCTGCTCAAGGAAGGGCGTCTGACCGACGTCGAGTTCGACCGGATCAAGGAGCATCCCGTGATCGGGGTGCACATCCTCGAGCAGATCGAGCTGCCGGAAACGTTACAAGGAATCATTCCCGGGGTAAAGTATCACCACGAAAGATATGACGGAAAAGGGTATCCGGAAGGTCTCGCCGGCGAATCGATCCCGCTCTTCGGACGGATCATGGCGATCGCCGACGCCTACGACGCGATGACGTCTGACCGTCCTTACCGCAAGGGGATGCCCGCCGAAAAGGCACTCTCGATCCTCGAGGCAGGAAAAGGGACGCAATGGGATCCCTATTATCTGCAGATATTCCTTGAACTCATGAAGCCGAAGGAGGAACCGAAGTGGAACCTGAAATCGTCGAACGGGAAAGTTTCAACACCATCGGGCTGACGTTGACTTGTGAGGAGAATGAGCTTCATTTCCTCATGCCGGAGCTGTGGCGGGAATTCTCGCGCCGTTCAGGAGAAATCCCTGCGCTCCCCGAGGCGCGTCCGATGGACATCGCCCTCAGCAGACGGGGGACGACCTATACCCAGTGCGTCGGACTGCCTGTCGCTTCGCTCGATTCCGTCCCGAAAGGAATGAAGGGACATGAAGTTCCAGAGGGACGTTATCTCTTCGTCAAGCACGCCGGTCCCGAGACAGACATCTGGAAGACGTTCGCAAACATGCAGCAGTTTGCCGAACGCGAAGGGCTAGCACTCGATCCGGTCGACTTCAAGATCGACGAGACGCACGACGATGGACATCATCTCTATCAAAGATTGTCATGAACTGTGATCCCTGCTCAGCCGCTAAGCTGAGCAGGGATTTATTTCGTTCCCGGGCGCATGCTTCGCAACAAAAACAATTTACTTCCAGTACTTTGTCCCTAATTATCAGAATTTTCTAAATAAGTCGATTGACTCATGTTCACTACCCGCCTCCTTTGGCATAGTTAGACTCAACCCAATCAAGGAGGCGATTTATTTGAAAAAGTTCTTGGCAACATCGCTCGTCGCAAGCGTGCTCGTCGTTCCATCGCTCGTCGGTGCAGAAGAGGTCAAAAGCGGCAAGCTGACTCCTGCTTCTAACGAGCCGGCAGCCACGGTCGTCAAAGGATACGTCAAACAAAAAGGTGAGTTTTCGGTCAAGGGAATCGAGAAGGATGGTACATCCAGCATCGTTCGCCTCCAACAACATGTAGACGGTGTGCCTGTGTTCGGCAGCGTCGTCATCGGACACGTCGCGAAGGACGGGAGCTTGAAGGCTGTCGTCGACGATGCAGTGGACGTCAAAGGTAAGCCGGGTCTCGCAAAGAAGCCGACACTCTCCGAGAAGAAGGCGATCGAGCTGTACAAGGCGGAGATCAAGGAGACAGAATTCGAGGTGGCGCCTCGCGCAGAGCTCGTCATCTTCCCTGACGGAGACGACGCGGTCTACGCTTATCAGGTGACATCGACGGCACACGGCGAGACACCGTCGCGCTGGGTAGCATTCATCGATGCGAACTCAGGCAAGGTCCTCAACAAGTTCGACCAGCTCAACCATGCGAAGCCGGTCACGACGATCGCAGGCACGACATATGTCGGATCCGGGACGGACGTCCTCGGACGCAGCGTGACGTTCAACACGACGAAGAGCAGCTCGAACGGCTACTACTACCTGCAGGATTCGACGCGCGGAAAAGGTGTCTTCACGTATGACGCGAAGAACCGGACGACTCTGCCGGGCTCGCTCTGGGCAGATGCGGACAATGCGCTCAACGCTACGTATGACCGCGCAGCGGTCAGTGCGCACGTCAATGCTTCGAAGACGTACGACTTCTATAAGAACACATACGGACGGAACAGTTACGACAACGCAGGCGCGGCACTCCACTCGACGGTCCATTACAGCACGCGCTACAACAACGCGTTCTGGGACGGCACGCAGATGGTCTACGGTGACGGTGACGGCACGCAATTCACGTACCTCTCCGGCGGACTTGACGTCGTCGCTCACGAGTTGACGCATGCAGTCACGGAATACACGGCTGGCCTCGTCTATCAGAACGAGTCAGGCGCGATCAACGAAGCGGTCTCAGACATCCTCGGTACGGTCGCTGAGTACTCGGTCGGCTCGAACTTCGACTGGCTCGTAGGGGAAGACATCTACACACCTGGCACGAGCGGCGACGGTCTGCGTTCGATGTCGGATCCGGCAGCTTACGGCGATCCGGACCACTACTCGAAACGCTACACAGGAACGCAGGATAACGGCGGTGTCCACATCAACTCCGGTATCGTCAACAAAGCCGCTTACCTCCTCGGTAACGGCGGCACGCATTACAGCGTGAGCGTCACTGGAATCGGAGTACCGAAACTCGGTGCGATCTACTACCGTGCGCTCAACGTCTACCTGACACCGAACTCAAACTTCAGCTCGCTCCGTGCGGCGGTCGTCCAGTCGGCGAAGGACCTCTATGGCTCGACGAGCGCGGAAGCGACAGCGGCAGCTAAGTCGTTCGACGCGGTCGGCGTATACTAAGCAGAATTCTCTCCCAAGAGCAGACACCCCCGAAGCCTATGGCCTCGGGGGTGTCTTGTCGTTCACTCGCGGATTTTGACGCGGACCTCGTTCTTCCGCAGCATCGGCGGTACGGCAGGACCGTTGTAGAAGGCATATTCCGCCTCGCCGACCGGGACGAAACCCGTCTTCTCGAGCCGTTTCAAAAGCGTCCGCTTCTTCCGCTCGAGCCGTTCCTTCGTCGCCCGTCCCTTGAACGACAGGACGGCGTAGTCATGGGCGGGAACCGCTTCGATCCGGACGTGTCCGTCGGTCGGCGCCGGGACCGAGTCGAGCTTCGGCAGGACGAATGCCATCTCCTTGTTCGCCGTCCCGTGATTCAGGTGCAGCACGGGGGCCGTCATCTTGATTTTCTTCTGCTCGGCATTCCCCTTGTTGATGTAGCCGAACAGACGGCGGAACGCCTGGTCGTCACGTGCCTCGAGACTCGCCGTCTTCGCGATCGTGATCTCCGGGTAGTGCCGCAGTTCGATCTGCTTCGTCTTCTTCAGCTTGTCGTACGGTACTTTCTTCACCATTCGAATCTCCCCTTTCCCTACTGCTAGTTCCCGTTATCGGACGAAAAAACACCTCCTTGAGCTGCAGCTCGAAAGAGGTGTATCCTGATTATTTCCCGGGATCACGCGCGAGACGGACCCGTGTCGACCCGTTGTCAGGGAAGGCTTTCAGTTGCAGCTTCTCCCCCTCGTACCACGTCCCGTACTCCGTCTCGACCGCCGCGTCGAGCGCTTGAAGCGCTCCTTGCGCGCCGGGGACGTTCATCCAGTCGATCGCCTCGACGACTCCGTCCGAGACGACGAGCAGGTAGCCCGCGTTCGAGAAGTAGTACGTGTTGACCGCATCCTGTTGTGTGTTGCCGAGCTTTCCGTACTTCGCCTCAAACTCCGCGACCGGTTTGCCGAGGTATTGCTCCGGCTGCTCGATCGGTTGGCTCGGAATCGCCGCCGCGAGCGCGCCGAGCAGCTCCTCGTCGCTCGCTCCCTTCGGCGCGTCGAGCGACACGTCCGATTCCGGCATCCAGCCGTCGATGGCATCGGTCAGCTGAAGGTGGACCATTCCGTCTTCCGTCTCGAGCACCTGATAGACGTCTCCGAGGTCCGCCTTGTAGACGACCTGCCCGCCTGACGCTGATGCGAAGACGTTCGCGAACGGCCGCTTCACCCAGGCCGCCTGTTCGATCTCAGGCTTTTCCTTTTTCTCTTCCTTCTTCGCCTCAGGCTTCTTCTCTTTTTCTTTCGCCTTCGGTTCCTCTGCCTGCTCAATCGGCTTCTCGACGCTCGTCGTCGCCTTTTCCGGGCTGTCGTCGTTCGTCTGGACGAGATATGTCCAGCCGGAGACGATCAGAGCGGCAGCGAGTACGCCTCCTGCTCCGAGCAGGCGTCTACTGCGCTTCTGGCGCCGGCGTTCGTGGCGCGAGACGCGTTCATTCTCGGCCTGAGTCTGTTGATGTTCTTCTTTCATGTTGATTCCCCCTCGCCATGCTTTTCCACCATTCTAACATGGCGACACTTCCTTATTTCCTAAAAAGCGATGACAGTTCTCCCGCGATGCGTCCCAGCGAGCAACTGTCCGACGACTTCCGGCAAAGCGTCGAGCGGACGGACCTCCGCCATCTCGTCGAGCTTCGGCAGACGCCATTCCTGGCCGAGCAACTTGAAGAGGCGTTCCCGGTACGCGATCGGCTGCTGGACGGAGTCGATGCCGATCAAGCTGACGCCGCGCAGGATGAACGGGTAGACCGTCGCCGTGAACTCAGCTCCGCCAACGTTTCCGCAAGCCGTGACGACGCCGCCATATCGGACACGCTTGAGGGCGGACGCGAGCAACGGGCCGCCGACCGTGTCGATGACTCCTGCATACTCGCTCTTGAGCAGCGGACGACCGGAATCGTCAAGCAGCTCGTCGCGCGAAAGGACGGTCTCAGCCCCCAGTCCCTTCAGCCAATCCGCCGCCTCCTGCTTGCCGGAGACCGCGTGGACGGTGAAGCCGATCCGGTGGAGCAATGCGACGGCGACGCTGCCGACGCCACCCGTCGCCCCTGTGACGAGGACCGGTCCATCCTTTGGCGCGATCTTCTTGAGCAGCTCATCGACAGACTGGGCCGCCGTCAGTCCTGCCGTCCCGAGGATCATCGCCTCGCGCGCAGACAGCGTCGACGGCAACGGCGTCACCCAGTCGGCCGGGACGCGGATGTATTCCTGAAACCCGCCCGACGTGTTCATCCCGAAGTCGAACCCGTTGACGACGACCGTCTGACCGGGCGAAAAACGATCGTCCCTTGATTCGACGACCATACCGGCCGCATCGACGCCCGGCGTGTGCGGATAGTTCCGCGTCACGGCCTTGTTGCCCGACGCGGACAAGGCATCCTTGTAGTTGACGGACGAATAGCGGACCTTGATCAGCACATCCCCCTCCGGTAGCTCCGAACGGTCCTTCTCCTCGATCCGTCCCGTGAAATTCCCGTCCTCTTCCCGAACCACGTACGCACGAAATCTCTCCATCTCGATCCCTCCTGAAGTCATTTTCTGTCGACCATCTTTCCGATTGTCGTCTTTCCCTTCGAATGATACCGTTGATGCATACAAAAGTCACCGGGAGGTACGGCCATGAAACAGAATATCTATGATGATCCGGAGTTCTTCTCCGGATATAAGGCACTGCGCGAACAGGCGCACAACTACAACGTGCTGCTCGAGCAGCCGGCCCTTCGCGCACTTCTGCCAGACCTGGCCGGGAAGACGGTGCTCGACGCCGGCTGCGGCGCGGGCGACCTGTCCGCCTATCTGACCGCGCGTGGCGCGACGACCCACGGAATCGATTTGTCGGAGAAGATGTTAGCGCTCGCGCAGAAACGCTATCCGGAGTTGTCGTTCGAGCGGCTTGCCCTTGAGGACATCGCGTCACTCGAAGAATCGTATGACCTCGTCGTCAGCTCGCTCGCCTTTCATTATATCGAGGACTATACCGGCTTGATCGCATCGATCCGTGAACGGCTGAAGCCGGGCGGAGAGCTCCTCTTCTCGATCGAACACCCGTTGACGGTCGCAGACAAGCAACGCCGCTACTGGGTGAAGGAGGCGGATGGAACGGACCACTACGCGTTCGACGACTATCAGGAAGAAGGGCGCCGTGAGTCGCGCTGGTTCGTCGACGGCGTCGTCACCTTTCACCGGACGTTCTCGAGCCTGCTCCGCCCCTTCCTGAACGCAGGATGGACGCTCGAGGCGGTCGAGGAACCGGTCCCGTCGGAAGAGGCGATCATGCAGATGCCGCGAATCGCGCGCGAGCTGCGGAAGCCGTCCTTCCTGATCGTCAAGGCGAAGAGGTTCTTACGCGTGTTAGGTGAAGGTGTCGACCATCCGTTATCGTTGTATAATCAGGGAAAAGGTCGTGAAGACAATGGATGACATCCTGAAAAGGTTGGATGAAAGACTGTCGGTCACATCGGTTGTCATGGAAGAAAGCCAGATCCGTGTTGAAGCTCGGCTGTCGAGCAACGGTGCATCATGTCCGCGATGTGGCTGCCATTCCTCGAGACGTCATAGTCTGTACACCCGGACCTGGATGGACGTCCCGGAGGGAGCGATGCCAGTCTCTGTCCGTCTTGCGTTGCCGAAATGGTTCTGTGACGAGAAAGGATGCGCCCAATCCGTGTTCGCCGAGCGACTCGAGTGGCTCCCGTCCTACAACCGCCGGAGTTCCCGTCTGGACTCACAGATACGTGCGCTCGCTTTTTCGATGAGCGCCCTACAGACCGAGCGGGTCTGTTCACAGTTCGGCATCAGGATAAGCCACGACGCCGTGCTCCGTCTGGTCTACAAGACAGGCGTCGACGAGTCGGCCAGCCCCTTTCGTCGGAATCGATGACTTCTCGCTACGACGGGGACACACGTACGGAACGATCATCTGCGACCTGAGGACGGGCCGGCCGATCGACCTATTGCCCTCGCGTGACACGGAGGCCGTATTGGAATGGCTCGACGCTCAGCCACGAATCACCTTGGTGTCCCGCGACCGCTTCCTGCCTTATGCGGAGGCGGTCCGTCTGACATCGCATCCCGTCGTCGACGTCCTCGACCGTTTCCATCTGGTCCAGAACCTTTGGAAACTGTATGAAACGGCGGTCGCGTCCATCCTGCCGAACAAGATCTTCTTGGATGAGGAGGAACAGTCAGAGACGATCACGCAGCAGGACGAGGCCGAACGGAAGAGATGGGACCATCCGACGTGGCATCGGGCGTTGGAAATCAAGAAGGCGAGGGCAGAGGGTGAATCGATTGCCTCGATCGCTCGCCGTCTGGCGATCAGCCGGAACACCGTATACAATGACATCCATCGTGAAGCGCCAATCATATGGGGCAGGAGGAGCAGGACGCACGAGGTCCAACAGTGGAAGGGGCGCATCATCGAACTGGAGGAAAAGCACCTCACGGTGCAGCAAATCCTTGAGACTGTGAGGAGTGAAGGATACACAGCCGCATCCAGGGCCGTCCGGCTGGTCGTGGAAGCGATACGGCGCGACCGTCGAAACGTATCCCGCTATCCAGAGCCGCCGTTCTTTTCCCGGAGGCGCGCACTCGGATACCTATGGAAATGGCACATGGGAGACGCTCCCGAGCGCAGGGAGGTCGTCGACAAGCTCTTGGTCCGCTTCCCGGAACTCCGGCCAGTCTTTTGTTTCGTCCACAGCTTTCGCGAGTCGATCCGACACAAGGACGGACCAGGTATGCTCGCCCTGTTGACGTCAGAGTTCGAACGCAAGGACCGGTTTACGATCCGGTTCGTCCGGCGACTACTCAAAGAAGCGGAAGGAATCAAGAACGCCTGTGAAAATCCCGAAAGCAACGGTCTTGTCGAAGGTCACGTCAACCGGCTGAAGTTGGTCAAGCGTACCATGTATGGGCGGGCCAGTTTCAGACTCTTGCGGATCAAGGTCTTACATCATCCATCCTAAAACATATATCGATATATCAACAGATTCTGTCGAGGGGTTCACCCGAATTTATTCCCCAACATTGCGTAAGAACCGCGAAGAAAACGGAAAATCCCGCTTGAATGAGGACACGCACGGGAACAAAGGTAAGGACAAGTAGTCTTCAAAGGAGTTGTTCGTATGCTTACCTTAGATCCACACCATGACCCGAAAGACAACGCCCGCCTGATCGCGGAACACGTCGAGAGCGCGAGCAATCGCGAGGCGATCACCGCGGCCGAGGCGATCATGCAAAAAAGCGCCTGGGTCGAGCCGCTGCGCGACCAGACGCTCGGACGCATCCTGCGCGCGAAGATCTCGCCGCTCTTCCTGACCGACCGTTCGAAGCACATCCTGCCCTTCACGCCCGCCTTCGTCGGCGCGGACGATCTTGTCCGGCCGAGCTGGTTCGGGCGTCTCAAGTACGCGCTCGAGCAGTTGCGCGGACACGTCGAGACGGTCGACGTCCGCGACTTCGGTGCGAAGGGAGACGGCGTGACCGACGACACGCTCGCCTTCAAGGACGCGCTCGGCGACGGCCATCGGCAGGTCATCGTCCCGGAAGGCGTCTATGTCGTCCGCGGCATCCGCCTGCCGAGCTGGTCGATCCTGACCGGTGCCGGCAAAGGCAAGACGATCATCACGTTCCACTCCGATACACCGAAGGGTCGGCGCCTGATCACGAACGACAGCTATACGCTCGGCAACAGCCATCTGCTCGTCGAGAAGCTGACGCTCGACTGGAACGTCGAACGGCTCGGCGAGGCGAAGAAATCTTGCACCTGGGGGACGCACTCGAGCTGCCTGACATACGCCCGCGTCACGTTCGGTTTCGCCTTCGACGTCGAGGCACGCAATCCTGGGTTGCACGGATTCGACGTGACGACGCCGTTCTACAACTACAACGGGGACGGGGCACGCGCTGCCGGCAGCAGCTCGTTCGTCTGGTTCGACGGCCTGACCGGCTACGGCTTCGGCGACGACGGCATCACGACCCACCACAGCGACCATCTCTACATCTCGAACTGTTACATGCACGATCCGTCCGGACGCGCCCACAAGAGCGGTTTCTCGAACTCGAACGGGATCGAAATCGACGACGGGTCACGTGACGTCTGGCTCTTCAACAACGCGACGGCACGCTGCTTCGGCGGCATCGAGGTCAAGGCGCACGCGACGTCGTCCGCCGCCTCGACCGTCAAGATCGTCGGTCATCTGTCGGCCGGTGACCACCGCTCGTTCAACTTCCGTCACATCGGTCACCACCATGCGACCGATCCGACGTCGCAGACGGCCTACAACATCATCGCGACGCGCCTCGTCTCGATCGCGCCGCAGTACACGCCGCTCTATGCGAACTCGAAACCGCGTGCCCTGATCGTCTCCGCTTATCGCAACGTCGTCGTCCACGACTTCACCGTCGTCGGCGACCCGGACTACGACTACCGGGACGAGCCGGTCATCGGCATCCAGTACAAGGCACGGAACGTGACGCTCAGCCACGTCCGGATGAACGGATTCCGTACGGCGAAATGCGATATCCGTGTCTTCGGCGGCGACAACCGGGCGGATCACGTCTGCCTCGACCACGTCCAGATCGAGAACTCGGCGAAGCACGGCATCACGATCGGTCCCGCCATCGAATCGGTCCGCCTCGCGAACGTCTCGCTCAAGGGCGACGGGATGATCGGCCTGAACGCGACGTCCGAACCGGCGCTCGAACGGTTCGTCGCACAGGGCTTCAAGACGGCGATCCGGGCAGCGAAGACGGAACGTCCGACGCAAGGTTGACAACAAGAAGAGCGATCGCCCGCGCGGGTGATCGCTCTTTCGTCGTTATTATTGCCCGCGCAAGTACGCGAGGACACGTGAATCGATCTTCCGGTCATGCTCCCGCATCTCGAAGTTCTCGGTATGCAGATAGCTCCGGAGCGCATCGTCGAACGTCGCCCCCGTGTAGCCGAGCTGTCCGATCTTCTCTGCGATCTCCTGCTCGAGCTCATCGTCGATCGGGATGATCTCGTCCTCACGGCTCGGCTGCAGGTACAGCTCGTGCAACGCATAGATCCGCTCAAGCTCCCCGATCGGACTCGGGTGGTCGTCGACGCGTAAGTCGACGAACCGGTCGTTGAACCCGCCGTATCCGCCCTTCTCCTTGACGACGAGCAAGGCAGCCGACTGCATCCCGCGTGCGTCACCGCCCGCCTCCTGCCCTGCGGCGAGCGCTTTGAGCAGGCGCTCCGCGAGCGGTCCGTCCGTCGCTTCGAACGTCCTTGCCATCGCCTCGACCGTCTCGGCACTGACCAGGATGTTCCCTTGCGCGGCGAAGTGCTTGCCGGCAATCCCCCCGGCCCAGTCAGAGCAGTTCGCTCCGGTGTAGGTCGCACTCCGCCCCTCCGCGTCGATGATCCCGACCTGTCGCTCGGCGCGTCCCGTGTCCGCGTCGGTCAAAAGCTTGATCACCTCTTCAGCCGACTTGCCTTCCCGGATCAGGCGGAACGCCTCCGGTCCGTACGTCGTGTTCGCGAACGACTGGGTCGCGACGGCGCCGACGCCTGCGACGGCGAACGGGACGGCGCTCCCGACCGCGAGGAACTTCGACTGGACGGCGACGCCCCATTCCTTCTCCTTCTCACAATAACCGACGATTGAATATGTCATCCTTCTTCCCCCTTCAGCACACAGCTTGAATATCTTAGATTCGAATCATCACCCGCATGTTCCTGCCTTTCACACGAAACAAAAAAGGTCTTCGACAAGCGAAGACCGTGCAGGAATCATTTGATGCCGAGCATGACAGCGAGCAACAAGGCGCAGCAAGCGAGCACGATCCAGATCGCGAACAGCTTGCCGACGAAGCGGAGCCAGCGCTCGTACGGGATGCCGGCGATCGCGAGGAACGCCATCAGGTGGGCGCTCGTCGGGAAGACCATGTTCGTCAGCCCGTCACCGTACTGGAAGGCGAGGACCGCGACCTGACGCTCGATCCCGAGCAGGTCGGACAGAGGTGCCATGATCGGCATCGTCGTCGCGGCCTGTCCGCTGCCGGACGGGATGAAGAAGTTCGTGATCAGCTGGACGGCATACATCCCGATGACGGCGAGTGACGTCGGCAGATGACCGACTGCCTCCGACAGACCGTAGATGACCGTGTCGATGACGCGCCCTTCCTCAAGGATGACGACGATCGCACGGGCGAACCCGACGATCAGCGCGCCGAACGTGACGGCCTTCGCCCCGTCGATCAGGCTGTCGAACGTCTTATTGACACCAAGGCTGGCGAGGCCTGCGACGAGGCCGATGATCAGGAACGAAGCCGTCAGCTCGGTCAGGTACCAGCCCCACTCGAATATGCCGATGACGTTGAGCGTGATTCCGCCGACGAGGACGAGCAGGACGAACGCATGCCGCTTCGTGAACTTCTCGAACTCGACGGTCTGCGTATGCCGATGCTGCTCCAGGTCATGGACGAGACTCTTCGTCGGGTCCTTCTTGACGCGCGACGCATAGCGCCAGACGTAGGCGATCGTCACGGCAAGGAAGACGAGATAGACCGCCGTCCGGTAGCCGAGTCCGCTGAAGAGCGGTACCTCCGCGATCGACTGGGCGACGCCGACCGTGAACGGGTTGAGCATCCCGCCGGCGAAACCGACGGCTGCACCGAGGCTGACGATGGCCGCACCCGTCATCGCGTCATAGCCGAGCGCCCGTGCGAGCATGATGCCGATCGGGACGAAGATGATCGTCTCCTCCGCCAGCCCGATCGTCGCGCCCGCGATCGAGAACAGGAACATCGTCGCCGGGATCATGATGTGTCCCTTCTGGCCGAACCGGTTGATCAACTGGCTGATGCCGGACTCGATCGCGCCCGTCTTGCGGATGATACCGAAGACGCCGCCGACGAGGAAGATGTAGAAGATGATGGCTGCGCCTGCCTCCATGCCTTTCGGGATCGCCTGGAACAGGCCGAAGAAGTCGACCGGCGCCGACTCGACCGCCTTGTACGTGCCGTCGACGACGACCGTCTGCCCGTCCATCTTGTCGCGGTCGAACTGACCGGCCGGCAAGACGTATGTCGCGATCAGCGACAGGACGAGGATCGCCATGATGATCGCGTATGTATGGGGCATCTTGAAGAACGTCCTGTCTGTCTTTGGTGTTTCTTTCGGGGCTAGGTTCATGATAGTTTCCTCCGTGTTCTTTCTCTCTTATATAGTTGTCCCCTAATTTTGGCAATGAAAACCCAGTTCTCATTATTTTCATCGTCATCTTCTCAGATTCTAATTCATTTCCGGAAAAAGAACAGACCGAATCATGATTTCCCGTCATTTTTTTAGACAGGAGGAAGGGCGACGCACCTCGAATCCATCCAGAGAACGACTAAAGGAGGGAAACACATGAATCCGATATTGAACCGGATCGGTACCGTATTCGTACCGGTCAAGGACATCGAACTGGCGCGGGATTGGTACGCCGACCTGCTCGGACTGCCGGCGGGCGGTGAGATTTTGTTCGGTCACCTGCACGTCATCCCGATGGACGGGACGCGGATCGTCCTCGACAGCAAGATTTTTTCCGAGGAGCGCGTGTTCGACGTGCCGCCGTTCCATCTCGACACGCAGGACATCGAGCAGGCCTATGCCTACATGCAGTCGAAACGGGTCGAGCTGACGACAGGGATCGAGCACGGTCAGTGGTTCAACTTCAAGGATCCGGACGGCAATCACCTGATGATCTGCCAGTGCTGATCCATCCTGCACGCACACAAGCAACACCCCGGAGATACGTTCTCCGGGGTGTTGCCGTCTTATCCATGAACTCACTCACTCTTTGGGCAGTCGAGGTCCCAGATGATGCCGAACTTGTCCTCCACCTTGCCATAGATCGAGTTCCAGAACGTGTCCTGCAGTTCCATCCGGACGTCGCCGCCGTCACGCAGCGCGTCGTACACCTGACGGATCTCGTCCTCCGACTCGAACGTGAACGCGAGCGAGACGTTCGAACCCTTCTCGACCGGACGATCCGGTGTCGTGTCGGAGAACATGAGACGGCGTTCCCCGTCCTTCAAGTGTCCGTGCAGCACGAGATGATCCGCTTCCGGCGACGGTGAATAGTCCGTCTCGCCGTACGTCTGCACCTGCTCGATCTTCAGCTTGAAGGTTCGCGCGTAGAACTCCATCGCCTCGCGTGCATTTCCGTTGAACGTCAAATATGGAATGATTGGACCTTTCATGATTTTTTCCCCTCTCGTCATGTGTTTTCGATCCGGACGCTGAGTCCTGAGTTCGCCCCTGCCGGCAAGCCGAGCGCGGAGTCGAACGAGGTCGACACCCGCAGATCCTGCAGCAGGCGGTACGGATTGACCTTCTGGCCGATCTTCTCCTCGGAGGCGGCGCGTGGACTCGCCACTTCCTTCGCCCGGTACACCCGGAGCGTCTCTTCCGTTTCCCCTGCCTGCAGGCAGAGCGCGCGGATATAATACCGGTTGAACTCGGCCTCGGCCAAGCTCTCCCCTGCGTTCTTCGGCACCTTGACGAGCTGGACGCCGCTCGTCGTCCGCCTCGCCTCATACGTCTCGAAAAAACCTTCGAGCGAAGCAGCGAGCGTCTGCTCGTCGCCACTTCTCATCGCTTCCCGCAGCAGGCGGTGGAACTGGACCTTGCCGTCGTTCGTCAGGCGCGGACTGACGAAGTGGTTGACCTGGCGCAAGTCGAAGTCGAGCTCCTGCTCCATATACAGCCGCGTTCGCGGTGTCAGGTCCTCGAACCGGAATGCCATCCTCATTCCCCCTTTCTTCCACTATCCGACTTCCCGTTCCGCTGCCCGATTAATCCCTTCTGAAGTCGGGTACTGTTTTCAGAGAGAAGCAAAGGAGGCGGCTTATGCAGACGGAACAGCACTTCTTCGAAGATGACGGGACGATCCCGAACAACCGACGCTTCCCAGTCCTGCTCTACCATGGGGTATTCACGAACCCGGACGCCATCCAAGCGACGTTCGAGGCGAACGGCTGGGGCAACAGCTGGGTCGACGGCATCTTCGACTTCCATCATTATCACAGCACGACCCACGAGGTACTAGGCGTAAAGAGCGGTCAGGCAACGGTCCTGCTTGGCGGACCGGACGGCAAGACGTTCGACATCGCAGCGGGTGACGTGCTCGTCCTGCCTGCTGGGACGGGACACCGGCGCCTGGAGGCGAGCCGGGATTTCGCGGTCGTCGGCGCCTATCCTGGGGGAAGCGACTACGACACGCTGACCGGGGAGTCAAATGAGCGGCCGGACAACGTACGGCGAATCGAGACCGTCAAAAAACCGGCGACCAATCCCGTCCTCGGCGTGAACGGACCATTGATCGACATCTGGAAAGGAGAGGAACACTTATGAACGATACACGGCATACATTGATTCTCGCGGCACTGAAACAGAACACGGTCGTCCTGCATGACGACACGCACGTCCGCGTACTCGGACAAGGGACATGGCGGATGGGTGAGGATGAATCGAAGCATGACGCAGAGATCGAGGCGTTACGGACAGGTCTCGACTGCGGCATGCACCTGATCGACACGGCGGAGATGTACGGCGAGGGGCTGGCCGAGGAACTCGTCGGCGAGGCGATCAAGGACCGTCGCGAGGACGTCTTCCTCGTCTCGAAGGTCTATCCGCATAACGCGGGCGGCGACAAGCTCATCGCGGCATGCGACGCGTCGCTCAAGCGGCTCGGGACGGATTACCTCGACCTGTACCTGCTCCACTGGCGCGGCAGCGTCCCGCTCGCGGAGACCGTCGAAGGACTCGAGCAGCTGAAGGCGGACGGCAAAATCCGCCGCTGGGGCGTCTCGAACTTCGACGTCGACGACATGAAGGAACTGCTAGCACTGCCCGGCGGCAAACACTGCGCCGTCAATCAGGTGCTCTACCACCTCGGCTCACGCGGCATCGAGTACGAGCTGATGCCGTACTTGAAGGAGAACGGCATCCCGGTCATGGCCTACTCGCCGCTCGCAGAAGGCAGCGACGTCCGCGACAAGCTGTTCAACGATGCGACCGTCAAACGGATTTCTGAGGAATACGGCGTCACCCCTGCTCAGCTCCTGCTCGCCTGGAACGTCCGGAGCGGTGACGTCATCGCAATCCCGAAGGCGGGTCAAGCGGCGCACGTCGAGGAGAACGGCGAGTCGATCCTGATCCACCTGACGGACGAGGACCTCGCGGCGCTCGACGCGGCCTTCCCGCCGCCTTCCGGCAAGGAACCGCTCGACGTCATCTGAACTTGAGCAAAATCGCACCTCCCTGCCTCCCGCTCGCGCTATGATGGAAAGCAGAGGGGGTGCTTTTGTTGAAACATGAATTCCATTTGAAAGCCGACTGGCCCGGGCTGCGCAACGACGTCGGGGACATCGAGTCGGGTGAGCTGAAGACGCGCATCTCGATTCCGCGCGAGATGGACGGACCGGGCATCGGCACGAACCCGGACGAGATGCTGCTCGGGGCGGCCGCGACGTGCTATATCATCACGCTCGCCGCGATGCTCGAACGCAACCAGATCGAGAAGACGTCACTGACGCTCGAGTCGGTCGGGACGGTCGACGTGACGGACGGTGTCTTCACCTACGAGAAGATCACGCATCGTCCGACGCTCCTGCTCGCGAAAGGTTCTTCCGACGCGGACCTTCGCAAGGCACATCGCCTCGCCGAGAAGGCGGAGTCGTCCTGCATGATCACACGGGCGCTGCAGGGCAACGTCGAGATCGCGCTCGAGGCGACGGTCGAAATCGAGGCATGAGAAAAGCACGGTCCGCGGACCGTGCTTTATTATGGTTCGAGCGCTCGGAACAACAATTGCGTCACGACCTCGAACTGGTCGTGGATCGTGTCACTGCGCCACTCGAACGACAGCGTCGGATGATGGAAGCGGGCCGTCCCGTAGAACAGACCTTCCGCGATTTCCCGCGCGCTCATCGCGGTCGTGACGGAACCAGTACGTTGCGCCAACGCGATGCGCGTCTCGAGCTGCGTGACCAGTTCAGCGAGATGGTCCTCGACCGCCTCGGCCGCTTCAGCCGTCAGCTCCGTGTACATATCGAACAGTTCCGGATCCGCATGGTACAGATCGTGCTTGAGCATGACGAGCCGCTTGATCCAGCCTTCGACGCCTGCGCGTCCCGCCGAAGCGTCGAACGGGGTACGTTCGAGATTCCGGGCATGCTCCTTCAGCCAGATGCCGAGGACCGCCTCCTTGAGCGCCGCCTTGTTCTCGAAGTGGCGGTAGATCGTCCCGTGACTGACGCCGAGCACCTTCGCGACGTCCGTCACCGACGTCTTTTGCGGGCCATACTTGCGCAACACCTCGATCGTCGTCTCGATGATGCGCTCCCGTGTCAGGATCATCGGCCGCGCTCGCTGTCGAGCATCCCCATCTCGTACGACGCGTAACGCGTGCCGCTGACGGCATCCCTCGGGATGAGGGCCTCGATCTTCTTCAAATCGTCCTGTGTCAGATCGAACGTCATGCTCGCGAACGCGTCCGCCAGCTGGTCCGTCCGGCGCGCCCCGAACAACGGGAAGATGTCGTCGCCCTGCGCAAGCACCCACTTCAAGGCGAGTGATGCGACGGAGACCCCCTTCTCGCCCGCAAACGCCTTCAGGCCCTCGACGAGCTTCAAATTATGTTGCAGCGCGTCACCTGTGAAGCGTGGCGCTCTTCCCCGGAAGTCACCCGGAGCAAGCGTCCGCTCGGCCGTCCATTTCCCGCTGAGTAATCCGCGCGACAGGACGCCGTAGGCGGACAAGGAGATCCCCAGTTCGCGGAGCGTCGGCAGGATGTCATCCTCGACCGTGCGGCTGAACAGCGAATACTCCGTCTGGACGGCACTGATCGGTGCCGTCGCGTGTGCCCGGCGGATCGTCTCGCTCCCTGCCTCGGACAATCCGATGTGGCGGACGTACCCTGCCTGAACCATCTCCTGGATGGCACCGACCGTCTCCTCGATCGGGACGTTCGGATCGATCCGAGCCGGCTGGTAGAGGTCAATGTGATCGACCCCGAGCCGCTTCAGCGTCATCGCAAGGAAGTTCTTGAGCGCGGCCGGACGCGTGTCGATGCCGACCCAGCCGCCGTCCGGTGAACGGAGCGCTCCGAACTTGACGGCGATGAATGCGTCGTCGCGGCGATCGCGGACCGCTTCGCCGATCAAGAGTTCATTCGCGCCTGACCCATAGAAGTCGCCCGTGTCGATGATGTTGATGCCGGCGTCGAGCGCGGCATGGATCGTCTTGATGCTTTCCGCCCGGTCTGCCGTACCGTACAGATCCGACATCCCCATCGCGCCGAGTCCGATGGCACCGAGTTCCTGTTTCCCTGCTAATGATCGTTTTTCCATGTGAGTTCCTCCTCGAATGTTCCTGATTGATTCGAGTATACGACCTTCACCCAAAAATGACAAATTATAAATTTTGTCATTTTATTTTTTCGTTGACCCTCTTCCGACAACATCCTATCATTAAGGTCAACAATGACTTTTTAGGAGCACTTACATATGACACCGATCATCTCAGAAGCACGGCGCAAGGAGCGGCGGCGCCTCATCCTCACGGCAGCGACCGACGTGTTCATCGAGAAAGGCTACAATGCGACGACCGTCCAGGACATCATCGAGCGTTCCGGCGTCAGCCGCGGCGGCATCTATACCTATTTCGAGAACACGGAGGACATCTTCCTGTCGCTCCTCGAGGAACGCGACAAGGCGGACGCGCTCGACGTCGATGCGCTCTGTGCCGGACGGACGAGTAGGGAAGCGCTCGAGTTCCTGCTCGATGCGGTCGCTACGGCAATCGAGGAGCAGCACGACCCGCTCGTCCCGGCACTGTATGAATATTACTTCACTACCGGCTGGCGCTCGAAACGTCACGTACCGGGATTGTACCTGCGCATCGAGAAGGCCGTCGACGCCGTCGCCTCGATCCTCGAGCGCGGCATCGCTTCCGGTGAGCTTCCACCGGGACTCGCGACGGAATCCATCGCCCGGATGGTCATCACGTTCTGTGACGGAATCTACGTCAATCGTCTTCAACTCGGACCGGGACGCATCGAGCTGCGCAAGCAGTTCGATGCGTTCCGGACGCTCCTGTCCCATACCTTGACCTTGAACCCCGCGGAGGATCTTTCATGAAACGCACACGCATTGGCGCATATGCCGCTTTCGCGGTCGGGATGTTCTTCTTCCTGTCCGTCCTGACCATCCTGCTCACGTCGCCCGGTCCCGGCTCTCTGATCGACCATATGACGTACATCTATGCGACGATCGGCATGCACTACCTGCTCGGCCTCACCGGCATCCTCGGCGTGATGGTCGTTCTCGCCGTCTCCCGGATGATGGAGGAGCACGAGTCGAACGAGTGGTTCACCTATGCGAAGTTCATGGGGCTGATCGGTTTCGCCTTGCTCGCGACGAACAACTTCCGTCAGATCGGTCTCGACTACGAGATGCTGCATCAGGCGAAAGAACCCGGCCAGACCCAGCAGTCGATCGACCTCGCCTGGGCCGGCATCATCGAGCTCAGTCCGAAGGGATGGCTCGACTTCTTCCTGATCGGCACATGGATCCTGACCGTCAGCTGGATGGCTTGCCGGAGCGACCGGAAGCAGACGTTCTATCGATTGACGGGCATCATCGCCGCCCTGTCGTTCTGGCTGATCGTCCTCGGCAACATGGGTGAATACAGCCTGCTCGTCCTGCTCGGGATGGGGGTCGGCGGACTCGTCATGGTGCCGATCTGGTTCGGATTGAATGGATTCAGATTGCTCAAGTTCGACCACGACGTGCAAGAGATGATCCAAGAAACAACGATGAAGAATCCGGAACTCAGAAAGTATCATGAGTAGGATTCATCATCTGGCAATGACCAAAAAGGGGTATCGCAATGCGCGACACCCCTTTTCCTGTTTCATTACGCTTCGATAACGTCGAGCAGATACTCCTTGTTCAGCCAAAAACACTTCTTCGTCTCATAACCGCCTTGAGGAGTCGGATAGACGTCGGCCTTATTCCTTCCGTGTGGACGAACGTGACAGACGTTCGATTCCGACTTCTTAGGGAGTTGATCCGCTCGCCCTTCCCGTATGCGGAGGACGGTCTCCTCCCATACCGCCCTGACCTGCGTATCAAGATCCTGAATCGGCATGTTCCAAAGGACCGCCTTGTCGAAGACGAACTCCTCATGCTCATTCTCACGGAACGCGACGATTAGATAGCGTGTCGTCTCGAACATCTCACGAAGCTCGGATTCTTCCCACGTCTCTTCTACGATTTCCGTGTACTTGAAAGCCGGGAAGGACATCTCTTGCTTCAATTTCCCGTTCTTTCCGACGCGAATCGTCTTCAGCTTGATTTTCGCCTTCTGGAACTCGTCGGATTTCTCCGCATTGTCGAACGAACCGTTCAACATGCGAGAGGCGAGTAGCGCGTATCTCGACTTCGCCTTCGAGTCCAGCTCGAACATTCGCGCCAGCTCCGTCGTCGAAATACCATGAAAGGCATTCATCTTCTCGAGAATCCACTGGTCGAGCGTCTGCTCGTGCAACGCGGGAACGAGCTTCCGGTATGTCTTGATGTCGTTCAATATGTACTCGTTCAAGACGGCCGTCATATAGGACCCTTTCAAAGAGAAGGCGCGCTGCATCGCCAGCTCATCCGAATAGGGTTGTTCACGCAGACTATAACGGTTCGCTCCTTTCGTGCAGGCCCCAAGATAGTTCGTGTCTCCCTCCGATAGGAGATGTGCCTGCCCGGCCTTCACCTTATCCACGATGACGTTCCAGTCATCCTTGATGATTTTCAAATCCTCTTCCGGGAACTGGAACAATTGAGCGTGGGTGATCGGATAATCCAGTCGTTCAAGCCCTTCCTGCCACAGATAGTTGACTAAGAGAATCAACTGGTTCTTGTGATAAAAGCTGCTCGTATCGAACGTCTCCTTCACGACTTCCTCGTAGTTGATCACGTTCAGGACGAGGCGTTCCTTCGCTGAATATCTCTTACCTCGTTTCAATTTCTTGTACGGCGTCACCTTCAGCTCTACTCCGGCCTCCGGGAAGTCCGGCGCGGCGTTCGAGTTTGGACTGTACCCGAAATAATGTTCTTCGAGCAATGTACCGAGGTTGCCCTTCGAGGCGACGTTCTCCACCGCCTCAGGCATGACCTCACGAAAGCTCTTCCCTACGAGACCTTGTGCGTACTGCTCGATCGCTTCTGGACTCGTCACATCATATTCCACTTTTCGTTCCATCATTCTTCCTCCATTTCAGGTTCGAAGTTCGGATTCCCGATCAGCTGGGCGACATAATCCTGACTGTATGCCGTCTCGGTGTAAGGGAAGACGACGGCGAAAGCCGCGACATCGACTCGTCGTTCGCCCTCTAAGAAGAGCGCTGCCCCATGTGCCGTCTTCTTGGCTGGCTCCGAATCTTTCCACAGGTGATAGATGACGAGATGTGGTTTCTTCCGCATCTCGAAATGGCGTCCTGCCGTCAGTTTCCGTGCTTCCTCCCGTTCTACGAGGTCAGCGAGTAAGTCCTGTGGTGCAGTCAGGGACAGGATTTTTTCAGTACCTCGCTCCCGGGACCGGATAGATGGCGTGATTTCGAGTCCTCCAACCTTCAGCGTCGGCTGTCCTTGTCTGCCACTCTCCCCTACCGTCACGAACGAGACGTTCCATTCAGCCAGCTCGTCCGGATTCTGCTGACGGACGTTCTTGATGTACTCGAGCATCGATTTTCTGAGTGAATCCGAAGCCGCTCCCAACTCGAAGTCCTTGAGGAGCTTCAAGACTTCTCGACTCGGAACATTGTTCGTCAGGAGGACCGAACTCTTGCGTTCGAAGGCATCCGTTCCGATTCCGCTGACCATCCGTTCCGTCGCCTGCAAGTTCGACTCCAGGGCATCGGGTCTACCAATCGGGTAATGGACGAACGGGACGACGCGTGCCGCGAAGGAATCCGAGACCTGCTCCCCTTTTCCGAACTTCGCTGCGGATGTGACCTTCATCGTCTTGTGCGCACGGATTTGGATCGCCACGTCGATCGGCTTCATCCCCTCGTCCTCCATCGCCTCGATTTGATGACGCATCTCTTCCTCGACGAGTGCGAGTTCTTGGAAGAACTCGACCAGTTCCTCGGTCGTATAGACGCGCGTCAAGTCCGCATATCCCATCCGATAGCCGAACCAACGGCCCATCTGAAGAAGAGTGTCGTATGCCTTGGATGTCCGGACGAAGTAGCTCGTCATCAATCCTTCGAGCGTCAGGCCGCGCGACAGCGTATTCCCGCCAATCGCGATGACCTTGAGTCCAGGGTTGCTCAGGTAGTCGAGCTGATCCTCGCTCTTCGAGTTGAGGACGAGGACCTTCACTTCCGGCAACAAGGACCGGACTTCGGCCACTACCTCCGCATAGGACGGACCAGTCTCCTTGAACTCCTCTCGCCAGACCGTCTGCGCCTTCTCGAGGAACGCATCTGACAACTCGCCTTCTTCAGCCAATGTATCTCTCCATCTCGCGATTTGGTTCTCCACAACTTGAAGCATCTGATTATGCCCTGAAGTCAGGTGCGTCGTGTGGATCAGCATCGACATCGCCTTCTCACCGTCCCCACGCACTTGGCGAATCCCACAAGCAAGAAGGTGAGCGATCAGAGCACGTTCGAGCGACGCGCGCATGCGGAAGCTGAACGTCTTTTGTCTCCGTTTCCGTACGCCTGGAGTCCGCTTCTTTTTCCTAGCCGGTTTCGAATCACCTCGGAACACCTCGGCATCGGCTTCCGGCACGATTCGGAACATCCGCATCGCGTCATCCTGTTTCCGGAACGTCTCCGCCGCACCGATATAGTCCTTCGGTTTGTTGAGCGAGACGATGAAGTCCCTCGGATATAGGTCGTCCTCCATGTCGCAATCGATCAAGACGTTCGCGAACGGCGTCGCCGTATATCCGACGTAGGCATGCTTGTTCGCGAACAATCCAAGCAAGTCCTTGATGGCTTGGTTCGTCTGCGAGGCCTGCACGTCCTCCTTATTGGCATTGATGTCAATCGACGCCTGGTCTGCCTCATCATCGATCAAGAGTAAGGGCAGGCGATGGCGAACCTTCTCATCCGCCTTGCTCAGCCAGTTGATCAAGTGCTGCATGACCTTGACGTTCTTCTTGATGACGATCAGGAGCGGACGTCCATGCTCGACCTCCGCATCGAAGGGTTGAGGCACGTTTCGACTGAAGTCCATGTCCATACTCGTCAGACGAATCCACTGCTTGTCGGCCGTCGGACGGCCGATGGCACGTCCTCGATGCCCCTCTGGGACGACTCCGGTCAGTTCCTCGTCGAGTCTGAGTTGCGTCTGATTCCGGAGATTGTCATGCATGCCGGATAAGACGATGATGATTCGATATCCCGCATCGACCGCCTTGGCCGTGACCGCAGTGAAGTTCGCCGTCTTCCCGCTCTGGACGTATCCTAGGACGAGTCCCTTTTTCGAGAAGGAAGACGCTCTCGGGTTCCCTAGCGACGAGACGACCTTCGTGCTCGCCGCATCGATGCTGTTCACGATTTCCGCGGCCTCCGCCCGTTCGTATCGCTCTTCCATCTTGCTGAGCGTCTCCTCCTTCAAACGATTCCAATAGTATTGTTCTGGAGTTTCGTCCAACCACTCCGCATACCACCCCTCCTCCTCGGCCACGACCGCAGTGGTGCTATCTTCCCCGACTACTAGCGGCAGAAGGCGCGTCAGCAGTCTCTCCTTCTCGTCCAGACCGGGTTTCTCCCCGTAAATTTGACACATGTATGAATCTTCTATGTAGGTCTTCAATTGTTCTTCGTTGAATCCGCGCGTCGTGATGATGCGCTGGATGATCTGTTCTGCCATTTCGAAATCAATCATGAATTCAGCCCCCAAGATAAATGTTCTCTACCGTCTATGATACCGTATGGTCTAGCGAAGACCGCACAAAAAAAATGACGGGCCTCCACAAAGGAAATCCGTCATTCACACAAATCATTGAAGTCGACTTCTCCCTCCAAGTCTTCCTGCACGTCACTGTGCGCCTCACGCTGTGCAGCCAAATCATCGTGAACCTTGACGATTTCTGCAATCACCCGCTCGAAGTCGTCATTGACCTCGTGCTCCCAAAAGCGAAGAATCGTCCACTTCTCGCAAACGTAGTGTTCCGTCTGCTCCTTGTCGCGTTCACGGTTGCGCTTGATTTTGTTGCGCCAGAACTCGACGTTCGATTTCGGTTCCTTATAGTGGACCGGACAACCATGCCAGAAGCAGGAGTCGAGAAAGACGACCATCCGCAAGCCAGGAAAGGCGATGTCCGGCGTACCGAGCAACTTTCGATAGTTCTTCCGGTAACGGAGACCTCTCCGCCATAGTTCTTGCCGTACCTTCACTTCCATCTTCGTGTCCTTTCCTCGGACACGGCTGAGCGTCTTGTTCTTCGATGCTTCCATCGCTTCCACCACCTTCATGGGAATGTCCTACTAGTAGAAACCATTCCCGTCTCGTGGCACCGGACAAACAAAAACGAGCCTACCGTCATCCGGCAGGACTCGTCTGATTTCCTCAAGGTTGTTCAAGGAAGAATTTTTCTTGGTTCGGGACTTCAACGGTGTGCTTCTTCTCAATCTGCTCGATCCGCTGGCCCATCCGTTCGATCAATCCTACGACGAGTGCGTTCCCCATGCAGAAATAGCGCATGCGATCGCTCATCGTGTTCGTCCAGTTGTCAGGGAAACCGTTCAGGCGCTCACATTCGACCGGCGTCAGGAAGCGACGACGTCCGTTCACCTCGACGACGTGGGAGCTGCGATTCGTCGTCCCCTCGCTCGTCAACATCGTCCGGCCTGGCTTGTCCAAATCATCGATTTCCGACATGCCGCCTTCGGAGTAGATATACTTGTGTCCCGCTGCTGACGTCCGCTCGATTTTCTTCGCACCTCGAAGGAACTTGAACTTCTCGACGGCCGCCTCGGACAAGTAGTATTTCTCATCGACCGTCTCTTCCGGCTCGAGGATGTCAGCGAGTGGAACCGCCTTCTCGAAGACTGGTTCCGTATGGATGGAGAAGAACTCCCCATCCTTCATGAATCCCGAGTTATGGAACGATGCTGAGAACGTATCCGAAATCTCGACGATGTCATCAGGCAACACGCCATGCAACCGACGATTCTTGATGACCTCTCGCTTCACCGGGAAGACTGGAGCGAAGAAGCCTTTGTCGAACAACACGTCATCCGATTCATAGGATTCAAGTTCCTTCGCGAACCCCGTATCATTGCGAGTAGCAAAGATGAAGACTCGGCGGCGGCGTTGGGCTTGACCGTATTCCGCGGCGTTGATCACACGCCATTCGACCGTGTATCCGAGGTCGCGGAACGTCGCCAACATGACCGCGAAATCGCGTCCGCGCTGGCTCGCAGGGGACTTCAAGAGGCGGTCGACGTTCTCGAGCAGCACATAACGCGGTGCCGTCGCCTCGACGATTCGCTTGATTTCCCAGAAGAGGACTCCTTTCTTCCCTTGGATTCCCTTCTCGCCAGACAGGCTACGTGCGACAGAGTAGTCCTGACACGGGAATCCGCCGACGACGATTTGTGCATCCAAGTTCTTGAACGCCTCATCCGTCACGGTCGTGATATCCTCGTTCGAATGGATCCCTTCGTCGAAGTTCGACGCATAACAGTCGAAGGCGTCTTGCGCCTTCTTCGATGGTTCCCACTGGTTGCCCCAGACGACCTTGAAGAGTTCAGGATTCGCCTTCTCGAGCCCGACACGAAAACCGCCGACACCGGCGAACAGTTCAATCGTGTTCAATTTATTCATATGTTCCATAAAAGCGAACGCCCTTTCGTAATTTCGATTGATCTCATTATAACAAAAGCAGGACGCCTTGGGAAGATCGAATATTTCCGAATTTCTCGCCACGTTTTTATATCATGTTCCCATCCTCGAGCATGACCGCGAATGACCTCGGCTCATCTCTCGTAGTAGCGTATTCTCCCTCGCTTGGTCGATTGACTTTCTTTGTAGACTTCGATGAAGAATGATTCCGGCTTCTCTAATCCGATGATCACCAGAGGGACGGTCAACTGATTATGGAGCGGCTTGAGATGGTCCACGTATTTCTCGAACGTACCAATCGCACCATCGAACCCACCCTTATTCCGAAGCTCGTTGGTCGCACAAATCACGATGCCCACCTTGGCCTGGACAGTTTTCCCCACTTGGTTCGACTCGGCAGCGAGTACCGGCTTCATCAAGTTCCATGCGATTGTCCCTCCATGGTTGAAGCCAACCTCGAGTGAGATGCTATCCTTCATGAAGTCCAACTGCCATGTCTTATCTTGATAGCGTTCTTCCTTGAATATGTAGACACCCTTCTTCCATCTCATCTCGAGGAGTTGCTTCGTGATCATGTCCGTGAGCGTCTTCGAGATACTTTTATTCGAGGTGATGTAATGCTGTTCATGATACTCGATGATCATTTCATCGGTAATATTATGTAGTGCGGATCGTACTTCCTCCCAAGCCTCTTTGAACTCCACATCGTTTTCTAGCGTATTCAGACCGTGTCGATGCGAATGTATCCGATAATTCATCCATGTTCCTCCTCGTCCTTCATAAGTCGATTCCATAGATTCGATTATACAATACCAATCAAAAATGATCAAACATGCGAGCTATTCTGATTTATAAAAAAAAGCGGCTCGCTTCTCGCCCGCGGAAAGCAAGCGAAAGGAGCGAAACTGACTCTTCGAAAGATGGATTTCGACTTATCCACATGTGCATAAGTCTTCCTATGCTATAATTCCCTAAGTTATCCACAACTAGAAACGAGGTTTTCCCATGCTACGTGAAATCTATCCCCTCGTCGTCAAGGACGCGCAAGTTGCGCGCTTTCGCGACGGTTATCCGTTCATCTTCAAAGAGGCGTTGACTGACAGCCGCCACGTCAAAGAGGCGGGCGCCCTGCTCCACCTCCGCGATGAGGCCGGTGACTACATCGCAACCGGTTATCACCACGGTCAACAGGAAAAAGGTCTCGGCTGGGTCTTATCCACAGACGAGACGGAAGAGATCGACACGGATTTCTTCAAACGAAAAATCGAAACGGCGCTCGACCGTCGTGACGACTTCTTCGAGAACGACGACCTCGACGGCTTCCGCGTCTTCAACGGGGAAGGCGACGGCATCGGTGGGCTGACGATCGACTGCTACGACCACCACTACATGATCACGTTCAAGAACGAAGGCCTCTTCAGCTTCAAGAGGGAGATCCTTGCAGCACTCGAGTCGCTGATCCACTTCAAGAGCATCTACGAGAAGCGCGCTTTCCAGATCGACGGACAGCCGGTCAAAGGCGACGACTTCCTCGCAGGCGAACGGGGCGACTTCCCGGAAGCACTGCTTGAGAACGGCGTCGAGTTGCTGTACGATCTCGACGGAGGCATGCGGACCGGACTGAACCTGGCTGAACGCGACGCACGTCGCTTCGTCCGCGAGAACGCGGAGGGCAAGACGATGGTCAGCCTGTTCGCGGATACCGGGACGTACGCACTCGAAGCGCTACTTGGCGGAGCGAGCAGCGCGACGAGTGTCGACTTCGCGACGCGCAGCCGCAACAAGACGCTCGAGCAGCTGAAACATCACGGCATCGAGGCGAACCACGAGTTCGTCACGCAGGACGCGTTCGACTACATCGGGCAGGCGGATAAGGCGACCCGGTTCGACCTCGTCGTCCTGACGCCGCCGAGCCTCGTCAAGACACGGACCCGGACATTCCGGGCCGAGATCGACCTTCCTGCCCTGTTGCAGCAGGTCGTCTATTTGACGAACCGCGGCGGACGTCTCGTCGTCGCGACGGACTGCCCGCTGTTCGATCTCGAGCGTCTTGCGCAGATGGTCCAGTCGGCGTTCAAGAAGACACGCCAAAAAGGCATCCTCGTCGCGAAGTACGAGTCGCCTGCCGATTTCCCGCTCCATCCGCTCCTCCCTGAAGCCGGTCAGAAGACCGTCGTCTTCGAGAAGAAATGATGCACGGCCGCCTAGTGATGGGCGGCCGTTTTCGTGCAGTCACTTGATTCGCGTTCGATCTGGATCGTCGCGTCCCCGATCCCGAACTCGTCGTGCAGCAGGCGCCGGACTTCGCTGAGCACGACCTGTTCCTGCGCGTCCTCCCGAATGACGAGGTGGCAGCTGAACAACGGCATGTCGCTCGCGAGCGACCAGATTCGTAAGGCATGAAGGTCGATGACTCCGTCCACTTCACGCATCCTCGCCTCGATTCGTCCGCCGTCGATCCGCTCCGGCGCGCCCTCCATCAGGATGTGGAAAGCGTCGCGCGTCACGCGGACCCCGCTGAAGGCAATCAGCATCGCGACGACGATGCTCGCGACCGGGTCTGCGTATTGCCAACCGAATACGATCAGCAAAAGTGCCGCGACGATCGCCCCGGCCGACCCGAGCAGGTCACCGAGCACATGCAAGAAGGCGCTGCGCACGTTCAGGTTCGTGTCCTTGTCTCCCCGCCTCAGGATGAGCGCCGCGATGATGTTGACGACAAGACCGATGACGGCGATCAGCAGCATCCCCTTGCTCAAGATGCGCGGCGGGTCGACGAACCGATGATAGGCCTCGACAGTGATGAAGACGGCGATGACGATCAGCGTCAATCCGTTGACGAACGCCGCGATCGTCTCGAACCGCTTGTAGCCGAACGTCTTCGAGCGGTTCGACGGACGGACGCCGAAGAGGAGCGCGAGGAAGCTGAGCCCGAGCGCCGCCGCGTCGCTCAGCATGTGTCCCGCGTCCGACAGCAAGGCGAGGCTGTGCGTCCAGATGCCGCCAGCGACCTCGATGACCATGAAGAGGGCGATCAAAATGAACGCCGCACCGAGCGCCTTCCTGTTTTTCGTGTGGGCATGTCCATGATCATGATGATGAGAATGAGCCAAACCAATCCATCCTTTCCCTATTACACTGCTTTTCTTTTCCCGCCCCACCGCTTCTTGAAGCCGCTGTACTGAATGGGAAAAGAAGGAAAATGATGCCTCATCGACGAAAGAAGGGGCATCATACGATTTCAGGAGGACTTTCATGAATCCGATCGACCATATGCGACCGAAAACGCGCAGCAAGGCCCGCATCTGGGCAGGGACGCGCGTCTATCAACTGAAACGCTCGCTCGCCTGGCGCTTCGACGGCAAACGGTACGCCCGGACGAAGCAGGAAGCGCTGTTGCCCTATCCCGTCAAGGCGCACCGGACGCCGTTGCTCCGCCAGCTCAAGGACGTCGACATGGCGTTGCAGCACAACAAGATCATCAACTTGCGCCTCGCGACGAAACAGCTCGACAAGATCACGCTCGCGCCGGGCGAGACGTTCTCCTACTGGCGCCTGATCGGCAATCCGACGCGCCGCAAAGGATACGTCGACGGGATGATCCTCCACTACGGCAAGGTGACGACCGGGACGGGCGGCGGACTCTGCCAGCTGTCGAACCTGCTCTACTGGATAACACTGCATACGCCGCTGACCGTGACGGAACGCTACCGTCACAGCTACGACGTCTTCCCGGACTCGAACCGGAGCCAGCCGTTCGGCAGCGGGGCGACGTGCGCGTATAACTATCTCGACCTCCAGATCAAGAACGAGACGGAGACGACCTACCAGCTCCACCTCAATCTGACCGACAGCGATCTGATCGGCGAGTGGCGCGCCTCGCTCCCGCCGACGCGGACGTACCGGATCTTCGAGGCAGATCCTCACTTCACGCGCGAATGGTGGGGCGGCTGTCTCCGCCATAACGAGATCCACCGGGAAGTGTTCAACCTTGCCGGCGACAAGATTGGCGAGGAATTCGTCACCGAGAACCATGCGATCATGATGTACGAGCCGTTCCTGACGTACGACGAACAAACATGAGCAGCCAAAAGCCGCGTGCCCCTAGGGAACACGCGGCTGTCTTTTACCGTACGACGACCTTACCGAAGTGCGACTCGTTATCGAACGCCTCGTACGCCGCTTGGAGCGAATCAATCGTCCGCTCGACCGTCTTCTCGATCACGACCTCGATCGTCCCGTTCGCGGCCAAGTTCGCGACCGACTGGAGATGGTCGCTCTGTGTCTTCATCTCCTCCTGCTTACCTTTTAAGAGCGGCAGGGCGACGAACATCGCCTCGAGCGCCAGCGCCTTGCTGTGCATCGGCGTCAAGTCCTGCGTCGTCCGCGTCGCGATCGAGACGATGCGTCCCCGATCCCGTGCGAGCTTGAACGATTCCTGCAGGTGGTCGCCGCCGACCGTGTCGATGATGACGTCGAATCCGTCATGTCCGAGCCGTTCTAGCAACGCTTCTGCCGTCTCCTGTTTGTAGAGATGGATGCGGACGCCGCGCTTCTGGAGCCAGGCCGCCTTCTCCTCGCTCGACGCGCTCGCCGTGACGTCGCATCCGAAATGCTTCGCGAGCTGGACGACGAGGTGTCCGACGCCACCCGTGCCGCCTGCGACGTAGACGCGCATGCCGGGCTCGACCTTGGCCCGTTCCTTCAGTGCTTCCATCGCCGTCAGACCGATGATCGGCAATGCCCCTGCGACTTCCCAGGCGAGCGCGTCCGGCTTCTTGATCGCGAGCACGGCCGGGACGTCCATCTGTTCCGCGAGCGCCCCGCCCCGCTTGCCGAGTCCGCCGCCGTAGGCGATGATCGCGTCGCCCACTTCGAACGCCGTCACGTCCGTGCCGATTGCGACGACTGTCCCCGTGACGTCTCCTTGCAGCACGCCGTTTTCCGGTGCGACGGCGACCTTGCCCGTGAACATCTTCGTATCGAGCGGGTTGATGCTCGACGCTTCGACCTTGATCCGGATCTCGTCCGGCGCAAGCGGTCCTGGTTCGATCTCCTGCTCCATGAAACGGGCCTGTTCCCCGTATGTATCGACTGCGAATGCCTTCATTTCGATTCCCCCTTTTCCCCATCTTATCATTTTCGGGCTGTCTGTCTTTTCCCGTGATATCATGAAGTTATTCTCATACGGAAAGGATGTCATCCCTTTGAAACAAGACCTCATCCATCGGCTGACTACATATGTCAAGGTCGATACCCAGTCGAGCTACGCGAGCACGTCCGTCCCGACGACGCCGGGCCAGCTCGAGCTCGCGAACCAACTGCTCGCGGAACTGAAACGGATCGGCATGACGGAAGTGACGATCGACGCCAATGGCTACGTGATGGCGACGCTGCCGTCGAACACGGACAAGGACGTACCGACGATCGGCTTCCTCGCCCACGTCGACACGGCGACTGATTTCACGGGAACGAACGTCAACCCGCGGATCATCGAGGCGTATGACGGCGAAGCGATCGTCCTGAACGACCAGCTGCCGGTCATCCTCTCACCGGACGACTTCCCGTCGCTGAAGCAATACGTCGGCCACACGCTGATCACGACGGACGGGACGACGCTGCTCGGTGCCGACAACAAGGCCGGCATCGCCGAGATCATGACGGCGATGGCGTACTTGATCGGACATCCGGAAATCAAGCACGGTCGGATCCGCGTCGCCTTCACGCCGGACGAGGAGATCGGGCGCGGTCCGCACCACTTCGACGTCAAGGCGTTCGACGCGAAGTACGCCTACACGGTCGACGGCGGTCCGCTCGGTGAGCTCGAGTATGAGAGCTTCAACGCAGCGGCGGCCGAGATCGTCTTCCATGGCACGAACGTCCACCCGGGCACGGCGAAGGACAAGATGGTCAACTCGCAGAAGCTCGCGATGGCATTCCATAACCGCCTTCCCGCGAAAGAGGCACCGGAGTTCACGGAAGGCTACGAAGGGTTCTATCATTTGATCTCCCTCGACGGATCGGTCGAGACGACGACGGCCCACTACATCATCCGTGACTTCGACCGGACGAAGTTCGAGGCGCGCAAGCAGTTCCTCTCGAGCCTCGTCGACGAATGGAACAAGAAGTACGGCGCAGGCAGCGTCTCGCTTAAACTCGAGGATCAGTACTACAACATGCGTGAGAAGATCGAACCGCACATGGAGATCGTCGACGTCGCGCACGAGGCGATGACGTCGCTCGGCATCACGCCGATCGTCAAACCGATCCGCGGCGGGACGGACGGTTCGCAACTGTCCTACATGGGACTGCCGACGCCGAACATCTTCACGGGCGGCGAGAACTACCACGGCAAGTTCGAGTACGTCTCGGTCGACAACATGGTCAAGGCGACCGAGGTCATCGTCGCGATCGCCCAAGGGTTCGAACGGAAGGCATGAAAAAGTCCCGCTCCTGCGTTCGCAGGGCTGGATTCGTTCGTTATGGGATGAGGAGGACCGGTATCATCCCCTCCGCTCGTTTAAGAACCGGTGAGGGTGACTCAAAAGTAGAACGATCACCTCTCTCTAATGAATGAAAGACAGCGCGTTTTCGAGGATTTTTCTCGAAAACGCGCTGTCTTTTTCCTTGCCTTGCCTCTTTTTCAATCGATTTACCTCATCGCTACGGTTGTATTAACTAGTTTCCGGAGGTTATGTGCGGTGGCTGCCAGTCCGAACTCCAGAGAGGCCCCTTCGAGGCCAAGGAGCCGAAATCGCCGGAAGCCCCAATTGGACTTGATCGAGCCGAACACGGGCTCGACCTCGATCTTGCGTCTTGCTGCGATGGCCCTCCCGGTCCCGGATTCCAACTTCTCCTTCATGGCGCGTTTGAGCCGAAGCCATCTCGAGGAACGGCGCACCGTCTTCCGGGGCTTCTCGAAGGAACGCTCGGAACGGCGATGGCGGATGCAGTCATCGAGGAACGGGCAGCCGACACACTCGTCGCACACGTACACCGCTTGCTCGATGACAAACCCGGAACCGGTCTGTTGGCGACGGGTTCCGGAGCGTCGGAGTAGTTTGCCGGCAGGGCAGGTCAGCGTGTCGGTCGTTTCGTCGTGTGGCCATTTCTCCGTCACGAACGCGTCCTTCGCGTAGCTCCGTTTCTGTTCCTTGGCATAGTTGTTGTACTTGACGAGGGCATCATATCTTAGCTCATTCAGCGCGAGAAAGTTCTCCTCGGACCCGTATCCGGCGTCCGCGATGATCCGTTTCGGCCGTCGGCCGAGCGGTGCGAAGAAACGTTCCATCCCCTCGAGGTGTGGGACGAGGCAACGGGCGTCCGTCGGACGCTGATGGACGCTGTAGAAGAGGACGACCTGGTTCTCGGTCGCCATCTGGACGTTGTACGCGGGCTTGAGCTGGCCGTTCCTCATATGATCATCCTTCATCCGCATGAACGTGGCGTCGGGGTCCGTCTTGCTGTAGCTGTTCCGGTCGTCTCCACAGGTCGCGAGCTGCGTGGCGTAGCGCGCTTGCCGCTCGATCCACCCGTCGACCTGCTTGGCGGCCTTCTTCAGTTCCCGGTCCTTCGGCGCCTCGGCGAGGCGCTCGCCGATCAGTGCGCGTCCGAGCCCGAGTTTCTCCTCGAGCGTCTCCGGCATCTCCACGCTCTCGTTGCCTTCCTCGAGGATCTGGCGCATCAAGCCGTCGAACTTCTCCTCCATCTTGCGCTGGTGAGATTGGACGCCTCGTTTCCAGGTGAACGTGTAGCGGTTCGCGCGGGACTCGATCTTCGTCCCGTCGACGAAGTAGTCCTCGAACTTCACCTCGCCACGATCGATCAGGAGGCCGAGGACGGCGCGGAACACCTCCCCGAGCAGCGCGGCCATCGGTCCCGTCCGGAACCGGTTGATCGTGTTCGCGTCCGGGCTCTCGAGCGCGGCGAGCCACATCATCGGGAGGTGCTCGTGGAGAAGGCGCTCCATCCGTCGCCCGGAATAGACGCCGACGGCGTAGCTGTAGACGACGACCTTCGTCATCATTTTCGGGTGATAGCGCGGTCGGCCCATCGTCTTGCAGTGGGCGAGGAAAAGGTCCGCGTCCATCCCCTCGATGACGGCGTCGACGAGCCGGGCCATATGCTCTTTTGGTACATACTCGTCGAGCGTGATTGCGCTCTGACGGCGGTTCGTATTATAGTGACGGTAGAGGGCGGCTCCGGTCTGCTCTCGCATGGTCCTCATTCCTTTCATGGTTGTTTCGCAGCTCCATTGTACAAGGGATGAGGGCTTTTTTCATGCGCGCCAAAGGTGCGCGGCAGAGTGTCTCGGAAGAGATGGCAGAGCATAGAAAAATCCGACCGTCCCGAGAAATAAATCGGGACGGTCGGATTTTTTTGTTCAGACAGGGCAGGCATAGTCGCCGCTCGACTCCGACGGGAAGATGAAGCGCGATCAGCGCTTCAGTCAGGGACAGGCGAGACCCGGCACGGCCGCAGGGAGTGCGGTCCGGCCGCGG
>NZ_QPKS01000013.1 GCF_003344535.1 Exiguobacterium flavidum | reverse complement strand
GGATTCGAACCCGTGTTACCGCCGTGAAAGGGCGGTGTCTTAACCGCTTGACCAACGGGCCATAAGTAAATGATAATTATTCGAAAGTAACATTTTCACAAGAGATGACTGGCGGAGATGGAGGGATTCGAACCCTCGCACCAGTTTCCCGGCCTACACCCTTAGCAGGGGCGCCCCTTATAGCCACTTGGGTACATCTCCAAAAGAAAATGGCTCCGCAAGTAGGATTTGAACCTACGACCTACCGGTTAACAGCCGGTTGCTCTACCGCTGAGCTATTGCGGAATGATTGTTCACATCGGAACACTTTTAAATGATAACAACTTTACCTTTTCGCGTCAATACTTTTTCGCAAAAGTTTTTAGCGCCGATATGTCGTTTATCTCGTGTCGTTTTGGCGACTTCTATAATTTATCATGCTCCGATGTGAACGTCAACTACTTTTGTAAAAAATCTTTCCTTTGCATTTTCCGCATCGATAACGGACCGGATCCATGCGCCGTTTCCTTCTATATAATGCCCTGCATTCGTTGCACTCATACACGTGGATTTTTTTGTTCGCGGCTGATCCCTCCACTCGCGGACAATAGCGCAGACCGCCGTATCGCTGCAGCCACTCCTTGAAGTCCGCATCCCCGTGACGATGCCCCTTCCCCGACAGATGTAAATGATAGTGACATAATTCATGAATGACGATCCCTCGAAACGTCTCCATGTCAGAAAGGAAGAGACGATTGAAGTCGAGATGGTGATCGTCCAGAAAATAACGACCACCTGTCGTCTTCAAGCGATGATTGAACACTGCCCGATGTGTGAAGCTCCGTCCGAAGACGGTGTCAGAAATCTCCTCAACGTACGCTTGGAGCATCTCATCCGTCATGGTTTGACCATCGTCAATCCGATCCGTCCCCGTTCGACTTCGATGCTCGTCACCCATACCGTGACGATATCCCCTACCGAAACGACATCGAGCGGATGTTTCACGCGACCTTTGCTGAGCTTCGAGATGTGGACAAGCCCGCTCTCCTTCACACCGATGTCGACGAATGCGCCGAAATCGAGAACGTTCCGGACCGTGCCTTGGAATTCCATGCCGACTGCGATGCTGTCGAGCGTCAGTACATCTTTTCTGAGAATCGGTTTGTCGAGCGCCTCGCGCGGATCGCGGCCCGGGCGTTCGAGTGCTTCGATGATGTCACGAAGCGTCGGGAGACCGATTTCTAAACTTGCAGCTGTCTCATCAAGCGCCAACGCCGCAAGCTCGCTTCGCAGTCTTTCAGTCCCGACGCTCTCGAGATCGAGCCCGATGCGCGCGAATAACCGTTCTACCGTCGCGTACTGTTCCGGGTGAATCGGTGTACGGTCAAGCGGATGCACCCCGTCCTGAATCCGCAGGAATCCTGCCGCCTGCTCATACGCCTTCGCTCCTAGACGCGGCACTTTGAGCAATTCCTTGCGCGTCTTGAACGGTCCTTCCGCGTTCCGGCGTTCAACGATTTTCTTCGCCGTCGCTTTCGTCAGACCTGCGACGTATCCGAGCAGCGGCTCTGACGCCGTGTTGACGTCGACACCGACCTGATTGACGACCGTCTCGACGACGAACTCGAGCGTCTCCTTCAGTTTCGTTTCAGCAACGTCATGCTGATACTGTCCGACACCGACCGACTGCGGATCGACCTTGACGAGTTCCGCGAGCGGATCCTGCAGACGCCGGGCAATCGAGATGGCCGAGCGCTGTTCGACTTGAAGGTCAGGAAACTCCGTCCGCGCGATTTCAGAGGCAGAGTAGATGCTCGCCCCCGCCTCGTCGACGATCGTGAAGGCCGCTTGCGGATGTCGCTTGATCCAGTCGGCGACGAATGCCTCCGTCTCGCGTGACGCGGTGCCGTTTCCGATGGCGACAAGTTCGATGCCGTATTTGTCGACGAGCTCCGAGAGGATCGACTTCGCTTCGTTCGCCTTCGCCTCAGACATCGTCACGTAGATGACGCCGACTTCCTTCAAGTTCCCCGTCGCATCGATGACTGCCCATTTACATCCGGTCCGGTAGGCTGGATCGAGACCGAGCATGACCTTCCCTTTCATCGGCGGCTGCATGTAGAGCTGGCGCAAGTTCTTGCCGAACACCTCGATCGCCTGCTCCTCTGCCTTCTCCGTCAACATGTTGCGGACTTCGCGCTCGATGGCGGGAGCGACCGATTTTTTATATCCTTCTTTGATTGCTTCCGTCACGATCGCCTTCTTCTTCGGGACGAGGCGCTCATACCGTCTGAGCAACGGAGCCAACACACGCTCTTCATCCCAGGCGACCTTGACGCTGAGGACGCCGAGGGATTCACCGCGGTTGATCGCCAGAATACGGTGCGGAACGATGCTTTTGACACGCTCTTCATATGCGTAGTACTGTCCGAACACCTTCTTCTCGTCCTGAGCGCCCTTCTTCTCCTTCGTCACGACCTGGCCCGCTTCACTGGCAGCACGCCGCGTCCGCTGCCGGACGTCCTGCTGTTCGCCCCACTCTTCAGCGATGATCGCCTTCGCCCCGGCGATGGCGTCTTTTTCATCCATCCCTTTGCACAGGGCAACAAACTTGCCGTCACTCCAGTTCGACGTGTCGCGCAGCCAGTCAGCGAGTGGCGAAAGCCCTGCTTCCCGTGCGATTTCCGCCTTCGTCCGGCGTTTCGGACGGAACGGCAGATACAGGTCCTCGATTTGCTGCAGCGTCGTCGCGACATGGAGCGCTTCCTTCAGCTCCGGCGTCAGACTGCCGAGAGCTTCGATCTTCTCGAGCGCATCCGTTCGTTTCCCTTCGAGCTGGGTGATCGCCTTATGGCGGTCGAGGATCGCCTTGATCTCCACCTCATCGAGTTCCCCGGTCTTTTCCTTCCGGTAACGGGCGATGAACGGGATCGTCCCGCCCTCTTCCGTCAGTTTCAGCACAGCCTTGATTTGCTCTATTTTCAGACCGAGTTCGGTCGCGATTCGTTTTTCCATTCTGATCACCTCTCCTTCAGTATACCGGAACGAACGAAAAAAAAGACCGATGCAGAGGCATCGATCTTTTGAATACGTCAATCCTTCGAGAACACTTCGTTCGGTTCGACCTTGATCGCTTCACGAAGCTTCTGGAGGGCACGGCGTTGCAGGCGCGATACGTGCATCTGCGAAATCCCGAGCAGTTCCCCCGTCTCTTTTTGGCTCATGTTGCGGTAATAGGCACATTCGAGAATCGAACGTTCACGATCAGTCAGAACAGCGAATGCCTTCTCGAGGATCAGTTTCTGATCGACGGAATCATAGCCGTTCTCCTGCTTCCCGACGAGGTCGAGCAGCGTGACCGTGCTGCCTTCCTGGTCCGCCTCGATCGAGCTGTCAACCGAGAGGGCTTGATAGCTCTTACCCATCTCGAGCGTCTCGAGCACTTCCTCTTCCGAAACCTCAAGATGTGCCGCGATCTCGTCGATGCGCGGTGAGCGTTGCAGGTCAGTCGTCAATTCCTCGACAGCCTTCTTGATTTTCGGTCCGAGCTCCTTGATCCGGCGGGGAACATGGACGCTCCACGTCTTATCACGGATGAAGCGCTTGATTTCACCGATGATCGTCGGGACTGCGAACGATTCGAAACTGCGTCCGAATTCCTTGTCGAAACGGCGAAGGGCAGCGAGCAGTCCGATCATGCCGACTTGAACGAGATCATCATGGATGGGACGCCCGCGTGAGAACTTCCGGGCAAGTGCCTCGACCAAGTCTGAATAGCGCGCAAGCAGCTGCGCATGCACTTCTTCATTCTGGTCGTCCTGCTGGTACAGGTCGATCAGTCGTAAAACTTCGTCATCACTGTGATGGCGTTGTTGAGACTTTGCTGGCACTTTGACCCACCTCATCTCTATTCATATATTTCGTCATGTGGACGGTGACGCCGTTCGCTTTTTCGATCGTGACCCGGTCCATCAAGGCTTCAATCATCAAGATGCCCAGCCCTCCTTCATGCAATGAATCGAGGTCGTGGTTCTCAGTAATCGGTGAGCTTTGGCGCTTGACGCTATCCTTGTCGAACGTCACTCCGCTGTCCTTGACGATGACTTCGAGACGGTCGTTCGGGTAGACGTTGCACGTCAGCGTCATCGAGCCCTCTTCGTTTTCTTCGTACGCGTGCTGAACCGCGTTCGCACAAGCTTCCGAGACAGCGATCTTGATGTCTTCGATTTCATCATAGGTATAGCCCATGCGGTTCGCGACTCCAGAAACCGTCAGACGCGCGATGGCGACGTATTCGGGTTTAGCCGGGATTGCCATTTCAAGCTGTTCGTACTTCGTCATTGCGCTCCACCTCGCACACCATTGTCGATGGTGATGATGCTAGAGAGTCCTGTTATCTCGAACAGGCGGCGGATTCGTTCCGAAACGCCGATCAATGTAAAGCTCGTTTCGTTCTTTTTCGCCGCTTTCAATGCTCCGACGAAAACGCCGAGACCTGTCGAATCCATGTAATGGACTTCGTCGAGGTGTACGACGACGTCTCCTGCTTCGACCGCAGGCACGAGTTCCTGACGCAATTTTGGTGCTGTATACGTATCAATCTCTCCGGCAACATAGATATGCGTTTGACCTTCAAGTTGTTCTTGGCGAATGTTTAGATCCATCTTCAAGTTCCTCCTCAGGAAATCCTCTGTTTAAATGTCACTCGGGTATGATTCCCCAATTTCTTGACATCAAAACATCTTTTTTAAAAATATTAAAAAAAAAGCCGTATACTGACGTACGACCTTTTCCTCTATTTATGTAAGTGCCTAGAAATCAATCAAGCCTAAGCTGATCGCAACGGCACTGTTTACTTTCATCATCGTGTCTTCGTCTAGGTGAGTGACTTTATCCGTCAGACGGCGTTTGTCGATCGTACGGATTTGTTCAAGGAGGATGACTGAGTCACGTTCTAGGCCGTGACGCTCTCGATATACTTCCACATGGGTCGGCAGTTTGGCCTTGTCGATCTGCGCCGTGATCGCTGCTACGATGACCGTCGGACTGAATCGGTTACCAATATCATTCTGTAAAACGAGGACTGGGCGTACCCCACCCTGTTCTGATCCGACCACAGGTGACAAATTTGCATAAAACACGTCGCCACGCTTCACTATCAAAGCTTACACCCCGCTTACTTGACGTAGAGTGAGAACTCCGCCTCCGTTTCAATCTGGAACATCTCGCCTACGATCCCTAAGTTGATCGCTGCCATCTCTTCGTAACCACGCTTCAATTCTTCACGTAGCTGACGTTTGCGTTCTTCGGTCGTTCGATTCGACTTCATCCCGATCGTCCCCTTCGCTACATTTTGTTCAACAAACCATTTTTCCTGTTGTTGGACCAAGATTTGGCACCTCCAGATTCACTGAAACCTAAACGAACAACTCACTTTCTACTTCAATATATCAGTGGTATTCCTAAAATACAATCAAAATCCAGAGAAATAACATTTTTTAGAAATTCGGTCAACGAATCTCACGCGGCACCCTTTTTGAAAACTGGCAGAGCAGTTCATAATTGATCGTACCGAGCCAGTGCGCTGCTTCGTCTAACGGTGCGCCTTCGCCGATCAGCGTCACTTCCGTCCCGACCGGGTACTCGCCCGGAAGCCGGATCATCAGGCGGTCCATGCAGACGCGTCCGACGATCTCACACGGCTGGCCGTCGACGATGAGCGAATATCCTTGAAAGCGGCGTGACCATCCGTCGGCGTATCCGATCGGGACCGTCCCGATCCATTCCGCTCGCTCTGCCGTATAAGTCGCCCCGTAGCTGATCGTCTGCCCCGGCTCGACGCGTTTCGCCTGGACGAGCTGACTCTTCAAGCCGAAGGCCGGTTTCAGGAAATCGTAATACGCCATCATCTGGTCAGACGGCAATGCGCCATACATCGCGATACCGAGGCGGACGAGGTTGAACGGACCATTATCCGGAAGAAGACGGAGGGCGCCGGCAGAATTCGCGGCATGGATGTATCTCAAATCAGGTGCCGCCTCGACGAACTTGAGGAAGGTCGCCTGTTGCTTTTCGAACAGTTCACTGTCGAGTTCGTCAGCCGTCGCGAAGTGCGTATAGATCCCGTCGAGCTGCATCGTCTCCGGATCGACGGCATCGAGCAGCGCCTCGAGCTCTTCGAGCGTCTGCAGACCGAGCCGGCCCATCCCGCTGTCCACTTTGATGTGGAGACGCAACAGATCGACGTCCGTCAGATGCATCCGTGCCGCACGGAGCCATTCCGCTGAAAAGACCGGTACTGCGACGTCGTAGTTCGACGCGACCGCCACGTGCTCCGGCGCTAGTGCCTCAAGCATCAGGATCGGTGCGAGTATCCCCGCCTCACGAAGTTCGATCGCCTCCTCGAGTAGCGCGACGGCGATCATCGTCGCCCCGTTCTCGAGCGCCGTCTCGGCGACAGTCACCGCACCATGTCCGTAACCGTCCGCCTTGACGACGGCCATCAGCTCCTCGTCGCCGATCCTCTGCTTCACTTCTCTTACGTTGTGGGCAATCGCCTCACGGTCTACTTCAATCCACGTCGGTCGATACATCTGCATACCTCTTCTCTAACAAGACTTGTGCTGCCGCATAATGTTCCGAATGGGTGATCGTCACATGGATCACGCCATCGAAAGGCGCTGTCAGGACAGGACGTCCGGACGATTCGTTCAATATTTCGATGTCCCGGAAGGATAGCTGACCGATCCCGGTCCCGTATGCCTTCGAGAAGGCTTCCTTGGCTGCGAATCGGCCTGCGAGGTACTCGATCTGCCGTTTCCGCGGAAGTTCTTGATAGCGCGCGAGTTCCCGCGTCGTCAGGATTCTAGCCGGGAAACGCGGCTGTCTTTCGACCGTCTCCTCGATTCTCCCCAGTTCGACCAAATCCATCCCGATTCCATGAATCATCGTCAGCGCCCCCATAGTATTCATCTTCGCCATCTTCCATTAAACTAGAAGAGAAGCGAGGTGAAGTCATGTTCAATCGAACGGAAAACCTAAAAACGTTCACGCGTTCCTATCCGGTCGTTTCGTTGTTCATTTTAATCCAAGTCAGTCTCTTTGTCATCGAACTCTTGAACGACTGGCTCACCCTCCCCTACTCGCCGCTCTATTACGGCTCTGCGATCAATCTGTTCATCGCCCAAGGGGAATGGTGGCGCGTCGTCACGGCGACGTTCCTCCATTATGATTTCTGGCACGTCGCCTTCAATACGTTCGGCCTCGTCATCTTCGGACCTGCCGTCGAGCGGATGATCGGCTCTGTCCGGTTCGCGGCGATGTACCTTCTCGTCGGGACGCTCGCGAACGTTCTGACCTACTTCACGACGATCAATGAGTTCGGATATGCGCAGGCGGGTGCGTCAGGTGCGATCCTCGGACTGCTCGGGTTCTATGTTTACCTTGCCCGTTTCCGTCGCCCGCTCATCCTCGCCCAAGACGCGCAGCTCGTCTACATCTTCACGGCAGTGACGGCCGTCTTTACGCTGATCGGCTCGAACGTCTCGGTCTTCGGACATCTGTACGGCTTCCTGCTCGGCTTCCTCGCAGGTTTCGTCTTCGGGAAGTCGGCCGTTCCGTTTACGCGTCCTGCGCCGAGCGGCCGGTCGTTTGGTACGGGGTACTCTCCGCGTCCGAGCAGCAACGGGCAGACCGGGAAAATCCTGTTCTATGTCGTCATCGGCCTTGCCCTGTTCGGTCTCGTCGCACGATTCCTCTAAACACGAAGAAGCCCCCGTCTCCGCTTTCCGGATTCGGGGGCTTGCTTACGTCCGTCACTTGCGGAGCGACTCAGCGAGGTCCTTGACGTCATCGATCAAGTTGTGGATTGTCTCCTGGTTTTCCGTGTAGAGCGCCTTCAGCTGCTCGAAGCGTCCGCGCGGATCTTCCTTGACCGCCGCAAGAGACGTCCCTGCGCCACCGAACATGCGCTTCGCGCAAGCCGTTTGTGTCGTGCGTGTATCCTTATGAAGGAGCGAAAGACCTGCCCCGATTACTGCGCCACCGACTGCACCGATCCAAAAGTAGTTCTTTGTCATTGTGTGTTCCCCCTAGTTCGTTTTATGGATGAGATGATACCGTTTGATGATCGGCCCGGCAGAGAGCGCCGCACCTGCCTCTTCAGCATACTGTTCAGCAGTCAGCCGTTCAACTGATTTCAAGTAGGACGACGCATCCGCGCTGTCGCGGAACTGGATCAGGACGATGAGGTCCGTCCCCTTCAGGACGCGGCCGATCCTGAGTGCCTGGAAGCTGTCCGTCTCCGCCCCGATCAGCTTCGGGTCCGACATGACGTGATGGACGAACAGGTCGCCGCCATTTCGTTCTGCCGGCACCGACCAGTAGACGATGTCCCCCTCGTCGCCGAAAACGCCGCGCGCCTCGAGCACGTCGTAGCCGTGGCCGCTCTGGAACGGTGACTTCCCGTCCGTCTCGATGAAGAGCAGCGCTTCGCCAGCACCGCTCGCCGCCCGGATGTTGCTATCGCGTTCCATGATTTTTTCAATGAAGCTGCCGCTACCGAATGAAAGATAGAGTTTAGATGGCATCACAGGCCTCCGCGAGTTCGAAGTCTTTTCCAGTCAGGCCGCCGGCGTCGTGCGTCGTGACGGCGAGCGTGACCTTCTTGTAATCGATCAGGATGCGGGGATGGTGCCCGAGGTGTTCCGCGAGCGCCCCGACCTCCTGGACGAAATCGAGCGCCGCCGGGAAGCTGTCGAGCGTATAGGTGCGCGTGATTTCTCCATCTGCGACACTCCAATCGTTCAACCCTTCAAGGCGTTCCTCCACCTCGTACTCATTCAACCTCTCCATGCCCATCTCCTCCTTCGGAACGTTTTCGTCCTATACCTTATACCCCACTTTGCCGAATCGTTATACCTTGATTTCCAGATGATTTCTTCCTTTGGTGTTGGGTATGAGATTAGAGTACAATGTGAAGGAAAGCACTATTACTTTTTCATTATAGAAGGGGGCAGACGCTCATGCGTGCTCTGGTAGTGATCGATTACACGATCGATTTCGTCGCGACGGACGGGAAGTTGACGTGCGGTGCGCCGGGTCAGGCGATCGAAGGACGGATCGCGGACTTGATGGAGGAATTCAAGGATGACTATCTCGTCATCGCAAACGATATTCACGAGGAGAACGATCCGTATCATCCCGAGACGGCGTTGTTCCCGCCCCACAACATCCGGGGCACGCACGGGCGCGACCTGTTCGGGCGTGTCGCACAGTATGCGCGCTATGCGCATCACGCGATCGACAAGACGCGTTACAGCGCCTTCGCAGGGACCGACCTCGACCTGCGTCTCCGCGAGCGCGGCGTCCGGGAAGTCCATCTCGTCGGAGTCTGCACGGACATCTGCGTCCTTCATACGGCTGTCGACGCCTATAATCTCGGCTATTCGATCGTCGTGCACGCGGACGCGGTCGCGAGCTTCAACCCGACAGGCCACGACTGGGCGCTGTCACACTTCAAAGAAACGCTCGGCGCGAAAGTCGTCGAGGGATGAGAAAGGATCTGTCTTATGCTTAATCGTAACCTTGCGCTCCATACCGATCTGTATCTGCCACGCTGGATGTATATTTACTGGAAGGAAGGACGGCAGGATGAACGTGCGGTCTTCGACGTCTACTACCGCTCGAATCCGTTCGAAGGCGGGTATGTCGTGTTCGCCGGCCTCGAGAACGTGATCGAATACGTCCGGTCGCTCAGCTTCACCGAGGAGGACATCACCTACCTGCAGAAGATGATCGGATTCCCTGACGAGTTCAAGGACGAGTTGCGGAACTTCCGATTCACGGGATCGATCGCGAGCGTCCAGGAAGGCGAGATCGTCTTCCCGAACGAACCGTTGCTCCGGATCGAGGCCCGCATCTTCGAGGCGAAGCTGCTTCAGACGGCGATACTCAACATCACGAACCACGAGTCGCTCATCGCGACGAAATACGCACGGATTCGCCAGTCTGCTCCCGATGCGAAGTTCCTCGAAGCCGGTTCGCGCCGGGCACAGGGGATCGACGCGGCCTACTTCGGCACGCGCGCTTCCTACCTGGCAGGATTCGACGTCACGAGCCTCGCCTCTGCAGGTCGCGACTTCGACATCCCGTGCGGCGGGACGATGGAACACGCGGACATCCAGTTCCATGACGATGAACTGACGGCGTTCCGGACTTTCGCGACCTACTATCCGGACCAGACGACGCTGCTCGTCGACACGTACGACACGCTCAAGAGCGGCATGCCGAACGCGATCATCGTCGCGAAGGAGCTCGCCGCGAAGGGCTATCGGCTAAAGGGTGTCCGGATCGACTCCGGCGACCTTGCCTACCTCTCGAAGCGTGCCCGCAAGATGCTCGACGATGCCGGCTTCGAGGACGTCGACATCATCCTCTCGGGCGACCTCGACGAGTACGTCATCCAGGACCTCCGGATCCAAGGGGCACAGGCGAACACGTTCCTCGTCGGGACGCGCGGCATCACCGCGTATGAACAACCTGCGCTCGGCATGGTCTACAAGCTCGTCGCCCGGGAAGAGGATGGCGAGATCGTCCCTGTGATCAAGGTGTCCTCTTCGAAGGCGAAGACGACGACGCCGCACCGGAAGAACTTCTACCGGATCATCGACAAGGAGACGAACAAATTCAAGGGCGACTACATCTCGCTCCATGACGAGGATCCGACTGGACAGGACTCGATCGAGTTGATCGACGTCCGGGACCCGGCGTTCCGGAACAAGATCAAGAACTTCGAGGTCGAGAAGCTACTCATCCCGATCTTCGAGGATGGCGAGCTCATCTACGATATCCCTACCGTCAAGGAGAGCCGCGCCTACCATGAGAAGCAGATGAGCCGGCTGTGGGAGGAATACAAGCGCCTTCGCTTGCCGGAAGTATACGCCGTTACATTCAGCGACCGCCTCTGGCAGCTCAAGCTCGACATGATCCGCGACACGCGTGTCGAAACGCTCGAGAAGAACAGCCCGACTTCATGACCGTCGGATGAAGACGAAAAAGCACCAGCTCCGTCCCCTCGCAAGGGACAGGGCTGGTGCTTTGCATTTGTCCGGATTCGGTCCGGGTGTCAGCTGAACCGTGCATTTCCATTCGGTGCGTTCACTTGAGGTGTCGTTTCCATTTGACGACGAAAGTACCACGCGAAGGCGAGCGCACCTCCGATGAAGGCGATGTAAGTGATACGCTGACCGAACTCGGCGAGCGAATCCGCATAAAAGACACTGATCAGGTGATCGCTGCCGCTCAGCAGAAGCAGATAGGCGATGATCAGGGCAATCCGATAAGCGAGTGAAGGACGCTCTTTCGTTTCAGCATGCCAATAGAGCACGATATGGTGGGTCAACAGGACGATCCCGATGATCCCGAGAATTCCGATTACAGCTGGCGGCATAGCGAAGGCTCCTTCCATCTCATTCTCTTTTCATTTAAACACAATTCTTTCCACCGCGTTACCAAAAGTTTTCTACTCCACTCTTTTCAAAAAAGTTATAATGGGAGCAACCAGAAGCTCGCCTTTAGGAGGTGCTCTCTTTGAAGACATTCAAGCTTTGTTCATTCCGCATTTTGATGGACGAGTCGGGACACGAGGAGACCGTGCCGGTCGAAATCACCGACGGTTTGACCGTCAGCACGGATCAGACAGCCCAGTGGGTCGTCGAAATCGTCGTTCCGGACAAGGATCAGCCTGTGATCGATGCACTCTTTGAGAAGAACCATCGCGCCCTGATCGAGGTCGCGATCTCCCGTCCGGACAATGATCCGGCTGCTCTCATCGTCACTCCGCTCGAACGTGTACCGCTCAGCAAGAACGTCTCGTACCTGTTCAACGCCAAGATGGTGATGATGAAAAATGATCTGTCGGAGATGATTCTTCGCCAGGTCGTCGAGGAGGACTACAGCGGCGAATCCCTCGTCACGGAGTACATGGCACGCCGTTCCGCGCGCGGCGAGCATATCAATGCGATCGCGAAGGAGACGTTCCGTCAATACCTCGACGAACACCCGTATATCGCGTTCTAGACCTTCTTCGTCCCGTCCGTGATATGCTCAGCTACGTTGATCCGTTCGATGGTATACTCGCCGTCGTGACGGATGTAGTTCGCGCACGCATTCTTGAGCGGCGTCCGGTAACTGAATGAGTCATCAATCGAGGACAGGGCGGCTTTGATCGTATGCGAATGGCAGACGATCAGAAGCCGCTTTCCTGCATGTTTCGCGACGATTTCCTCGATCGCCGCGAAGACGCGCGCCTGGATTTCCTCTTCCTTCTCAAGTCCCGGGACTCGCTCGGCGTCGTTCGCCTGAACCGCCTCGTAGATGGAAGCGACCGGTTTCCCGGAAGCAAGACCGAACTCGCGTTCGACGAGCCGGTCGTCCGTCGCATGCACCGTCAGCCCGACCGCCCGTCCGATGATCTCCGCTGTCTCGACGGCGCGCGACAGCGGACTTGCGATCAAGACATCCCATTCTTCCTGCGCAAGGAAAGCCGCGCTCTCTTTCGCCTGTCTTCTCCCCGTCTCATTCAACGGGATGTTCTCTCTTCCCTGAATCCGCTCATCGCGGTTCCAATCCGTCTGGCCATGCCGGACGAGACAAATCTCTGTCAAATACATGATCTCAAAACTCCTCTTCAGAAATATGCCCTATCTTACCACGTTTCTAATGGACCGTCTGCCGCGGAGGCAAGGCGAGGACCTGGCAACTGAAGGACTCGATCCGCTCGAGCAGACGCTCGATCTTGACCGGGTTTTCCGTTTGGGCGAAGCTCGCAAGGGAGTGCGTGCCGTTCGGGAAGGAGAAGAGACGGATATCGGCACCTACGTCGGCACCGCGTTCGATGAAGTGAAGGGCTTGCGAAAACGGGACGATCGGATCCTTCTTGCCATGAAGCAGCATGATCGGCGGTGATTCCGCTGACAGGTGCGTAGCGGGTGAGCAACGTGTCATGAGCGCACGCCAGTCGTCCCGGTTCCCTTCATAGAACTTGATATGGGCGATCCACGTCTGGACGAACTTGAACAGCAGGTAATTCGTCGGCGGATAGAGCGCGATGACTCCGCTGATCAACGGGAACTGATGGGCTGGCCGCTCTCCGACGAACTCCTCCGGCGCAAGCGCAGTCGTCAAGAGCAAGGCCGCTCCGGCCGAGTCTCCCCAGACGAGGAGTCTGCCCCGCTGGATCATCAGGTCGTCTGCCTGTTCCTGGATAAAGCAGAGCGCATCACGGACGTCCTCGAGATTCGCCGGGAAGTAGACGCCTTCCGCGAACAACCGGTAATCGATGCTCGCGACGGCGATGCCGAGTTCAAGGAAGCGGTCGACGATCGGAGAGAAACAGAACAGATCGTCGCGCGTACCGCGGACGAAGGCCCCGCCATGAGCATAGACCGCGACAGGAAACGGTCCTTCCCCAGGCGGATAATAGAGATCGATCGACAGCTCCTCTGCGTCTACCTTCTTATAGACGACGGTCCGGGGCGCAAGTTGGATCTCCGGGCGTGGCAATGCCGGCTCCGTCCATCTGAGCAAGGCACCGTAATTGTTCCAGATGCTCGCTCCTGCCGCCGCTGTCGTCAAGAGGGCGGCTCCGCCCATCAACCATGCCGTTTCACGTTTCACCTGATCACCTCCAAGAACCGGTCGACTCCTGTGACTTTTGTCTAATATGATGTTACCCGATTTCTTTGATTCCGGAACTTCGTCGCCCTCACCCTTGACGCTTCCGTGAGGCTCCGCTATATTTATAAAGCACAAATCGTAATTATTACGTTTTAATGGACGAATTCACTCTTTGGAGGTAATACCATGTTCAAACCGATCGCCTTATTATCCATCCCATTCCTGCTTACGCTCGGGGCCTGTTCTTCTTCCGAGGAGAAGGGCAGTGAATCCGATAAGTTGAAAGTCTATGCCTCGACCTTCGCGACCGCCTCGATCGCGCGCGATATCGGCGGAGATGATGTCGATGTCGAGCTCGTCGTCCCGGCCGGCGCTGATCCCCACTCCTACGAGCCGACCTCGAAGCAGATGACGGAGATCGCGGGCGGTGACCTGTTCCTCATGACAGGCACGACGCTCGAACCTTACGCAGAGAAGATCAAGAACAGCCTGGAGGGAACGGACGTGAAGTTCATCGAGACGAGCACAGGCATCAAACTGCTCGAGGTCGCGGAGACGGTCCATTCCCATGAGGAAGAGGACCATTCCGAAGAAGACGAACATGATCACGGACAGTTCGATCCGCACGTATGGCTCGACCCCGCGAACGCGCAGCTGATGGCGCAAGAGATCACGAAAGCGTTCAAGAAAGAGGCGCCGGACGCATCGGATGCCTTCGAGAAACGCCTCGCGACGTTCGACGAGAAGGCTGTCGAGCTTGACCGTTCCCTGCAGGAGGCAGTCGATGCCGGCTCGAAGAAGGAGTTGCTCGTCACGCACGCCGCCTATGGCTACCTCGCTGAGAAATACGGCTTCGAGCAGCTTCCGGTCGCAGGCATCACACCGTCGGAGGAACCTTCGCAAAAAGAGCTCGCGCAACTCGTAGCGGAAGCGGAATTGCACGGCTTGAAGTATATCGCCTTCGAGGAGACGGTCTCGCCAAAAGTCGCCCGCGTCATCCAGCGGGAAATCGGGGCGGAAGCCGTGACGATCCACAACCTGGAGTCGGTCGCGAAGAGCGATCTCGATGCGAGCTACTTCGAGCTGATGGAAGAGAATGCCGCGACCTTGAAAAAGGCGCTCAACTGATTCGTCTGTTGACAAGCAGCTCCCGATGAGATAGGGTAAACCTCGTGCTAAAAAAAACCGAATGACTTCTTTTTATCGAGAGAGACAGAGGGACTGGCCCGATGATGTCTCGGCAGCGGACGATGCGTCTGTGCCAAATCCAGCAAGCCACAGGCTTGAGAGATGAGAAGAGTGTCTTTTCCTTGAGACCTCTTTCTGTCGTTAGAAAGGGGTCTCTTATTTTTCAGAAAACGAGGTGAGGCGGATGGAAACGACGATTTCCCCGAATAAATGGGCACTTCTGCCCCTGCTGGTCTTCCTGGTGCTCTTCATCGGTGCCGGCGTCTGGTATGATGACTTCTACAAATTCCCTGTGCTGATCGCAGCGTTGATCGCCCTGATCGTTGCTGCGATCATGACGAAGGGCAGCGTGACACAGACAGTCGAGCGGATCGCGCTTGGCGCAGGAAACCCGGACATCCTCGTGATGGTCTTCATCTTCCTGCTCGCCGGAATCTTCTCCGGTACGGCGAACGCGATCGGCGCAGTCGACGCGACGGTCAACGCGGCGCTGACGTTCCTCCCCCCTTCGCTCCTGATGAGCGGCCTGTTCGTCATCGCCGCCTTCATCTCAATGGCGATGGGTACGTCGACCGGGACGATCGCGGCACTCGCCCCGATCGCTCTCGGCGTCCATGAAGAGACGGGTGCGAACGTCGCGCTCGCAGCGGCTTCGGTCGTCGGCGGCGCGATGTTCGGAGACAACCTCTCCTTCATCTCGGACACGACGATTGCTGCGGTCCGTACGCAGAAGACGAACATGCGCGATAAGTTCCGGACGAACTTCTGGATCGTCCTGCCAGCCGCGATCGTGACGGTCATTGCCCTCGCTTTCGTCTCGGGTGCAGGCGAGGTCGTCGACGCGAAAGCATTCGAATGGTACAAACTGGTCCCTTATCTCGCTGTCATCATCCTCGCCCTGTTCGGGATGAACGTCATCCTCGTCCTGCTCAGCGGGACGGTGCTTGCCGGTGTGATCGGCATGCTCGACGGAAGCTTCGGCTTGAGCGGCTTTACGCAAGCGATGGCCGAAGGGTTGATGGGCATGGCCGAGATTTCGATCCTGACCCTCCTGATGGGCGGACTCGTCGCTCTCATCACCTACAACGGAGGCATCAGCTATCTGAAGGAACGCCTGACGCGCCGCGTCTCATCTAAAAAAGGTGCCGAGTTCAGCATGGCAGCCCTCGTCAGCGCGACGAACGTCTCGACTGCGAACAACACGATCTCGATCCTCGTCGCAGGACCGATCGCTGCGGAGATCGCCGATTCATATGGCATCGAGCGGAAGAAGTCAGCGAGCATCCTCGACATCTTCTCATGCGGCGTCCAAGGCATCATTCCGTACGGCGCACAGCTTTTGATCGCTGCCGAACTGACGAAGACGGCTTCGCCTGAGTTGATCCCGTACCTGTTCTATCCGTTCCTGTTGTTCATCTGCGGGGCTGTCGCGATTCTCATCGGCTTCCCGCTCAAGTCAGCTTCGGAAGAAGAAAAGGTCGCCTAACGAAAAAAGTCGAATTCCCTGTCGTCTCTCTCCAGCTTTTGCGGAGGTCAGAGACGATGAGGATGTTCGACTTTTTTCGTGTTCATCTTTTCTTCTTCGTCACGGCATGATAGACCATGTAGGCGATCGTCGGCATCGGGAACTGGATCAATCCGAGCCCGCCCCAGAGCCATTTATTATACCCACGTTTTCTCGCATCGAGAAAAAGAAGTGTCGCCTGCGTGCCGAGCACCCCGAACAATGCAATCCAAAACGCCGGCTTCAAATCTGTCGCTTTCTGTTTCATCTCGATTCCTCCTTCGATTTGTGAAACGAGGAGCACGAGCGATAGCAGGATGACCACTGCCCCGAACCAGTTAAGCCGATTCATCCCTCGCATGAGACCCCTCCTTTTTCAAAAGCACGACGAGCACGATGATGGCAGCGAACGCTCCGAACGCCTGGATGAGCAGGACAGCGGTCAAGGACGCGATGCCGATACTGAAGAGCAAGAGGAAGATACAGGATGCGACGGCCCAGAACCGAAGCAGGTCCTTCCATAGCTCCTTCCTGCGGCGAGTCTCTCCTTCCTCGATCCACTGGTGGATCTCGACACGGCTCGGCTGCTCGACCTCGATGTCGTCGAGCGATCCAAGCAACCGTTCCAGCTCTTTTTCATCCACTTCGTTCACTCCCTTTCAGGCGGCGCATCGCGAGATGGAGCCGCGATTTCACCGTTCCTTCCTTCAAACCGGTCATTTTTCCGATCTCTTCATACGTATACCCTTGCGCATGCTTGAGGATGACGATCAGCCGCAGCTCCGGTTCGAGGCCGTCAAGCAGACTGAGCGCCTCGATTCTCGCCTCTGCGCTTGGCGTGCTGACAGGCTGTTCCCGCTTCAGGCGTTCGAGGTGGGCGGTCTCGACCTTCCTTCTTCGATACTTGTCGATGTAGAGGTTCGAGGCGACACGAATGAGCCAAGCAATCGGGTTTTCCACCGGGAGCTTCTCCTGATGGACGACCGCCCGGACACACGTCTCCTGCACGAGGTCTGCCGCCTCCTCCTTCGAGCCCGTCAGCTTGAAAGCATAGCGGTACAGTGCCGCATACTCCCGCTCAAGCACTCGGGCCAGTTCCTCCCTTTGGTCCATCGCCTCACTTCCCTTTCATTTGGTAGACGAACGCCTCTCGCCTTTCGTTCATTACTTTTTCGATGCGTTTGAGCGGAAACCTGCTTGTGCTTCGTGCTACGATAGGAGCGCACAATAATCGGTTTGAAGGAGGAGTCAGTATGCAATACGCAAAACTTTCAAACGGCGTCACGATCCCGCAAATCGGGTTCGGCGTCTGGCAAGTCGATGAAGAGACAGAGGCACCGCAAGCGGTCGCCGAGGCACTGCGCGTCGGTTACCGCCATATCGATACGGCAGCCGTCTACAAGAACGAACGCGGCGTCGCGAAGGGCATCCGTGAGAGCGGCGTGAATCGGGAAGACATCTTCCTGACGTCGAAGGTCTGGAACGACGATATCCGTGCAGGCCGCACGAAGGAAGCATTCCAGGAATCACTCGACCGTCTCGAGACGGATTACCTCGACCTCTACCTCATCCACTGGCCGGTCGACGGGTTCGTCGACGCGTGGAAGGATATGATCGAGCTCTATGAGGCCGGAAAGATCAAGGCGATCGGCGTATCGAACTTCAAGGAGCATCACCTCGACACGCTGGCAGAGGAAGGGCTCATGACTCCGATGATCAACCAGGTCGAGCTCCATCCGCAATTCCCGCAGCATGATCTGCACGAGTACATGCAGGATGCAGGCATCCAGATCGAAGCATGGAGTCCGCTCATGCAAGGGAAGTTCCTTGAGGTCCCGGTCTTCGCGGAGATCGCAGAGAAACATGGCAAGACCCCGTCGCAAGTCGTCCTGCGCTGGCACCTCGACAATGGGATCGTCGCACTCCCGAAATCGGTCACGCCGTCGCGAATCAAGGAGAACTTCGACGTGTTCGACTTCCAGCTCGACGCAGACGATCTCGAGCAGATCGATCGTGTCGCGACAGACGTCCGGATTGGTCCGGATCCTGACGAAATCGACTTCTAAATGACAAGAGGACTTCGTTCTTCCGTTCCCGGAGACGAAGTCCTCTTTTTCACGTGTAATAGATCAACAGCGTCTCCTTCGCCGTTTCCGCCTCCTTGAAGAAAGTGCGCAGTTCGCAGAACGTCGTCCAGATCGGTTCGAACGCCCCTTCGAGGTCGCTCTCATCAAAGATCGCTCCGAGCGTCTCCTGATCGAAGCTGTTCATCACCTCGGTCGCAAGCACGAGCAGCGGGAACGGCAGGATTCCGACGATCGCCGCCTTGTTCTCATTGACGATCAGCTCCTCTCCGATCACCGCACGGCTCAGATTGTACTGCGTCGTCCGGTCGATCAACACCTCGATCTGCTGAAGCAGCTCGAACATGCGCGGCGTCTCTTCGAGCGAGAAGAGCTGGGTCGCGTCCGGCTTCGTCTCATGAATGAACAGGATCCAGTCCATGATGATGTTCGGATCCTCTCCGAACGACTCGAACACGGCGTCCGTCACTCGGATATAATGCGTCTCCTCCAAAGCTCTCCCCTCCTTTCGACCGCTTTCCTTCTAGACTATTCCCGATTCCGTGTGAGTTAATATCTTTTCTTTCCCGTCCTCCTCAAGTGGACCTAAAAAAACGCGGTATGACCCGTATTCGAGCCGTACCGCGTTTTTACATTCATAGTGCGGTCGCTGCCGCCTGAAGGCCGTCCGCCGTCTCGGCGATCGATTCCGCGACGTGGCGCATGTTCTCGATCGTCTCGGCCACCTCTTCCGTGTCCGCGGACAGTGCAAGAATTCCGCTCGACACCTCGGTCGTATGCGCAGTGATCCGTTCGAATGCACGTGCCACCTCGTTCATCTCGGCAGTCGTCCGGATGATCGCTTTCTCCGTCTCCCCCATCCGACCGGAGACGAGTTTCATCTCCGACGTGATTTCCTGCGCGATTCGCGACGTTTCGGCAGCAGAGGTCTTGCTCTCCTCCGCGAGCTTCCGGATCTCCTGCGCGACGACCGTGAACCCTCGGCCGAACTCACCGGCCCGTGCCGCCTCGATCGACGCATTCAGACTGAGCAAGTTCGTCTGATCGGAAATCGCCGTCACCATCCCGGCGATCCGCTCGATCTCTGCCGACAGCTGCGCGAGCTTCTCCATCTGTCTTGCCGTCTCTGTCATCTCACCTGCGACACCTTCGAACCGGTCAGACTCTGCCCGGACGAGTTCGACGCCTGATTCCGCCTCGCTCACCGCTTCTGCCAAGCGGTCCGACAGCGTCGTGGCTGCGAGAGAGACGCCTTGTGCGTGCCGTTCCATCTCATGGAAACCGGCTGACGATTCCTCGCTCATCGCAGCGAGTTCTTCCGTCGACTGCTGGACGGCGTGACCGATCCGGTCCTTCGCTGCTTCGACTGCGGCCCGCTCCTCGTCGATCTTGTCCTCGTACATCGTCAGGACGATCTGCTGTTCGAGGTTGAACAGCTTGCTGATCGCAAGCGTCGTCCTGATTTTCGCTTCCGGTGCCATCGCACTCTCTTCGATCTTGCGCGTCAAGACGTTCAAGATTTTCTGGAACGATGCGATGTACCATTTGTTATGCAGACCGATCTTGACGTGACGATCGGCGATGACACGCCGGACGTGGATATATGGTGCATCGATCACCCCTTCGAACATCTGCTCGATGTGGCGGGCAAGCGTACCCTTCAGCCGTTCGACCGTCGAGTGGTTCTCGATCAGATGCCGCAGTTCCGGTACCGCGAGCAACTCACCGTAAAATGCCTCGACCATCTCGGGCATCCATTCCTTGACGTTCGGACGGAGCGCCCGTGCGATTCGCAAGTCCTTTTCCGTCAAGTCGATCAAAGTCGCCTGCGCCTTCAATTCGTCCGTCAAATCGAGCTTGATGTTGCCTGTTTCCTGACCGATCTGTTCATCGAAAGATTGCTCCGTGTTTTTTCTGTTCCAAAACTTCATGTCGATTCCCCCAAACTGCTAATTCTTTCCTTATTCCATAACGGTCAGTCGGATTGGATTGTTAAGCGTTCTCAAAAAAAATCGCAAAAAAGGGAACGCTCTTCTCAGAGCGCTCCCCTTCACCGTACGTATTATTCAGATGAACAGGTTCAGGTTCGAGCCTTCCGTCGCGCCGAGGTAGCTCGCGACGCCGCCGTACTCGACGCCATCCATCAGTTCTTCCTTCTTGATCCCCATCACGTCCATCGACATCGTGCAGGCGATCATCCGGACGCCTGAAGCCTTCGCCTTCGCGATCATCGTCTCGAGTGCGTCGACTTGTTTGTCCTTCATGACCTTCTTCATCATCTTCTGACCGGCACCGCCCATGTTCATGTTCGATAGCGGCAGGTCACCGGCATGTTTCGGCATCATCATGCCCATCATCTTCTCGATACTCGCCTTCTCGACCGCGGGAGCGTCAGGCTTGCGGATGACGTTCAAGCCCCAGAAGGTGAAGAACATCGTCACTTGCTTGCCCATCGCCTGTGCGCCCTGCGCGATGACGAACGAGGCGAGCGCCTTGTCGAGTTCTCCGCTGAAGACGACCATCGTCGCATCGTCCGCCGTCTGCGCCATGAGCGGAGCGGCTTCCGTCTGCCCCTGACCTTTTTCGATCAGCGCTTCGACGACACCGTTGTTCAATTCAGCTGAACGGACCGTGTGACCTAGTTTCTTCGCCCATGCTTGGACGTCTGGCAGAAAGCCTGGATCCGACGCCTTGACGAACACTTGCTGACCGTCCGTCATCTGATCGATCTTCGTCTTCAGCTCGAGGATCGGTCCAGGGCATTGCAAGCCGCATGTGTCGAGAAGCATGACCTCCTCTTTCGGTTTCGTTTCAGTCTTGACTGGTGCTTCAAGCGTCACTGCTGTCTCCTCCTTCGCGATACGGGCCTTTGCGTCACGATCGACGACCGACCATGTCTTGTAGCCGCCGCTCAAGTTCTTCACTTTGAATCCGTTTTGTTTCAACAGCTGGCTTGCGACATATCCACGCAGACCGACTTGGCATGTCACGTAGATCGTCTCATCCTTCGGCAATTCGTCGAGCGAAGCGCGAAGCGTCGGGAGCGAGATGTTCTTCGACCCGGGAATCGCACCGAGTTCATTTTCCGAAGGTTCCCGGACGTCGAGCAATAGACCGCCGTTCGCGACGATTTCATCGATCTCGTCGAAGTGGACGATTTCCGTGTCCCCGAGGACGATATTCGACGCGATGTATCCTGCCATGTTGACCGGATCCTTCGCTGAGCTGTAAGGCGGTGCATACGACAGTTCGAGATCAGGCAGATCGAGGACAGTCAAGTTCCCTTTGATCGCCGTCGCGAGGACGTCGATCCGCTTCTCGACACCAGTCATCCCGATTGCTTGTGCCCCGTAGATTTTCCCATCCTGCGGGTCGAACAGGAGCTTGAGTGAGATCGGGCTCGCGCCAGGATAATATCCGGCATGTGAACCTGGGTGAAGATGGATCGCCTCGTAACGTTTTCCGAGCTGTTTCAGACGTTTCTCGTTATTCCCCGTCGAAGCGACCGTCAAATCGAATACTTTCGCGACAGCTGTTCCGAGCGTTCCGTTGTACTGAACGTCGCGTCCAGCGAGAATGTCCGCGACGAGACGACCTTGACGGTTCGCCGGCCAAGCGAGCGGCACGTGTGTCGCTTCGCCTGTCACATAATCCTTCACTTCGACCGCGTCTCCGATCGCATAGATCGATGGTTCGGACGTGCGCATCTTCTCGTCGACCTTGACCGCACCTTTGATTCCGAGTTCGAGACCCGCTTCCTTCGCAAGTGTCGTCTCCGGCATGACACCGATCGAGAGGATGTTCATGTCCGTCTCGATGACGCGTCCGCTAGTGAGCGTCACACGGCGTCCTTCTTCCTCGAACTTCGCGACGCCGTCGCTCAGGATCAGCTCGACGCCTTTCGCGCGGATGTGTTCGTGGACGATCGCCGCCATCTCGGGATCGACCGGTGCCATGACCTGGTCCGCCATCTCGACGAGCGTCACCTTCGCTCCGCGTTCGACGAGGTTCTCAGCCATCTCAAGACCGATGAATCCGCCGCCGATGACGATCGCATGCTGCGGCTTCGCTTCATCCACGTAGCTGCGCATCTTGTCCGTGTCCGGGATATTTCGGAGCGTAAAGACGTTCTTCGCTTCATCGAGTCCCGGAATGTTCGGACGGATCGGTTTCGCACCAGGCGACAGGATCAGGTTATCGTATGTCTCTTCATACACCTCGCCCGTCTCGACTTTTCGGATCGAGACGGTCTTGTTCGCAGGATTGATTGCAATCGCCTCTGACAGGTTGCGGATGTCGAGATTGAATCGGGCGTTCATTCCTTCAGGCGTCTGAACGAGTAACTTTTTGCGGTCCTTGATGACATCGCCGATATAATATGGAAGTCCGCAGTTCGCGAACGAGATTTCTTTCCCGCGTTCAAGCAAGATGATCTCCGCTGTTTCATCCAATCGGCGAAGGCGTGCTGCTGCTGTCGCCCCGCCGGCCACTCCACCTACAATGATCGTTTTCATGATTGTTTCCTCCTTGGTATGACTCTATCTGCACTTAATATACCCCTCGAGGTATGAATGTTCAATAAGAATGATCACTAATTCACATAACGTTCAAATATTGTGAGAGAATGAACAAAATGACTGGTTGATTTTCTTCCCTCTGAAACTTTCCCTCTATTATAGCGAGCTGGTGTTGCATTTCCACCTTAAATGCTTGAAACTGAACACATAGCATCTAAAGGGGGATTTAAAGATGGATGACCGTAACATGAACGAACCAGAGCAAGAAAACCCGGCAATGGAGTTGCAAAAGCAACACGTCCAGGCCTTCCAGCAGTTCCTTGCTGAAAAACAACTCGGACTCGAGACGCTCGAGTCGGATACACACGTCGCCTTCCGCACGCTCGAGAAGACGCCGCACGGCGCAGAGCCTGAGATGATCATCGCCTTCCGTAAGCCTTCGACTGACGTCGAACTTTACGCGCGCGCGATCATCCGCGTCCCTGACCACGTCGAGGACCTTCCTGTCCTCAACGCCTTGAACGACTTCAACCAGGAGTTCAAGTACTTCAACGTCATCCTCGACAGCGACCGCGACGTGACGATCTCCTCGACGCTCGATCTCGACCACGGTTTCAACCCGGCCGCGATTTTCGGACACTCGGTCATGATGTTCCAAGCTTCTGACGAAGTGTACGACTACATGACGAAGTTGTTCGTCCAAATCTCTCCTGAAGCATGATTGGAGAAACAGACGGTATTTTCCGTCACTGCCCGCAGACCTTTCGCGTCTGCGGTCTTTTTTTCGCTATTTAGTTAACAAGGTTAGTTGACGATGAGAATCATTCTCGATATAGTGATTGTTGTGAAAACGGCTACAGCAGTGGCATAAATCAGAGAATATGATATATAGAAAAGACGGGGGATATTTTCATCATGAACAAACGATTGAAGGCAGTATCGATTTTAATGGCGGCAGGACTTCTCGCAGCGTGCGGAAACGAGGAGGCTGCTCCGAAGAAGACGGCGAAAACTGAAACGGCGGCAGCGAAGACCGAGCAAGCGACAGAAGCGACACTCGCGCTCGAGCTCGAGACGTTCAGCACGATCAAGGCAGAACTCGACCGTGCAAAGGAAGGCAAGACGGTCGACTGGAAGAAAGTCCAGTCTCTCTACGAAGAGAAGATGCAAAAGAACGTCGGTCAGACCGCTCCTGAAATCGAGCAGGTGATCAGTTCAGCCATCGCAGGAATCCAGTCACAGGAACTCGATGCAGGCGTCGCGCGCCAGCTGATCGACAAAGGGATGCAGTCTTACTTCTATAAGTTGCAGAAGTCGACACAGAACACGGCTGAAGAGGCGGTCAAGGCTGGAAACAAGGACGAGGCGGAAAAAGCGCTCGAGGATATCTCGTCGATGGCGACGACTGTATTCATCCCGACAGCTGAGAAGCGGGACGCGAGCTACGGCTTCAAGAACGAGGAATCGATCGCTCAAGCGATCAACTCCGGCCTCGACGCCGAGAAGTCTGCGATCGCAGCCGACTCCGCAGCGGACTTCGGTGTCGCGAAACAATTGACGGACAAGTCGATCTACCGCACGTTCTATCTCGCAGCCCTCGGTTACTCGCAGAAGGTGGAGGACGGTGTCAAAGCGAAGGCTGATCAAGCCGAGCTCCAGATGGAACAGGCAGAAGGCTACGGATTCCTCCTTGCGATCGAAGAGTCACTCGCCGGCGGAGACGAGGCAGCGACTGCCCGCTTGAAGGAAATCTACGACATCTCGAAGACGAAACCGGAAGACGTCAAATATGCTGAAGTCGAATCACTGTTCGCTAAGGCGCTGACAGCGAAGATCAACGGTTATCATACGGAGGCCCAAGCTGCGCTCGACAAGAAGGAAGTCGACACGGCACGCGTCGAGGCGATGGAAGCGAACATGTTCCTGATCGCCCTCAAACCGACGCTTACAGGGAAGCTCGGAGAAGCTGAAACGAAGAAGCTGCTTGCGGAAGCAAACACATGGTACGCACAAATCGAGAAGGAAGACGAAGCTGCCAAGACGACCAGTGCTCAAATCGTCGAGACACTCAAATCGCTGAACTAAGAAAGGAGTGGACCACTTGAACATCGTCATCACTGGAGGCGCAGGCTTCATCGGGTCCGCTCTCGCTCTAAGGCTCAAGTCATCGCATGACGTCACAGTCGTCGACGCCTTCACGGATTACTACGATATTTCGCTGAAACGCAAGCGTGCCGATCTCTTGCTTGATCACGGCATCCAGGTGAAGGAAGGCGACGTCCATCTTCCATGGTTCAAGGAATGGTGTAAGAATCAGAAGTTCGATGCGTTGTTTCATCTGGCTGCTTTGCCGGGTGTCCCGAAATCGCTCGAGGACCCCCACCGCTACATCCAGGAGGACATCGGAATGACCGTGACGGTCCTCGAAGCCGTCCGGGAGGCGGGCATCCCGCGCTTCTTCTTCGCCTCATCGTCCTCCGTCTACGGGGAACAGAGCGGTCCGGTCCGTGAGAAGGACGCGACGGGCGACGTCGTCAGCCCATACGCCGCCGCGAAATACGGCGCCGAGTCTTTCTGCCGTTCCTATCAGCATCTGTACGGGTTCGACGTGACGATTTTCCGGTTCTTCACCGTGTATGGACCGATGGGGCGTCCCGACATGGCGCTCGATCGCTTCGCGAAGCAGGCGCTCAGTGGCGAGCCACTCTCTCTGTTCGGTGATCCGGTACGAGATTTCACCTACATCGACGACATCACACAGGGGATGGAGCAGGCGCTCGAGCATGGTGCTGTCGGCACATATAATCTCGGTGCCGGCCTGCCGACACGGCTCTCTGAAATCGCGGAGCGCCTGGCTGCCCGTTACGGTCTCGAACTCGTCCGGGAAGAAAAGCGTCCCGGCGACGTCTCACTCACGTGGAGCGACTGTAGTGCGGCAGAAGCCGCGTTCGGCTACCGCCCATGTGTAACGATCAATCAAGGACTCAAACAGGTGCTCTCATGGCACGAACAACAAATCTTCGCGTGACTGCGAGCGTCTTTTTGACGCTCGCATTTGGTCTTTTATTCGCCATGCTGCTCGATTTCAAGACGTTTCTCGCATACGGTCGGACTCTCGTCCGTCCGGAGACGGCCCTCGCCGTCCTGCTCTACGCAGGAGCGTTCCACGTCCGGGCGTTCGCCTGGGGGGATGCGGACGAAAAAAAGGGAAGGCACGCCTATTACGTCGCCTCCCTCTACACGGGGCTCGCAATCAACCATCTCTTTCCCGTCAAGCTCGGTGAGACCGTCCGCTTCCTGACTGGCCGCCTGCTCGGCAGCCCGGCGAAGCGGACGATGGCGATCCTCGCAGCTCAGCGCGGTGTAGACCTCGTCGTTCTTGGCGGACTCGTCGCGTTCGGGCTCGTCGCCTCATCAGGCGTCGTCAGCATCGTCGCCCTCTTGTCAGGAATCACCATCATCGTCTTCGTCAGAAGGTACGTCAAAAGCCTGCTCGTCCTGTCGAGCCTGTCCGCCTGGATCCTCGAGGGACTGGCCGTCTGGTGCCTGCTGATCGGTGCAGGTGTTTCACTTTCGTTCGCGAACGTACTCGTCGCGATGAGCGCCGGCGTCTTGTCCGGCATCTTCCAGTTCACACCCGGAGGTTTCGGGACATATGAACTCGCGATGGGTGCCGTCCTGAAGGCATACGGTGTCGCAGGCGCGTTCGAAATCGCCCTCATGACGCATGCCTTCAAATATGCATTCGCCTACGGCGCGTTCTGTTACGTGTTCGTCAGGCACCCGAAATGGATGCGCTCCCTCTTGTCACTATTTCGGCAACGGGGCGCTGAAAGGATGTAAACAAATGAAAAGTGCTTCACGCTTCGAAAAAATCGCCGCGCGGATGTGGAACCTGCTGAACGAGGGGAAACCATTCACCCCGATTTTCACAATCGGCGTATTCCTCACCTACGCGTTGCTGTTCTCAGGGGATTTCAGCGGTGTCTTCACCGGATTCCTGCTGACACTCCCGCTGTTCGTCCTGTACTGGCGTTATGATTTTCCGCTGTTCCTCAGGAACTACTTGTGGATTCCGCTCATCCTCTGGCTGTTCGCACGGGGAACGAACGAGGCGGTCCTCCCGCTCTTCGCATGGGGTACCGGCCTCTACTTCTTCTTCACCGTCTTCTTCTGGGGCACGATCTATTATCATCTTCGGATCGGGACGGACTGGTCCAACTTCACCCGGTTCTGGAAACTGGTCCTGAAAAACAGTGACTCGACGAGCGGCAACGCGCAAGAGCAGTTGCCGAAGGTCGCCCTGCTCCTTGCCTACTGGCAAGGCGCAACGGTCGAACCGATCACGTCGCCCGACTTGTTCTACCTCTGGTTCCCAGCCGTTCTTTTCGCTTATGCGTTCATACTTCACCGGAACCTGTTCGACTGGAAGCCGGAGCTTCCAGCTGAGCTGACAGTCGATGCCGAGGTGCCGCCATCTAAAAAAGTCTACGTCCTCGTCATCGACGGCATGCGCAAGGATCGTTACATGGCTGCGAATACCCCCTTCCTCGAGCGGCTTCGCCAAGGCGGGACGGAGTATACGAACATGGAGACTGTCTACCCGGCCCGAACGGTCGTCTGCTTCAGCTCGATGTTCACAGGCGCCCGGCCTGAGGATCATGGCATCCATTCGAACATGGTCTGGAACACGATCGGCGTAAGGACAGATACCGTCTTCGAGCGGCTCCGGGATGTCGGCAAGTCCGGCAAGCTCCTCGGCATCGCCCACCTCGTCGACGCATTCGGCTCGGAGGACGTCCGGACGGTCACGGCCGTCATGCACAACGACGTCGCGGACCGTAACATCGTCGAGCGGGCGAAACGGATCGTCCGTGAAGAGGATCCGGACCTGCTTGCGATCCAGCTGATCGGTACCGATCAGACCGGCCACAGCCGCGGCACGCTTTACTCGGAATACATCGATAAGATCGAGGAGGCTGACCGGTTGCTCGAAGACTTCTGCGCGGAGCTCGAAACGCTCGGAAAACTCGACGACGCGACGCTGATCGTCATGGCGGACCACGGTCAGGCCGACGGAATCGGCGGCCACGGCCATCTCGACGAGGGCGAACGGTTCGTCCCGTTCTGGATGTATGGACCGACGATCGCTCCCGGCAAGAAGGTCGATACGCACCGTCATATCCTCTCGCTTGCCCCGACCGTCGCAAGGATGCTCGGCGCGGACATCCCTCATGACAGCCGCGGCGTCCTGCTGAGCGAGGCATTCACAGATTCGAACAAGGAGGCGCGACATGGACAAGATCATCGTATTCCTGCCCGCTCATAACGAGGAGAAATCCCTCCCGCTCGTCTTGCACCGTATTCCACGCACGGTCGACGGACACCCGGTCGAGGTCATCGTGATCGATGACGGTTCGACGGACGGGACTCGTGAAGTGGCGCTCAAGCATGGTGCCCGTGTCTATTCGTTCGACCGGAACCGCGGGCTCGGTGCTGCCGTCAGGGAAGGACTCGAGCGGTCGTACGACCATGGCGCGCTCGTCGCCGTCATGATTGACGCGGACAACGAGTACCCGGCGGATCAAATTCCGGACATCGTCCGGCCGATCCTCGCGAACGAGGCGGACTACGTGTTCGGCTCGCGCTTCCTCGGGACGATCGACGGGATGCGCCTCTATCGCCTTCTCGGCAATCACGTCTTCACCTGGATCCAGTGCCTGCTGCTGAAGCGGCGGATCCACGATGGCCAGAGCGGCATGCGTGCCTTCTCACGGATGGCTTGTGCCCATGCCGAGATCATCCATGACTACAACTACGCCCAGGTATTGACGCTCAATCTCGTCCGCAAAGGATTCCGTCTGCTCGAGGTCCCGATCCGCTATCGCGTCCGCGAGACTGGAAAATCCTTTATCCGATTCAATTACATTCATCGCGTGCTCCCTGCGATTTGGCGTGAGTGGCGACGGTCCGTCCGTCCCCTGCCGATCGAGGCGCGTACGCTCCGAAAGGAGGATCTCGGTTGAAACGATTACTCTCCCTCAGCCTCGCCTTCCTGATCCTGCTCACTCCGTTGCCGGCATTCGCCTACAGTTACGGAGACCCGGGGAAGGAAGCATTCGCTGAAGCCTACAAGAAATTCGCTGAACAGATCGATGCGAAACAATACGACCTTGCAGAAGAGACATTCAGCGCCTATGATAAAGAGTTTTCGATGTACTTCCCGGAAGCGAAGGAAGCGATCGAGGACGGCATTGAACGACAGGACGGAGAGGCCGCGAAACAAGCCTACCGTGTCGCCCTGCGCCAGAACATCGAACGCCGGCTCCACTTCGCTGACGAACAATTCGAGGATTTCGGACAGGCAAAGCTCCTGCTCGCGAAGGCACGCGGCACGTATGACGTGCTAGCACCTTACGTCAAGCAGCAGGAAGGTGCGGACGTCTCTGAAAAATTGTATACTTCCTTTGATGATGCATTAACCGCCCTTGGAAATCCCGGTCTGTTCGGCGTCGGCAAGAAGCCGAGCGATAAACAGGCGTTCGATGCCGCGATAAAGGAAATCGAGACGACGGTCACGCCAATCTTCGTTCTGCCGGGCGAAGAGAAGACGGGCGTCTTCACGGAGGAGGATTCCTTCCTCGGCCAGACGTTCGGCACGGATGCCATCTGGAAGCTCGTCGCCCTCGTTCTCGTAGTCGTCCTCATCGCCCTCGTCGTCATCGGTCAACTCAAGAAACGCCGCAATCAGTAAGGAGGAAACAGTATGGACTTTCAAGCTTTTTTGATCACGCTGCGCGAATGTCTCGAAGCCGTCCTGATCGTCGGGCTCATCCTCGGCTATCTCGACCGCCTGAACGCGCCTCAATATAAGAAATGGGTATATGCCGGTGTCGGTCTAGCGTTGCTCGTCAGCGTCGGCACGGCCTTCCTGTTCCAAGTCGTCTTCACGAGCTTCGCGAGCTTCGGCAGCGATACCTACCTCCGCCTCGGAATCATGATCGTCTCAGTCATCCTGCTGACGCACATGGTGCTCTGGATGGGCAAGGAGGCAAAAGAGAATCAGAAAGCGACACAGGCGAAGGTCGCCGCCGCCGTTTCGGCCGGCAGCGCCATCACGATGATCGTCCATTCCTTCCTCGTCATCGTCCGCGAAGGAGTCGAAACGGTCTTCTTCTTCGCCGCCATCTCGGGCGGGGAGATCGAGAAGGTGCTGACGAGCTACGGAGCACTGTCCGGTCTCCTGCTCGCCCTCATCATCGGATATCTCTTCGTCTCCGGTACGATGAAGATTTCCGTCAAACGGTTCTTCCAGGTGACAGGCGTCCTGATCCTGTTCATCGCGGCGGGCATGCTCGTTCAGACGATTGGGCGTTTTCAGGACCTCGGACTGATCGGCAGTTTCCTTTCGAACGCGGATGGTACGCCCGCTGCGGTCTACAACATCGTCCACTTCATGCCTGAGCACTACATCGATCAGGTGCAATACTTGCGCGACACCGGCAACACGACGCTCATCAGCGGTCAGATCGGTACGTTCATGGCAGCGATGTTCGGCTACAGCCACAATCCGTCGCTCGAACAAGTACTCGCCTGGTGGGGTTACTTCGGATTCGCAGGCTGGATGCTCTTCCTCCAGAACCGCTCACCGAAAACAGCCCGCCTCAAGGAGGCTTCTTGAAGCAGTTTCGCGATCGTCTCTTCACCGGGCGGTCGCTTTTTCTATGGGTCGCCTTGCTCTTCCTCGCCGTCTTGGCGTATCGCCTTCTCTATATCAGCCCGTTCGCAGCAAGCTACGACATCGCGAACTTCGCGCTCGCCGTCGACCAGTACGATCTCGCCGATCTCAGGCCGCACTTCCCCGGCTATCCACTCTTCATCCTCGTCGCGACGGCACTGCCGTTCGCCCCGGTGCTGTCTCTTGGCACCGTCTCGACGATCGGCTTTGCGAGCAGCGTCATTCCGGCCTACCTCTTGCTGAAGAGGTCTGCGCGCGATTCGCTCGCCCTGCTGCAGGCGATCGCCTTGAACCTGATCGCTTCGATCGTCGTGATCAGCGCGACCGGGATGTCGGACGGTCTTGCGCTCGGCCTGCTCGTCTGGTTCGCCTGGAGTGTCGAGCAGGCGAGACTCGGGAAGCGGCGTCTCCTGCCATACCTCCTGTTCGGTCTCCTGATGGCGACCCGGCTCTCTTACGCACCAGTCGGCATCATCCTGCTCTTTCTGCTCTTCCAGAAGCGGAAGGACGGCTGGCAGCTCGTCTCGGAACTGTCTGTCCTTGCGCTCGCCCAGCTCGCCTGGCTCCTGCCGGTCGCCTTCTCGACAGGCGGACCGCTCACGTTCGCCCGCCTTGCCCTCAGCTTCGTCGACGGTCATTTCTCGGACTGGGGCGGGAGTGCCGCGACGGACGCCGAGCCGCTCGTCGGTCGGCTGCTCCTTGTCCTGAAGCAGATATTCTGGCACGGCTTCGCGTTCGGTTCCATGATCGGATTGCTCGGTCTTGCGTTTCTCGCACAGCGCCCCGGCCGGATCGAACGCTGGTGGGGAGTGACGGCTTCCACCTATTTCGCCTGGGCGCTCCTTGCGCAGAACATCGACAAACCGCGCCATCTGTTGCCGCTCGTCCTCATCCTTGCGTTCTATTTGCTGCGTCGTCCGGCTCTCCCTGTCGCCTTGTTCGCGCTCACCCAGTTCTATCTCGGACTTGCACTCGTCGAACAGGCGAATCAACCGCCGGCGACGATTCAGCTCGCGGACTGGATTTCAGAGGAGCTGCCACCGGACGCGACCGTCTTCACGGACGAGGAGGCGCGCCAGTTCAGCTTCTCCCGTCCTGAAGTCCGGATCGTTCCGGTCGCCTCGCTCAGTAAGTGGAAGGCTGAGCCGAAAGGACGTGACAGCTACGTGACCGGCCGCCTGCTCGAGCGGCTTCGGGAGCAGGGCGCGAAAATCGACGTCGAACGCGTCGCCTCGTTCGAGTCGGATTCGCGTTTTGAGCCTGAAGATGCCTCTGCCGTCCTTTACCGGCTGAAATGAAAGAGGGTGACTCAAAAAAAGAACCACTCGATCTTCAATCGCTTTCCTCAGGCGAGACACAAGCCGCGCCTCCCTTTCCATTTTCGGACAGGGAAGCGGGTCTTTTTCGTCTCTCACAGCGCGACGCATCGCGCTTTTCCCTGCAGGAGTCGCGTGAAGCGAGTGGTTTCATCTAGACGAAGAGATACGGGAGCGGATTTGGAATCCGCTCCCGTATCTCTTTTACAGATGGACTTTTGAGCCATCCTCTTCTCGTTTCGTAGCTCATTTGATTTTTTTGACGACGGCCATCTCCTTGCCGAAGCGGTCCCCTTCGTCCTTGAAACCGAGACTTGCGTACAATTGATGCGCCCCCGTGTTGTCCGGATGATAGCCGACGACGATCTTCCGGATTTTTGGCAGCTGCTCCATCTCAGCGATCATCAGACGTGTCGCTGCTTTCCCGATCCCTTTTCCCTGATGCTTGCGATCGACCATGATCCGGTAGACCCAGTGGCCGTCGAGCTCTTCCGGTTCCGAATTGTCCATCAGGAATCCGGCCGTCTCGCCCTGATGGACGATCGCCCGAGTGACGAGCGACGGCGTGAACTTCGACTGTGCGATCGAAACCGCGTTCGGCTCGATGAAGCCGGCTTGTTCCGAAGTGACCTCAAGCTGACAGCAGTCGTACCAATTCTCTTCCGTCAGTTCAATCAAACTTACCTGTTCTTCATTCATTCAAGGTCCCCCGACTTCTTTTTCATCTCCAAATGTTTTGATGCTTCCCGGACGCTCAGCGCCTGGAGCTTCTCCTTCACAAGAAAATCTTCCACCCGGTCCGGCGCGGTTCGCGCATATTGACGCAGCGCCCAGCCGATCGCCTTCGCGATGAAGAATTCCTTCTCGTCCGCGCAACGCCTGCAGTACGCAAACAGACGCTCCTCGTCCGTCTCTCCTTTGAAGCTGAGCTGATGGAGGATCGCCGTCCGCCGGACCCACAGGTTCTCGTCCTCGATCCACTCGTCCATGACAGAATTCGTCTCGGGATAACGCCGGACGATGCTGCCGACGAGCGTACTCGCGATGGCGTCGACGGTGTCCCACCAGGATTTCGTCTCGATCAAGCGCTTCAGCCGTCCAAGGTCTTCCCACCCGAGTGACGACGCGTGGTGCGCCAAGTAATCGACCGCGATCACCTGGTACTCGCGCTCCGGCTTTTCGTACAATGCATCAACGAAGTCCCAGTCGAGCGTCGACGCCTTGAACAGCGGTTTCGTCACGCTTCGCCGGGCCGGCGTCTGGATGCCGAGGAACGGATACTGGTTGCGCATGTAGGCCGACATCTGACGTGCCTTCTCCTCATCACGATAAGGCGCGAGTCCCTCATCGAGCCGTTCAATCATGTTGCTGTCCTTCTTCACGGTCGAACCTTCTCTCCATATAGTCGAACTGGCTGCCGCTGATCTGGACCGTCTTGGTCCTCTCGAACCCGAGCCGCCGGTAGAGCCGCTGCGCTCCTGCGTTCGACTGATCGGCGTTCAGCGTCACCGAGCCGCATCCGAGCTTCTCGCCCCTTGTCGAAGCTGCTTCGAGCAGGCGCGTCCCGATTCCTTTTCCCCCGTATTCCGGCGCGACCGACAGCGTGTCGATGTAGTAGACGTCCCCTTCCGTCTCCACGTCGATCACCGGAACGGTCCCTGTGCAGGTCGCGATATAGGCGCTCAAGCTCGCATCGAGTTTCTCCGCCTCGTATCCCGGATAGGCGATGACGATTCCGGCGACCTCGCCTTCATGTTCCGCGACGAGCGTGTTCTCATAGCTGAGGCGGTTGCCTCGCAGGCGGACGAGCGCTTCGAGACGCATGCGGACAAGCGTCTCCTCTGACGCACCGGTCAAGGTCTCCGCGATTTCATGGATGGCATGATGGATGAGCGGGGCGATCGCCTCCGCGTCGTCTGGCCGTGCAGTTCTGATCATCTAATCCCTCCCCCTACCCTATTTCAAGGCTGCATGAAAAAACTCCTTCCTGGTGACAGGAAGGAGCATCGTCATTTGACGTTGACTGGTATCGGTTTGACGTTTCGAACGCTCTTCGGCTCCCGCGTCATCACCGTGACGATTCGTCCGGCGACGCCGACCGCGAGCAGCGTATAGAGCGTCAAGCTGAGCGGCAAGTAGACGAGCGAGATCATCAAGACGAGCGCGTCGAGAGCGAACAGGATCGTCCCGATCGAGACACCGGTCATCTTGCTGAGCGCCATCGACAGCAGGTCGTCGCCTCCTGTCGCCCCTCCGCTCTTAAGAACGAGACCGAGTCCGTATCCGGTGACGACACCGCTTGCGAGCGCAGCGATCAATGTCGCCGGCCACGCCTGCTCCGGAAAGTGGAACAGGTCGAATCTGTGCCACATCTCGTAGAAAACCGACAGTGCGCCTGCCGAAAGAAGTGCCTCCATCACGAAGCGCCTGCCCTTCAAAAAGAAGGCGCCGATGAAGAATGGCAGGTCGAGCGCGAGCATCGTGATGGCCGGATTGATGTCGAAGAAATAGCGTCCAAGGAGCGATAGCCCGATGAAGCCTCCTTCAGCCAGTCCGAATTGTTCATTCAAGGTATAGTAGCCGAACGCCATCAACAGCGTCCCGGCTAGAATGGTTGCGATACGTTTCATAGTTTAGTTCCCTCTCCGTTCCTGTGCATCGGAGAGGTCTATATTCCGTTTGGGTATTCATCTATTCTCTCCCCGATTTCTAGATCGTTACCGACTGATCGTCAGACAGGCGATGCTAGAAATCCGGTAAAGCGAATAGATGCATTGTCCTCTCGGTATCCATCGTGTCCCATCCCTTCGTCCAGAATCCAACAAAATTGATATTCCCTAATCCTGCTCTTCTTAAACTAAAAACAACGAGCAAATACTTATTGTGATTGAATTCACATTTTAGACAAAAATATGCTCATTTTTGCACAAAGAAGACTTGCAAAAGACTTTGTGAAAAAATATACTAAGTTTATCGAAAGAATGTGATTTAACTCACAAACATCCAACTCATTCATATAAGGAGCGAAACCAACATGAAAGTAGCAGTCATCGGTTGTACACACGCAGGAACAGCAGCAGTCAAGGAACTCACGCAAGCCCATCCCGACCTCGATATCACGGTCTATGAGCGAAATGACAACGTCTCCTTCCTCTCATGCGGCATCGCACTTCATGTCGGCGGCGTCGTCGAGCACGCAGAATCCTTGTTCTATTCATCGCCGGACGAACTCGCACGCCTCGGTGCGACGATGCGCCTCAAACATGACGTCCTTGAAATCGATACGGAGCACAAGACGCTCGTCGCGAAGAACCTGTTGACCGGCGAGACGGTGTACGACTCGTATGACCGCTTGATCATGACGACCGGATCTTGGCCGATCATCCCGACGCTCCCTGGAATCGAACTCAACCAGATCGAGCTCTGCAAGAACTACGCTCACGCCCAGGCGATCATCGAGAAGGCGGCTGACGCATCGAAGATCACGGTCGTCGGAGCAGGCTACATCGGCGCTGAACTCGTCGAAGCGTTCGAATCGTACGGCAAGGACGTCACGTTCATCGACAGCGCAGACCGCATCCTGAATAAATATCTCGACCGCTCGTTCACCGATATCATCGAAGATGCACTGACAGACCGCGGCATCAAGCTCGAACTCGGTCAGACCGTCCAAGCATTCCGCGGCGAGAACGGATCAGTCACGGAAGTCGTCACTGACAAAGGGACGTTCGAGACGGATCTCGTCATCCTCTGCGTCGGATTCCGCCCGAGCACGGAATTGCTGAAAGGACAGATCGACATGCTGCCGAACGGGGCGATCATCGTCGACGAATACATGCGCACGAGCAACAAGGACATATTCTCTGCCGGCGACAGCTGTGCCGTCTACTACAACCCGGCCCGCACGCACGCCTATATCCCGCTCGCGACGAACGCCGTCCGGATGGGTACGCTCGTCGGGAAGAACCTGCTCACACCGAGCGTCCGCTATCAAGGGACGCAAGGGACTTCAGGTCTCCGTCTATATGATTTGAACATCGCTTCGACCGGACTTACGGAAGATGCCGCACCGTTCTTCGGCCTGTCGGTCGACAGCGTGACCGTCGTCGACGCCTACCGTCCGGAGTTCATGCCGACCGCTGAGGACGTCCAGTTGAAGATCGTCTTCGAACAGGAGACGAACCGCGTCGTCGGTGCACAGATCATCTCGAAGATCGACATGACGCAGTCGATGAACACGCTCTCCGTCGCGATCCAGAATGACATGACGCTCGAGGAACTCGCTTTCGTCGACTTCTTCTTCCAGCCGCACTACAACAAGCCGTGGAACCTGTTGAACCAGGCAGCGCTTCAGGCGCTCGGTGCACAGAAAGCACGCACCCTTCAATGACACATCAGCCTGTCCTCCTTCGGACAGGCTTTTTTTGCTGTTTCATGGTCTAATGGAAAAAAAGAGGAGGGAACGAACATGAGCATCACCGAAAAAGAGAAGATGATCCGGGGAGAACTCTATCTCGCAGGAGACGCGGAGCTCGTCGCGGACCGCAAACGGGCGCAACGCCTCTGTCATCAGTTCAACCAGCTGAGCGTCGACTTCGTCCCGGAACGCAAGGACATCCTGCGGGAACTGATCGGGCGGACCGGTGAGTCACTCTATATCGAGCCGAGCTTCAAATGCGACTACGGCTACAACATCACGCTCGGGGAAAGATTTTACGCCAACTACGACTGCGTCATCCTCGACATCTGTCCGGTCGTGATCGGCAACAATTGCATGCTGGCACCAGGCGTACATATCTATACCGCGGCCCATCCGCTCGACCCGGTCGAACGGAACTCCGGCGCCGAGTTCGGCAAGCCCGTCACGATCGGTGACAACGTCTGGATCGGCGGACGTGCCGTCATCAACCCGGGCGTGACGATTGGCGATAACGTCGTCGTCGCCTCAGGAAGCGTCGTCGTCAAGGATGTACCGGACAACGTCGTCGTCGGAGGGAATCCCGCCCGTATCATCAAACATCTCTGACTCTCATCGAATTCTAATCTGTTCCTCAGCCCGCTTTCATCGAAGCGGGCTATTCTACCCTTAAGACAAGCAAATAATTTGAGGGATGGTAGTTCTTGCTAAAGCGCTTGCTTCAGAAAAAAATAAACCTCTTTATTTTTTCTGAAGTTGTTTTAACACCCTCTCCTTCGGCTATTAACTAAACAGCTTGATAACCCAAAGGAGGACGTTCAGATGGAAGAATCACAAGTATCAGGAAAAGTGGAACAGAAACTCAGTCAGATGGACGAGGAATCGAAGGAGCAGATCCTGTCGAACTTCGAACAGTTCAAATCCTACCTCGGTGACAAGGTGTCAAAAGGCGAGAGCCTCGGCTTGAACGACAACCAGCTGGCGAAAGTCGCGGAGAAGGTCGCGGACTACCTCGCGAAGCACGAAGAACCACGCAACCGTGAAGAATACCTGCTCCAGGAACTGTGGAAGGCAGGCGACGAATCAGAGCGCAAGTCGCTCGCAAGCCTGCTCGTCAAACTCGTGAAGTGATTCCAAGGGAACCGGTCCGCCGGTTTCCTTTTTTCGTGCCCGCAAGTCATCCGGACGCTTGCAATGGAACTTTTTTCGCTGATATAGCGTAGAATGAGAACAAGACATTCATTCAGAAAGAAGGCTGTTACATTGGATAAAAAGAAATGGGGCGGCTTCGCCGTCATCATAGCGTTCCTCCTTTCGAAAGCGAAGTTTCTTCTCGCGTTCCTTAAGCTCTCGAAGTTCGGCGGTACGTTGATCTCGTTCGGCATCTCGCTCTTCTTCTACGCGCAACTCTTCGGAGTCTGGTTCGCCGTCGGTCTGCTGTATTTGCTCTTCATCCACGAGATGGGTCACCTCGTCGCGGCGAAACGGCTCGGGATCAAGACCGGTCCCGCCATCTTCATCCCGTTCATGGGTGCTGTCATCGGGATCAAGGATGAAATCAAGACCCCGAAGGCCGAGGCGATCGTCGGATATGGAGGCCCGCTCGCTGGGCTCCTTTCGCTCGCGCCGCTCGCAGTCGGATACGCCGTGACTGGCGATTCCTTCTGGATCGTCATCCTGCACCTAGGTGCGCTGATCAATCTGTTCAACCTGATGCCTGTCTCCCCGCTTGACGGCGGACGGATTCTCGCCGGCCTCCCGATCGTCGTCTGGATCGCCGGCCTCGCGGCGCTCGTCGCGTACGGGATCACGCACTTCAGCTTCATCCTGCTGCTGGTCGCCTTCTTCGGCGGGAGCGCCGTCTGGAATCGTTATAAGCTCGCGAAGACATACGCCGCCCACGCGAACGATCTGATGCTGTATCGTGCGGCGCGAAGCCGTGTCCTGCAGGCGAAGCATGAACAGGAACTCGCTGATCAGGAGGCGGCAGCGGCCGAGACACCGGAAGAAACATATGGAACGTTCGATCCGGTCGCCTGGTCCCTCCGTCAGGACCTGCAACAGTTGAAGGCAGCGAGTCCATCCGACGCGCAGTCGGCGGGTTATGACGTCCTGCGTTTCCAAAACGACGCCGCGGACGACTATGATGCGATCATCCGCCGAATCGACCAGCGGATCGAACCGTTGCTCGAAGCTGAGAAATCTGTTCTCTACCACGCGATGCCGCGCAAGCAGCAGGCAGTCACGTTGACCGCTTACCTCGCACTCGGGGCCGCCCTCTTCGCCATCTTCGAGTGGACGAAGAACGGATTGCCCGACGTGCCGATGTGACTTTTGGAGCGCTTCCCTGTCCATTCAGGGGAGCGCTTTTTCCGGCGTTTTCTTTTTGCGCATATCGGCCGGGTCGCATCAGTTGCATCATGCGGGTCGTCAGCATACGCTTGAATCATCCATTACTTATAAGGAGGTTCCCTGCGATGAACCGAAAAACTGCTCGTCTCGGAGAGGAACCGGTCAAGAAGCTGCTCATCGGATTGTCGATGCCTGCGATGATCGGAATGCTCGTCACGGCGCTCTATAACATCATCGATACGATCTTCGTCGCCCAGATCAGTACGGCTGCCGTCGCGGCCGTCGGAATCGCCTTCCCCGTCCAGCTGATCCTGATGGCGATCTCGAACTCGATCGGCATCGGAGGCGCCGCCCTCGCCTCACAGCGTCTCGGCCGAAAAGATCTCTTAGGCGCAAGCCGTGCCTACGCGAACGTCCTGATCGCTGTCTTTTTGATCAGCACGCTCGCCATCCTGTCGGCTCTCGCGTTCCTCGAGCCGCTTTTGCTCCTGTTCGGAGCGACCGACGCCATCATGCCTTACGCGAAGGACTTTCTCAGCATCACGCTGCTCAGTGCCCCTTTCTTCATGCTGACGATGGCGTCGAGCGCCATGATCCGGGCGGAAGGACAGGCAAGTTTCCAGATGAAGGTCATGCTGACGACCGTCCTGATCAACCTCGTCTCGACGCCGCTCTTCATCTTCGTGTTCGGCCTAGGCATCAAGGGTGCCGCGCTCGGGACGGCGCTCGCCCAGGTCATCGGAGCCATCCTCATCTTCCGGTTCTTCTTTACGAAGAAAAGAAAGACGACGCTCGAACTCGGAACTAACGCATTCCGTTTCGAACCGGCGCTCGTCTCTCGGATGATGCAGATCGGTTCGTCCTCCTTCATCATGCAGGTGTCGCAATCGGTCCTGTTCATCCTCGTCAACCATATGCTCGTCCGTCACGGCGGGACGACCGAGATCGCGACATTCGCCATCATCAACAAGTTCATGGCGCTCGTCGGCATGCCGATCATGGGTATCGTCCAAGGCATGCAGCCGATCGTCGGCTTCAACTTCGGTTCAAGGCAGTTCGACCGGATGTCGGACGCGATCAAACTCGCGCTCCGCTATGGACTGACCGTCTCCTTGACGCTTTGGCTGCTGCTTCAGCTCTTCCCGGACTTCTGGATCGGCATGTTCACACGGGATCAGGAGCTGCTCGACCAAGGCGTGACAGCGATGCGAATCCTGTTCGCCATCTCGTTCGTCTACGGCGCGCAGATGATCATCAATGGAATGTATCAGTCGCTCGGCAAGGCGAAGGCCGCCCTGTTCCTGTCGTTGTCCCGTCAAACGCTCTACACGATCCCGCTCGTGTTGCTGCTGCCTTCTTTTCTTGGTGTGACCGGCGTCTGGATCGCCTTCCCGCTTGCCGACGTCATGGCTGTCTCGACAGCCTTCCTGTTCGCTTACCGAGATCGGGTGATGCTGTTCAAGCCGGAGGAATACGTCGAGGAAGAATCGCAAGCAGACCGTGAAATCGGAGGAAGCCGATGAATACGTATACCGTCGCCATCGACTTCGAGACGGCGAACCGGGACAGCCGCAGCATCTGCGCCTTCGGCTGGTCCGTCCTGGCGAACGGGATCGTCGTCTCGTCCGACCAGGTACTGATCGACCCGGAAGAAGCGTTCGACTATGGTAACATCCGTGTCCACGGCATTCACCCGGATGACGTCCGCGACGCCCCCGCCCTCCCTGAAGCAATGGAGTCGCGCGGCCTGTTCGATCTGCTCGGCGGGGCAGAGCTCGTCGTCGCCCACAATGCCTCGTTCGACATGAACGCGCTCTCGAAGGCGATCCGGAAGTACGACCTGTACCAGATGCCGGAGATTCGTTATGGCTGCACGGTCAAGCTGTCGCGGAAGCTTTACCCGCTTCTTGAGAACCACAAGCTGAACACGATGGCCGAACATCTCGGCGTCTCGTTCAAGCATCACGACGCAAAAGAGGACGCCTATGTCTGCGCGCTCCTGCTTGCCGACATGATGCGAAAGACGGACATCGATGACCCGGTCGAGCTCCACCGCTACTGCGGCGTCAAGCTCGGACGCGTCGCCTACTGACGAAACGAAAGGACCTGTCCAATGGATCAGGTCCTTTCTGCGTGCTATCAGCGATTCCGACTTCTGATTTCCTTCTCGACGCGGCGCAGCGCCTTCTTCGAACCGCGCGCGAAATCGTGGGCGTCCTTGCGCTCGCGGTACGTCGTGAACAGGCTGTCGATATCGTACCCTGCCGGATACAGATCCTCAGCTTTTGCTTCGCGCACGAGGCGCCTCGCGCTCACGCTCTCGCTCTTCCCGTCGAGATAGACCTCGACGCGTTGCTGACGATCGATCTCCTGCCGGACGAGTCCCACCTCCCCCGTTTCGAGCAGGCGGACGCGGTCTCCTTTTTTGAAATCCGTCAGCTTCTCTTCCTTCTCGACTTTCGGCTGAGGAAGATAGCGCGGGTCGACAGGCGTGAAGTCATATTCCTTCTCCCGCATGTAGGAACCGGCCGCCTTCAGCACGGACTCCGGCAAATTCATGCGGCGGGCGATGAAGAGGGCGTTGCTCTCGCCCGACTGCCCGATCAACAGACGGTACTTCGGCTCGAGCGTCTCCGGGTCGAACTGCATCGCCGCGTTCATCATCTCAGGATGCCGCTCCGAATAGTCCTTGATCTCCCCGTAATGGGTCGAGACGATCGTCAGCGCCCCGCGCTTGTAGCAGGCCTCGAGGATGGCGATCGCAAGCGCCGCCCCTTCGTTCGGCTCCGTCCCGCTGCCGAGCTCGTCGAACAGCAGGAGCGTCCGCTGATTCATCTGTCTGACGATGTTCGAGACATTTTGCATATGTCCGGAAAACGTGCTGAGCGCCTGCCCGATGCTCTGCTGATCGCCCATGTCGACGAACACCTTCTCGAACAGGGCGATCTCGCTGTCCCGATCCGCCTGGATATGGAATCCGCTCATGACGGCGAGCGTCAGCAGGCCGACCGTCTTCATGACGACCGTCTTTCCGCCTGCATTCGGTCCCGTGATGACGAGTCCGCGGTAGCTTTCGCCAAGTGTCAGGTCGAGCGGCACACCGTTCGCAAGAAGCGGATGGATGGCACGCTTCAGATGGATCCGTCCTTCATCGTTTATCTTCGGTGCGACGCCATCCGTGCGCTGACTGTGCTTCCCTTTCGCGATGACGAGGTCGTAATGGGCGATCAGGTCGATGTTCGCCCGAAGCGACGGGAGTACGTCGAAGACGCTCCCGGTCAGCGTCGCGAGGATCTGATACTCCTCCACCTGCTCCTCCGTCCGTGTGATCATCCATTCGTCCGTCTGCTTCGAGACCGTGTCCGGTTCGACGAACAAGGTCGTCCCTTTACTCGACGTGTCGATGATCGTCCCTGCGACCTTCGATTTGTAGCTAGCCTTGATCGGGACCGTGAAACGATCGTTCTTCTTCGTCACATACGTCTCCTGCAACATCTCCTTGTGATGCGGGTTACGGATGAACTTCTGCAGGCGTTCATCGATCCGGGTCTCGAGGATCGCGAGCTGCTTGCGGATCCGCTTCAGCTCCTTGCTCGCTTCCGTGACGATTCGGCCGGACTGGATCGCCGACGTGATCGACTCCTCGATTCCCCGGTGCTCCGACATTCCTGCCGCATAGCTCGACAGGAGAGGCGCGAAGAAGGATTGCTCCTCCATGAAGCGCCGCAGTTTGCGCGAACCGCGCAGGAACTCCGCGACGATGGTCAGTTCGTCTGCGTCGAGCATCATCTCCTTCTCGAGCTTCATGATGACCGGTTCCATCGCCGAGACGCCGATGAACGGGACGTGGCTGTTCGCGTCAAGGATCCGTCTCGCCTCCGTCGTCTCGGCAAGCCGTTTCTCGACCGTCTTGATGTTCATGACCGGCCGTTGCGCCGCTAGTCGCTCCCGCCCGAACGCGCTGATGCAATGGCGTTCGATCTGTGCGACGAGTTGTCCGTATTCGAGTGTGTTGAATGTATTTTCGTTCATGTTTTTTCTCCTCTTGTCACTGGAATCCGACAGATGGAGATACCGATGGGCACACGAAAGGCGCAGGTCCACAGACCCTGCGCCACTGCACGAAGAAATTCATCGTGAGGGGCGAGGCGATATCTGCCAAGCGGAAAAGACCATGCCGAAAAAGCCTTAACGGTTCTTTTTCTTCGTCTTTTCACGGTTGCTTACGCAGATACGACCCCACTCATCAAGATGCATCCTTCCTATATACAAGATTTTGACTTCGCCCTCACTATACGAAATCCTCGGCCGGTTGTAAAGCCCGTTTTCAGTGATAGGACTTTTTCTTCGGACGACCTCCCGGCCACCACCAGTTCCAGTCGCCGAACAGCTTCATCAGCGCCGGCACGAGAAGCATCCGGACGATCGTCGCGTCGATGAAGATGGCGAGCGCGATCCCGACGCCGAGCTGCTTGATCGGACTGACGCCGGTGAAGGCGAACGATCCGGTGACGACGATCATGATGAGCGCGGCGGACGTGATGATCTTGCTCGTCTTCGCAAGCCCCATCTCCGTCGCGATGTCGTTATCCCCGGTCGCATCATAATATTCCTCCATCCGTGAGACGAGGAACACCTCATAGTCCATCGAGAGTCCGAAGACGAGCGAGAAGATGAAGACAGGCGTCAAGATGCCGATCGTCTCGGCAGGGAGGACCCAGCCGGATTCGAAGAGGATGACGAGCAGGCCGAATGTCGCGCCGAGGCTCAGAATATTCATCAAGATCGCCTTGATCGGAATGAGGATGGAACGGAACGCCCACATCAGGATCAAGAACGTCGCGAGCACGACGACTCCGACCGCGAGCGGCATCTTTGCGTAGATTTCGTCGTAGATCTCCTGATTGAAGGCTGCCGGTCCGCCGACGACGAAACCTGCGTCCCGTTGTTGCCTCACCCAGTCCTGCGCACTTTCGTCTCCCGGTTTCCCGGACAGCTGGACGTTGAGAAGCGCCTTATCCTCCTCCCCGTCATTCAAAGCGAGCAGGGACGACACTTGCGACTCGAGCTCTCCGTTCAACCGGAGCGCCTGCTCGAACTGTTCCGGCGTCAGCGATGTCGCTGACAGCGCAGTTGTCACGTCACGCACTTCCTCGGTCTCCTTGAACGCGTCAGCCGTCCGTTCGAGTTCTTCGAGGCCCTCACGTGTCCCGAAATCCCCGCTCAGCAGGACGAGCGCGTCCGTCCCGTCGTCACCGAACGTCTCATCGAACGACTCGAATGCGAGGCGCGACGGATAATCGTCCGGCAACGCGCTCGCCTGCGGGATGTTCAGCTCAAGGTCGCGCAACGGAAGCAGACAAGGGAGCAACAGGGCGAGCGACAAGACGGTCAAGGCGACCGGACGTTTCATGACGAAGCGGGCGAGCGCACGCCATCTCGTCTCGCCACGTTCTTCCGAGAAACGGAAGATGCGGAAACGGTCGAGCGCGCGGCCGGTATAGGACAACAAGGCAGGCAGGAGCGTCAAGGCCCCGAGCACTGCTCCAAGGACCGAGACGAGCGTCCCGAGCGCGACGGCCTGGAAGACGTCGACATCGATGAACAGGAGCCCAGCGAGCCCGACGAATACGCACAATCCCGAGAAAAGGATCGAACGCCCTGCCGTCGCGATCGAGACGGCAGCCGCCGCAAGGACGTCGCGACCGTTCGCCTGCTCCTCGCGGAAGCGGTTGACGTAGAGAAGCGAGAAATCGATCCCGAGAGCGAGCGAAATCATCGCGACGGCGTTCAGGACGAAAATCGACAAATCCGTGCCGAACGTGACGAAATAGAGCACCCCTGCGCCGAAGACGAATGTGATCAATCCCATCACGAGCGGCATGATAGCCGCGAGGGGTGTCCCAAATACGAGCAACAGGACGAGAAGCGCGGCCGGGATCCCGATCAACTCAGCCCGGATCAGGTCATTCTTAGATGCCTCATTCAAGTCCTCGACGATGATCGGCTCACCCGTCAAGCGGATCGAGACGCCATCCTGTCCGATGATCGCCTCGCGAACAGCTTCCTGGTGGACTTTATCCTCGCTCGGTACTCCGACGAGCACATAGCCCTTCCCGTCCTTGAGGGCTTCCGGGTTCTGAGCCGGACCGATCACCTTTCCTTCCGTCACGGACCCGAGTGCCGTGACGTTCTTGTCAATCGCCGCCTTGACGTCCGCGTCCGCACCTTCGAACAGGACGATGATCTGGAAGGCATCCTGTCCGAAATCCTGTTTGAGCACTTCCTCGACTGCCTGGTACTCCCCGTCCCTCGAGAATCCGTTCCCGCGCAATTCGTCCGGCAGCTGCAAGGCGAAATAACCGAGCACGACGAGGGCGATGAGCCACATGCCGAGGATCACGGCCCGAAAACGAACGACACCTTTCGCGAATCGTTCCACGATGTTCCCCTCCTCTATCTTCTTCTGTTTCTGAAACATTCGACCCGGCGCGAAAAATCCCCTGCTTCCATGGAAACAGGGGATTCAGACAGCCTCGAACAGCTGGATCCAAGTCGTTTGGAATGTCGGGGATTCCGACAAGATCATGACTCGCCGTCCTTTGTCGTCGAGAAGAGCGGCCTTTAGCAGAACGGACGTCGCACAACCATCGAAGCGGAAAACCGGCGCCCCGCCCTCGAACAGGTGGAATGTCTTCTCATCGACGACGGTCATCGCACTCCCGTACAGATCGACGAGTAGCGTCTCACGGTATTCAGGGAACGAAATGAAGCGCTCGGGCTGTCCCAGTTCGAAAACGGCATAACCGGAACGTTCCGGATCATAGGAGACGACCGTCGAAGGGGCAATGAAGCGCTCGAAGACGAGATGTTCATCGTACGCCCGTTCGATCAGCCGGCCGAACTCAGGTGATTGTCCGTAGTCTGCATAACTGAAGTCTCCTGTTGTGAGGTCGAGGACTGCGATGTCCGTCTCAGCCGAATAGAGAAAGAGGCGGTCCCCTTCGAATCGATACAGCTGGCAGAACCAGGCGTCCGCGAACGGGGACGACCGTCTTCCGCGCGTCAATCCGCCCGTCCTGAGATCGAGCAGACCGTAGTCTCCGCCGTCGAACAGCAAGACGGCACGTTCTTCATCGGTATAGATTGCGAAAGGCTCAGCATCACAGGCTGTCTCCCACTTTATATTCAAATCCGTGTCGCACGCGAGAAAGCCGCGACCCTCCGCGAACAGCAAAAGGGACTGGCCGATTCGTTCGAAACGCACGACCGATTCATGCAGGATCAGCTCCCGGATCGAATCATACATATGCATCACTTCCTACCCCCTACGGTAACAAGTCTTTCAAACTTCCGCCACCGTCGATGCGCTCTGCGTACGCCTCCTGTATACTGAAAGAAAAAAGGAGGGATCACGATGGGACCTTTGCAAATCTCCGCCGACACCGCCGTCGAGCTGTCGAAACGCCTGAACGTTCCGCTCGAGCAGCTGATGCATATGCCGCGCCACATTCTCATCCAGAAACTCGTCGAGCTTGAGAAAGAGAAGGAGCAAGACGAAAAAAACGAAAAATAAAAGCGATGGACCGAATGGCCATCGCCTTGAACGACATCTCTTGAGGAGGTGTCTTTTTTTATCAATCTTGCGGATTTCTCTCGGATTCCCCTTCTCGCAGGACGTTCAAGATCGCCTTGCCGTCGCTCGGATAACCGTTCGGGTGATCGATCGGGAACAGCGAGAAGAAGACGAAATAGAACGAGAAATAGGCGAACTGATACGTGAAGATGCTCGCCTCGAACACTCCGGCATAGATCAGCGCATTGACCAGCAGGATGCCCATCAGATTGAAAATCGATCCACCCGCGTAGACGAGGATGTTCGTCAATCTGTTCTCGACGCGAAGCGATTCATATTCACACCAGCCGTCCCAGAAATAGATCCGGTTCAGCCGGAAGGGTCCGACCTTCATCAGGGGCTTACCCGTCCCGATGTTGATTTCCATCCGTCCGCCGAAGATGCGGGTGAAGAAGTAGTGTCCCATCTCATGGATGAGCGTCACGACTGGGAGTATCAAGAAGAACGAAAAGAAGAACTTCCATAGATCATTAAAACCAAACATAAAGAGTACCTCACCTTTCTGAATATCAAAGCCTAACATGAGAAAGGTTTTCCCGCCACCACCCCTTTGAAACAAACAAAAAAAGGAAGCAAACATTCGTCTGCTTCCAATTCGCTCATTTCTTATTCTTCCGACGCTTGTTCGCTGCGTAGAGCAATCCGAGGATCGCCATCGCCGTGCCTCCTGCGACCGCGTATTTCTTATAGTCCGGTCTCCGCTCCGCGATGACCGTCGTCGAGAGTGCCGGAACGGTGAGCTCGCGTCCTTCGACGAGACGCGGCGCATGGAGCTTGACGACGTTCTCCTCGACGAGCGCCTCGAAGTCGCCGTGCGGGAGTGTGACAGTGATGTCCTCCTCCGTCGCGTTGTGGTAGACGCGCTGACGCTCAATATACCCTTCGTACGTCCGCTTCAACTCGTAGGCGATGACGCCTTCCTCCTCTTCGAGGAAACGAAGATGTTTCTTGATCAGCGCCGCGTTCTCGAGCCGGAACATCGGGTACTGTCGGCGAAGCGCGATCAGGCCTTTGACATAGGCGACTGCTCCCCTGTTCTCATCGGCCCGCTCATAGTCGAGCCGGTTGATTGCCTCACCCGCATTGAAGGTGTTCCTGTTCCCGTTCTTCGTCCGGAAGAACTCCTGTCCTGCATGAAGGAACGGGATGCCCTGGCTCGTCAGGACGATCGCCGTCGCGAGCATCTGGCGCTTCTTCCGCATTTCTTCCGTATCGTCCGGATTCGTCACCGCAAGCTTGTCCCACGTCGTCAGATCGTCATGGGCCTCGCAATATGTGACGACCTGGTTCGGTTCATCGGCGAATCCTTGCGACGAGACGTTTCCTGCGATTCCCCGCTTGACCTCACTCGTCCGTTCGAACGCGCCGCCGACATATCCGCGGTCCTCCGCTTCCTGGACATCCCCCTTGATGCCGTCCCGGATGCCATTGTTGAAGTGCGCGATGCGCGGCATCTTCGTCGCATTATGGTAGTTCGCCTTCTCGTCGAGCGGAAGCGGCGTATCCATGTCCCATCCTTCCCCGATGAGGAGGATCGACGGGTCGACCCGGTCGAGCGCACTCCGGACCTGGTTCATCGTCTCGACGTCGTGCACCCCCATCAGATCGAAGCGGAAGCCGTCGAGATGATATTCGCGCGCCCAGTACGTCGTGCAGTCGACGATGAACTTCCGCATCATCGCCCGTTCCGAAGCCGTGTCGTTTCCGCAGAAACTGCCGTTCGAAAGCGTTCCGTCCGCGTTCTGGCGATAGAAGTAGCCGGGTACGAACTGGCCGAGCGGCATCTTCTCCGCGTCGAACGTATGGTTGAAGACGACGTCCATGATGACGCGGATCCCCCGGTCGTGCAGCGCCTGGATCAGCGTCTTGAGTTCACGGATCCGCACCGATGGATCATCCGGGTTCGAAGAGTATGAGCCTTCCGGAGCGAAATAGTTCTGGGGATCATAACCCCAGTTGTAGTTGCTCTCTTCCCCGGGATTCGATTCGTTCACCGTGGCGTAGTCATAGATCGGCAAGAGCTGGACGTGTGTGACACCAAGGTCCGCGAGATAGTCGAGTCCTGTCGGCATCCCCGTCTCCGTCTGTGTCCCCGCCTCTGTCAGGCCGAGGAACGTCCCTCTCGCCTTGACGCCGCTCGCCGGATGGCTCGTCGCGTCCCGGACGTGCAGTTCGTAGATGACCGCATCCTGTGAGGAATGGAACAGCGGACGCTCCATGACCCAGCGGTCCGGATTGATCGCTGAAGGATCGATCAGCGCTCCTCGTCTTCCGTTCGTACCGACCGCTTTCGCGTAAGGATCGACTGCTTCGACCTTCGCTCCGCCGATCATGGCTTGAAACGTGTAGAAGTAGCCTTCATACGGAATCCGGTCGACTTCCGTCACCCATGTCCCCTGCTCGCTTGAACGCATCTCGAACTCCTCGACCTTCCGCGCCTTGAGCGTCCGGAAAAGACGAACGATGACCCGTTCTGCCGTCGGCGCCCAAAGCCGCAACCGGATCGTCGTCTCCGTGAATGTCACACCTAAATCCGTCCCCGTATATGTATACCGCTCATCGATTTCCTGCGGCGAGAGCGTCAACATGTCAGCCGTCTGTTTCAAAGCCATGCACCCCTTTCAATTCATACGATATATTATACCAAATTTCAGAGTAGTGGACGCTCATCGCCTTCCCTATTAGAATGGAAGGTGGAATCGAAAGGAGAGATACACATGGCAGCAAAGGATAATTCATTCGACGTCGTCTCACAGATCAACCTCGAGGAAGTGAAGAACGCCGTCCAGGTCGCCTTGAAGGAAATCACGAACCGGTTCGACTTCAAGGGATCGAAGAGCGACATGAAGCTCGAGAAGGACGACTTGATCCTCATCTCGGATGACGAGTTCAAGCTCGACCAGGTCAAGGACGTCCTGACGGCGAAGCTGATCAAGCGCGCGGTCCCGACGAAGAACCTCGATTATCAGAAGATCGAGCAGGCGGCCGGCAACACGGTCCGCCAGCGTGTCATCTTGAAGAGCGGCATCGATAAGGATGACGCGAAGAAGATCAACAACGCGATCAAGGAGTCGAAGCTGAAGGTGAAATCACAGATCCAGGACGACCAGATCCGCGTCACCGGCAAGTCGCGTGACGATCTCCAGCAAGTGATGCAGATCATCCGGGAACTCCCGCTGTCCGTCGACGTCCAGTTCATCAACTATCGTTAATCCGGAAGAGACCGCCCATGCGGTCTCTTTTCGCATCCAGAAACGATCCATTGTCTCTTCCTGCAGCCTGCGGGGTATAGGAAAAGAAAGGGGGGAATCGAGATGCGATACGCATTGCTGGCCGACCTGCACAGTTCCTATGCGGACACGCTCGCCGTGTTGAAAAACATCAAGGAAATCGCTCCGGACGCGGAGATCGTCGGACTTGGCGATCTCCATGAATGCCATATCGGAAAGAAGCGTGCCCGGAGATACGCCTTCGACGAGCTCGAGCGTATCGTCACACTCGATCCGGACTTCCTCGCGCTCCTGACCTTCCCTTCACTCCTCGGCAACCAGGAGGAGCGGATCCTCTCGATCGTCCCGCCCGGTGCGTCGCCTTATCTTGACCGCCTTCGCCTCTTCCCGCGCGAGAAGCGGATCGGGGACGCTCTGTTGATCCACGGGGACGAACTCGAGTGGGGATATGACTGGTATCCGGACACGTCGCGTTACGACGCGCCGATCCTGTTCTTCGGCCACAGCCATATGCGCGGCCTCTACCGGAAAGGAAAGAAACTCGAGGCACCGCTCGACTTGCCGATCTCACTCAAGAAGCACTATGCCGTCAACGTCGGACCCGTCGTCTTCGAGCGGGAATGGCTACTCTACGATCCAGAAAGACGGACGATCACTTTCCGAAAAGCAAAATAAGGCAAGCCCCGTGAATGGGACTTGCCTTATTCGTCCTTCAGATGAAACGTGCGATCGAAGCCTGGGCAAACGGATCGAGTTCGAGTTCGCGTTCCGCGATTTCGGAATCGATGGCCTGACGGACCGCGACTTGGCGCCGGACGAAGCTCGTCGGTGTCTGTTCGCTAGCAATCAGTGCCTTGTAGAGCTCAGTCAGCTGCTTGTCGTCGACGAGCGTGGTCATGTCTGAGATGAACAGCATGACGTGGAGGCGGTTCAACAGATCCCACGGCTTCGAACCTTCGCGGAAGTCGACGCGCGCGAGCCATTTCTTCAGGCCGATGGCGTCGATCGCGGCGAGACGCTCCTCGGACGGTTCTTGTTTCCAGAGCTTGAGCAGATCCGCGAGCTTCTTCTTCGTCTGCTTCTTTTTCATGTAGAAGACGAAATTATCTTCCGTCACGGCGTCCGTCTCGAGCAGAGCGACGGCATCCGCTCCTTCCCCGAGTGCGAAGTCGAGCAGGAAGTCGACCGGATCGCCCGGCAACCAGGCCGATGCCTTCTCATGAAGGGAGGAGACGTGCGCCTTCCCTGCTGCTGATTCATTGCTTCGTGCTGTATCGATTGCCGCTGTCAAGCGGTCGTTCATCGTTTCATTCATCTTGTTACCTCATTGGTTTCTTTGAATTTGGCTTACATTTCTTCCGGAGCGCCGACGCCGAGCAGACGGAGACCTTCCGTCAGGACGACCGTGACCGACTTGACGAGCGCGAGGCGCGACTGCTTGCCTGCGTCCTCCTCGAGCACACGGACTTGGCCGTAGTACTTATTGAAGCTCTGCGCGAGGTCGAGGACGTAGCGGCTGATGATCGACGGCTCGCGGCGTGCGAACGCACGGTCGATGACGACCGGGAACTGGTTGAGCATCGAGACGACACCCCATGTGTAATCGTCGTCGTTTCCTTCGAAGGCGGAACCGTCATAGTTCCCTTTGCGCAGGAGCGAGTTCGCGCGGGCGTTCGTGTACTGCACGTAAGGGCCCGTCTCCCCTTCGAACTTCAGCATCTGTTCGAGGTCGAACTCGATGTTGTTCATCCGCTCGTTCTTCAAGTCATGGAAGATGACGGCGCCGACGCCGACCTGGCGAGCCGTCTGCTCCGCGTTCGCGAGGTTCGGGTTCTTCTCGGCGATGTTCTGCTTCGCGACGTCGATCGCTTCCTTGAGGACCTCTTCAAGCAGGACGATTCGGCCTTTACGCGTCGACATCTTCTTGCCGTCCTTCATGATCAGGCCGAACGGGACGTGGTGCATCCCGTCGACATGATCGAATCCGAGCTTCTTCAAGACGGCGAAGAGTTGCTTGAAGTGGAGCGCCTGCTCGCCGCCGACGACGTAGAACGCCTGCTCGAAGTGATATGTCTCGTGACGGTAGACCGCTGCCGCAAGGTCACGCGTCGCATAGAGCGTCGCGCCGTCCTTCTTCTTGATCAGGCAAGGCGGCATGCCTTCTACCTCGAGGTCGACGACCATCGCACCTTCCGACTCGATGAGCAGATTCTTCTCCTCGAGCAGGTCGACGACGTGCTGCATCTTGTCATTGTAGAACGCTTCCCCGTTCAGGCTGTCGAACTGGACGCCGAGCAAATCGTAGACGCGCTGGAACTCGACGAGCGAGACCTCACGGAACCATGTCCAGAGTTCTGTCGCTTCCGCGTCGCCTTGTTCGAGCTTCTTGAACCAGGCACGTCCTTCGTCCTCGAGTGACGGGTTCGTTTCCGCTTCCTCATGGAAACGGACGTACAGCTTGAGCAGCTCCTCGATCGGATGCGCCCGGACCGCCTCTTCCTCGCCCCACATCTTGTAGGCGACCATCAGCTTGCCGAACTGTGTCCCCCAGTCGCCGAGGTGATTGATGCCGACGACGTCGTATCCCTTTTTACGTGAAATCTGGTTGAGCGCGTTCCCGATCACCGTCGAGCGCAAATGTCCCATCGAGAAAGGCTTCGCGATGTTCGGGGACGAGAAGTCGGTCACGATCGTCTTGCCGTTCGCTTCGCTCGTTCCGAATTCGCCGCCCTTCGCGAGTACCTCGCCGACGATCTCACGCGAGACGACGGAGCGGTTCAGGAAGACGTTCACGTACGGACCAGCTGCCTGGACCTTCGAGAAGAGCGGGTTCTCAAGCTTCTCCGCAAGGTCTGACGCGATCATGACCGGTGCCTTCCGGAATGCCTTCGCGAGCATGAAGCACGGGAAGGCGAGATCGCCGTGATCTTCGTGTTTCGGTTGCTCGATCAACTGTTCGATTTGCTCAAGTGTAAGTTCCTCGCCGATGACGCCGTGCAAGATCTCCGCATATTGCTGTTTGTAACTCATATCGTATCCCTCCAAGGATGAAAATTTTGACAAATAAAAAACGCCCTTTGCCTATACGCAAAGAGACGGGTTGACCGCGGTACCACTCTTCTTGGCGCTTCACCTGTGCGCCCACCTTGACGGGGATAACGGGGGTCCCCCGGCTGTGCCTCCTTGACGTCGGACAGCGTCTCCGAAGTGCGTTTCAAGAATTCTCGTCCACCGGGCTCGCACCGTCCCCGACTCGCTTGTTCGGACTTCCGAAATCTCTACTCTCTTCATCATAGACTCATATTATATCTTACCCATTATACGCAATCGTCCTGCAAGTCTCAACCTAAATATCTGTCTCTGCCTTTGCCGAAAATACGCATTTGAGGGTAAAGAAGGAATGAAGCAAAAATCCTCCACTCCAGAAAGGATGGGTGCCATGTCGATCACGGAACTCCATCTCCACGTCCCGTCCGAACAGAAGGAACGAATCGTCCGCGTCTTCCGGCCGACCGACGTCGACGATGCCCGTCCGCTTCCTGTCATCTACATGCATGACGGACAAAATGTGTTCAGCGGAGAGACAGCCTCGTTCGGGACCGGATGGGAAGTCCATCGCGCGCTCCACCGGATCGGCCTCGATGCGATGGTCGTAGCAATCGACAGCCCGGACGACCCGCTCGACCGCTACGACGAATATGCCCCCTGGTCGGACGGCGCCCTCGTCATGCGGACCGCCTATCCGTCACAGCGCAAATCCGTCGGCGGAAAAGGCGGAGCGTATGCCAAGTGGCTGATCGAAGACTTGAAACCGCTCATCGATGCGCGTTACGCGACCTTCCCGGACGACACGACGATGATCGGCAGCTCGATGGGCGGCGTCATCTCCCTCTATACCCTGTTCACTTACCCGGACAAGGTCCAGCGCGTCGCAGCCCTCTCGACGGCCGGTTGGGCGAACTTCGCCTCGCTCCTGCGCCTGATCGAGGACAGCCCGCCGCTCTCGCGCTTCCACCGTTGCTACATGGACGTCGGGACGAAAGAGGTGTCCGGCCCGATGAACGAGAACGACTACCTGCATACGAACGAAATCATCTCGAAAGCCGTCGCGAAGAAAGTGTCTCAATTCGAGTACCGGATCGTCCCCGAGGCGATCCACCATGAGACGGCCTGGGCCGAACGCATGCCTGACGTGCTTCGCTACCTGTTCGCGAAGAGTCCTTCCTATGATTGAACAAAAAAAACAGGCGGCCTCAGCGAGGCTGCCTGTCTGTGCTCATCCGACCAATTCTTCGTTTTTCTCCTTCACATAACGGTTCCGTGGATGCTCGCGGCATTCATCCGAACAAGAACGCTGAACTTTCGGTTCGCATTCCTCACAGCAGAAGTGCTGGCGGTTACATTCGGGATTCGCACAATTAACATATCTCGTCTCGTGCTTGCCGCAGTAGTAGCATTCCGATACGACCGTCGGGTTGACCGTGTTGACAGGTACTTGGATGCGCTCGTCGAACACATACAATTCACCTTCCCAGTCCTCGCCCTTCGTCGCCTCGTCCTTGCCATACATGACGACGCCGCCCTTCAGGTGGAAGATATCGTCGCTGTTTTGGCGTTTACGGAAATAGGCCGTGAACTTCTCGCAGCGGACGCCGCCCGTGCAATATGTCAGGACCTTCTTCCCTTCGAAGAGATGCTCGTTCTCGTCGAGCCATTCCGGGAAGTAGCGTGATGCTTCGACATCGACCTTGACGGCGTTCTTGAAATGCCCGAGGTCGTACTCGTAGTTGTTGCGGACGTCGAGGATGACGACGTCGTCACGATTCATCATTTCTTTCCATTCAGCCGGTTCGAGGTACGCCGCGTGGTCTTGCGGGACGTTGTAGTCCTCTTCGAAACGCCACGTGACGAGCTCCTTCTTGTAACGGACGAACATCTTCTTGAAGGCGTGCTCGTCCACTTCATCGATTTTGAACTCGATGTCGCGGAAGCGCTCGTCAGCTGTCAGATCCTTCATGTATTGTTCCGTCTGTTCGACCGTCCCTGAAAGCGTCCCGTTGATGCCTTCCGGAGCGATCAGGATGCGGCCCTTGATTCCGAGCTCCTTGCAGTACGCAAGATGCTCCTTCGTCAATTGTTCCGCATTTTCGATTGGTACATACTTGTAAAACAGTAATACGCGATAAGGTTTCATAATCCTCATTGGCCCCCATGTCAGTTTTTTGCAGGAAAACGAACGTTGGCGAACGAAGCGTCGTAGCTAATTCAGCTTGGGAACGCCTGCAAAACGCACCCATTTAGATATGATACCAAGAGCGCACGCGTTTCACAATCGCGAATTCGAGGAAGGCAGACGAGCGAAAGTCCCCCTTTTTCCTACGGAAAGAGTTACACTGAAGCTAGAGAATTTTTTGAAAGGGGATTTGGCATGCTCCAGACTTTACGCCACTGGATCGAGCAGATGATCCTGTTTCTTCAAGGCATACCGGGGGGGCCGTGGGCCGGGCTCGCTGCGCCGTTCCTCGAATCGATTTTCCCGTTCCTGCCGCTCGTCCTGATCATCTCGGCGAACGCCGCGACCTACGGATTCTGGATGGGTGTCCTCGTCTCCTGGATCGGAAGTATGCTCGGTTCGATCTTCCTGTTCGTCTGTATCAGATACCTGTTCCGCCGTCCGATGACGCGCTGGCTTGCGAAACACCAGACCGCTCAAACGTGGATCGAACGGGTCCGTCATATGAGTCCGATCTCGCTCGGTTTTTTGTTCTCGCTTCCGTTCATGCCGGCCTTCGTCATCACGTCGATAACGGCACTGATCCAGCTGCCGATCCGAACATACGTGATCGCGGCAGGCATCGGCAAGCTGATCGTCGTCTTGATCTTCTCATCGATCGGCAATCAGTGGGACTCGTTCCTCGAAAAACCTGTCCGTTTGCTCTTCCTCCTCATGCTGCTCGGCGCCCTCTGGGGAATCAGCCGCGGACTCGAGGAATTCATCAAACGTCGCGCGCTCGTCAAACGCAACGAGAACCTGCGGCATGTCGCAGATGAAATCGAGAAGAACGCTTCGGAATGAAGCGTTTTTTCTTTAGATCAGTACTAGGTCTTTAGAACTTTTTTTTAGCCAATTAATTATTTTAATATATCGTTCACATGTTTGTCACTATTGAAAACGCTTACAATAAATTGGTATGACCAATATCAGTATAATATTTGGTATCAGGTCATAAAAATTAGGATAGCTTTTCCAATCGTGTTCTTTCTATAATGAATCTAAATTCATTTCATTTTAGGAGGTAACTCGATGCATGATGTAGCGAACACGGTCCGATCGACCTCTACGAAATCTGCCGAGGAAATCGTAGCAAGTCCTGCCTTTCATCAGTTGATGCGCCAAAAGAACGGCTTCATCCTGCCCGCCATCCTTTTTTCCATGATCTTCTACTTCACTCTGCCGATTCTGACGAGCTATGCGACCTTCCTCAATGAGAAGGCGGTCGGCGACGTCTCCTGGGCCTGGATGTTCGCATTCGCTCAATTCATCATGACGTGGACGTTTTGCATCCTTTACAGCAAACGCGCGAAACGCTTCGACGAGCTGGTCGAGCGTATCAAGGAGGAGACACGATGAACTATACTGCTGTAGCACTTTTTGCGGCAATCGTCGGATTGACGCTTGTCATTACATACTTCGCTGCCCGCAAGACGAAGACGGCAAGTGATTTCTATACGGCAGACGGCGGTCTGACGGGGACGCAGAACGGTCTCGCGATCGCCGGCGACTACATGTCGGCCGCATCGTTCCTCGGAATCGCCGGGATGATCGCGCTCGCAGGATTCGACGGGTTCTTCTACTCGATCGGTTTCCTCGTCGCCTATCTCGTCGTCCTGTACCTCGTCGCGGAGCCGCTCCGTAACCTCGGGAAATACACGATGGCTGACATGATCGCGGCACGCTTCAACAAACCACGTGTCCGCGGCGTCGCCGCACTCAACTCGATCGTCATCTCGATCTTCTACATGATCGCCCAGCTCGTCGGAGCCGGTGCCTTGATTGAACTCCTGCTCGGCATCCCGTATACGACGAGCGTCATCGTCGTCGGGATCCTGATGACGGTCTATGTCGTCTTCGGCGGCATGACGGCGACATCGTGGGTCCAGATCACGAAAGCCGTCCTCTTGATGGCCGGCACTGCTGTCATCTCCTTCCTCGTGTTCGCGAAGTTCGATTTCTCGGTCATGAAGATGTTCTCTGAGGTCAGCACGGCGACACCGCTCGGAGCAGATTTCCTGAACCCGGGCAACAAGTTCAAGCTCCCGCTCGATACGATCTCGCTCAACCTGGCGCTCGTCCTCGGTACGGCAGGTCTTCCACATATCCTGATCCGTTTCTTCACGGTCAAGGATGCACCGACTGCCCGCCAGTCCGTCGTCATCGCCACTTGGATCATCGGCGCCTTCTACATCCTGACAATCTTCCTCGGCTTCGGTGCCGCGGCATTCGTCGGTTCGGATAAGATCATCGCAGCGAACGCAGCCGGCAACATGGCAGCGCCGCTTCTCGCGCAGGCACTTGGCGGAGACTTGCTGTTCGCTTTCGTCGCAGCCGTCGCCTTCGCGACGATCCTCGCCGTCGTGGCGGGACTCGTCCTGTCAGCGGCATCAGCCTTCGCGCATGACTTCTACGGTCATATCCTGCGCAAAGGAACTGCGACGGAACGCGAACAGATGACTGCGGCACGAATCGCATCGGTCGTCGTGGCGCTGCTGTCGATGGCACTCGCGCTCTTCGCCCAGTCGATGAACGTCGCCTTCCTCGTCTCGCTCGCCTTCGCGGTCGCAGCGAGCGCAAACCTCCCGGTCATTCTGTTCACGATTTTCTGGCGCCGTTTCAATACTGGCGGAGCCGTCTTCGGAATGCTGGTCGGTCTACTGTCTTCACTGATCCTCGTCGCACTCAGCCCGAACCTTTGGGCAGTCGACGGTTCAGCCGTATTCGTCGGGGAAGCCCTCTTCCCACTCGCGAATCCGGGGATCGTCTCGATTCCACTTGGCTTCCTTGGGGCAATCATCGGGACGTATCTTACTAAATCGGACGAAGTCGCCGGTAACTTCGAACGGATTCTCGTCAAGGCCAACACCGGCATCGATGCAGCGACGGAAGCCGCCGCGTCAAAAGAATAATCCCCCTAGCGGCGCCTTCAACCCCCTTGAAGGCGCCGCTCCCGTTCCTTCTTGTTTTACTTGTGTGCGTGAAGTCGGCATACTAAAGGAAGCAAACAGCAGGAAAGGAACTGGATCATGGACTTCTACTACTTCTTACCGCTCGGATTCTTCATCGGCATCATTTCAGGCTTCTTTGGAATCGGCGGCGGGATCATCCTGACCCCACTTTTGCTGATCCTCGGCTTCTCACCGAGCATCGCTATCGCGACGAGCCTCATGCTGACGCTCGGTTCGACCGTTTCCGGGACGCTCTCCCATCTTCGCCTGAAGAACGTCGTCTGGAAGGACAGTCTCATCGTCGGGGGTGTCGGCATCATCGGCTCGACGATCGCCACGCCGATCGTCCTTCGCCTCGAGGCTGCGAACGGCGCCCACCTCGTCATCTCGATCGTCTATATGGGTCTGCTGCTCTACTTCGCATGGAAGTTCCTAAGGCCCGGCCAGAAGAGCGATGATACGAAGGGGATGAAGAATCGATATGTCGCCCTCGCCTTCACGGGCATCTTCGCCGGCTTCGTCTCCTCGCTGCTCGGTGTCAGCGGAGGATTCATCATCACGCCTCTCCTCGTCAGCCTCGCCGGATACGAGCTGAAACGGGCAGTCGGAACGAGCATCGCCTCAGCGCTTCTGATCGTCGTGTCAGGTCTCGTCAACTATTCGGCGGCGAACACGGATGTCGACCTCCTCGTCGGAGCCATGCTGATTCTCGGAGCACTCCTCGGTGCGCCGATCGGGGCGAAGCAACTGACTCACTTCAAGCAGTCCTTCGTCAAGAAGTACCTCGGTATCTTCTATCTGACCGTGGCGACGAGCGTTTTGCTCGAGGTTCTCTCGTTCAATACGGCCTCGCTCATCCTGTTGATCGGATTGAGTGCCGTCTTCTTGATCATGCTCGTCGTCCGCGGATTCAAGCGCGCGACCTGAAACAGGCTCTCTTCCCGTCGCGGGAGGAGAGCCTGTCGTTCGTTCATGCCGTTTCTTTGAGCGGACGCCCGATTTCGTAGCGCTTCGTATGATCGATGACGATCTTCGAGAGCAACAGCATCCCGATCAGGTTCGGGATCATCATCAAGCCGTTCGCGATGTCAGCGACGAGCCAAAGCGCATCGAGATTCGCGACGGCTCCATAACAGGCGGCGGCTGAGAAGATGAGCTGGTAGGCGAAGTTAAGCCGCGTCGTTCCCGCCATGTACTCGAGACACTTCTCCCCGTAGACGTACCACCCGATGATCGTCGAATAGCCGAAAAAGAAGACCGAGAAGGCGACGACCCATTCCCCTGTCCCTCCGAGCACGCTGCCGAACGCTGCTGACGTCAGTGCCGCGCCGGACATCGAGGCGTCATGCGCGACGCCAGAGATCGCACCGCCAGTCGGATCCCAGAACCCTGTCGTCAAGAGGACGAGCGCCGTCATCGTACAGACGACGAGCGTGACGATGAACGTACTCGTCATCGAGATCAATCCTTGCTCGACCGGTCGTTCCGTCTTTGCTGATCCCGCGACGAGCGCAGCCGTCCCGAGACCCGCCTCGTTCGTGAAAATTCCGCGTGCGACCCCGACCTGGAGCGCCGTCATGACAGCGACACCCGTGAACGCCCCGGCCGGCGCAAGCGGCTGGAACGCATAGCTGAAGATCAGACCGAGTGCCGGCAGGATCATATCCGCCTTGAGGGCAAGGACGATCAGCGAAGCGACGATATAGAAGACGCTCATGATCGGCACGAAAATCGTTGAGATCGTGCTGATCCGTTCGAGACCGCCACGAATCGAGAAGTAGACGGCGATCGCAAGGACGATGCCGAACCCGAGCAGCGGGATGCCGAACGTCTTCTCGAGCACGGTCGACATCGCGTTCGCCTGGATCGTGTTCCCGACACCGAACGAGGCGATCAGGCCGAACAGGCCGAACGCGAGTGCAAGCGGTTTGAACGCCTTCCCAAGTCCGTGTTCTATGTAGTACATCGGACCGCTGACCATCTCACCTTTGTCGCTTTTGCGGCGATAGAGGACGGCCAGCAGGCTCTCCGCATATTTCGTCGCCATACCGACGAGGCCGATCACCCACATCCAGAAGACCGCTCCCGGTCCTCCCATCGTAAGTGCGACGGCGATCCCGGCGATGTTCCCGTTCCCGATCGTCGCAGCGAGCGACGTCATCAGCATCTGGAAGCTGCCGATCTCCCCGTCTCCGTTCTCCGTCTTCCTGAACGCGAGCCGGAACGCCTGCCCGAGCCTTCGGAACTGCAATCCACGCATCCGGATCGTGAAATAGAGCCCTGTCCCGACGAGCAACACCATGCTCGGTATTCCCCAAATCCATCCTGAAATGATTCGCAATGCCTCCATACAACTCTTCGCCTCTTTCTCTCTCTTTTCTGTGTATGCCGCTCACAGTAACACAATATTGTGAACAGGTACAATAGCTTGGAAATCTTTTTGTGATTTTTCACAAACAGGAGTATAGTAAACGTATAAGCCTCGTACTAGAAGGAGATACTACTATGTTGAATGCCACCTATCACTCACTCGATGAGCTTGCCGAAGCAATCGGGAGCGCCCTGAACGCCCCGATCACGATCGAAGACCGGGCCCATCGCCTGCTCGCGTACAGTACGCATACGATCGATACCGATCCGGCGCGGATCGCGACGATCATCGGACGACGCGTCCCTGAATCCGTCATCGATCAACTTTGGCGCGGCGAGGTCATTCAGAGCCTGGCCGAACAGGACGAGCCGCTCGTCATCTCGGCCCGGACGGACGTCGGACTGAACGACCGGGTCGCCATCGCGATCAAGCAGGACGGTGATGTGCTCGGCTATATCTGGTCGATCGCCCGGGCCACACCCTTCACCGCCGAAGAGCTCGCCCTTCTGAAAAAAGGGGCGATGCTCGCGCAGCGCCAGTTGCTTGCGCTCGATATGCAGAAGAAACGCCAGGAGGAGAAGAGTGAGCAGTTCTTTTGGGAACTGCTCCACGAGGAGATGGCCGAAGCTGACATCCTTCGCATGTTCTCGGAGCTCCACATCGCCCCACCCGGGATCAGCCGCCTGCTGCTCATCCGTTTCAAGGAGGCGATCACGCCGCGGCTCGCGGATCGTCTCCGGTATTTGTTGACGATCCAGCAGACCGTTCGTCCGCTTCTTCATGCTTATGACGGGCAGGATTTCATCTTGTGGATCAGCACAAACGAGGACGGTGCACAAGGGGAGCGTCTCCAATTCGACTCGTTCATCCAATCCTTCCGCCAACTCCTCGCCGAACGGTTCGATTATACGGACTTCGTCTGCGCGAGCAGCGAGGTGTTCACGGGCGTCCTGTCCGTCCTGGAGAGATACGAAGAGGCGGAGGTCGTCCTGCGCCTGAAGGAAGCCTATCCGTTCGAACTCGGTCCGGTCACGCGTTACGAGCGGCTCGGACTCTTCCAGCTCTTGCCCGTGTTCTCGGAACGCATCCGCCGCAAGACCGTGCGTCTCGAGGAAATCGAACGGCTGCGGGCCTACGACACGAGTCATGACGCATCGCTCTGCGAGACGCTCGAATGGTTCCTCCACTTCGACGGCAACGTCAAGCAGGTCGCTGCCCATCTCCATGTCCATCCGAACACGATCCTTTACCGGATGCGCCGGATCGAGGAGGAGGCAGGCATCCGGATGGAGTCGCTGCCGGAACGGGCACACCTTTATCTCTATCTGAAGGCTGAGCGTTATCCGCTCTGATTGTTTTGTGTTTCGTCACAAATCAGACAAGATATTTTTGAATTCGCCGATAAAGTGAAACGCTTTCATTTTTCGTATACTGAAAGGGTAGAAACGTTTATTCGCGAAAGGGGATCGCAACATGATCATCGGAGTACTAAAGGAAATCAAGAACAATGAGAACCGCGTCGCACTGACACCTGCAGGGGCAGCAGCACTGACGGCGAAAGGTCACACGGTATTGATCGAGACGGCAGCCGGAATGGGGTCCGGCTTCACCGACAGCGAGTATTTGAAAGCAGGCGCTCAAATCCTCGGGACAGCAGCAGAGGTATGGGGTCAAGCGGAGCTCGCGCTCAAAGTAAAGGAGCCGCTCGCTTCCGAGTATCAATACTTCCGTCAGGATCTGACGCTCTTCACGTACCTCCACCTTGCAGCAGAGCCGGAGTTGACGCGCGCACTCGTCGATTCGAAGATCACGGCGATCGCATACGAGACGGTCGAGAAGAACCGCACGCTCCCGCTTCTCACTCCGATGAGTGAAGTCGCAGGTCGGATGGCGTCCCAGATCGGCGCACAATTCCTTGAGAAGCCGCATGGCGGAAAAGGAATCCTGCTTGCCGGCGTACCAGGCGTCCGCCGCGCGAAAGTGACAGTCATCGGCGGAGGTGTCGTCGGGACGAACGCTGCGAAACTCGCAGTCGGCCTCGGCGCTGACGTGACGATCATCGACGTCAGTCCGGAGCGTCTCCGTCAACTCGACGACATCTTCGGCAACAGCATCAACACACTCATCTCGAACCCGTACACGATCGCGGAAGCAGTGGCGGAGAGCGATCTCGTGATCGGTGCCGTGCTCATCCCGGGCGCAAAGGCTCCAAAGCTCGTCACGAAAGAGATGGTCGAGCAGATGACACCAGGATCGGTCATCGTCGACGTCGCGATCGATCAGGGCGGTATCTTCGAGACGGTCGACCGTATCTCGACGCACGACGCACCGACATACGAGAAGTACGGTGTCGTCCACTATGCCGTCGCGAACATGCCTGGCGCAGTACCGCGCACGTCAACGCTTGCGCTCACGAATGCGACCCTCCCGTACGTCCTCGAACTGGCGAACAAAGGCACGCACCGCGCGCTTGCCGAGAACGCGTCGCTCGAGAAGGGACTGAACGTCGCAGAAGGATTCGTCACTTACGAAGCCGTCGCACGCGACCTCGGCTACACGTATAAGTCGGTCGAGGATGTCCTCCACCTTCACGCATGACCTCAAGAAATCCCGAGTCCGTCCCGGCGGCTCGGGATTTCTTTTGTTCCGGGCGTTTGCTTGTTCCCGCTCCGATTTGGTAATATAAGTTCAAATGACGTCCTAGAGAGGAAGTAATCGCATGTACGATGCTCAAGCTGTACAAACCCTGTCCAACTGCCTTCTTCGTTTGAAGGAAGGCGAAGGAATAGGTACGATGGCACTCGGCACAGACGGGGAGGAGACGCCTAAGGTCGTCAAGCGCCTCCAGCATTTCGATGCTGCCAAGAACGGTCTCTCGATCAATGAGATCGTCCATCTCGCGAACGTCCTGATCGGCGAGCATATGTCGGCGACGACGATCCAGAACTGGACGAAGCGCGAGGTACGGGACATCATCGGCGTTCCGCGTCGTGGAAAGAAGTACTCGATCAATCAGGCAGCGATCATCTATCTCCTCGACGACTTGAAACACCTGTTCTCACTCGAGGAGACGCGTGAAATCCTCTCGATCGTCTTCCAGAATCCGAACATCGACGAGGACGACCTGATCAGTCCGCTCGACTTCTATATCATCTATGCCCAGCATGCAGACACGAGCGGTCCGATCGAATTGACGGAGAAGCGTCTTAAACGCTCGCTGGAGCGTCTCCATGCCTATCGGGCCGAGACAGTCCAAGTGTTGCAGCTCTGCCTCTACGCACGCCGTATCTCGCAGCTGACGCACGAGGCGAAGGTTCGTCTGCATCAGATGCTCGATCAATGACATGCCGGAAAGCGAACAAGCCGAATATCCGAAATGCCCCCTTTCTTCCTGAAAGTCGGTGCAGACGGATACTCGGCTTTTTTCAACAGAACCCTCATATGAGCAGAAAAAAGGGAGCCTCCGCTCAGGGAGGCTCCCTCAAATCACTTTAGACAGCCGCGAGCGGCTTCAGCACACTGTTCGTCAAACTCTTCAAGACAGACAGCAGTTCATACATCGACAGCTTATCCGCGTCCTTGACGAGACGGTACTCGTCCCCGTCCTGGATCAATTCCGCCACGACGTCCCCGTTCGAACCGCGGACGGAGAACTTTCCTTTCGCTAGGTCGAATGAGATCGTGTATGTTCCACGCTCATAGACATTGTACTCGCACTTCTTCGAGAAGAGTGAAAACTTCTCTTTCATCTGACCTACCTCTTGACCATCATGGTTCATGACGACCCACTTCTTGCAAGTCGGGATGAACTTACCAAACGCGACCCCTCTGCCTTGACCATTCATTACTTGTACACGACCATCCGCTTCGTGCTGGACCGTACCGATCACTTGATGCGATTCATCATAGATCGCTGCCTGGCCCTGCGAAAAAACGCAACCCTGTACATAGACAACTTTGCGCAACGAAAATTCTCCTCTCACTGCTTAAACGTTCTGGTGTTTCGTCCCCAGTATATTTAGACATTCTTATAATTTATCTGTTCTTTATCTCTATGATATTTCGTTAACGAAAATGATTATTGCACCGATTCATCAAATTGACAACCCCCTTTTGTCGACAATCAATCGACAAACTCAGCGGACTCCAATTTCCTTCGCGAAAGCGAACAGCTCCTCACGTGCGATCAAACGGACCCGATTCGGTTCCGCCAGTTGATAGGCAGCTTCCGTGTAGACCGAATTCGTCACGACCCAGCCTTCATCGACCCCATAGAACGGCACGGCAGCAGCCACCTGCTGGACGGCCTCGAGACCGACTTTTCCGTTGTAGCGCTTTGCCTGGACCGCGATTCTGTAGCCGGATTCGTCCTCGATCAAGAGATCTGCTCCGAAATCTCCGGATGCCTGCGTCACTTCCACCTTATAGCCTGCCCGGTCGAAAACCTCTCCGAGAAACTCCTCGAACTCGCGCCCCTCCATCCGATCTATCCGCAGTGCAAGACTCGGAGTCAAGAATGCGAGAATCAAAAAGAGGGTACACCCTACTATACTTCCCCATCCAACAAAAAGTTCCCATGAACCTGAAAAAAAGTAAAATCCAGCGCCCGCGAGCACTGCAAATAGCAATGCCATCGTCAGGCGTCTCTTCCTTAGTCCCATATGATATTCCCCTGTCCTCTCCTTATCAACTTTCTTGCTCACGAGAAAATCCGCTCGAGTTGGATCATCTTCTCCCGTTCACCGAAGAGAACGAGTGTATCGTCTTCCGCAAAGATGAAATCACGGTCAGGGGCGTGCATCAATTCATTTCTCCGCCCGACGGCGATCAAGGCGAGCTGATGCGCCCGAAACTGCTCGACGTCCGCGTAGCGCTTCCCGATCAGCGGATTGCCGTGCTTGAGCGTGACCTCGTCGATCCGGAAATCCCCTTTGTACCCTTTCAGAATCGAATCGATGTAGTCGACGCTGCGCGGACGCAGCAATGCCATCGCCATCTTCGTCCCGCTGAGGCTCGACGGATTGATGACCTGGTCCGCCCCCGCCTGCAGGAGCTTCGCCTCGACGCCTGGCGCCTCGGCCCGCCCGACGATATGGATGTCCGGGCAGAGTGCACGCGCCGAGATCACGACGAAGACGTTGACCGCGTCGTCCGGCGTCGCAGCGACGATCCCCTTCGCCTTCTTGACGTGCGCCCCGAGCAAAATCGAATCGTCCGTCGCCTCCCCCTCGAGGAAATAGACCCGCTCCATCGCCTCGAACCGGCTCGTGTCCCGGTCGATGACGACGACGTTCGCATCCCGCTCCCGCAACTCTTCAACGATCCTGCGTCCGACACGTCCGTATCCGCAGACGATGAAATGATTCTCCAGCCGCTGTATCTGTTTCAACATTCTCTTTCTCCTCGCTTCATCTGAAGTCGTCTCCTCGATCAGCAGCACGGAAAGTGTCGCAAGGCTGTAGGTCGCGACCGACACGCCGAGCGGGAGCAGGCTGAGCGCGAATATCCGGCCTTGCGTCGTATGCGGCACGATGTCCCCGTATCCGACCGTCAGCACCGTCACGACCGTGAACCAGACTGCATCGAGCAGCGAAAGTCCCTCGATCCACAAAATACCAAAGGAACCGACGAGCAGGATGGAGAATAGTAAGAAGACCATGAAAATCAACCGGGCCCACAGACGATGCCTGCTCACGACATAGCGTATCCTTTCAACCATTCTCATCACTCGCATCTCGTCGCCCACTCTCGCTCAATTAAGAATCCTATTTCTTATCCTACATATTTTTTTCCATCCGTTCCACAAAAGGAGGATTGACCGTCATGGCGAATGATTCCACTCCACCCGTGCTCTCGATTCAGGCTGTGCTCTCCGCCTCTCCCAATGGCATGGCACTGCTTTCCAGGGATGGGACGATCCACTATGCCAATCCCGCGTTCATTGAACTATTCCCACGCACGGAAGAAGCGAAAACCACCATCTATGAGCTCTGGTCTCTCGATTCGCGGGAGACGCTCCCGGAAGACGTCTCGTTCTTCCTCCCTCATCACTGTACGATCTCGCAGGTCGAAGGATCCGTCTATCATCTTCTGTCGCTTGCGGTGCCGCCGGTCGTCGAGACCGTCCTTGACGCTCCGATCGATGCAGCAATGATCGTCACGGATGGATCGTTCAAAATCACACGCTACAACGAAGGAGCAGCTGCACTGTTCGGCTATTCCGCTTCTGACGCGATCGGCCGGATGACGCCGGTCGACCTGCATGATCGCCAGGAACTGGATGCCCGTAAGCTCCGGCTCGAGAAAATCAACCTCCGCCCACTCAGCTATGAGGAGACACTCCTCGTGCACGGACGGGATACGGAGAATGAATGGACGTATCGCCGAAAGAACGGCTCAATCCTGAACGGACGCCTCTTCATGACGCCGCTCGACGACGGACAATCCGGTTATTTCCTGATCATCCTCGATATCACGGGACAAAAACAGCTCGAACGGCATCTGACGCAGAGCGAGCGCCGCTTCCGCCTCTTCTCGGAATCTGTCGTCGAGGCCGTCATCTTCCATGAGAACGGCATCATCCTCGATGCGAACCGGGCCGCCGAGATCATCTTCCGGACGACGCTCGAGTTGATGAAAGGACATCAGACGAGCGAATTCATCGCAGAACCTTACCGGGAAGACGTCCTGAAGCGGATCGAGTCGCACCAGGAGGAGCCTTACGAGGTCGTCGGACGGCGAGCGGACGGGACGCTGGTCGAGATCGAGGTCTTTCCGCGGGAGATTTTCCACGAGAAGCAGCGGATGCGGGTTGCCGTCGTCCGCGACATCACGGAGCGCAAACGCATCGAGCGGATGCTCGAGCGCGAGAAGAACGCTATCATGCGTCAACGCGACATCATCCAATCGATCCTTCAGGCATCGAACGAAGGATTCCTGCTGACCGAGGAGGACGGGAGCTTCATCTTCATGAACATCCGCGCGCGGAAGCTGCTCGACATACCGGGAATCGCCCCGAGCAAGATCCAGGAACGGATCAGTCTGATTCCGCACATCGATGCCCAGACGAAACACTTCATGCTTGAGGAGGTCGAGGGCCTGCTCGCGGGACGGATCCATGAGGTCTCCTTCCGCTTCGCGATCCAGCGTCCGAACGAGACGACGGATCTCTACTATGAACTGTACGGCACTCCGGTGACGAAGGAGAAGAGCAGGATCGGCAAGCACGGATTCCTGTTCGCCTTCCGGGACCGGACGGAGGAGGAGAAGATGGACCAGGTGAAAAACGAACTCGTCAGCACCGTCTCTCACGAGCTTCGAACGCCCCTCTCCTCGATTCTCGGCTACATGGAGCTCCTGCTGCACCGCCAAGTCTCGCCCGAGAAGACGCGCCGCTACATCGAGACCGTCCATAACGAGGCGAACCGCCTGACTTCGCTGTTGAACGACTTCCTTGACATACAGCGCATGGAGGACGGACGGCAGCAGTATGAGTTCGAGGAGTTCTCACTGCATGATCTCGTCATCGAGACGGTGGAGACGTTTTCCGAAACCGCGAGGCACACGATCAGCCTCCATTCGGAAGACGATCCGCTGTTCATCCAGGCCGACCGCAACAAGATCAAACAGGTGCTGATCAACCTCATGTCGAATGCGATCAAATACTCGCCGCACGCGAACCAGGTCGACCTGACGCTTACGCGCCAAGAGGACCATGCCGTGATCGAGGTCAAGGACTACGGTATCGGCATACCGCACAACTCCTTCGACAAGCTGTTCACGAAGTTCTACCGGGTGGACAACTCGGACGTTCGAAAAATCGGCGGGACCGGACTCGGTCTCGCCATCTGCAAGGAAATCATCGAATCACATGGCGGCTCGATTTCCGTCGAATCGGAAGTCGGAAAAGGCTCCCTCTTCTCCGTCATGCTCGAACTCCATCCTCGAAAGGAACGAATATCATGAAACGCACCTATCTGATGACAGGTTTCCCAGGATTCCTCGCAACGAAGCTGATCGAACACCTCGCGCTCTTCCCGGACCAGATCGAACGCTTCTACCTGCTCCATCTCAAGCAGGAGGAGGAGCAGGCGTCAGCGCGCAGGGACGCGTTGATCGCCGCAACACCGCTCAAGGCAGACCAGCTCGTCCTCGTCACAGGCGATATCACGATGCCGGGCCTCGGCCTCAAGGCGGAGGATGCCGAGGCCATCCGCTTGGAGGTCACGCATCTCTTCCACCTCGCAGCGCTCTACGATCTCTCGACCGAATACGCGCCGGCTTACCGGATCAATGTCGAAGGGACGTCTCACGTCACGCGATTCGCACACGGGTGCTCCTCCCTCGAAAGATACGTCTACTTCAGCACGGCATATGTCGCAGGACTGCGGCAAGGCATCATCCGGGAGAACGAGCTCATCCCGTGTGATTTCAAGAATGCATACGAGGAGACGAAGTTTCTCGCGGAGCAGCGTTTCCACGAAGAAATCGGGTCGCTTCCATATACGATCATCCGTCCCGGTATCGTCGTCGGCCACTCCGAGAGCGGCGAGACACCGAAATGGGATGGCGTCTACTTCGTCCTCAACGCGATGCGGATGCTCGAGCGATTCGCACCGCTCCCTTACGCCGGGGCCGTCAATGCCGAGGTCAACCTCGTCCCGTACGACTTCGTCGTCCGCGCGACAGCCTATTTGAGCCATGATTCAAAAGGGATATGCCAGACCTATCATCTGACCGACCCATTCCCTCACGGGGCCCGTGCCTTGTACCGGATGCTCCACGAAGCCTACTTCGCCCGCCCGCCCCGCGGCATGGTCCCGTTCCGCCTCGTGTCGTCCCTGTTGACGCCGCGTGTCGCGAAGCTCGTCCAGATGCAGCGCGAGACGCTCGATTATTTCGTTCATCCGGCTCACTTCGACTGTACGAACACCGTCCGCGACCTTCACGGTTCAGGCATCGTCTGTCCGGATTTCAAGGAAGTGATTCCACGAATCGTCTCCTACTATAAAGAGCAGCACCCATCGAAGCAGCGAATCCCTCAGGAAGTCCGCTGAGCAAACGAAAAGGAATGGACCCGTGATTCACGTGTGGACGTGATCGCAGATCCATTCCTTTTTTTGAAGGCATGATTTCCAAACGGCTGGTCATCAGCCGATCAGCATGTTCTCCTTCGGGTAGCGGATCGCCCGGTCATGCTGCGTCGCGAACATGAACAGGATCGTCAAGGAACCGACACGACCAAGCAGCATCATGAACATGATCAGCCCTTTGCCGATGCTGTTGAGCTCCGGCGTGACGTTCAGTGACAAACCGACCGTCCCGAATGCCGATACCGTCTCGAAGAACAGGCCGATGAACGATACGTTCGGTTGCGTCAAGGCGAGGAGCGTCGTGACGACTGCGATGAAGAGGAGGCTGAAGACGGCGATCGCATAAGCCTTCTGGATCGCTTGCGGCATGACCGTCCGGCGCATCAGGACGGTCTCGCGCTGGCCGCGCAGGTACGTCCAGACGTTCTTGAGGATGACCGCCGCCGTCGTGACCTTGATGCCGGAACCAGTCGACGCGGAACCTGCTCCGATGTACATCAGGACCATCATCAAGCCGACCGACAGAGGAACCATCGTCGTCAGGTCGATCGTCTGGAAACCGGCCGTCCGCGTCGTGACGACCTGGAAGAACGTGATGTGGAGCGCTTCGAAAAACGTCTTATCCTGCAAAGTCCCGAGGTGCGACAACCATTCGTACCCCATCATGAGGACCGTCCCGATTCCGTTGATGACGAGCAGTGAGAGGAGCATCAGCTTCGAATGGAGCGAGATTTTCTTGAATCTCCGATTCTCCGTGATGTCCGCGAGCACCGTGAAACCGAGACCGCCGATCATCAGGAGGGCGGAAATCGTCAGGATGAACGTCGTATCCTGCTGGAAGGAGATCAAGTTGTCGCCCCAGAGCGAAAATCCAGCGTTATTGAAAGCGGACACCGCATGGAACAGCCCATAATAGATCGATTTCATCCCTTTATAGCCATACTGGATGTAGAGGTCGAGCGCGATCAGCGTCATTCCGAGGAATTCGAGAACGAGCGTCGACAGGATGATGTGCCGGACGAGACGGATCGTTCCGCCCGGACTGTCGAGGTTGAACATCTCCTGGATGATGATCCGCTGCCGGATTCCGATTTTCCGACCCGTGACGCTCAGCATGACGAGTGCGACCGTCATGAATCCGAGACCGCCGATCTGGATGAGGAACATCAAGATGATCTGTCCGAGCAGATTGAACGATTCCGGTATATTGACCGGCGAGAGTCCAGTCACGGTCCCGGCCGACGTAGCGACGAACAGGCAGTCGAGGAACGACACGTCCTGTTCTGCATTTTGGGAGGCCGGGAGCCACAGCAGGAAACCGCCGATCAGGATGGTCAGCGTGAATCCGAAGGCGATGAAGCGTGCCGGCTTATCGAACAGTTGATGATATACATTGCTGCCGAAGTCGAGCAACGGACCGTGCGTCCGGTGCCTCTTCTTTGCGAAAACCATATGTCTTCCTCCTGTGAATTAGAGCTTTCAAAAGTGCCTTTATCATACTCCCCGCAAGCTGAATCGACAATCAATTTTTTCAGGAATCCCTTCGCCCTGCTCCCGCCCGAAGAAAAATTGAGAATGGATCGATTCAACGCTAAACCTTTTTCGTTTTTTTTGGTAAAATGAAATACAGGTCACCCGAAAATACGAAGGAGTTGAATGAGACCGTGGATCCCAGTACGATCGATCGTTCCATTGAAGATGTTTGGCGAAGGCTAGAGAGACAATCACAGTGCATGCCTGCACAGCTTTATTATCAATTCGAGGAGCTATTGTCCCTTCCATTGGAACAGTCGATTATCAATGAGCTGTACATTGCGTTAAAAAAATATGACATTCTGACCGATATAGAGCGTGACGAACGAAACGAAAGCATTCAGATGCTGATCGACGAAAACGGCGCGTGATTCTCGGTTTTTGGATTTCCGAGCAGAAGACGCCCTCTTCTGCTCTTTTTTATCAAAATTAGGCGAGAATACTCCCACTTCTAAACCTTGAGGGCGAGGCCCTGATGAAAGTGGGAGATGAATCGCCAGCTCTCCTTCAGGGTATATTCCCTTCTAAGGAGGTGAGAACCATGTTGAAGCATAGGGCGTACAAATTCAGGTTGTATCCTACGAAAGAGCAGGAAATCCTGATCGCCAAGACGATCGGATGTTCACGCTTCGTCTTCAACCATTTCCTCGCGAAATGGGATGAATCCTATCAAACGACTGGAAAAGGGCTGTCGTACGGCGCGTGCGCGAAGGAGTTGCCGATGCTCAAACAAGAATTCGACTGGTTGAAGGAGGTCGATAGTACTTCTGTTCAAGCCAGCGTGAAACATCTTGCCGACGCGTTCGACCGCTTCTTCAAGAAGCAGAACGAACGGCCTCGATTCAAGTCGAAGCGCAACCCCGTCCAGTCGTATAAGACGAACATCCAAGGCAAGTCTCAGCTTCCTGAAGTCTCGATCGTCGGAAACCGCCTCAAACTTCCGAAGCTGAAGTGGGTCCGCTTCGCCCAGTCGAGACAGGTCGAGGGGCGGATCCTGAACGCGACGATCCGACGCAACGCCGCAGGGAAGTACTTCGTCTCCCTGCTCGCAGAGCAGGAGATCGACGAAATGCCAAAGACCGGCTCATCCGTCGGCGTCGACGTCGGGCTCAAGCACTTCGCCGTCCTGTCCGACGGCACCGTGTACAAGAACGACCGCTACTTCCGCACGCTCGAGAAGAAACTGGCGCGCGAACAGCGCAAGCTCTCCCGCCGTCAGCGCATCGCCCTGGACAGGAAGGTGAAGCTGTCCGAGGGGAGGAACTACCAGAAGCAGAAGCACAAGGTCGCGCGCATCCACGAGAAGATCGCGAACAAGCGGAACGACCTCCTGCACAAGGTCTCGACCGAGATCGTCAAGAACCACGACGTCATCGGGATCGAGACCCTTCAGGTGAAGGACATGCAGCAGGACCGCCAGCTGAGCAAGGCCATCTCGGACGTGGGCTGGTCCGCATTCCACCGGATGCTCGAGTATAAGGCCGACTGGTACGGGAAGGCCGTCGTCAAGGTCGGCAAGACGTTCGCCTCGAGCCAGCTCTGTTCGAGTTGCGGCCATCAGCACAAAGACGTGAAGCGTCTCGCACTGCGTGAATGGACGTGCCCGAGTTGCGGGATCCACCACGACCGTGACGTGAACGCAGGACTGAACCTCAAACGAGAAGCGGAACGCCTCCTCGCTTCTTCAACCGTCGGGACGACGGGGCTAGCCTGATCCGGTTCTGGCCGATCGGCCGGATAACTCAGGAATCCTCCTCCTCTAAGCAAAGCGTAGGTGGAGGTAGTTCAATTTCGTTCACGAAACTAACAACATATTGAAAGGTGGCACACATAATGGATATCGTGACGATCATCGGGATCATTCTCGGTTTCATCACCCTAGTCGGCGGTATGATCCTTAAAGGAGCAAATCCCGTCGCCCTACTTAACGGAGCTGCACTCGTCATCATCTTCGTCGGGACGGCAGCTGCAGTCATGATTTCCTTCCCGAAGGAGCGCTTGAAACTCATCCCTTCCCTGCTCAAGATCATCTTCACGGAGCAGAACCTGATGACGAAGCAGGAACTGCTCAATCAATTCGTCGTTTTGTCGACGCAGGCACGGAAGGAAGGACTGCTCTCGCTCGAGACGAGCCTCGAGCAGGTAGACAACCCGTTCATGAAACGCGGTGTCATGATGGTCATCGACGGCCAGCCGTCCGAGTATGTCGAGGACGTCATGACGCGCGACCTCGACAACATGACGGAACGCCATCACACGAACGCATCGATCTTCACGCAGGCAGGTACATACGCACCGACGCTCGGTGTCCTCGGGGCCGTCGTCGGGCTGGTCGCGGCACTGTCCGACCTGAACGACATCGATAAACTGGGGCATGCCATCTCGGCCGCCTTCATCGCGACGCTGTTCGGTATCTTCTCCGGATATGTCCTTTGGTTCCCGTTCGCGACGAAACTGAAGCAAAAATCCTCAATCGAAGTTCAACTGTACGAGATGATGATCGAGGGCATCCTTTCGATCCAAAACGGGGAATCCCCGAAAAACCTGGAGGACAAGCTGCTCGTTTACCTGACACCGAAGGAGCGTGCCGCATATGAAGCGGAAAAAGAAGCCGCATGATGAACATATCAGCGAAGGTTGGCTGATCCCCTACGCCGACTTACTGACACTCCTGCTCGCCCTCTTCATCGTCTTGTTCGCGTCAAGCACGGTCGACGTCAGCAAGCTGAAGGCGATGTCGCAGTCGTTCAGCTCCGTCTTCAACGGCGGTTCCGGCATGATCACGAACAGCGCGATTTCGCCGGAGAAGCAGGAAGAGAAGGAAGACGTCTCCGCACGAACGAAGGCGCAAAGCTATGAAATCGCAGAGCTCGAAGAATTGAAGGCGAAGGCGACTGCCTATATCAAGAAGAACAAGCTCGAGAAGGACATCAAGGCGGAGATCACGGAAGAAGGGCTTGTCTTCACGATTCGTGACCGCGCCCTCTTCTCTCCCGGACAAGCGACCGTGACCGGGCAATCACGTGAAATCGCCGCCGGGATGAGCCGTCTGCTCGCGGAGGCGGGGGAACGGCAGATCCAGGTATCCGGACATACGGACAACATCCCGATCCGGACGGCGAAATATCCGTCCAACTGGGAGCTCAGCACGGACCGCGCCATCAGCTTCATGCGCACTCTGCTCGAGAATAAATCCCTCTCTCCGCGCCAGTTCACGGTCAGCGGCTACGGTGAATACCGTCCGCTCGCGACGAACACGACTGAGGCCGGGCGGAGCCAGAATCGCCGGGTCGAGGTCATCGTCCGACCGCTCGTCGATATCCAGGCGAAGAACCTGATCAAGGCGCCGGCAGGGAATTGAACGGTATCAGAACGAACGAAAGCGGCAGCTCCGTATGAGGAAGCTGCCGCTTTTTTCATGTTTCAGCATGATGCGCGTCTTAGTAGTAGGGACGAATCATCATGTAGACGATGACGCCCGTCAGGCTGACGTAAAGCCAGAGCGGCATCGTAAAGCGTGTCCACTTCTTATGCTTCTCGAAGTTCTGGTTCACCGCATGCGCGAGCGACATCAAGACGAGCGGGACGATGATGGCGGCAAGGACGATGTGCGTCAGCAAGATGAAGAAATAGACCGGTCGGATCAGCCCCTCACCGCCGAACGACGTCGAGGCGCTGACCGAATGATACGTTACGTACGAGATGAGGAACAGCGTCGTCGTCGTGAGTGCCCCGCCGATGAAACGGCGGTGGGCGAGGCGATTCCCCCGCTTGATCGATATCCATGCCCCGAGGAGCAGAACGAAGGTGAAGCTGTTGAAGATCGCATTGAAGAACGGCAACAACGTCCAATCGAAGCCGGTCCCGACCTCGAGCGGCGGTGCGAAGAACAGGACCGCGACGAGTACGTTGACGACGAGCGTCAGAATGATGACGAGCGGAATATAGTTCCGCTTCTTGACAGTTTGATTCATTTTTTATTCTCCTTGCTTCCAGTCGAAATATCGTTTGAGCCACTTTGGAAGCGGCCCGTTGAACAGGCGTTCCCGCCAGTAGAGATCAGCTGCGCGCTGGACGGCCCCGGCCCGAGTCGGATATGGATGCACGACTCGGGACAGTTGCCCGACCTTGTCCTTGCGCGCCATCGCATAGACGACCTCCTGCATCCACTCCCCGGCATGCTCCCCGATCGCATGGGCACCGATCAGGACACCCCGCTTGTCGGCAATCAGCTTGACGAGCCCTTCCGTCCGGCCATTGATGATGAACCGGTCGACCTCGTCGAGTGCAACCTGGTAGACGTGGACACGCTCGTGCTTTTCGCGCGCCTCCTCTTCCGTCAGACCGAGGTGGAAGATCTCAGGCGACGTGAACGTCACCCAAGGGACGGCACGATAGTCCGTCTTCGAGCGCAAACCGAACAAGGCGTTCGAGACGACCGTCTTCCCCTCCAGGCCAGCGACGTGGGTGAACGGGAGGGTAGCGATCGTGTCACCGACGGCGAAGATGTGCCGCTGTGTCGTCCGGTGCGTCCGGTCGGCCTCGATGAAGCCGTTTTTGAGTAACACCCCAGCCCGGTCGAGGCGGAGGGCATCGATTCGAGGCTTTCGCCCCGTCGCGACGAGGACCGCGTCCGCTTCGATCGTGCGCGCATCGCCGTCCCGACTCACGATAGCTCGTATTCCAGCCTCTGTCCGCTCGAGTCGCTCGACGGTCGTACCCAGTAGAAGATCGACCTCTCTTTCGATCCGCTCCTTGAAGATACGGACGATGCTATCGTCCTCCTTCGGCAGGAGGCGATCGTTTCCTTCGACGACAGTGACCTTCGTCCCGAGCCGGACATAGGCTTGCGCGAGCTCCATCCCGATTGCTCCGCCTCCGATGACGAGCAGACGATTCGGACGCTCCCCGAGTTCGAAGATCGTCTCATTCGTCACGTACGGGACGCTGTCAATCCCTTCGATCTTAGGGATGACAGGTTCGGATCCGGTCGCGATGACGAACTTCTCGCCGACGAGAAGCTGTCCCCCCACCTCAAGCTCACGTGCACTCAGAAAGACGGCTTCCCCGATATGGACATCAACGCCGAGGTCCTCGAAACGCTTTGTCCCGTCGTGCGCCTGGATGACGGCACGCGCTTTGTCGACGCTCTGTTTCGCGCCGGAATACGCCGCTTCCCCCGTCAACGTCACGCCGTACTTGTCTGCCGTCCTCTTCATCGTCTCGACCTCTGACGCCGCCTCGATCAATGCTTTCGATGGGACACAACCGAAATGGAGGCAGTCCCCGCCGAGATGTTTATGCCGCTCGACGAGAGCGACACGTGCTCCGAGGCTCGCCGCCCCGGCTGCGATCGTCATCCCTGCCGCACCGCCGCCGATCACGATCAACTGATACCGTTTCATCGGCTCGCCTCCTCATATCGCTTCGTCAGCTCCTTCATCCGTTTCCGGTTGACCCCGAAGTCGAATTGTCCGAGGCGCGAAGCAGAACGGAAGTGGATGACGTCCGCCTGCTCATCGAAATAGAATTCGACGTCATCCTTGAAACGGAACACGGCTGAGGTGAACACGGCGTGAAGATAGTTCTCCGTCTCCGACTCGATTTGAACACGCGGTGACTCAGCGAGAATCCGCTTCATCCGCCCCATCGCTTCTGCCTTCGTCCCTGAAAAGGCGATCGGCAGCATCCGCTTGTCCATCTGATACGTCTGTGTCGAGACTGCGTTCGGCGTCCCTTTGAGCGGAGCCAGTTGTCCATCCTTCACACCAAGGTACATGATTAGTTCCCCCTTTGAAATATTCGGTCCCTTTTACTTTAGCAGGCGCAAGGACACAATGCGCCTTTTCATGCTTTGACGACCGGCAGAAGGATCGTCGCGATGACGCCTCCTTCCGGCTGATTGTCGATGAAGAGCTTTCCTTCATGCGCTTCGACGAGTTCCCGGCAGATCGACAGGCCGAGCCCCGTTCCACCTTTACCCTTTTGGACCTGGTAGAACTTCTCCGTGACGTGGCGCAAATGTTCCTTCGGTATGCCCGGTCCTTCGTCGCTGAACGACAGGAAAAGAACGCGCTCGGAGCGGACGAGACGAATCGTGATCGTGCCGCCGGGCGGCGAGAAGCGAATCGCATTATCGAGCAGGTTGATGAAGACCTGCTTGAGCCGGTTCTCGTCATAGAGACCGACGACTTGTGAAGGTACTTTTTGCCGGATCATGATTTGCTTCTCCTCGAGTTTCTGACGCAACTGCGCCGTCACCGTCTCAATGATCTCCGTGACGTTCACTTCCTGGCGATAGAGGACGAGCCGGCTCGTCTCGAGTTTCGAGAAGTCGAGCAATTGCTCGACGAGCGAGATGAGCCGCTCCGTCTCGGAGTGGATGATGCCCATTCCAAGTGATGCCTCTTCCGGCAGTCCTTCCTTGTCCATGAGCAGCGTCTCGCTCCAGCCCTTGATCGAGGTGAGCGGCGTCCTGAGCTCATGCGAGATGCCGGAGATGAACTCGTCCTTCAGCGTCTCCTGCTGCTTGATTTGCTGTCCCATGTAGTTGATCGTCCGGGCCAGCTCTCCGAGTTCGTACGTGTGCTCCTCGCTGACCTTGACGTCATAATGTTGCTTCGCGATCTGGTCAGAGGCATCGATGACCTCCTGGATCGGACGGACGATCGATGTCGCGAGCCGAAGTGAATAGATGAAGGACAACGCCCAGATCAATGCACCGAGCAGAACGATCGCAAGACAGATCTCGATGACGGTCCGGTCGATCTGCTCGAGCGATGTCGTGTAGCGGAGCGCTCCCGTCGTCCTTCCGAACGAGACGACAGGCTCCGTCACCTCAAGCAGATGTTCGCCGGTCGCGTCACTCTCATATCTTTGTGTGATCGTCTTTCCCGCTTTCAGCTCCTCGACCTCGCCTCCCGAGAGCGTACGATTCGAGATGAACCCGGTCGAGGAATAACGCGGCTTCCCGGTGACGTCGATGACCTCGATCTCAGCCCCTTCGTAAGCATAGGAGGCGAGAACACGATTGATCGTCGCCTCGGAATCCGTATAGTCGTATGCGAGACCGCTGTTCGCGAACAGGACGGCGCTCGCGCTCGCATGCCGTTTCAAGACATCGCTCGCCGTGACGTAGTAGTAATTGAACGTCACGAACGAGAGGATCCCGATGACGAGAAGAACCGTCAGCGTGATCATCGTCATGAAACGGATCATGATTTGCCGTTTCATTGTTCACCGCGCCATTTATAGCCATGGCCCCATAACGTCTCGATGTACCTTGGTTCGGCAGGGTTGTCCTCGATTTTTTGGCGGAGGCGTCGAATGTTGACGTCGACCGTCTTCCGGTCGCCAAAGTAGTTCTCCCCCCATACCGCGTCAAGCAGCTCGTCTCTCGACATGACCTGGTCCTCGTTGCGGATGAAGTGACAGAGCAGGTCATATTCAGTCGGCGTGACTTCGATCGGATGGCCGTCCTTTTGGACGCGTTTCGCTCCGAGATCGATTCGGAACGGTCCTGAATGGAGTTCCTTCGGTTGTTTCCGGTCGCGCAACGTCTCGACCCGGCGCAGGAGCGACTGGATCCTTGCGACGAGTTCGGCAGGGCTGAACGGTTTCGCGATGTAGTCGTCTGCACCGACGCTGAGCCCCATCACCTTGTCCTCTTCCCTCGTCCGTGCCGTCAGCATGATGATGCCGACGACCTCATCGGCCGCCCGGGCCTGTTCGCATACCTGGAATCCGTCTACTTCCGGCATCATGATGTCGAGCAACAAAATGTCGAATGTCTGTTGTTTGAACTGCTCGAGGGCGATCCGGCCGTTCTCGGCCTCAACCACCTCGAATCCAGCCCGCTTCAAGTTGATGACGATGAAGCTGCGAATCGCATGCTCATCTTCAGCGACTAGGATTTTAGTCATTTCGTCCACTCCTTCTTTCATTCTACGAGAGCGACGTTCGCCGCATAGTTCTCATAGGGTTTCTTCGCATCGATCACGTAGACGTAATCGGTTCCTTCCTTGATCTTCCGCTTGCCGCTGACTGCGACATAGCTGTCCTTCGGGATGACCTCGAGCGCGAAGTCTGTCTGTCCGGTCTCGCGGTTGACGAAACGGATCCGGTTCTCCTTCTTCTTGATCGTCTCCCGTGTCATCCATTGAGCCGGGAAACGCATGACGAAATTGTACTCGAGGTCGATATAATGTTCCTGCTGGAGCTCCCAGCCGCTCTCGAAGAAAGGCTCGACCGTCTTCCCGCTCCACGTATAGTAGGCGGTGATCCGGGGCAACTCCCCGTCATTCCCTTCGCTTCCGTCCGGCGTGTACTGGTGGCCGTATTCGATCGTTCCGTTGCGGTCGACGTCCTTCGGAAACGTATACATCGGTTCGACCAGTTTCCTCTGTTTCCCGAACGATTGGGGAACCAGTTTCCCACGCGTCATCCGGAAGACGGCAAGATGCATCTGCGCCGCACGTGTGTACGAGACGAGCAGTCCAGGCGTTCGGCTCGCATCGACTCCCGTCGCCTCGAACAGGTCACTGTCCGCGAACAGGTCGCTCTCCCTGCTGTCCAGCTTTACTTCCTGTCTGCCCCATCGATCCCCGCTTCTTTCATGAAGGATGATCCGGTAGGGTCTTCCCTCCTGCAGGACAGCGATATCCTTGTTTCCGTCTTGATCCAAGTCCTCGACGACGAGTCGGCGGTATGTATCGATCATGCTGATATCGATTTTCTTAAGGACACCTGAAATCGAGTAGAGCGTACTGTCTTCCTGCTTCCTTATACCGACGAGGATATCGACATGGCCGTCTTTGCCGTGAGGTATGAAATTCACCTGATCAAGCGATTCTCCAGAACCGACACTTCGTCTTTCCCGCATCTTCCAGCGTCCGTCCTCCATCTCATAGACAAGAAGTCCGATTGAAAAGTCACCCTTCCCGACTTCGCGATAGAAAGCGACAGCCTCCCGTTCCCCGTCGCCATTCAAATCAATCGATTCGTAAAGACGCGATATGTGCTGACGCTCCGGTGCGACGATTTCCGCCTTTTTCGGAAGGTCTGCCGTGATCCTTTCCTTGAGCGAACGTTCCCGTTTCGGCAGGGACGGATGCTCAAGCAGTTCGGCCGGATGCGGCAGCACCGTGCTGCATCCTGATAAAAAGAGGATGGCCGCGATCCCCACTAACATATATCTCATTCTCGAAAATCCTTTCCATACAAGCTACCCAAACTGTATCATAATCTCCCGAAGGAGAGTATATTGTCGAAATGCACGGCAGTTGGTACGATGGAACGGACAACTGAAAGGAGTTTTCCCCCATGCCTTATGAAATGATCGTGCTCGACCTTGACGATACGCTCCTGACGAGCGACCATACGATTTCCCCGAAGACGAAAGCGGCTCTTCTCGATGCGCAGGAACGCGGCAAGAAGGTCGTCCTCGCAAGCGGCCGTCCGACCTATGCGATGACCGCCCTTGCCGAGGAACTGGAGCTCGCGAAGTATGGCAGCTTCATCCTAAGTTTCAACGGTGCGTCGATCATCGATTGCCGGACGAACGAGTACTGGTTCTCAAGCACCCTCGCCCCCGAGACGGTGCACATGCTCCACGACTTGAGCATCCGGGAGGACGTCTATATCCATACGTACGTCGGCCATGAAATCTTCACGGAGACGCCGAACGAATACACGACGATCGAAGGCGAGCTGACCGGCATGCCGGTCATAAAGGTCGACGACTTCAAGGAGAGCATCAAGGAGCCCGTCGTCAAATGTCTGATGCTCGCAGACCCTGCACGCCTCGCACAGGTCGAGGAGAAGCTCCGTGTCGAACTGGCCGGCGAGCTCGCCGTCGCCCGTTCGAAGCCGTTCTTCCTTGAATTCACCGAAGCCGGCGTGACGAAAGGGACGAGCCTCGCCTTTCTTGCCGAGAAGCTCGGCATCGCGCAAAGTGACGTCATCGCGTGCGGTGACGGCAACAATGACTTGACGATGATCGAGTGGGCCGGTCTTGGCGTCGCGATGGCGAACGCGCAGGACGAGGTCAAACGGAAGGCAGATCATATGACGGCATCGAACGACGAGGATGGAATCGCGCTCGTCGTCGAACGCTTCATGATGGATTGAAACGAAAAAGAGGTTGACTCAAAAGTAGAATGGTCTCCTCGCTGTCTTTTTCCTTGCCTTGCTTCTTTTTCAATCCATTCCCCTGATCGGAGGATATGTTTCCACTAATTTCCGGAGGTTATGTGCGGTGGCTACCAGTCCGAACTCCAGGGTGGGCCCTTCATAGAAAAAATCCGATCAGCCGAGAAAAAATCGGCCGATCGGATTTTTTGCTCGGACAGGGCAGACACACAGTCGCCGCTCGACTCCGACGGGTAGATGAAGCGCGGCCAGCGCTTCAGTCAGGGACAGGCGAGACCCGGCACGGCCGCAGGGAGTGCGGTCCGGCCGCGGCTTGCGTCCCGCCCGCGGAAAGCGAGTGCGACGGAACTGCCCGTCACAAGGATTGATTGTGGAGCGACTTATGAGTCACCCTCTTTTTCAGAGACACCAATCGATCGGTTTCCGCCCCGTCTCCTCAAGCCATGCGTTGACCTTTGAATACGGACGGCTGCCGAAGAAGCCGCGGCTCGCCGACAGCGGACTCGGATGGACCGATTCGAGGACCAGGTGCTTGTCCGTGTCGATCAGCGCCTTCTTGCTCTTCGCATAATTGCCCCACAGGATGAAGGCGATCGGTTCATCCTGGTCGCTCAGGATCTCGATCACCCGGTCCGTGAACGTCTCCCAACCCTTCTTGCCGTGTGAGCCGGCCTTCCCCGCCTCGACGGTCAGAACGGCATTCAAGAGGAAGACCCCCTGCTTCGCCCATTTCTCGAGGTTGCCGGATTCCGGTCGCGGACAGCCGATATCCGATTCAAGCTCTTTGAACATGTTCCGTAATGACGGCGGAAACATCACACCGTCATTGACCGAAAAGCTCAATCCGTTCGCCTGGTCCGGTCCGTGATAAGGATCCTGTCCGAGGATGACGCATCGGACGTCGGACGGTCCGACGGCATCGAAGGCGTGGAAGATCCGCTCTTTCGGCGGATAGACCGTCGTTTCAGCGTAAGCTGTCTGGACGAATGCCCAAAGCGACTGGAAATACGGCTTCTCCTTCTCTGCTGTAAGTAATGGTTTCCATGAATCCTGCATTGCGATTCCCCCTTTTTCCGACTTGCGTCCCTGTTCGCGACCCGTCCCACTCTGCTAAGATGGGATAGAGGTGGAAAACATGGTCAACAAAACAGATCTATTCGGACTGTCGTTCGTCAACGCCACTCCTACTGAGTGGTATACCCATATTAAAACAATCCTGCGCCAAAACGGAAAGGCGTTCCTCGTCACGGCGAATCCCGAGCTCGTGCTCCGTTCACTGCGGGACCCGGGCTATAAGAAACTACTGACCGATGCGACCTACATCACGCCGGACGGAATCGGCATCACGCTCGCAAGCGGCAGACTAGGTCGTCCACTCCAGGCGACGCTTCCCGGCATCGAGACATCGCGGGAGCTGCTGCGCGCTGCCGACAAGGCAGGGAAAAGCGTCTTCCTTTATGGAGGGAAACCAGAAGTGATGAAGGCGCTCGTCAACGAATTGACGATTCGTTTCCCGCGCCTCCAGATCGTCGGTGCCTATCATGGCTATGGCCAGGAGGGAGAGGCGACGAAGGCTCTTGCCTCATCAGGGGCCGACCTCGTCCTCGTCGCTCTCGGCGCACCGAAGCAGGAGGAATGGATCGCCCGCGTCTACGGGCTCGTGTCGCATGGCATCTTCATCGGTGTCGGCGGCTCGTTCGATGTCTGGTCAGGTCACAGCAAACGTGCGCCGAAGCTGTTCCGCAAGTTGCGCCTCGAGTGGCTCTACCGGATATCGACCCATCCGCGTGGTCTCGAGAAAGCGCTTGACCTCGCGGCTTTCGCCCTGATGGTCGTCCGCAGAAGACAAAACTGATTCGACTTGACAGACGAAAAAGTGCTCCGGTTCAGCAGTCATCCTGCGGAAACGGAGCACTCGTCTTATTCGGGCTTAAAGAACCATTTTCTCAAATCAAGCGTTGACTTTTCCGAAAGCGCGACCGAGTTCACGTGCTTTCGCAAGTCCTTCTTGTTTGATCTCTTCAGCTTTTTCAGGGAACATCGCCATACCTTCGATGAAGAGCGCATCGTAGTCAGTCACTCCTGTGAAAGCGAGCGCTTGGCGGAGATAGTCGTCTCCGAAGTTGAGCCCTGTTCCTGTGTATACGCCGCCAGTCGCCTGGATGTGGAGAGCCTTCTTGCCTTCCATGAGACCCTTCGGACCTTCAGCCGTGTATGCGAACGTCTTGCCTGCGAGCAGGACGCTGTCGAGGAACATTTTGAGACGTGCTGGGAACGAGAAGTTCCACATCGGCGTGACGAAGACGTACTCGTCAGCCGTCATGTATTTTTCGAGGTGCGCAGACATGATCCCGACTTTCGCGAGCTCGACTTCTGAAAGCTCTTCGCCAGTCGCGAACTTGCCCCATGCGCTGAGGACGTCAGCGTCGATTTCTTGCACTTGCTCGTTGTAGAGATCGACGACTTCGATCTCCGCGTTCGGGTTCGCAGCCTTATAGCTCTCGAGGAAAGCTTCACCGGCTTGCAGGCTGAATGAATGTTCCGTTGATTTCGGGTTAGCAGTTACATAAAGTAATTTAGTCATTTTTGTTAGTCCCCTTTATTTAAAGTAATTCATGTAACTAAACATACCAGTGTTTTTCTCCTATGTCAATTACTTTGAATTCAAGATAAATGTTTTCTGTCATCCGTTCTTCCCCGATACACCAATGCCCCCCCACCCGGCATCAGCAGGGCAGGAGGGCATCGTTTCCTTCTCGATTCGGGTTCACCGGATCACGGGGTGAGCATCTTGTAGCCTACCCGCTTCAATTGATCGATCAATTGTTGCTTCTCTCCTTCTGACAGATCGCTGAACAGCTCAGCCAGGAACGCTTCGTGCTTCGGGAAAATCTCTGCCATCAGCCGTTCCCCGGCCGGAGTCAATGTCCCGAACGTGACACGACGGTCCGTCGGGCATGAACGCCGTTCGATCAATCCGCGTTTCTCGAGCTTATCGATCACGTACGTCACGCTTCCGCTCGTCAACAGGATTTTATCCCCGATCTGCTGAAGCGGAGTGTCTCCCTTATGATAGAGCAACTCCAGCACTCCGAATTCCGACGGGTTCAATTCGTAGCTCTTGATGTCCGCCTTCACCCGTTCAGATACAGCATGCATTGTTCGTGAGAGAACAACGAGCAGTTTGAGCGCCAATTTCGAGTCAGTCGTTTCCATCTCGTCTCGCCTCTCTCTGTCTAAGTCATGTTTAGGATGGAGTGCGGGACCCTGAATGTCAATACCCGCCCCATCTGTCCTTCTCTATCTTAACAGAATGACTGCTTAGAAAAAAATCCCTTTTTTCACCAAAAAAATTGTTCTTGCGATGAAACGCGTTTCATACTTTACGGTTGTCCTATACAATTAAAAGGAGGTCATCACCATGACTTGGAACGAACGCCTGCATCATCTCTTTAAACGGAACGTCGCCTACGATCTCGCCATCGAACAGATGTACTCCCCGGTCGGCTATTACCTCTGCAAGCATACGATCGTCGAGCAATACGACCAGTTGACACCGATCGAGAAGACACGCCTGCTCGAGAAGATCGCTGAACAGATCGAGCGGACCGAACTCGAGGGTGATGCCGACGCCAAGCAGGGCTGGCTTCAGCTCGAGCGCGCACTCAGCGCCAACTAATCAACAAGGAGGCGGATTCATGACGAACATCCGTGACCTCGCACGTGTTGCGGGCGTATCCGTCAGCACTGTGTCGCGCGTGTTGAACGATCATCCTTACGTCGCGGACGACAAGCGCCAAGCCGTCCAGCAAGCGATTCTTGAACTCGGTTACATTCGAAACCAGACTGCCGTCCATCTCGCACGCGGACGGACGAAGACGATCGGCGTCGTGTTGCCGTACGTCGACCATCCGTATTATTCTGCCATCCTGCAAGGTATCGCCCGCCGCGCCTTCGACGCCGAGTACCGCTTTCTGATGTGGCAGACGAACTATGAGGAGGAGCGAGAGCGCCTGGCGCTCCAAGCTCTCTCGCAACGTGAGGTCGAAGGACTGATCGTCGTCTCGCACGCGCTTGCGCCCGAGGAATTCCTGAAGTTCGAGGACTATGGCCGAATCGTCTTCTGCGAGAACCACCCGAACGTCTCGACCGTCTATGTCGACCATTATGCCGGATTCAGGAGCGGCCTCGAGGAGCTGATCCGGCTCGGGCATGAGAAAATCGGCATCTGCCTGAGCCGTGAGCACAGCGTCAACAGCATCGCCAGGAAAAAGGCCTACTTCGATCTCGTACCGGATGCGAGGCAGGAATGGATTGACACCCCGGCGCTGACGGTCGAGGACGGCGCACGCATCGCGTCGCGCTGGCTCGCTTCAAATGAACGGCCGACCGCCCTGCTGATCGCGAGCGACTATGTCGCTTCCGGCGTATACATGACGCTGAGGAAAGCAGGGATACGCGTCCCGGAAGACATTTCACTGATCGGCTTCGACGGTCACCCGCTGTCTGCCGTAATGGAACTGACGACGATCTCCATCCCTTGCGAAGAGATCGGCGGCGAGGCGTTTCGCCTCGTCACGGAGTCCGATAAGACGGAACGGATCATCCTGCCGTTCGAGCTCGTCTCCCGCAAGACGACTTCCGTTCGGACGAACGTCTGACAAAAGAAAAGACAGCCCTTCACCCTTAGAGAAACGTCTCCCGGGATGAAGGGCTGTCTTGTTCAACTGAATTATTGTTTCACGTCGACGATCCGGCCTTCGATCTTGTAATCGATCGTGCCGAGCTTCTTAGCGTAGTCACGCAGGTTCTCCCAGTCCGAGAGACCGAGATCCGTCACGCGGCCTTCCTTGTAAGCTTTCTCGAACGTCGTCAGCCCGTCTCCGCCCTTAGCCGTGAAGGCGTTCGTCGCGACGACATATGTCTTCGCCAAGTCGAGCTCGACGTATGCGGCACCCGTCTTGACTTGGACCGTCCCGACGCGCGAACCTTTCGCCTTCGAGCTGTCATACGTGAACTTCAACCCAGAGACGTGGAGGAATCCGCCGTTCTCGATCGGGGCGACGCCGACGCTGAGTTCGAGCAGTTCCTTCACTTCAGCCCCCGTCAGCGAGACCGTCGCGAGTGTGTTGCCGAACGGCAACGTCGTCAACACCTGTCCGACCGTCAGCTGACCGGCCGGAATCGCTGCACGGATTCCGCCGCCGTTCTGCATGGCGATCGATGTCTCGGCATTGTACTCTTTCGCCTTGTCGAGCATCGCGTCCGTGATCAGATTCCCGAGCGCCGTCTCGCTGTTTCGGACGCTGACGCCAGCCGTATTTCCAGCATCGCTCGTCCGCGGGTTCGGCAGCGCGTTTACGACCGTCGCCCCGACTTGTTCGTTCTTGAGTACGTTCACCTTATCGGCGTACGGTTTCAGGAGGGCTGCCGCCTCGGCGTCAGGAGCTTTCGTCTTGACGTCGATCAGCTTGCCCGAGTGTGCGATGATTTTGCCTGTGCGGTCGAACTTCGCATCGAGCGTACCAAGGAAATCTCCGTACTGATATGCCTGCACGATCAACGTCGGTTCTTCCTTGTCGACGACGACCGGTGCGTCCAGCCGCGTATGCGAATGGCCGCCGATGATGATATCGATTCCGTCGACATATTGGGCGAGGAGCTGGTCGTTGTCGACCGCCGGATTGTCATCGTACCCGATATGCGTGACGGCGACGACCTTGTTGACGCCATGGTGTTCGAACTTCGCGACCGCCCGCTTCGCGCTGTCGATGTAGTTCTTGAACGCGATCGTCCCCGGACTCGAGATGTCCTTCGTCTCTTCCGTCGTCAAGCCGAAGAAGCCGACCTTCTCCCCGTCGATTTCCTTGATGACGCCTTCGTAGATCTTTCCGTCTTCCGCCTTCTTCGTGACGTCCTTCTTCTGCAGACCGTCGAACAGATCATTTTCGCTGAAGTCGACGTTCGCCGTGATGAACGGGAACTTCGCCCCTTTGACGAATGCCGCGAGTGCCGCATGCCCGTCCTTATCCCCGAGATCGAACTCATGGTTGCCGAACGTCATCAAATCATACTCCATCAGGTTCATCAGCGCGAGGTCCGCCTGTCCCTTGAACTCGTTGAAGTAGAGTGAGCCCGAGAAGACGTCACCCGCGTCGATCAACAGCGCGCCAGGATGCGCTGCGCGATACTCGTCGATCGCCGTGACGCGTCTCGGTGCATTGTCGAGACTTGCGTGTGTATCGTTCGTGTGCATGAGTGACAGGTTGAACTCCGATTTCTTGACGACCTTGTATTTCAGGATGACCATGAATTTCTTCTTGTCATGTGTGTAATATCCTTTGACGACGAATGTCCCTTCCTTGTCCGTCGCTGGTTTTTCCCAAGTGATGCTCTTCGTCTCGACGCGCCCCTTCTTCACCTCGACTTCGATCGTCTTCGGGAGGTCGAGCGTTCCGTTCAGCACTACCGTCTGATCATCAAGTTTGATCGCAGACAGCTTATAGTGCTTCTCTTTCACCTGCTGATGCTTCGACTGCTGATGTGCTTCTGCTGACATGCCTGCCGGTAAGACACTGACCGCTAGTGCTGTTGCGATGGTTGCTGCGTAGAACGACTTCGATTTGTACATACGCTCTTTTCCTCCTTAGGATGACTGTTTCTTCTGCAAGACGGTCGGCGAATGTAAGCGCATTCACCACCTCTAATATACTTCTTCGAGGCGGTCGAACTCAATGCCAATTTCCTTTAAAAAAAGGATTAATTTCTAATTTATTATCCTAAAAAAAGAAGGCTAGGGGATTGAACTGCCCCATAAAAGTTGGACATGAAAATCCAACTTTTATGGGGTGTTTTTTATGGCCAAACATACGAAGGCGTTCAAAATACAGATCGCCGAGCGCTATCTGATGGGACGAGACGGGTACGAGGCGTTAGGAAAAGAGTTCGGGTTGGCCCATGGACAGGTCCGTAATTGGGCGCGTCTCTATGAGCGTTGGGGGGAGGCGATCTTCGATCGTTCCTATACAGCCCACTCGCCGGCGTTTAAACTGGAGGTACTAAACGACATGGCGACCAACGGGCTGTCCTGCATCGATGCGGCCCTGAAATACCGTCTTTCCTCCCCGGGCATGATCTCCAGATGGCGATCTGCTTACGAACGGGAAGGGATCGAGGGGCTGGCCGCCAGACCGAAAGGACGTGCCCCGATGGCGAGACGCAAGAAGAAGGACCCTGAAGAGATGACGGAGGTCGAGAAGCTCAAGGAACGGGTGGAGTACCTCGAGATGGAGAACGCCGCGTTAAAAAAATTGAGAGCCTTGGTTCAAGAAGAGAAT
>NZ_QPKS01000012.1 GCF_003344535.1 Exiguobacterium flavidum | reverse complement strand
GAGTACCTCGAGATGGAGAACGCCGCGTTAAAAAAATTGAGAGCCTTGGTTCAAGAAGAGAATGCGCGACGAACCGGATCAAGGCGCAAGTGATCGAGGAGTTGCGGGCGACCTATCCCGTCCCGGGACTCCTTCGCGTGCTCGGTATGGCCCGGAGCGTCTATTACTATTGGCGGACGCGCCTGACGGCCGAGGACAAGTATGCGGAGGTGAAGGCGGCCATCCATGCCCTCTTCCACGAACACGAGGGACGATGTGGCTATCGTCGCATCCACGCGCTCCTCGAGCGCCAAGGCTTCCGACACGACCCGAAGACCGTGCGCCGCCTCATGGGTGAGCTCGGCCTCAAGTGCCTCGTCCGCATGAAGCGATACCGCTCCTACAAGGGGCGGGTCGGGGAGGTCGCGCCGAACCTTCTCCAACGGGACTTCAAGGCCTCCGGCCTGAACCAGAAATGGGTGACTGACGTCACCGAGTTCCACCTCTTCGGGGAGAAGCTCTACCTCTCGCCGATGATGGACCTGGGGAACCGGGAGATCATCGCCTATACCGTGTCGGACCGCCCCACCTATCATTTCGTCGGCGAGATGTTGGACCAGGCGATCGGGAGGCTCGACGGGCAGGCACGGCCGATTCTTCACTCCGATCAAGGTTGGCATTATCAATACCGGCCATTCATCGGTACGCTCCGGGAGCACGGCATCACTCAAAGTATGTCCCGTAAGGGCAACTGTCTCGACAACGCAGCCATCGAGAGCTTCTTCGCCGTGCTCAAGTCCGAGCTCCTGTATCTCAAGGAGTTCGATGACATGGACCACTTCAAGCGCGAGCTCGTGCGTTACATCGAGTACTACAACCATCGTCGCATCAAGAGACGACTAAAAAACCTGAGCCCGGTGGAATACCGGACTCAGGTCCTCAAGGTCGCCTGACGAATCATTCATTGTCTAACTTTTTTGGTTCAGTTCAGTGCGGAATGTCTTCTTTCGTCTGTCTTCAAATCATCAACTCGCAAACCTCGTTCGCGAAGGCGGCCGGATCCTCGATCGGCAGTCCTTCGATCAGCTGCGCCTGCTGATACAGCAACTTCGTGTAGCGTCCGAACTTCGCCTCGTCCTCCGCGTGTGCCTTCTCGAGCGCAGCGAAGACGGGGTGGTTCGTGTTGACCTCGAGGATCTTCACGGCTTCGACGTCGCCCGCGTTCGGCATCGCGCGTAGCACCTTCTCCATCTCGATCGAGACGGCACCGTCCGTCGAGAAGCAGACCGGATGCGTCTTCAGGCGGACCGAGGCGCGGACGTCCTTGACGTCGCTGCCGAGCTTTTCCTTCATCGCCAAGAAGAGGTCTTCGTGATCCTTCTGGTCCGTCGCCTCTGCTTCAGGCAAGCCGAGATCACTGCTCGTGACGGATTTGAACGGCTTTCCGTCATATTCGACGAGCATCTGGATCGCGAACTCGTCGATCTCTTCCGTGAAGTAGAGGATTTCATAACCTTCGTCCGCCACCCGTTCCGTTTGCGGCAGCTTGTCGAGGCGTTCGACGCTCTCACCGGATGCATAATAGATATACTTCTGTTCTTCCGGCATTCGCCCGACGTACTCCGCGAGCGTGACGAGCTTCTTCTCCTTCGATGAGTAGAAGAGGACGAGATCCTTCAGCACGTCCTTATGCATGCCGTAGTCGTTGTAGAGGCCGAACTTGAGCTGGCGTCCGAACGCCCCGTAGAACGTCTCGTACTTCTCGCGCTCGTCGCGCAGCAGCGTCTCGAGCTCCTTCTTCACCTTCGACTGGATGTTCTTCGCGATCAGCTTCAGCTGCCGGTCGTGCTGCAGCATCTCACGGGAGATGTTGAGCGACAGGTCCTCCGAGTCGACCATCCCCTTGACGAAGCTGAAGTGGTCCGGCAGGAGGTCGGCACACTTCTCCATGATCAGCACGCCGTTCGCGTACAGCTCGAGTCCCTTCTCGAACTCGCGCGTATAGTAGTCGAACGGCATCTGCTCCGGAACGTAGAGGATCGCCTGGTAGCGCACGGCACCGTCCGCGCTGATGTGGAGATGCTTCATCGGCTTGTCGAATCCGTAGTGCTTCTCGGCATAGAAGTTCGCATAGTCCTCGTCCGTCAGTTCCCGTTTGTTCTTACGCCAGATCGGCACCATACTGTTGACGGTCTTCAGCACCTTCTTCTCCGCGTATTCCTCCGAGCCTTCGGCCTTCTCGCGCTCGATCTCCTCGAGCTGGACCGGGTAGCGGATGAAGTCGGAATACTTTTTGATGATCTGCTTCAGGCGATAGCCTTCGAGGTACTCACCGAAGGATTCGTCCTCCGTGTCCGCCTTCAGGTGCAATGTGATCTCCGTCCCGACCGTCTCCTTCTCGATCGTCTCGATCGTGTAGCCGTCGATGCCGCGTGATTCCCATTTGTAGGCGACGTCGCTGCCGAACGGCTTCGTGACGACCGTGACGACGTCCGCGACCATGAACGCCGAGTAGAACCCGACCCCGAACTGTCCGATCAAATCGCGTCCGTCCTCGGCTTCATTTTCCTGCTTGAAGGCGAGCGATCCGCTCTTCGCGATCGTCCCGAGGTTCTCCTCGAGTTCCTCTCGCGTCATCCCAATCCCCGTGTCCCGGATGACGAGCTGGCGTTTGTCCTTGTCCGGGATGATCGTGATCGTATAGTCTTCCTTGGCGAAGACGAGGCTGTCGTCCGTCAAGGCCTTGTAGTAGAGTTTGTCGATCGCGTCACTTGCGTTCGAGATCAGCTCCCGCAAGAAAATCTCCTTTTGCGTGTAGATCGAGTGGATCATCATCTCGAGCAACCGCTTCGATTCCGCTTTGAATTGTTTCGTCTCCATGAGAAATCCCCCTAAGCATTTTTTGGCACTCTTATACGAAGAGTGCTAACTACTTCTTTTCTATCATGCCATCCGAAAAATTGTCAATGACATACCTCGCATTCCTTGCTCGCACCGTCCCATCGCACAAAATACCACTTCCCTTTTCTCGGAAGGATCCCCTCTTCCTCTGTCCGATTTTCAGGTAATCTGAAGCTAACGAGATAAGGGGGAGTTTTCATGTCATTCAGTCAATACGGGGAACTTTGCACGGAAGTCTATCGGCTGACGAAACCGGTCGGCCACGCATTCAGCGGTGACATCGCGTACTACCGGTCACGTCTCGCGAACTGCGAGGGACGCATTCTTGAAGCGATGGTCGGCTCCGGCCGCGTCTATATCCCGCTGCTCGAGGCGGGCCTGCGCGTCGAAGGAATCGATAACTCGCCCCAGATGCTCGATGCGTGTGCACATGAGGCCAAGGAGCGCGGACTTGCGCCGGTCCTGTATGAAGGGGCACTCGAGACGATCGACTTGCCGCATGACTACGAGGCGATCATCATCCCGGCCGGCTCATTCGCCCTGATCGAGGAACGAAGTGCATCGATTTCGACGCTTCGCCGGCTGTATGACCACCTCGAACCAGGTGGACGGTTGATTCTCGATCTGTCGCTTCCCGAGACGCCGAGCGCGATTTCAGCCTTCAGCGGGACGTCCTCGTTTACATCGAGGGACGGCAGCCTGATCACGATGGAGACGAAGACGGCACAGTTCGACTTCTTCACGCAATGTCACGTCATCTTCATCAAATATGAGAAGTGGCGCGACGGCAATCTGATTCAAACAGAATTGCAACGCCTTCCGCTCCGCTGGTACGGCATCGAGGAATTCAAGATGGTGCTCAAGGAGATCGGCTTCACGGACGTCGAGGTGACGGCAGACTATACAGGCAAGGAACCGGACTCCTCGTCCCGTGTCTTCCTGTTCGAGGCATTGAAATAATGAAAGGAGTCGGGACACGATGATCCAAAAAATCGGTCAAATCGCCGTACCGGTCAAGGAGCTTGACCGGGCAATCGCCTTCTATGAGGAGGAGCTCGGCTTGCCGCTTCTGTTCCGCACGGAGACGCTCGGTTTTCTCGACTGTGCCGGCGTCCGTCTGATCTTGAGCGTTCCGGAAAGCGAAGCATTCGCGCACAGCTCGATCCTCTACTTGACGGTGGCGGACGTCGCCGCGACATATAGTGAGAAGGGGGCGACCATCCGCTTCACGGATGAACCCCACACCGTCGCGAAGGTCGGGACGACGGAGATGCGGATGGTGTTCTTCGAGGATTCGGAAGGTAATACGCTCGCCTTCATGAGCGAGCATCAGACCGAAGATTGATGCCGGTATCTGACGGGAAAAGGAAGGCATCTCATCGACGAAAGAAGGTAGATTAATGGAAGAACTCGATCTGCACCACGTATTCGAACTCGGGCTCGTCCTGGTCATGCTCGCTGCCGGTATCACGGCTGTCGCAAAGAAAATGAATCAGCCTTATCCGATCGCGCTCGTCATCGTCGGCACGCTGATCGGTCTCGCGAACGTGCCCATCCTTGAACCGGTCAAATCGTTCATCACGGAAGGGGAAGTGTTCAATTTCGTGATCATCACCCTCTTTTTGCCGGCGCTGCTCGGTGAGGCGTCGCTCAAGCTGCCGTTCCCGCATCTGAAGGACAACAGGAAGCCGATCATCTCGCTTGCGTTTCTCGGGACGCTCCTGTCGTTTTTGATCATCGGCTTCGCAGGCATCTGGCTTCTTGATCTGCCGGTCCCTGCCGCGTTCGTCTTTGCTGCCCTGATGAGCGCGACCGATCCCGTCAGCGTCCTGTCGATCTTCAAGAGCGTCGGCGTGCCGAAACGGCTTGCGACGATCATCGAGGGGGAGAGCCTGTTCAATGACGGTCTCGCCGTCGTCCTGTTCAAGATCTCCTCGCTCTATCTGTTGACGTATCTCGATCTCGGCGTAGCTGGTTTCGGTCTTGGCCTGCTCGAGTTCGTCCGCGTCATCGCCCTCGGTCTGCTCGTCGGAGCCATCTTCGGTTACGCCTTCTCCCAACTGACGAAGCTGTACGACGACTATCCGCTCGAAATCATCTTCAGCATCATCCTGTTCTACGGTGCGTTTCTCGCAGCAGAAACGTTCGAGGCGTCCGGTGTCATCGCTGTCGTCGTCGCGGCGCTCATCTTCGGCAACTATGGGGCACGGATCGGGATGAGTCCGACGACCAAGCTCAACATCAACAGCTTCTGGGACGTCGCGGCGCTGCTTGCGAACTCGCTCGTCTTCCTGATGGTCGGTCTTGAGATCACACAGATCGACCTGATGGACAAATGGGGACTGATCGCCATTGCGATCATGATCGTCCTGGTCGCCCGGGCCGTCTCGGTCTACGCGAGCATCTCGTTTTTGAAGAACGTCCCGCTCGCCTGGGGACATATCCTGAACTGGGGCGGATTGAAGGGGTCGCTGTCGATCGCTCTCGCACTCAGCCTGCCGCGCTCGTTCGAAGGCAGGGAGACGGTCCTCGTCCTCGCCTTCAGCGTCGTCCTGTTCTCACTCGTCGTCCAGGGCCTCTCGATCAAGCCGCTCCTGCGCCTGCTCGGTACGGAGCAGAAGGATGACGCGCACCTCGCCTATGAGGCGCTCGTCGCAAGAAGCCACCGCTATGAGTCCGCCGTCAGCGAGATTCGAAAGGCGCGAAGCGACCTGTTCTTGACGGAAGCCTCGACCCGGGACCTCCTCTCTTCCTACGAAGACGAAGTCACTTCGCTTCGCAGCGAGACGGAGCGCCTGTTCGAGAGATACCCTGAACTGAAAGAGCGCCAACAGACGCTGCTGCGCCGCCTTGCCTTGTATGCGGAACACGAGGCAATCGAACGGCTCGTCCGGGAAGAGATCATCTCGCGCGAGGTCGCCGAACGGGAAATCGAGCTCATCATGGACGAGCTCGTCCGCCTCGAAGATACGCATTGAGCGACAGCTTTCTCATGTTCAGAAAACCATGACAGAAGGGCTGTCGTTGAAGACCTTTGAAAGGACGTGACTGGAATGGCCTACGAACAGAAGACGAGAGAGAACGAAAATGAAGGCGATGTCACCGCCTTCCTCGAGGAGATCGAGAACCCTCGGAAAAAGGAGGACGCCTACGAATTGCTTGAGATCTTCACGGAGACCTCCGGACATCCGCCCCGGATGTGGGGGGCGAGCATGATCGGTTTCGGCCGCTATCATTACCGCTACCCGACCGGTCATGAGGGGGACAGCTTCCTCGTCGGCTTCTCGCCGCGCAAAGGGAAGACGAGCCTGTACTTCGCGACCGGAGACGCAGGACGGGAGGCATTGCTCGAACGCCTCGGCAAGCATACGTCAGGGAAGGCCTGTGTCTACATCAACAAGGTCGCGGATATCGATACCGACGTGCTGCGTCAGTTGATCCGACAGTCGATCGAGTTCCTCGAACGGATGTATCCAGAACCTAAATAACCTAAGGAGATCCATATGTCATATTCAATCGAAAGACTTCATCGGATCGTCGAACAGACGATGCAGGAAAATCAAATCCCCGGGGCTGCCGTTCTCGTCATGAAAGACGGCGAGATGCTCGTGTCGCAAGGCTACGGGAAGACGGCGTCGGACGACACCGGTGCCCCGGTCACTCCCGAGACCCTCTTTCGCATCGCCTCGGTCAGCAAGCTGCTGACCGGCACCGTCCTGATGCGGCTCGCAGAGGCAGGCCTGCTCGACCTCGATTTCCCGATCACGCATTACATCCCGTGGTTCAAGACTTCGGATGAGACGGCGACCCCACTGATCACGACACGGATGCTGCTGTCCCATACGTCCGGCATGCCGACCGGAGACTGCCACCCGGACGACCGGACTCTCGAGGACTACATCCGCAACACCGTCCCGACGCTTCCCGTCCTGTTCCGGCCGGGTACGGCCTATTCCTATGGCAACCATGGGCTGAACATCGCCGGCTTCGTCGCCGAGACCGTCACCGGCAAGCCGTTCGCTGAACTGATGCAGGAGTGGCTTCTCGATCCGCTTGGAATGACGCAGACGACCTATGACCCGGTGCGTGCGAAGCAACAACCGCTCGCCTTTCCTCACTCAAGGAAGGACGGGCAGATCGTCCCTTCTGACACATTCAGCGACTACGCGGCGAACCATCCGTCCTACTATGCCTTCTCTTCTCTCCAGGATTTGGAGAAGTTCGCCCGCCTCCACCTCGAGCTCGGCGCACCTCTCATGGACGCGGCCTCGATCAACGAGATGCGCAAGGAGCAGATCCCCTGGTACACGGCGACGGAAGCCGGATGCGGAATCACCTTCTTCCGCGAGACGAAGCAGGGAGTCGAACGGTTCTGGCACTACGGTCAGTACAGCTATCAGTACTCGAGCCAGTTCATCCTCGTGCCGGAAAAAGGGATCGCCGTCATCGCGCTCGCGAACGGGGAGAACATCTTCAACGCGGGGTACGCCCTGGTCGACGAACTGCTCGGCGAGGAGACGACATCCGATACGCATTCGTTGCAGTCCGAAGATCTTTCGGCTTACACGGGCACGTTCCTCCACAGCTATCATGGCCTGCTTGAGCTCAGACAGACGGAGGATGGAACACGTTTGACGCACGGCGGCATCTCCTACGTTCTCGAGCGGACCGGAACGAACATATACCGCGCCGTCGACAGCGATGGAAACGTGCGGTTCAGCGTAGGGTTTCCAGAAGACACCTCATGCATCATCGTCGACACGAAGGCCTGCCCCGCCTTCACGGAAGTTCCTTCAGAGGCAGCCGACTGGCGGGACTGGACCGGTCGCTATAGCGACGGCGAGGACACGTACGAGGTGTCGATCGAAGACGATCGCTTGCTGATCCGTGACGTCAACGCCGATCAGACGCTCGTCGGACGCCCGATCACCCCGTCCCAGTTCCTGACGCGGGAATACGGACTCGTCAACTTCCTGTCCGTTCGAGGCGAGACGACGATTGAATTCGACTATGCTTGGCGCTTCCCGAAGGTCAGCCTTCCAGTCGCCTGAACGACGAATAACCCCTGCATCCGATCGGACGCAGGGGTTATTCGTCGTTCCTGCTTCATCATTACGCTCGTGCTGCTGCCGTATCTTTCAAATCCGTAACCCATTATTTAAATTGAAATAATAACCATTTTTTATAAAAATATGAAGTTGTTTTTCTTATATCCTATATAATTGAAACTATATGAAGTTTGACTCTTCACGCGGAATGGAGGCAAATGAATGCGAACAACGGCCAAGCGCATCTTTCTATCTTTCGCAGTCGCTCACATCTTGGTCTATTACGCCTGGCTCTACCTGTTTCAGGAGAACGACCGCCTTCTCACCGTCGGCGGTGACCTGATTTCTTTCTCAGCTGCATGGGTCGTGACGCTCGTCCTCTATCTCGTTCAAAATCGTCATCAGGGAATGGAAAAGAGATTTTGGCAACTCATCATGCTCGGGACGTTCAGCTACTCGATCGCAGAAGGTATCTGGACCTATACGGAAATCGTGAAGGCCGTCATACCATCATTCCCCGGGTGGCCCGATTTCTTCTACATGTTGCAAGTCGTCTTCTATCTTGCCGCCTTTTTTTATAAGACGTGGCGCGTCTCCGATTTGATGCAGTGTTGCAAAATTTCATTCGATGCGGCAATCATCATGACCGTCGCCATCTCCTTCAGCTGGCACTTCATCATCCGCGACATCGTCGGGGACGAATCGTCATCCGCATTGTTCCTGTTCGTCTCGATCGGTTACCCGGTCGGTGATCTCGTCTTGCTGTTCATCGCGATGCGTTCCTTCTTCGGCAGCGAGCATCTCTTCTCAAGAAACGTCCTGTACATCACGATGCTGAGTCTGCTCGTCCAGGTGTTCGCGGACTCCGCCTATCTCTATCTCGAAGGATCGAACCTCTATCTGTCGGGGAGCCTGTTCGACCCGCTTTGGACGATGGCCCTGTATCTGATGGGCTTCGCCGGCCTTGCGTCCCTCGATTTCGTCCGAATACGCGAAAATCTTGAGGACCGCACGGCCAGACGATTCTTCCTGACGAGACTCTGGCTTCCATATGCGAGCGTCATCCTCCTGTTCAGTGTCATGCTGTCACAGAAACAAGGGATGGACAGCCTGTCGATCGGTGCGTCGATTGCCATCCTTCTCGTCGTCTCGCGCCAAGTTCTGACCCTTCTTGAGAACCAAAATCTGCTCGACAAATACCATCAACTGACGGAACGGCTTGAACAGCGGATCACGGAACGGACTGACGAACTCAGCCGCAAGAATCATCAGCTGACGACTGTCGTAAAGAAGATGCGCCACATGGCGTATCATGACGTGCTGAGCGACCTGCCGAATCGGCGCTTCTTCCTCGAACGTTTGACCGAAGAGATGGGGGAAGCAAGACGGCGGCAGGGACTCGTTGCAATCTTATTCGTCGACCTCGACCGTTTCAAAAACATCAACGACACGCTCGGGCATGAGTTCGGCGACGAGGTGCTCCGCCACGTCTCGAAGCAGATGGTCCAGTCCTTGCGCAAGGAGGATACGATCTCGCGCCAAGGCGGTGACGAGTTCGCCGTCCTCCTCGGCGGTCTCTCGAGCGAGGAAGAAATCCTCTCGCTCATCGCACGCCTGCAAGGAGTCGTCGCGGAACCGTTCACGCTCCGTGAACACGAGATCCATCTGTCGATGAGCATCGGTGTCGCCCTCTATCCGCAGGACGGTGAAAGCACCGAAGCGCTGATGAAGCACGCGGACATGGCGATGTACAAGGCGAAGGAGAGCGGGGGCAACAGCCATGCCTTCTTCTCCCATGACTTGAACGAGAGCTATTCGCGCCGGATGAAGCTTGAGAACGGTCTTCGGAAGGCGATCACAAACGGGGAATTCGTCCTTCACTATCAGCCTCAAGTCGATATCCTGACAGGCGAGATTGTCGGACTCGAAGCGCTCATTCGCTGGGAGACGGCGGAGGGGATGGTCTCCCCGGCTGAGTTCATTCCGCTCGCCGAAGAGACCCGGCTCATCATCCCAATCGGCGAATTCGTCCTTCGGAGCGCATGTATGGAAGGAAAGAGATGGCACACGAATGGTCACGATCACCTAAAGATCGCCGTCAACCTGTCTCCTCTCCAGTTCATGCACACGGAATTGCTGCAGACGATCGCAATCATCCTCGATGAGACAGGATTTGACCCTGCCTCACTTGAAATCGAGATCACAGAGGGCGTCGCCGTTCTCGATGCAGAGGCTTCGATTGAGAAGATGGAGGCACTCAGGGCCCTCGGAATCCATATCGCGCTCGACGATTTCGGTACGGGCTACTCCTCGCTCCATCACCTGAAGCACTTCCCGATCAACCACCTGAAAATCGCTCAACCGTTCGTCCGCGATCTGACGATGAGCCTGAAGGACCGTTCGATCGTCCAGACGATCATCCATCTCGGACACGGTCTCGGCCTCTCCGTCATCGCGGAAGGCGTCGAGACGCTCGAGCAGCGTGAGATCCTTCGTGCGCTCGGCTGTGACGAGATCCAGGGCTACTTCTACAGCCGCCCGCTGCCAGTCGCCCAATTCGACCGGATGCTCGAAGAATCATCGCGTCTCGGTAGCTGATTTCAGCAGAGCAGGATAGACGAAAGCATCCCCGTTCCGTGTCGAAGGAACGGGGATGCTTTTCGTCCGCTCCCCTTACCGCAGATTACAAAGAAAAATGAGAATAAATATGTAAGCGCTTTATTATCATCTGAAAATACTATTTGCATCGTTTCACTTGACAAAACGTCTGCTTTATTAGAAATTAGTACTACATTAGAATTATTCTAGCATAAGGGGAGACCTGGATTGCCGGAGTGATTCCATCACATACCCTTGAGGAGGAATTTCATCATGTCTTTAATCGGCAAAGAAGTACTACCATTCAGCGCATCAGCTTTTCATAACGGAGAATTCGTCGACTTGACGGACGCGAACTTCCGCGGCCAGTGGAGCGTCGTCTGCTTCTACCCTGCAGACTTCACGTTCGTCTGCCCGACTGAACTCGAAGATCTCCAAAACCAGTACGCGACACTCAAAGACCTCGGCGTCGAAGTGTACTCTGTATCGACAGACACACATTTCACACACAAAGCGTGGCACGAGACATCTGAGACGATCGGCAAAATCGAGTACGTCATGATCGGCGACCCGTCGCACACGATCTCACGCAACTTCGACGTCCTCAGCGAAACGACTGGTCTCGCTGACCGCGGTACATTCATCATCGACCCGGACGGTGTCATCCAGACTGTCGAGATCAACGCTGACGGCATCGGCCGCGACGCGAGCACGCTCGTCAACAAGATCAAGGCTGCTCAGTACGTCCGCAACAATCCAGGCGAAGTCTGCCCGGCGAAATGGCAAGAAGGTTCTGCGACGCTCAAGCCAAGCCTTGATCTCGTAGGAAAGATTTAAGGAGTACACTCCATGTTAGAAGCAGCGATCAAAGAACAGTTAGGGCAATACCTGCAAATGATGGAAGGCGACGTCGTCCTCAAGGTGAGCGCAGGAGAAGATACTGTCTCCCGTGAAATGCTCGAACTCGTCGACGAAATCGCAAACATGTCGCCGCGTATCACGGTCGAGCGGACGACGCTTGCACGCACGCCGAGCTTCAGCGTCAACCGCGCGTCGGAAGACACGGGTGTCGTGTTCGCCGGTATCCCGCTCGGCCACGAGTTCACGTCGCTCGTCCTCGCACTGCTTCAAGTGAGCGGACGCGCACCGAAAGTGGACGAGTCGCTGATCTCCCAGATCCGTGCGATCAAGGGCAGCTATCACTTCGAATCGTACATCAGCCTCAGCTGCCACAACTGCCCGGACGTCGTCCAGGCACTCAACGTCATGAGCGTCCTCAACCCGAACATCACGCACACGATGATCGACGGCGCGGCGTTCAAGGACGAAGTGGAGCAGAAGGACATCATGGCCGTACCGACCGTCTTCCTGAACGGGGAGTCGTTCGGCAGCGGACGGATGTCGCTCGAAGAGATCCTTTCGAAGCTCGGCAGCGCGCCTGACGCGTCCGAGTTCGAAGGCAAGGAGTTCGACGTGCTCGTCGTCGGCGGCGGTCCTGCCGGCGCGAGTGCTGCCATCTACGCAGCCCGCAAAGGCATCCGCACCGGCATCGTCGCTGAGCGCTTCGGCGGTCAGGTGATGGATACGATGAGCATCGAGAACTTCATCAGCATGACGTACACGGAAGGCCCTAAGCTCGTCGCGAGCCTCGAGGAGCACGTCAAGGCCTACAACATCGACGTGATGAACCTGCAGCGTGCGACGCGCCTCGAGAAGAAGGACCTGATCGAGCTCGAGCTCGAGAACGGTGCGATCCTGAAGTCGAAGAGCGTCATCCTCTCGACCGGAGCACGCTGGCGCAACGTCGGCGTACCGGGCGAGATTGAGTTCAAGAACAAAGGTGTCGCCTACTGCCCGCACTGTGACGGTCCCCTCTTCGAAGGGAAGCGCGTCGCGGTCATCGGCGGAGGGAACTCCGGCGTCGAAGCGGCGATCGACCTCGCCGGTCTCGTCAAGCACGTCACGGTCCTCGAGTTCGCACCCGAGCTCAAGGCAGATGCCGTCCTGCAACAGCGTCTGAACAGCCTGCCGAACGTCACGGTCGTCAAGAACGCCCAGACGAAGGAAATCACAGGCGACGACAAAGTCAACGGTATCACGTACGTCGAGTGCGAGAGCGGCGTCGAGCAGCATGTCGAGCTCGAAGGCGTCTTCGTCCAGATCGGACTCGTCCCGAACACGGACTGGCTCGGCGACGTGATCGAACGCAGCAAGTTCGGCGAGATCATCGTCGACCGCCACGGTGCGACGAACGTCCCTGGCGTGTTCGCAGCAGGCGACTGCACGGACAGCGCGTACAAGCAGATCATCATCTCGATGGGGTCTGGGGCGACGGCTGCACTCGGTGCATTCGACTACCTGATTCGAAACTGAACATACAGCAAAAGCGAGCATCTCATCCGAGGTGCTCGCTTTTTCTTGTCTTCTCATAGGATTTGATTCAGGAAACGCTGTGTCCGTTCGTGCTTCGGTCGTGCGAAGATCTCGCCCGGATGCCCTTCCTCGATGATGTTACCGTCCGCGAGCATGATGACGCGGTCCGCTACTTCGCGTGCGAAGCCCATCTCATGCGTGACGATGACCATCGTCATCCCGTCGCGCGCGAGGTCCTTCATGACCTGCAGCACCTCTCCGACGAGTTCCGGGTCGAGCGCCGAGGTCGGCTCGTCGAACAGCATCACCTTCGGTTCCATCGCGAGCGCACGGGCGATCGCGACACGTTGCTTCTGCCCGCCGGACAATTGCTCCGGGTAGTAGTTCGCCTTGTCGGCGAGACCGACCTTCGCGAGCAGGTCCATCGCCTTCGCGCTCGCTACTTCCTTCTTCTCCTTCTTGACGAAGACCGGTGCTTCGATGATGTTCTCGAGGACCGTCTTGTGCGGGAAGAGATTGAAGTGCTGGAACACCATGCCGACCTTTTGCCGGACCGCATTCAAATCCGTCTTCTTCTTCGTCAGCTCGACCCGTTCCGAGTCGATCGTGATCTCCCCTTTTTCCGATACCTCAAGGAAGTTCAGGCAGCGCAGGAGCGTACTCTTCCCCGATCCGCTCGCCCCGATCAGGACGACGACCTCCTTCTCCGCGACGGTCAGGTCGACCTGCTTGAGCACCTCGAGCTGACCGAATGACTTCGAAAGTCCTTTGACTGTGATCATGGGATGGCGACCTCCTTCGGCTTGCTGACATCGAGCTTCCCTTCGATCCGGTTCGCGAACCAGGTGAAGATCAGGACGATGATCAAGTAGTAGATGCCGACGACGAAGAACGTCTCGAACGGCATGTAGTTCTCGCCTTGAACACTGAGCGCGACGCTGTAGAGATCGGTCACGGCGATGTAGGCGACGAGCGACGAGTCCTTCAGACTGATGATGAACTGGTTCGCAAGCGCAGGAATCGAACGTTTGAACGCCTGCGGGAAGATGATCCGTCGCATCGCGAGGAAGTAAGGCATCCCGAGCGAACGCGCCGCCTCCATCTGCCCCCGGTCGACCGACTGGACGGAACCGCGGAAGATCTCCGCGATATAGGCACCGGTGTGAACACCGAGCGCGAGCGCGCCCGCCGTGAAGCTGTCGAGCGTCAGGAAGTTCGCAAGGCCGTAGTAGAGGAACATGATCTGGACGATCAGCGGCGTCCCTCGGATTACCCCGATGTAGAGGTCGGCGATCCGGTTCAGCAGTTTGCTCGACGAGATCTTGAATCCGGCGAAGATCGTCCCGATCAGCGTCGCGAACAGGAGCGAGATGGCCGTGATCGAAATCGTCAGGCCGGCCGCCTTCAGGAAGGCCATGCCGTGTTGGTCAAAGATTGAAATAGTATTTTCTAGAAAAAGCACTTCATACCCCTTTCCCGGACGGCACTTTCTCGTCGCACCGTCCGCTTGCTGTAGCTTATTTTTCCATGATGTTCGTATCGAACCACTTCATGCTGATTTTCTCGTATGTTCCGTCCTCGACCATCTCGGCGAGCGCCTTGTTGATTTTGTCGAGCAGTTCCTTGTCGCCTTCCGCGACCGCGATGCTGACGCGGTCCTCGTTGAGCAGTTCGCCGACGGGCTTGATGTCCATTCCTTTTTCGTTCTTCGCGCTCACACCGACGATTTTGTCCGTGATGACGGCGTCGAGACGTCCGAGTTCGAGGTCCTGCAACGCGTTGACGTCCGTCGGGTAGCCTTTGACGTCGTCAGAGAGATCTTCCGCCATATCCTTCCACGTGCTCGCCTGGATGACGCCGATCTTTTTCCCTTTCAGGTCCTCTTTCGATTGAATCGTCCCATTGTCCCCTGCGACGAAAATCTGTGCGCCTGACAGGTAGTACGGGTCCGTGAAGTCGACCTGTTTATCGCGCTCCGGCGTCGCCGTCATACTGCCGATGATCGCGTCGTATTTGTTCGCTTTCAATCCTTGGATGATCGTCTCCCACGGATTCGTTACCGGATTGGCTTCAAGCCCGATTCGCTTGGCGATCTCGGTCCCGATTTCGACATCGAATCCTGTCAACTTGCCGTCCTTCTTGAAGTTGAGCGGTGGATAGAGTCCCGTCATCGAGAACGTCAACGCCCCGTCTTTGACGAGTTCCGTCTTCGCCGCGTCTCCGTTCTTGTCTGCCTTCTCTGTCCCGCATCCTGCCAGTACCGTCATGGCAGCGAGTGCTGCGATCGTCAATTTTTTCATCTTCCGTTTCCCCCTTAAAAAATAAAAAGCCGCCACAGGGATGCTGTGACGGCGTTATCCGATCCTCATCCTTCGCATTGATGAAGATAGTTCTCCACATGCCGGATCGGCATATGACAGTTCTGCCCCTGTTCGAGTGCAGCCCCAGCCTTTTGGACGCAGTGAGTCCAAACGCTTCGGCGATCCAACCTTTTTCCTGCCTTCCCAGGTTTCACTGAACCTCAGGCAAGATACTGATTTGAATCGCGACCTCTACCCCATCTAATGCGAAAGACGAGGATTTAATATTCATTGTTGTAAGTTTATATACACTATATCGAACCGTTTCTGAAAATTCAACCACAAATCACCCAATTTTTTTATATCTTCAAAATTACTTGACTGAATTTGGATGGTAGGTTAGTTTTTGTACAATATCGATAAAATATGAACTGGGGTGTGCTCACCATGTTAGATTGCCGTGAAGAGGTTCTCTCTCTTACGAAGGAATTAGTAAAAATTGAAAGCGTCGTCAACACTGAAGGAGAAGCTTTTATCTCAAAATATTTATACAAAATTTTATCAGAATCCCCTTACTTTTCTCGGAATAATGATCACCTCGTACTGGAGCAGACGATCCAGGATGACCGGGAACGTTACAACGTGCTCGCCTTCGTCAAAGGAACGAAAGGGACGAGCAACCGGACCGTCATCCTGATGGGACATGTCGATACGGTCGGCATCGAGGATTACAATCAGCTCCGCGAGGAGGCATGCGATCCGGAGCGCCTGATGGCTTCACTTGAAAGCGAGGATCTCCCTCCTTCTGCCCGCGCACAGCTAGATTCCGGGGACTGGCTGTTCGGACGCGGCGTGCTCGACATGAAGAGCGGCGTCGCGAGTCACCTCTATCTCTTGAATCATTACGCTGAACACCCGGAAGAGCTCGACGGGAATCTCGTCCTGCTCGCCGAATGCGATGAGGAGGACAGCTCGCACGGTGTCCTCTCTGCCCTGAAGACGTTGAAGCGCTGGAAGAAGGAGCACGGATTCGACTACACGGCCGCGATCAATGCCGACTTCGTCGCCCCGCGCTATGAAGGCGACGAGAACCGTTACATCTACAAGGGGACGGTCGGAAAGCTGCTTCCCTCCTTCTTCATCACAGGTGCCGAGACGCATGTCGGTTCTGCGTTCGAAGGACTAGACCCGAACTTCATCGCGGCCGAGCTGACGCGGCAGATCAACTACAATCCGGAGCTCTGCAACGAGGCGTTCGGCGAGACGACGGTGCCTCCCGTCTCCCTCAAACAGACGGACTTGAAGCCTTCCTACACGGTCCAGACGGCGCTCGCAGCCTATGTCTACTACAATTTCTTCATCCATTCCTGGTCGCCGCGCGACGTCCTTGAACTGCTGAAGGATCAGGCGACGATCGCGTTCGACCGTGCCCTTTCTTCCTTTACGGAACGCTACGCCGACTACTGCGAACGCAGCGGCGAACGCTTCGTGCAGCCGACGTGGACGTCACGGGTCATGACGTACGAGGAGATGGAGGCGCAGCTGATCGAAGCCCACGGTGAAGCCTTCACCGATGCGATGGACGCGTTCAAGGCGCAGCTCCTGAAGGACAGCACGCTCGATACGCGCATGTTCGCCGCACGCGTCGTCGAGGAGGCATGGAAATGGATGCGCGACAAGACGCCTGCGATCATCCTGTTCTACTCGTCTCTATACTCGCCGCGCATCGAGCTGACCGGCAAGGACGCGAACGAGGCGAACTTGATAAACGCGCTCGACGAAGCGGTCGAAGCGATCCAGCCGAGCTATCCGCACCCGATCGTCACCCGTAACTTCTTCCCCTACATCTCGGACATGAGCTTCGTCGCCCTGAGCGACGACGACGAGGGCATCAACGCCGTCTCGCGCAACAATCCGGGCTGGGGGACGAAACACCATGTCGACTACCAGGACATCCGCGACCTGAACGTCCCGGTCATCAACGTCGGGCCTTATGGACTCGATGCCCACAAGAAGCTCGAACGGATGGAGATGACGTACTCGCTCGAGGTCGTCCCGAACTTGACGAACCTGATCATTTTGAAACTGCTCGGCACAGTCTGACGACAGCAAAGCCGCCATTCCTCTCTACAGGAGGATATGGCGGCTTTTCCTATTTCGTGTCAGACTCGTTCTGCGATGAAGTCCTCGACCTCTGCAGCTGTCGGATAGGACGATTGCGTCCCGCGCTTCGTCACGCTGAGGGCGGCGAACGCGGTCGCCGCTTTCAGCGCCCGCAGAATGTCACCCGTCTTGACGTATTCGTTCGAGAAGGCGCCGATGAAGGCGTCGCCCGCTCCCGTCGTGTCGATCGCGTCGACGCGGTGGGACGCGACGAAATGGCTCTCGCCCTTCGTCATCCAAAGGACGCCGCGGCTGCCCATCGTCACGATGACGTTCTTGACGCCTTTCACAAGAAGCGTGTCCGCCGCTTGCCTGATTTGCTCCTCCGTCTCGACCGGCATCCCCGTCAGGATTTCGAGCTCGCTCTCGTTCGGGATGAAGAAATCACATTTGCAAACTGCGTCAAAGTCGAGTTCCTTCGATGCAGGTGCCGGGTTCAAGATGACCGGGATGCCGTGTTCATTGCCGAACTCGATCGCCCGGTAGACCGTCGGAAGCGGGATTTCGAGCTGCAGGATGATCAGGCGGCACTGTTTCAGCTTGTCTGCTGCCCGGTCGACGTCTTCCGGTGCGAGATGTGCGTTCGCACCCTTGATGATCAAAATCCGATTCTTCGATTCCGGGTCGACGAAGATTGGTGCGACGCCGCTCGACGTCCCCGGCACCTTCTCGGTGAACTCGGTATCGATTCCGTGCTTCTCGAAGTTCGCAATCGTGTTGTCCGCGAACAAATCGTCGCCGACCTTCGTGACCATCATGACGCGCGAGCCCATCTTCGCCGCGGCGATCGCCTGATTTGCGCCCTTCCCGCCGCAACCGATCTCAAAATCAGGTGCCTCGAGCGTCTCACCCTCTTTTGGCATTGTTTCAATATACGTGATGAGATCGACCATGTTCGACCCGATGACTGCGATATCCACTTACTCGTCCCCCTTTTTCATTCCTGTCGTGACCGTGAACGTTCTCTCCTCGCCTGCCGCAAGCTCGATCAACGTCCCTGACGCTTCAGCGGCAAGGTAGCCTTCCGGCCGGCACGTCGCCGGCAGGACGAACGCCCCGACTTGCTGATCCCCGTTATAGAGGAGCCAGCGTGTCGCATAGTTCAGCTCGGACGTCTTGAAGCGGGTGAAGAATTCCACCTCGGGCGACTTCATGCGGAACTCCGCCGTCTCCGCATAGCGGTCGAGCCGGTCCGCGAAGAAGACGATCTCCGGATCATACATCTCAGGTCGATCGAGGCTCTCCAGTGTCTCGCGGCCTTCGAGCAGCGCCTCGTTGTAGGCGAGCCATTGTTCGTTCGGCTTGACGTGCGCCGGGACCGTCTTTCGCAAAGTGAATGCTCCTTCCGGGAGGTTCTCCGTCATCTTTGCCCCTTCGACATATGCATAGTTCGTATGGCACATGTATTGCAGCGGCATCTTCGCACTCGAGAGATTTCGGACGTTCATCTTGATCTCGATGAAGCTCGAACTTTCGAACATCGTAACGGACGGGCTAGCGACGTAGTGATGCCCGAACCCTTTGACGTGCTCCGTCGTCCCGCATACCCTGATGCTCTCCTGATCGATTTCAAGCCATGCCTCGTCCATGTCCGCGCACGGCATCTCGCCATGCAGGGCGTGGTCGTCCTCTGGAGCCGGGCATCCGTTTTGGAGCAGCCCGGAATGGAACGCGAAGCAGCCATATGTGTCGATGATCGTCTCCGCCTTTCTCGGCTGGTCGAACATGTTCTTCATCTTCAGGTCGATGCCATCGAACATCAGGTCCCAAATCATCTGCCCCATGTAAGGGAGGACCGTCATCCGTCCCAGTTCGTTCGTGATCTCGAGCGCCTCGACGCCTGACGGATAGCGGAACATCACGACCTCCATCTTTCCTTGTGCGTAGATCGTGTCTCTCTTTTCTCTGAAATACTCGCGCCGGAGCGCCACTCTTCCGATTGCCATGTCTGTTCAACTCCATGTACTTTATTTTCTGTGTTTCAGCACGTCATTGCGCGATTTTCTTTTCATCTTCCGTGACGACCGCAGAGCTGTCCTTCATCTTACCGAAGAAATGGACTCCAACCGCTGCGAAGCAGAGCATCGGGACGAGGAACGACAGCTGAAGCGAACCGAACCAGTCCGAAGCGAGGCCTTGGAGGGCCGGAATGAACGCACCGCCGACGATCGACATGACGAGGACTGCTCCTGCGATTTCCGTATACTTCTTCTCCTTGACGACTTCGAGCGTCTCGGCATAGATCGTCGCCCAACAAGGACCGAACAGCATGCTTACCGCGACTGCCGCATAGACTGCCGTCATGTTCGGAACGAACGATGCGTACGCAAGGACGGCAGTCCCGATGATCGCGTAGGCCACGATGACCTTCGCCGGCGAGAAGCGGGCCATCAGGAAGTTCGCGACGAACTTTCCGACGAAGAAGGCGATGAAGCTGTAGAGCATGAAGTTCGATGCGACCCGCTCATTCAGGTCAGGGTTGAGTTCAAGCGCGAGACGGATCGTAAACGACCAGACCGTCACCTGCATCCCGACATAGAGGAACTGAGCGAGGATTCCTTTACGGAAGCGTCTGTTTCCGCCGAGGTGTTTGACTGCCGCGAGAACGTCGACCTTCTTCGTGTCCTTCTGCTCCGGCTTGCAGGCCGGGAACTTCGTCACGGCGAACAGGATGAGGATTCCGACGAGAACGAAGATGATGTACTTATACGGCTCGAGCGTATGCTGCAACATTTCGAGCCCGAACGCATGCGCCTCTGCCGGAGTCATGCTCGCCATCTGCTTCTCGAGGCTTTCACCTTCCTGGAAGACGAGATACTTCCCGAGCAGGATTCCGGACACCGCGCCGATCGGATAGAACGTCTGGCTGATGTTCAGGCGGAGCGTCCCGTACTGGCGCGGACCGATCATCGCACTGTATGTATTCGCCGCCGTCTCGAGGAAACCGAGTCCGATCGCGATCGCGAAGATGGCGAACAGGAACATCGTGTACGTAGCCATGTTCGAGGCCGGATAGAACAAGGTGCATCCGATGATGTAGAAGACGAGACCGGTCATGATGCCGAACTTATACGTCGTCTTCTTGATGACCAGCGATGCCGGTATCGCGACGAGGAAATAGCCGCCGTAGAAGGCACTTTGGACGAGCGCGCTCGCGAAATCGCTCAGTTCGAAGACGTGCTTGAACTGCGCGATCAGGATGTCGTTCAGGCTGGCCGCGACCGCCCAGAGCGGGAAGAGAAGCGACAGCAGGATGAATTGGAACATCGGGGTCCGGTTCAAATAGCCGTCCGGTAATTGGATGATTGGATCTTTCGTCATGATGATTCCTCCTAATGAGTAGTATGGTCGAAGCTTTCACTGCCGCTGTTCCCGCGCGGCCTCACCACCTTTGAAGCGCTTACATTTCGTCAGAGGGGAAAATCCCCTTGAACGGTCAGCGCGGAATATGTGAATCAGTCATGGCACAGGATTGTCTCGTGATCAGTTCCGGTGACAGGAGGTATTTCCGTTTCGGCAAGTCTTCCTTGAAGTGGATCCGGTCGTGCAGCAAGGTGAAGGCGATCTCACCGATCGCATACATCGGCCGGGCGACGACCGACAGCTTCGGACTGAGGAAGGTCGCGATATCGACGTCATCGAACCCGATGAACGCGACTTCCTCCCCAAGTCTCCAATCGAGCGCATCGAGCGCCTTCATGCAGCCGATCGTCATCATGTTGTTCGAGGAGAAGACGGCGGTCGGTTTGTCGCGAAGGTGATAGAGCTCGCTCGTCGCCGTATATCCGCTCGCCTCACTGAAATCGCCGTCGACGACGTAACTCTCGTCGAGCGGGATCCCGTAATCCTCGAGCGCCTTCTGATAACCGATGTAACGTTCGAGTCCAGGCGTCGTATGTTGCGGTCCCCGGATGATCCCGATTTTGCGATGTCCTTGCAGGATCAGGCGCTGGACGGCCTGATAGGCACCCTTGACGTTGTCGACGAGCACCGTGTCGACGTCGAACTTCTTGATGCTTCGGTCGACGGCGACGACCGGGACCCCTTGTTCCTCGAGCACTTTCAAATACTCGCCGTCCTCGTTCGCCGTCGTGATGATGATCCCGTCGACGCCGCGCTCGAGGAAGTTGCGGATGATCTTCTCCTCGATGACCGGCGACTCGTTCGTGCTGCTCAAGATCGTGAAGTAATCCCGCTCGCTCGCCTTCTGCTCGATTCCTGCCATCAAGAGAGGGAAGAATGGGTTCTGGATGTCCGGGACGATGACGCCGATCGTCTTCGTGTCCTTCCGCTTCATCGTCCGTGCCGCTGCGCTCCGGATATAGCCGAGCTCCTCGATTGCACGCTGGATCTTCTCTTCCGTCACGCGCCGGACGCCGCCTTGATTGTTGATGACGCGCGAGACGGTCGCGATCGACACGCCCGCCTTCTTCGCGACGTCTTGGATGTTCGGCTTGTTCTCCATCGTTATCCACCTCCAAAATGTAAACGTTTAGATTTTTAGATAAAAAATAATATATATCAGCATTCTTTTAATTAAAAGTTCATAAATTAATGTAAACGTTTAGATTTATTGTTGAAACTAGAATAGCATCGCCTCGATTAGGACGCAACACTTTTTTGTATGCGCTTTCTTTTTAGGGCATGAAAAAGACCATTCGCAAGGAATGGTCCGTCTCATCATTTGAACGCCGGAATGGCCGTCTCGTCATAGTTCTCTTCGAGGAACTTCTTCACCTCGGGGCTCGTCATCGCTTCAGCAAGCTTCTTGATCGCTTCCGAATCCGCGTTATCCTTGCGGGCGACGAGCGTGATCGCGAAGTCGTTCTCGACGCCCTCCGTCAGGAGCGCGTCCTTCTTCGGCGTCAAGCCGAGCGGCGCCGCGTAGGCTGGCGTCATGACGACCGCGTCCGCGTCATCATAGAGACGCGCGAGCATCAACAGGTCGACCTCCTTGAACTTGTAGCCCTTCTTGTTCTCCGTGATGTCCTTCATCGTGTAGTAAGGACCCGTCTTTTCCTTCAACTTGATCTCGCCGTGCTGCGCGAGCATTGAGAGCGAGCGGTCGATGTTCGAGACGTCGTTCGCGATCGCGATGACCGCGCCCTTCGGAAGCTTGTCGATCGACTTGTACTGCTTCGAGTAGACGCCGTAGTTCGCGAAGTAGATCGGTTCGACCGGGACGAGATCTGCGTCGTTGTTGCGGTTGAACTCCTCCATGTACGGTACGTGCTGGAAGAAGTTCGCATCGACCTCTTTCGCCGCGAGAGCGCTGTTCGGCTGGACGTTGTCACTGAGGACGACCACTTCGAGGTTGATCCCTTCCTTCTTCAATTCCGGTTTGACGAGGTCGAGAATCTCCGTCATCGGCTTGATCAGCGACGCGACCTTCAGCGTCGTCGTCTCCGTCGACGATTCCGTCTCCTTAGCCTCTTCGTTGCCATTGCCGCATCCTGCGAGCGCAAGGACGAGCACAGTCATTGATATCAGTATTTTTTTCATTCTTTATTCCTCTTTTCTAGCGTTTATCGAGCACTCTTGCGAGCGTCGTTCCAGCGAACTGGATCAGTTGGACGAGCACGACCATGATCAGGATCATGTACATCATCAATTCGGTTTGGAACTGTTGGTAGCCGTAGCGGATGGCGAAGTCGCCGATGCCTCCGCCCCCGACCACCCCCATGATCGTCGAGTAGGAGATGAAGCTGACGATCGACGTCGTCAGACCGAGTACGAGCCCTGAACGAGCTTCGACGAACAGAAACTTCAGCACGACCTCACGCGTCGAGGCACCCATCGAGACCGCCGCCTCGATCACGCCTCTTGGCACATCGAGCAATGACTGTTCGACGAGGCGTGAATAGTGGGCGATAGCTATGATCGCGAGCGGCACTGTAGCAGCTGCCGTCCCGATCGCCGTCCCGAGCAGAAGGCGTGTGAACGGGATCAGGAAGACGACGAGCAGCAGGAACGGAAACGACCGTATCGTGTTGACGAGCAGGTTCAAGCTCGAGAACACGAAGCCGTTCGCGAGCAGCTGACCTTTTCGGGACAGGAACAGAAGCGTCCCGAGCGGGAGTCCGAGCAGGATCGCAGCAAGCACGGAGACCCCGACCATCGCGAACGTCTGCAGGATCGCCAGTTTGATCTCTTCTTCATACTGAAGGAGGACGTCAGGCATGCGGGCCGCCCCCTTCCGTCAGCTGCGTCAGGAACCAGATGGCGTCGCTGTCGATCGAAGGGATACCGGCCGGTTCGATCCGGACCGTCTCGCGAATTTCCCCGTCCTCCATCACGGTGACCCGGTCGCAGAGACTCTTGATGACGTCCATCTCATGGCTGACGAGGACGACCGTCACGCCGAGCGTCCGGTTGACTTCCTGCAGGACGCGTAAAATCTCGGACGTCGTTCCGGGATCGAGCGAGGAGGTCGGCTCATCACAGAGCAGGACACGCGGTCCGTTCGCTAGCGCCCGTGCGATCGCGACGCGCTGCTTCTGCCCCCCGCTCAGTTCAGCCGGGTATTTCCCGGCGAAGGATTCGAGCCCGACGAAGCGAAGGCACTCGTTCACCCGGACGGATCGTTCCTTTTTCGACACCCGTGCGATTCTGAGCGGGGCGTCGACGTTCTGTTCGACCGTCTTGTTCGAGACGAGGTGAAAGTGCTGAAAGATCATCCCGATTTCCTGGCGGACGTGGCGGAGCCTTCGTTCCGGGAGTCGCATCAACGGCTGACCGTCGAACTCGACTTCTCCCGCGTCCGGGCGCTCGAGCAGGTTCATCAGGCGGAGGAGCGTCGATTTCCCGGCCCCGCTCGCCCCGATGATCCCGTGCACCTCACCTGGATCGATCGAAAGCGAGACCGCCTTGACGACCGGCTGTTCCGAGAATGTTTTACTGACTGTACGTAACGTGATCATTTGACGCCTCCTCCCTTTGCAACGGTTCTCATTCTACCTCATGCGGACATTCATTGTCATGCTATGCGCTTCTTCGCTTTCCCTTGCTAACATGATAGAGACAAATAAACTGACCCCTTCACTTTATCCACTTTTGATACTTTTAACTGGTTCAATCCTTTGCTAAGGTTATCCTATCATTCAGATTTGAGAAAGAAGGTTTACGATCATGCAAAAAGCTGCACCTTATTCATCCTCAAGGACGCTCCATCTCATCCTGACGTCCATGTCAATCGCTCTCGTCTTCGTAGCTACATTCTTCATCCGTGTTCCGACCACACCGAGTGGCGGTCTCGTCCACCTCGGGACGGCGATGATGTTCATCATCGCGCTCGTCCTCGGACCGAAAAAAGGTGCCGCGTCGGGCGCCATCGGGATGGGACTGTTCGACATCGTCTCGAACTACACGCCATGGGCTCCCGGTACCATCATCGCCCGCGGTCTTCAAGGCTACATCGTCGGTAAGATCGCCTGGTCGGGTGGCCGCCAAGGTGACAGCATCCTGTTTAACATCATCGGGATGGTCCTGTCGATGCCTGTCATGCTCGGTGTCTACTACGTACACGAAGCGATCCTCCTCAGCAGCTGGATCGCACCGATGAAGTCGATTCCGGGCAACATCGCACAGAACCTCGTCGGTCTCGCGATTGCGATCCCGGTCGCGATCGCTTTGAAGAAGACACCGTTCTTCAAAAAATACCAGGCATGAAGAAGACACCCTGACTTTCGCGTCAGGGTGTCCTTCGTCGTCCGTGATCATTTTTGGAGCGTCGTGTACACGACGAGCCGTTCGTCGTAGTTCTTCGTCTCCTGATCGAAGACGCCCGTGCAGGTGATCAAGTTGAGATGGCTTTGGTAGGAATAGTCGAAGATGTCCTCGATCGGCGAGAGCTCTGCCCGGTACTTTTTCTTCTCCTCGACGACGAAGGTCAGGCGTTCCCCTTCTTCATCCGAGACGATGATCTCGTCTCCTTTGTTCAGCTTCTGTAGATCGAAGAAGACGGCCGGGCCGGTCTTGCTGTCGACGTGTCCCGCGAGCACCGCGTTGCCCCGCTCCCCGGGTTTCGTGCCGTTCGCATACCAGCCGACGGTCTCAGGAGATTTTGGGTCCTCCATCTGCCCGTTCGCGAGCAGTCCTGCTTCCTCGATCTTCGCATCGACATCGAGCGACGGGATCTCGATCCGCGACGGTTCGATGCTGACCCGGTTCTCTTTGATGACCCGCCCCTCGGAGGAAGCAGTCGTCTTCGCTCGAGACGGCTCGTTCTTCTCTTTCGTTTGTATCTCTTCCCCGCTCACTCCGCAACCGGCAAGCAGCGCGGACAGCAGCAGGACGGAAACCGGTCCCTTCATCACGTCAGACCCCTTTCATCCGAAAGGCAGAGAGGGGTTCATCCCCTCATCGCCACTTCGATTATTATTGGTCGTTCGTCTTGCGCGAGCGAAGTGCCACTGCCGACAAGGCGACGAGCATCGCTGTCGCGAACAGAGCGAGGAACATCTCTGTCGTCAACGTCCCTTCAGACGTTCCGCCCATACCTGTCTTCGGCATCTCGTTCGGCATCTTCTCCGCGAACTTCTCCGGATGCTGATCGACGATCGCTCCCGAGAGTCCTGCTCCGACTTCGAACATGTGCCCGTAAGATTCACGGACATTCATATAAGTCGTCTCATAGTCTTTCTCGTTGTAGCTGTCGAACGCCTTCAGCAATTGCTCGATGTGCATCTGAAGTCCCGCTTCGAGGTCAGCTGCCTTCAGGCGGCCTTCCGTCGCAGTATCGAGGAACTTCGCCTGTTCGACCTTATATTCCTCGAGCTCGGCGAGGGCCTGCTTCTTCGCTTCCTCGTCCTCGGCCGCCGTCGCCTTCACGTAGTCGACGAAGTAACCGATGTGGCTTCCCCAGATTTCCTTGAACTGCATGCCGGCTTCCTCACCATAGACCGAACCGACAGCCTTCGAGAGGTCTTCCGTGTTCTCGTTCAGTGCAGCTGCCGAAGCATCGAAGTCCTTCGCGCCGCTGATACCTTTTTGCATCGCGAGGATCGCGAATGCCGCATGCTCGGACAGGAGGTAGTTCAAGTCGGCACGAAGGTCAGCTGCCGGCGTATCTACGCTCGTATTCTCGAACTTGTCCGGGAACTGATCCGTGATCGCCCATGAGAGCCCTTTCCCCGTCCCGAACATATGATGCATCGACTCGCGGAGGTTCTCGTACGTCTTGTCGAAGTCTTCCGCTCTGTAGTTATCGAACGCCCAGAGGAGCTGTTCGACGTGCATCGCCAGTCCTTCTTCGAGTTCGTTCGCCTTCAAGCGGCCTTCCGTCGCTGTCTCGAGGAACTTCGCCTGTTCGACCCGGTACGCGTCGAGCTCTTGCTTCGCTTTGTCCATTCCGGCTTTGTCGTCCTTCGCCGAGGCGTTCACATAGTCGACGAAGTAGCCGATGTGGCTGCTCCAGATTTTTTTGAAGGCCTCGCCGCCCTCTTCCCCGTAGACCGAACCGACCGCGGCCGACAGGTCATCCGTGTTCTCGTTCAGCGCTGCCGCTGAAGCCTCGAAGTCTTCCGCCCCGTCGATCCCCTTTTGCATCGTGATGACTGCGAGGTAGGCGTGTTCCGATAGAAGCTGGTCCAAAGTAGCACGTAGATCAGAAGCTGGTGAATTGACCGTTGGCGCGTGTTTCCCCTTGTTCCCCTCGTGGTCGTGCGCGCTGACTGTCCCCATCGCCGGAACCATCAGTGAAACGCTAAGCGGTACAGCGAGCATCGTTTTTTTCCAATTCATGATCAAACATCTCCTTTGTCGTTTTTGTCTTTCTCACTAGAGCTAACGACGGCGGTTCTCGTTTGGATCACTTTTATGCAAAAAAAATAAAAAAAGACCCGGCTGCCTGTTTCGGCAGTCGGATCAATGTTCACAGTGTCAGCGCCGAGCTGAGGACGATCTCGCCTTCCGGCAACGTGTTCCCCGCCTTCGGTTCCAGTGTGATCGCAATCGTATCCCACTTCGTCCCGTCATCGTCGATCGTATGGTAGACGGCGCCCTTGCCGCTCGCGTCCGGTTCGAACGCGCCGGCCGGGACCGGCTTACCGTCCTTGAGGAGCCAGACCTGATAGACTTGATCGCCCTCGAGCGGTTTCAGCTTTCCGGCCTCGACGAGAACGTTCAACTTGCCGTCCTTCTCGAACAGCGATGCGTCACCGGTCGAATCCGTGTCGCTCTGTAGCTTGACGTCATCGATGCCTGCGACGGGGTCGGCCGCTTCTTCCTTGTTCAGCATCGTCCAGGCATACCCGTTGCCGAGCAGAGAAAGGAAGAGCGCCGCTGCGAGGAGTGGTGCCCACCAGTTCCTGCGCTTCGCCGGGAACGGTTTGACTTCAGCTTGCTTCCCGGCGTCCGGTGCGACTGCCGGTTCCTCTTCGAAGACGCGGTCGAGGATGCGCCCTTTCATTCCTGCAGGAGGTGCGACGGGTTCCGACAGATAAACGAGATCCCCTGTCAGCTCGCCCCATTCCTTCAGTTCGGCCTGGCACTGCGGACATTCCTTCAAATGCATCTCGAAGCGTGCCTTGTCCTCGTCAGACAAATTCTGGTTGAAGTAATCGATCAGGCGATCACAATTCATCTTGTCCATCTCATCCCCCCCTTTCCCGTTCGGCGTGTAGTATCTTCTTCAAGTTCGACAATGCGAGGCGGATCCTGCTCTTCACCGTCCCGAGCGGGATGCCGTGCACGTCGGATATCTTCTGCTGTGTATATCCCTTGAAATACATCAGATCGATGACGTCACGCTGGTCTTCCGAGAGCTTCGCGACAGCCGCCTGTACCTTCAGGCGTTCTTCCTTCCATTCGAAAGCATCTTCGACCGACGCCTCGCTGCTCGCCACCTCTCCTGCCGCTTCGATCGGTGCGGTCGGCTCCTTGCGCTTGCGGACGAGATCGATCGCCGCGTTCCGCGCCATCGTGAACAACCAGGACGTGAACTTGCCTTTACTCTCATCATAATGCCCGATGCCCCGCCATATCTTGACGAACACTTCCTGCATCGCTTCCTCGGCGAGTTCCCGGTCGGACGTCAGCTTACAGAGGAACGAGAAGAGCAGCTTCTCATACCGGTCGTACAGCAGTTCGAGTGCTTCCTTATCTTTCGCCTGGATGCGGCGATACAATTGCGCATCATCACTATACCTCATAGACGGTCTCCTTTTGTTTTCATGATCGGTGTGCCCGGAGACGCGTCGCGTCTTGCAAGGCTCCATCCTTTGATGTTCACTGCTAAATCAAAAGGGAGTCATCCGAATCAAGTGTGCATCCTATATACTATACGAAAAATCGGACAGTTTGGATCAATTTCCCGTCAAAATTATTGGAAGTCACACGAATCGGTCCTTCATTTTCAGCCCATCTGGATTTTCCCTTGATCATGCGACAAAAAACCTTCCCAACTCTCTGAGAAGGGAAGGTTTCTTCATCAATTCGCTTTGTCTCGTACCGACTCCGCCGGTACGTCCCCAGTGTCGAGCTTGAGGACGCGCGCCGTATCGGCATGGACCTGCTTGAACAGTTCCGGATGGTCCGTCAGCGAGAGGCCGTATGACGGGATCATCTCCTTGAGCTTCGGCTCCCATTCCGTCATCCGCTCCGGGAAGCATTTCCCGAGCACTTCGAGCATGACGTGGACGGCAGTCGAGGCACCAGGTGACGCCCCGAGAAGTGCTGCGACCGAACCGTCAGCCGCGCTGACGACTTCCGTGCCGAACTGGAGCGTGCCGCGCCCGGCGTCCGTATCCTTGATGACCTGAACGCGCTGACCGGCGACGACGACGCGCCAGTCCTCGTTCTTCGCATTCGGGATGAACTCGCGCAACTCGTCCATCCGCTTGTCGTTCGACAGGAGGACCTGCTCGATCAAATACTTCGTCAGCGGCATCTCCTTCGCGCCGGCAGCGAGCATCGTGACGAGGTTGTTCGGCTTGACCGACCGGATCAGGTCGAGATTCGATCCCGTCTTCAGGAACTTCGGCGAGAAGCCGGCGAACGGTCCGAACAGGAGCGTCTTCTTGCCGTCGATGTAGCGTGTATCGAGGTGCGGCACCGACATCGGCGGTGCGCCGACCTTCGCCTTACCATATACTTTCGCGTGGTGCTGCTCGGCGATCGCCGGGTCGTCGCAGACGAGGAACAGTCCGCTGACCGGGAAGCCGCCGATCTGTCTCGACTCCGGGATGCCTGTCTTCTGCAGCAGATGGAGGCTTCCGCCGCCTCCGCCGATGAAGACGAACGGTGCCGTATGATGTTCGATCTTGCCGCCTTCGAGGTCACGGATCTTCAGCCCCCATGTCCCGTCACTCTCCTGCTTCAGATCCTCGACGGCGTGCTTATAGTTCAGCTCGACGCCTTCGCGTTCGAGATACGCGAACAGCATCCGCGTCAGCGCACCGAAGTTGACGTCCGTCCCTGAATCGATCTTCGTCGCGGCGATCGGCGTGTCCGTCTCGCGTCCATCCATGATGAGCGGGATCCATTCCTTCAGCTTCGCCGGGTCATCCGAGATTTCCATCCCTTCGAACAACGGATTCGCTGACAGCGCTTCCATTCGGCGCTTCAGAAAATCGACGTTCGCTTCACCTTCTACGAGGCTCATATGCGGGATCGGCATGATGAAGTCCTGCGGGCGCTCGATCAGGCCGCGTTCGACGAGATGTGCCCAGAACTGGCGTGACAGCTGGAACTGCTCGTTGACCTTGATCGCCTTCGAGATGTCGACGGTCCCGTCCGCCTTCTCCGACGTATAGTTCAGTTCACACAGCGCGGCATGCCCCGTGCCCGCGTTGTTCCACTCGTTCGAGCTCTCTTCCCCGGCGCTTCCGAGCTTCTCGAACACCTTGATGTTCCACTCCGGCGCAAGCTCCTTCAGCATCACGCCGAGCGTCGCGCTCATGACGCCTGCCCCGATCAAAATCACGTCCGTCTTGCCATGGTTGCTGCTCATATTCCCTTTCCCCCTAAGCGCAGGCCCTCCTGCGAATTCACGATATGGGGCAAACCCCCGCCCCTTTGAAACATAACTCTATCATAGCGTATTTCAGGGGGAGACTGTATAAAAACGCTGTCAATGTTTGCTAGGTGATGCGCCGGGCGAATCATGCCGTTGATGCGCGTCGTGACAGGAAGTCGCGCCCTTGCACTTTTCGGCCATTACCCTTAAAGTGTATAGTTGATGAAATTTTTTAATCCTTAAAAGAAAAGAGTTTGATATATGATGAAAGATAACTTTTGGCAGGAACTGCCGCGGCCGTTCTTCGTGCTCGCGCCGATGGAAGACGTCACTGACGTCGTCTTCCGCCACGTCGTCGCAGAAGCGGCGCGGCCTGACGTGTTCTTCACGGAATTCACGAATACAGAGAGCTATTGCCATCCGAAGGGCAAGCAGAGCGTCCGGGGACGTCTCGAGTTCACGGAGGACGAGCAACCGATCGTCGCCCACATCTGGGGGGACAAACCGGAGTTCTTCCGCGAGATGAGCATCGGCATGGCCGAGATGGGCTTCCGCGGAATCGACATCAACATGGGCTGCCCTGTCCAGAACGTCGCTGCGAACGGAAAAGGCTCAGGCCTCATCCTTCGTCCCGAGGTCGCTGCTGAATTGATCCAGGCGGCGAAGGCCGGCGGACTGCCGGTCAGCGTCAAGACGCGCCTCGGCTACACGAACGTCGACGAATGGCGCGCCTGGCTGCGCCACATCCTCGAGCAGGACATCGCGAACCTCTCGATCCACTTGCGGACGAAGAAAGAGATGAGCAGCGTGCCGGCACACTGGGAACTGATCCCGGAGATCAAGCAGCTGCGCGACGAGATCGCACCGCACACCCTCCTGACGATCAACGGGGACATCGCGGATCGTCAGCACGGGATGGAACTCGTCGAGAAGTACGGCATCGACGGCGTCATGATCGGGCGCGGGATCTTCCACAACCCGTTCGCGTTCGAAGTCGAGAAGAAGGAACATACGAGCACGGAACTGCTCGATCTCCTTCGTCTCCAGCTCGACCTGCACGACAAATATTCGGCCGAGTTCGAACCGCGCCTCTTCAAACCGCTCCGCCGTTTCTTCAAGATCTACGTCCGCGGCTTCCGCGGGGCGAGTGAGCTCCGCGTCCGTCTGATGGAGACGAACTCGACGGACGAGGTCCGGGCGATGCTCGACGAATTCGTCGAGACCGAAGGCATCCACGAAGTGAATTCATTCACGGTTTCCTGAGAAATCGGATTTCTTTGAGAGGGGTCGCATCATGCGGCTCCTCTTTTCGTATCCATTCATTCCTCATCCCAGGTGTACCTTCCACACATATGTAATACAATGTATTACAAGGAGGCGATTTTTATGAGTACGATTTCACTTCGGCTGGATGATCGGGATGAACGATTGATCAAAGAGTATGCCAAAGCAAAGAATATCAGCCTATCTGCCTTGTTTCGTGAGTCTGTCCTCGAGAAGATCGAGGATGACCTGGACCTCTCTCTTTATCACGATGCAATGAGACGACACAAAGAGAAATCAGAAAGCATCTCCTTCGATGACATGATGAAGGAACTTGATCTCGAATGAGCAGTTATCAAGTCGAATTCGAACATGGCGCACGAAAAGCACTTAAGAAGATGGATCCTCACCAAGCCCGTCTCATCATGGCCTGGATCAAGAAAAATCTCGTCGGAACGGATGATCCCCGACGTCATGGTAAAGGACTCGTCTCGAACCGTTCAGGTGAATGCCGATACCGGGTAGGTGCCTATCGCTTGATCGCGGACATCAATGACGAAACGATCACGATTTTGAGACTCGAAGTCGGACACAGGAAAGATATATACGAATAGGCAAGCGAAGGACGTCATCGGTCTTCCGCTTGCCTGTTTTAGTTACAACAATTCTAATTGTTCCATATCCCCGATGTGTTCGAGCATTCTCGGTTCGTGGTCCCTGAAGAACGCCTGATGGATATGTTTTTCGGTCGTCATGATTTGACGGTTCGAATCGACCGCCTGTCTCAGTCGACAGCTGTAGATGACTGGAAAATAGTCCTTCAAGAACTTTCCTTCAGCGTGGGCCGTAAGCGCGATGATTTGGAAACCTAGTTGTTCCGCGATGAAGAATACGGGGCTGAGGACGTGATTGCTCGACGCCTTGCCAAACGGATTGTCCATGATGACGGAGCGATGCCGTCTCATGTTCGGGATGGCATGCTTCTGCTTCTCCGCCGTGTAGCTCAGGATGCCGAGGAAGAGCGCCATGTTCTTACTCCATTTCTCTCCGCCTGACCAAGCATTCGATTCATCCCACGAGTAGGATTTCGTGCTGATTTGATTGTCATTCGTCACTTTTCGGCACGCCACCCGGATTTCTTTTCCATCCATCACCGTCTGTAGCAGTTGCTTCGAGTGGGTCCACATTTCGATATGCCGACGGACCTTGCCAGCGTCTTCCTGACCTTCCGAGTTCAGGAAGCGTCCTGAAGTGAGTCCTTTATCCAGCTCTTCGAGAATCCATTCGATGTGCCTGCGAATCCGTAGCTTTCCGTCCTCCTCTGTCCATTCCGGAATCGTGAACTTGAAAATCTCTTTCCATTTTTCCTCTGTCTTCACTTTCGTTTTCCGAGGAATCAGCGCCAACTCCTCGACCACCGTACGGAGGTGGTTCTGGATATGGAGCACATATTGTTCAAGCATCTTGTCGTGCTGCATGATGTTTTCGTCACAGTACTTGATGGCCGTCTGAATGCGTACCTTCATCAACTCATGGAAAGCGACGATCTCCTGATAGGACTGTTTGCGTTCAATACCCTGTCGCGCCATTTCCCTCATCTTGATGTTCGAGATATGCGTTTTGCAGAAGGTTTTGAACGCCTCCTTTTCTCGGTCGACTTTCCCTTTCTCCTGTTCCACCATCGCTTCAGCTCGATTCAGATACTCGCCGATTTTATCGGCGACAGCGCCACGCCCGTAGGTGAAGTCGTTCTCCTGCTCGGTCGTCAACACGGAAGCTGTCACGGAAGGTCCCGTAAAAAGATGCCTGTATTCAAATTTCTCGAGTTTGCGTTCCGCCTCTCTCATGCTGTCTTGTTCCTTGCGGATGCGGACCTCCTCCCGTGCGAGATGCGCCTTTCTCTCGCCAAGCGCCCGTTTTTCTTTTTCGAGTGCTGTTTCGACGACCGTCCATAACTCTGTAAAGGATAATGGCTGTTCATCTGCGAACGACTCAACGAACTTCTCTTCGATTCGCTCGACACGGGACTGTTGTTTGATTTTTTCACTGTTCGCCTTCGTCAACGAATCGTCAGCTGCTTTGACTTCCGACTCAAGCCTCTTCTTCTGCCCCAACAGCTCAATTAACCGTTCATTCCCATTCTCAGGGAAAACGAAATCCGGGATGAATTGATCCGCTGGATGTTCCTCTCTCAACCTGTTTTCCCGCCGTCGTTCTTCGCCTATCTTTTTACGACATCCATCGATTTGAATCTGAATCTCGTTCCGCTCTGACGAGGTGCCGTCAAGCTTTCGTTTCAAATCATCTCGTTGCTCGAGCAACACACTTTTCGTCATTCCAGTAAAAATCGGTTCTATGCCGGACAGCCCCAGGCGTTCCATTTCTTCGTCAAATTTCACGAGGACGCCATGAAGGGAGCGCTGAGTCTCCTTGAGTACGAGGGCTTGATCCCGAAGGCGCGCTTCTTCTTCCTTCATCATGTTCATCCTGTCATCGAGCGCCTCCATGTGACCCCGTTTTTCCTCCTGCGCTATCCTTCTTTCCTGCATCTCCTTTTCTCGGCGTTCATATTCGATTCCATCCTTGATCCGGACAGCGAGACCGTCGTATTCAGAAGCGGTGCGCGTGATGCGCGTCGCTTGTGCCTCGAATTGCTGTTTCCATGATAGGATCGAACCTTTCAGCTCGTTCTGTCGTTTTTGCGCCAAGTCGAGCTTTGCGCGTGTTTCCGCCTGTTCGTCCCGATACGACTCATATCGTTCCCGCGGATAGGTTTCAAGAAAAGTCCGAATGTTCTCTTGGCCCTGTTCCCATTCCTTGATGCGTCCCTCGCACGCTTCCCGCTCCTTCTTCGCACGGATGGCACCATCCTCGATTTGTCGCTTCCATTCCTCGAATGATGTATCGCTTTCGTTCTTGCGCCAATGGTGAGGAGTGACCGCTTCCCAGTCCGTCTGCTCCCCTTTGACGATCGCACGTGCCTCTTCGGTCGATAAGACGAAAATCGGGAACTGCATTTCAGTTCGGATTTGATCGAGCTTTTGGAGAAGCGCCGGTTTGCACGAACTGAGCGTGACGAGGGTCGTCGCCCATAGGGGGTAGGACACAGCAAAAGATCGCTCCTGCTCGCCAAGCGTTCGGATGTACTCGATTCCTGTCTCGATCGATCCAACCTGATGACTCCACTGCGGCAATCGTCTCTCGATGACGGGATCCGCGAAAAATCGTTGCTGCCCTTCATAGTCATCCTTGAAGCGATGTGCTCTTCTCTCCTCGAGCAACAGGTCTTCCCGTTTCCGCTCCAGTCGCGAAAGCTCGTCCTGTATCCGCTGTCTGAACGTCTCCTGCTTCAAATAGACGGATTCCGTCCTTTCCCAAGGCGCGTACAAGCGACCGAGCACCGAAAGGAGCGTTGCTTGCTGCGCGTGCAATTGATGCATCTTCTCATCTAGCGCAGCCAGCATCTTGCCCTGGTGTTCCTTTGCCCGGATCGTTTCTTCCATCTCCTGTTCGCCTGCGGACATCTGCTCCTGCAGTTTCTTCTGTTCCGTCCGAAGACGCGCTCCTTCTTCATCCAGCTGATTCGACCGTATGATCCATTGTTTCAGCTGATCGCTCACCGTCTCCTGCTGAGGATTCGACAACAGGCGATTCCTCGTCTTTTCCTGCTCCGATTGCTGCTGTTCCAATTGCCCTGCCAATTTATCGAACTGCGTCTTCATCTCTCCGTATTCCGACTTCGCCTGGCGTATCCGTTCCGCCTTCAATCCGATGTCCGCCTCGATCGACACGAGCTGTTCCTCAACAGGAACCAGCTGCTCCGCCGTCTTGCTTCTCTCTTCCTGGTAGTAGCCAGCCAGCTCTCCTGTATTGTGATCGAACTGCTGTTTCAAATCCTGCAGCTTCTCATCCAGGTCGATCTTTTCAAGTTCTCTCTCAAGCCAGCTCAAACGTTCCTGCTCCGTCTTCAAGCTGAGCTCGATTTCAGCCAATTGGAGGGAGTGGTATTCTCGGCTGACGGCAGCGTGCTCGTGTTCCCTCGTTTCCCACGTCTGTTCGGCGCGGGCATACGCTTGCTTACGCTTGGTCAGTTCCTCCTCCTCTCGCCTAAGTTCGACCGACAGCCCTTTGATTTCAAGCAGACGTGATTCAGCTTCTGCCGCCGAGTGCTCCTCCATCAGTTTCTCGACGAGCAGCCGATTCTCTTCCTTTTGCCGCCACAGAAGCTGCATGATGGCCTTTGCGTCTTGCTTATGTCGCAAATAGGTTTGCTCTTTCTCGTCGAGGCGCAAGAAGGTCTCCACGTAATCGGTCAACCGATTCTCGATACGTTGATTCTCGATGATTTGACGCTTCAGCTCCTTATACTGCTTAAAGCTGTCTCGATGTGTCTCAAACGTATCGGCGAATGCTTGCTCGGAATGTCCTGCGATCGCCCGCTCCACGGTCGGGATCAACAAGCGGTCGAGCAGCTGTCTCGTCTGTCTGCATTCGTCGAAAAACGCCTCCACACCGCCCTCCGTACTGTTGATTTGAACGATCGCTTCCCATTCATTCTTGATGATATGGTAGTGCTCCTCGATATGTTCCTGGAACGCTTTGATCGTCGAGAACGTTTCCGCTCCGATGTGTCGCTGCGTCATCTGTTGATAGTACTCCGAGATCTCCCCCCGGTCCGACGGTCGATTCGTTCCTTTCCGGACGAACGGAATTCCTTCGATCCCGTTCGGATCCCCGTTGACATAGGGATAGACATAACGATAGGAATTCAATTCGTTTTTCGCCAAAAATAGGCTGACGCACGTGACGACGTACCGACGCGGTGATTCACTCAGCAGCCATTCGATCGCGATGTGCGCCGGGTAGTTGTCAAGTTGGAGGGTATGGCGGATTTTCCGTTCCGACAGATTCGTATGCGGCAGAATGGCCTGCAGTGCCGTCTGGATGAATACCGTCTTGCCGCCGCCATTCTCGAGGACAAGCGCCCCGTTGAAGCCGTCGAAATGAAATATCTCATCGTTGTAGCGCTTCATTCCGTCCTCGTAGACGACGTTCGTGAAACGAATTTTATTTATTGACGGCATCTGCTTCATCCTCCCATTGATAAAGGAATTCGAGGATTCCTTTGTTATACTCGAGTTCCATGAAATAGCGCTGAACGATCGTCTTCGCTTTTTCGGTCAAGGCGACCTCGTTATGGCCGATTTCGTCTGCGAGTTGCTGATGAACGAGGAAACGCTTGATCGTATCCATGAAACTGAGCCGGCTGATCGTATTGCCGCTCTGTTTCTTCGCCGTTTCGCGGATATCATCCATGTCATCCCACTTCTCGATGATTTGCATCCAGTTATAGGAGAATTCCTGCTCGCTCTTTCGAAGCGTCTCCTCGTCGTGCTCCTTCAGAATCCCGATCCGCTCCGAGACGAGCGCAGCCCACTCCTCAAGCGTGATGAATGAACGGGTCGGCTCGATCGTCTGGTAACTGTCGTAGAACGCGCCGAATAGGACGATCGTCCCGAAGTAGAGCAGGTAGATGTCTGCGTTCGTCGCGTTCGCTCGCAAATACGTCTTCTTGATGTAATCGTTGTTGACGTGAAAGACGGATAACTTCGTCTTTGGGATCAAATACATCTGCTCTCCAGTGAAGACGACGACGCAGTCGACATGCAGGGCGAAACGATCGACGAGTCCCCTGATCGCGTCATCGGATTTATAGAGCGTCACGTATTCGTTTCCGGCGTTCCCATCCCGAGCAAGGACTGAATAGAGGTCAAACGCTTGTAGCACCTTATGTTCACTGTATTGCATCGATCATTTCCTCCTTGATTTCGAACTCCATCTCCTGAATGCTATAACGTGAAGTCACGTGGAGGATGATTTTTTGCTCTTGCACGATGAGCGTCCGGTCACCAAGACTTGCAAGTGCGCGGTCGAACAGATGCCGATCGTTCTCCTCACCCTTCGCGTCTTCTGCCTGGAGCGGTGAGCGCTGGTGCAGAATCATCCAGAAGTCATAGAAATAACGCTGTTGCAACAGTTCTTCCTTACCGCTTATCCGGATGGTCTCAACGAATCCGGACAGCGTCCGTTCGCCTCCTTCGATCGCTTCGAGCAGCTTCTCCATCATCTCGCCATACGCTTCCTTCAGTCTTTTCTGGTCGCCATCCCTCGCTTCACCTTCGACTTTCATGAAATCGAAATCGTCTGAAGCTTCCCGATTCTCCCGAATGTTCTGTTCCGCGAACACCGCGAACGGGGACCATGACGCCGCTCGTTGAATGGACAGAAAGGGGTGCAGCATCCCTTTCATCGTGTCCGGATCAAGAGGAGTGCCGACGATACGATAGACGATTTCCTGGTTGAAGTTGAAAGCATCGATGCCCGTATGGTACAGCGCTTCCTGGGCCGCTCGAAGGGTCTGCGTCTTCAGCTCGATGATCTGCCGAAGGAGGTCGGAGTGGCTGTAATGGACCTGTTCGAGACGTTGGACGATCGTCAGAATCAAACCGTACGTCTTCGGTTCCCTGCGATGGGCGTCCTTCTCGTACAGCCGTTCCCGCGAATCGGTGACGAATTCGCGCAGTTCCTTGAACTCCTCGTTTTCCCGTTCCAGACGCGCGTGTACATCCTCAATCAGTTGGCTGTAGCGCTCGAAAGTTTCCTCCGAGACGATGCTGCGCTGTATCTCATGGCGCAGTTTGCTGATACGTTCTTCGAGCGCCTCGACATCGACGAACATCTCATTGATTTGCCGGAGCGCACTTTGGAACTCTCCTTTTTCAAGCTGTTTACGCAACATCAATTGGTTGATCGACAATTGAAACTCGCTGTAGAATTCCTTCGTCGCGAAGACGAGCTCGAGCCCGTCCTCGTCAAGCGTGTAATACTGAACGTTTTCTTTCGCATCGTATCCGTTCGCCTTCAGGATCGCGTACTCGATTTCTCCCGTTCGTCCGGTCTCCCAGTCTTCGAACCGATATTCCCGCTTCTTACCGGTCTGCGGGCGGAACGTCTTGATGATGACAGAGGCAATCTCGTCCCAATGCGTAACAGGAACGGCATAGGCATCATTTGTCGCGGTCCGAAGAAACACCGCCGCGTCCTTCGCGCCTACCTTGTTGTTTCGCATCACCTTCTGCTCAAAAAAGTAAAGAAGCGTCAACATCCCGAGCCCCTTCATGTCGATCGTCTCTCCTCTGTCGTCCCTCATCTGTTTCCGTCCGAGTTCAAACAGCGGATCGAACAGCGCCACCCTGCGCATCCGCTCCTTATATCCGGACGTGATTCCGGTCAGTTCCTTCGCTTCCACACGGCGTCCCTCCAAATCATCTGTAATTCGCTCGTCTTCAAAAGTTCTTGCGGATAATAGCACCCGTCAGCAAGCGCCTCCCTGACGCGCCGCGCGTCCTTCGTCTCGAGATGGGCGGCGAAGGACTCGAATGCCCTCTCATCGTCCCGTTGCGTCGTTTTTCCGACCAGTGCGCCTTTTTTCAGACACGCCTGATAGAACGGAAGAGCAGGCAGTACTGTCCGCTTTCTGTCCAATCGATGCCAAATCGACAAGCCGGACCAATCGAGATCCCCGAAATAATAGAGGACATGTTCCGCCTCGATTGGAATCTGACGATCGAACTGTTCGATGCTTTTAACGATTTTATTGCCGCTCCCGTAGATCAGCGTCGTGAATGCCGTCGCCGTCAGCACCTCTGCCAGCGCCTGATAGGTCGTCTTGTTCTCGACGATCAGATGGTACTGGACAGGATTTCTTACCTTCATTGGATTGAAGGCGAACATGAGAGGATCCGAGACGGGGATGATTCTCATCGCTTCCAAAAGGCCGATTCGCTCGAGCAGCTCCTTCCCGCCGTCCTCCGTGATCGTCTTCTCATTACCGAACAGCTCGACGCTGCGCTCCGGTGCAGGGACTTCCGTCACCGGAAAACCGTACCGCTCGATATAGGAATGAACTTTCAGGACGTCAGAGCGATTCCTCTCCCATTCGGATGGACTCAGTAGGTAATAGGCATCTAGACTGATGGATGGATGCAGGCTTAGGCGGAACCTCTTCAACTCCTCATGGTGGGCGTCCAGGAGCAGGTACTTTTGGATCCGATATGAATAGGCTAGGGAAGGAGTTCTTGTGTTACGCCCTCTTGAACGAACCATTTCAAGTACGCCTCCTGCTTCGAAGGATAAAACCAACTCGGCGAAAACTTCGTAAGTCGTGGTCGGTGGAACCAGCCTCTCCAACTGTTCGATCGTGATCGTCTTCGTCCGGTGCCGCAACAGATTGTCCGTTAACATGTCTTTGATAGATCATCCCACCTATAATTACAATATTTTACTTTTATTTTACCTGCTAAAGAAAATAGTGTCACGGGTTGCTGACATTGCAAAAACGTTTTTATACTGGAAATCGAAAATCGACTATAAAAGGCAAGCGAAGGACGTCATCCGTCTCTCGCTTGCCTTCTTTGCATCCCGTGCAGAGACGCATGCGCTATTCATTGTCAGGTTTCCCTTAAACGTTCTTCATGTGGAACGAATCCGAAAGTTTGAACGTCATGTCCTCGACCTCGAGCCCGCCGAGCGCGAAGAAGAGGGATAGGTAGTTGTGCTGGTTGAGGAAGAACACTTGAGCCGACTGCGTCACGAGCTCCCCGCCGCTTCCGTTGAACGTGAACGTCGCGGACGGCGTGTTGTTCGCGAACAGCGTCACCGGCATCTGGGCAAGCTCACCGGCATGCGAACGCGCCGTGACCGTCACTTCGTACATCCCCGGCTGATCGATCGAGATCGCGAAGACGTGCGTGCTGCCGGTCGACGTGTCGACGTCGCGGAGGCTGATGCTCCCGCCGTCATCGACGTGCTGATAGGCGACGTCGAAGTCGAGGTCCTCTTCAGACGCCTCGCCTTGGCCGATCACCTCGACCGCGCCGTCGTGCAGGCCGAGCGTCCGTTCCATCACCGGTGCCTGAAGGATGAAGCGGCAGATGTTCGCAGCACTCCGCAACAGCTCAGCGCGCGTCAGCTCCCCTTCTGCGAGCGACGCGATGGTGTTGTCCTCGAACGGATTCGCGTCCGGCTGGCTGATGACCATGTAGAGGTCGTTTTGCGAGCGGACCATCGATGCCGTGTCATACTTGTTCGCGGCTTCGCCTTCCCGGTTGATCTTCGCCCACCAGTCCGTCATGACGATGCCGTCGAAGCCCCACTCGCCGCGCAGGATGCGCGTGTTCTGATCATACAGTCCTGCCGTCCAGACGCCGTTGACGGCGCCGTACGTCGTCATGATCGAGCGGGCCTCCCCTTCCTTGACCGCCATCTCGAACCCTTTCAGGTAGATTTCCCGGAGCGCCCGCTCGGAGACGACCGAGTCGATGTCGTGCCGGTGGAATTCCTGGTTGTTCGCGCTGAAGTGCTTGAGCGTGCCGGTCACGCCGACCCGGTGCATCCCGCGCAGCTGAGCGATCGCCATCCGCCCGGTCAGGTGCGGGTCCTCCGAGAAGTACTCGAAGTTGCGTCCGTTCAGCGGATTGCGGTGGATGTTCATGCCCGGTCCGAGCAACGTGTCGACCCGGTTCTTACGCAGCTCGAGTCCCGTCATCTCGAACAAATCCTCCATCAACGAGAGGTTGAAGGTCGAGGCGAGCAGGGTCCCGTTCGGCAGGGAGAACGCCTTCGTCCCGATGTCCATCCGAATACCGGAAGGACCGTCGGCGCAACAAGCGGCAGGGATCCCCCACGCCTCGAGATCGTCCGAGACGCCGCCGAACGCGCCGGCCGTACCCGGTGTCACGCGCGGCGAGTTCATGCCTTGCCCGCGGACGATGCAGGCGAGGTCCTCGTCCGTCAGTTGATCGAGGAAGACGTCGAGCTCGACCTTTCCATGATGGACGTCCGCAAGCCGGAATCCACGGTCGCCCGTATAGGCGCGGTCTGCCGGAAGCTCGTTTGCGCAGCGTTCCTTGACATCGATCGTCCGGAGCGGCACGTCCTCGTACGCCAGTTCATATCCTTCTTCGCCGAGCGTCGCCTTCATGCGTGCGAACGGCTCGACCGGTGCCATGTTCTCACTCAGCGTCTCGATCACCCGGAGCGCGTCGACCGTGTAGTCGAAGGCTGGGCTCGCCGAGCGGACGTCCGTCCCGACGTGGAGGCGATATGTCCCCACTTCCAGGACGTAGGACGACTTGTGTCCAGTCGCTCCGCTGTCGTCGTAGCTCGCGAATTCCGTGACCGGAATCTTGAAGACGAGCGTCTCACGCTCGCCTGCCTCAAGCAGCATCGTCTTCTCGAAGGCGACGAGCGCGCGCGCCGGATTGCCGAGGGCACCTTGCGGCTTCTCGACGTACACCTGGACGACTTCCTTGCCGCTCCGCTTGCCCGCATTTCTCACGGCGACCTCGAGCGTGATGACTCCGCCGTCTTCTGCCGCCTTGACGACCTCATGCGCGAAATCCGTGTAGGACAGGCCGAACCCGAACGGATAGAGGACCTGTCCTTTCGCGAACGTCTCGAAGTAGCGGTAACCGACGTAGATATCCTCCTGATAGATGCCCTTGTCCGCGTCCCCGAAATTCTTCGTCGACGGATAGGCGTCGATTGAGCGGGCGATCGTATCCGGTAGCTTCCCGGACGGCGTGATCTTGCCGGTCAGGACGTCGACGAGTCCGCTTCCGCCTTCCATCCCCCCTTGCCAGCTGTAGAGGATCGCGCTCGGACTGTAGTCCGTCGCCCATTTCATGTCGATGATGTTGCCGACGTTCAGGATGACGACCGTCTTCGCGAACGCCTTCGTCACCTTCTTGATCAGCTCTTCCTCGATGTCGGTCAGCAGGTAACTGCCCGGATCAGCCGTGTTGTCACGGTCCTCGCCGGCCGTTCTGCCGATCAGGATCAGTGCGACGTCGGATGCACTAGCAGCCTCTTCGACCAGGCTGTCCGTGACGGCCATCTCGACTTGCGACCACGGCTCTCCGGCCCACCCCTCCCCTTTATCGAACGGGTTTTTCTCGACCCACTCCTCGTAGACCTTCAGTAGCGATTCGTTCACCTGAAGGTCCGCGCATTCCTTGAGCGCGTCGAGCGGACTCGTCACGTAGGAGACGTTGACCATCCCGCCTGACCCTGTTCCGCTCTTGTAGTAGTTGAACTGACTCCGTCCGAACACCGCGACCGTCGCGCCTGGTGCGATCGGCAACGTCTCCTTGTCGTTCTTGAGCAGGACGGCCCCTTCCGCGACCGCAGTCCGTGCCAGTTCCGTGTATGTATTCCAGTCGAGCGTATACTTTTTCATCCCGTCATCTCCTTAGATTCAAATTCGTGATAAACCAGTCCTGTCAGTTATCGAAAGCGCTTTCGAAAAATTCCGCGCGAAATCATCCGAAGACGCGCTTGAGCCCTTTTGCGATTTCGTTCATGCAATCCTCTGCTTGCGGGTACTCGCCGAGCTTATCGATGAACGCATGGTCCATCCCTCTGTACTGGACGATCCGTGTCTCGACGCCGGCCCGCGCGAGTTTCCTTGCGTAGGCCTCGCCTTCAAGTCGCAGGTAGTCATACTCCGCCGTGACGATGAGCGCATCTGGAAGCCCTTTCATTTTAGCATGGAATAACGGAGAGACAAAGGGATTCGTCACGTCCGTTTTTCCTTGCAGGTAGATGTCGTTGAACAGGTCGGCCGACTCCCCGAGCGACAAGACGATGCCCCGGATCAGCTCATCATGCTCGTGTATGTCATATTGCGCGAGACTCCATCTGTAATCGTCCGTCTCGATCGACCCGAGATTGACGACCGGATAGATCAGCGCCTGGTACTTGATCATGTCCGTTCCTTGTTCCTGATCGAGGATGGCGCAGACAGCGGCAAAGTTCCCGCCGGCGCTGTCTCCGGCCACCGCGATTTTTTCTTTAGCGATGCCGAGCCCCTCCGCATGCCGATGGACCCATTTGACCGCCTCGAAGCAATCCTCGAGTCCTGCCGGGAAGGGGTGTTCCGGCGCCAGACGGTAATCGACCGAGACGACGACCGCGTTCGCCTTTTCCGCCAGTGCCTTGCATGGATGTTCGACCGTCTCGAGGTCGCCGCCGAAGAATCCGCCGCCGTGGAAGAAGATGACGCCCGGCAGGAGCTCGTCCGCTTTCGGCGCATAGACCCGCACCGGGATGTTTCCCTTCTCACCGTCCAGGACGAGCGACCGAATACGGATGGCGCTCGTCGTGACATCCTGATTCGGCCAGCCCATCTGCGCGCGGATCGCTTCGATCGAAAACGCCGTTTCCGCTTCAGTTGCCGGTTCCTCACTACGTTGTCTCAGGACGACGTCAAGCACGCGCGGGTCGAGCGTTCCTTTCGTGTCTGAATCCGGTATCGGCTTGATGACCGTCTCGACGCCGTTCTCGTTGCGGGTGAGCGCGGACGTCTCCAGGCGATGGAGCAGTTGTGCATATGAGATGTGGTGAGTCGACATAGTATTCGAACCTCCCTGACAGTTTATTTGTCGTTTAATCGATCAGGTCTTCTGAGATCAGCTTGAACCCGTCGATGACCGTGTCCTCTTCCACTTCGATCAACAGGCAGCGCTTGCCTTTGTAGTTGACTTGTTTGACGTACCGCAAGTCTTGCGGGCTGATCGCGATGTTCGCGACCTTCGTGCTGATCTTGATCGACTTCGAGGCGTAGCTCGGGACGATGTTGCTTGCCTTCATCTCGTAGCGTTCGTCGTCGACGACCTGCTTGAAGGCCCGTTCGACCCGCTCAGTGTCGACGTCCTCGACGCCGCTCGCCTTCAGCACGCGTTCGACTTCCCGCGCGTCGAGCACCGGCGTGCTCTCCTCTTCGTCTTCCTTCTCTTGTTCTGCGACGAGCAGGTAGTTGATCTCCTCATAGACCGTCGCGAGCGTCTGCGCGTTCACTTCCTCGCCGATGACCGCCTTGACGACCTCCTCGAACACCGCCTTGTCCTCCTCGGCCGTGACGATCTCCTGACCGTTCAGCACGTTCTCGATGAACTGGAAGTCCGGCCGGTTCGGCTTGTGCGCCGCGTACAGGATATGATTGACGTCCGGTGCGTTGTCCGTGAAGCACGGGAACAGGAAACCGCCGACCGGCGTGTCGAGTTTGATGACCGGGTCGACGAGCGGGCTCGACTTGAACTCGCGCTCGATGTAGTCGAACACGAGCGACGTCTTCGGCAGTTCGGTCGAGTTCAGGCTGCTGAGGATGAGCGGCGTCGTATAGACGTCGTCCCGCGGATCGATGTCGGTCTCGTCCGCGTGGCGTTTCGTCGGCTTATAGTACTGACCGCGGATGAAGGTGACGACCATGTCGTCCTCATACTGGACGTCGCGGAACATCTTCAGCGCGATCTGTCGCATGTTCTCCTGCCAGTCTTCCGAGTCCTCCGCGCGCAATCCTTCATACAGAAGGCGCTGCGTATGATCTTCCTGCCCGTCTTCGTGCGGCTGGAACTTCACCTCGAACAGCTTCGCGTCGAGCTTTCCGCCGAGTACCTTCTTGAAGTTCGCGAGGAACAGCTCCTGTTGTTCCTTCTCGAGCAGCGGGAAGGGACGGCTCTCCTCGTAGAAGATCTCATTGCTTTCCTTCCGTATATAGATGTTGTAGATCTCAGCGATTTTGAGTGCATCGGCATCCACTTTGAAGTGTTTGCGGATGTCGGCTATGTCTTTTTTGTTCATTTCTATATCAACTCCCTGACTAAGTAGGTTCATGTCTGGCGTAACAAAAGCATCAGCAACTAATGGTAATTCTCCGATGTCACCTATTATAGCAAGATTTGAAAAACCAGTTGTTTAAACCCTCTATCTTTCGTTTCAAGTATCTATCAAGTCCGAGCTTATTAAAAAGAATCTGAATGCCCCTGGAAAATAAGGGCACTCAGATTCTTCGACTTCAATAATCATCTCTGGCATTTATAATGGTTTGACGGTATACGTATTACCCGAATTCACGCTTACGACATTATAATACGTCACTTTATCATTCGGAAACTTGACTGCGTACGATATACCAGCTCCATTATCCTTTAGTCCCTTTACTGTCACCGTACTCGGAACCGGTATCGAGAGCGCTGCAGGATTGTGTGCCAATATGAGTTTCTCTCGCATCAGCTGTCCATTTATAAGGATTTGGACTTCATCATTATCCTCGCTGTTAAAGTCCCATATCAGCATTTTCGCCTCACCCCCGGAATCCCCCAAAGTGACCTCGAAATCCCTTGCGCTGATTCCTGAATTGGTCTCCTCCGTAAACACGGTCTCGCCTGCCGCGGTAGACTTACTGATTCGATTAGCGACCATCTCCTCGGCACTTCCTTCTGAACTGGAGAAGTTTGAAATCATGCCTAGTGTTGCTGCCAAAATCACCGTACAAATAGTCCCTAAGAAAACTACTTTTCTATGGCTATGTTCGTGAGGGATGATCTCCTGCCGCTGTTCTTCTTCCCCAAACTGCGTTAGATCATGCCTGCCGTCAATCATTCCTTTTTTCCTATTCGCTCTCTTCAACATCATAGCTCCTCCTTAGCGCATCATCTTATAGCTAATCGGATACTTATAGTACCAATAGGATAAAAAGACTCGTCCGATTACGATCGTAAGGATTGTCAATCCCATTGCGACAGTTTTCCCTATCAGCATGTCATCCGCCCACAGGTTCGCAAACATCAAGCTGATTTGCATGATGATGAAGCTGAGGAAACACATTTGAAAAAACGGCAAGAGGACCGGAAACTTACGATAGATCCAATTCAAAGAGGAATACTTCATCGATAAAAACAGAATGAACCCAACGATAGCAATAATGCTCAGTCCAAGATCAAGTCTTGGCGCCCCCAATTTATAGACATCCAGCATATCTGTGAATGACATCAAAGGACCGATTACGATCATCAGAATCGAGACAGGGAAAAGAAGGACATAGAAGAAGAGCGCCCACAATATTCGAATGATTTTTTTCACCTTTCAACACCTCCCGCTTGTACAAAGTCCTCGACCGTCAACAACGTCAAATCCTCCCTAGACGGCTCTTCCATCTCACTTAATCTCAACGCATGTCGTCGAATGGCGGCCTCACAAATATTTCTCGCAAGACGTCCGTTTCCTGAAGAATCTTCTCCGGCCATGTCTTCAAACACTCCTCTTATGGCCTTTTCTCCACCAACACTCAACTCATACCCCTTTGGTTTCAGGAGAAGAACACTGATTTCTACAAGCTCGTCAACTGAATAATCAGGGAAGGTGATCACATTCGGGAATCTGGAGCGTAGCCCGGCGTTCGAATTTAGCAGGTTTTCCATGTCATCCTCATAGCCCGCCAAGATCACAATCATATTTTCACGATGGTCATCCATGAATTTGACGATCGTATCGATTGCTTCCTGACCGAAGTCTTGTCCCTCACCAATCAGAGCGTAAGCTTCATCAATGAACAGAACACCACCTAATGCCTTCTCGAGAACTTCGCGTGTTTTAAGAGCTGTTTGACCAACATACCCCGCTACAAGTCCAGAGCGGTCCGTTTCCACGATATGGTCCAGCTTGATGACGCCAAGCTCCTTCATCCTTTTAGCCAGGATTCGCGCAATCGTAGTTTTCCCGGTCCCCGGGTTTCCCTTGAACACCATGTGCAAAGATTGAGCACCCATGTCCGGCAGACCGATCGCTTTCCTTTTCTTCGCCACTTCGACCTGCGCCGATAGCGAACGGACGAACATCTTGACTTCATCCAACCCGACAACCGCATCGAGTTCTTTTAGCGCATTGACTGACGGTCGTTCATTCATCAAACCGAAATCATCGATGCCCAGTAGATTCAATTGTTCCTGGTCGACGTTTTCGTCCTCCATTATTCTGACTGCTTGATGCCTGATGGCAGATTCCAGCATATTTCTTACGAGACGCCCATTGCCACTGTCGTTTTTACCTGGTATCTGTTTTCTTTCATAAAATTGAGCTAATGTCACGAGCATGTCCGAATCAAGCTCAAACCCCTTTGCCTTCGCTTGGATTTTCGTTATGTCGACAAGTTGTTCCGCTGTGTAGTCAGGGAATTCGATTTTCATAGGGAAGCGGGAACCGAGCCCTGGATTGCTCCGCAAAAACTTCTCCATTTCATCGGTGTATCCGGCTAAAATCACCACCAGGTCCTGCCGATGATTTTCGATCAGTCTGACGAGAGTATCAATCGCCTCTTTCCCAAAACCTCCGCCTTGCCCCCCTTCTTCGACCAGACTATATGCTTCGTCGATGAATAGCACTCCTCCTAAAGCAGATTGGACGATTTCTGTAGTTTTGACCGCTGTTTGTCCTACGTATTCGGCAACGAGCTGACTCCGGTCCACTTCAATCAAGTGCCCTCTTTTCAGCAATCCCAGCGACTTGAGCATTTCAGCGAGCATTCGCGCAACCGTAGTCTTTCCAGTTCCCGGATTTCCTGAGAAGATGATATTCAGCGTTTGAGTTTGTTCCGTCCGGATCCCAGCCTTTTTCCTCTTGTCATTTGCGCGAATTTGTTTTTCCAAGCTTCTGATGAATTCTTTTACGGTATCGAGACCGATAATGTTTTCAAATGCCGGCTCCAGCTCAAAACTCGGACGCTTAGCGATGCCGAAATCTGCAGCGGCTAAAAGTTCGTAGTCCCGTATGCCTGTTTTTTGATTCAGGCGCACCGCCTGTTTCCGAATTGCATCCTCCAACATATTCCGGACCAGACGCCCGTTTCCAGCATCATTACGGCCCGAAATCTGTTTTGAATCAAACAACTCGAGGAGACCTTCTTCCAGACCTGTTTCAATCTTGAAGCCTTTTGCTTTCACCATCCCTTCCAAAATCTCGAACATCTCTTCGGAAGAATAGTCCGGGAACTCGATAAGATAAGGGAATCTTGATTGAAGACCAGGATTCATTTTCAGGAATTCCTCCATCTCTTTCGTGTAACCCGCAAGAACGATGACCAGATCGTCACGGTGATCCTCCATTCCCTTGACCATAGTATCAATGGCTTCCAGACCAAACGGATCCTGCTTATTCCGTGACAAGGAATACGCCTCATCAATGAAGAGGACACCCCCAAGCGCCTGTTCAATGAGTGCATTGGTCTTAGGGGCAGTAGATCCAACGTATTCTCCAACCAGGTCTTGCCTTGATGCTTCTACGAGCTGTCCTTGCGAAAGCAGCCCCATCGCCTTCAATATCCGCGACACCAGCCTTGCGACGGTTGTTTTACCAGTTCCCGGATTTCCGGTGAACACCATGTGGATCGTCATTTTTCCGGACTGTCTGCGTCCAGCTTCCTCCCTCATCTTCTCTGCCTTCACCGTTTCCAACAGCTCGTGTACCGCTCTTTTCACTGCGTCCAAACCAGTCAGACGATTGAGCTCATCAAGTAAGTCTTCTATCTTCTCTTCTTCTACGAATGGAATCGTCTTCAACAGGAAAGTCTTTTGCCCTTTCACTGCCGATAGATCATCCCCTTGCAACTGAATCTGAATAAAGTCCCCCACCAGTAAATGGCCTCTTGATCTTAAATCTACAAGCCCCTTATAAAAATCCTTCTCCACTAGCTGCTCGATAGCTTCACCATATTTTTTCGTAATCATGATTCGTTCGACCAGTCCGGCAAACACCTCTCGTTCAATCAAGACATTCAACTGCGTCTGAACTTCAAGCTTACGGGAAGCAATCTCGAGCTTCGCTTTTAAAATAGCTTCGACATCGCTCGGCATCAGTGGTGCTGAAATAGCGTAAGATTGTATTTCCTTCAGGATAGGAACAGGAATTTTATTCGCTATTTCAGCAGGCAGTTTCCCATGCACCTCTTCTTTTAGATCGACATCGCAATAAAAAATGAGAAAATAGTTGGCGGCCTCGATCATTTGACTGTTTGAAGTCCTGAAAAACCCTTGCTGGACGAGACGAGAAATATACTTCAACACCTCATCATCAGCGTTCTCCCAACCTGTAAAGCAGACGGTGCCAATCCCATACTCAAAAGCCGCAAAACAATCCAATACAAAATTACTGTGAACGTCTTCTTTCGCGTAATTCTTCAAATCGATTGTAGTTACCCGTCTGTAAGGAACGAGTTTCTTTTTATAGAGCTGGTCGACCAGTAGCTCGACTGTCGTAAACTTCCCAGTTCCTGCTGGTCCCGCAAGAAGGATGGTGTTTTGGATTTTGTTTTTCTCTCTCTTGAAAAATGCGCTCTTATATGCAACTGATAGCTCATCAATGAAAGAGCCTTGTCTCAAAATCCGGGCATTCAGCTCCTGCTTGATCTCCTGAAAAATAACATCCAGTTCCTCGTTCGATCGATTCAATCCCATCTGCTTTATACCGTACTTCGCATCTTTGACTACTTCCCCAACCGCTCCTACAGAATGGGGGACATGTTGTGGGCCTCCACTAATCGAGTCAGTTCTCAATGCCCCAGCACTCACCATCGTTTGAGCCTGTTTGCCGATTCGCTGTTTCTTGCTCGCGAATCCTTTTTCTTTTACGAAATCAATCAGTTGCAGCTCAGGTATCAAAATTCGAATCCACTTTTGGAAGCCCATTACACACCCCACCTAACATGTATTTTATCTTCAATTTTAAACCAATATATAGCAATTACAACTAAATTAGACAAAACAAAAGACAGCACGATTGAACGGCTGTCTTATAAAAACAAAATAAATCATCGTTAAAGCTTAGAATGTCTTAATGCGGCAGGAAACAGAATAGAAAATCTACATCCTCAATGCATATTTCCCCTTTGGCATGAGATTCAATGAACCTATGGAACTGTTCAAGGAAATCAGGTCACATTAATAAAACTCGATCACAACGTCTTTATATCCATTTGAGTTCAAGAAAGAAGTCAATAATTTCTCTGTCGCTTGATCCGCTTCGTCTAAAAATCCTTGGCTGATTTTCTTCTTTTCCATCTTTTCTTTATTGGTGTTTATTTCATCGAAAATCGTCTGAGAGGGATAGTCAGACAAAATACTACCTTTAACGTCCTCCACTTTCGCCTTTTCGGTCTCAGCCACATTATCCAGTATTTCGGATTTCGGAACTCGAACTGACATACGGTCATCCGTCTCATCATACGATAACTTAATTTTCGAAAGGTCAGTCCCTGCCTTCAGATAACCGGAATACCTAATGAGCTTGATCGCTTCAGCAAACTTAATATCTGTCATAGGGACCTTCCTATCAGTGCGACTTACGATGACTTCGCTGTACTCGTACTTCAGCGTTGCGAGCTCTGACAGTTCCAATATTCTATCCTGCACTAAAGAGGTACTGGAGCTCTTACTTGTGGTGACTCCAAGCGGCTTCATTTGAGACCAAATGACTGCACCCGCTATCACGACCGTCAATACCACAACTACAATCGTTGCCATCAGTTTTTTCAAATTCGTATCTCCTCACGAAATATGTAATTTTTATCCTTTACCTATTATACATTTTTATCCTTTGTAGTATTATATGAATTTCGATTTAACGAGATAGATTTTTCGGAAAGCATCCTCATTCTCTATAAATGTTTATATATTTTCTCGCAAGCAATCAAAACCATGTCACATCCATCGATCCTCTGTCGTCTTAAGTTGTAAAAGAACTTAAGGAGGTCATCATATGACTGAGAAATGGGACATCGTCATTGTTGGTGGTGGACTAGCCGGATATGTGGCTGCCACTTATTTGGCCCGCACGGATTTATCCATATTGGTGCTCGAAAAAGGAGGACGCCTTGGAGGACGGGCGGGTACGAATAAGATCAAGCAGCAGTATTTGAACGTAGGTCCGCACGCCCTTGCGAAAAAAGGAATCGCCAAGTCCGTCCTCGAAGAATTAGGTATTCGTCTTAGCGGAAAATCCCCTAAAGTCGGCGGAATATTGGTTGAAAACGACCTCGAATATGCCGCTCCGTTTTCGCCTTTGGAACTTTTTACGACACGTCTCTTGAACCCTAGAGAACGTATGGAATGGATAGCGGTGTTATGGAAGGTAATGAATACAAATCCTGACAATTTAGCAGAGCAAACCTTTCAGCAATGGGTCACGCAAGTAGCCTACTCTGAAAGATGCAAGCAGTTGCTGCACGTGCTTGGCAGGCTTTCCACGTATTGCAATGCCCCTGAAACGGCAAGCGCGAAAGTCATGTTATCGAGCATGAAACAGGCGATGAAAGGGGTACTCTATCTAGACGGAGGCTGGCAGACGATCATCGATCAACTGCACAGCAAGGCAGTCAACTCAGGCGTCCAGGTTCGAACACGCACTCCCGTCAAACAGATCGTTCCTCTTGAACAGGATCATTTTAAATTGATCTTGGCTAACGACGAAGACATTCACACGAAGTATATAATCTGTACAACCGGTCCTCAGGAGCTCGCCAAGATGTTGGATGACAACGTTCATCTTGATCAGAAACGATTTCTTGGCGAGATAATCGCCGTCAGAGGCGCAACGCTCGATCTAGCTTTAACGCAGCTTCCTAACCCAAACAATCTGTTCGCCATGGGTATCACGGATCCCCTCTACTATTCCGTCCATTCGACCTATGCCCGCCTTTCAGACGACCCGAAGAATGTCGTGCTCCATGTATTCAAATATCATCATCCAGCTGACCAGGTAGACGAGAAACGCATCAAAGACGAGCTGAAACGATTCTTAGATCAGCTGCAGCCAGGATGGCAGCAATATATGATCACAAAACGTTTCATCCCTGACATCACGGTGAACCAACGCTTGCCCCAAGTCGGAGATGAACAAAAACTGCAGCGTTTCAAAACAGGAATCCCGGGGGTCTATATCGCAGGAGACTGGGCCTCCCCGCACTCGATTTTGTCAGATGCAGCCGTCAGCAGCGGAAAACAGGCAGCGGAAGAAGTCATTTTAGAGGAGAAGAGGAGAAATCGTGCAGATCACGGAGCAAGAGTATCAGCAATTTAGGCCGTTGCTGTTTTCGATCGGGTATCGAATGTTAGGTTCAGTCGTCGAAACAGAAGATCTCGTCCAAGAGACCTTCCTGAAAGCGTACCAATTGAGCAAGAGCAACGTGGAGTTCAAGAAGGCATATCTCTGTAAAATGATGACGAACCGCTGTCTCGATGTATTAAAGTCTGCACGTCACAAAAGGGAACAATATATAGGTCCGTGGAATCCGGAACCGTTATTGCTCGAGAAGGTTCAGGCGTTCGATCCCTCTGAAATGCTGATGCAGAAAGAAGGATTAAGCATCGCCTATTTGCGCATGATGGAGCATTTGACACCAGACGAACGAGCCATCCTCCTGCTTAAGGAGGTGTTCGACTTCTCTTACGCAGAAATCGCGGACCTGATCAGAAAGAAAGAAGACAATTGCCGAAAAATCTTCAGCCGGGCCAAGCAAAAAATCTCCGATGTAGAAGGTGAAAGCTTGGACTTTGAAAAAAACGCGTCCCTGATCGAGCGATTCGTAGAAGCGTTTAACATGCAAGACATGGATGTCCTGTTAGACCTGGTATCAGAAAACGTGACCCTGTTCTCTGACGGCGGTGGAAAAGTCACAGCTGCGGTGCGTCCGATCGTATCCGTCTCGAGCGTCCTCGCCTTGCTGTACGGGGTGATGAAGAAGGCCCCGGAAGACTTCTTCTTTGAAATCAAGAACGTCAATCTTCAACCGGCAGTCGTGATCTACATGAATGGGAAGATTCAAAGTGTTCTCAGCTTTTACATTCGTGATGAAAAAATAGTCGAAATGTATATCATCATGAATCCGGATAAATTACCTGTTCATTGAAAGCGATAGAGACAGGAGTTTTTGATAGGATTCCAAGTTAAGAGCTATCAGTGTCAGAAACACAAATCGATTCATTAAAAGCAAAATTGTCCCTGAAGGAGATCAATGAAATCCTTTAGGGACAATCGCGTTTTTTTCTTTTAGCGGGAAAACCGCACTTACTTATGATGCGTTCCACTTCGATTGATTGGATATGACCGATACACCTGCCGAGTTTCTTCAATTACCACGGTAGCTTCGAATCACTTATTTCTTCTTCCCATAGTTTATGGAGCTTATGTAACACTCTAATCGATAGCTCGCCTTCTGATGCGGACAGATTATGTCGTAGCTGCGTAAGATTTCTGGCTCCAGGAATGGTGGTAGACACTTCTTTGAAGGAAAGAATATACTGGAGAGCCGATTGTACCATCGAAACTTCTTCTCCAAGAATGAGACGAACTTTCTCTACTAATTGGGCTCTTCTCTGAATTTCTTCTTCACTCCATCTGTCCCGAATCCCGCTAAATGTACTATGACGATCATACTTTCCTGTCAACCAACCTGAATCGAGTGGAATTTTGCCGATGATGCCGACTCCCTGTTGATGAGCTAGCTTGATCGACTCGCCTGGTTCTTGATGAAACAGGTTAAACATGACCTCGATCACCTGACTGTCGGTATGGTTGATTAATTCAATCACTTCTTTCCCCGTATCAACCGAAGCCCCGTAGGCTCTAATTTTCCCTTCAGCTTTTAGCTGTTCGAGTAACTCAAACTGCGGGGATTCATTAGTTAGCGTCGAGAAAGGAGGATTATGTAATAAGAGGCAGTCTAAATAATCGGTCTGTAATCTGCCTAAACTACTTTCGACAGATAGCCGTAATTGTTTCGGGTCAAAGTTCAGTTCTCCATTTGAATGATGTCCACCTTTGCTGCTGACGATAACTTGATCCCGTTTTCCTCTAATGGCTTTCCCGATGAGCTCTTCACTTTTACCAGCTCCATAGTTTGGTGCCGTATCAAAAAACGTGCAATCCTCATCCATTGCTTGTTTAATTAGATGGATCGCTTCTGTACCTGTCATCTTGCCCCAGTCTTTTTCATTACCTAACTGCCACGCTCCAAAACCGATCTCTGACACTTCGATGCCTGTATTTCCGAGTTTACGTTTATTCATGTTTGTTTTCCAACCTTTCTATTCAGGATGAGTTAAGCGTAGTATAAACCGAGCTAAACTTATTCGTGTTACTATTGAGCCTGTTTTTTTGCTTGCAATGAAAGTAGACTTTTCTCCTTTAAGACTCATCAATAAAGGCTCTGCAATTCGACTATTGCAGAGCCTTCATACACCTCATTTACTTGTGATACGGCTCGCCCCGATTGATTCGATACGCCCGGTAGATTTGCTCACACAGCACCATCTTCATCAATTGGTGCGGGAACGTCATCTTCGAGAACGAGATCGTATCATCCGAGCGTTTCATCACTTCCTCCGACAGACCGAGCGAGCCGCCGATGACGAAAGCGATCTTGCTCTTGCCGTAGGTCGCGAGTTTATCGAGTTCGCTCGCGAACTGCTCGCTCGTCCGCTGTTTGCCTTCGATCGCGAGCGCAATCACATGGACGTCCGGTCCGATTTTCGCAAGGATCCGTTCGCCTTCCTTCTTCTTCACCTGCAGCATCTCGGCCTCACTGAGCTGCTCCGGCGCCTTCTCGTCCGGCACCTCGATCTCGTTGATCGTACAGTAGGCTCCGAGGCGCTTCGTGTACTCGGCGATGCCTTGTTTCAAGTATTTCTCTTTCAGCTTGCCGACCGTGATAATTGAAATATTCATGAGTTTCTCACTTTCTGACTGAAAATTCAGGAGTTATCCACAGAGTTATCCACAAATCCACATGTTGAGATTTATTTTTTGCTTGACACAACATATACGGCAGGTTGTGGACAATATTCACACGTCTTCTTTTCTTCCGTGTTTAGCTCCTCAAGAATCGGGTATTCTTCCGTCTCGTCCACGATCTCGTCCATTGCCAGTTCCACATGTTCCAAACATACATACTTATCCACAATCCATCTCTCCTTTTGTCGTTATCCACAGTATTTTCCGTCTCTCAGTATACCAAAAAAGAAGGACGGCGTTTTGCCGTCCCTCGAAGTACTGCTCCTCAGTTATTTGTATCACAAATCTGAGCAGTCCTGACTTATGTCACTGCTGGACCGCGTTCTGTGCCGACAGCTTCACCTTCGCCCGCTCCTTGCTGCCGTCGCGGTAGAAGATGACCGTCACTTCATCCCCGATCTTCGCCTCGCGATAGAGGACGCTCTTGAGGTCTGCGAACGAGTTGATCTTCGTGTCGTTGACCTGGACGATGACATCGCCTTCCTTCATGCCCGCGTCCGCCGCACCGCTGTTCGATGTCAGACCGACGACGAGCAATCCGTTATTGACGCCGTCAGGCAGGTTGAGCTTCTCCTCGAGGTAGCCGCTCGGCAACTCGTTGATGTCCCGGATCTGGACACCGAGCTGCGGCCGGACGACCTCGCCGTTCTTCTCGAGGTCCCGCATGACCGGGAGCGCCTCGTTGACCGGGATCGCGAAGCCGACCCCTTCGACGCTCGCTTCCGCGATCTTCATCGAGTTGATGCCGACGAGCTGACCGTTCGTATTGACGAGCGCCCCGCCCGAGTTACCCGGGTTGATCGCGGCGTCCGTCTGGATGACCTCGGTGTTGAAGTCCTCCTGCCCGTCCTTGTTCGTATCGACCGGCACCGTCCGCTCCTGCGCGCTGATGACGCCGCGCGTCACCGAGTTCGCGAAGACGCCGAGCGGGTTGCCGATCGCGAGAACCGTCTCGCCCGCCCGAAGCTTGTCCGAATCGCCGAGCTCGATCACCTGCTTGACCTTGCTCGAGTCGATCTGCAGGACGGCGAGGTCGTACGTCGGGTCCGCCCCGAGCAGTTTCGCGTCGAGCGCCGTCCCGTCAGCGAGCGTCACCGACAGTTCGCTCGCCCCTTCGACGACGTGGTTGTTCGTCACGACGTATGCCTTGTCACCATCCTTCTTGTAGATGACGCCTGATCCTGCCCCCGTCTCCTCGGCGTTGCCCGAGAAGAGCGAGCTCTGGAGGTTCGTCACGCTGACGACCGCCTCCTTCGTCTTCTGTACGGCGCCGACGATGTCGTCCTCTGAGGCGCTCGTCGTCACAGCCGTCTCGACCTTCGCATCGTTCGTCGCCTGCGGCAGGATCTGATCGCGCAGGAGATAGAACGCGCCGATCAGGATGAGCGCACCTAATATCCCCCCGAGCAATCCGAGGAAGAAGGCGCGACCTCCCCCCCGTTTGCGCGGTTCTTCGTGTCTCCGTTCGTCCATCTCTTCCTGTCCGCCGAGCGGCTGGCGCGGCGGGAATCCGCTGTCCGTCCGGTACGGGTCTTCCCGATTCTCTCTATACGGGTCTTGATCTCTTGGTTCGTCTGGTCGATCCATCGCGTTCACTCCTCATCTGCATGGTTCCTAGAACAAGTATACCCCCATCACTCGGCGAGTTAGCCAAATGTGGGGGTATTTTGAGCATCTTTGATGATTTCCCATAATCAGAGCCGGATCAGCGGCGTCGGGATGATTGGATCCGTGTCGAGCAGCTGGATCTTCTTCAGGTCGACGTCGCGGCTCGCGAGCGTCTGGCTGACGCTCATCCGCGCGAGTTCCTTCATGTTGTTGTCTTTGCTCAAGTGGGCCATGTGGATCCGTTTCGTCCGTTCATCGATGACCTCGCTCATCGCGATCGCCGCGTCCTCGTTCGAGACGTGGCCGTAGTCGCCGAGGATCCGTCGTTTGACGCTCCACGGGTAATGGCCCATCTGGAGCATCCCGATGTCGTGGTTCGTCTCGAAGATGTAGGCGTCGGCGCCGCGGATGACGCCCTTCATCCGGTCCGAGACGTAGCCCGTGTCCGTGATGTGGGCGAGACGCTTGCCGTCGTGCGCGAACTGGAAGAACATCGGCTCGGCCGCGTCATGGCTGACGCCGAACGACTCGACCTCGATGTCGCCGAACTGCTTGAGCTCGCCGATCTCCCAGTGGAACTTCAGGGCCGGATCGATCTTGCCGATCTTCGCCTCCATCGCCTCCCACGTCTTCGCGTTCGCATAGATCGGGATGTTGTACTTGCGGGCGACGATGCCGACGCCCTTGATATGGTCCGAGTGCTCGTGGGTGACGAACAACCCGTCGATTCCGTGCGGCGTCCGCTCGATCTGGTCGAACAGGGCGAGGAGCGCCTTGCCCGTCAGCCCTGCGTCGACGAGGAGCTTCGCCTGTTCGGTCTCGATGTACAGGGCGTTTCCTGTCGATCCGCTCGCGAGCACGCTATAGTGTAAGCTCATCGTACATTCCTCATTTCTTCGATACGGCGTCGAGCTGCTCGATCGTCTGGACGCCGCCGTCGATCGCGTTGACGAAGAAGACTTCCGAGTCGAGCTCGATCAGCCACGTCGGCGGCAGGATCTGGACGGCTTGCGTCCCGTCCGTCGCGAGACAGAAGTAGCCGAGCTCGATCCGGGTCAGTTTCCTCGAGGGCGGGAAGTGCCCGTTCTCGGAGAGCTGGACGATCGCCTCGCTCGCCGACAGGAGCGTCACGTCCTGGTTCTGGCGGACGATTTCCGTCAAGTGCCGTTGATTGTAGCTGATGACCTTGCCGTCGCTGAGCTGGATGACGAGCAGCGACGGACCGATCATATCCTCGGTCCCCCGCTCTTCTGCGGACGTCGAGTAGAGCGGCTGTCCGCGGTATGTCTGGACGAACGTCATCTCGTCCCGTGTCTTATCGTACTTCCAGAAGCTGTACTCGGCTCCGTGCTTGACGTTTTCCTGGACGAACTTCGTCGCCGACTGCCGCATCGCCTTCGTGTCGAGGGCATATGGGTTCGCAAGCCGGATGTTCCACTCGACCTTGTTCCTGATCGAGGTGACGGCGCCTGACAGACCCGATGCCTCATCCGGTTTCAAGCTCGACGTGTCGATCTCACCTGTCAGATAGCCGATCTCCTTCGAAGCGTTCGGGAGCGTCTTCTCGTCGATCTTCCGTTCCTTGAGGACGCTCGCGACCGTTGACGTCGTCGACGAGACGAGCCGGGGCTCGGTCGTCCGCTCGATCAGCTGGATCGCGAGGTAGGCGTTCAGGATGAGGAAGGTCAGGATCAGAAGCGTCTTCGCCTTATTCCAGTCCATTGAACATCACCTTCCCTTGCGCTTCGTTTTGCGTGTATTGCAGGGCGTCCCAGTCGCCGTCCCGCTCGACGAACCAGGCTGGTTCGAGGAACGCGTAGCGGCTCGGTGACGCCGTATAAGTCATCTGGTAGCCGATCTTGATCTCCTCGACCTGGCTGAACATCTCGTTCGCCCGAAGGTCTGCGACGACCCGGTCGATCGATGGGAGCAGCTTCTCGCGCAGGACGAGCTTCCGGTCCGAACGGAGGAAGCCGCGGCTGAGTGAGCGCACCTGGTTCTCGTCGTACGTCATGACGATCGTCGCGAGGTCGAAGTTCGGCATCTCGAGGATCGTCCCTGTCGTCGCGAAGACCGGATACTTGCCGAGGTGGAGCCGGAACGTCGTCCGCTTCTTCGCCTCCGGCAGGCGCTGTGTCCCATCATAATAGAACTGGAAGCCGCTCTTTTGCGTCGAGCGCTCGAGCCAGCCGCCGTGGATGTTGACATAGTTGACCAGGCTCGCGTAGTCGATGTCGCTCGAACTCTGTGCGCTCGGCGAGAGCGTGTTGAAGCGGAACGCGTTATACGACCGGTCATAGGTCGCCGCGCTGACACCGTCGGTCAATACGTCCTGCCCTTCCCGGCTCCGGATTTGCTGGACGTTCGGATTGTCCGGGAAGAAGGCCGCCCGGATCCGGTTCATCGGTGTCGGGCTGCTCTCGACGTCATCATAGACGAGCAGCTCCTCGAGCCGGAGCGTTCCGCTCGGCGCATAGAAGTATCTGCCGCTCTCGAGCGTGATCTTACGGAAAGGTTGCTTCTTGTCGTAGGCGAACAGCCGCTTCAGGACGGCGTCGTCCCCGTTCAGATGAAAGTCCTTGAACCGTCCAGTCTCTGTCTCAAGACGCAGGATCGGTCCGTCATATTCGAGCAGGTGGACGCGCGCGACAGATTCCTCCATCGCGATTTTCTTCTCCCCGATCAGGTCGCTGATCATGCCGGCCGAGACGGGGGACGCGAAGTCGATCTCGACGACGCGCTCACTGCTCGGGATGACCGTCGCCTTGTCCGTCAGGGAGACGGAGCCGATGTTGAACGAAGCACCGATCCGGCTGAGGATCGTCCGTCCGCTGAGCCGCGTCGCGTATGATTCGCCTTTTGCCGTATAGACGGATTGCTCCGGGTACGTGATTTGTTTTCCTTCGAGCGTCTTCGACGCATCGATCTGGTTGAGGCTCGTCTGCTCCTGCTCGATCGGATCGCCGCTCGGACGATACGTCCAGAGCGTCGCCGTCTGTGCGATCGAGACGACGACGAGCAGGAACAAGAACAAGCTCTTGAAGCGTTCGATCTTGATCATTCGTCCACCTCTTCGATCGCCTCGTACGGAAGCGTGAAGTAGATCGTCGTCCCTCTGCCCCATTCGCTCTCAGCCCAGATGTCTCCGCTGTGGGCGGCAACGACGTCCTTCGCGATCGACAGACCGAGACCCGTCCCGCCGATCTTGCGCGCCCGCGCCTTGTCGACACGATAGAAGCGCTCGAAGATTTTCTGCAGGTTCGCCTTCGGGATGCCGACGCCCTCGTCCTTGATGCTGATGACGATCCGCTTCGCCCGGAGCATCGTGCGGACGGTGATCGTCCCGCCTTCCGGCGAGTACTTGATGGCGTTCGTCAAAATGTTGTCGACGACCTGGATCATCTTGTCCTGGTCGGCGCGGACATACACCTTCCGCTTCATGATCTTGCGGCGGAAGCGGATCTTCTCCGGCTTCGTCATGTCATGCCGGTCGATGATGTCGCTCAGGAACTGGATGTAGTCAAAGCGGACCTTGTTCATCTTGTATTCCTTGCTGTCCATCTTCGACAGCTGAAGCAAATCGTTGACGAGGCGGATCATCCGCTCCGTCTCGTTCTGCGTCGTCTCAAGGAAACGCGGGGCGAGCTCCTCGTCCTGGTAGGCTCCTTCAGCGAGCGCTTCGAGATAGCTCCGCATCGTCGTCAGCGGCGTCCGCAGCTCATGGCTGACGTTCGCGACGAACTCGCGGCGGTCCTGTTCGACCTGCTCCTGCTCCGTGACGTCATGCAGAACGACGATCATCCCGGTGACCGGGCCGCTGTGCTTCTTGACGGGCGAGAAGAACGCCCGGACGAGGAAGAGCTCCTCGTCGCTCGAGAAGTCGAGCAGACGCGGCGGCATCGTGCCGTCGTCCGGAATCATGAAGTCGTCGCCGAGTCCGAGCAGCTCCTTCAGGTTCGTCCCCGTGCTCTCCTCCTCGATGCCGACGATGTCCTTCGCCTGGTCGTTCATCAGGATGACGCGCAGCGTCCGGTCCGTCGCGATCACGCCATCGGTCATGTTCTCGAGGACGCTCGTCAGCTTGCGGCGTTCCGCCTCTGTCGTCGCGTTCGCCTCGAGCAGCTCATCCGTCAGTTCGTTGAACGAACGGGCGAGCTGGCCGATCTCATCATCCGAGTAGACCTTTACCTTGCGCGAGAAGTTCCCTTTTCGCATCTCGATCGCCTGGCGCCGCATGTCGGAGATCGGACGCGTGATCGTCCGCGACAGCAGTACGCCGAGGATCGACGTGATGACGAGGGCGATGATCGTCCCGGTCGCGAGGATGCGCGTGACCTGCTCCATCTGGGAGTAGATCGATTCCATCGACGCCCGGACATAGATCATCCCAATCGTCGCGTCGCGTTGCTCTGACGTCACCGGTACCGCGAAGACGCGGATCCGTTCGTCGGTCGTCGGGTCGAGGACCGTGTCGGACTTCGAGGAACTCGTCGCGAATGCCTTCTTGACGAGCGAGTTCGTCGCCCGCTGCCCGATCGCCCCGCGGTTGCCCTCGTCCGAGGTCGCGCGGATGACCGAGTCTGAATCGATGATTTGTACTTCAAGGATGTCGTTCCTCGACGTCGCACTGTTACTAAACTCAGACAGCAGCTGGTCCAAGGAGAGGGCCAACTGCCGCTTAGAGGCTTCATCGTCGCCTGCCTTGTCGAATTCCTTGCCGACGTTGTACGCGACAAGTCCGGCCCGGTCTTCGACAGACTTCGAGAAGTTAGTGACATATTGCTTATCGAGGGAACGAACGAAATAGACGCCGATGACCTGCATCGCTACGAGGATCAAGAGCGCATAGATCACGACCAGCTTCCACTGGATGGATTTAAAGAAGTTCGTCCCTTTCAGCATGCTTATTCATTCTCCCCGTCTTGGAGATAGTACCCGACACCGCGACGTGTCATGATGTACGTCGGCGTGCTCGGGTTGTCCTCGACCTTCTCACGCAGGCGGCGGACCGTGACGTCGACCGTCCGGACGTCGCCGAAGTAGTCGTATCCCCAGACCGTCTGGAGCAGATGCTCCCGCGTCATCACCTGGCCGATGTTCTGGGCGAGGTAGTGGAGCAGCTCGAACTCACGATGCGTCAGTTCGATCTTGTCTTCCCGCTTCGTCACCGTGTACGAATCCGGATGGATGAGCAACTCCCCGATCGCGAGATCGTTCTCGCCCGGGCCCGCCTCTTCCTCGACCGGCACGATTGCATGACGGCGCATGTTCGCCTTCACGCGTGCGAGCAACTCACGCGAGCTGAACGGCTTCGTGACGTAATCGTCCGCGCCGAGCTCGAGTCCGAGCACCTTGTCGATCTCCGAGTCCTTCGCCGTCAGCATGATGATCGGCATGTCGTATTTCTTCCGGACTTCTCGGCAGACCTCCATCCCGTCCATCAACGGAAGCATGATGTCGAGCAGAATCAAGTCAGGATGGACTTCCTCCACCTTCTCGATCGCTTCGACGCCGTCGTTTGCGACGAACACCGTGTATCCTTCTTTTTCAAGCTTGAACTTCAATATATCCGCAATCGGCTGCTCGTCGTCGACGACGAGGATTTTACGATCGATCACTGGGTCATCCCCCTTAAAAATTTCTATTCAACCTATTTTACCTGTTTTCGTTGCATATAGAAAGGTGGCGCCGGAAACTGCCCGTCGCCACTCGTCTTCTCTTCAACAGAGGTTTCGCGCCGGTTGTTTCACGTGAAACTTCCTTTTCAGTATACGCTATTTCGTTTCAGATGGTGAAATCTCTGTATCAAGAGAACGTCCGTCAGCACTCCCGAAGTGAATGAAAAAGGCGCCAGTCCACTCCGGATGGAGAAGACTGGCGCCTTGTCAGCAAATCATGCTTCTTCGTAGAGGTCACGCAGGACGACCGTCTGTTCACGGCCTGGTCCGACCGAGAACGTCACGAGCGAGATGCCCGTCAGGTCCGCGATCCGCTTGACGTAGTTCTGCGCGTTGAGCGGCAGATCCTCGAAGCGGCGGATGCCTGTGATGTCCTCTTTCCAGCCCGGAAGCTCTTCGTAGACCGGCACGCATGCCTCGAGGTCGCGGAAGCTCGCCGGATACTCGTCGATCTGCTTGCCCTTGAACTCATACGACGTACAGATCTTGAGCGTCTCAAGGCCCGTCAGGACGTCGATCGAGTTGAGTGCGAGATCCGTCAGCCCGCTGACGCGGCGCGAATGGCGGACGACGACCGAGTCGAACCAGCCGACGCGGCGCGGACGGCCTGTCGTCGTGCCGTATTCACGGCCGACTTCACGGATCTGGTGGCCGATCTCATCGAACAGCTCCGTCGGGAACGGACCGTCACCGACGCGCGACGTGTACGCCTTGCAGACGCCGACGACGTGGTCGATCCGGGCAGGGCCGACACCGACGCCTGAGGCGACGCCGCCAGCTGACGCGTTCGACGACGTCACGAACGGATACGTCCCGTGATCGAGATCGAGCAGCACGCCTTGCGCGCCTTCGAACAGGACCTTCTCCCCGCGATCGAGGCTGTTGTTGACGACGACCGACGTATCGCAGACGTACTTCGCGAACTCCTGTCCGTATGCGTAGTACTCCTCGAAGATGTCCTCGAACGCGATCGGTTCCGCGTCATACATCTTCGTGAACATCCGGTTCTTCTGGTCGAGCACGTTCTTCAGCTTCTCGGCGAACGTCTCCTTGTCGAGCAGGTCCGCCATCCGGATACCGATCCGGGCAGCCTTGTCCATGTAGCAAGGACCGATTCCCTTGAGCGTCGTTCCGACCTTCGCGTCGCCCTTCGCTTCCTCTTCGAGCTGATCCTGCAGCTGATGATACGGCAGGATGACGTGCGCCCGGTTCGAGATGAGCAGATTGTCCGTCGAGACGCCCCGCTCATGCAGATAGTTCAGTTCCTTGACGAGCGACTTCGGGTTGACGACGAGGCCGTTCCCGATGACACATTTCTTATCCGAATAGAAAATCCCTGATGGAATCAAATGCAACTTGTATGTCTGATCATTGAAGACGATCGTGTGCCCGGCATTGTCTCCCCCTTGATAACGCGCGACGACGTCTGCCTGCTTCGAGAGGAAATCGGTGATCTTCCCTTTTCCTTCGTCTCCCCACTGGGTACCTACGACTACTACTGATGACATGATTTCATCCACCTCCACGTACGATTCAAAACCATGGTCTAGTGTATCGCGGCTAACAGAAGAAGTCAACCAAATACCGAACATTAATATATTAAGATTCGTATTCGTTCGTTTAATAATCGATTATTCTTCATTTCAATCGTTCAGATTCAAGATAACACGAAAAAAGACCGCCTTCCGGATGGAAAGCGATCTTCTTGTTCGTCAGGCAGGCGGCGCGTAGGAATCGCTCCGCTCGAGGTCGACGAACTTATTGAATTCTTTACGGAAGGCGAGCTTGACCGTACCGGTCGGACCGTTACGCTGTTTCGCGATGATGATCTCGATCGTGTTCGCGTCTTCCGTCTCTTTGTTGTAGTAATCGTCACGATACAGGAAGGCGACGATGTCGGCATCCTGCTCGATCGCCCCGGACTCCCGGATATCGGACATCATCGGACGCTTGTCCTGACGGCTCTCGACACCACGCGACAGCTGAGACAGCGCGATGACAGGGACTTCGAGTTCCCGCGCGAGCGACTTGAGCGAGCGGGAGATCTCCGAGACCTCCTGCTGGCGGTTGTCGCTCGAGCGGCCGTTCCCCTGGATCAGCTGGAGGTAGTCGATCATGATCATGCCGAGGCCGTGCTCCTGCTTCAGGCGGCGGCATTTCGCCCGGATGTCATTGACCCGGATGCCCGGCGTGTCATCGATGTAGATGCCGGCACGCGACAGATTGCTCATCGCGAGCGAGAGCTTGCCCCAGTCCTCGTCCTCGAGCTGGCCGGTCCGAAGACGCTGCGCGTCGACGTTCCCTTCGGCACAGAGCATCCGCATGACGAGCTGCTCCGCGCCCATCTCGAGGCTGAAGATGGCGACGTTCTCGTCCGCCCGCGTCGCGACGTTCTGCGTGATGTTGAGGGCGAACGCCGTCTTACCGACGGACGGACGGGCAGCGACGATGATCAGGTCGTTCCGTTGGAAACCGGCCGTCACCTTGTCGAGGTCGCGGAATCCGGTCGGGATCCCTGTCGTCTCGCCCGACTGCTTATGCAGCTTGTCGATCGTCGCGTAGGCGCTCGTCAGGACGTCACTGATCGGGATGAAGCTCGCGCTTCCCTTCCCTTGCGAGACCTCGAGAATCTTTCGTTCCGCCTCGTTGAGTAGGACGTCGACCTCGTCCTGGCGTTCATAGCTGTCCGTGACGATCTCGCCTGCCGTCCGGATCAGACGGCGGAGGGTCGACTTCTTGTCGACGACGTCGACGTAATAGTTGATGTTCGCCGCGGTCGGCACGCCTTCCGCGAGTTCAGCGAGATAGGCGAGCCCGCCGATCTCGTTCAGGATCCCCGTCGCGTCGAGCTCTGCCGTCACGGTGACGAGGTCGATCGCCTCGCCCCGGTCCGACAAGACGAGCATCGCCTCGAAGATCCTCTGGTGGGCCGCCCGGTAGAAATCGTGCGGGAGCAGCCGCTCCGACGCACTGATCAATCGATCGGCGTCGATCATGACCGCCCCAAGCACGGCCTGTTCCGCCTCTATGCTATGGGGCGGCGTATTTTGCATCACTTCACTCATCACCGGTCCCCTTTTCTCGTCATGCTTCTTGGACGTGTACGTTGAGCGTTGCTGTCACTTCACTGTGGAGCTTGACCGGGACCTTCGTGAAACCGAGTGCCTTGATCGGATGTTCGAGTTCGATCTTGCGCTTGTCGATCTTATAGTCCATCGACTTGAGGGCGTCGGCGATCTGCTTGCTCGTCACCGAACCGAAGACACGCCCGCCTTCGCCCGCCTTCGTCTTGACGACGATCGTCTCCTTTTCGATCTTCTCTTTGAGCGCCTCTGCGTCGAGGACGGCCTGCTTCGCGAGCTCTTCAGCCTTCCGTTCGTTCGCTTCGTGCGCCTTCAGGTTCCCGGTCGTCGCAGCGCGTGCGAGCTTCTTCTTCAGGAGGACGTTGTTCGCGTATGCGTCCGCCACTTCCTTGACTTCACCCTTCTTGCCTTGTCCTTTTACATCTTGCAGGAAAATGACCTTCATTCTGTTTCCTCTCCTTTTGTCTCTTCTTCTAAATAGGTGTCGATCGCCTTACGCAGCGTATCGGCCACCGTGATGACGCTCTCGGACATCTGGGTCGCGGCGTTCGTCAAATGACCTCCGCCTCCGAGCGATTCCATGATCAATTGGACGTTGACGTCCCCGAGCGACCGGGCACTGACGCCGGTCCGCCCGTCTTGCAATTCCGCGATGACGAACGAGGCACGGACGCCTTTGAGCGTCAGCAGCTGGTCCGCCGTCTGGGCGATCAACACCTGATCGTGGACGACACCCGGCTCCGCCGTCGCGATCGCCATGCCGTCGCGGTACAGTTCCGTCCGCTCGACGATATGGGACTGCTCGACGTACGTCGCGAGGTCCTGGCTCAGGAAATCCTGGACGAGCACCGTGTCCGCGCCTTGTGAGCGCAGGAATGATGCCGCGTCGAACGTCCGCGAGCCTGTCCGGAGCGTGAAGCCTTTCGTATCGACGATGATGCCTGCGAGCAATGCCGTCGCTTCGAGCATCGTCAGTTTCTCGCTCGACGGCTGATATTCCATCAGTTCCGTCACGAGCTCGGACGTCGATGACGCGTATGGCTCGAGGTAGACGAGCACCGGTTCGTCGACGAACTCCTCACCCCGGCGGTGATGGTCGATGACGACCGTGCGTTCGAACCGGTCGAGCAGTGACGGCACGACGACGAACGACGGCTTGTGCGTGTCGACGATGATCAGGAGCGCCCGTTCGTCGATCAGCTGATCCGCCTGGAAGGCGTTGATGAATCGGCTGTCGAGCTGCGGCACTTGCTGGATCTCCGCCATCAGGCGACTAATCCCCGGTCCGATCTCAGACTCGGGCAGGACGATGTGCGCCTCCTTGTCGTTCATCTCGGCGAGCTTCAGGACGCCGATCGCAGCGCCGAGCGCGTCCATGTCAGGATGCCTGTGTCCCATGATCAGGACGCGACTCGATTCCTTCATCAGATCGCGGAGCGAGTTCGCGATGACGCGTGCCCGCACCCGTGTCCGTTTCTCCGTCGGGTTGGTCTTGCCTCCATAGAAGCGCACCTTGCCGTCCCGTTTGATGACGACCTGGTCGCCGCCCCGCCCGAGAGCGAGGTCGAGGCTGCTCTGGGCCATCAGCCCGAGCTCAGGGATCGGGTTGCTCCCGCAGCCGATTCCGATCGACAGCGTCAACTGGACGCCGCGTTCACCCGTACTTTCCCTGATTTGGTCCAGTATGCCGAACTTCGACTTCTCAAGCAAGCGCAGATTTTCTTCCGTCGTGACGATGAAATACCGGTCCGACGCCGTCCGTTTCAGGTACGTCCCGTGTTCTGACGCCCACTGGTTGAGCAGGGAGGCGACACGGCTGTTCAGCTCACTGCGCAGCTGGTCCTCGATCCCTTGTGTCATCTCGTCGTAGTTGTCGAGGTAGACGATGCCAATGACGGTCTGGTTGTCGACGAGCTGCTGCTCGACCTGCGCCTCCTCGGTCATGTCGAACAGGTAGAACGTCCGGTTCTCGAGGTTCGAGAAGACGCGGTAGACCTCGTCCTCGACCTCAAGCGTCGCCTGGTCCTCGTCGGTCGCGATCATCTCCTCGAAGAGCGAAGAAAGGTCGTCGAGCGACCGGCCCATCTCGAGTGACGGGAAGATGTCCCGCATCGGGTCGTTGAACCACGTCACGAGCATCTCCTCGTCGTAGAGGAGGACGCCGATCGGCATCTTCGTCAGCGCGTCCTGTCCCGTGTCCTCGACCTGGTAGGCGATATCCCCGACGTAGGCTTGCCATGCCCGTCGTGCACGCCGCTCCTCGATCAGATGGAGCAGGAAGAGCACGAGCGTCAGTGCCGCCCCGACAGCCGCGATGACGTACGAGTCGGTCGCGATGACGAGGAGCAGCCCGACGATCAATATATAAGGAATGAAACGGACCATCCGCCGTTCCCGTTCAGGTGGTAACTGTTGAGCCAAGCCCGTCGCGCCTCCTTCTGATTCCTCTGCTTTGATTTTCCGTTAACTTATTTATTATAAACTGTTTGGATGGGAAAACAAAGAACGATGCGAAGCCAATGAAAAAGCGCGCCTCCCCGAGGGGAAGCGCGCTTTAGCCGAATCAGTCAGCTACGTATGGGATCAAAGCCATTTGACGTGAGCGTTTGATTGCGATTGTAAGTGGACGTTGGTATTTCGCTGAAGTACCAGTCACACGACGTGGAAGAATCTTACCGCGTTCCGAAATGAAACGTTTGAGAAGTTCTACGTCTTTGTAATCGATATGAGTGATGTGGTTCGACGTGAAGTAACATACTTTACGACGACGTTTTCCACCTGGACGACGTGCCATGTGATTTACCTCCTTTATAGATTGGATTTCTCAGAACGATGTCTCCTTAGAAAGGAAGATCGTCGTCTGAGAGGTCGATCGAGCTGCCACCGCTGAACGGATCAGCGCTGAAGCCCGAGTTCGACGAAGATGAAGCGGGTGCTGACGAGGAAGAGTTGTTCTGCTGTGGCTGAGAACCCCATCCTGCAGCATTCCCGGTTCCACCAGTACTGAAAGCATCTCCTTCAGAAGAACGGCTCGCGTTACGCGACTCGAGGAAGCGGACGCTATCAGCGACTACTTCTGCGCGGTAACGACGTTGGCCATCCTGACCTTCGTAGCTGCTGATTTGAAGACGGCCATCGACACCTGCGAGGCTGCCTTTCTTAAGATACTGGGCAACGTTCTCTGCTTGCTTGCGCCATACGACGCAATCGATGAAATCAGCTTCCCGTTTCCCATCTTGTCCGGCGAACGGACGGTCACATGCGAGTGTGAATCGCGTTACCGCGATCCCGCTCTGCGTGTAACGCATTTCAGGGTCACGAGTTAACCGACCGACTAAAACGACGCGGTTAATCATCAGAATCACTCTCCTGTTTCAGCTTATTTCTCGTCTTTTGTGATCATTTGGCGAACGATGTCATCGCTGATCTTCATGAGACGGTCGAGCTCGTTCGTAGCTGCTGGTTCAGCAGTCACGTTAAGAAGCACGTAGTAACCCTCACGCATATCGTTGATCTCGTACGCGAAACGACGTTTACCCATTTCAGTCGTTTTCTCGACTGTCGCACCGTTGTCGACGAGGATGCCGTTGAAACGCTCGATGAGCGCTTTGCGTGCTTCCTCCTCCACAGTAGGACGGATGATGTAAAGAACTTCGTATTTACGCATATCTGTCACCTCCTCTTGGACTGGCGGCTCACAAACGGAGCAAGGAGCAATAATCAATTACTCACATTTGTTAATGTTACCAAAGTATTTTGCTTTATGCAATAACCATTACACGTTGAAACGGAATGTGACGACATCGCCGTCCTTGAAGACGTACTCTTTCCCTTCAGAACGGAGGCGTCCCTGTTCCTTGACGGTTGCCATGTTGCCGGCTGCGGCGAGGTCTTCGTATGACACGACCTCCGCCCGGATGAATCCGCGCTCGAAGTCCGAGTGGATGACTCCCGCGCATTGCGGTGCCTTCATGCCTTTCTTGAACGTCCAGGCACGAACTTCCTTCTCGCCTGCCGTGAAGTACGTCGCGAGTCCGAGCGTGTTGTATGCGGCACGGATCAGTTGATCGAGACCCGATTCCTGGATGCCGAGGTCCTCGAGGAACTCCTGGCGTTCTTCCGGCTCGAGTTCCGCGATCTCTTCTTCGATCCGCGCACAGATGACGATCACTTCTGCGCCTTCTTTCGCTGCGAACTCACGGACTTTCTGGACGTTCTCGTTGCTGTCGGCGTCCGCGACTTCGTCTTCTCCGACGTTCGCGACGTAGAGCATCGGCTTCATCGTCAGAAGCTGGAAGTGCTTGACGATTGCCGCCTGGTCTTCCGTGAGCTCGGCGAGACGGGCCGGTTGCTCGTTCTCGAGCAACTGCTGGACGATCTCGAGCGCTTCGAGCTCCTGCGCCGCGTTCTTGTCGCGCGCCTTGACCATCTTCTGGACACGCTGGATCCGCTTCTCGACCTGCTCGAGGTCCGCGAGGATGAGCTCGAGGTTGATCGTCTCGATGTCATCGATCGGCGAGACCTTCCCTGCTACGTGCGTGATGTTCTCGTCCTCGAAGCAGCGGACGACCTGACAGATCGCGTCCACTTCACGGATGTTCGCGAGGAACTTGTTTCCAAGTCCCTCTCCTTTCGAGGCACCCTTGACGATTCCGGCGATGTCCGTGAACTCGAATGCCGTCGGTACGGTCTTCTTCGGGTTGACGAGTTCCGTCAGCTTGCGGAGGCGCGCATCCGGCACCTCGACGACGCCGACGTTCGGGTCGATCGTCGCGAACGGATAGTTCGCCGCCTCGACACCTGCTTGTGTTATCGCATTAAAAAGTGTTGATTTACCTACGTTCGGCAATCCAACGATCCCTGCTGTTAATCCCACTTGGAATTCCTCCTTTTCGGTATTTCCTAGGAAATCCGTGCTAGCGGCCGCAGTGGGTAGAATGATTACACCACGTCAGCACATCTTTCACAATTATAGATAGTTCAATTTTTTTGCGCAAGGAAATGCCGATTCTTTTTCCGGATGCCGCTTCCTTCAAACAGTCCGGGACGTTCCTTGACGTTCAGCGCGAGATGCCGACAGACGAAAGGAGGCCCCCTTTCGACAGGGGAGCCTCCTCGTTCTCTTACTCGGACAATACCTTCTTCAATCGCTTGTCGAAATCGCGGCGCGGCATCAGGATGCTTGCTCCGCATCCCTGACACTTGATCCGGACGTCCATGCCGACACGGATGATCTGCCAACGGTTCGTCCCGCACGGATGCTGCTTCTTCATCTCGACGTAATCATTCAGGTTATACGTTTTCCGTTCCACTTGCGACGCCTCCGTTTTGTGGCGCGGACTGGTTCATCATCACCATCCGCGGATATGGGATTTCGATACCTTCCGCGTCAAGCCCCTGCTTCAGCTCTTTGCGGATGAGACGGCTCGCCTGGAAGTGCTGCATCGGCGGAACCTCTGCCATCAGACGGAACGTCACTTCGGAAGGACCGAGCATCTGGACGCCTAGCAGCTGGATCGGTTCGACGAACATGTCCTCGTACTTCGTCGTGATCTCTTCCGCCAGTCGGGCGAGCACTTGCTCGACACGATCGATGTCTTCCTCATAGGAGACGTTGATGTCGACGAGCGCGACGCTGTTGTCGACGGAGAAGTTGGTCACCTGGAGGATCTGACCGTTCGGGATGATGTGGATCTCTCCGTTCAATCCTTTCAGCTTCGTCGTCCGGATGCCGAGTTCCGTCACGACGCCCTCGATCATGCCGACACGGACGAAGTCACCGACCTTGAACTGGCGCTCGAAGATGATGAAGGCCCCGGTGATGATGTCCTGGACCAGGTTCTTCGCGCCGAACGAGATGGCGAGACCCGCGATCCCGGCACTGGCGACGAGACCTGTGATGTTGATTCCGAACTGGCTGAGCACGGTAAGGATCGTCACGATGCCGAGCACATAACGAATCGCGTTCTGAAGCAGCTTGAGCAACGTCTCGTTCTGACGCTGCGCGAGGATATCGTTCTCCCCGATGCGCCGCATCATGAACAAGCGTGCTACAGCTCCTGTCAGAAGCCGTGCGATGATATAGAACGCAAGGATGATCAGAAGCGCCACGATGATCTTCGCGCCGACCCCGATCCAGAGGTCGACGTCCGTGAACTTCGCGATGAACTGATCGACCTTCCTCATTGACTGTTGTACGTCTGCATTTTCCACTCGTATCCTTCCTCTCTGCTCTCTCTAATAGGACAGTATACTTGATTCCTGACGAGATTCAACCGGTGAGCAGATTTCGACGTTACAGATCGATCCATTTCGGGAAAGGAACAGCATCACTATAAGCTGCTTCCTACATCATGATGGCTACAGCATGAGCAGAAAGGATGATCCAGATGAACTTTCGCTTTCACTCGCACGAACCTAAGCCCTATTCCTTCTTTTTAGAGCATTCGGAACCCTTCGCGAAGGAACGCCTGGCTGAACAGTTCCTTGAACAGTTGGATACGGAAGAACTGGAACGTCCGATCGTGCTCGTCTGTATCGGGTCGGACCGTTCGACCGGGGACTCCCTCGGACCGCTCGTCGGCACCTTCCTCGAATCACACCATCCGAATCATATCCATGTGTACGGCACATTGTCTAAACCCGTCCATGCGCTCAATCTGGCCGAGACGATGGAACAGATCGAGGCCTCGTTCGAGCGTCCGCTCGTCATCGCGATCGACGCCTGTCTCGGACGTCTGTCGAGCGTCGGATTCGTCTTCTTCTCGGAAGGCTCGCTCGCTCCGGGTGCCGGCGTCCAAAAGGAACTCCCGGCAGTCGGTGACTACAACATCAAGGCCGTCGTCAACGTCAGCGGCTTCATGGAGATGATGATCCTTCAGAACACACGCCTCCATCTCGTCTATGAACTGGCTCAGCTCGTAGCGAACAGCTTCATCTCGTTCGACCGCAAACTGACAGCACGGACGACGAGTCGGACGACGATCGAGTTCACACCTCGCACGATCTGAACATCCCTCAGGAATCAGTGATTCCGGAGGGATGTGCCGTGTCATCAATCCTCTTCCGGCAACAGGAGTTCGAGCAGCCGGTTGAGGTCCTCTTCGTCCAGGAAGCTGATTTCGATCTTCCCGTTCCGCTGTCCGACACCCTTCAATTGCACAGCGGCGCCGAAACGCTCCCTCAGTGCCTCCTCGACATGGGTGATTTCGGCCGCTTTCGTCTTCTGCGGCCGTACTTTTCGTCCACGCATCTCTTCTTCGAGCCGTCTGACCGTCCAGTTCTCCGCGATCACCCGAGCCGCCATCCGTTCGATCTTCGCCTCACTCTTTAAAGCGAGTAATGCCCGGGCATGTCCCATCGAGAGCTTTTCGTCCATGACGGCCTGCTGGACAAAGAACGGCAACTGCAGCAGCCTCAGGCTGTTCGTGACGTGCGAACGGCTCTTTCCGACTCGCGCAGCGAGCTCTGCTTGCGTGATGCTGAATTCCTCGAGCATCTCGGCATACGCCATCGCCTCTTCGATCGCACTGAGGTCGGCCCGCTGGATATTTTCGATCAAGGCAAGCTCCATCACCCGTTTTTCGTCTGCCTCGATCACGACTGTCGGCACCGTGCTGAAACCAGCCCGTCTTGCCGCCTGATAGCGCCGCTCGCCCGCGATGATCTCATAGTATCCTTCCCGCGGCCTGACGACGATCGGCTGGATCATCCCGTGTCGCTTCAAGGATTCCGACAATTCCAACAGGGCGGTCTCATCGAACTGTTTACGCGGTTGCTGTGGGTTCGGTCGAATCGAACGAATCGATATTTCTTTCACATCTATCTCTCCTAAACGTAGCGGAAGGCACGTCCGCAGTTACGGGCGTGCCTTCGCGATGCGGATCCGCACCTCTACATATTCTTCACAGTCTACTTCTTCCTTCTCGATCGGCAAGCCCGTACGTTCGATCATGTCGATCGAATCGCGGAGCGTGTTCAAGGCGATCCGTGTGTCACGGGCGAAGCTCTTTCGCCGTTTCTTCACTTGCGGCTTTGGCGTCAGGAGGCGCTCGACACGCTGTTCCGTCTCCTTGACGTTGAAGGATCGTTCGAGAATCTCGGATAGTACTTGCGCCTGGAGCGCGTCGTCCTTGAGCGGCAGCAACGCACGCGCATGCCGTTCCGTGATTTCCCGGCGTTTCAGCGATTCCCGGACGGTGTCAGGCAACTTCAGAAGGCGAAGCTTGTTCGCGATCGTCGACTGGCTCTTCCCGAGCTTCTTCGCGAGCACTTCCTGCGTCACGCCCTGGATCAGGAGCAGACGTTCGAATGCCTCCGCCTCCTCGATCGGCGTCAACTCCTCACGTTGGAGGTTCTCGATCAGCGCGAGTGCCGCGGTCGTCTCATCCGACATCTCCTTGACGATGGCCGGGATCGTCTCCCAGCCGAGTGAGGTGACTGCCCGGAAGCGGCGCTCGCCCGCGATGATTTCGTACCCCGTTCCTTGCGAACGGACGATGATCGGTTGGAGAAGTCCATGCTCCTTGATCGTCGCGGCAAGCTCCGAGATCCGCTCCTCATCGAAGACGGTTCTCGGTTGGAACTGGTTCGGAACGAGTTCCTCGAGTCTCAGCTCAAGCACTTTGTCGAACGGACTCACTTCGAGCGGAGACTCCTGCTCCTCTTTTCGAAACAGACGGGCAATTGCATTCTTCACGATGGCGCACCTCACCTTTATAATGTCATCGTTTCACGTGAAACGAAAAATTCAACTGAGCGGATCTTTCGCCGGTGTACCCGCCTTGCGCGGATATTTCCCGGGAGTTTGTCGTTTTTTATCCACAATTACGATATTACGCTCACTTTCCTCACCTGGCAATTGAAACTGGTAACTTTCCCGTAAATTCCCACCTAACACCTTCAAAGCGGTAGCACCTTCCTCGAGCTCTTCCCCGAGCTTGGCCGCCTTAAGGGCGACGAACTGACCACCGACCTTCGCGAGCGGCAAGCAATATTCGGCGAGCACTGACATCCGGGCGACGGCACGCGCCGTGACGACGTCGAAACGTTCACGGAATTGCTTGTTCTTTCCGAACTCCTCGGCGCGTCCGTGGTGGAACGCGACACCTTCGAGACCGAGCTCCGTCGCGAGCATGTTGAGGAAGCCGATCCGCTTGTTGAGCGAGTCGATGATCGTCACCTTCAAGTGAGGGAACATGATCTTGATCGGGAGGCTCGGGAATCCGGCCCCTGCGCCGACGTCACATACCGTCTCGACTTTCGTGAAGTCATAATAGAAGGCGGCCGTGATCGAATCATAGAAATGCTTCAAATAGACGCCTTCCTCATCCGTGATCGCCGTCAAGTTCATCTTCTCGTTCCATTCGACGAGAAGCTCATAGTAACGGCGGAACTGAGCGAGCTGCTCAGGTGAGACGGTCAATCCTTTCGCTTCCAGTGCCTCTACGAATTGCTGTTCCTTCATCTCATTCACTCTCCGAAATCAGTGCGTATTGGCCCTGTTCGATGTAGACGAGCAGGATCGAGACATCGGCCGGGTTGACGCCCGAGATCCGCGACGCCTGTCCGATCGAAAGAGGACGCACCTGGTTTAGTTTCTGTTTCGCTTCCATCGCGAGGCCCTGGATCGCGTCATAATCGATGCGCTCCGGAATCCGCTTCTGTTCCATCTTCATCATCCGCTCGACCTGGTCGAGTTGCTTGTCGATATATCCTGCATACTTCACCTGGATCTCGACTTGTTCCGCCGCCTCGATCGACAGGGCGACAGGCGCCGGGGCGACTTCCGCGATCAGCGCGTAGGACGCTTCAGGACGCTTCAGGAGAGTCGCGGCCTGGACAGCTTCCTTGAGCGGCGCCATTCCGAGAGCCTCGAAACGCGCAGTCAGTTCGGCAGACGGCTTGATGATCGTCTTCTCGAGACGCTTCATTTCCCGCGCAATCTCGTCCTTCTTCGCGCCGAGACGCGCATGGCGTTCCTCACTGATCAGTCCGATCTCATGACCGATGTCCGTCAGACGAAGGTCGGCGTTGTCATGACGAAGAAGCAGGCGGTACTCGGCGCGTGACGTCAGCAGACGGTACGGCTCGTTCGTCCCCTTCGTGACCAGATCATCGATCATGACGCCGATGTATCCTTGCGAGCGTGACAGGATGAGCGGGTCTTTCCCTTGTACCTTGAGCGTCGCGTTGATGCCGGCCATGATGCCTTGACCAGCCGCCTCCTCGTAGCCGCTCGTTCCGTTGATCTGACCGGCCGTGAACAACCCTTCGATCTTCTTCGTCTCGAGCGTCGGCCAGAGCTGTGTCGGAACGACCGCATCGTACTCGATCGCATAGCCAGGACGCATCATCTCTGCCTTCTCGAGCCCCGGGATCGAACGAAGCATGTCGTGCTGGACGTCTTCCGGCAGGGAAGTCGAGAGGCCCTGGACGTAGATCTCTTCCGTATCGCGCCCTTCCGGTTCGAGGAAAATCTGATGGCGCGGCTTGTCATTGAAACGGACGACCTTGTCCTCGATCGACGGGCAGTAACGCGGTCCCGTCCCTTTGATCATGCCGGAGAACATCGGCGAACGATGCAGGTTCTCGTCGATGATCCGGTGTGTCCGCTCGCTCGTGTACGTAAGCCAGCAAGGAATCTGTTCCGTGATCATCTCCGTCGTCTCATAGCTGAACGGCAAGGCGACATCGTCTCCAGGTTGGATCTCGGTCTTCGAGTAGTCGATCGTCTTCCCGTCGATCCGCGGCGGGGTACCCGTCTTGAAACGGGCGAGCTCGAGACCGAGCTCCTCGAGGTGCTTCGACAGGTTGACCGAAGGCATCTGGTTGTTCGGACCGCTTTCATACGACAGTTCGCCGATGATGATTTTCCCGCGCATGAACGTCCCGGTCGTGACGATGACCGCCTTCGCCCGGTACTCCGCCCCCGTGTTCGTGACGACGCCGACGCATTTGCCGTCCTCGATGAGCAGATGCTCGACGAGGGCTTGACGAAGAAGCAGGTTCGGTTCGTCCTCGAGCGCCTTCTTCATCCGGTTTTGGTACTCGAACTTGTCCGCCTGCGCACGAAGCGCACGAACGGCAGGACCTTTCGAGGTGTTGAGCATCTTCATTTGGATGTACGTCGCATCGATCGCGCGCGCCATCTCACCGCCGAGGGCATCGATTTCGCGGACGACGATCCCCTTTGCCGGACCGCCGATCGACGGATTGCAGTACATGAATCCGACCATGTCGGGGTTCATCGTCAACATGACGGTCTTCGCCCCCATACGTGCGGCAGCGAGCGATGCCTCGATCCCCGCATGTCCCGCACCGACGACGACGACGTCAAATTCACCAGCTTGATAAGCCATAAATGTGGTTCCTCCTTCTATGATTAAACGATCATTTCCCTAGACAGAATTGTGAGAACAACTGGTCGATCAGGCTCTCCTGGACCGTGTCCCCGTTGATTTCCCCGAGCGTATCCCACGCGCGGCGAAGGTCGATCTGGACCATGTCGATCGGCATGCCATTCTCTGCCGCGTCGAGTGCGTCCTCGATCATCTTGCTCGACTGCTTGATCAGCTGGATGTGACGTGCGTTCGAGACGTACGTCATGTCCTTGCTCTCGACGCCTTTTTCGAAGAACAGGGCTGCGATCGCCTGTTCGAGGTCATTGACCCCTGCCTCTTCAAGCAGCGAGGTCGTCACGACCGGACGGCCATCCGCACGCTCGCGAACACGCCCGAGGTCCACCTTCTGCTCGAGGTCGCTCTTGTTGACGATGATGATCGCGTTCATCCCTTCGATCGCATCGAACAAAAGCTCGTCCTCAGGCGTCAGTTCGTCGTTCCCGTTCAGGACGAGCAGGACGAGATCTGCTGACTTGAGTGCCTGTCGTGACTTCTCGACGCCGATCCGCTCGACGATGTCCTCAGTCTCCCGGATTCCGGCCGTATCGACCAGTTTGAGAGGCACGCCTCTGACGTTGACGTACTCCTCGATCGTATCCCGAGTCGTCCCGGCGATGTCGGTGACGATCGCCTTCGCTTCCTGGACGAGCGTATTGAGAAGCGACGATTTCCCGACGTTCGGACGCCCGATGATGGCTGTGGATAACCCTTCCCGCAAAATCTTGCCTTGCCGGGCTGTGGATAACAACTCACCGAGGACGCGACGGACGTCTCCCGCCTTGTCGCGGATGATCGCCTGCGTCATCTCCTCCGCGTCGTATTCCGGATAGTCGATGTTGACCTCGACGGCCGCGATCGTCTCGAGCAGCTGCTGTCGCAACTCGTTGACGAGCCGGGACAGACGTCCTTCCATCTGACCGAGCGCGACGGTCATCGCCCGGTCCGTCTTCGCCCGGATCAAATCCATCACAGCTTCCGCCTGCGACAGGTCGATTCGGCCGTTCAGGAATGCACGCTTCGTGAATTCGCCCGGTTCCGCGAGCCGTACGCCCGGCTGTTCAAGGATCAACTCGAGCACCCGATTGACTGCGACGAGCCCGCCGTGGCAGTTCAACTCGACGACGTCTTCACGCGTGAACGTCTTCGGCGCACGCATGACGCTCACCATCACTTCGTCGACGACCTGATCCGTCTCGCGGTCGACGAGCTTTCCGTAATGGATCGTATGCGTCGGCACATCGATCAACCTGTTTGCACCCCGGTATACATGGTCAGCGATCGTAACCGCCTGCGTCCCGGATAGTCTTACAATCGCGATCGCCCCTTCGCCCATCGGCGTCGAGATCGCGGCTATCGTATCGAATTCCATCATCCGTCCTGCACCTCTATCCTTAAAATCGATCTATGTCATCTGTTGAATTTCAAAAAGTCTATAACGGAACTACTATACACGAAATGGGGATAAAGAAAAAGAGCGACACTCCTCATGGAGCGCCGCTCGGGACGATCAGCGTTTCTTCTTCTTTTTAGGAGCTGGTTGCGGTGTTTCCGCCTCACGCTTCGCAGCGAGAGTCGCCTCCGTCTGAGCTTTGATCTTCTCACGCATCGGCTTCATGATCGCGATCGTGACGATGATCGAGAAGATGTAACCGACGACCCAGTAGAGCGAAAGGGCTGACGGGAGCGTCACACCCATGATGAAGATCATGATCGGGAAGACGTAGAGCATGATTTTCATCTGCGGGTTGTCTTCCTGTCCTGCCATCGAGATCTTCTGCTGAAGGTACGTAAAGATCGCAGAGAGGATCGGAAGGACGAAGAACGGATCCGGTTTACCGAGGTCGAACCAGAGGAACGTGTGCTGGAAGATTGCCGGCGTATAGACGATCGCGTTGTAGAAGGCGATCAGGATCGGCATTTGGATCAAGATCGGCAAACAGCCGGCAAGCGGGTTGACGTTGTGCTCCGAATAGAGCTTCATCATCTCTTGCTGCAGCTTCTGCTGTGTCTCTTGGTCCTTCGAGCTGTATTTCTCTCGGAGTTTCATCATCTCCGGCTGGATGACCTGCATCCCGCCCATGCTCTTCGTCTGTTTGATCATCAACGGGAGGATGAGAAGGCGAACGATCAATGTCGTGATGATGATCCCGACACCGTAGTCATCATTAAAGAAGTGCGAGATTTCACGGATCAGCCAAGCCATCGGCCAGACGAAATAGTGATTCCAGAAACCTTCTGTCTCCGATGTGATCGGATCCCCAGTACCATACGTACCCGGCGTACAGCCGGACAGGACGACGGCGAGGACAGAAACGAGTCCAAGCGTCAGCCAAATTTTCACTTTCTTGTTCATAATTCCTCCTAAATGTCATCCCTTCAGGCGCCTTGGTGATGAACGGGACGCCGAAGTCTTGTCTTCGGTTATTTTTGCTCTTGACGCTTCCATACACCAGCACGTTTGAACACATGCCGCAAACTGTCCGTCACCTCTTGCTGCGTAAGCGCAGCAGCAGGGTTCCGCGCGATGATCACAAAATCATAGGCAGGCGAGAGTGAGGCGGTATGCGTCTGACAAGCCGCACGAATGTATCGTTTCACTTGGTTACGCACGACGGCGTTCCCAACTTTCTTGCTGACGGAAAGACCAATCCGAAAATGCGGCTGTCCTTCCTTTTTAAGCGCGTATACGACAAACTGTCGATTGGCGACAGAGGCTCCTCGATTAAACACCGCTTGGAACTCCTCATTCTTCTTGATGCGGTATTCTTTCTTCACCTTGATCACTCCATCCTTACTTCACGAAAATTCGTCGTCTTTCATCATATCATAGAACATTCCACACGGGCGATACCTATGGTGTGACAAAAGACAGAACTCGGGACAAAAAAAATGGACCACGGAACGCAAGACGCGTTCGTGATCCATCACCTCAGCAAAAGCTGTCGATTATACAGTCAAGGCTTTGCGGCCTTTAAGACGGCGAGCAGCCAAAATACGGCGGCCGTTCTTCGTAGCCATGCGTGCACGGAAGCCGTGGACTTTTTTACGCTTACGGTTGTTCGGGTTGAAAGTTGGTTTCATCAGTCTGCACCTCCTCTAAAATGACACTCTATCAAAAATCGTCGTTTGCTACATAAGGCAGTCTTGTTGATTATATAAACAGATTCCGGCATTGTCAATCGTTCCAGGAAAAGAATTGTTCATGAAAGGTAGGAGGGGAGTGATCATCACCAATCTATCATCTCGAGCGTCGACGATTTGATTGATCTTATCATGCGATAGAAAGGAATCGAAGTTTTGCTAATGAAGTACTCCTTTTTCCAGCTATCCACAGACTTATCCACACTATCCACACTTTCCGTGGATAACTCTTACCTTTGCCTAGCATAATGAATGGAAATCGAATCGTCAATATTGAATCCGTACGTTATATTTTGAACGATTGATTCCATTTGTGTATAACTTCCTCCTTGACGCTTCCTCTTTCGAATAGTTATCCACTCATTATCCACAGCTTATCCACACTGTACACACCCTGTGGGTAACTCCCTGTGTATATCCCTCTTTTGTTGTGGATAAATCATTTAAAGCATTGTCACACCACATTTCATTTGATACACTAATTGTGCATAACATTGTCGGATCATGATTTAGAACAGTGAGTTATACACACGTTGTGGATAACTTTACCCACAGTTTTTCTTGCTTGTGGATAACGTTATCCACAACTTTTATGTTTTGGGGATAAGTCGTGTTTCTACATTAACTTGTGCTGTGCATATGTCTGTGTATAATTTTTTCGCAATATGGAGGTAAGGGGGGTTTTTATGAAGAATGCCGCAGAACTTTGGCACAACGTGTTGTCTGTGATCGAAGAGGAAGAACGGACACCGAAAGCAAGTTACGATATGTGGCTGAAATCCACAGAAGGCGTCATGTTGAACGGCACGACCTTGATCGTGTCGGCACCGGCTGCGTTCACAGTGACGTGGTTAGAACGCCAGTACTTATCTTTGCTTGAAGACACGGTCGAGGAAGTGACCGGAAGCCGGCTCGATATCCAGTTCATCGAAGAGGGCCAAGCGAAGAAGATGCTAGACCGTCAAAATGAGGAAGCGTACGAACCGGCTCCGTTGCCCGCACCGCGTAAGCGTCCCGTCGAGGAGATGACGATCTCGGAACTCGGACAATTGAATGAGAAGTATACGTTCGATACGTTCGTCATCGGTTCAGGAAACCGCTTTGCCCACGCTGCTTCGCTTGCCGTGGCAGAAGCACCTGCTAAAGCCTATAATCCGCTCTTCATCTACGGGGGAGTAGGGCTCGGCAAAACGCATTTGATGCATGCGATCGGTCATTACGTCCAGGAGCAGAACCTCGGTACGCGGATCGCCTATGTATCCTCTGAGAAGTTCACGAACGACTTCATCAACTCGATTCGCGACAACAAGACGGTCGAGTTTCGGAACAAGTACCGGAACATCGACGTCCTGCTGATCGACGACATCCAATTCCTTGCCGGTAAAGAACAGACGCAGGAGGAGTTCTTCCACACGTTCAACGCGCTCCACAACGACCAGAAGCAGATCATCATCTCGAGCGACCGGCCTCCTAAGGAGATCCCGACGCTTGAAGACCGTCTGCGTTCCCGTTTCGAGTGGGGACTGATCACCGACATCACGCCTCCGGACCTCGAGACGCGGATCGCGATCCTGCGGAAGAAGGCGAACGCGGAGCAGCTTGACGTCTCTAATGAAGTAATGATGTATATCGCGAGCCAAATCGACACGAACATCCGGGAGCTCGAAGGTGCCTTGACTCGCGTCATCGCTTATGCGAATCTCGTCGGCCGTCCGATCGATCCGAACGTCGCAGCCGAGGCGCTCCATAACATCATGCCGGTCGCAGAACCGAAGAAGGTGACGATCCGAGACATCCAGGAATCCGTCAGCAAACACTTCAATCTGCCGTTTGACGACCTGAAGGCGAAAAAGCGGACGAAATCGATCGCTTTCCCGCGCCAGATCGCAATGTATCTCTCCCGGGAGATGACGGAGAGCTCTCTTCCGAAAATCGGGGAGGAGTTCGGCGGACGTGATCACACGACGGTCATCCATGCACATGAGAAAATCAGCATGCTCGTCCGTTCCGATGAAGAAACGGGCAAGGTCGTCGAACAAATCAAGCACGAACTGAAACACTCATGAAGACCTGTGGATAAGGGTGTGGATAAAAGAGGGTGGTTATCCACAGTTTATCCACAAGCATTTTGGCTTAATACCAAGTTATCCACCGACTTATCCACACTATCCACAGGCCCTAATACTATTATTAAAAATAAATATTATTATGTTATGATGGTCTGACCGACCAATCGAGAGGAGAACAACGAACTTATGCATATCACCATTCAACGCGAAGCATTGATTCAAGCTGTGCAAGATGTAGCAAAGGCAGTCTCATCCCGTACGACCATCCCGATCCTGACAGGCATCAAGCTCGAAGCCCACGGCGACGGCATGACGTTGACTGGCAGCGACACGGAAATCTCGATCGAACGGACGATCTATGCGGAAGAAGAAGGCAAGTCATACGTGACGGTCCATCGTGCAGGCAGTGTCGTCCTGAACGCCCGTTTCTTCGGTGACATCGTCAAGAAGCTTCCTACGGATGAAGTGACGCTCGAAGTCTCTCCGAACTTCATGACGCGCATCCAGTCCGGTACGGCAGAGTTCCATTTGAATGGACTCGATCCGGATGAGTTCCCGCGCCTGCCGCAAGTGGACGGAGGCCAACGTTTGCGTCTGCCTGCAGATCTGTTGCGCTCGATGATCCGCCAGACGAGCTTCGCCGTCGCCGTCCAGGAGACGCGCCCGGTCCTGACCGGTGTCAACTTCTCGGCGGATAAAGGAATCTTGACTTGCGTCTCGACCGACAGTCACCGCCTTGCCCTCAGACGCGCTCAGTTCGACACTGAGGAGGAGATCACGTTCCAGAATGTCATCGTACCCGGAAAGAGCTTGAACGAGCTCTCGAAGCTTCTGAGCGACGGATACGTCGATGTCGTGATCACGAACCAGCAGATTCTCTTCAAGATGAAGCACGTCTTGTTCTTCTCACGTCTGCTCGACGGCAACTACCCGGACACGTCGCGTCTCATCCCGGAAGAATACCGGACGGCAGTCCGCATGAACGCGAAGGAATTGCTTCAGGCGATCGACCGTGCCTCGCTTCTCGCGCGTGAGGACCGCAACAACGTCATCAAGTTCGCCGCTGAAGGTTCTGAGGCCGTCGAGATTTCTTCGCATTCCCCGGAAGTCGGAAAGGTGTCGGAGCAAGTCAGCATCCTCTCGCTCGAAGGGGAGGAGTTGAAGATCTCCTTCAACTCGAAATACATGATGGATGCGCTGAAGGCGCTCGACGCGACGGATATCGAGATCCAGTTCACCGGTTCGATCCGCCCGTTCATCCTTCATCCGGTCGACCAGGACAACGTCTTGCAGTTGATTTTGCCCGTCCGTACAGCATGACCAACAGGCTCAGGGAGAGGACTTCCCTGAGCCGTTTTTTCATAAGGAGTATATGTGTTCGTTTTTTTGCTAAAAACGAACTTTTTTAGTACAATAAAGAGTACGCCATTTTTAATATGTAGGTAGGAGGAATCAGACATGATTCAAATCAATATCACGACTGAATACGTCACACTCGGTCAATTCCTGAAATTAGCGGATATCATCTCGAGCGGCGGGCAGGCGAAGCCGTTTCTCGCGGAAGTGCCGATTCTCGTCAACGGCGAGGTCGATCAGCGACGCGGCCGTAAGCTTCGGGACGGGGATGTCATCGACGTCGAGGACTACGGTCAGTTCGTCATCAAGAACGAGGGCAACTGATCGTGCGGCTGGACTCGGTGCAGCTCAGCCACTATCGCAACTACGACACGCTCGAGTTGTCATTCTCGGAGAAGACGAACGTCCTGATCGGGGAGAACGCGCAAGGGAAGACGAACCTGCTCGAAGCGATCTATGTCCTCGCGCTCGCGAAATCCCACCGGACGACGCATGACAAGGAACTGATCCAGTGGGACGCGGAAGCGGCCAGGGTAGAGGGACGGATCGTGAAGCGGACGGGCAGCCACACGCAGGAGATCATCATCTCGCAACGCGGGAAGAAGGCGAAGCTGAACCATCTCGAGCAACGACGCCTGAGCGACTATATCGGCGCGCTCAACGTCGTCCTGTTCGCTCCGGAGGATCTGCACATCGTCAAGGGCAGCCCCCAGCTCAGAAGACGCTTCCTCGATATGGAGATCGGTCAGGTCAGCCCCGTCTATCTCCACGAGCTCAGTCAATACTTGAAGGTGCTCAAGCAACGCAACGCGCTGCTCAAGCAGCTGTCGATGAAAGGAGGGGACGAGACCTTCCTTGATATTTTGACGGAGCAGATGATCGCGCTAGCCGTTAAGATCGTAACGCGACGTCATCATTTCATCGCCCAGCTCGAAAAATGGGCACGGCCGATCCATGACGGGATCAGCCGAGGACGGGAAGAGCTCGTCCTGATCTATCGTTCCGATACGTTCGGTGATGATTTGCTGGATGTAGAAGGAATGACTGCAGCTTATGAACAGAAGTTTGGTAAAATGAAAGAGAGTGAAATCCGTCGGGGCGTGACGCTTTTCGGTCCGCACCGTGACGATTTCGAGATGGAGGTCAACGGACGCAATGTTCAGACCTATGGTTCGCAAGGGCAGCAGCGGACAGCCGCGCTTTCCTTGAAACTTGCGGAGATCGAGTTGATCCACGAGGAGGTCGGCGAGTACCCGATTCTGTTGCTCGACGACGTCCTATCAGAACTCGATGACCATAGGCAGACCCATCTGCTCGACACGATGCAGCGGAAGGTCCAGACGATCCTGACGACGACGAGCGTCGAAGGGATCGCCCACGAGACGATCCGGCAAGCACGGCTGTTCCACGTGAAACAAGGGGAAGTTATTTTTGAAGATAGACCATATAAAAAAACAGTAGGTGAGAAAACCGATGAGTAATCATGAAGATATGGAAATGGAACAAGGGTATGGTGCCGAACAGATTCAAGTCCTTGAAGGTCTAGAAGCAGTCCGGAAGCGCCCTGGTATGTATATCGGCTCGACGAGCTCGAAAGGACTTCACCACTTGGTCTGGGAAATCGTCGACAACTCGATCGACGAAGCGCTCGCAGGTCACTGTGACACGATCAAAGTGACGATCGAACCGGGCAACTCGATCGTCGTTGAGGATAACGGCCGCGGAATCCCGGTCGACATCCAGGAGAAGATGGGCCGTCCTGCGGTCGAGGTCATCTTGACCGTCCTGCACGCCGGCGGTAAGTTCGGCGGCGGCGGATACAAGGTGTCCGGCGGTCTCCACGGAGTCGGGGCGTCGGTCGTCAACGCGCTCTCGACGAAGCTCGAAGTCTTCGTCCGGCGCAATGAGAAGGTCTACTATCAAGCGTATCACCGCGGGGCGCCTGTACAGGACCTCGAAGTCGTCGGTACGTCCGAGGATACAGGGACGACGATCCGTTTCTTCCCGGATAGCGAGATCTTCCAGGAGACGCTCGAATATGATTTCGATCTGCTCGCGACACGTCTCCGTGAACTCGCGTTCCTGAACAAGGGACTGAAGATCATCATCACGGATGACCGTGACGATGAGCCGATGACACGCGAGTTCCATTACGAAGGTGGAATCAAGTCCTACGTCCAGCACTTGAACCGTTCGAAGGAAGTCGTCCATGAAGATCCGGTCTACGTCCACGGGACGAAGGACGGGATCGAAGTCGAAGTCGCGCTCCAGTACAACGACGGCTTCGCCGCGAACATCTACTCATTTACGAACAACATCCCGACACACGAGGGCGGAACGCACGAAACCGGCTTCAAGACGGCGCTTACGCGAGTCATCAATGACTACGCGAAGAAGTTCGGTTTGATGAAGGATGCGGACGGCACGCTGTCCGGTGAAGACGTCCGTGAAGGATTGACGGCGATCGTCTCGGTCAAGCACCCGGATCCACAGTTCGAAGGACAGACGAAGACGAAGCTCGGAAACTCGGACGCGCGGACGGCGACAGACACGCTGTTCTCGTCGACGTTCGAGCAGTTCCTGCTCGAGAACCCGTCGAGCGCACGTGCAATCGTCGAAAAAGGGATGATGGCTTCACGCGCCCGTCTCGCTGCGAAGCGAGCGCGGGAACTGACACGCCGTAAAGGTGTCCTCGAAGTCAGCTCGCTCCCTGGTAAGCTCGCCGACTGCTCGTCGCGCGATGCTACCATCTCAGAACTCTACATCGTCGAGGGTGACTCGGCGGGCGGTTCTGCGAAATCGGGACGCGATCGTCATTTCCAGGCGATCCTTCCGATTCGAGGGAAAATCCTGAACGTCGAGAAGGCGCGTCTTGATAAGATCCTCGGAAGCAACGAGATCCGGACGATCATCACGGCGCTCGGCACAGGTGTCGGCGCGGAGTTCAATATCGAGAAGGCGCGCTATCACAAAGTCATCATCATGACCGATGCCGACGTCGATGGCGCCCACATCCGGACATTGCTTTTGACGTTCTTCTACCGCTACATGCGTCCCCTCGTCGAGTACGGCTACGTCTATATCGCACAGCCGCCGCTCTTTGGGATCAAGCAAGGCAAGAACATCACTTACGTCCACAATGAGCGGGAGCTGCAGGAAGCGCTCGAGCGTCTTCCGGAAAATGCCCGTTATGACATTCAACGTTATAAAGGTCTCGGTGAGATGGACCCTGAGCAGCTCTGGGAAACGACGATGGACCCGAGCGGCCGCATGATGTTGCGCGTCGAGCTCCAAGATGCGATCGAGGCCGATGAGGTCTTCGATATGCTGATGGGCGATCAGGTCGAACCACGCCGTGATTTCATCCAGTCGCACGCCCATTACGTGAAGAACCTGGATATTTAACGTTGAACAGAAAGGGTGGCCACAAGAATGTCCGATCAACAGTCGAATATTAAAGATATCAATATCAGTCAAGAAATGCGTACATCCTTCATGGACTACGCGATGAGCGTCATCGTCTCGCGGGCGCTGCCTGACGTGCGTGACGGGCTCAAGCCCGGTCATCGCCGTATCCTCTACGCGATGAACGACCTCGGGATCCGTGCCGACAAGCCGCACAAGAAGTCCGCCCGTATCGTCGGTGAAGTCATTGGTAAGTATCACCCGCACGGGGATACTGCCGTCTACGACACGATGGTCCGGATGGCACAGGACTTCAGCTACCGCTACGAACTCGTCGATGGACACGGAAACTTCGGTTCCGTCGATGGCGATTCGGCGGCAGCGATGCGGTATACGGAAGCGCGTATGTCGAAAATCGCGATGGAGATCGTCCGTGACATCAACAAGAACACGGTCGACTTCAAGGACAATTACGACGGATCCGAACGCGAGCCGGTCGTCATGCCTGCCCGCTTCCCGAACCTGCTCGTCAACGGATCGAGCGGGATCGCGGTCGGGATGGCGACGAACATTCCGCCTCACCAGCTCGGCGAAGTGATCGACGGTGTGCTCGCACTGTCGCACAATCCGGACATCACGATCCAAGAGCTCATGCACCACATCCCGGGCCCTGATTTCCCGACCTCAGGAGAAATCCTCGGGCGCAGCGGCATCCGCCGCGCGTATGAGACAGGTCGCGGATCGATCATCGTCCGGGCGAAGACGGAGATCGAAACGACGAAGAAGGGCCGGGAACGCATCCTCGTCACAGAGCTTCCTTACCAAGTCAACAAGGCACGTCTCGTCGAGAAAATCGCGGATCTCGTCCGTGAGAAGAAGATCGAGGGCATCACGGATCTTCGTGACGAATCGGACCGCCGCGGTATGCGCATCGTCATGGAAGTACGCCGCGACGCGAACGCGAGCGTCATCCTGAACAACCTCTATAAGCAGACACCGATGCAGACGACGTTCGGCGTCAACATGCTAGCGATCGTCGGCGGACGACCGAAGACATTGACGCTCAAGGAGATGCTCTATCATTACCTTGAGCACCAAAAAGAGATCGTCCGTCGCCGGACGCAGTTCGACCTCGAGAAAGCTGAAGCGCGGGAGCACCTGCTTGCAGGACTCCGTATCGCCCTCGATCATCTCGATGAAGTCATCGCGATCATCCGCGGAAACCGGACATCGGACGCTGCGCGCGAGCAGCTGATGGAGCGCTTCGCGTTGTCGGACCGGCAGTCGCAGGCGATCCTTGAGATGCGCCTTCAGCGCCTGACTGGTCTCGAACGTGAGAAAATCGACGCAGAGTACGCAGAAATCATCTCACTCATCGCGGAGTTGCAGGCGATCCTTGAAGATGACGAGCGCCTGCTCGACCTCATCCGGACGGAACTCGAGGAAGTGAAGGAACGCTTCAACGACAAACGCCGGACTGAGATCCGGATGGACCACATCGAGTTCGAGGATGAGGACCTGATTCCGGAGAAGGATATCATCATCACGTTGACGAGCAGCGGCTACATCAAACGCCTGACGACCGACTCGTACCGCACGCAGCGTCGTGGCGGACGAGGGGTCCAAGGAATCGGCACGAACGACGAAGACCATGTCACGCGTCTGCTTTCGTGCTCGACACACGACACGATCCTCTTCTTTACGAACCGGGGCAAGGTCTACCGGATCCGCGGTTATGAAGTGCCGGAGATGAGCCGTTCTTCGAAGGGTGTTCCGATCATCAACTTGATTCAGATCGAACGCGACGAGAAGGTCGAGACGATGATTCCGGTCAACTTCAAACGCTATCTCGAAGAGCAGGCGGCGCAGGAAGTTCTGCCGCCGGCTGAAGTGATCGACGTTATAGAAGGCGAAGAGGTCGAGGCAGAGGAAGAAATCATGCAGGATGAGCAGAAGTCGCTCATCTTCATGACGAAGAAGGGACGCGTCAAGCGTTCCCCACTCTCTGCATATGCTCGCATCAACAAGAACGGCTTGATTGCGATCCGTCTCTTCGAGGACGACGAACTCGTCACCGTACGCCTTGCAGCGACGGAGGACGAAGTCATCACGGCCTCGAAAAATGGGAAATCGATTCGATTCCCGATCGCGAACGTCCGCTCGATGGGCCGCGGTGCACGCGGCGTCAAGGCGATGACGCTCACCGGTGAAGATATCGTCATCGGAATGGAACTTGTCCGCGAGACGCAGGATGTCCTCGTCATCACGGAAAAAGGCTACGGGAAGCGTACTCCGATGACTGAGTTCCGCACGCAGTCGCGTGGCGGTAAAGGTCTCATCGCGAGCAAGGTGACGGAACGGGTAGGGCCGATCGTCGCTCTTCGGATCGTCGATGTCGATGACGACATCATGATCATGACGGAAAGCGGAATCGTCATTCGTACCGACTCCCAGAACATCTCGCGCGTCGGACGAAACACCCAAGGGGTCAAAGTCATCCGGGTCGAGGACGGAGATCGCGTAGCGACCGTCGCGAAGCTGAAAAAAGAGGAAGAGAGTCTTGAAGCAGAGACGGAAGAGCCTGTGATCGGCGAAACAGAGGGCGCGGAAGTCGAAGTGGATGAAGTCCTTCCTGAAGAGACGTCAGAAGAAGCACCAGAAGAGTAAGACAACCATATGAGTAAGTTGACAGCAGAGTAGAGACATCAACCGTGTCTTTGCTCTGCTCTTTTTGCGAAAAAGGAGGGACCGGAATGAAAATCAAAAGTGAACACCTGGTGATTGGGGATAAACTGAGCAGCCCGGTATTTTTACATACAAAAAACCCGATCGTCGACTCAGGAAAGAAGGTCACGTTCGACGAGTTGCGTCGTCTGCAACGCTTTCTGATCAAGGAAGTCGAGATCGAACCACGCGGGAAGGAACTTGAGGAGGCGGCGCGCAAGCAGCTTGAAGCGAAAGATGCGCTCCTGTCCGAACCGATCGAGGTGGATCGATTCGGTGCATTCATCGCTTCCTACGACAAGGCATTCACTTCTTGGGAACAAGGGATGCCCCCTAATATCTATGAAGCGATCGATTTGATCAACCGGTCCGCACCTGACAGAATTGCACCTGATGAGATCCTGCCTTACTTCCTTGAAAAAGGAACGGAAGCCTACACGGTCCGGCATGCAATTTATCGCGGGGCGCTCGCGCAATTGCTCGCTGAACGGACAGGCAAGGATCGCCGGATGGTTCTCGATCTGTGGACAGCATCCTATTTCGCCGACTGCGGTCTCGCCCGATTGATGGAATGGCGCCACTCTAAGCGTTATGAAGCGATGAAGCAGGAAATCTTCCACCGCCATCCGGCGATGGCGTTCCAGCTCCTGCAAAAGGAGACGATCATCTCGGACACGGTCCGGCGCCTTATCGTTCAGCATCACGAGCGGCTTGACGGTTCAGGGTACCCGCTCAAGGTGAACGGGGACAAGATTACGGACCATGCCCGGCTGTTCATCGTCGCGGATGTGTTCGCAGCGATGACGAGTTGGCGTCCATACCGGGAGGCGCATTCTCCGTGGGAGGCATACCGTTTCATGAAGGCGCGGCCGCATCAGTTTGACGAGACTTACACGACGTTACTCGGTGCCCAGTTCTTTGAGATCAAACAGGGGGACCGGATATTGCTGAGTGACGGGAAAATCGGACAGGTCGTCGAGGAGACAAACGAATTCGATCGGCCGGTAGTCTCTTATGATCACTTTGGTCAAACGATGACGATAAACCTCAAAGAAAAACGTCAGACAGAAATCATGCAAATACTCTAAGTTCGAACGATGGAACGAACATAACGATGTATAGTCCTGTTCTATCAATATGAAGTTCATTCAAGACTGCTATCTCCATCCAATCGAGGAGAGGCAGTCTTTTGCTATGTCAAAGTTACCATCAGAGAGCATATTCAGAGAGCTATATATGGAAGAGAAAAAACGAAGGGGCGACTTATCGGGTCACATCCAAAAACTTTTTCAGAAATAGGGTTGCACAATAATAATCACCATGGTATATTATTTCATGTCCTCAAGAGAAACACGATGACGACGCGAAAAGAAGAAAAACGATTTGAAAATAATCGTTGACTTGTTCGGAAGAACTTGTT
>NZ_QPKS01000011.1 GCF_003344535.1 Exiguobacterium flavidum | reverse complement strand
GGGACGAAGGTCACGATTTCACACTGCCAAGAAAAGCCTCTAGCGAGGTGGAAGGCGCCAGTACCGTAAACCGACACAGGTAGGCGAGATGAGAATTCTAAGACGCGCGGGATAACTCTCGTTAAGGAACTCGGCAAAATGGTCCCGTAACTTCGGGAGAAGGGACGCTCCGCCTCAGGCGGAGCCGCAGTGAATAGGCCCAAACGACTGTTTAGCAAAAACACAGGTCTCTGCTAAATCGCAAGATGACGTATAGGGGCTGACGCCTGCCCGGTGCTGGAAGGTTAAGGGGATGGGTCAGCGCAAGCGAAGCTCTGAACCGAAGCCCCAGTAAACGGCGGCCGTAACTATAACGGTCCTAAGGTAGCGAAATTCCTTGTCGGGTAAGTTCCGACCCGCACGAAAGGCGTAACGATTTGGGCACTGTCTCAACGAGAGACCCGGTGAAATCATAGTACCTGTGAAGATGCAGGTTACCCGCGACAGGACGGAAAGACCCCATGGAGCTTTACTACAGCCTGATATTGGGGCTTTGTGCATGATGTACAGGATAGGCGGGAGACGTCGAGCCCGGAGCGCCAGCTTCGGAGGAGTCACCCTTGGGATACCGCCCTTCATGCATAGAGTCTCTAACTCGCAGCCGTGATCCGGCTGGAGGACCGTGTCAGGCGGGTAGTTTGACTGGGGCGGTCGCCTCCTAAACAGTAACGGAGGCGCCCAAAGGTTCCCTCAGAATGGTTGGAAATCATTCGAAGAGCGCAAAGGCAGAAGGGAGCTTGACTGCGAGACCTACAAGTCGAGCAGGGACGAAAGTCGGGCTTAGTGATCCGGTGGTTCCGCATGGAAGGGCCATCGCTCAACGGATAAAAGCTACCCTGGGGATAACAGGCTGATCTCCCCCAAGAGTCCACATCGACGGGGAGGTTTGGCACCTCGATGTCGGCTCATCGCATCCTGGGGCTGGAGTAGGTCCCAAGGGTTGGGCTGTTCGCCCATTAAAGCGGTACGCGAGCTGGGTTCAGAACGTCGTGAGACAGTTCGGTCCCTATCCGTCGTGGGCGCAGGAAATTTGAGGAGAGCTGTCCTTAGTACGAGAGGACCGGGATGGACGCACCGCTGGTGTACCAGTTGTTCCGCCAGGAGCATCGCTGGGTAGCTACGTGCGGACGGGATAAGTGCTGAAAGCATCTAAGCATGAAGCCCCCTCCGAGATGAGATTTCCCTTTGAGCAATCAAGAAAGACCCCTCAGAGACGATGAGGTAGATAGGTCACGGGTGGAAGCATGGCGACATGCGGAGCTGAGTGATACTAATCGGTCGAGGCTTTGATCTAATCGATGTTTGTTGATGGCTTCAGTTTTGAGGGCGCGAGCCTTCGAAAAAGAGCTTGACGTTATGGAGACATAATGTTAAGATGATACTTGTCTGGTGGCGATGGCCAGGTGGCCACACCCGTTCCCATGCCGAACACGGAAGTTAAGCACCTGAGCGCCGAAAGTAGTTGGGGGTTTCCCCCTGTGAGGATAGGACGTTGCCAGGCAAGAATGAAAAGACCGATTCGCGATTGCGCGAGTCGGTCTTTTTTGATATTTCGCTTTCTTTTTCAGCAACTCAATGCTCAAGCAGAGAGAAGAGGTCACGCAAATCGAGCAGCACGTAATCTGGCTGATAGCCAGTCGATTCGAACGGAAGACCGTTTCGGTTGATCCAAGCTGTCTTGAAGCCAAAGCGTCCTGCACCAATGATGTCCCAACAATTGCTTGAGAGGAACAATACGTCGGCATCTTGGCCGATTCGGTCGCGAATCAGCCTGTAAGCCAGAGGGGAAGGTTTGTAGTGCCTCACAGTGTCGATGCTCCAAACATGATCGAAATATTTGTCGAAGTTCGCGTTTGCAAGCAAAGGTGTGAGCATGTCTTCTCCTCCGTTCGAAAGAAGGCATATCGAAAAACTTCCTTTTAGCTCCTGCAATACGCTCTCGACTTCCGGAAAGGGCGGCAAGTTCAGATAATCCGCCATCAACTTCTCCTCATCTTCCCGTGCGAGCGGCAATTCATGAGCGAATGCCGTATGTTGCAGCGCCTGTCGTGTCAGGGAGGAGAAGGTCACGTATGTCCCGGTCAGTTCTGATACGAAAGCATAGTGCAGCTGCTTCTCACGCCAGATCGTGCTGAATTCACTACCGAACCCGGGAAAGACTTCTTCGCAATCTTTCGAGAGTTTCGTCACGTCAAACAACGTGCCATAAATATCGAAGACGAGGTACAGTGGCTTATTCATGGGAGGAAGACACCTCTTCACTGTGGTTGAACCGGATTTTTTGAAGTTCGTCTGCAATCTTCGTTCCAATCTCCTCGATCTTTCCATCCAGTTCATCGAGTGTGAATCGTCGTTCGATCGGGCTTGAGGATTCATGGCGATGTTCAGCTGCCGTATGCATCTGCACATGTTCCCTTGTCTCGGTGAAGAAGACGTTGAGGACGTCGAATCGCCTGCTCCATTCCTCTTCAGGAAGATAGGAATACCGCTGGATGAAAGGGTATCTTTCCGTCCCTGCTTGTATTTTGATGTTTCGCACCTCGAAACGGTGGAAGCCGAGGCTCTCAAGGGCCGAGAGAATCTTCGTGACGTTGTCGGAAGCGGGCACTTGAAGTGATTTGTCCGGTGCGTGTTCGATGACATAGCCATGCTGATTTCCAATGAGGACCTCGATCAGAATCGGAGAACCGAGGGTCGAAGGGAAAGAGTCCTCGAGGAGGAATTCAAACGGATACTCGATGATCTCATGGGGCTCGAACGTCGTGTCGATCGGGAGATGGATCTGCTTCAGCTCAGCGAATGAACGATTCGGCAGATGTTCATATTGTGTTTTTAAGACGAGAGCGACTTCGCTCAAATAAATCAGGCGATGCGTGATATTCCGGATTCGAATGGCACCGCGGACAACGTCACCCGGGCGCACATGAGTCGTCGACAGAAAGATTTCGGTTTCGATCGTCCTGAACCGGAAACGGGCCAGGACGTTACGCCATAAAGGCATGGAGAGCGCCTCCTTCATGAGATTCTTTGCACATATGATTCCCTAATCTTCCAGTATGCAATCGTGTTCACACTCACAAAAGAAGTGAAGAAAAAATAACACTTGTCATCCGAAGAGAAGCATGCTATATTAATATATGTCGAAACGTTATATCATCGCGGGGTGGAGCAGTCTGGTAGCTCGTTGGGCTCATAACCCAAAGGTCGTCGGTTCAAATCCGGCCCCCGCAACCAATTTTTAATACGTAATTCCAAAACGTTTATCGTCGCGGGGTGGAGCAGTCTGGTAGCTCGTTGGGCTCATAACCCAAAGGTCGTCGGTTCAAATCCGGCCCCCGCAACCAATTTTAATCTAAACTTCGACTTTACTACGAAACGTTCAGCGTTTCGTATTTTTTTTTGTCTTTTTAGTTCGGTACAATGGAGGAAGAATGAAAGAGGGAGGAAGACGGATGATTCGCTTGGAGACGAACAGCCCGGAAGAGACGACGGCTCTCGCGCTCGAACTTGGGCGCAGGGTCAGCTCGGGGATGGTGATCACGCTCGACGGTAATCTGGGTGCAGGGAAGACGACGTTCACGAAAGGTTTTGCGAAGGGGCTCGGTGTGACACGGAACGTCAACAGCCCGACGTTTACGATCATGAAGCAATACAGCGGGCGTCTGCCGCTCTATCATATGGATGTCTATCGTCTGGAGGATTCGGGGGATGACATTGGGCTTGAGGAATATCTGAACGGGGACGGCGTCTCGGTCGTCGAGTGGTCCCATCTGATCGCGGAATCCCTGCCGCAAGAGCGGCTCGCGATCACGGTCACACGGACTGGGGACGAGTCACGGCAGTTCGTCCTGGAACCGCACGGCGTCCGATATGAGAAGTTATGTGAGGGGTTGACCGTATGAAGATATTAGCAATCGACACGTCGACGAAGCGCCTGTCCGTCGCGCTCTCTGACGGGGAGAACATATTGGCGGAAAGCTCGCAGCTGACTTCGCTGAACCATGCGACGAAGCTGATGCCGCTGATCGAACGGATGATGCAGGAGATGAAATGGAAGGCGGGCGATCTGACGCGGATCGTCATCGCGGACGGACCGGGTTCCTATACAGGTTTACGGATCGGTGCGACGACAGCGAAGACACTCGCCTATACACTCGATATCGAACTGGCGGCCGTCTCGACACTCGAACTGATGGCGGCATCGACCGGGCAATCCGGTTTCGTCGCTGCACTTCAGGATGCACGGCGCGGGACGGCGTTCGCTGCCTTATATGAAGACGGGAAGCTGATCGGTCAGGAACGGCATGTGACCGTCTCGGAATTCGCTGCGAGCTTGCCGGATGGGACGCTCATCACGGGAGACGTCGACCTGTCGGAAGGCAATCGCTTCAAAAAGGCGCCTGCTGCGTTCGATTATCCACGTGCCGGTGTACTCGCCCTGCTCGGTGCAGAACGCGAGACTGTAGCGCCGCACGCGTTCGAGCCCCGTTACCTTCGCCTCGCGGAGGCGGAGGCGAAATGGCTGGAGGCACAAAATGAGTCTTGATATCCGGAGAATGACGCTTGCAGACGTTCAGGGTGTCCACGAAGTCGAACTGCAGTCGTTCGCGACGCCTTGGACGATCGATGCGTTCGAGACCGAGATGACAAGGAACCCGAATGCCTATTACCTTGTCGCGACAGAGCAAGATGAGATCGTCGGATTCGCCGGCCTCTGGCAAATCGCGGGAGAGGGACATATCACGAACGTCGCCGTCAAACGCACGTTGCGCGGGCAAAAAATCGGTGAGAAGCTACTCAGTTCCTTGATCGAGTCAGCAAGAGAGCTCGCGCTTTCAGCGATGACGCTCGAGGTACGGGTCTCGAACACGCCTGCCCGTTCGCTTTATGAGAAGCTCGGCTTCCGCTACGCGGGAACGAGAAAACGATACTATCAGGACAACAACGAAGATGCTGCCATCTACTGGCTGGCACTGGAAGGAGAAGACGCATGACACAACCACTCATTTTGGCGATCGAATCAAGCTGCGACGAGACGGCAGCGTCCGTCGTGCGCGGCGGTGTCGACATCTTATCGAACGTCGTCTCGTCCCAGATCGAAAGCCATAAACGCTTCGGCGGTGTCGTACCGGAAGTCGCTTCCCGTCACCATGTCGAGCGCGTGACGTATGTGATCGAAGAGGCGCTGAGCACGGCAGACGTGACGATCGAAGAAGTCGACGCGATCGCCGTCACGGAAGGACCGGGACTTGTCGGAGCTTTGCTCGTCGGCATCAGTGCGGCGAAGGCGCTCGCGTTCGCGCACGGGAAACCGCTGATCGGCGTCCATCATATTGCCGGTCATATCTACGCGAACCGCCTCGTCGGTGAACTTGAGTTCCCGCTCGTCTGTCTGATCGCATCAGGCGGTCATACCGAACTGATCTACATGCCGGAAGATGGTGTGTATGAGGTCATCGGCGAGACGAGGGACGACGCAGCTGGCGAAGCATATGACAAGGTGGCCAGGACGCTCAAGCTGCCATATCCCGGTGGTCCGCAGATCGACCGCCTCGCGCAAAGCGGGAAGGACACGTTCCGCTTCCCGCGCATCTGGCTCGAGAAGGATTCATATGATTTCAGCTTCAGCGGGCTGAAGTCGTCCGTCATCAATGCCGTCCATAATGCGGAACAGCGTGGAGAGAAAATCGTGCCGGAAGACCTCGCGGCAAGCTTCCAGGCGAGTGTCGTCGAGGTGCTCGTCGGCAAGGCGATCCGCGCGGCGAAGGACAAGGGTGCGAAGCAACTCCTGCTCGCGGGCGGCGTCGCGGCGAACAAAGGATTGCGAGGTGCGCTTGAAGCGGCATGCAAGCAGGAAGGGATTCCGCTGTTGACACCTCCGCTCGCCCTTTGCGGGGACAATGCCGCGATGATCGGTGCTGCTGCGATCCATCCGTACCTGGCCGGGCGTACATCTACGCTCGCCATGAACGCTGAACCAGGGTTGGATTTAGAATCAAAGTGATGACTATGGGGGAAATCAAATGAAGAAAGCGATCATCTTAGCGCTCGGTCTGCTCGCCATCGCAGCGACCGGGCTCCAAATCCGTGAAATCGTCAAAGCCTACCAAGTCGCCTATACGGAAGAACGTGTTCCGGAGACGAAAGCTGTCGAGGCGAACACGAAGCATGAGCCGCTCTATCAAATCGGGCGGGTGGAAGGTACGAACACGAAAGTCGAACAGCTCTATGCATATGATGAGACGGAGAGCGGCAAGGTCGAGAGCGTCGTCATCGTCGACCGGAAATATGGTCTGACGAACAAGGCGAGCGCGGACTTCTTCACGATCGCTCCCGGCAAGCCTGCGACGGCTGACGAGAAGGCGTCTCTCCAGCCGCTCGTCGACGAGCTCGACAAGGAGCAGATCAAGGCGGAAGTCATCTCGACTCATGACGCGACTTGGACGGAGAACGGCAAGGAGCGCGATCTGACCTTGTACAAGGTGTTCTACAAGGACGTAGACCAGAACGAATACCTCTTCTTCATCGAGGGAGAGGACGGGATCAAGCTCGACCTGTTCAAAAAAGGATACTCCCGTCTGTCGAACTATTGAATACAGCAAAGAAGCGGTGACCTTCGCGGTCGCCGCTTCTTTGTTAGTCCTGTTTTTCGGCCCATTCCTCGATTGACCGGATGACCGGTTCGAGGTCGCGCCCTTTTTGCGTCAAGCTGTACTGGATCTTAATCGGCCGCGCCGGGATGACAGTCCGCTCGACGATGCCTTCCTCTTCCAGTTCCTTCATCCGTTCCGTCAACATGCGGCCCGAGAGCTCCGGGATGGCCGATTGAATCTCGTTGAATCGGCAGGTGCTCGTCAGGAGATGGCGCAGAATGAGACCTGTCCATTTCTTTCCGAGAATTTCGAAGGCATGTTCGACCCTAGGACAAAGCGCTGGGGAGACGAGTGTCTTTTCCATAGCTTTCACCCTTTCTTATGAGACTAGTATACCCGCTTTCTATAGGAAATACGAATTATTTTACTTTAAGTAACAAAAAGAATTAAAACAAAGTTGTTTACTTTTAGTAAGTGTTAGTCTATATTGAATTAAAGGTTACTAAAAGTAATTGAAAAACAATAAGTAAAGGTGGTAGTACAAAATGATGGATCTAGGACTCTTCATTATTCGCTTGGTGATCGGCTTGACGTTCGCCGCTCACGGTACACAAAAATTGTTCGGCTGGTTCGGCGGCTACGGCATCGAAGGGACGGGCGGCTGGTTCGAATCGATCGGGATGAAACCGGGTAAGGCACTCGCGCTCCTCGCGGGTATCACCGAACTCGTCGGCGGTCTGCTCTTCGCGTCAGGATTGTTCCTCTGGATCGCTGCGATCCTGATCATCGGCTCGATGCTCATCGCAATCTTCAAGGTGCACGGGACGAACGGTTACTGGGCGACTGCCAACGGGTATGAATACAACATGGCGCTCATCGTCATCGCACTCGGTGTCGCGATGATCGGCGCAGGAGATTATTCACTCGCTGCACTCGTCGGGTGATCGACAGGAGGACTTTTGATGGATTTCGATCCGACGGAGTTATCGCCGAAAGAAAACTACAAGCTGTTGATCGGCAGCGTCATACCGCGGCCGATCGCCTTCATCACATCCATGGACAAGGATGGCGTCGTCAACGCGGCGCCGTTCTCGTTCTTCACCGTCGCCTCGAATGATCCGCCACAGCTCGTCGTCGCCGTCCAGCATCAAAACGGCGGGCGGAAGGACACGGCGCGAAATATTCTCGAGACGAAAGAATATGTCATTCAGATCGTCAGCCGCGACATCACCCACGACGTCAACGAGACGGCAGCACCGCTTCCGCCGGGCGAGAGCGAGCTCTCCCGGACGAACTTGACGCTCGCGGACAGTGACGTCGTCGTCGTACCCGGCATCCGGGAGGCGAAGATCCGCTTCGAGATGCGCCTGACCGACCATTTGGCGCTCGCTTCCTCCGACCTGCTCGTCGGTGAGGTCATACGCTATCATATCGATGACGATCTCGTCAGTGACTACCGGATCGACGCGACAGCACTTGAACCGGTCTCGCGGCTCGCAGGACACGACTACGGGACGATCGGGGAGATTTTTACGATCCCGCGCCCGATGAAATGACGACGAAAATAGGACCGCTTTCTCAATCGAGAAGGCGGTCCGTTTTAATGTCTTCCATCATCGGCCGGCGCTCGAGCCGGTATCCTTCGATGAGGTAGATCAGTATGCTTGCGGCGAAAATCCCGACGCTTCCGAGGAGGAAGGCGATCGTCGGCGTGAACGGGCTATAGTATTCGATGATGATCGGCTCGCTCGTCGCGACGAAGAACTGGACGGCGACGAGCGTACAGAACAGACCGGACAACAGGCTCGTCAGGAGTCCGCTCCACGTCTGGATGACGAGCCCGATCATGCAGGCGATCAAAATGAACAGGAAGTAGACGGGGTTGAAGGCGTTCGGCCGGATGAACACCGTCACGTAGTCGGCATAGAGCGGGACGAAGTAGAGGACGCCCGAGAGCAGGCCCTGGATCAGGTTGATGAAGAAGGCGCGCGTTCTCATTGTTCAAGTTGCTCCCATTGTTCCATCAGGACGAGCAGGTCATGTTCGAGCTGATCGCGTTCCGCGGACAGTGCCGTCGCTTTCGGGATATCATTGAAGATCTCCGGTTCGCACAGCAGCTGCTCGATCTCGGCCGAGCGGGCTTCGAACTGTCCGATTTGCTGTTCGAGCCGTTCGAGTTCCTGTTTTCGCCGCTTCTCTTCCTTTTGTGCTTCCTTGTCGATCTTCTGCGGCATGATCTTCGCGAGCTTCGCCTCCTCGGCCTCGAGGCGTGCGATCTCCTCCTGCTCTGCCTTCTTCTCGAGGTAGTAGGAATAGTCGCCGAGGTAATCGGTCACGCCGTTCGCGCTCATCTCGATGACGCGTGTCGCCACGCGGTCGATGAAGTAGCGGTCGTGCGAGACGAACAGGAGTGTGCCCTCGTAGTCGACGAGCGCGTTCTCGAGCACCATCTTCGAGTCGAGGTCGAGGTGGTTGGTCGGCTCGTCGAGGACGAGCACGTTCGTCTTGCGGAGCTTCAGCTTCGCGAGCGCGAGGCGGCCGCGTTCGCCGCCCGACAGCTCATGGACGAGCTTGAAGACGTCGTCCCCGCTGAAGAGGAATTGTCCGAGGACGGAACGGACCTCCTGCTCACGCATGAGCGGCCACTCGTTCCAAATCTCGTCGATGACGCGGTTGCGGTCGTTGAGCTCAGCCTGCTCCTGATCGTAGTAGCCGATCGAAACGCCCGTACCGAAACGGAACTCGCCGAACAGCGGTGCGAGGCGGCCGACGAGCACTTTGAGCAGCGTCGACTTCCCGATGCCGTTCGGACCGACGAGGGCGAGTGACTCCCCGCGCTGGAGCCGGAACGTGATGTGGGTCGAGACCGGTTCACTGTAGCCGATCGCAAGGTCGCTGACCTGGAGGACGTCGTTTCCGCTCTGCTTCTCGATCGGGAACGACAGCACCGTGCTTCGCTCCTCGCCGTCCGGCCGGTCGATCCGGTCGACCTTTTCGAGGCGCTTGCGCACGCTTTGCGCCCGTTTCGTCGTCGTGGCGCGGGCGATGTTGCGCTGGATGAAGTCCTGCATCTTCGCGATCTCTTCCTGCTGCTGTTCGAACTGCTTCATCTCCTGTTCGTAGAGGGCAGCCTTCTGCTCGAGGTATTTCGTGTAGTTCCCGGTGAACTTGCGGCACTGGTTGCGCGACAGCTCGTAGACGACGCTGACGACCTGGTCGAGGAAGTAGCGGTCATGCGAGACGATCAAAACGGCGCCGCGGTAGCCGGACAGGTAGCTCTCGAGCCAGGAGAGCGTGTCGATATCGAGGTGGTTCGTCGGCTCATCGAGAATGAGCAGGTCCGGCGCCTGAAGAAGCATCTTCGCGAGGGCGAGGCGCGTCCGCTGTCCGCCTGAGAGCGTCTGGATCCGGCGCGAATAGTCGTCCGGATAGAAACGCATCCCGTGCAGGACGGAGCGGATGTTCGCTTCGTACTGATAGCCGCCTTCGTCCTTGAAGTCGTGCTGGGCCTGATCATATGTCTTAAGCAGGCGCTCGTAGGCGACGGGATCGTTCAGGATGTGCTCCGCACCCATCTCGATCTCCATCTGGCGCAGCTTGCGCTCCTGCTCCTGAAGCCCTTCGAACACCGACAGCATCTCCTGCCAGATCGTCTCGTTCGATTCGAGTCCGCTGTCCTGCGCGAGGTAGCCGATTCGGACGTCCTTGCTCTTCATGATCTCGCCCGTGTCATAGCTGTACTCACCCGCGATGACCTTGAGGAGGGTCGATTTTCCTGCTCCGTTTCGTCCGACGAGAGCGATCCGGTCGCGTTCCTGTACTTCGAGTTTTATATTTTCTAAAATCGGCTCGACGCCGAATGATTTTGAGAGTTGGTTCACTTGTAATAGAATCATCTGTCATCCATCCTTCCACCCTTAAGTGTAGCATGAAAAAAAGCGGTCAGTCTTGCGGATATATTGTTTGTGAGTATATGTGAAGTGGTTTACAATCAAGTTGAGTACTATTGTATGTATCGATTTGGTAGCCGCTATCGGGCGGCTGAAGGGGGCAGTGCAGTATGAGCAGCCAAGAGGCGAAAATTCCACAGGCGACGGCGAAGCGGCTTCCGCTTTACTACCGTTTCATCCAGAGTCTGTACAATTCGGGAAAACTCCGCGTATCGTCAGCTGAGCTGAGCGAGGCGGTCAAGGTCGATTCGGCGACGATCCGTCGGGATTTCTCCTATTTCGGAGCACTCGGCAAGAAGGGGTATGGATATAACGTCCAGCACCTGCTTACCTTCTTCCGGAAGACACTCAGTCAGGATGAAGTGACGAACGTGGCGCTCATCGGGGTCGGACATCTCGGGACAGCGTTTGCAAATTATAATTTTTTGAAGAATAATAGTACACGTATCGTCGTCGCGTTCGACGCGGACGAGACGAAGGTCGGCCAAACGACACAGGACGTGCCGATCTACCATGTCTCGGACATGGAGGAACAAATCAAGGCGAACAACGTCGACGTCGCGATCCTGACGGTGCCGGCCCAGTTCGCGCAGTCAGTGGCGGATGAGTTGGTCTCCTACGGCGTGACAGGTATTTTGAATTTCACGCCAGCTCGGCTCAATGTGCCTGCGCACGTCCGTGTGCACCACATCGACCTGTCGATCGAATTGCAGTCGTTAGTCTATTTCATGAAGCATTATTCGCAAACACCTGAAGGAGTGAAATCGTAATGGAGTTTATCCTGCCTACAATCGGATTCATCGGACCTGGTAGCGCCATCCTGATCCTCGGCGTCGCCTTCATCATCTTTGGACCAAAGAAATTGCCTGAACTCGGCCGTGCGGCTGGTCAGACGCTCAAGGAATTCAAGAGCGCGACGACGAGTCTGATGGACGATCACGATAAGGACAAAAAGGAAGAACCGAAAGAGAAGTGAGTGAATCATGGCGATCGATCAAGAACAATCAGTGACATCGCATCTTGAGGAGCTCCGGAAACGGATCATCTGGTCCGTCGTCATCGTCGTCGTATTCTTCTTCGCCGCTTTCAAACTCGTCAAGCCGTTGATCCACTTCCTGAAATCGGATCTCGAGGACCTCGGCATCGGATTGAACGCGTTCAACGTGGCGGACCCGCTGATGCTCTATCTGAACCTCGCGTTCGTGATCGCACTCGTGCTCGCGTCGCCGTTCTGGATGTATCAGCTCTGGGCGTTCATCCGTCCGGGTTTGTTCCAGAAGGAGCAGCGGGCGACGCTGACGTACATCCCGGTCATCTTCTTCCTGTTCCTCGGCGGCGTGGCGTTCGCCTACTTCTGGCTCCTGCCGTTTCTGCTCGGTATCTCGACGGAGCTCGGAGAGGAGCTCGGCATCAATCAGGTGATCGGTGTCGAGAATTACTTCGGCTTCCTGCTTCGCCTGACGATTCCGTTCGGTCTGCTCTTCCAGCTGCCGGTCGTGACGATGTTTTTGACACGGCTCGGTCTGATCACGCCGCAGTTCATGCGGAAGAACCGCAAGTATGCCTACTTCGCGCTGTTCGTGATCGCGGCGCTGATTTCGCCGCCGGACTTGACGTCGCACTTCATGGTGTCGGTCCCGCTCTTCCTGCTCTATGAGATCAGCATCCTGATCTCGGGGCGGACGTATAAGAAGGTGCTGATCGCGGAGCGTGAAGCGGAAATCGCACGTCAGACGGATATGATGCGAGAACTCAATACATGACATCGCCTGAGGGGAGGCGGTGGGCGGATCCTTTTTCTTGAGGATCCGCTTTTTGTATATTGCAAAAATGAAAGGGTTTCCGTACAATGGAGATAGCACGGGGGCTTAGCTCAGCTGGGAGAGCGCTACGCTGGCAGCGTAGAGGTCGTCGGTTCGATCCCGATAGTCTCCATACCACCACCTTTCCAACTGGGAAGGTGGCTTTTTTTGTCTGCGATAAGGAACGCGCCGGTCCGCCTTCGAGCGGATGAGGAAGTGCCGCGGGAAGTTTCGGGGTGTGCGAGTCAGGGAAAATCATGGAAAGACCTGACGTCAGAAAGGATGGATGGAGATGAACCCGTTCACGACGGTGATCGCCCTGATCGCCTCGCTCGTGTTGCTTATCCTCGGCATCAAGGACCGCAAATGGCCGCTGATCATCCTGGCGGCCGTCCCGTTCGCGTTGATCGTCTACTATATCGCGACGATCGTGCTCGAGATATCAAGATAGCAAAAGAACCGTGCCCTGCCTCCTTGAATAAAGGAAGCAAAGCGCGGTTCTTGTTCGTTTCAGCGTTTGAGCAGCAGGTACAGGAAGTATGGTGCGCCGATCAGCGCGACGACGATTCCAGCGGGGACGCCGTCCGGAGATGCGATATTTCGCCCGATCGTATCGGCGAACACGAGCAGCCAGCCGCCGATCAGGACAGCGATCGGCAGGAACAGCTGATGACGTGGACCGACGAGGGCGCGGGCGATATGCGGCGCCATCAGACCGACGAAACTGATTCCGCCGGTCACGGAGACAGCGGCTGCTGCAAGGGCGACGGCCGCGAGCAGCAGAACGATCCGCTCTCGCGCGACGTTGACGCCGACGCCGATCGCGACCGGTTCGTTCAGCGCGAGCAGGTTGAGCCGGTTCGCCTTATAGAGCGCGAACGGGAACAGCACGACGAGCCATGGCAAGAGCGCGAGGATGAACGGCCAGTCCGTCCCCCAGACATTGCCGGCGAGCCATTTCGCGATGAAGTCGACCTTCCGCCGGTCGGCCGACGAGATGAGGACGATCATCAAGCCGGACAAGGCGAGCGAGAAGCCGACCCCGGTCAAGACGAGCCGGACGGGCTGCAGGCCGAAGCGTTTGTCGTGCGCGGCGAAGTAGATGGCGGTCGCGGTCAGGAGGGCGCCGGCGAAGGCGACGAGCGGCAGGAGATAGATGAACGCGCCTGCGTCGACCGGGAAGTAGAGATAGAACAGGGCGATCGCAGCACCGGCGCCGCTATTGATGCCGATGATACCGGGGTCGGCCAGTTCGTTGCGCGTCACACCCTGCAGGATCGCACCGGACAGGGCAAGCGCCATCCCGGCGAGTACCGTGATGATGATCCGTGGCAGACGGATCGAGAAGAGGATGAAATCCTCCTTGAACGTCCCATTGCCGAGCAGTGTCGGCAGGAGCCGGTCGAACGACAGCGAGGCGGGACCGATTCCCGTCCCGACGATGATCGTCCCGAGCAACAGCAGGAAAAACGACACGAGAAGCAGGCGCTGTCTGCGAAGAGCTGAAGGATTCATCCCGTGATTCCTCCTTTTCGGACGACGAAGAGGAAGAACGGGAGACCGATCATCGCGACGATCGCGGCGACCGGCGTCTCATACGGCGCGTTGAGCGTCCGCCCGACCGTGTCGGCGATCAGCATGAACGAGGCGCCGAGGAGCGTCGCCATCGGCAGGATGAACCGGTAGTCCGTCCCGACGATCGCGCGCGTGATATGCGGCACCATCAGACCGATGAAGGCCATGTTGCCGACGAGCGCGACGGCAGCACCTGCGAGCAGGATGACGACGACGTACAGGATGCCCTTGATACGGGCGATGTTCTGGCCGAGCCCGAGCGCGACTTCTTCCGACAGGCTGAGGATCGTCAGCTGGCGCGAGAAGAAGAAGGCGATCAGGATTCCGGCCAGGATGAACGGGATGATGACCTGGAGCTGTCCCCACGTCGTGCCGACGAGTCCGCCTGACGTCCATTGCGAGACGTTCTTCGACAGCTTGAAGAAGATGGCGACTCCTTCAGCGATCGCATAGAGGAAGGCCGAGATGGCAGAACCTGCGAGGACGATCCGGATCGGCGAGAAGCCGCCTCGGCGCGCGGCGCCGATACCGAAGACGAGCAATGCACCGAAGGCAGCCCCGACGAAGCAGGCGACCATGATGCCGAAATAGTTGACGCCAGGGAGGAAGGCAAGCGTCAAGGCGAGCGCGGCGTTCGCGCCGGCGGACAGGCCAAGCAGGCCGGGGTCAGCGAGCGGATTGCGCGTCATCGCCTGCATGATGGCGCCGGAAACGCCGAGACCGGCGCCGACGAAGATGGCCGCGACTTCGCGCGGCAGACGGATCTCGCGCAGGATCGTCGACGTCTTGTCCGTCTCGAGCAGCGAGAAGACGTCGCGGAACGAGGTATCGGCCGCACCGAACGTCATCGCGGCAAGGAAGGCCGAGATGAAGATCAGGAAGCCAATCAATAGTTTTATCGTGAAGTGAACAGGTTTCTTAGTCATGAGGACCTCATCTTTTCAGTAAGTAGTCACAATCAAAAAGGAGGGACTTGAGAGCCCCTCCACATTGTATCATTCTCCGAGGAAGCTCTTCTTGAAGAAGTCGAGCTGGTAGTCGAGCGTGAGCGGATCGTTGAAGTAGAACTCCTTCGAGTCGACTTCGAAGACGCGTCCGTTCTTGACCGCAGGGATGTTCTTGTATGTCGCTGTCTCCATGAACGAGTTGTCCGCCTCAGCGCCTTTGCTGAAGACGACGTAGTCGCCTGCGAAGTCAGGAAGGACTTCGGCTGAAAGCGCGTAGTAACCGTCCTTGAGTGCCATCTCCTTGACCTTCTCCGGCATCGCGAGCTTCATCTCCTGATAGAGGATCTCCGTGCCGCGGCCCCAGTTGTCGCCGAAGACGTAAAGGTCCTTGTCGAAGCTCTCGATGACCGACACAGTCGCGTCCTCACCGATCTTCGCCTTGATTTCCTCACCGGCAGAAGCGGCGCGTGCCTTGAAGTCGTCGACCCATGCTTGCGCCTCCTTCTCCTTGTTGAGGAGTTTACCGATCTCGAGGTGCTGCGTCAGGTAGTCGACCTTGCCGTACGTGTACGTGACGGTCGGTGCGATTTCCTTGAACTTGTCGATGTTCTTCGTCGTGTTGAAGCCGATGATCAAGTCCGGTTCGAGTTCGAGGACCTGCTCGACATTCTCTTCCGAGACCGTCGCGACGCCTTCGAGCGCAGACTTGAAGCGCGGGTTGTCTGAAGAGAACGAATCGACGCCGACGAGCGGCACGCCGAGCGACAGGACGTTTCCTGTGAACGAGGCGAGGACGACGACGCGTTTCGGGTTTGCCGGGACTTCGATGTCGCCCGTCTCTGATTTATACGTGATCGTCTTCTTGGCGTTCGAAGAGGATTCCTCCTTCTTCTCGTTCGTGTTCCCGCATCCGCTGACGACGAGCGCGAGGATGAGTAGGAATGGCAACAATAATTTCTTCATGTTCATTCTCCTTTAAGTAGGTTATAGGTCAAACACATCGGTTTTCCGGTCCGGGGGTCCTGTCCGATCTCCGCATCGATTTCGAAGACGCGCGCGAGCACGCCCTGTTCGATGACTTCTTCCGGCGTGCCGGCCTTGACGATCTCGCCGTCCTTCATTGCGATCAAGTAGTCGGCGAACCGTGCGGCCTGGTTCAGGTCATGGAGCACCATGATGATCGTCCGTCCCTGTTCCCGGTTGAGCGTCTGCAACAGCTCGAGCACCTCGAGCTGATGGGCGAGGTCGAGATAGGTCGTCGGTTCATCGAGGAAGATGATGTCCGTCTCCTGCGCGAGCGCCATCGCGATCCAGACACGCTGGCGCTGTCCGCCTGAGAGCGCGTCGACCGGCCGGTATTTATAGTCGAACGTGTCCGTCGCCCGGAGCGCCCAGTCGATGATGTCGTAATCCTCCTTCGTCAGGCGGCCGAATCCCTTCTGATAGGGGAAGCGTCCGTACGAGACGAGCTCGGAGACGGTAAGACCGCTCGCGCTTTCCGGTGTCTGCGGCAGGATCGCCATCTTGCGGGCGAGCGCTTTCGTCGCTTCGCGCGAGATGTCCTTGCCGTCGAGCAGGGCAGTCCCGGACTTGTGTGGGATGATGCGGGTCATCGCCTTGAGCAGCGTCGACTTGCCGCAACCGTTCGCGCCGATAATCGTCGTGATCTGCTGATCCGGGATCTGGACGCTCAAGTTTTTGACGATGATGCGGTCATCGTAGCCGATCGTGATGTCTTCCGTTGCGAGGCGTGTCACGAAGAGACCTCCTTTCCAAATCAATTGATAATGATTATCACTATCGTCGTTCTCACTATAATCTTTAAAATCGAGACATGTCAACATTATTTGTTGTGATGATTCCTGAAAACAGATATAGTGAGAATGAGAATGAATATCAATCGAGTCTGAGGGGTGGAACGATGGAACAGCATGAACTATTCGACGTGACGGTGATCGGGGGAGGGCCGGCCGGGCTCTACTCGACTTTTTATAGCGGCTTGCGCGAAATGAAGACGAAGCTGATCGAGTTCCAGCCCGTCCTTGGCGGGAAGATCCATGTCTATCCGGAGAAGATGATCTGGGACGTCGGCGGACAGACACCGATCACGGGAGCGAAGCTGATCGAGCAGCTCGTCGAACAAGGGAAGACGTTCGATCCGGAAATCGTCCTGAACGAGAAGATCGTCTCGATGGTGAAGGAGGACGGAATCTTCGTCCTGACAGCGGAATCCGGGCGCGTCCACTACTCGAAGACGGTCATCGTCGCTGTCGGGGGCGGTATCCTGAAGCCGCAGAAGCTGACGATCGAAGGGGCGGAGCGGTACGAGGTGTCGAACCTGAACTACACGGTCAAGTCGCTTCAGCATTTCCTCGGCAAGACCGTCATCATCTCGGGCGGCGGCAACTCCGCGATCGACTGGGCGAACGAGCTCGAGCGTGTCGCGAAACAGGTCTACCTGACGTACCGGAAGGACTGTTTGCCTGCGCACGAGGCGCAGGTGACGCAGCTCGCGAACAGCTCGGTCATCTGCTTCCTCAACACGTCGATCTCGAAGCTGATCGCTTCGAACGATCACGAGAAGATTCAGTGCGTCGAGCTGACGAACTGTGCGACGGGCGAGACGGCGAACCTGCAGATCGACGAGGTCGTCATCAGCCATGGCTACGAACAGGATGCGGAGCTCCTTGCAAGCAGTGAGCTCGACATCGAACTCGTCGACGGGTTCTACGTCAAGGGGACGGCGTCGAGCGAATCGAACGTGCCGGGTCTCTATGCGGCAGGTGACATCCTGAAGCATGACGGCAAGGTCAATCTGATCACAGGAGCATTCCAGGACGCGGCGAACGCGGTCAACCGGGCGAAGCAGCATATCCAGCCCGAGGCAGGTGCCGTCGCGATGGTCTCATCACACAACGAGGTGTTCAAGGAGCGTAACCGCGAGCTCATCCAGGAGATGTTCGGGACGAAGCAGGCGGTGCAATGAAAAAAGGGGAACCGATTCCGCTTGCGCGGAACAGGTTCCCCTTTCGTATATGGCTGGACGGGATCAGACTGCTTCCTGATCCGCGGCTTCATCCTCATCTTCCGACTCATCTTTGTCGTCTGATTCGTCATCCTCGTCCTGATCTTCTTTCTGCCCGTCTTCCTCGGCAGGTTTCGAAGGTGTCGTTTCCTCAGTCTCCTCGGCATCTTCATCCGCGACAGAGACATGTTTCTTCAGTTCGAAACGGTCGCCGTTCAAATACTTCAGTTCGAGTTTGACGGCGAAGTCGCTCTCGATTCCGAAATCGGCTGTCATCTTGTCCGTCAATTCCTTGCTGCTGAGACCAGAGAACGCTTCGAAGTCCTGGACGAATTCCTTCACCTTGGCAGGTGAGAGGTCCTTGTCGTTCGTCTTGATATGGAGATGCGCGTGGCGCTTGTTGTACTTATATTTGACTTCGAGGATCAGGTCCTTCGACTTGATGCTTAGCTTCAAGTCGTGGATGAGGTCTGCGTACTCGACACCATCCTTGGTCTCTTCCTCCCCATCCTTGACGCGGTCATTGTCCGTGTCGGCATCCTGCGGGAGTGTCCCGAGCTCGATTTCCGTGCTGTTCGGAAGCTCGTCCTTGTCCGTGTCCTCGAGACCGTCCTTGACGCCGTCCTTATCCGTGTCCGATTTGAGCGGGTTCAGCTTCAGGTGATACTCGATCAAGTTCGACAGGCCGTCACGGTCGTTGTCCTTTGAAGCGACATGTTTGCCTGAGAGTTTGTACTGCTTCTCCCACTTATCCGCGATCTTGTTGCGGTTCTTGTCGACGAGGACGATCTTCTTGTGCGACTTTCCTTTTGAATGCCCTTTCGCGTCGACCGATGAAAGTCCTGGCGAGAAGAGCAGCGTCAGGGCGATGCCGCCGACGAGTACGTGTTTCATCTTTTTCATGTAGTTCGCTCCTGTCTCTTTAGTTTCGGTAGCTGGCTGACCCGGAAGGCCCCTTTAGCTTTGCGTCACCACATTGCTGCGGCTTTGCCTGTTCGTTCTGTTTGCGAAGGAGAACGTACTTTAAATATAACGCATCTTTTTTTCGAAAATAGAGGGCTTTCGTCCTGTCTTTTTTGGAAGTTTGGGGAATGAAAAAACACGCGACTAGGACATTCGTCCGTTCGTCGCGTGTACTTATTTTGATTCGTCGTTCTTATCCTGTTTCCGAAGTGAGAGACGGAAGCGGATGATCCGGTAGAGCCGGTAGAAATCGAGCGCCGCGAACAGCGTCAGGACGATCGTCCAAATGTTGAAGACGGTGTCCTCAATCGAGTTGTAGGCGAGATAGGTGAACAGGAGGCCAAAGACGGTATAGAACGCCGCCATGAACCATGACCCGGGTTGCATCATGAAAAACACTACCTTTCTTGATTAGGATGCCGCGAAGAAGGCGAAAACGGCAACCCCGTTGTTGAAGACGTGAAGGATGATCGGCGCTGAGATCCGGCGCGTCTTAGCGAAGACGAACGAGAAGACGAAGCTGAGGCCGACGTAGATCAGCACCTTGTTGTCGAGGTGCATGAGCGAGAAGACGAGGCCGCTGACGAGCGCGCTGAAGAAGAATGACATCCGCGCCGACAGGTTACCGAACAGGATATGGCGGAAGAGGAACTCCTCGACGATCGGGCCGAGCAGGACGATCATGATCGGCAATGCCGGGATGAACTGAATCGATTCCATCAGTTTGTCCGTGTTCTCGGACCGCGTGATGTTCTCGATCCCGCCGGCGAGCCACGCCTCGATCATGCCGTTCAGGATCAGAAACGCATAATAAAGGGCGAGTCCGATCAAAATCCATTTGACTGTCTCCTTCAAATTGGCTTGGAGTCCCTCCTTGCGCCATTTCTGCCAGTCAGGACGCAAGCAGAAGTACGAGACGACGACAGTGACCGCGTATCCGATGCCGAGCCACCAGCCGAGCGCGAGCGCCCGCTCCGCCTTCGTGTCGAACAGATAGACGAACGAAGCAGGGACGAGCTGAAGGATCATATAAAGCAAGACCGGGATGCTGTGGCGGACGGGAAAACGTCCCGCCATCAGGAAAGGCCGGTTCAATGAATTTTCCATACGCTGCGAATCTCCTTTTTTGTCGTGTTCTGTGCCCATTGTATCAAACATCGATAAGGGACGCACTGAATGGAGATGGTTCGAACGCTCGCAAATCGGGAAATGGTAATAGGTTCATGCTTGAATTCGGGAAAGAAACTCGGTAAGATGAAAATATGTTAGCACTCATTAATTGTGAGTGCTAAAAACCAACTCATATTCAAGGAGGGTGTTTCACGTGTTAAAACCGCTTGGAGATCGTATCGTGATCGAAGTCGTCAAGAAAGAAGAAACAACACTCGGAGGCATCGTGCTTCCTGGATCAGCGAAGGAGAAGCCGCAGGAAGGCAAGGTCGTCGCTGTCGGTACTGGCCGTGTGACGGAGCAGGGCGTACGCGTACCACTTGAAGTGAAGGTAGGCGATCACGTCATCTACGCGCAGTTCGCGGGATCAGAAGTGAAAGTCGATGGGAACGAATACTTAATCGTCCGCGAAAGCGACATTTTAGCAGTAGCAGAATAACAGAGGGGGAAATCAGACATGGCGAAGGATATTCTATTCAGTGAAGAAGCACGCCGCGCGATGCTCCGCGGCGTCGACGCGCTTGCAGACGCAGTGAAGGTGACGATCGGACCGAAAGGACGCAACGTCGTCCTCGAACGCAAATTCGGTTCACCGCTCATCACGAACGATGGTGTGACGATCGCGAAGGAAATCGAGCTTGAGGACCACTTCGAGAACATGGGCGCGAAGCTCGTGGCGGAAGTCGCGTCGAAGACGAACGAAATCGCAGGGGACGGTACGACGACAGCGACAGTTCTCGCACAGGCGATGATCCGTGAAGGACTCAAGAACGTCACGGCTGGCGCGAACCCGATGGTCATCCGCAAAGGAATCGAGAAGGCAGTCCGGCGCGCGGTCGAGGAACTTCGCGAAATCTCGAAGCCGATCGAAGGCAAAGAGGCGATCGCGCAAGTCGCATCGATCTCGGCAGCTGACGAGGAAGTCGGCCAGCTGATCGCTGAGGCGATGGAACGCGTCGGCAAGGACGGCGTCATCACGATCGAGGAGTCACGCGGCTTCACGACGGAACTCGATGTCGTCGAAGGGATGCAGTTCGACCGCGGATACGCTTCTCCATACATGATCACGGATTCGGACAAGATGGAAGCGGTCCTTGAGAACCCGTACATCCTGATCACGGACAAGAAGATCTCGAACATCCAGGAAATCCTTCCGGTGCTCGAACAAGTCGTCCAGCAGGGCAAACCGCTCCTCATCATCGCAGAAGACGTCGAAGGCGAAGCACTCGCGACACTCGTCGTCAACAAGCTCCGCGGCACGTTCAACGCGGTCGCGGTCAAGGCGCCTGGATTCGGTGACCGCCGTAAAGCGATGCTCGAGGACATCTCGATCGTCACGGGCGCTGAATTGATCACGGAAGAGCTCGGTCTCGACCTGAAGTCGACGCAGATCACGCAACTCGGACGTGCGTCGAAGGTCGTCGTCTCGAAGGACAACACGACGATCGTCGAAGGGCACGGTCACTCGGATTCGATCACGGCACGCGTCGGAACGATCCGTTCACAAATCGAGGAGACGTCGAGCGACTTCGATCGTGAGAAGCTCCAGGAACGCCTCGCGAAGCTCGCAGGCGGCGTCGCGGTCGTCAAGGTCGGCGCAGCGACGGAGACGGAGCTGAAGGAACGCAAACTCCGGATCGAGGATGCACTCAACGCGACACGCGCAGCGGTCGAGGAAGGCATCGTCGCAGGCGGCGGTACGGCCCTCATCCACGTCACGAAAGCAGTCGAGTCGATCCTCGCGGTCGCGACGGGCGACGAAGCGACGGGCGTCAAGATCGTCCTGCGTGCACTCGAGGCACCACTTCGTCAAATCGCGGAGAACGCGGGCGAAGAAGGTTCGGTCATCGTCGAGCGCCTCAAGCATGAAGCGCCTGGTATGGGCTACAACGCAGCGACTGGCGAATACGTCGACATGATCGCGACAGGTATCGTCGACCCGGCGAAAGTGACGCGCTCAGCGCTCCAGAACGCGGCATCGGTATCAGCGATGTTCCTGACGACGGAAGCCGTCATCGCGGACAAGCCTGAACCGGCCGGTGCTCCTGCAATGCCTGACATGGGCGGCATGGGTGGAATGGGCGGAATGATGTAAGTCATCCTGTCATCACTGAAATCTGTGGATGGCAGTGAAGAAGGAGCTTCTTACCGTTTTGGAGATTGAGATCAGAAAGGTCGCTTGTAAGTTCTTAGAGCTTACAGGCGACCTTTTTTGTCGCGACAAATTGCTGCGCAAAGCTGTCCTCGATGATGATCGTCGAGCCAGTCTCTCAAAACGTGATTGAACTGTCCTGCTTTTTGGACAGGCCAGACGTGTTGCGCGCCAGGAATCAGACGCCCTATGGCATTCGGGAGATAGCACGGAGCAATCTCGACGGATTCACGAATACTGCGCGATTCCCGTTCCCCAGCGACGAACATGCATGGCGTCTTGATGCCGCCGTACGATTCATCGAGACGGTACTGCATCACTTCCTTCCAGATGGTTTCATATGTCTCGCGCGTAAGGAGCCGATAGTTCGTCACGAAATCGGAGACTTTGTCCGGAGGCAGATGGTAGTGTTCAAGCGCTAACCTGGCGAGGTGGCGTTCATTTCGCATCCCCTGCTGTACGATCCAGGATTGTAGCTTAAGAAGAAACTGGGGGGACATCGGTCTGACCGTGATGCCGCTGATGAACGCGCTGCGAATCTTTTCCGGATAACGTTTGACCAGTTCCAGTGCTACATGGCCGCCGAGTGAAAGGCCGACGACGTGCACCATTCGCTCCTTGATCACGTGTCGTGCGATTTGATCCGCCGTGTCCTCTAAGCTGACCCACGGCGTCGAAACACTTTTCCCGTGTCCGGGCAGGTCGAGCAGAATGACTTGATGATCGGAAAAAGCGTGCGTTTGCTGCCACCACATCCAGCGGCTGGCGCCGATGCCGTGAATGAAGAGGATCGCTGCATCTCCGGTGTGTGTCTCTTCGTAGTCGATCATGGGGAACCTCTCCTTTCGTAGAATCATCTCTTCTGAAACGGCAGGAACACCTCTCATTATCGAGAAGGGATCTTTCCTGTCAAGTGTGCAAACAAGATGGATTGAGCATCTCTCCGGTGCAGGTGAGGCAGCGGCGAGCGGTTCGAATGATACAATGAGTTCAAAAGCACACCATGAGAGGAGAAGATAGCGGATGATCAGCGGACTGTACGAAGCTCACCTGCCTGTCAGGAACCTTGACCGATCGATTGAATTTTACGGGAAGCTCGATTTGGAACTGGCCTATCGAAACGACAGAGTGGCGTTCTTCTGGACGGAGAAGGGGAAGAGCTGGATCGGCCTTTGGGAGACGGACAAAGCCGAGCTTCCTTATCACCCTTCGATCCGGCACATCGCGCTCCGAATCGAGCGGGAGGACATGGGGACGGCGAAGGAATGGCTCGAGGGAAAAGGCATCGAGATCCGCACGGCCTTCAAGTTCGCGCGGGAGCAGCAGCCGCTCGTCCTCGACAACAACCCGCATGCCCACGCCGCCGTCTACTTCGAGGATCCGGACGGCAATTCGCTTGAATTGATGACGCCGCTTCGGCTGGATTTCGAAGAAGCGTTCGAAAAGATGTCCCTGCAGGAATGGGACAGCCGCAATCGCTGATGACCGTTCTGTCACACCGTTCCGTCGAGGAGCGGTGTTTTTCTTTGCGGTCAGCACCAGAACCGAACGAAAATATCCTTAGTTCATGAAATTGTACGACAAAAGAGGGGGAATCCTTTGACATCCCGTCGAATATCCGATACATTGACATAGGAAGCGAACGATTAAGTTAATGGTATACACAATATTCGTCATTAGGGGTGCGAAACATGGACAATGTATTCGATTATGAAGATATTCAGCTGATTCCTGCAAAATCAATCGTCAACAGCCGCTCGGAGTGCGACACGACGGTGACGCTCGGCAAGCACACGTTCAAGCTGCCGGTCGTCCCGGCGAACATGCAGACGATCATCGATGAGACGATCGCCGTCTTCCTCGCAGAGAACGATTACTTCTACATCATGCACCGCTTCAAGCCGGAAGCACGGCTCGACTTCGTCCGCGACATGCAGGCGCGCGGTCTGATCGCCTCGATCAGCGTCGGCGTCAAACTCGAGGAGTATCAGTTCATCGAGGAACTTGCGGATGCTGGACTGACACCTGAATACATCACGATCGACATCGCCCATGGACACGCCGATTCGGTCATCCGGATGATCCATCACATCAAGAGCTATCTGCCGGAGAGCTTCGTCATCGCCGGGAACGTCGGGACGCCTGAAGCCGTCCGCGAGCTCGAGCACGCGGGCGCCGACGCGACGAAGGTCGGGATCGGGCCGGGCAAGGTGTGCATCACGAAGATCAAGACGGGCTTCGGCACGGGCGGCTGGCAGCTGGCCGCGCTGCGCTGGTGCGCGAAGGCGGCGACGAAGCCGATCATCGCGGACGGCGGTATCCGGACGCACGGCGACATCGCCAAGTCGGTCCGTTTCGGCGCGACGATGGTGATGATCGGTTCGCTGTTCGCGGCGCACGAGGAGTCGCCGGGCGAGACGATCGAGAAGGACGGTCTGCGCGTCAAGGAGTACTTCGGCTCCGCCTCCGAGTTCCAGAAGGGCGAGAAGCGCAACGTCGAGGGTAAGAAGATGTTCGTCGAGCACAAGGGTTCGCTCCGCGACACGCTGATCGAGATGGAGCAGGACCTGCAGTCGGCGATCTCCTACGCCGGCGGCAACCGGCTGTCCGCGATCAAGACGGTCGACTACGTCATCGTCAAGAACTCGATCTTCAACGGGGACAAAGTCTATTAAAAAAACGGGAATTCCGCTGCCTCATCGTAGAGGCGCCGGAACTCCCGTCTTTTTTTGTTCAGTCTTCCTTCTGTTTGATCAAGGCGTAGGCGATGTAGCCGATCAGGCTGAGGAAGAGGCCGGTCCCGACGACGATGTAGATCATCGTGAAGACCTTACCGAGTGTTGTCACCGGAGCGAACGTCGGGTGACCGATCGTCGCGAGTGTCGTCACCGAAAAATAAAGGGCATCGAGCCAGGGCAGGTTTTCCAGTTGATGGTAGAAAATCGTTCCGGACAGCAGGATTGCTGCGAGCAAGGACAGGAGTGCCTGGAAGTTCTTCATATGGAACGCTTCACGGATGCCGTGAAAGAGACGGCGGAACGTCAAAAGGAATGAAATCATGATGTGCTCCTTTCTGCAGGATGAGTCTCCTATACTCCATACCCGCCTTTGTCGTTCTTCTTCGTATCATACATCGCGCAATCCGCTTTGTGAATTAGCGCGTCGAGGACACCTTGAAACGAGGAGATCTTGAGAAGTTGACAGACAAAGGAGAGGATATATGCATTTTAATTGCGTATTTTAAGTATAAAACTTAATATGGGATAAAGAAATCAATTTGGAGGGGTGGAGATGGGACAAACGGAAAGACTTCAAATCATGCGGGACTGGCTGAAGACGACCCCTGAGCTGTCACTGGAACAGCTGATGGATCGCTTCACGGTCTCGCGCGATACGGCAAGGCGCGACCTGATCCGGATGGAGGAGGAGGGGGACGTCATCCGCGTCAAGAACGGGGCGATCCGCTCCCGTGTCAATTTGACGGCACGTTATGAGGATCGAATCGTCAGTGAGGATAAGCTGTGGGCGGCGCGAGAGGCGGCGAAGCTCGTACAGGCGAACGAACGGATTCTGTTCGACGCCTCGACGACGGTCGCGGCGATGATCCAATTCCTGCCGAACGTTCCGATCACGGCCGTGACGAACAGCCTCGATATCGCAGAGCAGCTCGGACAGCGGGAGGAGGTCGAGCTCTACGTGACGGGCGGCAAGTTCGATCCGCATCACCGGAGCCTCTACGGATTGAGGACGGCGGAAGACATCCTCGACTACCAGGTCGACAAGGTGTTCATCGGAGCGTGCGGACTGACGGGCGAGGGACTGTTCGCGGAGAATCTCGAGGAGGCCGTCGTCAAGAAGGCGATGGTCCGCAGTGCCGGTGAAGTGGTCGTCCTCGCGGCGGAAGAGAAGTTCAGCCGGCGTTTCCTTCATCGAGTATGTCCGCTCGGGAAGATCGACCGGCTCATCACGAAACACGTGCCGAAGTCGTTCGAGGCGCTGATTGCCGAGACGGAAACCAGCCTGTTGAGAGACGACGAAAAACCGCCTGCCTGAGCAAGCGGTCCGAATTACTTAGCGGTACATTCCTTTATTGTGTTGCTTCGCGTATTTCATCGCATTGTAGACGCGGCCTTCATAGCGATAGGTTCCGTAATCGTAGAAGTCCTCGACGAGCCCGGCCTTCGTGATGTCTTCCTGGAGTAGCTTGCCGTCGAGCCAGACCCAGGCGAGCATCCGGTCGTACTTGTCATACTTGTCCTTGCCGTCTAGCTCGAGCGTGATTTTCTTCGCCGCCTTCAGGCGTTTGCACGTGTAGGCGCTCGCTTCCTTGCCGTAGGGCTCCTTTTTAGTCGTGCTCTCCGGCGTGTCGATCAGCAGGAAGCGGGTCTTGACCTGCTTGCCGTTGATGCTGAACGTCGCCGTATCACCGTCCGTGCATTTGACGAGGCGCGTCGCGTACTTCGCCTTGAGGACGGGTTTCACCACAGGTTTTGAGACCGTCGCGGATACGGTGCTTCCTGTGATCTTTGAAGTCGTCAGCTTGTTCTTGCAGCTGTTGCTGCTGTATTTCTTGACGAGGGCGACGAGGGCCGCCTTCGACTTCGCCGATTTGCCGAGTGCCGTCGGCTTCTGCAGGTGGTACGTACAGTCGGCGTTCCGGAAATGGCCGCCGAGCTTGTCGAGCCGGCCGGGATGGGCATCCGCTTCGTGAGGTGTGAACGTCCCGAAGCTGAGGATGAGGATGAGCATGGATAGGACAGTGCGTTTCATTCTAAAAAACCTCCTGTATTTCGATACATTTCTAAGAATACAGGAGCTAAAATAGTTGCCGAAATCGGTTATTTCGAAAACAGGTCTATGATTCAACGGCCTGCTAAAAAAACATAGGGGGCTATTCCAATGAGAACGATCCAAACGACGCTCGTCGGATTCGGTTTTTCCGGCGTGACGTTCCATGCACCATTCTTGAAGGCCTCGCCGCGCTATGCGGTGCGCCAGGTCGTCTCGTCAAAGGATGACGCACTAAAATTATTCCCTGAAGCGAAGGTCGTTCCGACGCTCGATACGGCGCTTCAGGACGACGCGACGGAGCTCGTCGTCATCACGACGCCGAGCGCGCTCCATTTCGAGATGGCTTCAGCGAGCATCCGGGCAGGCAAACACGTCCTGCTCGAGAAACCTGCCGTCGTGACGGTCGAGGAGGGCGAGGAGCTGATGCGTCTCGCCGCGCAGTACAACGTCCACGTCGCCGTCTACCAAAACCGGCGATACGACGGGGACTTCCTGACGGTCAAACAGCTGATCGAGACACAGGGAATCGGCGAATGGAAGTTGCTCGAGTCGCGCTTCGACCGTTTCCGTCCGCTCGTCCGCGACCGCTGGCGCGAACAGGCGGGACCCGGTTCCGGTATCCTGTTCGACCTCGGTTCGCATCTGATCGACCAGGCGCTGCTTTTGCTCGGTGAGCCGGACGCCGTGACGGGTGACGTCCTGATGCAGCGCGAAGGAGCGGAAACGGATGACGGCTTCTGCGTGACGTTCCACTACGGTGAGAAACGCGTCATCCTGCGCTCGAGTCCTTATGTCCTCGGCAAGACGCCGCGCTTCGAACTCCACGGGACGAAAGGGAGTTACGTCAAATACGGGATGGACCCGCAGGAGGCGCGACTCGCGACTGGGGAGATCGACGGGACGGAGCCGCCCGAGTACTACGGGACGCTTTCACTCGACGGGGAGGAGGCGAAGCCGTTGCCGACGGTCGACGGCTCCTATCAACAGTTCTATGCCGACCTCGCTGCCGGACTGGACGACGGACGGATCCCGGTCGCGCTCACCGACGCGCTGAAGACGATGCGCCTGATCGAGGCGGCCCGTCTGAGCAGTCGCGAAGGACGGCGAGTCGAACGGAACGAATGGTGAATGGAACGAAAACAAGCCGTGTCCGAAATTCTCGGATACGGCTTGTTCGATTTGTTTGACTCACGACTCGTGCTTCACTTCATGGTCCGGATTCGTCTGCGTCCAGCCGCCGCCTTGATCGACGGAGCGGTCGACCGTCGTGTCCCCGTCGCCGTCGACCCAGATGACCGTGCCGTCAGCAAGTACCCGCTCGTGCGGGACGACGTCATGCGTGTTCGGGTTTTCGGAAAGGGTCACGGATTCGCTAGCCTCGCTGCTTGACGCTGCCTGGTCATCCGCGAACGCATCACCTTCATTGCCGGTGACGTCGGCGACGTCCGCGAGATCGAGGGCGGACAGGCCGAACGCTGCGACGGCGGCCGTCTTTCCGACTTCGCGAAGCCCCTTCTTCCACTGCTCCTCGTCGCCGGTCCATACGCCTTCTGCGACCTGGAGTGCGCTGCTTGCCGTCGCCTTGACGCCGCTGACGACGGCCTTGCCCGTCTGGCTTGCCCCTTCGCCAATGTCGCTCATGCCTTGTGCGACTTTTTCGTCGTCCTTCGCGACGAGACCGCTTCCGACGTTCCAGGCGCCTTCAGCGAAATTGCCGAGCTGCTTGCCGGCGAATTCGGTCGACGACTTGACGCCGTCCCCGACCTCCTTGATGAAATCGGAACCCGTCAGCTCTCCGACTCCTTTGATCAGGCCGCCTGTGACGCCGCCGACGACCTTTCCTGCAATCGAACTGAATCCTTTGATCATGCCCATCATTATCCCTCCTGCTTCATTGTTATAGAGTAATCCAGTTTGAGCGGGCTTGCTTCTTTTCTAAAAAAATTCAAGATGACCTATGCATCAGCCATTCATGCCGTTCCCGTAGAAACGTTCAGCGGCGATGATCTTGATGCATGCAGATACAGGATGTTGAATAATCGAATCAACATATTGTGTAAACGCTTACATAATAAGTGGGGGAACAACCCTGCATATGCTCAATAGTGAGCATAAACTAAAGATGTAACCAGGAATGAAATCCCTAAAGGAGGGTTCATCATGACACAATCACTCGATGGATATGAACGGGCGACCGGTGCGACGCGGAAGTCACCGATCCATGTCACGTCCGAGATCGGTGAATTGAAGACGGTACTCTTGAAACGGCCCGGCCGGGAACTCGAGAACTTGACGCCGGACCATCTCGGTCGGCTGCTGTTCGACGATATCCCCCACCTGCCTGTCATCCAGAAGGAACATGACTACTTCGCGGCTGTCCTGAAGAACAGAGGGATCGAGGTGCTCTACCTCGAGAAGCTGATGGAGGAGGTGCTCGCGATCCCGGGGCTTCGGGAACGATTCGTCGCCGACGTCCTCGAGGAGTCGAAGTCGAACATCAACGGGTCGTACGAGACGCTTCGCGATTATCTGCTCAGCTTCGACAACGAGCAGCTCGTCGAGACGGTCATGGCGGGTATCCGCAAGACGGAGATCCCGCACAGCAAGCGGACGCACTTACACGAGATGATCGAGGACACGTATCCGTTCTACCTCGATCCGATGCCGAACCTCTACTTCACGCGAGACCCGGCCGCTGCGATCGGTGACGGCCTGTCGATCAACCGGATGAAGGAACCGGCGCGGCGCCGCGAATCGCTCTTCATGCACTACATCATCGCGTACCATCCGCGCTTCGCGAAGCACGACATCCCCGTCTGGGCGGACCGCGACTACCGCTTCTCGATGGAAGGCGGAGACGAGCTCGTCCTGTCGAAGGAAGTGCTCGCGATCGGCATCTCGGAACGGACGACGGCGCAAGGCATCGAACGTCTCGCGCGCAACCTGTTCGAGCGGAGCGACTTCAAAAAGGTCATCGCGATCGAGATCCCGAAATCCCGCGCCTTCATGCATCTCGACACCGTCTTTACGATGGTCGACTACGACAAGTTCACGATCCATCCGGCGATCCAGGGGCCGGGCGGACAGATGAACATCTTCGAGCTGACCCGCGGCGAGGACGACATCACGATCACGAAGCGGACGGACCTGCTCGAGACACTGAAGGACGCGCTCCATCTCGACCACCTCGTCCTGATTCCGTGCGGCGGGGGCGACGCGATCGCTTCGGCCCGCGAGCAGTGGAGCGACGGCTCGAACACGCTTGCGATCGCACCGGGCGTCGTCGTCACGTACGACCGGAACTACGTCTCGAACGAGCTGCTGCGCTCACACGGCATCGAGGTGATCGAGATCGGCTCGAGCGAACTGTCACGCGGACGAGGCGGCCCGCGGTGCATGAGCTGCCCATTGATGAGAGAAGACATCTGATTCCATACGAGGAGGAACCTATCATGTCGAAAACAGCGCATATCGATCTCCGGAACCGTCACTTCCTTTCATTGAACGAGTTCACGGAAAGCGAGATCAACTACCTGATCGACCTGTCGGCGGAACTGAAACGGCAGAAGAAGGAAGGCATACCGCACCGCGTCCTTAGCGGCAAGAACATCGCCCTCCTGTTCGAGAAACCGTCGACCCGCACACGTTGCGCCTTCACGGTCGCGGCGATCGACCTCGGGATGCACCCGGAATACCTCGGCAAGAACGACATCCAGTTCGGCAAGAAGGAATCGGTCCGCGACACGGCGATCGTCCTCGGCCGGATGTTCGACGGCATCCAGTACCGCGGCTTCAGCCATGAGACGGTCGAAGGGCTTGCGAAGGATGCCGGGGTCCCGGTCTGGAACGGCTTGACCGACCTCTACCATCCGACACAGATCCTCGCCGACTTCCTGACCGTCAAGGAGCAGCGCGGCCACTTGAAAGGCATCAAGTTCGTCTACGTCGGCGACGGTCGCAACAATATGGGCAACACGCTCCTGATCGGCGGAGCGAAGGTCGGGATGGACATCCGGATCTGCGCGCCGGAATCACTCTGGCCGGAGCGCTCGATCATCGACTACGCGGAAGCGGTCGCGTCCGAGAACGGCGGGCGGATCATGGTGACCGAGGATATCGACGTCGCCGTCGACGGCGCGGACGTCATCTATACGGACGTCTGGGTCTCGATGGGTGAGGAAGCCCAGTTCGAGGAACGGATCAAGCTGCTCAAACCGTACCAGGTCGACATGGAGATGATCCGCAAGACGGGCAACGACGACGTCATCTTCCTCCACTGCCTGCCTGCCTTCCATGATCAGGAGACCGAGGTCGGACGTGCCATCTTCGAGAAATACGGTCTGCGCGAGATGGAGGTGACGGACGAGGTGTTCCAAAGCACGCACTCTTCCGTCTTCGACCAGGCGGAGAACCGGATGCATACGATCAAGGCCGTGATGGCGGCGACGATGACGGATTGTACGGAACTTTGGAGCTGATTTCTCACACCGGAAAGGATGAGAGGACATGGTGACCAAACCGCATGACACGACCGGAACGTCCGGAATCATACCGGAGACGAAACAGAAAAAACTTGGATTCTTCGCACTGACGGCAGTCGTCGTCGGCTCGATGATCGGCGGCGGGGCGTTCAACCTCGCTGCCGACATGGCAGCCGGGGCGAGCGCAGGCGCCGTCCTGATCGGATGGGTGATCACCGGCATCGGGATCATCGCGCTCGGTCTCAGCTTCCAGAACTTGACGATGCGCCGTCCGGATCTCGACGGCGGGATCTACAGTTACGCCCGCGCCGGATTCGGTCCGTTCGTCGGATTCAACTCCGCCTGGGGCTACTGGCTGTCGGCCTGGCTCGGCAACGTCGCCTACGCGACGCTCCTGTTCAGCTCGATCGGCTACTTCTTCCCGGTGTTCGAGGGCGGACAGAACCTCGCCTCGATCCTCGGCGCATCCATCCTCCTCTGGCTCGTCCACGCCTTGATCCTGCGCGGTATCCATGAGGCGTCTCTCGTCAACATCATCACGACGATCGCGAAGCTCGTCCCGATCTTCGCCTTCATCACGCTTCTGTTGTTCGCGTTCAACTATGACCAGTTCACGTTCGAGTTCTTCGGAGAAGGCGGCTTCAGCTTCAGTTCCGTCAAGGACCAGGTCGTCTCGACGATGCTCGTCACGCTCTGGGTCTTCATCGGCGTCGAAGGGGCGGTCGTCCTGTCAGGGCGCGCCGCGAAACGGTCCGACATCGGCAAGGCGACCGTCATCGGTCTGATCGGCACGCTGATCATCTACGTCCTGATCTCGGTCATGTCGCTCGGCGTCATGTCGAACGCGGATCTCGCCGCGGTCGATCGTCCGGCGATGGCATATATCCTCGAGAGCGTCGTCGGGCAGTGGGGAGCGATCCTGATCAACATCGGCCTCGTCATCTCGGTCCTCGGGGCATGGCTCGGCTGGACGTTGCTCGCTGCTGAGATTCCTTATGTCGCGGCGAAGGACGGGGTCTTCCCGAAATGGTTCGCGAAGGAGAACAAGAACGAGGCGCCGGTCAACGCTCTCTGGCTGACGAACGGCTTGATCCAGCTCTTCCTGTTCACCTTCCTCATCTCGGACGCCGCCTACACGTTCGCCTTCTCGCTCGCCTCGAGCGCGATCCTGATCCCTTACGCGGTCTCGGCATTCTTCCAAGTGAAGGTGTCGCGCGGCGAGATCGGATATGCGCCAGGCGAGAAGCGGACGCGCGACCTGATGCTCGGCCTCGTCGCCTCAGCTTACGGCATCTGGCTGATCTACGCGGCAGGTATGGATTATCTCCTGCTGACGACGCTCCTGTACGCACCGGGTACTCTCCTGTACATCAAGGCGCAGCGGGAGGCAGGAATCAAAGGGCTGACGAAATGGGAATGGGCGGGAGCAACGGTACTGACGGTCCTCGCGCTCGCTGCGCTCATCGCCATGTGGAACGGCAATCTGTCCATCTAGGAGGGGTTTGATATGAAAGGCAAACGAATCGTCATCGCGCTCGGCGGGAACGCGATCCAGCAAGGGAAGGAGGCGACGGCCGAGGCGCAGAGCCGGGCCGTCGCAAGGACGGCGGAAGCGCTCGCCGAACTGTCGCTTGAAGGCTACGAGGTCGTCGTCACGCACGGGAACGGCCCGCAAGTCGGGAACCTGCTGCTGCAGCAGGCTGCCTCGAGCCCCGCGATCCCTGCGATGCCGCTCGACGTCTGCGGCGCGATGACGCAAGGAATGATCGGCTACTGGTTCCAGAACGCGCTCGACCGTGCATTTTCAAGACAGGAGAATCCGCCGTCGGTCGCGACCGTCGTCACGCGCTGCGTCGTCGACCCGGCCGATCCCGCCTTCGCGAACCCGACGAAACCGATCGGTCCGTTCTACAGCGAAGAGGAGGCGAGAACCCGGACGATGGCAGGATACGTCTACCGTGAGGACGCGGGCCGCGGCTACCGGCGCGTCGTCCCGAGTCCGCGTCCGCAGTCGATCGTCGAACATCGTGTGCTGACGGATCTCGTCGAACGGGGTCATCTCGTCGTCGCCTCGGGCGGCGGAGGGATTCCGGTCGTCGAGACGGGGGAAGGGTACGTCGGCGTCGAGGCCGTCATCGACAAGGACTTCGCGGCCGAGAAGCTCGCTGAGCTGATCGATGCCGACACGCTCGTCATCCTGACGGCGGTCGAGCACGTCGCGATCCACTATCATCAGCCGGACGAGCTGGCGCTTCGGGAAGTGACCGTAGCTGAGCTTGAACGATATATCGAAAGCGGGGAGTTCGCCCCGGGCAGCATGTTGCCGAAGGTCGAGGCGGCGCTCGAGTTCGTCCGCTCGAAGGAGGGGCGCAGAGCCGTCATCACCTCGCTCGACCGGGCGAAGGAGGCGCTTGCCGGCGAGACGGGCACGACGATCGCCGTCTCGTTCAACCAGCTCGTCTGAAGGGAAGGGAGCGGCGATGCCCGCTCCTTTTCGATTGTCGTAAAACCGTGACATCCTGCATGCGCACGGCCCGATGCGGGAATGTATGCTAGTGAGGAGAATGATTGAAGGAGGAAACGGGATGAAGCGGAACGTGACGACGGACGAGCTGCGCGGTCTCGACATCTTCGAAAAATGTACGGAACGGGAGCTGGCACAGCTTTTGCCGCACGTTTTTCACCGGACCTACAGGAAAGGCCAGTTGCTGTTCATGGAAGGGGACCCGCGCGAGCGGATCTACTTCCTGCTCGAAGGCTATGTCCGGCTCGAACGGGTGAACGTCACGGGAACGCTCCAGTACTCCGATTACCTGAAACCGCGCCAGCTCTTCCCGTACAGCGGGATGTTCGAGGACGAGTTCTATCGTTATACCGCTGAGGCGTTGACGGACATCGAGGTCTATTACGTCCCGACGCTTCAGCTCGAGCAGATGGCGAAGCGCCATTCCGCGATGCTGTTCCACATCATCAAGCAGATGAACCGCCTGCTCGATCTGCATGAGCGTCGCGTCCAGGAGATCATCACGCCGAACGCGACGGCACGCGTCCTCAACACGATCCACTTCCTGATGGAGGACCTCGGAGAGCAGCGGGAGGACGGCATCCATGTCAGCTGCCCGTTCACGACGATCGAGTTGTCACGTCTGTCCGGGACGTCGCGCGAGACGGTGTCCGGCGTCCTGTCGAAGTTGCGAAAGGATGAGATCATCCGCTTCAGCGCGAAGCATCTGATCGTCGAGCAGCCGGAGTTTTTCGTCAAGGAATGACCGGAAGACAAAGAAGGCCGCCTCCTCGTTCGGAAGCGGCCTTCTGTATGACGGGGACAGTCAGTCTAGTTTTTTTCTTTGATATGCGTCACCTTCGGGTAGCCTTCGACCGGCTTGAAGCCGAGCTCCTCATAGAAGTGAGCGGCGTCATCTGTGTAGAGGGTGATCCTGTCATAGGTGAGGAACGCCTCGTCCGTGATTTTTTTCAGGAGGGCGGAACCGGTCCCGGTGCCGCGCGCTTCCGGGATGACGTAGAGATGCCGGACGCGTCCCGTGCCGTCCATGCCCGTCTGTTTCGAATAACCGCCGCAGCCGATGACCTGTCCTGCCGGGAGGACGGCGACGAACATCGCTTCTCCGTTGCCTTGGAACGTCTCCGTCCGGCGCAGGCGCAGCATTCGTTCGATGAAGTTGTAGCCTTCGCGCTCGCTCTTCGAGAGGAGCGGCAGCCAGCCGACGGCGTCGAAATCCGTCACCCGTTCGATCGTGAAATAACTCATGAGCAATTCCTCCTCCGGTGTATATATCTGTTCATTCCCTTTCGGCAGGACAAGGGAAACGTCCCGGACCTTCGGAATCTTTTCAAAAGACACTGGATTTTTAAGTGGCATTTTGAGTATAATAAAAAGTAATGTATTGAACGCATATGAAAGGAAGTGGCCGTCACAATGAGCCTCAGCCGTTTGAAAAAAGAACAGATCGTCGACATGTCGTTGATTGAATTCGTCTACGAAATGCTCCAAGAAGCAGGCGAACAGCCGATCACCTTCGATGATATCACATCAGAGATCTTGAAATACCATACGTTTACAGATGATGAGGACAAGTTCGAGAAGCTTGCCCAACTCTATACAGACATGAACATCGACGGAAACTTCGTCAACGTCGGAGCGAACCGCTGGTCACTCCGTGCTTGGTATCCGTTCGACAAGTCGGACGAGGATCTCGTCATCGAGGCGCGCCAACGCGGCGAGCTCGACGAGTTCGAGGAAGAGTTCAACTATGACGCGGAAGAGGACGAGTTCGAGACGATCGAAGACGACCTCGATACGCTGACGAAGCGTAACGACTACGACGCTACGGAAGAAGACGAAGAAGATGCCTTCGAGAAGGTAGCGACGATCGGCGAAATCGAAGAAGACCTCGACGACGAGGATCTCGACGAGTTCGACAACGAAGACGAAGAAGAAAACTGATCATGAAGGAACCGCCCAAGGCGGTTCTTTTCCTTTTTTGCTAAAAACCGCATCTGATTTTCTGCTGAAAATCTGCTTGACGAAGTTTCGAGAATGACGTAAGGTAGTCATGGGCTTCTTTAAGCAACGTTGTTGGATTTCAGCAAAAGTGTCTCCTGTCGATCGGGGGCACTTTTGCTTTTTTTGTTTTTTCGTCCTCTTTTATTTTCAGTATGCGAAAGGAGTAGTTGGATCATGACAAAGTATATTTTCGTAACAGGTGGGGTAGTATCTTCGCTCGGTAAGGGGATCACGGCCGCTTCGCTCGCGCGCCTTCTCAAGAACCGTGGCTTGAACGTCACGATCCAGAAGTTCGACCCGTACATCAACATCGACCCGGGTACGATGAGCCCGTACCAGCACGGTGAGGTGTTCGTCACGGATGACGGCGCTGAGACGGACCTCGACCTTGGTCACTACGAGCGCTTCATCGACATCAACCTGAGCCAGAACGCGAACGTCACGTCAGGCCGCATCTATTCGACAGTCCTGAAGAAGGAACGCCGCGGCGACTACAACGGTGGGACGGTCCAGGTCATCCCGCACATCACGAACGAGATCAAGGACCGCGTCTATCGCGCCGGCAAAGAGACAGGCGCGGATGTCGTCATCACGGAGATCGGCGGAACAGTAGGGGATATCGAATCGCTTCCGTTCATCGAGGCGATCCGTCAGGTGAAGAATGACATCGGCAAGGAAAACGTCATGTACGTCCACTGTACGCTCATCCCGTACCTCGCGGCAGCAGGTGAGATGAAGACGAAGCCGACGCAGCACAGCGTCAAGGAACTCCGCAGCTACGGGATCCAGCCGGACATCATCGTCCTGCGTACGGAGCATCCGGTGCCTCAAGAGATGAAGGACAAGATCGCCCTCTTCTGTGACACGCGTCCTGAAGCGGTCATCGAGGCGGCAGACGCCTCGACGCTTTACGAAGTGCCGCTCAACCTGCAGGAACAAGGCATGGATCAGCTCGTTTGCGACTACTTCAAGTTCGATGCGCCGGAAGCGGACATGACGGCCTGGAAGGAACTCGTCCACACGGTGACGCACCTCGAGAAGAAGACGAAGATCGCTCTCGTCGGGAAATACGTCGAGCTCCGCGACGCGTACATCTCGGTCGCTGAAGCACTCAAACACGCAGGATTCGCCTTCAACAGCGACATCGAGATCGACTGGATCAATGCGGAGGATGTCACGCCTGAGAACGTCGACGAGCTGCTCGGTTCAGCTGACGGCATCTTGGTTCCTGGCGGATTCGGTGAGCGCGGGATCGAAGGGAAGATCGAAGCGACGCGTTACGCGCGTGAGAAGGACGTCCCGTTCTTCGGTATCTGCCTCGGCATGCAGCTCGCGACGGTCGAGTTCGCACGCAACGTGCTCGGACTCGAAGGCGCGCACTCGGCAGAGATCGCACCGACGACGCCGTATCCGATCATCGACCTCTTGCCGGAACAAAAAGACGTCGAGGATCTCGGGGGCACACTCCGTCTCGGTCTCTATCCATGTAAGCTCGAGGAAGGTTCGAAGGCACGCGCGGCTTATTCGAGCGAGCTCGTCTACGAGCGTCATCGCCATCGCTACGAGTTCAGCAACGAGTACCGCGAGCAGTTCGAAGCGAACGGCATGATCTTCTCGGGTACGAGCCCGGATGGCCGTCTCGTCGAAATCATCGAGATCCCGGAGAACAAATGGTTCGTCGCGTGTCAGTTCCACCCGGAGCTGATCTCGCGTCCTGAGCGTCCGCAAGCGCTCTTCCACGACTTCATCCAGGCTTCGCTCGGAGAATAAGAAAAAGAGGCACTATGGCCTCTTTTAAGGGGGAACGTTCGGGGGTGGCTCAAGCATAGCGCTCTGAGCGAAAGTCAGCCTCCCCGTTTGTTTCATCTTAATATGAAGAAAATCGAGAAAAGACAGCACGCGGACGCCCGCATGCTGTCTTTTTTCATTCCCATTCCTCGGTCATCTCACGAAGCTGCGTCAAGATGTGCGTCAGCAGGAAGGCGCACAAGGCGAGGCTTGGCAAGCCATGGCGCGAGCCGTCCTCCGCCGGGAGCAGCCCCTTCTCGAACTTGAGCGCGAGCGGGGCGATCGAACGTTCGAGCGTCTCCGTCACCGGGCCGAGCGTGACGATCGAATACGGCGTGTGCCATGCGTCATAGCGGGCGAGCGCGGCATGCAGGTCGCTCCGCTCAGTGTCCGGTGTGAAGATGAGGACGCGGTCGACCGAATGGAGCGTCTTGTGATCCTTCACCTTCGTCACGCGCTTCATCTGGTCCGGTCCCTCGGTCAGCATCGGATAGAGTCCCTCGAGCTCACCGAAGGCATGGACGTACACCTTGCCTTCGCCGACGAGCGCCTGGGCGAGCAGGCGGACCACATCGAACAGTTCATCCTCTTGTTTTGCCAGTGTTTGTAATTTACCATTGAATTGAGTAGCGAGAATTTTTAACATCCGAATCATCCTTTCTTTGGAGCGTCTCAAGGCAAGTATATCGGAAGTTTCAAAAGTATGTAGAATGGAAATGACTAGAAGGGAGTGATCTCGATGAAGGGAAGACTGCTGATCGCCGAAGATGAGGCAGGAATTCGTGACCTGCTCGCCCAGATGTTTCGGAAGGAAGGATACATGACGGACATCGCGGCAGACGGGAATGAGACGGTCGAACGTCTCGCGGCAGAGGAGTATGATCTGCTGCTGATGGATATGAACATGCCGGGGCGAAACGGGCTCGAGGTGCTGCAACATCTCGTCAAGACGGGCAACAGGATTCCGACGATCCTGATGACTGCGCTCGGCGAGGCAGAGACGATCGAGGAGGCAAGAAGACTCGGCGTCGTCGCATTCTTCGGCAAGCCGTTCGACATCTTCGAACTGAAGGCAGAAGTAGCTGTGCGCATCCGCACGGATGTAAGCGGTTAACCATTCACTTGGTCGTCACAATCGCAAGAAACAAGCGAAATGCTGTACTAGGAGCGGAAATGGTGTGTTATAATGAGTGCGAAATTGCACAATGAAGTGCATATCGCGATCAGAACAGGAGGATGTCATTATGCCGTTAGTATCTATGACAGACATGTTAAACAAAGCGCTCGAAGGAAAGTATGCTGTTGGTCAATTCAACATCAACAACCTCGAGTGGACGCAAGCGATTCTTGGTGCCGCAGAAGAAGAGAAGTCACCAGTTATCCTTGGTGTATCTGAAGGGGCAGCTCGCCACATGGGCGGATTCTACACTGTCGTCAAAATGGTCGAAGGTCTCATGCACGACATGAAGATCTCTGTACCGGTTGCGATCCACCTCGACCACGGTTCGAGCGTAGAGAAGTGTAAAGAAGCGATCGACGCAGGCTTTACATCTGTTATGATTGACGATTCACATAGCCCGATCGACAAGAACATCGAAACGACGAAAGCAGTCGTCGAGTACGCGCACTCTAAAGGCGTCTCGGTCGAAGCTGAAGTCGGTACTGTCGGCGGTCAAGAAGACGACGTCATCGGTGATGTCATGTACGCGAAGCTCGACGACTGCGTACGCATCGTAAAAGAGACTGGCATCGACACGCTCGCGCCAGCACTCGGTTCTGTACACGGACCATACAAAGGCGAGCCGAACCTCGGCTTCACAGAGATGGAAGAGATCCGCAACGCGACGAACCTTCCACTCGTCCTTCACGGTGGTACTGGAATCCCGAAACACGACATCGACAAGGCGATCTCGCTCGGTACATCTAAAATCAACGTCAACACGGAAAACCAGATCGCATTCGCGAAGGTCGTCCGTGAAGTGCTTGCTGCGAAACCAGAAGCATACGACCCACGCACGTTCATCCAACCAGGTCGCGACGCGATCAAGCAAACGGTCATCGGTAAGATCCGTGAGTTCGGTTCGAACAACCAAGCATAATTCTCAAAAGCACGGCGGACTTCGGTCTGTCGTGCTTTTTTTGTCGAACGGCCGGGAAATCGGGAAATCATTAGGTTTTAGACCTGAAAAAATTTATAATGAAAGAGTAAGCGATTACAGGGAGAGAAAGGGGTAATGAACAGTTATGAAATTCTTCATCGACACAGCAAACGTAGAGGACATCAAGAAAGCACACGCCATGGGGATCCTTGACGGCGTGACGACGAACCCGTCGCTCGTCGCGAAGGAAGGCGTCGACTTCCATACACGTCTGCGAGAGATTTGCGACATCGTCGGGGATATCTCCGTCAGTGCGGAAGTCATCGCGCTCGATGCGGAAGGGATGATCAAGGAAGGGAAGGAACTTTCGAAGATCGCACCGAACATCACGGTAAAGGTACCGATGACGCCGGCAGGACTCGAGGCGGTCGCTGCACTCTCGGCGGAAGGGATCACGACGAACGTCACGCTCATCTTCAACCCGAACCAGGCACTCCTCGCGGCACGGGCAGGGGCGACATATGTATCGCCGTTCCTCGGACGTCTAGATGACATCGGGCAGGACGGGATGGGACTCGTCGAGACGATCGCCCAGATCTTCATGATCCATGATATCCCGACGCAGATCATCGCGGCATCCGTCCGTAATCCGGTCCACGTCACGAACGCGGCGCTGGCCGGTGCGGACATCGCCACGATTCCGTTCAACGTCATCGAATCTTTGACACATCATCCGCTCACGACGCAAGGGATCGAAAAGTTCCTCGCCGACTGGGAGAAGGCACAGCAATAATCGACAGACAGGAAAGGTTGATGGAAACGTGGACATTTTGCATATCGTAGGACAACAGCGCCTAGAAGGAACCGTATCGATCAGCGGATCGAAGCAGAGCGCGATTCCGTGTCTCGCAGCAGCGCTCCTCACCGACGAGACGGTCGTTCTCGAAGGCGTGCCTGACATTCTCGATGTCGCGACGATGATTGAGATCATCGAAGCACTCGGAGCGAAAGTGACGCGTCAAGGCGATATGGTGACGATCGACCCAAGTAACGTCGAGCCGATGCCGCTGACAGGGATGGAGACGCGTAAGCTGCGCGGGTCCGTCTACCTGATGAGCGTGCTTGCGGCGCGTTTCAAGCAGGGCGTCGTCGGTCTGCCCGGTGGCTATGCCATCGGTCCTCGACCGCTGGATTTGCACATCAAGGCACTCGAGCGCCTCGGCGTCTCGATGCGAAACGAACAGGGCGTCTACTATCTCCGGGCGGAAGAATTGAAGGGGAACCGGGTCTATCTCGATCTTCCTTCATTCGGTGCGACGATCTCAGCGCTCCTCGTTGCTGTCATGGCGGAAGGGACGACCGTGATCGAGAACGCGGCGTGCGACCCGGAAGTCGTCGACGTCAGCACGATGCTCGCGAACATGGGGGCGAACGTCAAAGGGGCCGGCACGGACGAGATCCGGATCAAAGGGACACCGCATCTCGTCGGATGCCGCCATACGCTCATACCGGACCGGATGGAGGCGGGGACGTTCCTCGCGATGGGCGCCTGCCTCGGCAAGGTGACGGTCGAGAACGTCATCCCGCTCCATCTTGAAAGCATCATCCAGAAGCTCGAGCGCTTCGGCGCGAAGTTCGAGATCGGGGATGAGAGCGTGACTGTCGAAACGGGCGAGAAACGGCCGATCGACATCCGCGTGTTCCATTACGGCGGATTCCCAAGCGACCTTCAACCGGTCATATCGGCTGCGCTCCTCTTGCCTAAAGGCGCGAGCGTCGTCGTCGACAAGCTCTATCCGCAGCGCTTCCGGCACGTCCAGGAGATGCGGCGGATGAATGCCCGTATCACGCACGAAGATGCGTCGATCATCATCCGGGGCGGTGAAAAGCTTCTCGGTACGGAAATCGAGGCGAAGGACCCGCGCGGCGCGGCTGCGCTCGTGCTCGCCGGGATGCTCGCGTCAGGCGAGACGTCACTTTTGAACGCGGAAGTGCTCGACAAGAGCTACGAGCGGTTCGACGAGAAGCTGAAAGGGATCGGTGCCCTCGTCTGGAGAGAGACGGTCTGATCAAGTTTCACTTAGAAAAAGAGAGGGGACTTTGCACATGGAAAGAAGTTTATCAATGGAACTCGTACGGGTGACGGAGGCGGCGGCGCTTGCGTCTGCCCGCTGGATGGGGAAAGGCTTGAAGAATGAGGCGGATGATGCCGCGACGAGCGCGATGCGCGACGTCTTCGACACGATTCCGATGAAAGGGACGGTCGTGATCGGGGAAGGCGAGATGGACGAGGCGCCGATGCTCTATATCGGAGAGAAGCTCGGTAACGGATACGGGCCGCGTCTCGACGTCGCGGTCGACCCGCTTGAAGGCACGAACATCGTCGCGAAAGGGACATGGGGCGCGCTGGCCGTCCTCGCCGTCGCGGATGCGGGCGATTTGTTGCACGCTCCGGACATGTACATGGACAAGATCGCTGTAGGACCGGAAGCGGCAGGGCACATCAGCCTCGACGCGACGATCGAAGAGAACATCGCGGCGGTCGCGAAGGCGAAGAACAAGGAGATCGAGGACGTCGTCGTCACGATCCTCGACCGGGAACGGCATGAGGAGACGATCAAACGCATCCGTGCGACAGGGGCACGTATCCGTTTGATCGGTGACGGAGACGTCGCGGCAGCGATCAACACGGCTTTCCCGCATACAGGGATCGACATCCTGCTCGGATCAGGCGGCGCACCGGAAGGCGTGCTCGCAGCGGTCGCTTTGAAATGTCTCGGCGGCGAGCTGCAGGGACGGCTCCTCCCGGCGGACGAGGCGGAAGTGGCACGTTGCAAGAAGATGGGCATCGCGGATCCGTCGAAGATCCTCATGATGGATGATCTCGTCACAGGGGACGATTGCATCTTCGCAGCGACAGGCGTGACGGACAGCGAGCTGATGAAAGGCGTGCAGTTCACGGCGCAAGGCGGTCAGACGCATTCGGTCGTCATGCGGGCGAAATCAGGGACCGTCCGCTTCGTCGAGGGTATCCACTCGTTCAAGAAGAAGCCGAAACTCGTCATCAAATAAGAGAAACGCGCTCAGCCTGCCTCGAGAGGAGCTGAGCGCGTGTTTTTTTGTTCTCCTGGAGAAAGAAAAAAGCGGTAAGGCCGATGCCCTACCGCTTGAATCAACTATTAAAGGTATGAACCTGCGCCGACGAGACGCGAGCCCCAGTATCCTGATTTGAAGCTAGAGTACTTGACGCCGCCCGTTTCCGAGTTGATCATGCTCGACTTGCTTGTCGCGATTCCGACGTGCTGGATGCCGCTGCCGTGTGAGAAGAAGACGAGATCTCCTTGTTGGACTTTCGAGACGCTGACTTTCTTAGCTGAAGAGTACTGTGCGCTCGATGTACGCGGGAGTGTCTTGCCTGCTGCTTTTTTGTAGACGTAGCTCGTGTAGCCAGAGCAGTCGAATCCGCGAGTCGTCGTTCCGCCCCATACGTATGGAGTCCCTTTGTGCTTCGCAGCTTCCTTGAGGATGTTCGCGCGTTTGCCCGATGTGCCTGAAGTAGTGTATGCTTTCGTCGCTGTCGAAGTTTTGTATGTCTTGACGTAAGAAGAAGAGACGTAACGAGTCTTTCCTTTGTACGAGATCTTCGTCCAAGAACCTGACTTGCCTTTATAAGTGTAAGTTTGGCCGGCGTTTACTTTACCGACGATGCTTGCGTTAGTTGAAGGAGCTGTACGTACACGAAGCCCGTTGTCTGTCACCTTGACTTTCGTTACCGAAGCAGCTTCAACCTTACCTGTACCCGTAGCAGCAAATCCTGAAACTACCAATGCCGACATCGCAACCGTTGTGATGAAACGTTTCATGTATGTTTTCCTCCTGAGAATTCGTTATATATTTTAGTCGTTTTATATGCGAAACTATTGTTGACTACTTTTCCAATACCTCATCAATTCTTGCCGCAGAATTTTTTCCTGCACGATTATCTTATCACGCCGCCACTTCAAAACGTTTTTCAGTTCTGATACAAAAACCCCTACCCGTGTAATACAACTGAAATAAAGAGCGCTATTGTTACAGTGAGAAAATTCCTTCATCATATACGCAGGAACACGTCTTTTTGTGCTACCTTTTAGAAAAGTGATTCCCGCGATACGAATTGGGGTAATTTTTCTGAAATCGACTTTCGAAAGAATAAGGTGAAATGACCATGCCAACCGAAAAGAATGAAAAATCATATACGCTCAGCTCGCTCAGCGAGATGACGCTGAAAGAACTATACGAAATCGCGAAAGCGAAGGACGTTCCGCAATACCGCGAGGCGCGCAAGCGGGAGCTCATGTTCCGCATCCTGAAGGCACAGGCGGAATCGACAGGCCTCTATTTCCTTGAAGGAATCCTCGAGGTCATCCCGGGCAACCCGCAGTCCCAGAACGAGGGTGGCTTCGGCTTCCTTCGTCCGATCAACTACTCGCAGTCGTCCGAGGACATCTACATCGCAGCCTCACAGATTCGCCGCTTCAACCTTCGCAATGGCGACAAGGTGACGGGAAAGGTCCGTCCGCCGAAGGAGAACGAACGGTTCCAAGGTCTGCTCAGCGTCGAGGCCGTCAACGGCGAGGCGCCGGACACGGCCCGCAACCGCCTCTTCTTCCCGGCCCTGACACCGATCTATCCTGACCGGATGATGAAGCTCGAGACGGAGCCGCGCCATCTGTCCGTCCGCGTGATGGACATGATCGCACCGGTCGGCTTCGGACAGCGGGGATTGATCGTCGCGCCGCCGAAGGCCGGTAAGACATCTCTATTGAAGGAGATCGCGAACTCGATCCAGACGAACCATCCGGATGCCGAGCTGATCATCCTCCTGATCGACGAACGTCCGGAAGAGGTGACGGACATCGAACGGTCCGTGCCTGGAGCGGACGTCGTCAGCTCGACGTTCGACGAGACGCCGGACAACCATGTCCGGATCTCGGAACTCGTGCTCGAGCGCGCGATGCGCCTCGTCGAGCACAAGAAGGACGTCATCATCCTGATGGACTCGATCACACGTCTGACACGTGCCTACAACCTGACCGTTCCGCAGAGCGGCCGGACGCTCTCAGGGGGGATCGACCCGGCCGCCTTCCATAAACCGAAACGCTTCTTCGGGGCGGCCCGCAACATCGAGTTCGGGGGTTCGCTGACGATCCTCGCGACGGCGCTCGTCGAGACGGGGTCGCGGATGGACGACGTCATCTATGAGGAGTTCAAAGGGACAGGGAACATGGAGCTTCACCTCGACCGGAAGCTCGCGGAACGCCGCATCTTCCCTGCCATCGACATCCGGAAATCGGGAACACGCAAGGAAGAGCTTCTCCTGCCGAAGGATCAGCTCGATGCCTTGTGGACGATTCGCCGGACGATGAACGAATCATCGGACTTTGTCGACAGCTTCCTCCGCCGCATCCGTGACACGAAAACGAACGAGGAATTCTTCGCGGAACTCGAGAATGATAAGAAGAAATCAACCCGTCGCGCACCTGCCCGTCCGCGTGTCCAAAAAACGGATACGGACGTATAAAAAAGCTGTTGCGAGTCCTCGAAATTTAGTTTAGTATAGGAAGGTAACTTACTCTGGCTCAGCAAATGGACCAGGGCGGAAGGAGAGAAAACAACCATGAAACAAGGAATTCACCCAAAATACAACAAAGTCGTATTTATGGACTCTACTACTGAGTACAAATTCTTGTCTGGTTCTACACGTTCGTCGAACGAGACGATCACTTGGGAAGATGGTAACGAGTACCCGCTCATCCGCGTGGATGTGTCTTCGGACTCGCACCCATTCTACACAGGTCGTCAAAAGTTCAACGCAGCAGACGGTCGTGTCGATCGCTTCAACAAGAAATACGGCCGCAAGTAATCCTTGCGAACGAAAAAAGACAGCTCGTCCTTCATCAGAAGGGCAGGCTGTCTTTTTGTGTGTCCGGGACTTGGCGGTTCGCCCAGTAGGTGCGCAGGACGAGGATGAGCAGGATACCGGCCGTGATGCTCGTCACGTCTTCGAACAGGCGCGGATTGCCGAGGAACGACTCGATCATTTCCTCGATCGAGAAATGGCGTCCGAGGAAATAGCCGGCTCCGAGGAAGAGGCTGACCCAGATCGTCGCGCCGCCGTAGGCGTAGAGCGCGAACGTACGGAGCGGCATCTGTGAGACGCCGGCGAAGAAGGCGCTCAACTGGCGGAGGCCAGGGATGTAGTAGCCGATCAGGAGGACGACCTTGCCGTACCGGTTGAAGCCGGCCTCGGCCTGGATGATCCGCTTTTCAGGAATCCGCAGTTTCGGTGCGGCACGGTGGAGCAGCGGCATGCCGACCTTCGCACCGAGCAGGTAGCTGACGGTGACGCCGAAGTAACTGCCGAGGTAGGCGGCGAGGACAGTCCCGACGATCGGCATGTGACCGCGGTCCATCGAATAGCCGGACAGGACGAGCAACGTCTCGTCCGGGACGGGGAGCCCGATGATACCGCCCGCGAGCAGGAGTCCGAGACCGAATGCCCCGAACTGATGAATGATCTCCATGATGGCGTGCTGCATGAGCCGTCCTCCTTCCGTCCTTGTTTCTCTTCTTATAACCCTACAGGAAATGTCTTACAGGTGAAAGGGGAGGAACGAAAAATTCCTGAAGTCTTCAAAAATCGCCTGCCGGAACGGCTCAGAAGGCGAACGTCAATTCGCTTGGCAAGTCAATACTTTATCTGAAGTTCTTTTCGGGCTATACTCGTGTACGTGACTATTGAAGAGGGCGGTGTGTGCATTGATGCATGTGATAAACCAGTATGGCTGGATTGAAGTGATTTGCGGCAGCATGTTCTCCGGGAAGTCGGAGGAGCTGATCCGCCGCGTGCGCCGGGCGCAGTACGGGAAGCTTCCCGTCCAGGTGTTCAAGCCGGCGATCGACGACCGGTACCATGAGGAGCATGTCGTCTCGCACGTCGGCAACTCGGTGACGGCGATCCCGATGACGTCGAGCCGGGCATTATACGAAGCCGTACAGGAAGAGACACAGGTCGTCGCGATCGACGAGGTCCAGTTCTTCGACGACGAAATCATCAATGTGATCGAAGCGCTCGCGAAGGACGGGAAGCGCGTCATCTGCGCAGGGCTCGACCAGGACTTCCGGGCGGAGCCGTTCGGCAAGATGCCGGAGCTGCTCGCGCGTGCGGAGTTCGTGACGAAGCTGCAGGCAATCTGTCTGTCGTGCGGTGATCCGGCGTCCCGGACGCAGCGCCTGATCGACGGCAAGCCTGCCACCTACACCGATCCGATCATCCTCGTCGGTGCATCGGAGTCGTACGAACCGCGCTGCCGCCACTGCCACGAGGTGCCGGGCAAGCCGAATCCGCTCGCACAGTCGGCCGGCGAACATCAGTAAGCGAAGAAGGAACAAATGCGAAGAGGTCATCCTCCCGGCTAGGGATGATGACCTCTTTTTCGTCGTGCTTCAGCCGGCGAGCTCCTCAGCCAGACTCTCGATGAAGCGGAGCGTCTCCTCGACGATCAGCTGCTGATCGTTGTCGAGCGTCGCGACGTGATAGGAGTTCGGCAGGCAGCGACATCGCTTGTTCGAAGAAGCGAGCAGCTCATACAGCCGTCTCGAGTTATCGGGCGGGACGACGTGGTCGACCGCGGAATAAAGGACGAGCGCGGGTGTATCGACCGACGACAGGTGAGGGAGCGTCTGTTCGATCAGGGCGAGGAGTTTCTTCGCGGCGCGGGTCGGCACGGTATCATAGACGATCTCATGGACGCCTGTCGCCTTGATGTCCGGAGCATCCTCCTTCAGATGAGTCGGGCAGTCGTCGCCGAGCGACTGATACCCCGGGACCGACAGCGCGGCATTGATCGTGACGATCCCGTCGAACGGGACGCCTTCTTGTGCGAGGGCGAGCGCAAGCGTCGCGCCCATCGATTGTCCGGCGACGATGACTGTCTCGCAACGCGCGGCGAGCAGGTCGTACCCTTCACGAACGCTCTGTTTCCAGTCCTCGAAGCAGGCAGCCTCGAATTCGCGGCAGTCGGTCCCGTGCCCGTGCAGACGCGGGGCGAACACCGTCAGGCCATGCGCGGCGAACGTCTCGCCGACGGTGCGCACACTTTGCGGCGTCGCATTGAAGCCGTGGCAGAGCAGGATGCCGGTCGGTCCTCCTGCGAGATAGAACGCTTCCGCTCCTTCGATGACGGGATAGGTCGTGTTGTGCATGTATGTTCCTCCTTGGGACTAGACTGACGCCTTAAAATAAAAAAGACTCCTTTTGGACGAAAAAAAGGAGTCGAAGCTCTTCTTCATCATCCAAAGCATACGCTTTGCTGGTCGGGAGCACCTTGCGGAATGCAGGTTGCCGTGGAGTCATGAAGCCAGGTCTCTCGTCCACTCTTGATAATATATAGGAATTGTCGGGATTGAAAATAGTATGGGAAGATGATACCAGTTCGGGGAGGAGGAAGTCAACTCCATGTCCGGCAAGCGAAGCCGAACAGTCGAACCAGACGGGCTTCAGGCAGGGCTGCCGTGAAAGCTTCCTTCTTCCCAGCATAATACCCACCTATTTTAAAAAGAGAGGAAATGGCGCGAATGCAAGCGATTTCGCAAGCTTGTTTTCTCAAAATAGTTTTGACAATATTGTAAATGTTCTGAAAAATAGAGAGGAACACATCTTTCATCATGCTAGAAAGTGGGGTCAGCACTTATGGATTTCGATAAGTTAATCGCGGACGTCTCCAACTTCGTTTGGGGACCGCCGCTCCTCGTCCTGATCGTCGGGACAGGGATCTATCTGACGGCACGGCTCGGGTTCATTCAGATCACGAAGCTGCCGTATGCTCTGAAGCTTGCCTTCTCGAAGCATCAGGACAAATCATCTGCAGGGGACATCAGTCATTTCCAGGCACTGATGACCGCACTCGCTGCGACCGTCGGTACGGGGAATATCGTCGGTGTCGCGACGGCAGTCGTGCTCGGGGGGCCGGGCGCCGTCGTCTGGATGTGGCTGTCCGGATTGTTCGGGATGGCGACGAAGTACGCGGAGGCGATCCTCGCCGTCAAGTACCGTGTCGTCGATGAGAAAGGACAGATGGCCGGGGGGCCGATGTACTATCTCGAACGGGGATTGAAACAGAAATGGCTCGCCGTCATGTTCGCCGTCTTCGCATCGGTCGCGGCGTTCGGAATCGGGAACGGGGTACAGACGAACTCGGTCGCGCTCGCGCTCAAGTCGACGTTCGACATCCCGCTCGTCGTCACGGCGATCACGCTCGTCATCCTGACGGGCGTCGTCATCATCGGCGGCGTCCACTCGATCGGACGCGTCGTCAGCTTCTTCGTTCCATTCATGATCATCTTCTACGTCGGAAGCGGTCTGCTCATCCTCGTGATGAACTACGACCTCATCCCGGGTGCGTTCGCGACGATCTTCTCGAGCACGTTCAGTGCGGAAGCGATCGCCGGCGGTGCGATCGGGGCAGCGATCCGTTACGGTGTCGCGCGAGGCGTCTTCTCGAACGAAGCGGGTCTCGGTTCGGCACCAATCGCAGCAGCTGCTGCGAAGACGGACTTTCCGGGACGCCAGGCGCTCGTGTCGATGACGCAAGTCTTCCTCGACACGCTCGTCGTCTGTTCGATCACGGGCATCACGCTCGTCATGGGGAAACAGTATGACAGCGGACTCGAAGGGGTAGAGTTGACGATGGCGACGTTCGAGATGTTCCTCGGACCTGCCGGCAAGTACATCATCACGATCGGACTCGTCATGTTCGCCTATTCGACCGTCCTCGGCTGGTCGTACTATGGCGAGAAGTCGATCTACTACCTGTTCGGTCAACGCTCGATCCTGCCTTACCGGATCGCGTTCGCACTCGTCGCGGGACTTGGCGCGATGACGACGAACCTCAACATGGTCTGGGCACTGTCTGACATCTTCAACGGCCTGATGGCCATCCCGAACTTGATCGGACTGGTCGGTCTGTCGGGCGTCGTCATCGCCGAGACAAGAATCTTCCGGGCACAGCTGAAGAAGGAAGAGGAAGAACGAAAACGCGTCTCCTGACGCAACCGGCCCCGTCGCATCCGTGCGCGGGGCTTTTTTGATGCGATGGGGAATGAAAAAGACTGCATGCTACGATGAATGAGGAGGGATGAAGATGACGAAATTGATATTGATCGAAGGGCTGCCGGGCGCGGGCAAGAGCACGATCTCAGAGGCGCTCGCGAGGCACTTGGCGAACGTCAGACACTATACGGAAGAGGCGCCGGATCACCCGGTCGACCTCGACGGCGTCGCCGTCCTGAGCCGGGAGGAGTGGGAAGCCGAAGAGCTTCCGGATTCGGCGATCCATGACGAAGGGAGTTACGGGCGCCTCGTCCGCTACGGTACGCTCGCTGAGGACCAGGCGAAACGGTTGTCGGAAAAGGACGCCTACAGCCTGCCGTTCGCGGCGCACGTCGAGCTGATGAAGGAACGATGGACGCGTTTCGCGGGTCGCGCCGCACAGGAGGAGGCGGTCTACCTGTTCGACTGCGCCTTCCTGCAGAACCCGCTGACGATCGGGATGATCTCGCAGGACGTCGAGGAGGAACTCGTCACGCGTTACATCGAGGACGTCAGCCGCCTGATCGAGGCGCTCGATCCCGTTCTCATATATATAGAAGAAAACGACGTCTCGGCCTCGTTCAGGCGCGCCTATGCAGAGCGGCCGGACGGGTGGAAACACGGCTTCGTCGACTACTACACGGGTCAGGCGTATGGCATCAAGCACGGGTTGACCGGGATCGAAGGGACGATCGCCGTGATGAAGGAGCGCAAGAAGCGGGAGCTCGCGCTGCTCGGGCGGCTCGGCGTCAAGTCGTTCCGGATCGTCAACGAGCGGGATGCGTCACCTGATGAACTTGCGTTGCGCATCGTGACGGACATCGGACTCAAGACCTCTGCTCAATGAGCAGGGGTCATTGTTTTGCAATCAGAAGCTGACAGAACGTTTACACTTCCTACAATTTCCCTTTACTTTCCTCCGCTAAAGTAAAAGACGGAAACGCCATTCACTTTAAGGGGGAAACAACCATGAACAAGAAGATGCTTAAAAAAGTCGTCCCGGTCGCCGCACTGTCGACGCTCGCGCTCAGCGCGATGATCGGAGCAGGTCAAGAGGCACCGGCTGAGGCAGGAGTGAAGGCGAAGAAAGGTCCTGAAATCCGCAACGTCATCTTCCTGATCGGTGACGGGATGGGCGTGTCGTACACGTCGGCTCACCGCTACATGACGGACGACGCGTCGACGAAGCACGTCGAGAAGACGGCGTTCGACCAGTACCTCGTCGGACAACAGATGACGTACCCGGAAGACCCGGCTCAGAACGTGACGGACTCGGCGTCAGCCGCGACGGCGATGGCGACGGGCGTCAAGACATACAACGCGGCAATCGCGGTCGACAACGACAAGACGCCGGTCAAGACGGTGCTCGAGGCGGCGAAGGAGAAGGGCAAGTCGACCGGTCTCGTCGCGACGTCGGAGATCACGCATGCGACACCGGCCTCGTTCGGTGCGCATGACGAGAGCCGCAAGAACATGAACGCGATCGCAGACGACTACTATAACGAACTCGTCAACGGCGGTCATAAGATCGACGTCATGCTCGGCGGGGGCAAGAGCAACTTCGTCCGGCCTGACGCGGATTTGACGAAGAAGTTCGCAGAGGACGGCTACAGCTACGTCACGGACAAGCAGTCGCTCCTGAAGGATAAGAACGAGCGTGTCCTCGGCTTGTTCGCGGACGGCGGCATGCCGAAGAAGATCGACCGCGAAGCATCGACGCCTTCGCTCGAAGAGATGACGAACTCCGCGCTCGACCGCCTGAAGACGAACAAAAAGGGCTTCTTCCTGATGGTCGAAGGCAGCCAGGTCGACTGGGCTGGGCATGACAACGACATCGTCGGCGCGATGAGCGAGATGGACGACTTCGAGAAGGCATTCAAGGCGGCGATCGCCTTCGCGAAGAAGGACAAGCACACGCTCGTCGTAGCGACGGCCGATCACTCGACAGGCGGCTACTCGATCGGTTCTGACGGCGTCTATAACTGGTTCGCGGGTCCCGTCCAGGCGGCGAAGAAGACACCGGACTTCATGGCCGATAAGATCGCGAAGGGCGCGGGCGTCGAGGAGACGCTGAAGACGTACATCGACCAGAACAAGCTCGCCCTGACGCAGGAAGAGATCGCATCCGTCGAGAAGGCGGCTGAGTCGAAGAAGGTACTCGATATCGATAACGCGATCGAAGCGATCTTCAACGAACGTTCACACACAGGCTGGACGACAGGCGGACACACAGGGGAGGACGTTCCGGTCTATGCATACGGACCGCAATCGGAACGCTTCGCAGGGCAGATGGACAACACGGACCACGCCCGCATCATCTTTGATCTGCTGAAAAAGTAAGGGGGATTTGACATGTTGAAACGGAAATGGCTCGGTCTCTCTGCACTCGCGCTCCTCTTGACGGGTTGCGCGGAGGAGCAGACGCGACCTGTCGCGAAGCAGGCGGAAGCGGCGCCGCTCGAGAAAAAGGACGTCTACGTCCCGAATCCGCAGGTGACGGACGATCGTAAGCTGCTGACTCCAGGTCAGTCGGTCGCGGACCGGAAAGGTGAGCTGACGCTGAAGAAGATCAATCAGACGGAACGAAAGATCACCGTCGGACCGGTCGAATTGACCGTCCATGACGAGAAGGTGTTCCATGCCCGGCCGGACTACGGGATGATCGATTTCTTCCACGGCTTCACGCACGACGAGTCGTTCGATGTCTGGAAGACGCGCGTCACCGTCCGCAACACGGGAGACGAGCCGGTCCGTTTCAACCCGGTCGCGCACGTGTTCCTCGGCAAGGAAGAGAAGACGCTCGAAGACGACATCTATCTCGAAGGACTCGGCAAGGAGCTCGCGCCGCACGAGAAGAGGACGGGCAACATCGGCTTCATCGTCGAGCAGGAACCGAAGACGGTCGAGTGGTGGACGAGCGACGCCGTCGACGGGTACAAGAAGAGCATCGAAAAAGGGAAACAGATTCCGGTGAAATGAAAAATTCCTCTCGAACGTCATGCGACGTAAGAGAGGAATTTTTTTGTTCATTCTGCCATTGCGTATGGTGCGTCTTCCTTCGGCGAAGGACCGTATGCGTTCGTCGAACGGTCGCCAGGCAAGCACATGAAGACGAGGACGACGATCCAGCCGACGAACGGGACGAGACCGATCAAGAGCCATGCCGCGCTGCGTCCCGTGTCATGGAGACGGCGGAACGAGAGGGCGAGCGAAGGCAGGAACGTTCCGAGCGCGTACAGCACTGAGAGCACAGGCGGAAGTTCGAGTGCGGTCTCGATTCCGGACAAGAAGAGTGTCACGAGCATCGAGATGAGTGTGAACATCCAGTATTCCTTGCGGCGTGCGCGTCCGCCGAAGCCGACGTAATTCTTGAGTACACTTAAATACCAATTCATGAAATGATTCCTCCAAATAAGTAAGTAACTGGATTATAGCACAGGAGGATTACCAAAATTCATTTTTTGTTGAATCGAATAGATGAAAAATCCATTATCTCAGTGCCGCCAGCCGACGAGACGACGGAAGGCCAGGAAGACCGGCCAGGCGAGAATCAGGACGGCGAGCCAGTAGAACATTTGCGTGATCATCCCTTGGAACGATGCGAAAAGGGAGACGAACGCGCCGAGCAACAGGACGGCGTAGAGCGAAAAAATCAGGACGATCGGCTTGCGCAATCGCGGGAAGACGGTGAAACGTCCTGTCATCTCGTTGTGGACGCGCGGGTAGAGATAGGCGGCGAGCAACGTCGCGACGAGCGTCAGACAGATGGCGTAGACGGCACTCGGTACCGTCGGGAAGTCCCTCTCGAAGATTGCCTGGTCGACGCCGAACAGAGTGAACAACGAGAACGTCGTCATCAGCGGCTCGACGAAGCGTTCGATCTGTTCATCCATCACGGAGTTGGGCTCGAGTCCTGCAGACACGACCGCAAAGATGACGCCGACCGTCAACAGGTTGAAGAAGACGAGGAACAGTCCGATCAGTAGCTGACCGATGACGTCGCCGGCGAGCGTCCCTGCAAGCAGGAACAGGCTGAAGACGGCGAGATCGAACAGGTAATGATAGGCGAACATCTCGGCGAGCTGAACTGGCGTCGTCCAGTCACCGAGCGGGATGTTGCCGATGACCTGGAGGAGGAAGGCCGAGACGCCGAGTCCGATCAACGGGATGACGAGGAGCAGACCTGCGCCGATCAGCCACTTGATGAAGAACAGGCTGCGGCGCGGGAACGGCAGTGCGTGCAACATTCCGCTCCGTCCGCTGCCGCGCTCCGCCCCGATCAGGAGGATGGAGAAGATCGCGATCAGGACGGCGGCGCCGCCCGTGAAGATCGGGTTGACGAGCACCTGGGTGATGAGATACGGTTCGGCGATCGCATCACCGTAGATTGATGAATCCTTCAGCGACTCGATCAGGTTGAAGGCGCCGAACCCGTAGGCGAAGACGGCGAGCAGGATGAAACCGATGATCGGGAAGACGGCTTGTTTCAGTTGATGGCGGAATAATTGCTTATACATCTTGATCCCCTCCGAATGTTCCTAGGAAATAGTCTTCGAGCTGGACTGGCAGCGGATCCTTCAGGAGCGGCTGCGTCTTCTCGAGATAGGCGGCGCCTGCTTCTGACAGGACGAGCACGTTCAGGACGCGTCCCGTCTGCCCGAGCACCTGGATGTCCTGATGGGCGAGCGCCGGGACTTCCTCATAGACGACCTGCCACTTCTGGATGCTCGACTTCGCATCCTCGAGCGTCTTCGGAGCTTTGACGACGTGGTGCTCGATCGTCATCACCCGGTCTGCGAGCGAGTCGAGTTCCTCGAGCTGGTGAGAGGCGATCAGGACGGCGGTCTGGCGCTCGGCGAGGAGCGAGACGAGCTGTTTGAGGTAGTCGCGCTTGTTGATCCGGTCGAGCCCGTCCGTCGGTTCGTCGAGCAACAGGACAGGGGCGTTCGTCGCGAAGGCGAGCTGGAGCAGGAAGAGCTGGGCTTGACCTTTCGACAGCGCCGTTACGCGGCGCGAACGGTCGAGGTTCGCAGAGCGACAGTAGTTCTCGATGTACGGACGGTCGAACGCCGGATAGAATGCCGCGTAGAAGCCGATCAGCTCGCCGAGCGACATCTGGCGATAATGGACGACCGAGTCCGGGACGAGGAAGATGTGACGTCGCGTCGCCGGCACATCATGAATCGACTCGCCCGCCCATTCGACACGTCCGCGCGTCGGCAGATACGTGCCGACGAGCGTCTTCAAGAGCGTCGTCTTGCCTGCCCCGTTCCGTCCGATCAAGGCCGTGATCGTCCCGGCCGGCAAGGTGAACGAGGCGTTCTCATAGATCATCTTCTGTCCAATTCGTTTCGTCAGGTGTTCAACGGTCAACATGTTTATGCTCCTCCTTGATTCGTTCCATCATCTGGCATAGCTCCTCGTCCGACACGTCGAGCTCTTTCGCGACGGCGCGGAGTTCGTACATCTTCTGCTTGAGCGCTTCTTCCCGCACGAGCGAAAGCGGCATGTCGGCGACGAACGAGCCCTTGCCACGCATCGTCGTAATGAAGCCGCGGCTCTCGAGCTCCTGATAGGCGCGCGCGACGGTGTTCGGATTGATGAACAGGCTGCCTGCGAGCTCGCGGACGGACGGCATCTGCTCGCCCGGACGTATCAGACCGCGGGCGATCGAACGGATGGTTTGTTCGATCAGCTGCTCATAGAGGGGAGAGGGACTTCGCGGATCGATGGTGAACATGGTGCATTCCTCCCTAAGTGTATTAATACGGTTGGTACATTCAGTATAATTCATTTACAGAACTTGTCAATCAGACTTAAGTCCGACGAAGGATAGGAAGGCGGACGGAGAGGCGTGTTTTTTGCTATACTTTTGGCAGAGTATATGTAGAGGAAGGAATGAAGCTCATCATGCTAGAGCGACTAAGTGCCCTCGAGGACCGATACGAGAAATTGAACGACCTCTTGTCGGATCCCGAGATCATCAACAACCCGAACCAATTACGCGAGTTCTCGAAGGAACAATCCCAGCTCGCTCCGACCGTCGAGGTCTACCGCGTCTATCGCGATCAGATGGAGGCGTATCAGGAGGCGCGCCAGATGCTGACCGACCCGGAGATGCGGGACCTCGCGAAGGAGGAGGTCGCCCATCTCGAGCCGGAGATCAAGGCGCTCGAGGCGAGGCTGAAGGCGCTCCTCCTTCCGAAGGACCCGAACGACGACAAGAACGTCATCGTCGAGATCCGAGGTGCTGCTGGAGGCGACGAGGCGGCGCTGTTCGCGTCCGATCTGTTCAAGATGTACGCGAAGTTCGCCGAGAAGCAGAACTGGAAGATCGAGGTCATCGAGGCGAGCCATACGGAGCTCGGCGGTTATAAGGAAATCATCTTCATCATCAAAGGGGCAGGCGCCTACTCGAAGCTGAAGTTCGAGAACGGGGCACACCGCGTCCAGCGCGTCCCGTCGACGGAGTCGGGCGGACGGATCCATACGTCGACTGCGACCGTCGCCGTCCTCCCGGAAGCAGAGGAGGTCGAGGTCGAGATCCACGACAAGGACGTCCGCGTCGACACGTTCACCTCGAGCGGACCGGGCGGGCAGTCGGTCAACACGACCCAGTCGGCCGTCCGCGTGACGCACGTGCCGACCGGAATCGTCGCGAGCTGTCAGGACGAGAAGTCGCAGATCAAGAACAAGGAGAAGGCGATGAAGGTCCTCCGGGCGCGCGTCTTTGACAAGATCCAGCGCGAGAGCCAGGCCGAGTACGATGAGAAGCGGAAGTCGGCCGTCGGGACGGGTGACCGTTCGGAGCGGATCCGGACATACAACTTCGCGCAGAACCGCGTGACGGATCATCGGATCGGTTTGACGATCCAGAAGCTCGACCGGATCCTGCAAGGGGAGATGGACGAGCTGATCGACGCGCTCGTCATGGAACATCAGGCGAGGGCATCGGAGGCGGCGAACTGATGCGGATCGCGAAACGACTGAACGAAGCACAGGCAAAATTTATCATGGCAGGACGGGAAGGCTCGAGTGCCGAATGGTTACTCATGCACGTCCTCGGCGTCGACCGGACGGGACTGCTCGTCCGCCTGTCGGACGAGCTGACGCCGGAGCAGGACCTGCTCTACAGCGAGTACCTGATGGCCCATCTGAACGGTGTGCCCGTCCAGCACCTGATCGGGACGGGTCCGTTCTACGGACGTGAGTTCGAGGTGACGCCCGCCGTCCTCATCCCGCGCCCCGAGACGGAGGAGCTGATCGAGTTCGTCGTCTCCCGCATTCAAGGGGAGACGTTCGAATCAGGGGAAATCGTCGACATCGGGACCGGCAGCGGAGCGATCTGTGTGACGCTGTCGCTCGAACTGAAGACGCCGGTGACGACGGTCGACATCTCGCCTGACGCGATCGCGGTCGCGAGGCGAAACGGCGAGCAGCTCGGAGCGGACGTGACGTTCCTCGAAGGGGACCTGCTCGCGCCGCTCTCGGACGAATCGGTCCGCGTCCTCGTCTCGAACCCGCCCTACATCGAGGAGGACGAACTGCTCAGCGAGGTCGTGTTCGACCATGAGCCGCACCTCGCGCTGTTCGGCGGGAAGGACGGCCTCGACTTCTATCGCCGTCTCGTCGAAGGCAGCGCGCGCGTCCTGAAACCGGACTGGCGTCTGATCGCCTTCGAAATCGGACACGCGCAAGGGCCGGACGTGCGATTGATGTTAAAAGAGCGTTATCCGGAGGCGGAAACGGGTATTTTAAAAGATATAAACGGGAAAGACCGTATCGTGTATGCGGAGCGAAAGGAATCGGACATGCAGACTGAGATGATCAACGAGAAGACGATGGACCGGGCAGTGAAGCTGCTCAAGGATGGGGAGGTGGTCGCCATCCCGACCGAGACCGTCTACGGGCTCGCGGGGGACGCGACGCGCGACGACGCTGTCGAACGCATATTCGAAGCGAAGGGTCGCCCTTCCGATAATCCTTTGATCGTCCACGTCGCCTCGATCGGACAGGCGGAGCAGTTCGCATCATTCGTCCCGGACGTCGCACGACGCCTGATGGAGGCGTTCTGGCCGGGACCGCTGACGATCATCTTGCCGTCCAGCGGCAAGGCGTCCGCCTTCGTCACGGCAGGGCTCGATACGATCGGCCTCCGGATGCCGGACCATCCGCTCGCGCTTCGACTGATCGAGGCGTCGGGACTTGGTCTCGCGGCACCGAGCGCCAACCGTTCAGGAAAGCCTTCCCCGACGTCGAGCGGACACGTCGCCCATGATCTGTCCGGGCGGATTGCCGGCATCGTCGACGGCGGAGAGACGGGAATCGGCGTCGAATCGACCGTCATCGACTGCACGGCGACACCTCCGGTCATCTTGCGGCCGGGCGGCGTGACGCGCGAACAGCTCGAAGCGGCGATCGGTCCGGTCGTACTCGATCCCGCCTTGAAGACGAGTGACGCCGCCCCGAAGGCGCCCGGGATGAAATATACCCATTACGCGCCGGAGGCGACGCTCTCGATCGTCGTCGGGGACCTCGCTTTCCTGCAAAAGACCATTGATGCGGCTCGCCAATCGGGATCAAAGACAGGTGTCATCCTCTTCGACGGCGAAGAAGTAGATGCTGACGTCCGCTGTTTCCTCGGGCACGACATGGAGACGGCAGCCCGGCGCCTTTACGATTGTTTACGACGCTTTGACCAAACGACGGTGGATCAGATTTTTGTACGAGACCTATCAGAGGAAGGTGTTGGGCTGGCAGTCCGCAATCGGCTCCACAAGGCAGCAGGTGGCCGGATCATTCGCCCGTCATGAAGGAGGAACCTGAGATGAGCACACGTCGCATTCTGTTTATCTGTACAGGAAATACGTGCCGCAGCCCGATGGCGATGGCACTTCTGCGTTCGAAGGTCGCGGAGCAGGAGTTCGACGTCCGCTCAGCCGGATTGCGCTCGATGCAGGGCTTCGACGCTTCAGAGAACGCGCTTCAGGTGCTCCGGGAACGGGGCATCGAGCTCGAACATTATACGCAAGTCTTCGACGACGTCCTCGGTCGCTGGTCGGACGTCATCCTGACGATGACCCGCGCCCATAAGCAGGAGGTCGGTGAACGATATCCGGAGCTGAAGGAGAGGACCTTCACGCTCTATGAGTACGTGACGGGACTCGAGCGCGACATCAACGATCCGTACGGCGGGTCGATGAACGTCTATCGCCAGGTCCGGAACGAACTCGAACCACTCGTCAACCGTCTTGTGTTAAAATTGACGCAGAACGGGAGCGGACGAAAGGCGTTAGACCGGAAGCTCCCGAAAAAACAACCAAGACAGACGGGAGAATAATTTTTATGAAAGTAGCAATCGGAGCAGACCACGGTGGATTCAAACTGAAGGCGGAGATCACGGATCTTCTGAACGAACTCGGCATCGACTTCACGGACTTCGGGACGTACTCGGCCGACTCGATCGACTATCCGGACGTCGCCATCCCAGTCGCTGAGGCGGTCGCGAACGGCGAGTTCGACCGCGGCATCCTCATCTGCGGCACGGGCATCGGCATCGGCATCGCGGCGAACAAGGTCAAGGGCATCCGCGCAGCACTCGTCCACGACACGTTCAGCGCGAAGGCGACACGCCAGCACAACGACTCGAACATCCTGACGATGGGCGAACGCGTCATCGGAGCGGGACTTGCGCGCGAGATCGCGCAGATCTGGCTCGAGACGGAGTTCGAGGGCGGACGCCATGAGAACCGGGTCTGCAAGATTTCGGACTATGAGGTGAGATGAATGGATCTCGAGCGGGTCAAACACGAGCTTGACGCGTCGCTCCAGGCGCTCGACGAACGTTTTCCGCTATCAGGCAAGCTCCTCGTCGTCGGCTGTTCGACGAGCGAGGTCATCGGCAAGCAAATCGGCAAGGCGGGGTCCCCTGAGGTCGCCTCAGTACTGTTCGACGTGCTCGAGGCGTTCAGCCGGAAGCGTCAGGTCGCGCTCGCCTTTCAAGGGTGCGAGCATATCAACCGCGCGTTGACGCTCGAACGCACGACGGCTGAGCGGCTCGGTCTCGATCCGGTCGGCGTCGTTCCGGTCCCGGAAGCAGGCGGGTCGATGGCGAGCGCGGCGTACAAGCGTCTCGAGGACCCGGTCGTCGTCGAATCGATCAAGGCGGATGCCGGCATCGACATCGGCGACACGTTCATCGGGATGCACTTGAAACCGGTCGCGGTACCTGTCCGCCTGCCTCACCGTGAAATCGGCGAGGCGCATGTGACGGCGGCGATCACGCGGCCGAAGCTGATCGGCGGCAGTCGTGCCAAATACGAATGATCACCAGAACGCACCCGTCCTCCTTCGTCTTGAAGGGAGTAGGGTGCGTTTTTACGTTCCATTTTTCCTGAGATTAACGGATACCGCATGAGGCAGCTTCATGTTACGATGAACGTATCGAAAACGAATGGGGGAATTGGGATGGAACAAACACCGCTTACGTATTTGAAACGACAGGACGAGGAACTCTTCTCGGCCATGCAGAAGGAACTCGGGCGCCAGCGCGACAACATCGAGCTGATCGCTTCTGAGAACTTCGTCTCACCGGCAGTCATGGAAGCGCAGGGAAGCGTCCTGACGAACAAGTACGCGGAAGGTTATCCGGGACGTCGCTACTACGGCGGATGTGAGTTCGTCGACCTCGCGGAGAACCTCGCGCGCGACCGTGCGAAGGAAATCTTCGGCGCGGAGCACGCGAACGTCCAGCCGCACTCGGGCGCACAGGCGAACATGGCGGTCTACTTCACGATCCTCGACCAGGGCGACACGGTCCTCGGGATGAACCTGTCGCACGGTGGCCACCTGACGCACGGCAGCCCGGTGAACTTCTCCGGTGTCCAGTACAACTTCGTCGAGTACGGCGTCGACAAAGAGACAGAGATGATCGACTATGACGTCGTCGCGAAGCTGGCTGAGGAACACAAACCGAAATTGATCGTCGCGGGCGCATCGGCGTATCCGCGCGTGATCGACTTCAAACGCTTCCGCGAGATCGCGGACAGCGTCGGTGCCTACCTGATGGTCGACATGGCCCACATCGCGGGTCTCGTCGCGGCCGGTCTCCATCCGAACCCGGTCGAGCACGCCCATTTCGTCACGACGACGACGCACAAGACGCTTCGCGGACCGCGCGGCGGGATGATCCTCTGCAAGGAGGAGCACGCGAAGGCGATCGACAAGTCGATCTTCCCCGGTATCCAGGGCGGGCCGCTCATGCACGTCATCGCGGCAAAGGCCGTCGCGTTCGGCGAGGCGCTCCGTCCGGACTTCAAGGACTACATCGCGCAGGTCATCGCGAACGCGAAGGTGCTCGGTGAGGAGCTGACGAAGCGCGGTCTCCGCATCGTCTCTGGCGGTACGGACAACCATCTTCTGCTCGTCGACCTCCAGCCGCTCGGCATCACGGGCAAGCTCGCGGAGCATGCGCTCGATGAGGCCGGCATCACGGTCAACAAGAACACGATCCCGTTCGACCCGGCAAGCCCGTTCGTCACGAGCGGCATCCGGATCGGGACGGCGGCGATGACGTCGCGCGGCTTCAAGGAAGCCGAGATGGTCGAGATCGCTGAGCTGATCGAGCTCGTCCTAAAGAACCCGGAGGACGAATCGACGCTCAAGAACGCGCACGGGCAGGTGCTCGCGCTGACGAAACGTTTCCCGCTCTACCCTGAGCGCGGCTGATAAGACTCTTCGTGTCCCGGGCGACCGGGGCACGTTTTTTTGAGGTGGGACGAATGGACAAACGATGGAAGTTACTGAAGGACGTGACGGGTGCGCTCAGGCAAGCGGGCATCCCGTACACGGTCGGCGGGAGCGCCTTGCTCGCGCTGCTCGGCCTGACGCAGGAGGTCAACGACTGGGACATCGCGACGGACGCCTATGCGCATGAAGTCGCCCGGGCGCTCGACGGCTTCGAGTTCAAGAAGGCTGAGAGCGGCGACGGGCCGTACGCGAGCCGTTACAAATGGGTGGTCACGGAAGACGGACATGCGCTCGAGCTGTTCGGACACTTTGCGATCAAGACGGACGAAGGCGTCTGTCACTTGCCGGCGCTCAACGGACCGGTCCGTGACGGCATCCAGTACGGGGCGCCGGAGGTCTGGTTCGTCGCCTACAGTCTGATCGGACGGACGGAGAAGGCGGCACTGCTCAAAGGTTGGCTCGCGCAAAACGGTGCTGACCAGGACATACTCGACCGGCTCAGGCAACAACCGCTCCCGCAAGCGATCCGGGCGGAACTCGACTTTGGAGGTGTGCGATGAAGATCTTGATCGCAGAGGACGACGCGATGATCCGGAACCTGATCGCTGACACGTTGACGGCAGCGGGCCACGCGGTCACGGCTGCACGGACAGGAAGCGAGGCGAGCCGTCTGATCGCGTCGGAGACGTTCGAGGCGGCCGTCCTCGATGTCATGTTGCCCGGGAAGGACGGGCTCGCGCTCTGTCAGGAGTTGCGAAAGACGCAGGAGATCCCGATCATCCTGCTGACCGCGCTCGGGGCGCTCGACGACAAGCGGGCCGGATTCGACATCGGCGCGGACGACTACATGACGAAACCATTTTTGCCGGAGGAGTTGCTCTTCCGCCTGCAGGCCGTCGCAAGGCGTTACCGGAAGGCGGCGCTCCCGGTCCTGTCGCTCGGCGGCGTGACGATCGACAAGACGAGCTATCTCGTCAAGCAGGCAGATCAAACGATCCGCCTTCCCCGCAAAGAGTTCGAGTTGCTCTATCAGCTCGCGAGCTTCCCGGGACGCGTGTTCAGCCGTGACGAGCTGATCGAGCGGATCTGGGGGATCGATTTCGAGGGGGACGACCGGACGATCGACGTCCACGTCAAGCGGCTGCGGGAGCGTTTCCTTGACGCCGGGTTCGAGATTTTGACGGTACGCGGGCTCGGCTACCGGCTGGAGGTGCGCTGATGCGGACGCTCTATACGAAGATCGTCGCGACGGTCAGTCTCCTCCTGCTCGTCTCGGCCCTGCTGTCGCTGCTCGTCAGCAACGTCATCTACTATCTCTACTGGCAACGTGAGTACAGCGCGAAGGTCGAGCGGACGGTCGACACGGCGATCTCTTACTATGAGGCGCATGGCGACAGCGAGCCGGACGCCTTCTACGAGATGCTCAGCCGGACCGGTTATCAGCTGCACGTCGAGGATGTGGAAGGGAGCGTCAAGCGGTTCGGCAATCCGTTCCGGGATGAGTCGATCGGACGGGACGTCGTCGAGCGGGTCAAGGGCGGCGAGCCGTACCACGGGATGCGTGACTACCCGTTCCATCTGTTCCTGCTCGGTTTGTTCGACAATGAGGTCATCAATACGTACGGTGTCGCGCTCGAGAACGAGCGCGGGACGGACGCCGTCTTCATCCGGCCGGACCTCAGCCGGCAGATTCGCGAGCTCCACTTGTTCGTCGGGCTGTTCCTCGCGCTGCTCGTCGTGATCAGCTTCCTCCTGCTCGTCTTCGCCGCGCGATACATCGTCAAACCGCTCAAGACGCTGACGAGCGCGACGAAGCGGATGACGGAAGGGGATTACACGGTCGAGCTGCCGACCCGGTCGCGCGATGAGATCGGTCAGCTGTCCCGCCAGTTCAACGAGATGGCGATTGCCGTCTCACGGACGGACGAGGAACGGAAGGCGTTCGTCGCGAACGTCTCGCACGAGTTCCAGTCGCCGCTCGCTTCCTTGAAAGGGTATGCGCGGAAACTTCGTCAGCCGCTCTCTGAAGCAGAGCGGGACCGGACGGCCTCGATCATCGAGCAGGAGGCGGACCGGATGTCCGAGCTGACGCGCCAGCTCCTGACACTCGCCCGTCTCGATGAGGGGGCGTCGGTCAAACGGACGCGCGTCCTGCTCGCCCCGTCGATCGAGCGGACGCTGATGAGTCTCGAATACGAGCTCGACGAGAAGGGGATCGCTGTCGTAAGCGGCGTCCCGAGCCATCTCGCGCTGTTCGCGGACGAGGCGCTGCTCGAGCAGGTGTGGCATAACGTCCTGCGGAACGCGATGCGGGCGTCGAGTCCCGGCAGTACCATCTGCGTCAAGGCGTCCGAGACGGTCCATGCGATCGAGGTCGAGATCCGCGACGAAGGCCACGGCATGTCGGATGAGACGAAGGAGCGCCTGTTCGAACGTTTCTATAAGGGTGACGTCTCGCGTGCCTCGGTCGGATCTGGGCTCGGTCTGTCGATCGTCGCCGAGATCCTCGTCCGGCTCGAGGCCTCGGTCGAGGTCGATTCCGTCCTCGGTCAAGGGACGGTGTTCCACTTCCGCTTCCCGAAAATCTGACCTTGTTCATATTCCGTTCATCTTTCGTCCCCATACTGAAAGACGAGAAATGAATGGAGGCGAAAATGATGAGACTCGGATGGCTTGAGCTCAGACGCTCGAAGAAACGATTCATGATGATTGGCGGTGTGACGACACTGATCCTGCTGCTCGTCTGGATGATCTCCGGACTCGCGGATGGGCTTGCCTATGACAATGGTTCCGTCTACCGGCTGATGCCTGACGCGAGGTTCACCCTCGAAGCGGACGCGAAGGGAGACGTCACCCGCTCCTTTCTGACGGATGACGCGCCGGCTGGGACGGAGAAGCTCGGGGCGCAGATGGTGACGCTCGAGACGCGTGACGGGACGAAGACGGACGCCGCGGTGTTCGCGCTCGCAGGCGGCTCCCGCTATGCGCCGAAAGAAGCAGCACGGCTTCGAAAAGGCGAGGTCCTCGTCGATACGAGCCTGCTCGCTGAAGGTGGTGCGAAGGTCGGCGACGCGGTCACCGACTTCCGGACGAAGCAGGAGTTTCGGATAACAGGGACCACGCCGGGCAGGTACAGCCACGCTCCGGTCCTCTGGATGACGTGGGAGACGTGGCAGGATTGGCAGGAGACGATCGGTGTCTCGTACGCCTCCGCCTTCATCGGTGAGAGCGGGAAGTATAGTCTACGGGACGTCATCGAGAGCGTGCCCGGCTATTCGGCGGAACAGAGCTCGTTTCAGATGATGCGGCTGTTCCTCGTCCTGATCGGGGCGCTCCTGTTGTCTGCCTTCTTCTACTTGACGACGATGGAGAAGCTGCCGCAGCTCGGTATCCTGAAGGCGATCGGACTACAGAATCGCCGGATGGGCGAGGCGCTCCTGCTGCAGGTTGTCTTCGTCGCCGCTGCGGCGGCCGTCTGCAGCTTTGCGCTCGCTCTCGTCCTGAAGAACATCCTCCCGGCGGACATCCCGTTCCGGCTTGAGGCGGGCGGCTTCCTTTACGCCGGGATTCTGCTGGCCTCGGCGTTGATCGGCGCCCTCTTCCCGCTCCGTCTGCTCGGGCGGGTCGAGCCGGCCGACGTGATCGGGGGTGTGCGCGGATGATCGAATTGACTGACATCACGAAACGATACGGCGAGACAGAGATCCTGAGCGGAATCTCATTGACGGCGAAAGCGGGCGAGATGACGGCGCTCGTCGGACCGAGCGGAAGCGGCAAGAGCACGCTGCTGCAGGTGATCGGTCTGCTCCAGCGGCAGACGTCCGGCAGTTTCCGGATCGACGGACGGGACACGGGCGACCTGTCGGAAGAGGAGCGCCGTAAATTGCGGCTCGCGTCGATCGGCTTCATCTTTCAGGAGGCCCATCTCGTCCCGTTCCTGACAGCGAAGGAGCAACTGATGCTCGTCGAGAGGGAGCATGGGGTGCGCGAGAGCCGGGCCGAACGGCTGCTTGAACAGTTCGGTCTCGCAGGACGGGCGGACCATCTGCCGGCAACACTTTCCGGCGGGCAGCGCCAGCGCGTCGCGATCGCCCGTGCGCTCGTCAACGAGCCGCGGCTGATCCTCGCTGACGAACCGACGGCGAGCCTCGACTACGCGAACGGGCGAAGCGTGATGGAGATGTTGCGCAGCGAGGCCGACACGGGGAAGAACGTCCTCTTGATCACACATGACGAGCGGATGCTCGATTTATGTGACAGCGTGTTCCGGCTCGAGGACGGCCGATTGAGAAAATGAGACGGGAGAGCCTCTTTCTGCTGAAAGGGGCTCTTCGTCGTGAAAATACTCCCATATGTTTGGAAATGGATGGAGTCGGACCTCTTTGAATTTGGTAAAATATGTACATGCAGATTTGAGGGGGATACATATGTTCAACAAGTTAGACTTTCGTAAAAAAATCGGCGCCCGCATCACGGTCGCCTTTCTCGCGACGATACTCGTCCTGACGAGTGCGCTCGCCTTCATGATGTACAGGGAGAGTCAAAACCTCTTCATGGGAAACCTCGGCAAGGAAAGCGAACGGACGATGGAGCAGGCGGTGAAACGGATCGACGTCGAGGCGTTCAAAGGAATCGAGACGACGTCCGACGCGGACGCCTCTTATGAAGAGATGCGGACGGAGCTGAACGAGCTGCGCGAGACGGTCGGAGCGAAGTATTTGTTCACGCTCAAGAAGACGGCTGACGGCAAATACATCTACGTCGTCGACGGGATGGACATGTCGGCTGAAGATGCTTCACAGATCGGTGACGAGGCGGAAGTCGACGCGGAAGCGCTGCGGGCGGTCTATGCCGGAGAGACGGTCATCGGGGAGACGATCGACGTCTCGGAGTGGGGTACGCTCCTGACGTCATACGCGCCGATCAAGGACGCAAGCGGCGAGGTCATCGGTGTCGTCGGTGTCGACGCCGACGTCAAGGCTGAGCATGCGGCCTTCGAGAAGATGAAGACCGATGTGCTCGTGATGACGCTCATCGCGATCCTGCTCGGCGCACTCATCGCGTGGCTCGTCTCGCGCAACATCTCGAAATCGATCAAAGGGACGACGCGGTTGATCGAGAAGATCGGCGCGCTCGACTTGTCGGATGATGAGGCATACGCACGCATCGCGAAGAATAAGGACGAGACCGGGACGATGGCAGCTTCACTCGGCGAGATGCGCGTGTCACTCGAAGGGATCGTCGGCAGCATGCGTTCCTCTTCAAGCGAGGTGAGCGGGCAGTCGGCAGGATTGCTTGAGGTCTCGAGACAGATGGAGGTCGCGACGACGACGATCTCGGAATCAGTCAAGGAAGTCACGGGCGGTGTCGTCGCGCAGGCAGAGGAGTTGACGACGATCTCCGAGATCCTCCGCCGCTTCAACGAGCAGATCGACCAGATGTCGTCCGAAATCAAGACGATCGACAGCGAGTCGAAACGGATCGAAGGACAGGCAGGCAAGGGCGAGGAGGACATGCGCAAGCTGACCGTCTCGGTCGAGGCGGCAGAACAGGCCTTCCGCGGGTTCTCAGGGAAGATCGGGATCCTCGAAGCGCGCCTGCTCGACATCCAGGCGATCACCGGCATCATCAACGGCATCTCGGACCAGACGACGCTCCTGTCCTTGAACGCCTCGATCGAATCGGCACGGGCCGGAGAAGCGGGACGGGCGTTCGCCGTCGTCGCAGAAGAGGTCAAGAAGCTCGCGGTCCAGTCGAAGCAGTCGGCGATCGAGATCGACGCACTCATCCGCGATGTCACGCTCGAGACGGCGGCGATGGTCGAGATGACCGGCCTGCTCGGAACGGAGCATGACAAGCAAGGTGCGGCGATCGACGCCGCGATCGACTCGTTCGGAGATATCCTGAACGGCATCAGCGGAATCGTTCCGCGGATCGAGGCGATCAGCGAGGCAGCCACGTCGGTCCGGACGGAGAAGGAGAACTTGAGCGAGAAGCTCGAGTCCGCCTCGATCGTCGCCGAGGAAGTCGCGGCCTCGTCCGAAGAGATCGCAGCATCGCTCGACGGTATGAGCTCGTCAAGCGGTGAAGTCGCGACCGCAGCCTCATCGCTCGCCGCGATGACGCAGGAGATGACGGGGCAGGTCGAGCTGTTCCGAGTTCACGAGGACGAAACGAAATAAGGAACCTGAAAGCGACGGAACGGATCAGAGATGATGCGGTCCGTCGTTTTCTCATACGCGATTTTCAGCGGACGATCGGCTGGTCGGCGGACATCCCTTCAAGTAAAGTAGGGGAGTAGGAAGATAAGGGGGCTGTTGACATGAGGAAGGAAATTTTGCTGGAACGGCTCGACCGGATCGGGGCGAGCCTCGAGGAGACGGGGGATGCCTTGCTTTTGCTCGGGCTCGGCTCGGTCGGGGCGGAACTTGCGCGCCTGGATGAATATTCGGATCTCGACTTCTTCGTCATCACGAAGACGGGGGCGAAGGCGAGGTTCATCGAGCGTCTCGACTGGCTCGAAGCCGTCCATCCGCTCGCGTATATATTCCGGAATACGGAAGACGGATACAAGATATTGTTTGCTGACGGCGTATACGGCGAATTCGCCGTGTTCGAGGCATCAGAGATGACGGACATCCTGTTTACGCCAGGTCGCATCGTCTGGAAGGATCCGGCATTCACCGACGAAAGGATCGCGTCGCCGGTCAAAGAGCCGGCTTCTCTGCGCCGGGATTCGCTCGATTTCGCAGTGAACGAGGCGCTGACCAACCTGTACGTCGGCCTGTGCCGGTATGCGCGGGGGGAGAAGCTGTCCGGCATGCGGTTCGTCGAAAGCCATGCGATCGACAACATCCTGTCCGTACTCCATCTCATCGAGCAGGAAGTCGCGTACTACCCGGACGTCTTCGGGAACGAGCGCAGACTCGAGAAACGGTTTCCGCAGTTCACGAGACGGATGGGGGCGATGCTGCAAGGGTACGGACAGGTCCCGGCTTCCGCGCTGAACATCCTCGCGTACCTCGAGGAATCCTATCCGCTGAACGCGGAGATGGGCAAGGAGATCAGAAGGATGGCCGAAACTTGCAGGCAACTCGATGAATCGTGAACAACGTTTCGAAAGTCGGCGCTCGCCGGCTTTTTTTTCTTGGTATACTAGTCCTTAGTGAAACGAGTGAAAGGAAGAGGGACATGGCGACATCGGTGAAAGAACTGGCGAACAAGGAAATCCGGGCGAACGACACGCGGCAGATCGTCGAGTGGCTCCGGAAAAAAGGAGAGACGAAGCGGGCGTATGCGAAGTATGCGGACGACTTCGAGGCGATCCTCATATTAGTAGAGGCAGGTTTCCATGAACAGGCGGACCAGCGCTTCGCTTCGTGGAAACAAGTCCCGCTGCCTGCGGAACTCCTCCGCTTCCGCCTCGCCGTCGCGACGCTTGCCGGAGGGAAGAAACGGGCGAAGCAACGCTTCAACGAGCTCCCGGCAGCAGCGAAGAACCATGCCCAGCTCGAGCCGTGGCGCAAATCGCTCAAGTCGAGCCCGCTTGCGTTCGCGGCGCTCGCCGCAGGTCTCCTCGCCGTCGGTCTGACGCAGGTCGACTGGTCGCAGGAGAAGGTGGCGACCCGGGTCGAGACGCCTGCCGAGAAGGATGACGTCGCGCAGAAGCTCGCCGCCCTCGAGAAGGAGGTCGAGCAGCTGAAGCAGGAGAACGACTCGCTGAAGGAAGAAGAGAAGCCTGCGCCGAAGCCGGTGAAGGAAGAGAAGCCGGTGAAGGAAGAGAAGCAGGAGACGAGTGAGGCATCCCCGAAACAGACGCTCGAATCGGCGATCGAAGCCGTCCAGTCGAAGGATTATGCGAAGGCGGACGGTCTGCTGACCGGGAAGGTGCTGACGAGTGACGAGACGGCCGGGATGGCACGGTTCTACCAGCTGATCGCGCGCGACAAGCTGAAGAAGACGAAACAGTCGGACTACGTCGCCTACCGAAACGACTTCCCGGAATCCGGCTATACGAGCGACGTCCTCTGGATGCAGGCCGTCCATGAGCAAAAGCAGGGAGCGGACTACAAAGCGACGCTCCGCGAGCTCGCGAAACAGCCGGATAACGAATGGTCGATCGCGGCGAAGGCGATCCTCGCCGGCAAGAGCACGCTCGGGGATTGAGTAAAAAAACAGTTCCCAAGCAACAGCATTTTAGAGTACAATGCGAAAAGAGATTTGAGAGGAGATGCATACCATGAGCAAAGTACACGTATTTGATCACCCGTTGATCCAGCACAAGATGACGATCATGCGCAAGGCAGAGACAGGCACGAAACAATTCCGGGAACTCGTCGACGAAGTGGCTTCATTGATGGCATACGAAATCACACGCGACCTTCCGCTTACGGACGTCGAGATCGAGACACCGGTCACGAAGACGACGCAGAAGATGATCGAAGGCAAGAAGCTCGGGATCGTCCCGATCCTTCGTGCAGGTCTTGGAATGGTCGACGGCATGCTCCGCATGATGCCGAACGTCAAGGTCGGACACATCGGTCTGTACCGTGACCCGGAGACGCTCGAGCCGACGGAATACTACTTGAAGCTCCCGACGGACGTCGCAGAACGCGATTTCGTCGTCGTCGATCCAATGCTCGCGACAGGCGGTTCTGCTGCTGACGCGATCTCCTCTTTGAAGAAACAAGGCGCACAAAGCATCAAGCTCGCTTGCCTCTGTGCGGCACCTGAAGGCGTGGCGCGCGTCCAGAAGGAACATCCGGACGTCGACATCTACCTCGCGGCGCTCGACGAGAAGCTCAACGACCATGGCTACATCGTCCCTGGCCTCGGCGACGCAGGCGACCGTCTCTTCGGAACGAAATGATATCCAGGCATCTCTCCTTCGACGGGGAGATGCTTTTTTTCGTTTCGCTGTGCTTTAATTGAGAAGAGATACGAAAAAAGAGGGGGATATCCATGCCAATCAAAGTCATGCCGATCTTCGGCACGCGTCCGGAAGCAGTCAAGATGGCGCCGCTCGTCAAGGTGCTGAAAGCGAACCCGGCGTTCGACGTCCACGTGACGATCACGGCGCAACACCGCCAGATGCTCGATCAGGTGCTCGAGCTGTTCGAGATCACGCCGGACACCGACCTGAACATCATGAAGGACCGCCAGACGCTCGCCGAGATCACGACGCGGGCGCTCTCGGGACTTGACGACGTGATGAAGAAAGTGAAGCCGGACCTCGTGCTCGTCCACGGTGACACGACGACGACGTTCGTCGGCAGCCTCGCCGCCTACTACAACCAGATCGCGGTCGGACACGTCGAGGCGGGTCTTCGGACGCATGACAAATACTCGCCGTTCCCGGAAGAGGTCAACCGGCAGCTGACGTCGGTCCTCGCCGACCTGCACTTCGCGCCGACGCCGCAGGCCGAGGAGAACCTCGCGATGGAACACCGGATGAAGGGAGTCTTCGTCACGGGAAACACGGCGATCGACGCGCTCCAGACGACCGTTCGCGCCGATTATACGCATCCGGTCCTCAACGCCATCGGCGATAGACGTCTCGTCCTGATGACGGCCCACCGACGCGAGAACCACGGGGAGAAGATGCGCGGCATGTTCCGGGCGATACGGCGTCTCGTTGACCGCCACGACGACATCCACGTCGTCTACCCCGTCCATTTGAATCCGGTCGTCCAGGAGGTTGCCCGGGAAATATTCGAGGGGATCGAGCGTGTGACGCTCATTCCGCCGCTCGACGTGTTCGATTTCCACAACTTCGCGAGTCGGGCCTATCTGATCATGACGGACTCAGGGGGCGTCCAGGAAGAGGCGCCATCGCTCGGCGTCCCGGTGCTCGTCCTGCGGGACACGACCGAGCGTCCGGAAGGGATCGCTGCCGGTACGCTCAAGCTCGCAGGAACGGATGAAGAGACGATCTATCGCCTCGCGGATGAACTGCTGACGGACGCGGACAAGCACGACCGGATGGCGAAGACGTCGAATCCATACGGGGACGGGAAGGCGTCGGAACGGATCGCCGGGGCGATCCTGCATCACTTCAATCAAGGAGCGGCACCGGACCGGTTCGAAGGGTGAGCTGAACGCACCGAGTGATCAAGAATGGAATTTTCGAACGGACTCCGTCTTGACGGGGTCCGTTCCTTTTCCTGCAGAAGATTTGTGACGCGAGGTGAACGAAACACGGCCCCACTCCTGCAGGAAAAGCAAGCAGGGGATGACCCTGCAGCTTGCGAAGCAAGTAGAGCGGCATCCCGCTTGCCTGCGGAAAGGGGACCGTGGGCAGTTCACCAGGATCAGCACGGATGGCAGTTCACCGATACCGATGCAGGCGACTAGGACGCCGTCGGTCGGACCTGAAAAGCGGAAAATGTCCGTTTCGATAACCGACTCTTTCGCTGTGTGCCCGCTCACAACCGATGCCTACGACGCGAGCTGGAAATCCTTGTTACGTCTACATTTCAAAGGAAATCCACAAAAAGAAAAGGAAGCGCTTGCACTTGTGAACGAAAATCATTTTTTCACAAAATCGACACAACTCCTCATTTCGCCCGTTGCGTAGAAAGCGGGGACGCGATATAACGTTACTGTCAGATGGTTTTGTTCACTTCATTAAGCATCTCGATAAGCGTTGATAGCACTACATATTTTCTTCACAACTTCGTGAAAAACAACTCGTCCATACCCTGTGTGAAAACCTTATCATTCGTTGGTGGACAATGGTTTGAGAGCCCTAAATCCATTGTGAATTCATTTGACTGTAAAACGGTTCTCATTGTATTCTTATCTAGTATGAAAATCCGTAAATCGTGGGAAAGAGAAAACCGCCCATGATGGAAAAAAAGGGGGAGATGTCCATGCGCAAAAGCTTTGCTGCGAGCATGATGATGGCTTCCCAAATTTCGACGGCACTCGCTGCACCGATCGTCCTCGGATTCCTTGTCGGCCGCTACGGCGAACTGCAAGGGTGGTTCGGAGACATGGGGTCGACGGCATGTGTGTTCATCGGGATTTTCATCGGGATACTCAGCATGATCGCGACGATCAAGCACTTGTTAGGAGACAAGACATGAAGCAAATCCTGCAAGATGCGCTCTATCGCGCGTACTTACGATGGTTTGGAGCGTTGTTCGTACTCCTTGCGATCGGCATTCTCGTCGACCCGGCGCGGCAAGCCCTTTGGGGGGGACTGCTTCTTGGGACGGGCGGGAGCTTGATGATCTTGACGCTGCAACGACTGAGCGTCGACCGGATGTACCGGGTGATCGAGACGGGGCGCAAGCCGATGTCTCGCGGGACCGTATCACGCATGGCGGTCGCGGTACTCTGCGTGATGATTGGCCTCAAGTACGAGGCGCAATTGTCATTGACTGCGGTGGTAATAGGCCTTCTCGCCGGCCACGTCATACAATTTTGTGAGTTCTTGACTCACGAACTCAAGCGGGAAAAGAGGTGAATAGTCAAATGAACCACGAAATGCCACTTTACGAAATCCCACTCTGGGGCGACTTCGTTCTGTACGGTAGCTGGACGAACTTGATCACGGTGCTGATTGCAGCCGCTCTCGTTTTCCTGATTGCCGTGGCCGGTACGCGACGTCTCGCGATGAAGCCATCCGGTATGCAAAACACGCTCGAGTGGTTCCTCGAGTTCGTTCGTGGAATCATCAGCAGTACGATGGACTGGAAAACAGGAGGTCGCTTCCTCACTTTCGGAATGACGCTGTTCCTGTTCATCCTGGTGTCCAACTTGATGGGTCTTCCCTTCAACGTTGTGACGGGTCACTACATTTGGTTCAACTCACCAACTGCGGATCCGTACGTGACACTGGCGCTTTCATCCATGGTAGTGGTCATGAGCCATTACTACGGTGTGAAGATGCGTGGATTCGGTGCATACGCTAAAACGTTCATGACACCGATGTTCATCATCACCATCATCGAGGAGTTCGCGAATACGTTGACACTTGGTCTTCGTCTTTACGGTAACATCTTCGCTGGTGAGATCATGATTGGTATCATCCTTTCGATCGGTATCATCTCTGGGACGAACGATTTCCAATTCCTCGGACCAGTCGGTGTGTTCCTGTCGGCAATACCAATGCTGATCTGGCAAGGATTCTCGCTCTTCATCGGGGCAATCCAAGCGTATATCTTCCTTATCCTGACGATGGTCTACATCGGACATAAGGCAGCGCACGACCATTAATTCTAAGGTGAAGCATCCGCTTTTCCGATAGTCAAAAAACTAAGAACTCAATCTAGGGAGGCAATTCATAATGGAACTTATTGCAACAGCGATCATCATCGGACTCGGCGCACTCGGCGCAGGTATCGGTAACGGTCTTATCGTAAACGGTACAGTACTCGGACAAGCACGTCAGCCAGAACTCAAAAACGAACTTCGTCAAACGATGTTCATCGGTATCGGTCTCGTCGAGGCACTCCCGATCATCGGCGTAGCGGTCGGTTTCCTTCTCCTCAACTCTTAATCCATATTGGAACAGACTACATAGGGCGCATTCGTTCGAACAGGGTGAAACGTCATGAGGGCAGCGTCCCTCTTATGTAGAGAGAACAGAAGAAGAACCAACCACGAGGGGAGTGTATCGGATGGAACTCATGTACCGTGCCGCTGAGTCGGGTGCTGAAGGCAACCATTTACTCATCGGTAACATGATCGTCACGATCGTCGTTTTCCTCTTGCTCCTCGTCCTCTTGAAGAAATTCGCATGGGGCCCGCTCATCAACATGATGAAAGCGCGGGAAGAGCATGTGGCTAGCGAGATCAACGCGGCTGAGAAAAGCCGTAAAGACGCTGAAGTCTATGTAGAACAGCAGCAAACAGAACTTTCGAAGGCACGTACGGAAGCACGTGATCTTCTTGAATCTGCTCGCCGCCAGTCGGAAGCAGAACAAGCGCGCGCAATGGAGCAGGCACGCGTAGAAGCAGAGATGAGCAAGGAAGAAGCACGCCGTGAAATCGAACGTGAACGCGCGGAAGCACAAGCTGCCCTGAAGGACGAAGTCGCCCTTCAAGCAATCGCTGCCGCTCGCCACGTCATGAAGACACAGCTTGCGTCGGATGAAGCGGCTCAAAAAGCCCTCGTCCAGCAATTCCTTGCCGACACGAAAGGCTCGAACTAATGCGTGACCACGTAGCAGCACGCTACGCGAAAGCGCTCTTCGATCTCTCGCTCGAACATCATGTGCTCGAGCAGGCGGAATCTGATGTGCGGACGCTCGGCGAAGTGCTCCACAACACACCGGAGCTCGCATCGGTTTTAACGAACCCATCGATTTCGGCAGAAGAGCTGAAGCAGATCCTCGTGACGAGCTTCACTGGATTCAACACGATCGTCCTCAACACGATCCTCGTCATGGTCGAGAACGACCGTGCGGGTGAAATCGTGTCGTTAACGGAGAACTTCATCACGCTTCTGAACGACCATCGCAACATCGCGAACGCGGTCGTGACGAGCGCGTACAAACTATCGGATGCTGAACTCGCGGAAGTGAAGGAGACATTCGGTCAAAAATCAGGCAAAACGCTTGAAGTAGAAAACGTCGTCGACCCGAGCGTAATCGGCGGACTCCGTGTCCGTATCGGTTACACGACATACGACGGCACGATCGAAACGAAACTGACGCGCCTCGAGCGTGAGCTGTTAAAAGCGTAAGAAAATAGGGGTGAAACGCATGAGCATTAGAGCTGAAGAAATCAGCGCCCTGCTTAAAGAGCGAATCGCGCAGTACGGTTCGACGATGGAAGTGAACGAAACGGGTACAGTCATCCAGGTGGGTGACGGGATCGCACGCGTTCACGGACTCGACAACGTCATGTCGGGAGAACTCGTAGAATTCGCGAACGGCGCAATGGGCTTGGCGCAAAACTTGGAAGAAGGCAACGTCGGTATCATCATCCTCGGTGACTACATTGCCATCAAAGAAGGCGACTCTGTTCGCCGTACGGGCCGTATCATGGAAGTACCGACAGGCGACGCATTGCTCGGCCGCGTCGTGAACCCGCTCGGCCAACCGATCGACGGCCTCGGCCCGATCGAAACATCGCACTACAACCCGATCGAGCGGAAAGCTTCTGGCGTCATGGCACGTAAATCGGTCCATGAGCCGCTCCAAACAGGGATCAAAGCGATCGATGCCCTCGTCCCGATCGGACGCGGACAGCGTGAGCTCATCATCGGTGACCGTCAGACGGGTAAGACGTCGATCGCCATCGATACGATCATCAACCAAAAAGACCAAGATATGATCTGTATCTACGTCGCGATCGGACAGAAGGAATCGACTGTCCGTGGCGTAGTAGAGACGCTCCGTAAACAGGGCGCGCTCGATTACACGATCGTCGTATCTGCGGCTGCTTCGCAGCCCGCACCGCTCCTCTACCTCGCGCCGTTCGCCGGTGTCTCGATGGGTGAGCACTTCATGGACCAAGGCAAACACGTCCTTGTCATCTATGATGATCTCTCGAAACAAGCAGCGGCTTACCGTGAGCTTTCGCTTCTCTTGAAGCGTCCTCCAGGCCGCGAAGCCTACCCAGGTGACGTCTTCTACCTCCACTCACGCCTTCTTGAGCGTGCGGCGAAGTTGAACGACGAGCTCGGCGCAGGCAGCTTGACTGCACTTCCGTTCATCGAGACGCAAGCGTCGGATATCTCGGCTTACATCCCGACGAACGTAATCTCGATCACGGATGGCCAGATCTTCCTTCAATCGGATCTCTTCTTCTCAGGTGTCCGTCCCGCGATCAACCCGGGTCTCTCGGTATCGCGTGTAGGTGGTTCGGCTCAGGTGAAGGCGATGAAGAAGGTAGCGGGTACGCTCCGTCTTGACCTCGCATCTTACCGTGAGCTCGAAGCATTCGCACAGTTCGGATCGGACCTCGATAAAGCGACTCAATCGAAGCTTAACCGTGGTGAGCGTACGGTAGAAGTCCTGAAACAGGACCTCCACCAGCCGCTTACGATCGACAAGCAAGTCATCATCATCTATGCCCTCACTCGTGGTCACCTTGATGATGTTGCTGTGACGGACATCCGTCGTTTCGAGAAGGAACTCAACCTGTGGCTCGATCAGAACCGCAAAGCACTTTGCGATGAGATCAAGAAGACAGGTAACCTTCCGGCAGACGAAGAACTCGTAGCAGCAATCTCTGAATTTAAGAAAACGTTCCAGCCGACGGTCTAAGGGCATCCGCCCTTCGACCCGTCGCTAGACGGTCTTGAAACTAACAAGGTGGTGAATCGAAATGGCATCGTTGCGCGAGATTAAAACGCGGATCAACTCGACGAAAAGTACCAAGCAAATCACGAAAGCGATGAACATGGTCTCGGCGTCGAAACTGAACCGCGCTCAAGCACATAGCGCACAGTTCCAGCCTTACATGCTGAAAATGCAGGAGGTCCTCGGAACCATTGCGAATGGCACGACAGGTGCGAGCCATCCGATGCTCGAGAAACGCCCGGTCCAAAAGACGGGATACATCGTCATCACATCGGATCGCGGCTTAGCTGGTGCATATAACGCCAACGTGCTGCGTGAAGTCTACCGGGAAATCAAAGAAAAGCATACTGCGAACAGTTACGTTCTGTTCGTGGTCGGTAAAGTCGGTGTCCAGTTCTTCCGCTCACGCGGAATCACGGTCACGGACGCGATCACGGGCCTGAACGATTCTCCTTCGTACGTCGACGTCGCTGAGATCGTCAAACGCACAGTGAGTGCGTTCACGACAGGCGAGATCGACGAGCTCAAGCTGTGCTACAACCACTTCCTGTCTGTCATCAGCCAAGAAGTGAAGGTCGAGACGCTTCTCCCACTCGGTGAGATCGAAGCATCATCTTCAACGACCTACGAGTACGAGCCAAGCGAGGATATGATCCTCTCTGAACTCCTTCCGCGTTACGCGGAGAGCTTGATCTACGGTGCGCTTCTTGACGCGAAAGTAGCGGAACATGCGTCACGTATGACAGCAATGCAAAGTGCGACAGATAACGCAGATGACTTAATCGGTCGATTGACACTCGTCTACAACCGAGCACGACAAGCTGCGATCACGCAAGAAATCACAGAGATCGTCGGCGGAGCTGCAGCGCAGCAATAAGCCGGTAATCGATAAGTAGGAGGAAACACGATGAACGAACTCGGTTTAAAAGGCCGCGTCGTCGCGGTCATGGGGCCGGTCATCGACGTCAAGTTCGAAGAGGGACACTTGCCGAACATCTACAACGCGCTCCGTATCCAGTATGCGGCGCAAACTGTAGAAGAAGTGTCGATCGATCTGACGCTTGAGGTCGCTTTGCACCTCGGTGACGACGTCGTCCGTACCATTGCGATGGACTCGACAGATGGTGTACGCCGTGGAATTGAAGTAATCGACACGGGCGCTCCAATCTCGGTACCAGTCGGTGAAGCGACACTCGGTCGCGTATTCAACGTACTCGGTAACCCAATTGACGAAAAAGAAGTGGCTGCTGATGTGGAACGTCTTCCGATCCACAAGAAAGCACCAACATTCGATAACCTTTCGACGAAAGTCGAAATCCTCGAGACAGGGATCAAAGTCGTCGACCTTCTCGCTCCTTACATCAAGGGCGGTAAGATCGGTCTCTTCGGTGGTGCCGGTGTAGGTAAGACCGTCCTCATCCAGGAATTGATCAACAACATCGCGCAAGAGCACAGCGGTATCTCGGTATTCGCAGGTGTCGGTGAGCGTACGCGTGAAGGAAACGACCTCTTCCACGAGATGACGGATTCAGGCGTAATCAAGCAGACGGCGATGGTCTTCGGTCAGATGAACGAGCCGCCGGGCGCGCGTCTTCGCGTTGCCTTGACGGGTCTTACGATGGCGGAATACTTCCGTGATGAGCAAGGACAAGACGTTCTTCTCTTCGTCGACAACATCTTCCGCTTCACGCAAGCGGGTTCTGAAGTATCGGCCCTCCTCGGCCGCATGCCTTCGGCGGTAGGTTACCAGCCGACGCTCGCGACGGAGATGGGTATGCTTCAAGAGCGGATCACGTCGACAGCCAAAGGTTCGGTTACTTCGATCCAGGCTGTATACGTACCTGCCGATGACTACACTGACCCGGCTCCTGCTACGACGTTCGCTCACCTTGACGCGACGACGAACCTTGAGCGCCGTCTCTCTGAGATGGGTATCTACCCTGCGGTCGACCCGCTCGCTTCTACGTCACGCGCGCTCTCTCCTGAGATCGTCGGCGAAGAGCACTACGCGGTCGCTCGTCAAGTACAGGAAACACTCCAGCGCTACAAAGAACTTCAAGATATCATCGCGATCCTCGGTATGGACGAGTTGTCTGAAGACGACAAGTTGACTGTACACCGTGCGCGTCGTATCCAGTTCTTCTTGTCGCAGAACTTCCACGTAGCTGAGCAGTTCACAGGACAAAAAGGTTCGTACGTCCCGGTTAAGGACACGATCCGCGGCTTCAAGGAAATCCTCGACGGTAAGCACGATGACCTCACGGAAGAAGCATTCCGTCTCGTCGGCCCGATCGAAGATGCGATTGAAAAAGCGAAGACGCTTGTCTAAGTGACAAAGCATAAGGGGGACTTGAGATGAACACGCTTCATGTCAATATCGTCACCCCGGATGGCGAAGTGTATGATGGCGATGTCCGGATGGTAGTAGCGAAGACGATCACTGGTGAGATCGGGGTTCTCCCGCACCACGTGCCGCTCGTCACACCTCTCGACATCAGCATCTTGAAGTTGCGCCACGAAGATGGCGGACGCACGTTGATCGCTATCAGCGGTGGCTTTATGGAAGTGCGCCAGGACACAGTGACGGTACTCGCCGAGACAGCGGAGCCAGCGGACAAGGTCGACTACGACCGTGCCGCGGCTGCGAAGGTCCGTGCGGAGCGTCGCCTCCAGGACACGAAACTATCAGAACTCGAATTCAAACGCGCCGAGCTTTCGCTCAAACGGGCAATCAACCGTCTGAGCATGAAGGATTACGGCCGCGACTGACTTCTTCCGGTGACGGACTGAGTGAGAAGGACCAGGGACCCTTGCGAGGGGACCTGGTCCTTTTTGCGTCTTGAATGGATCGGGGGAGTCTTTATCTCTCGATCGTCAGGCCGCTCTTCAGAGAGTCGGCCTGCCCGTTGATCGGTCGTATGCCTTCGTCAGGCGGCTTTAGCCCGGACCGAAGAAAGCGCGGATGACGACATCGACCGTCTTTCCGTGAATCGGACACCGTCGCGGCTGCGTACGCTCCGTCTTAGAACCAGCCCATTCCTGCGTCTTTCGTCCTGTTTCCGGACTGTCAAGACCTGAAAAGGTTTAACAACCCCCGATTTCGTTAAAGTACTAGTGTAGACCTTGACGTTCACGGTTCTTTCACAACCGGCACCTAGAAAAAGACAAAAAAACCTTCATAATTTATATTTTTTACGCTAGAATGGACTAATCGTACGTCTTTTTATTTGCGTAAACGACCAGAATGTGAAATCATAAGAAGGTTGAGGAAAACCCTGAAGAAGAGGTGCGATCAGTGACAGCAATCGGTTTAAGTGCTTTGGCGAGCATGATCGTCTATCTGCTCTCCGTCGTTTTTGCCTGGTGGGCCATGCTCCCAGTAAAATGGGATAAAATCCTGCAATTTCCGCGTGGCCCGCAAGCGCTCGCGCTTCGGGCGCTCCTCGCGGTGGCGCTCGGCTCACTCGTCGCCCGTTTCCTGCTCGACTATGCGGGATTCGCCCAGCGACTGTCGTTCCTAGTCGGATAGTACTGTCTTTCAATTCATATGAACTTGTAACTTGATTGTAAACCTTGCTGCAGGGGTTGTGGATTAGTATAGTAACGGACGGGTTCGGCCCGTCGTAAGCGGACACAACACCGCAGCGAGGAAGAACGAGGACCAGAAGACGGAAAGAAAATCATATGTTTCTCTTCTATTGGAGGTACTCCACTCGCCCACTTAAACGACACAGCAATCACGGAATCGATACGAAATAGAACAGAAACAAAGTAGAGGAGTAGGGATGATGGAAAAGATTATTGTCCGCGGCGGACGTAAATTAGCTGGTACAGTCAAAGTAGAAGGCGCGAAGAACGCGGTCCTTAAAACACTCGTCGCGACGCTGCTCGCATCAGAAGGAAAGTCAGTCCTTCAGAACGTGCCGCGTCTCGCAGACGTCTACACGATCAACAACGTTCTCCGCAACCTGAACGCGGAAGTCGAGTTCGACGAGGCGAACAACACAGTCATCGTCAACGCGGAACCGGACCTTAAAGACGAAGCACCGCTCGAATACGTCCGCAAGATGCGGGCATCGATTCTCGTCATGGGGCCGCTCCTCGCCCGTCTTGGCCGCGCACGTGTCGCGATGCCGGGCGGTTGCGCAATCGGCTCACGTCCGATCGACCTTCACCTGAAGGGCTTCGAGGCGATGGGCGCGAAGACGATCATTGGCAACGGGTTCGTCGAGGCGCAAGTCGACGGTCGCTTGAAGGGCGCGAAGATCTACCTTGACTTCCCGTCGGTCGGCGCGACTGAGAACATCATGATGGCAGCGACGCTCGCTGAAGGCACGACGATCATCGAGAACGTCGCGAAGGAGCCTGAGATCGTCGACCTCGCGAACTTCCTGAACGCGATGGGCGCGAAGGTCCGCGGTGCCGGCACGGAGACGATCCGCGTCGAGGGCGTCGAGAAGCTCTTCGGCGGCAACCACTTCGTCATCCCTGACCGGATCGAGGCAGGCACGTTCATGATCGCAGCGGCGATCACGGAAGGTGACGTCGAAGTCATCGGTGCTGAGCGCGAGCACCTCCGTCCCCTCATCTCGAAGATGGAGGAGATGGGCGTCAAGATCACGGACACGGAGGAAGGCCTCCGCGTCGTCGGTCCTGAGAAGCTCGTAGCGGTCGACGTCAAGACGATGCCTCACCCGGGCTTCCCGACGGACGTGCAGGCGCAGATGATGGCTCTCGTCCTCAAGGCGGAAGGCACATCGGTCATCACGGAGACGGTATTCGAGAACCGCTTCATGCACGTCGAGGAATTCCGCCGCATGAACGCGGATATCAAGATCGAGGGACGCTCGTCGATCATCACGGGCGGCGTTCAGCTCCAGGGCGCAGAAGTACTCTCGACGGACCTCCGTTCAGGTGCTGCTCTCGTCACGGCTGGACTCATCGCTGAAGGCGAGACACGCGTCGGTGCGCTTCACCACATCGATCGTGGCTATGTCGACTTCCACATCAAGCTCCAACAGCTCGGTGCGGACGTCGAACGTATCACAGAGGAAACATCGGTCATCGAAGAGACAGCTGCGACAGAGCTTTGAGCCATCATTCCTAATACTATGAATACATGAATCATAGACGACTTTCTCAAAAAGAAAGTCGTCTATTTTTGTGCACCGTGCTAAAATTGAATGGCATGTGTGTACAGAAAATGGGTTAGACGTCCGAATGACGTCAATAGCATGGGAATATGAACCAGTCAAAGGAGCCAAAGCGGGATGTTTTCAAAAGATATCGGGATTGACTTAGGGACGGCGAACGTCGTCATTCATGTGAAGGGGAAGGGGATCGTCCTCGACGAGCCGTCTGTCGTCGCGATGGACAAGGCGACCGGCAAGATCCATGCCGTCGGAGAAGAGGCGCACAAGATGGTCGGGCGGACGCCCGGCAACATCGTCGCGATCCGGCCGCTCCGGGACGGCGTCATCGCCGATTTCGCGATGACGGAGGCGATGCTTCGCCACTTCATCGACAAGATCGAGGTACGGGGCATGTTCGGCGGGGTGCGGATGCTGATCTGCACGCCGGCGAACATCACGTCGGTCGAGGCGAAGGCGATCCGCGAAGCGGGCGAGAAGTCAGGCGCGAAGACCGTCTACCTCGAGGTCGAGCCGAAGGTCGCGGCAGTCGGTGCCGGGATGGACATCTGGATGCCTGCCGGGCACATGGTCATCGACATCGGCGGCGGGACGACGGACGTCGCCGTCCTCTCGATGGGGGACATCGTCTGCGGTGAGACGATCAAGGTCGCGGGCGACCGGTTCGACCACGACATCACGCGGGCGATCAAGGACAACCATAAGCTGATCATCGGGGAACGGACGGCGCAGACGGTCAAGATGACGGTCGCGACGGTGTCGGAGTCAGGACGGAGCGAGGCGATGGACATTCGGGGCCGCAACCTCGTCACAGGACTCCCGCACAACATCACGGTCACGTCGGAAGAGATCCGCACGGCACTCGCCGAGTCGGCGATGGAGATTGTCGAGGCGACGAAGCGCGTGCTCGAGAAGACGCCGCCGGAGCTCGCTGCCGACATCATCGACCGCGGCATCATCTTGACGGGCGGCGGCGCGCTGCTCGACGGGATCGACGAGCTGCTCGCGCAGGAGCTCGGACTTCCGGTGCTGATCGCGGAAGACCCGATGCTGTGCGTCGCGCGCGGAACGGGCATCATGCTCGACAACTTAGGGAAATGACAGAACGGACCATCCGAGAAGATGGTCCGTTTTTGTTTGCTTAATGAGCGGGTCATGACGATGTTCGCTTCAGATCACATGATAAGTCGTCTTCGGTCCGCTTCCTCTCCGCTCGATGATACGCCGGTCGACGAGCTGCGCAAGAACGGAACGCACGGATGATTTGCTCTTTCCGAGGTATTCCTCGAGTTCTCGGCTCGTGAAATCCGCATGGTCGGCCAACCAGGCATCAAGGGGCGAGTGGTCATGCGGGGTAGGGAACGTAAGCTTCGGCAGCGTGACGACGAAGGCGTTCGCCGATACGTGCCAAGAAGGCTGCTGCTCGCTGCCACGATAGCTCTCGCGAATCCGTTGCAGACCCGTGCCATAGCTCTCAATCCATTTGATTTTGTAAAAACAGTTGGCAAGCCGAGGGTTTCGGCTTTCCGATACACCGAGCTCGATGTCTTCGACGGTCAGTCCGTGGACGAGGCCGCCGACCGAAACGATTTCAATCCGGTCGTCGAAGAGGTGGACGAGGATGCTTCCGGTATATCCATAATCGCGGTGGACGACAGCGTTGACGAGTGCCTCGCGAATGGCAGCTTCAGGATAGGTGGAACGTTCGACCCGTGTGAGTCCCTCGAACGTGACGGATCTCGAGTTGTGGAGATCGATATAGGCGTAGGCATCGTTCACCTGTCGAATGACCGAGCCCGTCCACTCCCTGCGATCCTGGAATGCGAGTTTCGTCGTCCCTTCGTACCGGGCACATTTGATGGAGTGTTCACACTGATCTGACAGCAGGAGTCCGAGATTCGTGAAATATCCGTCCTGATCGACCATGCCGAGCGTCCGCATCTGGCTCTTCGCAAGCTTCAGCTTCTCGGAGTCGAAGACAGGTGTCGTCTCCGAGAAGGTGAGCGATTGGTTCAAGCAACGCATCCTCTCGTATTCTGTTCCATCCGACGCGATGATCATCTGACGAATCGCCTCTTCCGTGGCCATGCTGACCGTCGTTCCGTGACGCAGGTAGACACCAGAAGGCTTCAAGCCTTTCGCGGCGAGATGATAAGGGCGGCGTGGTCCACGAGTGACCTCGAGTTTGATGACATCACCTTCGTCATGTTCGACGATTTGTAAGGATGTACAGATCAGGATATCTGGACGGATGTTGTCCCGAAGCATGTTGCTGATGGATTCCATATCCTGTTTGGCATGGGCGAGACCGATGACCGTCCCATCATCATCTATGCCGATGTAAATCTCGCCTCCAGAAGTATTCGCCATCGCGATGACCTCCTTCTTCAGCCCCTCTGTGACTTCACGTTTCAATTCGAGCATCTGACTCTCGACGAACATCGGAGTGCCTCCTATCGATTAATTTCATTATAATCGATTGTAATCGATTATAATCGATTAATCAATCCGTTCGGTTCATTCCTTTGACATTTCACTTTATGAAGCGTATATTGGAGGTTGTTGCAATCATCCGGCATTCCACAAAAAGGAAGTGACGCCAGAATGCCATTATGGAAAAGAAACCTATACGTAGTCTGGATCGGCAGTTTTCTGACCGCTGCCGCGCTCAGTCTCGTCCTCCCGTTCATGCCTCTCTTCATCGAGGAGCTCGGGGTGACGGACCGTCAAGACATCACCACCTGGTCAGGTGTCGCCTTCGGGGCGACGTTCCTCGTCGCGGCGATCGTGTCGCCGATCTGGGGACGGCTCGCCGACCGGAAAGGGCGCAAGCTGATGTTGCTCCGGGCGAGTCTCGGCATGTCGATCGTCATGTTCGCGATCAGCTTCGTCCAGGACGTCTATCAACTCGTCTTCCTCCGCCTCCTGATGGGGGCAGTATCCGGATTCATCTCTGCAGGCATCACGCTCGTCGCCTCGCAGACGCCGAAAGAGAAAAGTGGCTGGGCGCTCGGTACGTTGTCGACCGGCGGTATCGCCGGCGGCCTCCTGGGACCCCTGATCGGGGGATTCCTCGCCGACTGGATTGGGCTCCGACCCGTTTTTCTCTTTACGAGCATTCCGCTGTTCCTGACGTTCCTCGTCACGTACTTCTTCGTCAAGGAAACGTTCGTCCCGGTCAAGAAGGAGAACCTCGCTTCAGCGAAGGAGATCTTCGCCTCGCTTCGCCATCCTGAACTGATTCTCAGCCTATTCCTGACGACGTTCATGATCCAGTTCGCGGCACAGTCGATCGGACCGATCCTGACGTTGTACGTGCGTGAACTCAGCCCGAACACGGACAGCCTCGCGCTGCTCGCCGGCATCGTCGCCTCTGCGCCAGGGCTCGCCGCCCTGCTGTCGGCACAGAAGCTCGGCAGACTGTCGGACAAAATCGGCCCGGAACGTGTCCTGTTCTGGGCACTGCTCCTGTTCGCGGCGTTCCTGATTCCGCAGGCGTTCGTCACCGACACGACGCAATTGATCATCCTGCGCATGGGGATCGGCCTTGCGACCGCGGCGCTCATGCCGTCCGTCCAGTCGCTCCTGCGCAAGCACACGCCGCAAAGGGCGTCCGGGCGGATCTTCGGCTACAACCAGTCGGCGCAGTTCCTCGGCAACGTATTCGGGCCACTCGTCGGCGGACAGATCGCCGGACACTTCGGCTTCCAAGCCCTGTTCCTGTTCACGGCCCTGTTCGTCGTCACGAACGCCGTGCTCGAACGGACGCAGACCGCTGTCCTGTCGAAAAACAACTTATAAGAAATCAGCAAGGGAGCGTCGCGAAAAGTGCGATGCTCCCTTTGCCATCAGAAAATCCCTCTCTTCTCAATAGAAGAAAGGGATTTTCATCATGACTCGGACAGGTCGAACACCTGGACCGGGTCTTTTTTCTTTGCCTTCTGCAGCGCGTCGATGACGAGCGGCGCCTGTGCCATCTCGAGATAGGCGGCCTCGTACTGGAACAGGCCGTTGTCGAGCTCGATGATCGACACCGGTGTCAGGCGGACCTGGTGATTCGCCTGATTGAGCTGGAGCGTCAGGCAGAGCTCGATCTGCTTGTCGACCGGGAGACGGATCGACGAGTAGAAGAAGACGTTCTTCAAGTTCGTCTTCGTCACGAGGACCGGCGACGAACCGACGTGGATCTCCTTCGCGTTCAGCTTCGTCACCGTCAGCTCGGCCTCGACGGACGGCGTCGATCCCGTGCCGCCGTTGTAGGTCTCGATCGGCTGGAGGACACCTTGCGTCAGGTAGACGGCGAACATGTCCTTCGGGACCGGCTTGCTGAAGAGGTAGCCTTGGATGATGCCGCACTCGAGCTCGCGGAACTCGTCGAGCTGGGCGAGCGTCTCGACGCCTTCCGCGACGACCGACATGCCGAACTCCTTCGCCATGAACAGGACGCTCTTGACGATCGACTTCGACTTCTTGTCGTCGTGGATGTGCGTCGCGAACAGGCGGTCGATCTTGATCGTGTCGATCGGGAAGCGGTGCAGGTACGAGATCGACGAGTAGCCCTTGCCGAAGTCGTCGAGCGAGATCTTGACGCCCATCAGGTGGATCCGGTGGAGCGTCTCGTTGATCTTCGGGTTCTCGTACAGGATGTCCGTCTCCGAGATCTCGATCTCGAGCAGGTGCGGATTGATCGAGTAGCGGCGCAGGACGCCCGCGACGACCTCGGCGAAGTCGCCGTAGAACAGGCGTTTCGGCGAGACGTTGATCGAGACCGGGACGACGGTCTTCTTGTCGTCGATCCACTGGCGGAGCATCCGGCACGCCTCGACGAGCACCCAGTCGCCGATCGCGATGTGGACGTCGCTCTCCTCGGCGAGCGGGATGAAGTCGTTCGGCGGGATCCGGCCCCATTCCGGGTGTGTCCAGCGGATGAGGGCCTCGGCCCCGACGATCTTGCCGGTCCAACTGTCGACCTTCGGCTGATACTCGAGGAAGAGCTGGTCGCGGCTGACGGCGCGGCGGAGATCCGTCTCAAGCTGATAGCGGCGGAACACCTCGATGTCGAGGTTCGACGAGTAGAGGTGGTATGAGCTCTTCTCCTGTCCCTTCGCCCGGCTGAGCGCCGTGTAGGAATTCTTCAGGAGCGTGTGCGGGTCGACGGCGTCGACCGGGTAACGGGCGACTCCGACGGATACTTTCGAGAACAGCTCATACGACTGGACGACGAACCGTTTCTTCGAGAGGGTGAGCAGCTTTTCGCACGCCTTCGTCAACATATTTTCGTCGGAGAAGGCCGGCAGGATGACGATGTACTGGTCGCCGCTCAAGTGACCGCAGTAGGAGCCTTGCGGCAGCGTGTCCTGAAGGATCTCGCTCGTCGTCACCATCCAGGCGTCGCCGATCTCGTAGCCGAACGTCTCGTTCACCTCGGCCAGCTGATTGAAGCTGAGCGACAGGACGGTGAATGGATGATTGAGTTCGGTCAGGCGGGCGATCTCCTCGAGCAGGAGCGTCCGGTTCGGCAGTCCCGTGATCGGGTCGTGCATGGCGAGCTTCCAGATTTCCTGCTGTTGTTCCTTGATCAGCGTGATGTCGTTCGCGACGCTCTGGAAGGCGACGACCTGGCCCGATTCGTCGAAGTTCGGGACCCGTTTCTCCTCGACCCATTTGATCTGTCCGTTGATGCGGATGCGGTAGATGACTTGGGTGACCTCACCTTTTACTACCCGTTCATGGGCACGGACGAGGTCCGGGACATCGTTCTGATGGATGATTTTCTGCCAAAACGCGTGGTCGGCGTTGAACCGTTCCGTCGGGATGCCGAACAGGTCGAGGAAGCCTTTCGAGTAGAACTCGACCTCCTCCGTCACGAGATTCTTCTTATAGATGGCCGAGTTGACCGTCTTGTAGATCTCAAGCAGTTTCTGGCGCTCGGAGTCACGCTCCTCCGTGACGACCTTCAGCTCGGTCAGGTTGTGGAAGGCGTAGCTGATGATCGGTGATTCCGGGTTCTCGTTATGAAGCATCGCCTTGCAGATCACGTGCTGGTCGCCGTTATGGAGATGGCGGATCCGCAACGCGATCTCGAACTGGTCAACGTCGCCTGTGGCGAGCATCGCGGCGTTGCTGAGGAACAGTTCGCGGTCGTCCTCGTGGACGCGCTGCATCAGCTCCTCGTTCGACATGCCTTCCATTCGCTTTTCGGACAGGCCGAGCAGGTTCGCGAACGAGGCGGAGAACTCGAGCCGGTCCTCGGCCGGATAGAAATCGAAGAACGAGACGCCAGGGATCTCTTCGGTCATCGTCTGTTTCAGCTTCAGATGGGTGTACTTCTGGCGGAGCTCGGTCTGTTTCGTGATGTCACGGGCGACACCGTACATGCCGATGATCAGGTGATCATGGAAGATCGGGATGTTCGTGAAGGCCATCATGATCACATGGCCGTCTTTGTGGCGTATGTAAGTGTTGTAGTGGACGGTCTCGCCATTCAGGACACGCTGGAAGTAGCCGGCGATTCGCGTACGTTCCGCAGGGTTCAGGAACAGCGAGTAGTGCTGTCCGAGTATCTCCTTTTCGGTCGCACCGAGAATCAGGGAAACCTTCTTGTTGAATGAAACGAGATGTCCTTCCAAGTTAAGTGAATAGACCGGATCCGGGTGATCCTCGAAGAAGTTCGCGATGCCTTTGAATTCATTGAAATCGAGCGTCGCGGGTCCTCCGGGCGGTTTGGACTTACGTTTGAACAATGACATAAGGGCCCCCTCATAATAGTGATAAATGTCACACCTCAAGTATAACGTCGTCGGAGTCAACTTGGAATATGGTATGAACCAAAAATGTTGAATAATGAAAATATTTTAATCTAACAGTAAAAATATTACATTTGTAATGGGGTGTATTTTTCTTGAATGTTCCGAAACTATTCCCTTTTTTTGAAAAAACGTTAATAAACGAGTTGAAACGTGCCGATATACTGAGAAGAGAAATCGAAAAAAGAGTCAATGAGGAGACGAGAAAGCATGTTACGAGGAATGTATACCGCAGCAGGCGCCATGCAGGCGCTGCAGCGTCAGCAAGAGATGTTCAGCAACAACCTGGCGAACGTCCGGACACCGGGCTACCGTGCCGACAGCGCCTCGCTGCGGACATTCCCGGAGATGCTGATCAGCCAGACGGCCGTCAACGAACGGACGGGGGCACGCATGAAGTCGACGGTCGGGACGATCGCGACAGGCGTCTACCTGCAGTCGGCGACACCGAACTTCGCGCTCGGGTCGGTCACGGAGACAGGGAACAAGACGGATCTGCAACTGATGTCGGACGGAGGCGTCCCGCTCTTCATGGTCCGCCACGGCGATCCGCTGACGGGTGAGCTCGAGGAAGAGGTGACCTACTCGACGAACGGGCAGTTCAATGTCGGCATCGACGGGCTGCTCCGGACATCCGAAGGCGACCTCGTGCTCGGCGAGGACGGACAGACGCTGAACGTCGGCAGCGAGGACTTCACGGTCCGTGGAGACGGACAGGTGACGGATGCGGACGGCGAGGTCGTCGGCCAGCTCGGGATCCGCGTGACGAACCTGCCGGAGACGCTCGAGCGTCTCGGCGGTTCGCGCTTCGGCGCGACGGAAGAAACGGAGTTCTCGGACGTCAACGAGGTCAACGTCCGCCAAGGATTCCTCGAGCTCGGGAACGTCTCGGTCGAGGAGACGATGGCACACATGAACGCCGCGCTCCGCCAGTTCGAAGCGAACCAGAAAGTCATCCAGGCCTACGACCGGACTGCCGAGAAGGCCGTCACGGAAGTCGGACGCCTACGTTAAGGAGAATCATTCATGCAATCATTCCATACATCAGCAAGCACGATGGCGCAGCTCCAGAAGATGCTCGACGTCACGGGACAGAACCTCGCGAACGCGAACACGAACGGCTATAAACGCAAGGAAGGGCAGTTCAACGAGCTGCTCGTCCGGAACATCGAGAACGGGCGCGGTGCGGAAGGTCCGCAGACGACACCTCCCGGACTGCGCCTCGGCACCGGGGGATATGTCGCAAGCGAGGTGACGCGTTTCGCGAGCGGCTCGTTCCGCGAGACGGGACGCGCGCTCGACCTCGCGCTCAAGAACAAGAACCACTTCTTCGGCGTCATCGACGCGGACGGCGAGACGAAGCTGACACGTGACGGCAACCTTCAGCTGATGCCGACAGGGAACGGACAGGTTCTCCTGACGGACGACGCGGGACGCGCCGTCGCGAACACGAACAACGAACGGATCGAACTGCCGGAGACGGCGTCGAACATCCAGATCGGCAGTGACGGGAACGTCTCAGGCGTCGTAGGCGGCGAGCGCCGGATCTTCGCCCGGATCGGCGTCGGGGTCGTCGAGAACCTCGCCGACCTCGAACCGGTCGGAGGCGGACTGTTCACGGCTGTCGGTCCGTATGATGTCGCGACAGGCAACCCGATCATGGTCGGCGGACTCGAGTCGTCGAACGTCGACATGGGGCAGGAGATGACCGAACTGATGCAGATCCAGCGCGCCTATCAGTTCAACTCGCGGGCGCTCTCGACATCGGATCAGATGATGGGGATCGTCTCTTCCTTGAAATAAGCTAAAAATCCTCAGCAGTCAGGCGTTGACCTGATTGCTGAGGATTCTTCAGTTTGCGAAACATCTCTGTCGCTCTCGCCACTGTTTCGATGATACAATCGGTGCAAGGGCAGGGGAATCTCCCTTGCGAATTCAACGAGAAGGACGTGGCATGCATGGGATTGAATTTTCACAAGAGTTTCCGTCTGACGAAGAACATCCACCTTCATCTGTCGAAGCACGGGCCGAGCCTGTCGATCGGCAAAGGGCGGCTCCGCCACTCGATCAGCCGGCGCGGCATCTCGAGCAGCGTCCGTCTGTTCAAAGGACTGAGCTGGCGCAAGAAATGGTGACGGTATGGCCTCTCGCACGAGAGGCTTTTTGTATGGAGTGAGGGACACGATTGTACCGCGAGACGGAAAAGAGGAGGGAGGTCGGGTGGTGTGATGGTCGCCTTGATTAACGACGCGGAACAAAAAAGAAGTCAGGGAAAATAGATCCCTGACTTCTTCACGAGGTGGGCGATGCAACATTGAAAATGACTGTGTCTGCCTTTAGGTTGTCGAACCTGGTCAACGTAACCAGAGGGTGAGACTTCCTGTCATAGGGTTATATGACGCTTTGACCTTGAATCGGTTAGCTGTGAAGCTTTCCGGAACGTCGCCTCGATTAAAGTAGTTCCAAACCTTCATAGCATCACTGCCAAAGTACAATTTGAACAGTTCTTTCGCAACAATTGGCACTCGATATGAACTTGGCAGGGCAACATCTTGCCAGAAGTAGAATGAAAGAGCCACGATCTTGTCTTCTTGCCAGACATGAATCGCACCTTGCGGGTATTCAGGAAGAGTATATACATGGCCGCCATCTCTAAATCCTAATTCGTTTTGAAGAGTTTGTAAGTTTTTTTCATGATCAGAATTCCACGAAGACTTCAAGACGGGCGCTGTCCAACCGTCAGGATAGGGTTTCCCGGCTGCGGGTTTTGAGACATACGTTCCGATTTTGAAGTGTTTTGCGACGACCCAACCATTCTTCCCGCCAGATAGCACTCTATACCACCCGGATTGCGAACTCAGTACATATACATTTTGGTTTTTATTGACTTTTACAAGACGTTTTGACTTCGTGCTTTGCGACGTATAGACGTACTGAGTGGATGTGGCATACGCCCCTTTATCGATCGCTATGACTGGCTTCCCGAGCTTCAGCTTCGTTTTCGCGACCCAACCCTTCGTCTTGCCGTACTTGATTTGCGACCAGCTACCCTTGTTGACATAGATAGAGACTGTTTGATTCTTCTTCAAGGAACCGACCGTCTTCGACTTCGTGCTTGCAGAGGCATAGACCTTTTGGGCGGTGATGGAATAGCCCTCCTTCGCGCCGGCAGCGAAAGTCTTCTCGACAGGAGTCCACAGTACCGCCATCGCGAACGTGAGTGCCATGCCGATTCGCATCATTTTTTGTATCGTACTCATTGAAATCCTCCGTTCATATCATACTTGTAAAATTATCCAATATCCCTGTCAGTATACCTTCTTCAGGGGAGAAGTTCCTGTTGAGCGTTCATGAACAGGTAAATGCGCTCGCTGAGTCATCCTTGCCCCCTGTATTTACTGAGATTGCGACCATTTTTTGTCGTTCGAGGCATAGGAGGGATGGGGAAGTGGTATAGATAGGAGACATTGAATCGAATGAGGGGGAATGGGTATGGCATCAACGACAAGACGAGTGGAGGTGAACCGAGCGGATCATGCGAAGCGCAATCTCTGGTCCGGCTTCCTGTTCGGTGTCGGTCTCGTCGCTTTCTTCGACGAGGTCGTCTTCCACCAATTGCTCCATTGGCATCACTTCTATGATAAATCGACGACGGACGCCGGGCTCGTCTCGGACGGACTGTTCCACGCCTTCAGCTGGTTTGCGACGGTCGGGTCGCTCTTCATGCTCGCTGATCTGAGACGACGCCTCGCCTGGTGGAAGGAGCGCTGGATAGCGGGCGTCTTCCTTGGCGTCGGCGTCTTCCAGCTCTACGACGGGATCGTCCAGCATAAGCTGCTCGAACTCCATCAGATTCGCTACGGCGTCGAGATCCTGCCGTACGACCTCGCATGGAACATCTCGGCCTTCCTGCTGATCATCATCGGCATCGTCCTGCTGAGACGCTCGGGTGTCGCACATGCATCATGAGCACGGGTTCGACTGGATGCTGCTTTTGCCGCTGCCGTTCATCGGTGGATTGATGCTTTACGTCGGGCTGCTGCTTGCGACGAAGCGACCATGGCCGCTTCACCGGACGCTCTTCGCCGTTCTCGGCACGCTCAGCGCCGTCAGTGCGGTGACTGGACCGATCGCTGAACTGGCGCATACGAACTTCGTCTATCATATGCTCGGACACCTGCTGCTCGGCATGCTCGCGCCGCTCCTGTTCGTCCTCGCGGCACCGATGACGCTCTGCTTGCGGACGATGCCTGTAAGGTGGGCGAGAAGGCTGTCTGCCGTCTTGCGGAGCGGTCCTTCCCGTCTTGTGACGAATCCGGTCGTCGCGTCGCTGCTGAACGTCGGCGGTCTTTGGGTTCTGTATAAGACGGGTCTTTACCATCTGATGCAGACGAACATGCTGATCCACCTGCTCGTTCACCTGCATCTCTTCCTCGCGGGATACGTCTTCACGCTGTCGATGATCTCGCTTGATCCGGTCGCGCATAGGACGAGCTATCGCTTTCGCGCCGTCGTCTTCCTGCTGGCGTTCGCGGCGCACAGCATCCTTGCGAAACATCTCTACGCGAGTCCGCCGGCCGGTGTGCCGCTTGAGCAGGCGCGGAGCGGGAGTCAGCTGATGTATTACGGCGGGGATTTGATTGAGCTCGTCATCATCGCCGTCCTCTGCCTGCAATGGTACCGCGCGGCGCGTCCACGAACCTCGTACAATTGAAACAGAAGACCTCCCGAACTTGCGTCGGGAGGTCTTCTTACGCTTGATCACTTGTCGAGCTTCTCCTCGATCAGGGCGAGCGAGAGCTCGAACGCGGCGATCCGCCGCTTCGCCAAGGTGATTTGTGCTTTGTAGCGCTCCGGGCGTTCCTTCGCCTCGAGCGTCTTGACCGTCTCCTTCAGCTTATGGACGGTCGAGGCGATTTGGCGCTTCGCTTCCGTCAGTTCTGCTTCTGAGTACATGTCACTGGCCTCCCTTCTAAAAAAGCGCCTCCTTTCGGCCAGTCGGCTTCAGGAGGCGCTTGTAATTTCAACTCATTTGATGACTTGGTCGATGACGACCATCGTCTCCGTCTCGGTCGAGATCGGGAAGCGGATCGAGAAGCACGTGCCTTCTCCGAGCGTCGATTCGACGTCGATCGTACCGCCGTGGTGCTTGACGATCTCCTTACAGATCGACAGGCCGAGTCCCGTACCGCCGATCTGGCGCGTCGCTGAGTTGTCGACGCGATAGAACTTGTCGAACAGCTGCGGGAGCGCTTCTTTCGGGATACCGATCCCTTCGTCGATGATGTCGATCTGCGACCATTCCGCGTCCTGCGAGAGGCGGACGGTGACGGTCCCGCCTTCAGGCGAGTACTTGATCGCGTTCGACAGCATGTTGTTGATCAGCTGCTTGATCTTCTCCTCATCCGCGTGGATGTGGACGGCGCAGTCCGCTTCGACCTTGAGGACGTGCCGGTCGGTCGAGGCGTCGTAGAACTCGGTCAGCTCGCTCGCGAGCGTCGCGAGGTCGAACGTCGACAGATGGTAGCGTTGTTCGCTCGACTCCATGCGCTGGACGTCGAGGAAGTCGTTGACGAGCGTCGTCAGGCGCCCCGTCTCCGAGTGGATCGTCTGGAGATACTTGCGCTGGCGTTCCGTGTCGAACTCCTTGTTGAGCATCAGCTCCGTGAAGCCGTAGATCGACGAGAGCGGTGTCCGCAGCTCGTGCGAGACGGTCGAGACGAACTCTTCCTTCATCCGGTCGGATTCGGTCTCCTTCGTCACGTCGCGCAGGACGAGCATCGTACCGACCCATGCATGGTCGATCTCGATCCGTTCCGCGTACACCTGGATGTAGGAGGCATGGTCGCGCATCGAGACGAGCAGGCTGTCGCCCGGCAGGTCCCGTTCCATGACGCGCTCGACGTACTGCTCGAACTGTTCCGGCTGGTCGATGATCGAAGACAGCTTCGTCATCGCCTGTTGGAACGTCTTCAGGCCCGTCTCCTCCTCGTCGTCCGTACGGGCGACTTCAGGGAACAGCTTCATGAGCGGCTCGTTGACGAGCAGCTCGCCGGAGTGGTGCTCGATGTAGACGACCGCTTCGCGGATCGAGTTCAGGAGCTGACCGGTCTTGACCTTCTCGTGCTCCATCGCCTCGTAGACGCCCATCCGGAGCAGCGAGAGCGAGAGCTGGTTCGAGAACGACAGGATGTCGGCCATCTGTTCGTTCGAGAAGCTGTCGCGATAGCGGATCAGGTAGACGCAGGCGATGATGTTCCCTTCCGGATCGAGCACCGGCACTGCGACCTCGTACATATAGTACGGGTATGGAAGCGGGTGGTCGTGCGCGACCTGCTTCGACGAGTGGACCGGTTTCTTCAGGAGGCGTGACCGGTGGAAGAGCGATTGCTCGTCCGCGATCAGGCGCTCGATCATCTCAGGCGACATCCCGTACTCGATCGTCGAGCGGACGTTGTCTTCTGTGTCGAGGAAGAGGATCGCCCCGATCTCCGAGTTCGTGATCGAGACGAGCTTTTCGATGATCTCCGGATAGGCCGTCAGCGTCTCGCGTGAGGCGAGCACTTCCGTCAGCTCGTTCCGGTACTGCAGATGTTTCTCGCTGCGGAGCGTGATCTCGAGCGCTTCCTCGAGTTCCTCCTGCTGCGCCTGGAGTTCCTCCTGCTGGGCGACGAGCTCCTCTTGCTGCGCCTGGAGCTCCTCGTTCTTCGCGATCATATGAATCTTGTTGTCGGCGATCGCCGCCGCCATCTGGTTGAACGATCCGGTCAGGATGTAGAGCTCGTCCTTGCGCGCAGGGAGCGGGATCGGCTCGACGTCGTCGCCGGTCGTCAGACGCTGGCTGTCGCGCGAAAGGGCGTTGATCTGACGCGTGACGCGTCCGACGAACGGACGGACGAGCGTCAGGAGGACGAGGGCGAGCACGATCAGGTTCGACAGCCAGATGATCTGGGCCGTCCGCATCTCGTCGACGAGGGCTTGCTTCGCCTTGTTTTCCTCTTCACGCACCTTGTCGCGGTACTTCGTCAGCAGGATCTCGATACCGGATGTCTTCGTGCTGACATCGACACGCGTGTCGCTGCCCTTCGTCGTCCCGTCGCGTTCGAACAGCACTTTGCCCGATTCGAGCGTCGCGAGCGTCGCCGGGTCGAGGAAGTCCTCGTTGATGTCACCGGACTGCTTCTTCGCGACATATTCGCGGACGATTGGCGTCACGGTCGCGAAGTAGGCGTCGTACAGCTCACGCGTATCCTTCGCGTACTTCTTGCCTTCCGTGAAGATGGCGTTCTTCTCGAACCATTTCGTCTGCTCGTCGATCTTCGCCTGGCGCTTCTCGACGAGGCTGTACTTCTCCTCCGTCCCGAAGACGAGATAGGAGTTGATGTCACTCTGGACGGCCTGCCACTCTTCCCATAGCGCCGTCGCCCGGCCGCGCCGGTCGTTCAGGTCGTCGAGCCGTTCGCTCGTCGATTCGATTTTATTTTCGGTATAGAAGTAGACGATGAGCGACGTCAAGCTGAGCGCGATGAAGACCGTGTAGAAGGCGAACATCAGCTGGCGGCCGATCTTTTCGTTGATCCATTTCAATTTCGTGTTCCTCCGCTTCGTATGTGAACTATGTCGTATGCTTCGTAGTTTGCAGTATTTTATATGCAGATTTAATTTTACACATTCCGCACGCGAAACGGCAAATTTTATTATTGAAAAGGCCATAAAATATACATGTTTCTACTATAGCTTTTGCACTTCCATCAGATACCGCGATGGGTAACGAGTTCTTGAACCCGAAGTTCCATGCGGGAAAGAGGATTAGGGAGTACGGGAAAGAGGGAAGATAGAACGGTACGCACTTATTTTTCTATGGTAAGGAAGTGTCTTCATGCAAAGAATGTTCGAGAACAAATGGTACCGCTACGCCTGGTGGGCGCTGACGCTGCTGTTGATCGTCTGGATCGGGGACCACGTCAAGTTCCTCTTCCGCCCGCTCGTCGTCCTGCTTCAGATGGTCGTCCCGCCGCTCGTCATCGCCGGTATCTTCTATTATGTATTGCTGCCGATCGTCGGTATGCTGCAGCGGCGTGTCAAGAGCAGGCGGAACGCCGTCCTGCTCGTCATCGTCGCCCTCGGGATCATCCTGACGCTGATCGGGGTCATCCTCGGGCCGATCCTCGCCGAGCAGGTGACGTCGCTCGTCAAGGCGCTCCCGAATATCGCGAGCGAGTTCCAGCGCCAAGCGACCGCGCTCCGTGAACAACTCCAGTCGAATCCGATCCTTGCGCGTTTCAGCGGCGGGGACGATTTGTTCGAGAAGGTGTCGAAGAGTGTCTCCGACTATGCGAGCTCGTTCCTGAAAAACGTCGGGACGGGAATCGGCACGGTCGTCTCGGCGATCACGGCGACGGTCATCACGATCCTCATCGTCCCGCTCATGCTCATCTACATGCTGCTCGACGGGAACAAGCTGTCTGACACGCTCGCGCGCTGGATGCCGCTCGAGTATCGTCCGGAGACGAAGAAGATCCTCGGCGACGTCCATGAGACGATCATGAGCTATGTACGCGGACAGGTCATCGTCAGCATCGGGGTCGGTCTGATCGCGCTCGTCGGCTACTACATCATCGGGATCGACTATGCGCTCCTGCTCGCCCTGTTCGCGACGCTGACGAACATCATCCCGTTCCTCGGTCCGGTCATCGGCGTCATCCCGGCTGTCATCGTCGGCTTCATCCAGGACCCGGTCCTCGCGCTCTACGCGATCATCGTCATGACGGTCGCACAACAGATCGACTCGCATATCATGTCGCCGCTCGTGCAGGGACGGACGCTCCACGTCCACCCGCTGACGATCATCGTCGTCCTGCTCGTCGCGGGGAATATCGCCGGATTCTTCGGCGTCCTGCTCGGCGTGCCGTTCTATGCGGTCATGAAGGTGCTGATCACGAACTTCCGCCGCCTCTACCGCTTGCGTTCGCAGCAGAAGATGGTCATCGCGGAGGAGACGAAGATCGTCCTGCCGGAGCAGCGCGATCCACACCAGTGAGACCATGCCTCGTCCCTCGCGGACGGGGCATTATTCTTTTTCGCAATCTGCTTTTGATTAACGGAACGAGTTGCTTCATAATAGAAGGGAACATGGACCTGCAGCTGCTTTTTGTGGAAGGGGAAGCTTTGATGGAACAGAACCGGTTAAGCGAACAAGAGGATCTACTCGCACTTCAGAAGTTTCAGCACAATTTCGAGAACAGCATCAAATCGAGCGTCATCTATCTCCTGCGGGAGGGGGCGCTTGCGATCGGCGAGATCGAACAGCGGATCAATGAGCCGCACGCGTCGATCATGGAGCAGCTCCAGGAGCTGATCGAGGACGGCCTCGTCGTCCAGCAGAAGGCGGAGAAGGTAAACGGGCTCGCCTATCACCTGACGCCTCCGGCGATGGAGCTCGTCGAACAGTTCAAGACGTCGATCGCCTGGAGCAAACAGCACATCACCTATTGAACATCTTCGCACGCGGACCCCGGTCTGCGTGTTTTTTCGTGATGTAAAAGATGGATTGAGTGATCGAAAGAGAAGGAAAGATTAGGAAGGGGTGGCGCGATGATTGCGCAGGCGATCGTGATACAAAAGGACAAGATACTGATGGTGAGGCAGTATGTGCAGCGAGGAGACGTCGTCTGGAATTTTCCTGGCGGCGGAATCGAAGCGGGTGAGACACCGGAGCAGGCTTGCCTCCGGGAAGTGAAGGAAGAGACCGGCTATGACGTCAGGATCAAGCACCGGCTGATTCTGACGCCAAAGAAGCATACATTCATTGCCGAAGTCGTCGGCGGGAAGCTCTATCTCGACCGGGGCATGAAGGAGAACAGTGACATCATCGACGTGGCCTGGGTCGCACTTACAGACTTCGACAAGTTCGACAGCTTCACGCGTCCGATGCTCCTGTTGCTCGACAAGAGCGGGGCTAAGTGACGAAAGCATAAGAGACGCATGAAGCCCGGGAGCGCTTTGCCCCCGGGCTTTCATCATGCATTGATCGTGTTGCGCAGCTCCGCCTGATCGACGCCGAGCGCACGGATCGCGATCGCGTTCAAGGCGAGCTCCATCTCCGGCCGTGTCAGGTGGTCGATCAGTTCGGCGATTGTCAGCGTCGTCCGTCCGTTGTAGAGCTGGACGACGAGTTGCGTCTGGACGAAGAGCGAGCGGTCGCTCCGCTCGTCCTCGAGCATTTCCTTGAAGAAGAACTCCCCGGTCTCCGGGAAGAAGTAATCGTTGAAGATTTTCAGCAGTTCGATGTTTCCGGTCGTCAGGTACAGGATGCTTTGGATGGACGGGACGTGACGCATCCGCTTGTTCGCCCGGTTGAGCAAGGCAGCGAAGCGCTTTTTGTGAAGGTCGTCCCGGAACGTGATCGGGTGCATGGGTCTGCTCCTTTCTGGAAAAAAAGAATTTACTGGTAATATCAGTATTATTCCTTTTTTGTTAAAAAGGTAGACTTGATTTTTAAAAAAGGGTTCGAATGAACCAGATGAAGTCTGACGACAGCGGCGTATGGTGGAAAAAGTGAAGCATTCAGAAACTGAATAAATAATTAAGTTTATTTCAAGCGACGAGTGGAATAAATCCCAAGAATGCCATGAAAAATACATTTCTTGAGGAGGACCATGATGTTCAGACACCAAAAGGAATTACAATTCGAGGTAAAGGTCGACCGGCCGGACGCGAAGCTCGCGCGGGCTGTCCAGGAAGTGCTCGGAGGTCAGTTCGGTGAGATGACGGTCATGATGCAGTATCTGTTCCAGGGCTTCAACTTCCGGGGAGAAGAGAAGTACAAGGACATGCTGATGGACATCGGGACGGAGGAGATCGGGCACGTCGAGATGCTCTGCTCCCTCATCTCGCAACTGCTCGACGGCGCGGCGCCGGAGGATCAGGTCGAGGCCGGGAAGGATCCGGTCACGGCAGCGATCCTTGGCGGCATGAATCCGCAGCATCTGCTCGTCAGCGGACTCGGAGCGCTTCCGTCGAACTCGAACGGCGTCCCGTGGAACGCGGGCTACATCGTCGCGAGCGGCAACCTGCTCGCCGACATGCGGACGAACTTGAACGCGGAATCGCAAGGGCGCCTGCAAGTCGCGCGCCTCTATCATATGACGAAGGACGAAGGGGTCCGCTCGACTCTACGAAAGATGCTCGCGCGCGACCGGTATCACCAGTACCAATGGATGGCGGCGATCGAGGAACTCGAGGCGAAGAATGAAATCTACGTGCCGGCGACGTTCGGACCGAAGGACGAGATGGAGGCGGAACAACACGCCTACGAATTCTGGGATCTGTCGGACGGAAACGAGTCGGGCGAAGGACCGTGGGCAAAAGGAAAAGCGCCGGACGGGACGGGAGAGTTCGTCTACCTCGAACATCCGGAACCGATCGGCCAGAAGCCCGATCCGGAGATTCCGGCGGAGACGCTCTATCACGACCTTGATGGAAAGAAGAAGAGTGTCAAAAAAGCACCCGCGAAGAAGAGCACTGCAAAAAAGAAGACGAAATAAGGAAAATGCTCCCTGCTCAAGGGAGCATTTTTCGTCCTCTTCGTCTAATTTGGCGGAGACGTATCGAGCGAGAGCGGGAAAGAATCAGCTTGTCGGTCGTATTGGCAGAGGAAGCGTTCGACACCCGGATACTTCTCGCCAAGCGACTTCCCTTGATGGGCAGGCGCGACGGCGATCTGGAGGATCGTCGCCTCGTCCTGCGTCAGGCGGATGCCGATCAGGGCGACGGTCTCGCCCGCCTCGCGGATCGTATGAAGATGGTGGTCGTCGCGCTGATAGAAGGCGAGTGCCTCGGCGGGCCGTGAGGTCGCAAGGCGGAGCAAATCAAGCAAGGGATCATTCATTCGGGAGCACCTTCCTTTCTGCAGATAACATTCTGCGGGCGAGGCGGATTTCCCGTCTGTCCGACATAGTTCGTCAACTGAATTTTTTTGCCGGGGAAAGGAAGCGACGTGTTACACTAGCGATAGCGAAACAATAATCCGGCAGATACTTGTGACCAGGTACTAATGTGGTATACTGATGCAAGACTGAACCAAACGAAAGGTGATTCAAGATGGTACAAAACCAAGCCGAAATGGAACGTCCTAATCGCGAACGCGCGAACCGTGACAAGAAGGAGAAGAAGCCGAAGAAACGGATGCGCCACTATACGGCGCGCCGCGTCCCGGTCGTCGTCCGCCTTCTGCTCGTCCTCCTCTTCGCCCTGATCGCGCTGATCGTCGGCGCGATGGTCGGATACGCCGGTCTCGGCGGCGGTGAAGCCCTTGACGTGCTCGACCCTTCGACGTGGACGCACATCACCGATTTTTGGACTACCACTTAAACTATCTGAACTAGGAGTGACGCCCATGTACACGATCGAACAAATCAAAGAAGTGATCCCGCACCGCTATCCGTTCCTGCTCGTCGACCGCATCCTCGAGGTCGAGGAGGGCAAGCGGGCCGTCGGCATCAAGAACGTCTCGGCGAACGAGGAGTTCTTCAACGGCCACTTCCCGGACTATAACGTCATGCCGGGCGTCCTGATCGTCGAGGCGCTCGCCCAGGTCGGCGCCTTCGCCGTCCTCAAGATGGAACAGAACCAGGGGAAGCTCGCCTTCTTCGCAGGGATCGACAACTGCCGCTTCAAGCGCCAGGTCGTCCCGGGCGACCAGCTCCGGCTCGAGGTCGAGCTGACGAAGCTGCGCGGGCCGATCGGCAAGGGCGTCGCCACTGCGACGGTCGACGGGGAAGTCGCCTGTCAAGCGGAACTCACCTTCGCGATCAAGTGAGCGGGCGATGAGAAAACTGCTCCTCCCCCTAGCTATCCTGGCGTTGCTCGTACCGGGCTGCGCGCGCGGTGAACAGCCGGTCTCGACGACGACTTCCCCCACGGTCGTCGAGGAACCGATCAAGCGCGCCGGTCAGACGCAGAGCATCGCAGCGGAGATCAAGATCGCCGAGAACGACCGGATGGTCCTGACGATCCGCACGTCGAACGACGTCCGGCTCGACGACCAGCGCGTCGACATCCGGCTCGAGGTCGCGAACCAGTCGATCCCGTTCCCGTTCGTCGCCTTCAAGGCGAACCGGATGGGGGAGATCCGCACCTACACGGCGGAGACGACGCGCGAAGACGCCCTGTTCGAGGACGACCGCCTGCCGGTCCTCGTCATCGACGCCGGCGCCGGCCGCGGCATCGAGATCCCGCTCGAAGTCGTCAAGTGAACATGCAACGTCCTTCCTGACCGTGAACTGCCCCATAAAAGTTGGACATGAAAATCCAACTTTTATGGGGTGTTTTTTATGGTCAAACATACGAAGGCGTTCAAAGTCCAGGTCGCCGAGCGTCATCTGACGGGACGAGACGGATACCAAAGTTTGGCGAATGAATTCGGGATAGCGCGTGAACTGGTCCGTGAGTGGTCGCGTCTCTATGAGCGATGGGGGGAGACGATCTTCGATCCTTCCTATACAGCCCACTCGCTGCCGTTTAAACTGGAGGTATTAAACGACATGGCGACCAATGGGCTGTCACGCATGGAGGCGGCCCTGAAATACCGAATCTCCTCCCCGGGTATGATCTCCAACTGGCGATCCACATACGAACGGGAAGGGGTCGAGGGGCTGGCCGCCAAACCGAAAGGACGTGCCCCGATGGCGAGACGCAAGAAGAAGGATCCTGAAGAGATGACGGAGGTCGAGAAGCTCAAGGAGCGGGTCGAGTACCTCGAGATGGAGAACGCCGCGTTAAAAAAATTGAGAGCCTTGGTTCAAGAAGAGAATGCGCGACGAACCGGATCAAGGCGCAAGTGATCGAGGAGTTGCGGGCGACCTATCCCGTCCCGGGACTCCTTCGCGTGCTCGGTATGGCCCGGAGCGTCTATTACTATTGGCGGACGCGCCTGACGGCCGAGGACAAGTATGCGGAGGTGAAGGCGGCCATCCATGCCCTCTTCCACGAACACGAGGGACGATGTGGCTATCGTCGCATCCACGCGCTCCTCGAGCGCCAAGGCTTCCGACACGACCCGAAGACCGTGCGCCGCCTCATGGGTGAGCTCGGCCTCAAGTGCCTCGTCCGCATGAAGCGATACCGCTCCTACAAGGGGCGGGTCGGGGAGGTCGCGCCGAACCTTCTCCAACGGGACTTCAAGGCCTCCGGCCTGAACCAGAAATGGGTGACTGACGTCACCGAGTTCCACCTCTTCGGGGAGAAGCTCTACCTCTCGCCGATGATGGACCTGGGGAACCGGGAGATCATCGCCTATACCGTGTCGGACCGCCCCACCTATCATTTCGTCGGCGAGATGTTGGACCAGGCGATCGGGAGGCTCGACGGGCAGGCACGGCCGATTCTTCACTCCGATCAAGGTTGGCATTATCAATACCGGCCATTCATCGGTACGCTCCGGGAGCACGGCATCACTCAAAGTATGTCCCGTAAGGGCAACTGTCTCGACAACGCAGCCATCGA
>NZ_QPKS01000010.1 GCF_003344535.1 Exiguobacterium flavidum | reverse complement strand
CACGATGACCTTCTGTTTCTTGAAGTTCTCAGACCCTTTGACGCGGCGAGACAGCTTGCGCTGTTGACGCTTCAGGCTCCTCGTCAGCTTGATGATCTGATTCGACCTATTGATGTTCGCGACAGCGTTCCCGTCCGAGTCAAACAGCAGCTCTTTGATCCCCATATCGATACCGATCCCATCTGTCTGGCCATGCTTTTGAACGACACGAGAAGGCTCTTCGACCAACACAGAGACGAAGTACCGATCCCCTTCGCGGGAAACCGTCGCGCTCTTCACGCCGTCGAAAGGAATGTATCCCTTTTCTTTCAACTTCACTTTCCCAAGCTTAGGCAGCTGAATGAGATGCCTCTTCACATGGATCGTACCGACCAAGTAGAACGAACCATAGTCGCTCTTTCTTTTGGAGCGAGGGGAAGAGGACAGCTTCTTGAAGAATCGTTTGTAGGCTACGTCCGCGTTCATGATGGCCTGTTTGACCGCCTTGCTGGGCACTTCCTTGATCCAGGCGAACTCATCCTGCGTCGCGTGCTCATTGTTCAACCATTTCGAGAAGTCATACCCGGAGAGGAAGGAAGAAGTTGCCTCGTACGCTTCTCTGTTCTTTTGAAGGTACAGGTTGTAGACATAACGACAAGTGCCGATGGTCTTATGGATCAGAATGATCTGTCCTTCAGTCGGTCGGATCTCTGTCTTGTACGCCCTCAACAACCTCTTCATCCCCCTTTCAGTTTATTTTTTGTACTTCCGAAGCTCTTGAACTGCCTCCGTTTCCAAGCGAAGCATAGCTGGGATGGTCCAATCCTGTCCATATTCAGGTACATGCCATACCATTTGTCTATTTATTCAATTGCTATTGTTCATCTCCCTTTCTTCCAGTGTAGCGACTCGCTACCTAAAAAAGCGAATTTCCTGTATGGTAGATGAAACGAAACCTTTCAAGGAGGAACTCATATATGAAACGATTTCTGACGGCCGCCGTCGCCTCGAGCCTGTTTCTGACAGCTTGCGGAACCGGCGAATCGCCTTCCCCTACTGAATCCCCGAAGACCGAGGATGCGAAACAAAGCGAGGACGCGGTGATCGCTTCCCTCTATAAAACGTATCAGGATTCGCTCGGCAAGAGCGGCAAAGAGGACAGCGCAGCGCTTGCCAAGGTCGACTACACGGGCGACGCGAAGCTGCTCGAGCCGCTCGCGACCGGTGCGCACGCCCTTCGCCTGAAGCCGGGTAAGGTCGTCAAGACGTGGCGTGAAGGTGACGTCGCCTTCATCATCCATGAATTTAATGGCGAGGACGGCAAACCGCTCCCGAACCGCGGATCGAAGCTGGTCATCAAGAAGGACGGCGAGTGGAAGCTCGCTCTCATCCCGGCGGAGTTCGAACCGGATACGTTCCGCTCGCTCGCGAAGATCTTCGAGGACGTCGACGTCAACGAGTACGGCGTCAACGCGGACGCGGCGGATGAAATCGGCAACACGGCGGAAGACAAGCAGGATGAGGTGTTCACGCGTGTCAACGCCCAGACCGACTACATGGCGCTCGAGATGAACAGCAACTTCCTGATGATCCTCGGCCCGGCGCTCTCGAACGAGGAGAATCCGGACGTACTGTCCGACTATTATGCCGATTACACGGCATGGTACGGGGACGAGCAGGAACTGCTGATGAAGACGGCCGCGACCGGTGAGGATTACGCGAAGTATATCGATGCGCTCACACCGCTCAAGGAGAGTCTGCAGGAAAAGCTCGCCAAATACGAAAACAAGCTCAACCTCGAGCTTGGTTAAGGAGGCATTTTCGATGAAAGCACCTGAATTCACCCTGCCGAACGCCGAAGGAAAATCGATTTCCCTCAGTGACTACCGCGGCAAGCGGGTCGTCCTCTACTTCTATCCGAAGGACTCGACGCCCGGCTGTACGACTGAGGCCTGCGATTTCCGTGACGCCCACGCCGACTTCGCGGCAAAGAACACAGTCATCCTCGGCGTCTCTGCCGACAGTGCGAAACGGCACCAGAACTTTATCGCGAAATATGAACTTCCGTTCGAATTATTGTCAGACACTGACCATACGGTCTGTGAAGCATACGATGTCTGGCAATTGAAGAAGAATTATGGAAAAGAATACCACGGTATCGTCCGCTCGACATTTTTGATCGACGAGGACGGGGAACTCATCCATGAGTGGCGCGATGTGAAGGTGAAAGATCATGTGGCGTCCGCCCTCGCCTACATCGATCAGCTGAATTGACCCGTCCGCCCCTGCCTGACGTGCAGGGGTTTTTGTTTGGATAATTTTACATTTGATGTAAATATTAAATTTTTTTTGACACGGAAAACGTTGCTATCCCACAATTTTTTAATAATTTTGAAATAATCAGAAAATAATGTATTGATTTTTCTGAATATTGTATTTATTATTGGTAACAAGTTGATCCGGTGCTTTCCACTACTCGACTTAACAGGCGATGACCCCTTTTATTTTGAATCTTGGGACGCCGGATCGCTATCATCTTGGGAACTCTTCAACAAAACATACATCCATTCTTGGGAGGGAATTCGTAATCATGAAGAAAAAACCATTCGCACTCGTCGGAGCACTATCACTCGTCGGCGCAAGCCTAGCTGCCTGCTCATCAGGTGAGGAAACGAAAAAAGAAACTGAAAGCACAGGCGCTTCTAAGCCGGCTGACAAACAGGTCCTCAACATCACAAGCGGATCGGACATCCCGGCACTCAGCCCGACTGTCGCGACTGACTCTGTTTCATTCAACGTCCTCAACAACGTAATGGAAGGTCTCTACCGTACAGGCAAGGACCAGAAGCCAGAACCAGCTATGGCAGAGAGCGTGGAAGTTTCCGAAGACGGACTTACATACACGTTCAAGCTCCGTGACGCGAAGTGGTCGGATGACAGCGCTGTCAGCGCGAAAGACTTCGAGTACGCGTGGAAACATCTTCTTGATCCTAAGAGCGGATCGCAATACGCATACGTCTTCTACATCATCGCTGGTGCGGAAGCATACAACACAGGCAAAGGTAAGCCGGAAGATGTCGGCGTCAAGGCTGTCGACGACAAGACGCTCGAAGTCAAGCTGACTCAACCAGCTTCTTACTTCACTGGCCTCACTGCATTCGGACCGTTCATGCCGCTTAAGCAAGAGTTCGTCGAATCTAAAGGCGATCAGTTCGCGCTCAAGCCGGAGAACTTCCTCTACAACGGACCGTTCAAACTGGTTAACTGGAAAACTGAAGTCGGCTGGTCACTCGTCAAGAACGACAAGTACTGGGATGCTGAGAACGTCAAGCTCGAAGAGATCAACACGAAGGTCGTCAAGGAAACTTCGACAGCCGTCAACCTCTACGAAAAAGGCGACATCGATACGGTCGGTCTGACAAGCGAATTCGTCGATCAGTACAAGGATAACGCAGACTTCCAGACTCGCCTCGACTCTGCGATGTTCTACATCCAAATGAACTTCAAGAACAAAGCGCTCCAGAACAAAGATATCCGTAAGGCAATCGACCAAGGATACGACAAGGAGCAGATGGCTCAAGTCCTCCTCAACAACGGTTCGATCCCTGCTTACTACTACGTGCCAAAAGACTTCGTCAAAGGACCGGACGGCGCGGACTTCCGTGAAGGCAACGAAGGATTCGGTTCATTCGATGCTACATCGGCAAAAGCATCATTCGAGAAAGGTCTCAAAGCTGTCGGCGAGAAGAAAGTCACGCTCGAGCTCCTCGCTTACGATGACGACAACTCGAAGAAAATCTCTGAGTTCCTGAAAGGCGAATGGGAGAAGAACCTTCCAGGTCTTGAAGTCAAAATCAAGCAGCAGCCGTTCAAGAACAAACTCGACCTCGAGGCGAAAGGCCAGTTCGAGCTTTCGTTCGCAGGCTGGGGCCCTGACTACCAGGATCCAATGACGTTCCTCGACATGTGGATGACTGGCGGACCGTACAACCGCGGCGGCTTCTCAAGCAAAGCGTACGACGACCTCATCAAATCGGCACAAAAAGAGACGGATCAAGCGAAACGCTGGCAGGCACTCAAAGACGCAGAGAAGGTCCTCCTCGAAGAAGAGCAGGCAATCTCGGTCATGTACCAACGCGGTGTCGCGCTCATGCGTAAGCCGTACGTCAAAGACGTCGTCAACCACTCGTTCGGAGCAGATACTTCGTACAAGTGGGCTTCGATCGAAGGCAAGTAATAGCATTCTCTTGACCAGACCCGTAGCGCTGCGGGTCTGGTTTTTCCATCGTCATCCTGATTCCTAACTTTGATTCTTAAGTCCCATTTCGTGTATTTTTTTCAAATTTCCGCATATTTTTGTTCCACAAGAGGGAAATGACTCTTATAATTAATTGATTAATAAGAATTCCTGTTAACTTTTTTTACAATTTAAGTTCAATTCGCTTCACATTTAATGGAAATCATCCGATATATCGTGTGTAAAGAGGACTTTTGCCTCAATCAGAAACCCTAGGAAGGAGGACTTACTTTGAAACAACGTGTACTTCCCGTCCAGCGTGTATGGACAGAAGAACAGTTAGAGATGATCGCTGCCATCAAGGAGGTAGGAGAACTCATTCAAGAACGGCCGCGCCGGACTGTCTATCGTCGCTACGCCCTTGAACATGGCTGGCACCAGCCAGAAGTGATCATTCGCCAATTCGGCTCATGGGCAGAAGCTCTTTCTGCTGCCGGGTATGAATGGAATATCGACCTTCAACGCGAGTCGCTTGAGAAAGCGCCTAAGTATACGAAGGAAGAGATTTTGAAATCCTTCGAGAGATACGCACAGGACGTCGGTTCGACGATCACGCTCAAGAAGTATCAGGAGTGGCGCAAGACCGTCCACCACGCTCCTAGCCACTACCACATCGTCAAGATGTTCGGGTCATGGCATGACGCCTGCACGGCGGCCGGTCTCGAAGCCAGCGTCACCTACTCCAAGGCAGAGCTCGCCGCATCGCTGCGACAGGCCATCGAAGAAGTAGGTTTCTCACTTTCGTTCGAGGCATACCGTGAATGGGCGAAACGCAACAACAAGCCTTCTACGAAGGCTCTGCTTCATCGTTATGGTTCCTGGTCAGCTGCGATCCATGCGATCGAGAGCGAGATTCGATCGCAACAGGTCCATGCCTGATCGACAGACCAAAAGAGGAAGGATTCGGCCCCGGCCGAATCCTTCCTCTTTATTCGTCTCCTTGGTCGTCCATCTAGAAGGTTCAACAAGTGATCACTCTCCCTTTACTCGCTTTCCTCAGTCAAGACAGCGCGATTTTCCCTGCAGGAGGCGAGTGATGTCGTCTGGACGAGAATACGGGAGCGGATTCGAGATCCGCCCCCGTATGTCGTTCACAAAGGGACTTTTGAGTGAGTCCCTTGTAATTTCCATTCATCGAAGACGTCAAAGCGCCGCCTTTTCTTTCCAGTCCTTGTAGATCGCGACGCGGTCGCGTCCTTGGAACTTCGCACCGACGTACATGGCGCGGTCGGCGTTTCGGATCAGGCTCGCGAGCTCGCCGAGCTCACGGAGCGTGTCGATCCCGATGCTCGCCGTGACGTTGATGATCGCGTCACCGACGACGATCGGCGATGCCTGGAGGGTCTCACGGATGCGTTCTGCGACGTACTGAGCCGCGTCGAGGTCCGTGTTCGGCAATAGCACGACGAACTCCTCTCCGCCGTAGCGGGCGACCAGGTCCGTCACACGTGTCGTCTTCATGAGGATCTTCGCCACCTCGCAGAGGACGCGGTCGCCGATCTCATGTCCGTACGTATCGTTGATGTACTTGAAATGATCAAGGTCGATCATGAGCGCCGAGAACGGATAGAGGTCTTCCTGCCGAATCCGGCGGTCGCCCCACTCTTGGAGTGCCCGGTAGTTCGGCAGGTTCGTCATCGCGTCCGTACGACTGTCATGGAGGAGACGTTCGCGTTCGAGCGAGCGTTCGACCGCCCAGGAGAGGACGCGGAGCGCACGATAGAGCTCATGACCGAACTCGTTCGTGAACTCGCCGCTCGACTCGGAGGCGAGCAGGAGCGAGCAGTTGATCGTCTCGGTAGCTTCCGGATTGATGTAGAGGACCGATTGCAGGTTCTCGTCGAGCTGATCGTACAGGCGGATGTCCCACTCCTGTTGCACGCTGTAGAGAAGAAGCTCCTCCTTACCGGTGATTTCCTCGATGACGCGACCCTCGACGCGGTCCGTCTGAAGCTTCCGTCCGTCCTTCAGTGAGTAATAGACCGACTCGCCTTTAGGGAAGACGAACTTGATCCAGGCGAGTTCAGGACGGACGAACTGGTTGAGCTGCCGCAAGTATTGTTCGATGATGAACTGGGAGTCCCCATCCTTCCATGCCGCCTCCTTCAATCGTTCGATGCTCTCCCATTTCTGGATCCGGTCGGATGCGTTGACCGAGCTGCCGAGCGAACGCTTGATCAGGAACAGGGCGAATGCGGCCATCGCGAGTGCGCTGATGCCGTTGTTCTGGACCATCAGCGTACTGAAGCTGCCGAAGACGAGTTCCGCCGTGATGACGACTGCTTCGAAGCGGATCAGCGGGATGATGTCCTCCTTCGTCAGGTACTCGCCGAGCAGGTAGGCTGAAGCCTTGTACTGGAACATCAGCATCGTCCACATGATCAGGACCATCACGAGCAGTGCAAGCCAATTGTCAAAAAGTGAAAACGCTTGCCCGTGTTTCCCGCCGAGCGCGTCATATGCGAGACCTGCGGGCAGGATCAGCATCAGCTCGAGCATCGCGTTGAACGGATAGTTATGTAGCATCCGCCGCCGTCCGACTGCCGTATGGGCCGTTCGCAGCTGATAGAACAGGAGGACGAGCTGTCCGACGCAGACGGCTGAGATCAGTCCGTACGTCAGGAACGTAAACAGGACGAATCCAAAATGGAATGTAAAACTCATATGCCGCCTTCTGACCGGATCGATGACGAATACGATCCCAAGGGCGACGATGAAGATGAACGTGAACAAGTCGATGCCGAGGTCGTATCCTTTTGCCCGCATCAAGGCATCGACTCCAATGATTGCGATGAAGAAGATGAGCCAACTTCTGAGTAGGTATTGTTGGAACCGCCGCATGCCTATGTCCCCTCCCTGTGATTTTATTCAAATTTCTGTATTTTTCTGATAATTCATTTCCTGTTCCATTATCACCTTCCCCCGAGCATAATGTCCATTCGAAACGCTTGAATTTGGTACACTACTTGAAGGAGGAGGGATCACATGTTCAAAGGTTTTGATCAATCTGCATTCGACACGTTTCACATCAACGGTCTCGATGACCGGATGACCGCAATCAAGGAGCGCATCCAGCCGAACTTCCGGGCAATCGGGGAAGCCGTCTCCCCTGACCTGACGATGCTGCTCGGCGAGGACGTCCATGTCCATATCGCACGACACGCCCGCCGGACCGTCAATCCGCCGAACGACACGTGGATGGCGTTCTCACCGGACAAGCGCGGCTATAAAAAACATCCGCACTTCCAGGTCGGGCTGTTCGACGATCATCTGTTCATCTGGCTCGCCTATATCTATGAGCTGCCGAACAAAGGGCGGTATGCGGAGAAGATGCTTTCGCAACTCGAACGCTTCGAGGCGCTTCCTGAGGACTATGTCGTCTCGTACGATCATATGAAGAAAGACGCGACGCCGATCCATGAAGCGGACCTGGCGGCAGGACTCGAACGTTTCCGCGACGTCAAGAAGGCGGAATTCCTCGTCGGACGCCATATCCCGGCTGAAAAGGTCAGTCAGATGGGACCAGAAGACCTGCTTGAATTGATTCGTTGTACCTATAAGGACCTTGCGCCGATACAAATGAACGCTAAATAAAAAGGATGCCCTTCGAGGTCATCCTTTTTCTGGTTATTCATATTTTACTAGAACCGATACGACTTTTGTTCGTTTAGAATTTAAATTTAGATAAATGTTTACGTCCTTGACCGGTACGATCATGACGTTGAACATCTTGTCGACTTTCGCCTTCGGGAAGACCTGCTTCACTTCCTCGACAGTGAGCGTTCGCTTGAGCTTGCTCGGATCGTAGACGATCGCCTCGACTTTCGCCTTCGAGTCCGCTACACCGTACTCGGCGCAATAGTGTGTGCTTGCGTCAGCCGTGACGAGCCCGTTCCCGCTCTGGCACCATTTCGAATTCTTTTCCCCTTTGTACAGCTTATGTAGCTGTGCGAGCGTCGTCTTACGAAGCGTCGCCTTCTTGTCGACCGATTGCGCGGCACCCGCCTTCTCCTTCACTTGCGTGAGCCACTGGACATCCGTTTTCGTAGCGGCTTCCGCGTCTTGCGTTGTATGTGAATTCCCTCCGAACATGCTCAAAGCGAGGGTGACGGTCATCATAAGTCCAAAAAATTGTTTCATCTCTGTATCCCCCTTTATAAAATTACTGATTCCCCCTTTTCTCAAAAATACTCATTTTCCAGAGATTTTCCTAAAAAATATTTCAAAAGAAAAACCGAAGCCTGATGACAGGCCCCGGTCCAATTCATTTACTGTGCATCTTGAACTCGAGGAAGAGCTCATTATAGTGCGCGAGCATCTCCTTGCCGAGGTTCTCGTACACCTCGAGTTTGTCGGTGACGTCTTCTCCCGGATAGAAGCGTTCATCCTCCGCCACTTCCGGATCGAGCAGTCTGAGCGCGTCCTTGTTCGGCGTCGAATAGCCGACATAGTCCGTGTTCTTCGCCGCGTTCTCCGGATCGAGCATGAAGTCGATGAACTTATGCGCCCCTTCGACGTTCTTCGCCGTCTTCGGGATGACGATGTTATCGAACCAGACGTTCGAGCCTTCGCTCGGTACGACGTAGTCGAGCTTGTCGTTCTCGCTCATGATCTCGTTCGCATCCCCGGACCAGACGACGCCGATCCCTGCCTCCTCGTTCGCGAGCAGGAGTTTGATCTCGTCGCCGACGATCGCCTTGATGTTCGGCGTCAGCTCCATCAGGTTGCGTTTCGCTTCCTGAAGCTTCGCCTCGTCCGTCTCGTTGAGTGAATAGCCGAGACTGTTCAAGCTCATCCCCATCACCTCGCGTGCGCCGTCGGCGAGCAGGATCTGGTTCTTGTACTCCGGCTTCCACAGATCCTTCCAGCTCGTGATCGCGTCCCCGCCGATCAGGTCACGGTTATAGACGATCCCGACCGTCCCCCAAAAGTACGGGATCGAGTACTTGTTCCCCGGATCGAACGAGACGTCGAGGAAGCGCGGGTCGATATGCTTGACGTTCGGGATCTTCGATTGATCGAGCGGGATGAGCAGGTCCTCGTCGATCATCTTCGCGATCGCGTAATCGGACGGTACGGCGATGTCATACGTCGTCCCGCCCTGTTCGACCTTCGTCATCATCGCCTCGTTCGAGTCGAACGTCTGATAGACGACTTTGATGCCAGTCTCTTTTTCGAACTGGTCGATCAGCTCCGGTTCGATGTAGTCACCCCAGTTGTAGATGTTCAGGACGTTCTCACCCGAGTACCCTTGCGTCGCGTTGAGACGGTCGAGTGCAAACAAGATTGCCGCTGACAGCAGGAAGATCAAGGCGAAAAGCTGTACAAGCTTCTTCATGTCAGCTCACCTCCGGACGGACGAGCGGGCGCTCTGCGCGCCGCTTGTTCAAGAAGTAGTAGCCGAGCACGAGTGCGAGCGTAAAGAGGAAGATCAAAGTCGAGAGTGCGTTGATCTTCATCGAGATGCCCTGGCGTGCGAGCGAGTAGATCTCGACGGAGAGCGTCGTGAACCCGTTCCCCGTGACGAAGAACGTGACGGCGAAGTCGTCGAGCGAATACGTCAGCGCCGTGAAGAATCCGGCGAAAATGCCCGGCGTGATGTACGGCAGGATGACCTTCGTCAGGACGTCGAGCCGGCTCGCCCCGAGGTCGCGCGCCGCGTCGACGAGCGTCGGGCTCATCTCCTGGAGCTTCGGCAGCACCATGATGACGACGATCGGGACGGAGAAGGCGATGTGCGACAGCAGGACGGACGTAAAGCCGAGCTTGATCCCGAGAATCGTGAAGAAGATCAGGAAGGAAGCCCCGATGATGACGTCCGGGCTGACGATCAGGATGCTGTTGAGCGTAAGCAGCGACGTCTCGACGCGTTTACGGCGCACGGCATGGATGCCGATCGCTCCGATCACGCCGAGGATCGTCGAGATCGCAGCAGAAAGCAGCGCGATGACGAGCGTGTTCAGGACGATGATCAGAAGTCGTCCGTCTTGGAAGACCTCCTTGTACCAATCCCACGTGAAGCTCTCGAAGTTCGTCATGTTGTCCGCGCTGTTGAACGAATAGATCGACAGGTAGACGATCGGTGCGTACAGGATCACGAAGACGAGGATCAAATAGAGGTTCGAGATTTTCCATTTCTTCGTCATGACGTCACCCCTTTCTTGCGTTTCGTGCTCGTAAGAGCCATGATGATCGCCATCGCGATGATCAGGAAGACGGCGATGGTCGCCCCCATCCCCCAGTCCTGCGTGACGAGGAAGTGCTGTTCGATCGCCGTCCCGAGCGTGATGACGCGGTTACCGGCGATCAGGCGCGTGATCATGAAGAGCGAAAGCGCCGGGATGAAGACGAGCTGCGCCCCCGATTTGACGCCGTCGAGCGTCAGCGGGAAGATGACGCGGCGGAACGTCGTCCAGTTCGAGGCACCGAGGTCGCGCGAGGCGTCGACGAGCGACGGGTTCAGCTTCTCGAGCGCGTTGAAGATCGGCAGGATCATGAACGGGATGAAGATGTAGACCGAGACGAAGACGAAGCTGAAGTCCGTGAACAGGATCTGCTTGCGTCCGATGCCGATCGCCTCAAGCACCTGGTTCGCGAATCCGTACGTGCTGAACAATCCGATGAAGGCGTACGTCTTGAGCAGCAGGTTGATCCACGTCGGCAGGATGATTAGGAGCAGCCAGAGCTGCTTATGCTTCGTCCGCGTCAAGAGATATGCCGTCGGATATCCGATCAGCAGCGAGAACAGCGTGATCAGGAACGCATACCAGAACGAACTGAGCGTCATGGTCAGGTAGGTCGACGTAAAGAAGTTCTCGTAGTTCGCGAGCGTGAACTCGCCGTCGAGCCCGAGCAGCGAATAGTAGACGATCAGGACGATCGGCGCGATGACGAAGAGCGCGATCCAAAGCGAGTACGGGATGAGGTACCAGTTACGCTTGTGCATCAGAGCACCCCGTCGTACGATTCAAGCCGCTTGTCGAAGTCCTCTTCCGTCTCGTTCAGACGCATGACGTGAATCGCTTCCGGATCGAAGGCGAGTCCGATCGTCTCACCGACCGTCGCCTTCTTCGTGCTGTGGACGAGCCATTCGTTGCCCGCCTCATCGATGCAGGCGATCTCATAGTGGACACCGCGGAACAGTTGCGAGTCGACCGTGACGATGAGCTTCCCTCTCTCCGTCGTCGCGATTTCGAGGTCCTCCGGACGGATGACGACCTCGACCGGCTCGTTCGGCTCGAGTCCCTTGTCGACGCACTCGAACTCCTTGCCGGCGAACGCGACGCGGTAGTCGGCGGCCATCCGTCCGGGGACGATGTTCGACTCCCCGATGAAATCGGCGACGAACCGGTTGATCGGCTCGTCATAGATGTCGGTCGGCGTGCCGGACTGTTCGATCTTCCCGTGGTTCATGACGAAGATCTCGTCCGACATCGCGAGCGCCTCCTCCTGGTCATGCGTGACGAAGATGAACGTGATGCCGAGCCGGCGTTGCAGGTCGCGCAGCTCGTACTGCATCTCGGTCCGCAGCTTCAGATCGAGTGCCGAGAGCGGCTCGTCGAGCAGGATGACTTCAGGCTCGTTGACGATCGCGCGGGCGATCGCGACGCGCTGGCGCTGACCGCCTGACATCTCCGTGATCTCACGCGACTCGTAACCTGTCAGGTTGACGAAATTCAAGGCGTCGGCGACGCGCTGCTTGATGTCCGCCTCCTTCATCTTCTTGATCCGTAGGCCGAAGGCGATGTTCTCGAAGACGTTCAGATGAGGGAACAGCGCATAGTCCTGGAAGACCGTGTTGACCTGACGCTTGTTCGCAGGCACGTCGTTGATCCGCTTTCCGTGGAAGAGGATGTCCCCTTCCGTCGCCTCGGCGAAACCTGCGATCAGGCGGAGTACCGTCGTCTTCCCGCAGCCTGAAGGCCCGAGCAACGTATAGAATTTCCCCCGTTCGATTTCGAAGCTGACCCGGTCGAGTACTGTCATGTCGTCGTAACGTTTCGTCACGCCGTTGAATTGGATGATTGGCTGGTCTGTCAAAAGTGTTTCCTCCTTCATAGATAGGAATCGGTCGCGATCACGAGCATCCGCACCGGCCGTTCCGTCAAGTTTTTCAATTGATGCGGTTCCGTCGCGAGATAGTAGAGGGCTTCCCCTGTCTTCGCCTCGAACGTATGCGCACCGAACATGAGGGTGACAGTCCCCTCGAGCACGTAGACGAACGTCTCGGCTGCAGAAGGCTCATACTGCTTGAACGCCCCGTTCGGCTCAAGCATGAGCAGGACCGGCTCCATCTTTTTCTCGTTCGATTCCGGGATCAGCCAGGAGACGTGGTAGCCCCGCTCCATGTCGACGGACACCGTCGCTTCCTCTTGCGTGTAAACGATTTTCTGAGGCACCCCTTCCGCGAAGAACTCATGCGGCGAGATGCCGAGCACCTCGAGCAGGTCGAACAGCGTCTCGATCGATGGCGAGCTGAGGTCACGCTCGAGTTGCGAGATATAGCCCTTGCTGAGATCGGTACGTTCTCCGAGTTCCTCCTGCGTCAGTCCTTTTTGAAGCCTAAGATTTTTGATCTTCTGTCCGATTTTACGCATCGCGTCCCTCCTGTTCCGATTCGGTCGAGTTTAGTGAGACATTACTTTGAGTTTAGTATTATGAACCCGATTATAGCGCATCCAGCTGATTCTGCAACCGTTTGCGAAAAAATAGGGAAGTGGTTTGACACTCCAGCGTATTCCACCTACAATTAATACTAGGTACTAATATATAGGAGGATTTCTCATGAAAATCGCGTGGATCACTGACAGTACGACCATCTTGCCAGACACTATCGCCAACCACCCTGACCTGACCGTCGTGCCGCTCCAGGTGCTGCGCGACGGAGAGTCTTTCATCGACGGCGTCGACGTCCAGGCGGAAACGGTCTATCAATGGATCGAAGATGGACATAAGGTCACGACAAGCCAGCCGTCAATCGGTTCATTCGCGGAAGCTTATGAACGACTGAAGGAAGAATATGACCTCGGGATCGCCGTCCATCTGTCGAGCGAGCTGAGCGGCACGTACAATGCCTCCGTCCAGGGCGCGGACATCGCCGGCTTCCGGCTGATCGCCGTCGACTCACGGTGTGGCATCTATCCGGCAGGCCAACTGCTCGCGGAAGCAGTCGAGATGGGTGAAGCGGGCAAAACGCCGGAAGAGATTGAGGCGCACCTCCTTGCGCGACGGCTTGATCATCACATCGAGTTCACGGTCGGCAACCTCGACCAGCTCCAGGCGGGCGGGCGAATCTCCTCGACGAAGGCGTTCGTCGGCAACATGCTCCAACTTCGCCCGCTCTTCCACTTCGAGGACGGCAAGATCGTCCCGTATCAGACGGTCCGGACGACGAAGAAGGCACAGCGGACGATCCTCGACCACCTGATCGCGATCCTAGAGAAGGGCGAGGTGACGGATGTCTCGCTCTTCCATGCCGGCGCATATGAGCTCGCGCTCGAGTGGAAGAAGGAGCTTGAAGGCCGCTTCGATGCGACTATCCGCATCGATGACCTGACACCGGTGCTCGGCTCCCATACCGGAAACCACTCGATCGGGATGTCTTTCCTCGATCCGACGAAGCTTCGAGACGCATGACGACCGCTTCGAGCGGGTAAACCTCCTACAAAGGGGGTTTTCTTTTTGACATCCATTACCGCGAAAAAAGAACGATCGGTAAGCAAGTCCTGGGTCTGGCTGAACTGGGCGGGCTTCGTCATCATGGTGACGGCGAACATTCTCGATGGCGGACGGACGGGACGCATCTCGGACACGATCGATACGCTGTTCAAGCCGGCCGGTTACGTCTTCTCGATTTGGGGACTCATCTACGCGCTGCTCCTCGTCTGGCTCATCCTGCAGACGATCCCGAAGTTCAAGGAGAACGAAATCAGCAGAAAAATCGGTCCCTGGTTCTTCGTCAGCTGTCTCGCGAACGGCGCCTGGCTCGCCATGTTCTCGATGAAATGGTTTCCGGCCTCGCTCATCGTCATGTTCGTCCTCTTGCTGTCGCTCGTCGTCATCTACTGGAAGATCGACAGCACGACGAAGAACCTGCGCTTCAAGGCCCCGTTCTCGATCTACATCGGCTGGGTCAGCGTCGCGACGATCGCGAACGTCTTCCTGCTGATGGAGACGTCCGGCAACGACGTCCTTCTCGGATTCGGCGATGCTGAGTGGACGATGATCATGCTCGGCGTCGGCGTCGCGCTCGCCCTGCTGTTCATGCTCGGCAACAATGACCCGATCTATCCGCTCGTCTTCGTCTGGGCCTATATCGGCATCAATGCCGCGTCAGACAACGGTCTCGTCAGCACCGTCGCGCTCGTCTCCGTCATCGTCCTGATCGCCGGATACCTGCTCCTGCTGCTCCGCCTGCGCAAGAAGCAGACCGCTTGAAGTGACGGCTCATAAGGCGTACGCTAAAAGAAAAAGGGGTGTTCCTGATGGAATTGACATTCACACCATCAGCCATCGAGCGGATCGATGCGTTGAAGCAGGATACGGAAGGCAAGCTTCATCTCTTCTACGACACGGAAGGATGCGGATGCGGCAATTCAGGCATCTTCAGCATCCGCTTCGTCAAGGAGGCGACGCCTGAGGACATCACGATCGAGTCGAACCTCGGTCCTGTCCTCGTCAAACGCTGGTCAAGCCACTTCCTCGACGAGAAGATGACGCTCGACTACAACGCCGAAAAACTGTCGCTCGTCCTCAAGAGCGACGGCCAATATTTCAACAACAACGTGCTCGTCACCGACCATACCGGTTGCCAGTTGACGGCTCGCTCATAAGTAAAGACAGAGGGACCACCTGCCACGGGTGGTCCCTCTGTCTCGTTTAGGAAACGAAAAAAGCAGCCGCCCTATTGAATGGCGGCTGCTTTCAAACATCCGGACGATTTCACTCCCCGGACGCCTGTCGTTCGATATAGTGTTGGTTCAAGTCGTGCGCATTGACGGGACGGCTGTAGAAGTAGCCTTGCCCGTAATCACAGCCGAGCTTCTTCAGGAAGTCATGCTGCTCCTGTGTCTCGACCCCCTCTGCGACGACCTCGATCCCGAGGTTCTTCGCAAGCTGGATGATCAATTCGGTGATCGCACTTCCCTGCTGGTCATGCGGCACCTCGTCGATGAACGATTTGTCGATCTTGAGCGTGTCGATCGGCAGATGCTTCAGATGGGTCAGAGAGGACAGCCCTGTCCCGAAGTCGTCGAGCGCGATGCTGAAGCTGAGCTGTTTCAGCTCGCCAAGCATCAAGAGCGCCCGGTCGAGATTCTCCATGACGGACGTCTCCGTGATCTCGAGCTGGAAGTGGAGCGACTCCTCCTCGCCTTGATAGCGCTCGATGACGTTCCGGATCATCAGGTTGTGCGATTCCGAACGGAAGTGGGTCGCCGACAGGTTGACCGCGACGTTCCGGATGAAGTGGCTCTCCTTCCGCCAGGCGATGAGCTGCTCTGCTGTCTGTTCGAGCACCCATTCGGTCAAGCGGTGGATCAAGCCGTACTTCTCCGCGAGCGGGATGAACTCGGCAGGCGAGATGAACCCGAGCTTCGGATGATTCCAGCGAATCAGCACCTCAGCCTGTTCGACCTTCCCTGTCGCAAGCGCCACCTTCGGCTGGTAGAGAAGACGGAACTCCGCGAAGTCACGCATCGCACGCCGGAGCGACCCGACGATCTGCTGCTCGCGCTGTTCCGAATGCTTCGCTTCTTCGTAGATGACGTAGCGGTCACGTCCTTCGAGCTTTCCTGCGCGGAGGGCGCTCTCGAGTCGGCTGATCCGTGTCTCGAGCGCTTCTTTTTTTGAAGCGGTGATGACACCGATCGTCGCCGTCAGGTAGATTTCCTGTCCGGCAAGAGAGATCGGCTTGCGGATGACGTCGAGGAGGGACTTCAGGATTTCTTCACGTTTTGCGTCCTGTTCGATACGTTTGATCAGGAAGAACTGTGTCCCGTTGTATCGGATGCAAGCCTCATGAAGGCCGAGCGTTCCGTTCAGACGATTCGCCATCTCCTGGACGACGATGTCTCCCTGATCGAATCCGAACGCGTCGTTCACCCATTTGTATCCATCGAGGTCGACGAGATACATGTCGAGCTGATGGCCGCTCCGGGCGTATGTACTGTCGTATCGTTCCATGTTGTGATCGAGCCATCTCCGGTTGTGCAGACCTGTCAAATGATCGGTGAACGCCATGATCTGCAGCGCCCGGCGTTCGAACCGCACGTAGAGCACGGTGATGACGAGAAACGTCAAGAAGGCAGGGACCGCGACGTTCCCGAGGATGTTCGAGACGACCGGACCGTCGCCGATCCGGGCCGCCGCTTCGTCAGGAATGCAGAAGAAGGAGCCGTACATCCCCGTATAGTGCATCAGGGAGATCGACAGGCCCATCAGGCCGGCGACCGGCATGAGGACGACCTTTCGCCGGACGTTCCGCAGAATATGGAACAGCATGAGCGCGACATAGGAGACGCTTACGGCGATCAGGACCGACAGCGCAAAGTATGTCCTGTCGTAACGGATCTCGCCCCCGAAATCCATCGCGCTCATCCCCATGTAATGCATGAGCGCGATCCCGCTTCCCATCAGCGTCCCGGCAAATGCGATCTTCAGGCGGTTCCGTTCCGAATGGTGCAGGACGTAGAAGGCGATCCATGCCGCGACGATGGCCGGCAGGAGCGACAGCAGCATCAGCGTCCAGTCATAATGGATCATGACCGGCAGGCGGAATGCGCCCATTCCGAGGAAATGCATACCCCAGATCGCGATTCCCATGGTCAGTGACGAGACGAGCAGGGCGCGCTTACGCATACCGACCGTCTGTGCCAGCCTGCGGTTCAATTCGAGCGAGGCGTAGGATCCGATGATGGCGACGATAATGGACAAGAGCACGAGTTTCGGCTCATAATATTTTGTTAGGACGATCCAGTGTTCCATATGATTGCCTCATTTCAGATTCAAGGAATTCATTCATCTATCGGCCATTATCGCCTTTTTTTCAGTATTTCGATAAAAAAACATCACATTGCCACAATTCGTTCCCCTTTTTCCGGCCGAGTCGGCAGGATTGACATCATACCCAAGTGGGCATAGCATAAGTATAAAGATATTGTCGCTCTCGAACGAACGGAGGAACATCATGGATTATGATCAGAAAATGAAGAACCGCGTCAGCCGCATCGAAGGGCAGTTGCGGGGAATTTTACGTATGATGGAAGAAGGACAGGATTGCCGCGACGTCATCACCCAGCTGTCGGCTGCCCGGTCCGCGATCGACCGTACGATCGGTGTCGTCGTCAGCTCGAACCTCATCTCATGCGTGCGTGAATCCGAGGAGAACGGGGACAACCAGACGGAAGAGATGGTGAAGGAAGCCGTCAACCTGCTCGTCAAGAGTCGCTGAACGATATACGAAGAGGGGATGTGCCGCGGCACATCCCCTTTTGGCGTCATTCTGCTTTTCAGTACTGTACGCTCAAGCGGTCGAGATAGACACGGCTCTCGCCCGACTTCCCGCGTTTTTTGGCGTCCGTCTCGACGAAGTAGACCGACTCGACGCGAAGCGGCGCCTTCCATGCCGGATCGAGCTTTCCGCTGACCGTCCGCCAGCCGCTCCAATCGACGCGGCGCGCGAGGTCTACGGTGTGCGCCTTCCCTGCCGCGTCGCGGACGACCGTACGCAACCAAGGCGCCTTCTTGTCGCCGTACACATCGAGCGAGATGGAACGGGCCGGGTACTTGATGACCCAGCCGGGCGACTTGATATACATCGCTCCGTTGGCCGACTTCCACCCTGAATAGGAGTAGATGAAGGCCATGCTCTTCATGCCGCTCTTCTTGACCTTGTCCGACAATTCGACGCGATAACTTGAGACGTAAGGTGAGACTGCGCTGTACTTCCCTTTCTCGAAGCTGTCGATCACCTCATTCGTCTTTCCGATCAGGACCGGCAACTCGGCCGTCTTGCCGCCTGCGCTGACCGTCACCTTCGACGTCCCGCTCGACTTCACTGCGGTCACGAGTCCGTCCTTCACCGTCAGCCCGCTTCCGGCCGTCCAGCTGACCGCACTGCCCGGGACGGTGACCGTCCGCGTCCCGACCTTCGCAGACAATGTCAGTTTTCGCTTTTCTCCCCGCTTCAACAGGAGGGTTTGTCCGGCATTGACCGAAAGAGACGTTAAACGGTCCGTCACCGGGATCGTCACTGTCTTTCTCGCGCTGTCGACCGCAAGCGTCCCGCGCCACGTCCCGGGCTTGAGCGGAGCCGCAAGCGTCAGCCCTGACGCAGTCCCTGAGTTGCTCAGCCGGAACGTCTTCGTTCTCGGGTCGATCGGCTCACCTGCCGTATCAACGAGTTTGACCCCGAGCGTCCGTTTCTCACCGATATACATCGTCTCCGTCCCGCTCACTTGTATGCGTTCGGCGATTCCCGTCGGGCGGGCGGTCGACGTCAGGAGCAGACCGTTCGTGACGGAACGGCTGCGCCCGTCTGCCGGATAGTTGACGGTCGCGAGACCGAGCACGCCTTCCCGGCGCACCATCAGTTCCGTCGATCCCCCTCCGTCCAGAGCGATGGCGTCTACTACTCCTTCATCTCGAATACGATTAGCGAGTTCCATCATCGTCATCCCTCTAGAAAAGCTCTTCCCCTGGTCGACGGATAGGATTTTGACCGTCCCGTCCGCCTTCAGTCCGATTGCCGTCCGAGCTTTAAGAGCGGTCATGACATACTTGTCATGCTGTTCCGAAAGTTGCGCGAGCGTCTGCGCCTGTCCCTCCCTGACGAGCCAGTTATAGGAAGAGATCGCCTCTTTCACATCGTTTCGGAGGGCGAGCGTCGTCATGTCGCGCAAGTCGAAGCGGAACGACACCTCCTCCCCTTCGAGCGCAGCAAACAGAAGCCGCTCCCGCACCGTCCCGAAAGCTGCGAGGACGACGCCGTTCTGCGGTATCTCGATCCCACTTTCATAGGACGGATAGACGGCCTTGACCTTCGCCTCGACCGTTCCGCCGAGCGGCAGCTCGACGGGCGCATCCGCTTCGAGCACGACCAGTGCCCCGTTATCGATGAACGACTTCTCCGGATCGAGGATCGCCAATCGTCCCGACGCGTTATGAGCGCGCGTGAACAGAGCGATCCGGTTGTTCAGGCTCTCGTTCCGGTTGAGCGAATGGATCATCAGCGGATTGCCGTCCCCTGAGAACGTCCCGATCATCGCATAGCTCCCGATTTCCGGCCGCCCGCTTCCCCCAACCGTGAAGGAGGGGAACTTGAGTGCCGATTCCTTGACGGTATGACTGACGAGAGCCCGGTTTTCCTGGATCTGCAGGCCGATCGGCAACCCGGTTGCGACACGGTACATGTCCCCGTTGATCGCAGCGACGACACGGTGCCCCTTGTCGACGTAGCGCTTCGCCTGCGATGGGATCGTCTCCGTCGCGAGCACCTTATCCCGTGCCTTCGTCGTGACCCAGCGCCCTGTTCCCGCCGAGACGGTCACGGACTGGACACGTTTTGGTCCTGTCACGTCCTCGACTTCATATGTGACGCCTCGTGCCGGTTGTTCCGCAGAAACGGTCGGGCTGACCGCGAGTGCCATCACGGCGAACGGTACCACCCATTTGTTTTTCTTTACCATTTTCCATCACCTCCCTCTAATTATCATTTTCTGACAAACTTTTTACAATGTATTTTATTTTTAATATGTTTTGAATTCAAGATATTACGGGTAGAAGGAGTGAGAAACCTATCTTTGACACTCCAAGGAGGAACCGATGATGCCGAACTATCAAATCGACCAGGACCACAGCTCGATCCACTTTTCTGTCAAACATATGATGATCGCCAAGGTGCGCGGCGAGTTCCGCGAGTTCCGTTTCGATTTGAACGGGGACCCGGATGCGCTCGAGCAGGCGTCCGTCACTGTCCACATCCCTGTCGCCTCGATCGACACGCGAAGTGCCGACCGCGATGCCCACTTGAAATCAGCCGACTTCTTCGACGCCGAGAAGTATCCGGAGATCACGTTCAAGACGAAGTCCTTCCGCAAGCTGTCAGACGACGAATATGAGGTGACGGGCGATTTGACGATCCGTGACGTGACACGCGAGGAGACGTTCAAGGTCGAGTACGAGGGCAGCGGATCCGATCCTTGGGGAAACACGCGCTCCGGTTTTGAGGTTGAAGGGAAGATTAAACGGGAAGACTATAACTTGACGTGGAACGTGGCGCTCGAGACAGGCGGAGTTCTTGTCGGCAGCGACATCAAAATCCAGCTGCATCTCGAGGTCGTCCACGGTAAAGAGTGAAATCCGGCCGTCCTCCGGGCGGACCGGCCAAGGAGGAAATGATCATGGTAGAACGTTTTATCGCGACAGCCTGCAAGACAGGTGAGTCGCCTGTGTACGATGAGAAGACGGAGCGTTTCTATTTCGTCGATATCCCGAACAAGATTTTGTTCGTATATGATCTGGAAAAAGAGATGCTGAAGCCGCATCAGCTGCCGAGCGCCGTCACGTCGATCGCGCTGACAGGCTCTCCTGACGCCCTGCGCGTCACGTCGGCCCACGGATTCGGTACGTTCGACGTCCAGACTGGACAATTGTCGCTCGAGAAGCAGCTCGATCTACCGGCCACTGACCGGATGAATGACGGGAAGCTCGATCCGTCCGGTCAGTATGTCGCCGGCAGCATCAACGAGGCGGATGGCGGACGTCAGGAGACGGCATCTCTCTTCCGCTTGCGCAATGACGGCACGGTCGACGTGCTGCTCGAGGGTTTGACGAACTCGAACGGACTCGTCTGGTCAGCGGACGGCAAGACGCTTTACCATATCGACACGCCGACGAAGCGCATCATGGCGTATCCGTACGACCCGTCCGGCCCGCTCGGCGAAGGACGGATCGCGGTCGACCTCGAAGGTGAGGACGGTTTTCCGGACGGGATGACGCAGGACAAGGACGGCAATGCATGGGTCGCCCACTACGCCGGCTCGCGCTTGACGCACTGGAACCTCGACACAGGCGAGAAACTCGGTCAGGTTGATTTTCCGGTCGAGAATCCGACCTGCCCAATCCCTTACAAGGACGGGTTGCTCGTCACGACCGCCGCGAACGGGGACGACTCGAAGGATGCCGGTGCGGTCTTCCTCGTTACACCTTGATATCGCTCATCTTGAGATGAGAATACCGTGCCTGAATCATCAAGCGCGGTATTCTCTTTTTCTGCTTCCCCTCATTTCTCCAGCTGGACGAGCCTTTCGAAAAAGGCGATACTCAAAGTAATATGTTCGAGAGGAGCCTAAACATGCGGATCACGACTTCCGGGCGCCTGCGCCAGCTACGCACGACGCCTTCGTTCTTCCCCGTCAACTGCTATCTGTTCGAGGAAGCAGACAGCCTGACCCTGATCGATACCGGCTTATCCTTCAATGCGAAGAGTCTCCACCGGTATATCAAGCAGCAGGAGAAACCGCTCAAGGCGATCATCCTGACACATGCCCATCTCGACCATGTCGGCTCGCTCGATAAATTGATGCGCCTGTTCCCGCTCGCTGAGCTTTCGATCAGCTCGCGAGACGCCTTGATCCTCGCAGGAGACCAGACGCTCCAGCCGGGTGAGACAAGGCCCCTCGCCGGCAGCCTGCCTAAAGGAATCAAGTCGCGCCCCGACCGCCTGCTCGAGAACGGTCAACAGGTCGGAAGCCTGAGCGTGATCGCCTCTCCTGGCCACACACCGGGATCGATCTCACTTTGGCATGAAGGGAGCCGGACGCTGATCGCGGGGGATGCCTTCCAGACGCAAGGCGGCCTCGCCGTGTCCGGTGACACCCGCCTCACCTTCCCGTTCCCTGCGATGGCGACGTGGGACAAGGAAGTGGCGCTCGCGAGCGCCCACCAGCTCGCGGAACTCGGTCCCGAGTTGCTCGCGACGGGACATGGTCCGATGATCGAGCAACCGACGCACGAGATGCAGGAAGCCGTCGAACGCTTCGAACAGCTCCTCCACCCGCGATCGGAGACGAAACATACATGACGAAAAGGAGACGGATTCCAACTTGGAACCCGTCTCCTTTTCGTCAAAGCATGTACAGCCGCGCCTCATAAGGCTGCAGGATGGTCGCACAGCTATCCGGATAATTCGAGATCATGCACTCACCGTCCGGGCAGTGGACGGATTCCGTCTCCTCGTCCCGGATATTGAGGACGATGCGCCACGTCGTATCGTCGAGCGTCCGCTCGTACACGTACAGATAGGGATCATTCGGGGCAAGGTCCCGGTAAGTACCGTACACCATGACGGGATGTTCCTTGCGCATCGCCGTCAGCTTGCGATAGAAATGCAGGACCGAGTCCGCGTCGTCCTCCGCCGCCTCGACGTTGATCTCCTCATAGTTCGGATTGACGGGAATCCACGGTTGTCCAGCCGAAAATCCAGCGTTCCGCGAGGCATCCCACTGGACCGGCGTGCGCGAGTTGTCGCGCGCGAGCAGCTGCATCGAGGAGAGGACCATCTCGGGAGCCTCCCCGTTCTCGATTCGCTCCTTGTAACGGTTGCGGAAGGCGACATCCGGATAATCCTCTGCCCGGTCGAACCGCATCCCGGTCATCCCGATCTCCTCCCCCTGATAGATATAAGGGATCCCGGGAAGCGTGTGGAGCATCAAGCCGAGCAGCTTCGCGCTCTCGACGCGGAACTTCTCGCTTCCGAACCGCGTCACTTGCCGTGTATGGTCATGATTGTTCAGGAACTGGGAAGCGACGCCCTTCGGATAGAGCGCATCGAACCAGCGCTGCTGGATTTGTTTGAAGCGCGGCAGATCCATCGTCGTCATGTCGTCAGCGACCTCGAAGTGGAACAGCGTATGAAGCTCCCCCCGGTCCTCGCCGACATAGAGCAACCCGTCCTCCGGCCCGACGAACGGAATCTCCCCGACCGTGAACAACCGATCGAGCCCGACTTCCCGGTTCATTTCCTGCAGGAAATCATGGATGCCCGGCTGATTCGCGAGATACGACATCTCGAACGGGTCAGCGACATCGGTGAACTCCCGCTTCTTGATCAGGTTGATGACGTCCATCCGGAAGCCGTCGATCCCCTTGTCGACCCAGAAACGCATCATCGCGTAGATGGCTTCACGGACCTGGGGGTTCTCCCAGTTCAGATCCGGTTGTTCCTTCGCGAACGAATGGAAGTAGTACTGCTTTCGTTCCTCGCACCACGTCCATGTGCTCGGGGCGAAGTAGGAGCGCCAGTTCGTCGGTGGTCCCCCTTCTTTCCCGTCCCGCCAGATGTACCAGTCGCGCTTCGCGCCGTTCGCTTTCGAATCCGCAAACCAGGCGTGCCGGTCACTCGTATGATTGACGACGAGGTCCATGATGACCTTCAGGCCTCTCGCCTGCGCCTCGCGGAACAGCTGCTCGAGATCCTCCATCGTCCCCGCCTTCGGCATGACTGCCCGGTAGTCCGAGATGTCATAGCCGTTGTCGACGTCAGGTGAGGCATAGCACGGGTTCAGCCAGATGACATCGACACCGAGAGACGCGATATAATCGAGCTTTTGCGTCACCCCCCGGAGGTCTCCATACCCATCTCCGTCCGTATCGAAAAAACTCCGCCAGTACACTTGATAGACGACCGCTTCCTTCCACCATGCCACTTCCATCGACACACCTCCTGATCCGTTTCCTTAAGTCTACCAAATGTTGGCTTCCCCCTCCGTTACAACTTCCCGTTTTCGTGATATTTTTCAGAAAATTCTTTTCTTTGTTTTTGAAATCAGCTATTCTTTTCCCTAAACAGAAAAAACAGGGGGAATCGACCATGAAACAGTTCACACCATCGCGCGCCATCGCGCGCCTGCCCGACCAAGTCTTCGCAACGCAGGCGAACCGGATCGCCGCTGTCCGGAGCGAAGGACACGATGTCATCCTGCTCGGACAGGGGACACCTGACCAGCCGACTCCGCCTCATATCCTCGATGCGCTCAAGGAGGCGATCAGCGTCTCCTCGAACCTGCAGTACCCGCCGTTTCGCGGTCATGACTTCCTGAAGGAGGCCGTCGCCGCCTTCTACCTGCGCGAGTTCGGCGTCGAGATCGACGCGTCAACGGAAGTCGCGATCCTGCTCGGGAGCAAGGCCGGGATCGTCGCCCTCCCGCAGACGATCGTCAATCCGGGCGAGTCGGTCATCGTACCGGACCCGGGTTATCCGGACTACCTGTCAGGCGCGGCTCTCGCCGGAGCCAAGGCGGTCCCGCTGCCGCTCCTCGAAGAGAATGCCTTCCTGCCGGACTACTCGCTGCTCGACCCGCATGACGTCGCGAACAGCCGGATGCTCTTCCTCAACTACCCGAGCAATCCGATCGGCGCGACGGCGACAGCAGAGGCGTTCGAAGCGACCGTCGCCTTCGCTGACGCGAACGACATTTGCGTCGTGCATGACCTCGCTTACGGCGGCATCACGTTCGACGGGCCGACCCGGAGCTTCCTCGAGACACCGGGCGCGAAGGAGACCGGGATCGAACTGTTCTCCCTCTCGAAGCGCTTCAACATGTCCGGCTTCCGCATCGCGTTCGCCGTCGGCAACGCGTCCGTCATCTCGGCGATCGAGACGTATCAGGACCATCTCTATGTCAGTGCCTTCACACCGGTCCAACTCGCAGCGGAGGCCGCGCTCCTCTCGTCCCAGGACTGCGTGACGAACTTGAGCGACCTCTATCAGGCACGGCGCGACGTGCTGTTCGCGAAGCTCGAGGAGATCGGCTGGGATGCCCCGCTCTCCGGCGGATCGTTCTTCGTCTGGCTGCCTGTCGCGCCCGGCTACACGTCGCAGCAGTTCGCAGACAAATTGCTCCACGAGGCGCACGTCGCGGTCACACCGGGACATTTCTTCGGAGAATACGGGGAAGGATACGTCCGTCTCAGCCTGATCGCGGACGCATCGCGTCTCGCCGAGGCGATCAACCGGATCAAGGTGCTCGGCCTGTTCACGCCGGCAGATGTCATTAAATTCTGAAAAAAGGTTTGACAACAGGAAATGATTTCCGTAAAGTAATTTTCAACAGCATACACCACTTATCGAGAGAGACCGAGGGAATAGGCCCTAAGACGTCCGGCAACCCCCATTTTGGGAAGGTGCCACATCCTACAGAACGCCTGCGTTCTGAGAGATAAGTTACGAAGATGTCCTTTCGTCGCTTTTTTCTGGTTGCTCTCGATCAGAAGGAAGCGGCTTTTTTTGTTTATTTTTTGTAGAGGGGGTCGAACAAGCGTGATCACATTCAAGAACATCACGAAGCAATACACGAAAGGCACACATTCCGTCGATGCCCTGAAAGACATCGATTTGACGATTCATCAGGGCGAGATCTTCGGCATCATCGGGGCATCCGGGGCTGGGAAGAGTACGCTGCTCCGCCTGATCAACGGGCTCGAACGTCCGACGGCAGGCAGCGTCGCCGTCGGGAACCTTGCCCTCGACGGTCTGTCGAAGCAGGAGCTCCGCCATCTGCGGCTTGACATCGGGATGATCTTCCAGCACTTCCAGCTGATCCAGTCCCGGACCGTCGCGGAGAACATCGCCTTCGCCCTGAAGGCGGCCGGCGTCAAAAAGACGAAGTTCGCCGCCCGAATCAATGAGCTGATCGATCTCGTCGGCTTGATCGGACACGCGGACAGCTATCCGAGCCAGCTGAGCGGCGGACAGAAGCAGCGCGTCGGGATCGCCCGGGCGCTCGCGAACGACCCGCGCGTCCTCCTTTGCGACGAGGCGACGTCCGCTCTCGATCCCGTGACGACGCAGCAGATCCTCTCGCTGCTGAAGGACTTGAACAAGCGGCTCGGATTGACGATCGTCCTGATCACGCACGAGATCGAGGTCGTCAAGCAGATCTGTGACCGTGTCGCCGTGATGGACGCTGGGCGGATCGTCGAGACCGGACCGACCTTCTCGCTCTTCTCGGAGCCGAGGCATCCCGTGTCGCGCCGCTACGTCGACATGGCGCTCCAGATCGAACTGCCGGACGAAATCCTCAAACGGGTGCCAGGAAAAGTCATCCGTCTTCAGTTCACCGGCGACAAGACAGGTGAGAGCACGCTCTCGTCCGCGATCAAGCAGTTCGACATCAACGTCAGCATCCTGCACGGCAAGGTCGACTACATCCAGGACCAGGCGTTCGGCGTCCTGATCGTCAGCCTGACCGGGACGGCGCTCAAGGTCGATGCAGCGATCGAATGGCTCGATCAGCAATTGCACGCGCTGGAGGTGATCGACTATGTGGCTTGATCGCATCATCGATATCCTGCCTGAACTCGCAAAGGCGCTCGGCGAGACCGGCCTGATGGTCGGCATCTCGCTCTCGCTCGCCATCCTGTTCGGCATCCCGCTCGGCGTACTGCTGTTCGTCACGGACAAGGGACTGTTCTTCGAGAACCGGACGCTCCGCTCCGTGCTCGACTTCGTCGTCAACATCGTCCGCTCGCTTCCGTTCATCATTCTGCTCGTCGCGCTCATCCCGTTGACGAACCTGCTCGTCCGGACGACGATCGGTCCAGGCGCCGCTGCCGTCAGCCTGACGGTCGCAGCCATCCCGTTCCTCGCACGGCTCGTCGAGACGTCGCTCCGTGAAGTACCGCCCGGTCTGATCGAGGCGGCCGAGGCATGCGGCGCTCGTCCGCTGCGCATCATCGTAAGCGTACTTCTTCCGGAGGCGCTTCCTGGTATCATCCAAGGCGTCACACTGACACTGATCAGCCTGATCGGCTTCTCGGCGATGGCCGGGATCGTCGGAGGCGGAGGCGTCGGTGACCTCGCCATCCGCTTCGGTTACTACCGGTACGACAATGTCATCATGTTGACGACGATCGTCGTCCTGATCGTCATCGTCCAGCTCATCCAGGCGACGGGGAACCGCTTCGCCCGCATTGCAGACAAACGCTAAAAAAACATAGAGAAAAAGGGAGAGATCACTTTGAAAAAACGATACGCACTTCTAGCTACTGGACTACTTGGAGCCGCTCTTGCCGGCTGCGGCGACTCGGGTGCTGAAAAGAACGATAAGGCAATCAAGATCGGAGCGACGAGCGGACCTTACAGCGACATGGTGAAGAAGGCCATCCAGCCGCAGCTCGAGAAGAAGGGGTATGAAGTCGAAATCGTCGAGTTCAGCGACTACATCCAGCCGAACATCGCGCTCGCGAACGGCGACATCGATGCCAACCTGTTCCAGCATTCGATCTATCTGAAGACGTTCGCTGACGAGAAGAAGCTCGACTTGACCGGCCTCGTCACGGTCCCAACCGCTCCGATGGGTCTCTACAGTTCCAAGTACAAGACGCTCGACGACGTACCGAAGGGCGCCGAGGTCGCGACACCGAACGATCCGACGAACCAGGCGCGCGCGCTGCACATCCTCGAGGATGCCGGATGGATCGATTTGAAAGACGATGCCGATCCGCTGACCGTGTCAGAGAAGGACATCGTCGAAAATCCGAAAGGCATCGTCATCAAACCGCTCGAAGCCGCACAGCTTCCGCGCGCGGTCGACAGCGTCGACGTTTCCGCCGTACCGGGCAACTTCGCGCTCGCGGCAAAGTTCGATCTGCTAGACGCGCTCGTGCTCGAGAAGATGGACGAGCAGTACCGTAACCTCGTCGCGATCAAGACGGCGGATGCGGACAAGGCTCTCGCGAAGGATTTGAAGGCGGCCGTCGAATCGGACCAGTTCGACAAGGTGATCGACGCATCGTTCGAAGGATTCAGCAAACCGGAACGAAACTGACATTCAAAGTTATGCCTGTCGCAATCAGTATGGTAGACTAGTCTCATCCGTCCACTATGGACCACAAAATAGGAGACAATATGAAAACATTCATCCCGTTTTTGATGTATAAGGGAAACGCATCTGAAGCGCTCTCGCTCTATCAGAGCCTGTTCCCTAACTGCCGCTTGATCGAACGCCAGACCTATGCCGACGGAAAGGTCCCGGGCAACCCCTCGCATATCTTGCGGGCGAGCCTCGAGATCGACGGTCAGCTGATCTACCTATCGGATTCGCTTCAAGTGAAACGGGACGATGCTTTCGTACCCGTCCTCGTGACGATGCAATGCGAGGCGAAAGAGGAAGTCGAACGCCTCTTCCACGCCCTCAGCGAAGGCGGTCAAATCGTCATGCCGCTCCAGGACCAGTTCTGGAACGCGACACATGCGACCGTCATCGATCGCTTCGGCATCACGTGGCAGCTCTTCTATCCGCACTGAACAAAAAAGCATCGACGTTTCCACCCATCACCAGGGTCGACGTCGATGCTTTTTTCATGCCGTTCTCGTCACGGTGTCCGGAAATTGACCGTGTAGTACGGCGTGTCGCCGCGGAAGGCGACGCCAGTGTCAGCCTGCGTGAAGGCACCGTTCAGGATGTTCACCCGGTGTCCTTTCGAGTTCATCAGGCCCCAGTGTGCGGAGAAGACGTTGACATACCCCATCGAGAGGTTCTCGCCGGCTCTCGAGAAGGTGATTCCAGCCGCCTTCATCCGATCGAACGGGTCCTGCCCCTTCAGGTTCGTGTGGCTGAAGTAGTTGTTCTTCGCCATGTCCGCGCTGTGCGCACGCGTGACCGGATTCAGCTTCGTATAGCTTCCGAGCTTCCCCTTCTTATAATCGGCCCGCTCCCAGTTCATCAGACGGAGCATCAGCTTTTCGTCTGCATAACGGAGCCCGCTTGACGCCTTTCCATAATACCCGCTCTTCGCCGCCTCGACCGTCTTCGGAATCGCGAGCGTCGCCTTGACCTTGTCGCCGTCATGCTGGTCGAAGAAGTACGTCACGTAGTTCGATCCCTTCTCATAGACGGCAGCATTGTCGAGATTCAAGCGGTAATAGACGTTTCCCTTCTTATAAGAAGTGACCTTCTTCCAGCCCTTGTTCGCAAGCGTCGTTTCCGTATCCTTGTTGAGGACGGCTCCCTGCGTCGTGATGCCATTTTTCGAACGGTACTTGCCGTAGCTGATTCCGTCCTTCGAGAGCGAAACATACTCCTCCGTCCCCGATTTGCGCACATGCCACCGATAGCCCGGATATTCGCTCGCGTAGCTTACGATGAGCGAACCGCTCTCCTTCGGGTAGCTCGCCTCCACCTTTTCTGCCGGCGTATATTCAAGAGTGAAGACTGCAGCTGCAGCCATTCCTCCGATCAACCATTTCTTCATGTCGTTTCCTCCTTTTGCCTACCCGTCTTTCGGGTCTTCCTCAATTTTATACAAAAGGGGAATGGACTGGAATAGTGTGACGTCATTCGTCTTGATATTGAAATATTCACAGCTTGATTTCACATTTACGTCACATTTTCGACACTTTTCAGAAAATAGGTCTGACCTTAAGCGCAGAGCCACTTCTCCACCGACACTGTTCAGTTAATGAACCATTCATTCACCAAACGTTAAAATGCGTGAACATTCTTTTATTTCCCATTCTCGAATTTCGGGTTGAACTTGCCCGAACACCCCGCTAATATTAGAACTCGGGTGCAGGCACATCATGATTTCCTCCTAGAAGCCTCGCTCCTCATTTTTGCTTTCCTCTTACATTCAGGGCACACTTCCGTGCAATCTACACTTTTCGAAAAGGAGAAAAACATGCCATTACTGTACTTCATGTATGAATCGATCTCGGTCCCTTCGATCCAGCAGTACCTGTTTTCCGGTTGGATGCTGCTCGTCCTCCTGACCGTCTCATTCAGCCTCGCTCACGCCCATCCGAACACAAGGGTGACGCAACGCTTCGGACTCGAACTGCTCGTCCCCGGCAGCGGTAATCTGATGAATCGTTCTTTTCTGCCAGGGTTCACCACGATCGTGAGCCTGATCATCGTCCGCTTCATCTATATGTTCGAAATGCTCTCCCTGCAGTCCACCCTCATGGCGACGTTCGTCGTCAGCGTCATCTCCCTGGCCTATTCGCTCTTCAAAAAACACGAAAAAGCGGAGCAGTGAGCTCCGCTTTATCTATTAAAAGCCTATTCCAAATCAGAACTTGTCCGTCTCGCCGAGCTTCTTGCCGCCAATCGGCGTCAGCCAGAGCGTACCTTCCTTCTTCGTCTTCACTTCGATATACGGCGTATCCTTCATGACGCGAAGTTCCAGGAGTTCACCTTGCTGCAAGCCGTGCGTCTCACCGACCTTGATCCATGTCGAACCGACCTTGTGCTCGATCACGTTATGGACGCCTTTTTGCGTGACGCGCCAGTCGCCGATCACAGCTTTTCCGTCGACCGCCACTTGACGCTCGACGCCTTCGATCGAGATGATCGCCGGGTCGTGATCGCTCGCGCTTCCGTCCGCTTCCATATAATCCGAGTTGATGTTGACGATATCCGACTCCGTCAGCGCCTTCAGGCGGTCAGAGATGAGGATATGGTCGAGTACTTGTGCGTTCCCGTTGTAGATGTACGAGTAGCGCTCGTTCTCCGGCAGGTCGTCGACCGTGTTGTAGAGGACGTCACCTTTAAGGATGTCGAGCGTCTTCGAGAACTGGAAGTCGTTCAAGTCGCCAAGTACGACGACGTTCGGCTCGTCGATCTCTTTTTCAAGCGATTCGACGAAATCGTTGACGATGTTCGCGATCGCGTGGCGCTGTACTTCGCTCTTACGGACGACCGGCTGGTTCTTGCCGAAGTCAGCCCCGTCGCCGCCCTTCGAGTTGAAGTGGTTGACGATGACGTGGTACGACTCGCCCTTGAAGACGAACTCGCCGACGAGCGGTTTACGCGAGCTCTCGAAGTTCGGGTCGTTCGGCTCGATCCGGCCCGGGTTGTGCGAGAGTTTGCCATCCTCGACCTTGACCGCCTCTGTCGCTGATCCCTTCTCCCCTGCTGCGAGCTGGACGCGTGCCGGGTTATAGAGGAATCCGACGCGGATGTTTCCGCCCGGCTGCCCGCCATCTTCTTTATCAACTGGCGCGATGTCCGTGTACGCATAACGGACACCAGTCTTTGCTTCGATCGCAGCGATCAATGTCTCGAATGATTTCGACGCATCGACCGTGCCGCTGTCCGTCGCACCGTCGTTATCCTGCATCTCCGTCAGACCGACGATGTCCGGCGTCTTCAGGAACTTCGCGATTCCTTCCGAGACGCGATCCACCTTGCCAGCGTCCGCCGTCGAAGCGAAGTTCTCGACGTTGTACGAAGCGATCGTCAGACGCGAGTCGTCAGTCGCGATCGTCGTCGGTTTACGGTCGACTTCACTTGTGATGAGTGTCGGCAGATTAGCCGCCTTCGTCAACACTTTATAGGCCGAGTAGTTGTAGCTCATGACGCCTTCGATCGTTCCTTCGAAGCGATCGCCCGCTTTCGCGCGGTAAGACGAGCTGCCCATCTCGACGAATAGTCGCTCCGGGTTCGCGTTATCGGCTTGCAGGATCGGCGTCCCGCGCTTCGTGTAGAGCTTGTCAGTCGTCTGTGTCCGGACCGGGATCGTCCGGTTCGCCTGTGGTCCCGTGACGATCGCGTTCGGAAGTGCGACGCGCATTCCTTCCAGGCTCTCATACAGGTCGATTGCATCCTCTTCCGGGTCGAACTGCGCGAACGCGTCGTTATCGATGACCTTCGTCGGAATGAGGACGCCGTCGCCGCCAAGGACGATGCTCGCAGGCAAGCCTTCGTTGAGTGCCCCTTTGACGAGGTTGACGCTGTTGATTTCAGTCACGGCGAGGTCCGTGTCGAACTTGTCGCTGTAGCCGCCAAGAATCCATTCCTTGACGAAACCTGTCGTCGAGACGGCCTGTCCGACTGTGACGCCGTGGTTCGGCGCATAGACGAGGATTCCCTCAGACGTCTTGCTGTCACTGTCCGCGTTCGGGTCCTGCATGTAGAAGTTGCTTCCGTCAGCGACATATGTGACGATACCACTCGTCCGGACTTTCTCGCCCTCAAGCGGTGAGCGCTGCGAAGCTCCTTGGATCGTGCTGATCTTCGTGATCGGTGGAGCGATGTAATATTTGAATGAAGATACGGCAGACGACTTCCCGTCCTTGATCGCGATCGCCTTGACCGTGATCTCGTCGTTGATCGTGATCGCTTCCGAGTAGACCGGGCTGCTGGCCGTCGGTGTCGAACCGTCAAGCGTATAGTGGATCACGCCTTCAGCAGAAAGCGTCACCTTCGTTCCGCGCTCGACTTCGCCAGTCGGCGTCGCTGTCGGTGCGACGACGATGTCGCTGTCGCCGGATGCGGTATGTGTGCCAAGCCCAGCAATCGTATCGACCGGGAGTTTCGACCATTGCGTCGCGTCATATGCCGTGACGCCGTTTACGACCGCTTCGCTGCGGACGAGCGTCGTATCCTTCGCGAAATCGCTCGAAGACCCGATCGGTCCGATGATGTCAACGATCGCGTCCCCTTTCTTCAACGCGACCGGATCGTTCCCATTGAAATTGAGTGAGCCTGTCGTCTGCTGTGCCTTCGCCTTAATGTCAGCGTTTGCACTCGAGTTCGCGATGACGAACGTCTTGCCCGGTTCGATCGTGCCCGACAATGTGATCTTCGCCTCGGTCGGTCCGCCGTTCGTGTATTGAATCAATGCATAATCGGACAGGTTGATGATCTGGCCTGATCCGTTAAAGATTTCGATTGCCTTGTTGTTGCTCGATCCTTCGATGTACTCTGACAAGATGACGCCTTCGCCTTCTGCCAATACCGCACCAGCCGGCGGTAAAACGCCTGTTGCCAGTACTCCCACTAATGCCCATTTCCCAATCGTGCTGCCGTATTTCATGAATGAACCTCCCAGACAGAAATTGTTAGTGCTCTCTTATATTATCAGATATTTCTTTATCTGGTGTATTTTTTTCGTAAAAAAAGATGTCATCCTTCGTAAATCGAAGATATGACATCGCTTACATTGTTTTCATCGTTCGTTTTTTCCATTCTTATGGGACTCGTACCATTTCTCGGCCTGCGACGTCGCGATTGGAATCGCCCGCCCTTCATCGTATCCGTCACGGAGCAATGCGTTCGCGATTTCGATTGCCTTCTCGCGCAGTTCCGGATCGAAGTTCTTGAATGAGTCCGGATAGTTCTTCTCATTCCATGGCATGTGTAAGCACCTCCTTTTTCAGAGGATTCCCTAAAAAAGGCACAAAAAAAACGCCCTATGGCGTGAGTTCTTTTTGGTTGTCATCGAATCGGGGATTACAGGTGATCAAAACACCTGAAACGACGAAAGCCCTACCTCTCTTTCGTTGTTGCGGCTCCTAGGCCGCGCCAGCTGAATCAAGCGTTTTAGCGAGAATCAAGATGCGCATCAATGGCGCTACTGGGATTTTTAGAAAATGACTCGGACGAGTCGCGAAGTATCGTGGGAAAGGTTTATCTTGCTAGGTTCCCCGTGCTCGCGCACAGGACAAAATAAAAGCGATGACTTATGTCTGACATGGTGGTCAGTAAGGTCTAAAAATCCAGACCTGATATGTGGTTGTTTTGGGTTAAGGATTCTCACATGAGTGATCATCCCCGATACATGACTTCCTGTAATATAACATAGGGTATTTCATAAAGTCAATGTTTTTTAGGAAACAGGATGGCTGACGCCACCCCGTACTCATTTCTTCGCCGGCCACTTCGCGAAGAAGCTGTAGGACGTCTTCGCCTGCTGCACAGTCCGGAAGGCGGCCTTCTTCTTCTCGGATACGATCCACTTCTCGAGGATGACGGGGTCCGTCGCGTGATCGTGCATCAGGACGACGGCAGCCGTTCTTCTTTCTGCCGTTCGCTCCAAACCGAGCGCGACGCGTTCGAACGTCACTTTAGGACGTTTCGCATATCGCCAGTCCTCGCTGTCGACGTTCCAGTCCCAGATCCGAAAGCCTGCCGCCTCCATCTTCTTGATGTGCTCGGACGTCATCTTCGGGACGCTGCCGTACGGGACGCGTACATCGTACACATTCTTGCCGGTCAAGCGTGCGACGATCACCTGCGTCTCCTTCATCTCCGCGACTGCGGAGGCAGGTGTCTTATAGAACAGTTTCGCGTCATGCGTCATGCTGTGAAGGCCGATCGCGTGCCCCTCCTTGGCGATTCGCTTCAGCAAGGTCGGATAGCGCTTCGCGTTCCGTCCGGTCACGAAGAACGTCGCCTTCACCTTCTGCTTCTTCAGCACGTCAAGAATCGCGGGCGTCCGATCATCCGGTCCGTCATCGAACGTCAGGTAGACGTAGCTCGCTGAATGATAATCCGTTTTCGCCTCTGCCGGCATCCCCATGCCAAGCACCAGCACCACGATCAATATGATCCCCTTTTTCATACCTTCCCCCCTCTTTCCTTCATTGTAAGTCATAAGACCCATACACCCCTGTTTTTGAATCATTTGTCCCAGTCGAGTTGTACGCGTCCTTTGAAATGGGTATCGTGAAAGAGAACTGACACTGAAGGAGGCATCATCATGCAAACACGCCATTCCGAACGATATAATTGGCTGATTCATTCGAAATCGCCTTATCTGCTTCAACATGCCGAGAATCCGGTCGACTGGTACGAATGGGGAGAAGAGGCGTTCGAGCGGGCACGGACGGAAGGCAAGCCGATCTTCCTGTCAATCGGCTATTCGACCTGTCACTGGTGCCACGTCCTCGCCCACGAGAGCTTCGAGGACGCGGAGACAGCGAGTGTCCTGAACGAGCGCTTCGTCTCGATCAAGGTCGACCGGGAGGAGCGGCCTGACATCGACCAGATCTACATGACGGCAGCCCAGCTGATGAACGGCCAGGGCGGTTGGCCGCTCAGCGTCTTCATGACGCCGGACCAGACCCCGTTCTTCATCGGGACCTATTTCCCGAAGAAACCCCACTTCAATCAACCGAGTTTCACGCAGGTCATCGTCCAGCTCGCGCACCATTATTCGGACGACCCGGCGAAGGTCTCGCGAATCGGACAAGAGGTCAAGGAGGCTCTCATGCACGTCTCAAGGAGCGACGGCCGTCCGCTCGACGAAGACGTCCTCCACGATGCGTTCGACCAGCTGATGCGCGAATTCGACACGAAAAACGGCGGTTTCGGCGGCGCACCGAAATTCCCGTCACTCCCCTTGCTGTCCTTCCTCCTCGAATATCATCGCTACGCCGAGGATGAGACGGCGCTCCAGATGGTGATGCGGACGCTGACCGCGATACGGGAGGGCGGCATCTACGACCAGGTCGGCTTCGGTGTCGCCCGGTACGCCGTCGACGCGGCGTGGGAGATTCCCCACTTCGAGAAGATGCTGTATGACAACGCCCTGTTCGCGTTCTTGTGCGCCGAGACGTTCCAGCTGACCGGCCGGCCGCGCTTCCGCGTCTACGCCGAGGAAGTGTTCCTCTATATCGAGAGCGTCATGACGTCGCCTGAAGGGGCGTTCTATTCGGCTGAGGATGCCGACTCGGAAGGACGCGAAGGTACCTTCTACGTCTGGCAAAAGAGCGAAATCGATGAGCTGCTCGGTCCCGATTCCCTGTTCGCGAAAGCCTACGGCGTGACCGCTGAAGGGAACTTCGAAGGGGCGAACGTCCTGCGCCGGACGGGACAGGACTTCAATCAGCTCGCTGAGCAGGCGGGGCTCGATCCGCGCGCGCTGATGGCGCAGCTCGCGTCCGAGCGCCGCACGTTGCTTGCCGTCCGCAACACACGCACCCGGCCAGGCCTTGACGACAAGGTATTGACGTCACAAAATGCATTGATGATCGCCGCGTACGCCCGCGCCTCCCGCGCTTTCGACGAACCGGTCTATCTTGAGAGAGCACGGCGCGCTGCCCGCTTCATCGAGGAACATCTCGTCGTCGACGGACGCCTGATGGTCCGCTGGCGTGACGGAGAAGTCAAAGGGTTCGGCCTGCTTGACGACTATGCCTATCTTGCCTCCTCCTATCTCGAACTGTATGACGCGACGCTCGACGTACGCGACCTGCTTCGGGCACGGGAGCTCGTCGATGATGCGGTCCGGCTGTTCTACGATGACGCTGCGGGCAGCTTCTTCTTCACCGGCACCGACCAGGAGGAGCTGATGATCCGCTCGAAGGAGCATTACGACGGCGTCCTCCCGTCCGGAAACAGCGTGATGGCGAGGCTGTTGCTGCGCCTGAGCCAACTGACCGGTGAGACGGACTATGAGGAGAAGGCATTCCGCCTGTTCAGCTCGACCGACGTCCGGTCCCAGCCGACAGGCCATGCGGCGCTCCTTGAAGCCTACTGCCTGACAGAGCACGTTCGGCGTGAACTGATCGTGCTGACGGCCGACGACGAGGACGCCACTGCGTTCCTCTCGCGTCTAAGAAGGAAGCATCTTCCGGAACTGGCCATCCTGACCGCCCGTTCCGGCCACGATCTCGCATGCGTCGCGCCGTTCGTGGCAGATTACCGGCGCGAAGGACCGACGACCGCTTACTTGTGCGAGAACTTCGTGTGCAATCTGCCGACGTCTGATCTTCCTTCGATCGAACGCCATATTCACTGAACCTTTGACACCCATCCCGAGGATGGGTGTTTTTTCAATTACTGATTTACTCTTTTTTATAAAATTTCAAGTTTTCATTAAAACCTCCTTACATTTAGTCGATAGTAGAGATGAGAATCATCCATCACCTTAGAATCCATCACATCTCAGAGACGACAGCAACCTATGCCTGACAAGACCTAGGAGGTTTAAGAGATTGAAGAACTTTTTCCCCATCACGGTGCGGCGACTGATCGCGCTCTTGCTCGTCATCGGTCTGTTCAGCACTGTGACGCAGACTGCCAATGCGGCGACTACGCCGTGGACGAGCTATAAAACGAACACAGCTACAGTTCTCTATAATGGAACCGGCTCGACGAAGAAGGTGCTCGCAACGGTCCCGAAAGGAACGCTGCTCAAGTCGAACTATCTGTCGATCAGCGGTACTTACCGCAAGACCGTCTATGCGGGCAAGACAGGTTACATACCTTTGAAGTCATTGAGCGAGTACAGCACGATGACCAAGATCGCAAAGACACGTTTCCTCCTGTCAGCTGACGTCGCGATAAAAATGTCGGCGAAGTCGACAGCGCAGACGTTGAAGACGTTCAAGAAACGCGACGTCTACTACACATCGACTGTCATCAAGAACCCGTACGGCGAATCGTGGCACCGCGTCGCGATCGACGGCAAACTCGGATTCATTCCAGCCGGAAAAGGAACGGTCGTCCCTTATGTCACGCTCCCTGCTGACGCGCTTGTCACGAACGTCAGCACATCCCTTCGTTCTTACGCAGGTGTGGCGTACGGCGCTCTCTCAAGCGTTCCTAAGGGTGCTTCGCTTTCAGCGAGCGGCAAGTTAGGCGACTGGTATCGCGTAAGCTACAACGGCAAGATCGGCTACGTTCTGATGGCACATACCCTGGCTGCGAGCGTAAAACAATCCACGCCGGTGAACTACCTGCTCAGCCAGAGCACGGCGGTCAAGTCTGCGGCGCGCTCAAGCGCTTCGACGGTCAAGACGCTCACTTCGGGGAATGTCTATGTCACCTCTTCTTCCGTCAAGGATGCAAGCGGGAAGGTATGGCACCGGGTTTCGATCGATTCGAAGACAGGCTATATTCCGGCCGGTTCAGGAAAAATCATCGCTTCGACTTCTTTGAGCGGGAAATCCTATAAGACGACGGCGTCGACGCTGCTCCGTTCATATGTCGGAAGCTCCTACGCTGCCGTCAAGACGGTCCCAAAAGGCACGCTCGTCAAGCCGACGGTGAAGATCGGCAGCTGGTACCGCATCAGCTATGGCGGGAAGACGGGGTACGCCTATGGTTCTACCCTCTCACCGGTGACCATGAGCTCGGTGACGATTCCCGGGACACGTTTCATCACTGAAAGACCGACGGCTTTCATGTCGAAGATCGACGGAACGGGACGGACTCTCCTTACGCTCGGTACAGGCAACACGGTCTATACGACGAAACGCGCGACGAGCATCTCGGGGAGAGACTATATTTTAGCTAAGGTGAATGGAATGAGCGGTTATCTTCTGCTCAGCAACTTAAAAGAAACGACCTACAGCATGATGCCGAAGACGATGTACCAGCCGGTCTCGACTGCATCGGTCCGCTCGTACGCTGGACCTGCCCATTCCGTCATCGCGACGGCGGACGGCAATGACCGCCTCATCGCGACCGGACGGATCGGCGACTGGATTCTCGTCACCCTCGACGGGAAGAAGGGATACGTCGCGAGCTCGGAACTGGAGGCGGCAGAAGTGCTCTATCAAAAAGAATCGGCCATCTATTTGACGGCTTCGACCGTCAACCTGACGAGCGCGCCGGGATCCGGCAATCTCGTCGCGACCGTCCCGGTAAACAACCACGTCCTCAGCCAGCAGACGGCATGGACGCCGGACGACAAGCATTACGTGAAGGTGAGCATCAACGGCGCGACAGGATGGATCGAAAAGCCATTCCTCGTCCCGGCGATCCGTGAGACGCTCAGCAAGGAACTGCTGACGAGAACCGAGGCATCCCTCTATGCTTATGCAGGCACGGCGCACACGAAGAAAGCGGACGTCGAGAAGTCGGTCCGTCTCAAGGCGACTGCGAAAATCGGAAACTTCTACTACGTCTCTCACGAAGGCACGTACGGCTATGTCCCGAGCAGCCAGGTCGTCACGGCGCTCGCGAAGATGAGCGTCTATGAAGCGTCGAACGTGCCATACACGTACGATCAGTTCGTCGCGACACAGATGACACGGACGCCGCAGACGGATAAGTACCGGACGAAGGTCCTCTATGTCTCAAAAGGCTACATCAAGCTCGGTGGCGCCATCTCATCTTACGGCGGACCGGGTTACGCGATCAGCGGCGTCAACCTCCGCCTGACACCGGACGAGACGCTCTCGCCATCGAGCCTGTTCAGCTCGCTTTTGAAGAACGCGACTGTCAAAGTCTACGCGGAAGAAGGTAGCTTCTACAAGATCACGGCGACATGGATGCACGCGCTTAAAGGCGACGTCTACGCAGCGGCCGACCCGGTGCGGGTCGACAAGACATCGAAGGAATACTTCCAGTTCCTCGACCTGTCTAAGAGCGTCGGCGTCCCGGCCTCGACACTCAACAAGCTCCTCGTAGGAAAAGGCATCTTCGAGAAGTGCACGTACGGCGCATGCGGACAGGCGTTCATCGACGGCGGCAAGCTGTACGGCGTCAACGAAGCCTATCTGATCTCGCACGCATTGCTCGAGACGGGCAACGGTACGTCGACACTCGCGAACGGCGTCATATATAACGGACGGAAAGTCTACAACATGTTCGGTATCGGCGCGGTAGACAGCGATCCGCTCGGTGGCGGCTCGAAGCGCGCTTACGAAGAAGGCTGGTTCACACCGGAGGCGGCCATCATCGGCGGTGCGAAGTTCATCGGTGAAGGCTACATCCACAACAGCTATCCGCAAAACACGCTCTACAAGATGCGCTGGAATCCGGTAGCTCCTGGCGTCCATCAGTACGCGACGGACATCGGCTGGGCTTCGAAGCAGACGACGCGCATCTATGACATGTATCAATCACTCGGAACGTACACGGCGATCTTCGACGTGCCTGTGTTCGTGAAGTGATCACCTTTTAAGAGGATGACTCAAAAGTCGATCAGTAAACGAAAACCGGGAGTGGACTTCTAATCCACTCCCGGTTTCTCGTTCAGCCGACATCACTCGTTCCACTCGACTCCTGCAGGAAAAAGCGCGATAGTTCGCGCTGTCAGAGACAGACAAGACCCGGATTCCCTTTCCGCTTCGGAAAGGAATCCGCGGCTTGTGTCTCGCCTGAGGAAAGCGAGTGAAGGACGAGTGATGACTTTTGAGTCACCCTCTTTTTTTTCGTGCAACGACGAAAAAGCGCCAGCCTTCATGAGGCTGACGCGGTCGAGATAAGACCGAATTCAAGTATTCGGCGTATATACCGTCAAAGGAGCAAGCATCGCTACCCAGAGGGCGACGACTCCAGAGACGAGGATGACGACGTCGCGTTCCATCCCGACACCGCCGAGGACGGCGAGGCTCGCGAGGAGCACGAGTGCGAGCGTGGCGAACATGACACGGCGCGACAATCTCAGCTTCTTTCTCATGGCGCATTTCTCCTTTCGTTCACAGTTCTCTCTCAGCATAACAAAAACAGCCCGCAAGAAACGGGCTGTCACGTGAATGAACAAAGACTGTAATATTACTTTTCTTGAATATGGCGCGCGATCAATTCCTCCGCGAGCGCTGTCACGTCCTCGACGTTCCGCATGTCGACGAGCGGATGCGCGAACACATCCATCGACTCGACCTCCTCGATCGGCTTTGTCGAAAAGCGTTCACCGTTCGGCTTGAAGTCCTTTGCGACCGGCGACTCGAACGCCGCGTATTTGACGAGCCACGGTTTGCTCTCGAGCACCTTCCGCGCGTTGACCTTCGGCTTCAGGCGAATGTCTGCCCCGAGGACGACCGGGTCGAACGCGTCATGGAGCGGATGCGTGAACTGGACGCTGACGATCAGGGCATGGTCATGGGTCTTCTCGTTCTTCCGGATATAAGGACGGCTGAGGAAGTGCGGGACGAGCGTCTCTGCGCTGTCCTTCGTCTGATGGATATTCAGGCCGTGCTCTGTCTGGACCTGATCCCCGAGCACGGGTTCGTAGCCCCGATTCGCGAGTTGCTGGTCCATCTCCTTGAACAGTAGCAGCGAATGTTCGACGAGACCGCGGACTTGGCGGAAGGAGAGTTGAATCGATTGGTTGATCATGGCGTGGCCTACTTTCTGAGAATGTTCTAATTCCTTAGTACCCGTCCCGCTCCCCGTTCACTCCGTCACTTCCCACATTTTCAAAATCCTCTTCGATCCATTCACAGGAGACGACCTGCCCGTCCCTCGTCTCGACAAGGATCTCGATCGTCTCCTCGAACGGGTCGCCTGAGGGCGGAAGCAGCGCCGTCGGCATCTCGCGGATCCCGGCGTGGTGAGCGGCCAGCCGTTCCCGCTGCGCCTCAAGGTACGCTTCCCGCCTATAGCGGATCCATACCTCCGGTGCCTGTTGCTCGAGATGGGCGAGGACGTCGCGCACGATTCCTTCGAACGTGTTCGCGTATGTCTCGCTCCTCGCTGCGAGCGCCTGGCGTTCCTGCTTCGTCGCAGTCAGCCTGTAATAGGGCAGGACGATCTGGTTCAGCACGTTCAGATGATGGATGTAGACCGGGACGAGCTGTTCGAACAATGCCGTCTCCCGGTCATACTCGGCGAACACCTTCTCGGCCGAATAGGCGCTTTTCGCGAAACGGAAGCGCAACAGGTTCTTGCGTTCGTCCTCGAGCTTCAGACCGAGCGATTGGAGCGAGCGTGTCAACTGTCCGTACTGGTTCTCGATCTCGTGCTCGATTCCGCTTGGCATCTCCCCGTTCGACATGGCCGGGATGACGCGGTCCACGAAGTAGGCCTGGACCGTCCGCGACACTCCGAGGTGATCGCGCAACTCCCAGTCGATCAGCTTCCGCGTCGTCCGGTCGAGCTGCCGCAGCGAGGCATTGATCTCCGCCAGATGCTTCTGGGCGACGATCGCCGTCGCGAGGCCGAAGGCGAATTGCGACAACATCGCCGGATGGTGGAGCGGGACTGACAGATCCGGAAACGTACCTTGGATCGATCCGTCTCCTCTCTTCCCCGGGAGCAGCCGTGCTGACTTCTGGAGCTCACGCAAGGCGTCCGGGTGAAACAGCATCTTCATCCGCCCGTCCTGCGCGACGTTCGGTGCGTATTCGCTCGCAAGCGAGATAAGCGTCTCCGTCACCTTCTCCCCTGTCGGAAGCGGACGCGTCTTCACTTCGACTCCTTCCGGCAGCGGGATGATCGGAATTTCAAACGTCACCTCCCGGCTGACCTCAGGCATCTTTTCTCCCGTTGATTCCTCTGGCTCCGTCAATGCCGGCTCGGGCTCGTCCGGATTCGCACGCTTTCTGCCGGTGAGGAACAGCGTGATCCCCGTCGCAACGATCACGGCAAGTCCGATCAGTTCCGTCATCCACTCCATCAGTCCACCTCCATTCCCCGGACGATGCGCTCCGCTGTCCGTTCGATCCGTTCCTTCGCATAGGCCGGATCCATCATCTGCTGAAGCGGCAAGTCCCGCTCGTGAATCGAATAGGCCTCGAGGACCGCTTCGTCCGTGACCTCTCCCGCCAGCGCGATCGCCCGGCGCGCGCAGGACGCGACGACAGCAGGCAGCTTTCCGTGTGCCGTCTGCGTATCGATCCTGCCCTCTCCCGTCCAGACGATATCGGCTTCCCGGATTGCTTCGAGCGCCCCGCTTTCTTCGAGGACGAATCGTGCGCCGGAACGCCTTTGCGCTCCAAGCGCGAGGAGCGCACCCCCGAGTCCTCCTGCTGCACCGGCCCCCGGCTCGTCTTCGACGCCAAGCAGCCGGCCGACGCGATGCAGTGCCTCGTCGAACCGTTCGATATCAGCAGGAGACATCCCTTTTTGCGGACCGAAGACGCGGGCTGCACCACGCGGTCCCGCATACGGGTTGTCGACGTCAGCGAGCAGGACGAGTTCGACGTCGAGTTGCGGCAGGCTGATCCATTCCGTCTGCAGAAGCGGATTACCCTCAGTCACGGCATTTCCGAATGAATCACGGCACGCTGCACCGACCTCACGCAGCATGCCGAGTCCTCCATCCGTCGTCACGCTCCCTCCTAGAGCGACGTAGACCACCTTGCAGCCGCGCGAGATCGCCGACTTGATCAGACGCCCGACTCCTCCTGTGTGCATCAGCTCGCAAGCCCTCTCCTCTGTGCGAACGAGGGCTAGACCGCATGCTTCGCCCGATTCGATCATCGCTTCGTCACCGCGGACGGCGTATCGCGCCGTGATCGATCGTCCGAGCGGATCGATCGTCTCACATTCGACAAGACGGAATGACGGAGGAAGCGCCTCAAGCGTCCCCTCCCCGCCGTCTGCAGCCGGATAGACGGCGACCTCCGCTGACGGGTCGGCGCGCAAGATGCCCCGTGCCGCTGCTTCTCCCGCCTCCTTCGATGACAGACAACCTTTGAAGCTGTCGATGACGATGACATGTCTCATCCGCCTCCCCCTTTCGCTTTTCACTTCTCATTTCATTTTTCCCGCTTCGAGCCGGTTTTACGCCATACAGGAACGGGGTATCTTTAAAGGTGGGCTTTGATTTCACTTTCATATTAATGGTATCATCTACATAATTTCAATTTTATACGATATTAATCAAAACTTCGTTTCACAATCATACGTGCAGGAAGGAGACCGCTCAGATGCGACATTGCAAGCTTTGTGGCACGCCGCTCGGACCTGACGCGAAAGCCTGTCCGCACTGCGCCCATCCGGTGATCAAGAAGGGTCGTCCGCGCGAACCTCGCTCACGGCGGCGTCTTACGTCCCGGGAAGTCGTAGCCTCGATCATCCTCTTCCTCGCGTCGCTTCTCGGCGGGTGGTGGTGGTGGCAGACGACGATCGCAGGCACGCCGCAAGAGGAAATACGTGTGTCTGCCCTCAGCCGCTCCGCCTGGTCGGATGAGGAGCCGCTGATCGAAGCGACCTTCTCCCCTGCGCGACCGCCGACCTCTTATCAGTTGCTTCAGTTCGTCCGCCAGTACGCGACTGCTCTTCCCGACACGGCATCATTCCGCGAACAGGACATGCTTTCCGCCTATGAAGGAATCCAGTACGCTACGATCGACGTCTTTTTACAGGACGTCGAGAACACGAAGGCGCTGTTGCCGAAGAAAGGGAATCCGCGTCCCTGCTTCGAATCGATCGATTTCGAGCCCCTCCGCTGGGACGGCAAGGCATGGACGGTGAGGACGCGGGAAGTCTATCGCCTGAAGAGTTCGTCGGACGCACTCGTACGGTACGACGCCGTTTATAAGATCATCTTGAAGGTCGACCATCTCCAAATCGATGAACTGAAACGCAAGGAGGTGAGGTGATGCGCCGTCTTGTTTTATTGCTGCCTTTCCTTTTGCTCGCGGCATGTGACGAGCATGACGAACGGACGCTTTCCGACATGCAGGCAGGCAGCTATGCGCAGGCCTCCTCCCGCGTGACCGGGAACGACCCGACAGCTGCCGACAAACAATTGAAGGCCCAGGCCGAGGCGATGCTCAGACTCGAGCAGGCACTCGCTGCCTACCATTTCGATGAGGCGATCCTGCTCGCTGAAGAAGTCATGTCGTTCTCAGAGGCCGACTTACAGACGACACGAAAGGCCCACGCCATCCGGATCAGCGTCGAGGAGATGCTCGCCGAACTGGATCAGGCTGAAGGGACATACGTCGTCGATCATGCATTCGAGCGGATCGGCACGGAGACGCGGCCGATCAAGGCTGAAGGAGAGGTCGATGTCACTTTTTCCGACCAACTCATCGCGACGCTCGCCTTCAACGATTACGGCGTCAGTTCATCGAAACAACCGCTTCAGGACGCGAGGCACATTATTCGCTTCACACCTGAACTGCAAGCGACCGAGCCGCTCGTCCAAGGTGTGATCACCTACACGTTCAAACTCGGGAAGCTCGAGATCGTCTACGAGGGACCTTCCGGGAAGCGAATCTTCCAACTGAGGAAGAACTAAAAAAGGAGCCGATTCGGCTCCTTTTCTCATGTCCTCATGGATAGGTCTTCAGGCGGGCAAGGACGTCCGCGCATAGTTCGTGCGTCGCGAGGCTGTCCCGTGCCGTCACGGAATCCGACGGTTCACCGCGCACCGTCTTCAGGAAGGCGTCGATCATCTCGACGAAACCGCGCCTGACGAGCGTCGGCTCCCAGTTGTCGAGCGGAAGCTTGAGCGTCCCTTCCTTCGTCAGACGGGTGACGGTCGTGACATGCTCAGCGATCCGCTTCTCGTTCGGCCCCATCACTTCGACGACTTCTTCCGTCACCCCGTTGTCCCTGTTCATGATGCCGATCGCCTGGATTCCTCCTGAGCGGAACTGGATGATGATGTGGCGGAGCAGACCGTCGACTTCCCGGCCGCGCACGAACAGGTCCTCGATTTCGCCTCGTCCGGTCAGAAAACGAAGCGTGTCCGCGACATGGACGAAATCCTCGAAGATGAAGTCGCGCGCGATCTCCTCATAAAGTGTCCGGTTCTTCTGCATGACGACCATGTTCGGGTCCTCGACCGCGAGCAGCGCCTTATGCGCCTTCGCGAAACGACGGTTGAATCCGGTCACGAGATGGCATCCCTTCTCCTCGGAGCGGACGGTCAGGCGCCGCACATCCTCGATTTTCATCGACACCGGCTTGTCGACGTACACATGGATCTCAAGGTCGAGCAATGCTTCGACCTGCCTCGCATGGGCATGTGTCGTCGAATGGACGAACGCCGCCTCGACGCCGAGTCCAGGAAGTTCCTCGATCGAAGCGACAGCTCCCGCGAAACGGTATTTACGGACGAGCCGTTCCGCCTTCGCGACGTTCTCTGAGACGAGGAAGACGTCCAAGTCCTCACGTTCCGCGTACACCGGCAGATAACCTTTTTGTGCGATATCTCCGAGTCCAATAACTGCTACTTTCATCACATTCACTCCTCCAGCAAATTTTCGATATTTCCCCTTCTGTTCCCTATCTAATCCTAAATCATCCCTAAACGGACGTACAATTTTTTCCACTATCAGGCATATCTAGATTGTTTTTCGGGAAAACAATTATCACAGAAGAACGTGTCTTTTAGAACGGAGGATTTGATATGAAGAAGAAAAAAATCATCGTCCCGCTCGCCGCTTTGCTCGCCGTCCCGACGCTCGCTGGTGCAGCGGCACCGATCACACCGGCAGAGTTCGGCATGTTCGTAATCGGGGACAGCATCAGCACGGTCAAAGCGAAGGCCCACATCGCACGCATCGCGACATACGGGGAGGTCGTCGCGAAATCCCGTGACCAGATCACCTACTCCTTCCGTTCATCGGGGGCGACTTCCTATGAACTTTCCTTCCATGACCGGACAACCGGGGGACGTTTGACGTCGAAGATGATGACGTCCTGTCCGAAAGTCGACCGGAGTGCACCGGGTACCGTATTGAACAGGCTCGAGCGCGGGATGTCGCTCAAGCAGGTCGACGGCGTCATCGCGGGAGACGGGCTCGGCAGCTGTCAGGTCGCACGGGGATACATGCTCGAGGACGGGAAGGCTCGATACGAGAAGCACTACACGATGAGAGGCAGTGACGGAAACGTCGTCCTCAGCTTCATCAAGCAAGGGAACGTCTACCGCTACAGCGGCAGTCTCGTCTCCGAATGAAGAACGGCCCGATGCGGCCGTTCTTTTTTCAAAAGGAAGATAATTCCTTATTCCGTGTCCTATACTGAAGACAGTATTTCGGAATCACGGAAAGGAGATTTTCAATTGAAACGTTTAGCAATTTTTATTTTGTCACTCTGCCTGATCCTTCCGGCCCTTACGGCCGAAGCGGCTGCCTCTTATCAGGTCGTCGTCAAAAGTAAGGCGGGCGCGCACGTCCGGACCGCCCCGAGCACCGCGTCGAAGAAGACGATCTACAAGACCCTTCCTTACAAAACCCGTTTGACGGCCGTCTCCTACTCGAAAGGGTGGTACAAGGTGAAGCTGTCGGACCGTTACTATTACATGTCGAACCAGGTCGTAAAAAAGTATGCGCCTCCTTCGCCTTATCCGGTCAAATCGATGCGTTACTTCAAGATCGGCTCTGACACGTCCTTCATCAAATCGAAGGCGAGCCTCGTCCGCCGCTATCCGGCGAGCACGACGAAACTGATGACGTCGATTCTCGCCTATGACGTCGCACGTCAAAACGGAACACTTGATAAGCCGTTTACGATCACGAAGTCGATGATCGCCGTACCATGGGATTCGAGTAAAGCCGGCCTGCGTGTCGGTGACCGCGTGACGATCCGCCAGCTGATCAACGGGACGATGCTTCCGTCCGGCAACGACGCGGCCCTCGCGCTTGCCGTCAAGACGGCAGGTTCGCACTGGAAGTTCGTATCGATGATGAACGCAAAGGCGAAGGCGCTCGGCATGAGCGGCACGAGTTACCGCAATGCGCATGGCTACTACGACAAGAGCCACTACACGACGGCCGCCGACATGCAACGTCTCGCGAATGCTTACGCCTCGAACTCCTACCTGCTCACCGTAAGCAGCAGGAAGTCATACACGTTCCGGATGCAGGGGGATCCGCGCACCGTGACATGGCGCCACACGGAGAAGCTCTGGCCGAAGACGCACACGCTCCTTGCGAGCAAGACGGGTTATACGCCTGAATCCCGTAACACGCGCGTCTTCTTCCTCAAAAAGAACGGCGTCCTCTACGGACTCGTCACACTCGACGGGTCACCTGCCCAGACGGAGACGACGCTCCGCAATATCTCGAAGCTTTGATTCCCATGATGCCCGTCGCCCGTTTCCGGGTGACCGGGCATCTTTTTTTGCCGTTCTTTGAATTGTCACTTGCAGAGCCGCCGGTTTCCCCCTAATGTAGAGGTATCACCAAGACGTCAGACGTCTAATCGGAGGAATCGTACGTGGGAAACATCAGTTTACTATTCGGAGGCCTTGCCCTCTTCGTCAATAGCATGGTCCTGTTCGGCAAGGTCGACGTCCGCAGCGCGGGCGTGCTCAGCCTGTTCGTCGGCCTGCTTCAAAGCTTCATCGCGACGTGGCTCGTCATCACGGAGCCGGCGATGACATTCGCTTACGCGAGCATCTACCTGTTCGCCTTCACCTATCTCTACGTCGGCGTGACGTTCATCGCAGGAATCGACGGCAGCGGCGTCGGTTGGTTCTCGCTGTTCGTCGCTGTGACGGCACTCTTCTATGCCTTCGCCGGCTTCCAGTCGGGGGACTGGATCGGCGGCGTGACGTGGTTGTTCTGGGCGTTTCTCTGGGGGCTGTTCTTCGCCGGCATGGGGCTCGGTCTGTCGATCGACGGTTATACGGCCCGCGTCGCCCTCGTCCAATCATGGATGACGCTGATCGTCCCGGCGCTGATCGGCCTGAGCGGAATCGGCACATCCGTCTATCCGTACCTGTTCAGCGCAGCGAGCGTCCTTGCGATCCTCTATTTCATCAAGGCAGCGCCATCGAAAGGATCGACCGAACTGAACCCGAACTAAACAGAGACACCGTACCCTCATGGGCACGGTGTCTTTTTCATTCGAGGCTGTTTTTCAACGTCTGTTGCAGTTCCTTCAAGGCCATCGGGTCCGGATGCCAGTAATAGACGCCGTCCGCCTCGACCCCGCCCTTCCCTTCGAACCGGAGCGTCTCGAGTGAGCGGGCCGCCTCATTGTAGTTCATGGCGAGCTTGCGCATCGCGCTGAACGAGACGTTCGTCCGGACGTTCTTGCCGAGGACGCCGAGCACCTTGTTGAAGCGTTCGACCGAGACGTTTTTCGTCAACTTCTCGGCGACGGCCATCATCACCTGTCGCTGCCGGATCTGTCGGCCGAAGTCGCCGCGCGGGTCGTCGTAGCGCATGCGCGCGTACGTCAGCGCCTTTCGTCCATCGAGCTTGATCTTCCCTTCAGGAAACTGCATCTCGTAATAGGAGAAGGCGAACGCATTGTCGACGGTGACGCCGCCGACCGCGTCGACGAGTGCCATGAAGCCGGCCATGTTGATTTCGATGTAGTAGTTGATCGGGATGTCGAGCAGGTTCTCGACCGTCTCGATCGCCATGTTCGGTCCGCCGAACGCGAACGCGTGATTGACCTTGTCCTCCGTCCCCATCCCGACGATTTCCGTCTTCAGGTCGCGCGGGATGCTGAGCATCTTGCTCTCGTTCGTCTTTGGGTCGACCGTGACGACGATCATCGTGTCGCTCCGCCCCGCTTCATTCGCGCGCTGATCCACCCCGAGCAGGAGGAAGGAGACCGGTTTTTCCTGATCGACCTCCTCGTCGCCCGTCGCCTTGACTGGGACTTGGATTTCCTCGATCGTACTGGTCGTCTTTTCATACACATAACCGCCTGAGCCGAAGAGCACGATGAGAAACGTTGCTGCGATGACGAGTAGGATCCATTTCCACTTTTTCATGATTGTTCTCTCCCCGACTCATGATGTTTTATGATGAGACGCCAGCCTAAGCTTCCTTCCTGAACTGGTCGAGCGTCGCGAGCGCTGTCCGCCATCCCCCGAACAAGGCGTTGATCGTGCCGACGCTCGGTACTTCCCGTCCTTCTGCCCATGCCTGATACTTGACGATGCTGAGCGGTCCGACCTCCGCTTCCGCCTCGACGAGCACGAAGAGCACATCCTCCTCCCCCCACCGCTTGCGCGGCGGTTCGATCCCGATGATCTCAAGTGCATTCGTCCATGAGCCGTATCTGCGGGCAATCGTCGCAACGGTCGGACGGTTGTGTCTGATCGCCCATTTCGTGTAGGTCTGACTCGTCAGGAGCGGAAGGGTCGAGTGGGCTTCGAGCAGCGATTGGATGATCTTATGTTCCATCTGCTGCGTCCGTTCCTTCAGGATGTCTGCCTCGAACAGCGCTTGCTGCCAGGAGTTGAAATGATGGACGATATCGGTCAGCGATGGGGCTTCATGCTCTCTCGCCCAGTCGCGATAGGTGACGCTCGTGAAGGGATCGAGTTCCTCCTTGGCAGCCCGAAGCGCCTCGATGACCTCGACTTTCGAATAGGCGATGCGCTGTCCGCCGACTCCGGCACGTTCGAGCGCAATCTGCCAGGACCCGAACAATTCCAGTATTTCTGCGACTGTTGGATGACTGGAGTGCCGTTGCCAACGAAAGTAGGCGTTCGCGGTCAACTCGTTCATCTCAGCAGCTGCGAGTCGGAGGGCCGCGACGGCTTCATCCATGTCACGCATGACAGTGCCTCCTCTCGTCAGATTTGAACGTTCCGCCGCACGTTTGCCGATAAGGTTTGTCTGACCGCTTGGATGACGGTCGCCTGTTGTCCGAAGCTCATCTGAGATCCCGATGGTAAACAAATCCCTTCTTCAAAAAACGTCCGGCTGACGTCCTCCCCTTCCTCGGTCACGAACGTGACATCCCGGTAGACCGGTTGCAAGTGCATCGGTTTCCAGACAGGGCGTGCTTCGATTCCCCGACTGCCCAGTTCAGTGAGCAATCGATCCCGCTCCCCTTTTCCCCCTTCTGGTAGCGTAAGCGCTGTCAACCAGCGATTGGCTCGGCTGCCTTCGATTTCTTGTTGGTAGTTGATCGCCTGAAGCCCGTTGAATGCCCTTGCATAACGCTTGAAAATCTTGCGCCGCGCCTCGACCCGGTCCTCGATCACGAGGAGCTGTCCCCGCCCGACGCCTGCTGAGACATTGCTGAGACGGTAGTTGAATCCGACATCGGTATGCTCATAGTGGAGCACCGGCTGACGGGCCTGCGTCGCGAAGTAGAGCGCGCGTTCGATCAACTCCGGCTTATCCGACACGAGCATTCCTCCGCCCGAGGATGTGATGATCTTGTTGCCATTGAACGAATAGATGCCGAACGTGCCGAACGTGCCTGTCATCTTGCCGTCGACGGTCGTCCCGAGCGACTCGGCCGCGTCCTCGATCAGCGGAACACCGTATTCCTCGCAGATCCTCGCGATTTCCCCGATATCAGCCGCGACGCCGTAGAGATGGACGACGATGACGGCCTTCGGAAGCTTTCCGCGTGTCGCCGCCTGTAGCAGGGCCCGCCGGAGTGCGACCGGCGACATGTTCCATGTCTTCTTCTCCGAATCGATCAAGACAGGGGTCGCACCGACGTATCGGATCGGATTCGTCGAGGCGATGAACGTCAGTGACTGGCAGAAGACGGTGTCTCCCGCCTCGACGCCGAGCGCGACGAGCGCCAGATGGATCGCGGCCGTACCGCTGCTCGTCGCAAGTGCCGCTCCTGCACCCGTATAGTTGCGCATTCCTTCCTCGAACGCCTCGACGTTCGGTCCGAGCGGAGCGACCCAGTTCGAATCGAGCGCTTCCTGGACGTACATCGCTTCGTGACCGCTGAGATGCGGGATCGACAATGGGATTTTGGCATTCACAGCGATTCCTCCTCTTTACGTGACAGACGACTGATCGGTGTGCGATAGAGCGGAAACCAGGTCGAGGCTTCAGTGCCTGAATAGCGATGGGCGAACTCGAGACAGATCTGCTCGTATCCGGCCGGATCGATGATCGACTCACCGAGATAGAACGTGCTTTCCTGGTTACCCGTGAAGGATTTCTTGAAGAGGAGCAGGCTGTCTTCAGGACTCGCCGTCGCCCCGCCACCGTAATGCAGAAAATCCTTGCCGCGGCGGTGCGCCTCGAGAATCATCTCACGGAAGAGGAGGTGGTTCGGCCGATAAGCGAGGTTCGCCCGGGACGATGCCCCGAGATGGTAATGCGCATACTTCGGGCTGTAAAGGACGAAGCATGCCCCGATGACCTCTCCTTCGCGTTCGGCGAAGAGGAACTCCGCATCGATCCGGTCGCTCAGGAAGAACGGGGTGAAGTAGGAACGGTCGAAGTAGTAGCGTTCCTCGGCATGGCGCTTGTCCATCGTCTCCCAGTAGAGAGCGATGAACGTGTCGAGCTCCTCGAAACCGGCTTTTCGGATCGTCACGCCGTCGCGTTCCGCCTTCTTGATGTTGCGTTTCGTCATCTTGCCGATCTCAGCCAGTATGTGGTCGAGCGGCCGGCGCAGGTTGACGGCCGTCGTCGGCTGGACCGGGCGGCAGACGTCGACCCAGGCCGATGCCTGTTCCGCGTTCTCGAGCAGCGGATGGAAACGGATCGTCTCCGTGATGATGTTCGCCTCCTTGCAGGCGGCGACGAAGAGATCACGCACCTCAAGCACCTCCTCTTGCGACCAGAGACCGAGGAAGACAGGTCCGCCATATCCGTAAGGGGTGGCGATATCGAAGTAGTCGCTGTCCGGGATCGAACGTTTCAAGTAGGGGTAGAGCAGCATCCCGGGGCCGGTCGAGTAGACGAACATCTCGACCGTGTCTTCCGGTCCGCACTCGATTTGCATGTAGTCGTATTCGTAATAGACATCGAGACCATACAGGGCGATGTAGGCGTCCCACGTCTCGCGATCATGGATGAAGGACTCAGTGCTTAGCGATTTCATGCGTATTCCCTCCGTCCAGTCCCCGGAACTCCCCCATCTCCGTCTGCGCCTGAGTCGAGTTGCCTTCAGACTTCAGGACGATCCGGATGGTCTTCCAGATGATATAGAGATCGAGCCGGAACGACTGGTTCTCGGCGTACCATTGATCGCGTCCGAGACGTTCGCTCCACGTCGTGTCGTTCCGCCCGTGTATCTGCGCCCAGCCGGTCAAACCGGGCAGGACGTCGTGCCGTTTCATCTGTTCTTTCGAATAATAAGGAAGGTAACTCTCGAGGAGCGGACGGGGACCGACGAAGCTCATCTGTCCGCGCAGAATGTTGAAAAATTGCGGAATCTCATCGAGGCTGAGGCGCCGTATGAATTCGAACGGCGGAGTCAGCCGCTCGAGGTCCGGCAGCAGCTCGCCATTCGCGTCGGTCTCGTTCGACATCGTACGGAACTTGTAGATTTTGAACAGTTCGCCCTTGTAGCCGGGGCGGACCTGATCGTAGAAGATCGGACGGCCGAGCTTCAAGTATATGAGGGCCGCGATGATCACATAGACCGGTCCGAGCAGGACGATCAGCACAAGGCTGAGTGAGAAGTCAAAAGCGCGTTTCACGACGTTCGCCTCCTTCAGAGTGTGGAGAATAGATCGAGTTGACGCCGGATGACGTCGGCTTCGTTGAAATGCTTCATGGCCCGGTCGAACCCGGCTCTGCCCATCTTTCGGGCCTGTTCCGGATCGCGGACGAGGAGTTCCATCCGTTCACGTAATGCTTCAGCGTCCTGTACCTCGAACAAGTATCCGGTCTCGCCGTCGACGACCTCTTCCCGGCAGCCGCGGATGTTCGTCGCAAGCACCGGCTTCGCCGTCGCCATCGCCTCGATGATCGAACGCGGGACGCCTTCCCGGTATGATGGGAGGACGAATGCATCGACACGGTGGAAAAGTTGCGGCATATCGGCGACGAAGCCGAGATACTCGACGTTCGGAATCGTTTCGATCCGCTCGAGGAAGATGTCCTTCGTCGTCTGGTCCCGTTCGCTCTCCATCATCTCGCCCGCGATCAGCAGGCGCGTTTCAGGATGCGCCTTGACGAGCCGCGAGAACGCCTCGAGCAGTTCGAGGATCCCTTTCTCAGCGACGATTCGGCCGACGAACAGGAAGGTGAACGGTTCGCCTTCCTGTCGCGCCTTCGGATAGAAGCGCGTCAGGTCGATCCCGTTGCCGAGATGCATCAGATTCTTCTTCGACTTGAAATGCTTGCGTGCCGCGAGTTCATAGTCTTCTGCGCTCTGCAGGAGCAGCCAGTCGGTCGCGAAGCGGGCGAGCCACTTCTCGATCGAATAGGTCAGCTGGTATGTCATCCGCCCCATCCGCTCATGGAAATAGAATCCATGCGCCGTATAGAGGACGTGCTTCGTACCGGCCCGCTTCGCCGCGATTCGTCCGAGCGCCGCCGCTACCGGCGTGTGGACGTGGACGGCGTCGTAGTTGCCGTCTCTCAGGATGTCGACGATCGCGCGAACCGTCCGCCAGTTGCTCGTCCAGTCGATCCGTCGTTCGATCGGGATGTCGTACATCGTGAAGCCTTGCGCGCCGAGCGTCGCGAGCGCTCCCGTGTCCGCACAGGCGACACCCACCTCATGCCCCGCGTCGCGCAAGGCGCACAGGAGCGGATGGAGCATCGTCTCCGCCGTCGTGTCGAGCGCACAGACCTGGAGGATTTTCAAAGGCGCCATAGGTGGACCCCCTTCGGCTTTTGCTCCGGATCGAGCATGCCCTTGATATCGATGACGACGCCGCGTCCGACCTTCAGGAGGTGCTCAGCGAGCGCCCATCCGCCCTCGACGTACTCCTCGTGCGAGACGGCGAAGATGACGACGTCCGCCGGTTTCAGCTCGTTCGGGTCGACCAGCTCGATGCCGTACTCCGCACATGCCTCCTCCTTGCTGACGAGACGGTCCGTCACCTGGACCTCGAGTCCAAACTCCTCGATCTCACGGACGAGTGAGGCGACCTTCGAATTGCGGATGTCCGAGACGTTCTCTTTGAACGACAGACCGAGCACCGTCACGCGCGATCCGAGGACCGGCATGTTCTGCTTGATCAGCGTCTTGACGAGAGATGTCGCGATGAAGCGCCCCATCGTGTCGTTGATCCTGCGTCCGGCGAGGATCACCTCCGGATGATAACCGAGAGCTTCAGCCTTCATCGTCAAATAGAATGGGTCGACGCCGATGCAGTGGCCGCCGACGAGACCCGGACGGAACGGAAGAAAGTTCCATTTCGTCCCTGCCGCCTCGAGCACCTCGAGCGTGTCGATGTCCATCCGGTCGAAGATGATCGCCAGTTCGTTCATCAAGGCGATGTTCAAGTCGCGCTGGGTGTTCTCGATGATTTTCGCCGCCTCCGCGACTTTGATCGACGAGGCGCGATGGACGCCTGCCGTCACGACCGCCTCGTAAACCTCGGCGACGATGTCGAGTGTCTTCTCGTCCTGGGCCGAGACGATTTTCTTGATCGTCTTGAACGTGTGCTCCTGATCCCCCGGATTGATCCGTTCCGGCGAGTAGCCGACGAAGAAGTCCTCGCCTGCCTTCAGACCGGACGCCGCTTCGAGGACCGGGATGCAATCCTCCTCTGTCGCGCCAGGGTAGACGGTCGATTCATAGACGACGATCGCTCCTTTTTGGAGCTGCGATCCGACGAGCTGCGACGCCCGGAGGAGCGGTGTCAGGTCCGGTTGATTCTGTGCATTGATCGGCGTCGGGACGGCGATGATGATGAAGTCGCTGTCACGCAGCGCTGACGCTTCCGACGAGTACGTGACGTCCGCTCCTTTGAGCGTGAACGGACTGAGTTCGAGTGTCGCGTCGATGCCATTACGGAGTTCCTCGATCCGCTGTTCCTTGATGTCGAAGCCGACGACGTTCACCTTCTCGCCGAATGCGACGGCGACTGGCAGGCCGACGTATCCGAGACCGACGACCGCGATCGAGCGGTTGGCAATGGATAGAGTTCCTGGTGTGGATGCAGTTACGGATTCAGCGATTTGTTTGACTGCCTTATTCATGATGAATCTCCTCCTATACTGTCATCGATTGTTTGACAACTAAGATTTTTCCGTTCGGCTCCTTCGGGATTCGACTGACCGGCTCGAGCGTCACTTTCATCTCGGGTCCGAACAGGTGATGCATCTCGCGGAGCAGGATTTTCTCGTGATTCGGGAGGAAGCGCTGTTCGTCCGGGACGTACCTCAGCGTCACCTCGTCCTTCGCGAACTGCTCGACCTGAAGGCGCCGGATCGAGTTCGGCAGTTCGCGCGCGATCGTCGTCAAGTCCCCTTCGAACACCTTTCCGCGTGCCTCGCTGACGATGTAGCCGGTCCCCCGTCCATCGATCGATCCGATGACCGGTCCGTTCAATCCGCATGAGCAGGTCTCGTCCGTCAGCGTCATCCGGTCACCGATCCGGTAGCGGATGAGCGGTGTTCCCCTCGTCGTGAAGCACGTGACGAGCACCTCCCCTTCCTCTCCGTACGGCTCGACGATGCCCGTCTCGTGGTGAAGATGAAGTTTATGATTGCGGCATTCCGAGATGAGCGGCGCTCCTTCCGAAGAGGCGTACTGGTCGAACAGCTCTGCTCCGAACGCGCGCTCGATCAGCTCTCGCATCTCCGGCGTCACCGTCTCGGAAGTCGGAAAGATCGCGAGCGGCCGGAAGGTGAAACGGATATCATGGTCGACCATGTACTGGGCGAGCTCCGCCATTCCGGACGGGGCCCCGTCGATCGCAGTCGGCTGGAACGCATTCAACTTCTCGATGTAGGCCGGGAAGTTGTCATCGGTCAGGTGGAAGATCGACAGCAGCAGCTGATTGAGCGGGCGGTTCGTCCGCCAGAAGATCGGTTTTTTCTGATTCATCGCCGTCAACGTCCGCCCGGTGAAGCTCGCCCGTCGCATCCCCTTCCTGAAGCCGTGCTGTTCCTTGAAAAAATCGAGGTGCGCCATCCGCTCCTGCATGTCCTCGATCGTGAAGGCGACCTGGAGCGACTTCCCGCTCGTCCCGCCCGTCCGCCCATGAAGCGGGGCGTCGATCCGAGAGAGGAACGACTCGTTCAACGTCCGGAGCGTCTCCTTCTCGAGTACCGGGATTTCCTTCAGCTCGTCGAGCGACTGGAGCGGCAGGCGGATATCGTATTTGATGAAAAGGTCGCGGTAGTATTCGTTATGGAGCTGGCAGAACATGAGGAACGTGTTGAGACGTTCGAGCTGCTCTTCGCGGTAGTCGACCTTCCCCTTCGTCCGCAGTTCCCCGATGATCCGTTCATACGTCTCACCGTACCGTTCACGCATCAATTTCTTCCCGTAGACCGACGTCAGGATGTTCTGTACGAAGATGGGTGACCTGAAGTAGATGTCCTCCTTAAGTCCCATCGATGATCTCCTCCTTCACTTCGCTCCGGGCCGTATAGGCCTCGTACCAGTCGATGAAGGCGTTGACCCCGTCCTCGACCTGCGTCTGTGGCCGGTAACCGATCGTCTCGAAGAGTGACGCGACGTCGGCGAAGCTCTCCGGCACGTCCCCTGCCTGGATCGGCATCAGATTTTTCAGCGCCGGCTTGCCGAGCCGCTTCTCGATCAGCTCGACGAACTCGTTCAGGCGGATCGGGCTGTGGCTGCCGATGTTGAAGACACGGTACGGGACGAAGCTCCGGTCTGGGACTGGGTGTTCAGGATCAAATGAAGAATCGGCTTCCGGCTCCGTCTGGAACAGGCGATAGATGCTTTCGATGATGTCATCGATGTAGGTGAAATCCCGTCCCATCTCGCCGTAGTTGTACAGGTCGATCGGCTTCCCTTTGCTGATCGCCTCCGTGAACAGGTAGAGCGCCATGTCCGGTCGCCCCCAGGGACCGTAGACGCTGAAGAAGCGGAGTCCGGTCGTCTTGATGCCATAGAGGCTCGAATACGTGTGGGCCATCAACTCGTTCGCCTTCTTCGAGGCTGCGTACAGGCTGAGCGGATGATCGACGCCGTCTTCCGTGCTGAACGGCATCTTCCGGTTCGCACCATAGACCGAACTCGACGAAGCATAGACGAGCTGTTCGACCGGATGGTGCCGGCATGCCTCGAGAATCGAGAGGAAGCCGTTGATGTTCGAGCTGATGTAGACGTCCGGACGCTCAAGGCTATAACGGACGCCCGCTTGTGCCGCGAGATGGAGCACGAGGTCGATTTGTTCGTCCCGGACGATTCGTTTCACCTCTTCCGCCTCTTCGAGCGAGACGCGGTAGAATGTGTAGTTGTCGTACCCGAGCTCAAGGAGTCTCGCCTCCTTCAAGGAAGGATCATAGTAAGCGTTGACTTCGTCGAGTCCGACGACACGGTATCCTTCCTTGATGAAGCGGCGGGCTGCGTGGAATCCGATGAATCCGGCGATGCCGGTGATCAAGATCGTCTTATTCGGCACGTTGTTCGACCTCCTTGAAAGTGAGCGCATGATAGCGGATGTAATAGATCGACGTATAGACGATGAGGAGAAGCGGGAAGATCTTGTAGCGGTGCCTGATCGCCGTCCCGACGTTGCCGGTGCCAAGTCCGAAGATGGCGGCATTGACGATGAAGAGGACGAGTATCCACAGCAACACGCTTGCATAGGGATGTTCCTTCAAGCTCCGGAACTGGAAGAGGATCAAGGCGCTGAGCGCGAGATACGGGAGCGCGTCGACGGCGAAGATGCCGATGTTGATGACGCTCGTCCATTGCCACGGGAACGGCGAGAACAGGAAGTAGACCATCCGAAGCGGCGAGTAGAGGATCATGTCGAGCGGACCCGCGACGGTCAGACCGTTCAGATAGGCTGATCCGCCCCGATCGTAGCTCATCCCGCTGAACAGGAGCTCGTTCTCCGTGACGTGGGTGAACTTCGCGAGCAGGACGTCCTGGAAGCTGAAGACGACGAAGCCGATGACGAGGAACTGGACTATCATCCGCTGCACCTTGTACGGATCGAAGTGCATCTTTGCGCGTTCATGGCTGTAGAAGGAAAAGAAGAGGATCAAGACGCCGATGCCGACTGCGAGACCGGAGTGGAAGACGGTGCTGACCATGTAGGAAAGGTAGGCATAGATGAGTGAGGAGAAGCTTCTGACATTGACCCAGCGGATCATATAGTAGACCGTGTATGTCATGCCGAGGACGACCAGCTGATCCCGAAGCAGGATCGGTGAGAGCAACAGGCCTTGGACGAAGAAGGCGAAGATGACGGTCGACTGGAACGCGACCTTTTCCGACGTCCCGAGTTGGATCAGCGTCTTCGAGAAGATGACGATCGAGACGACGCCGAGGATGACGTTCAGGAACTGGGCGAGCATCCGCTCAGGCCCGAACAGCAGATAGAAGATGCCGAGGAACTTCGAGTAGACGCCGCGGAGGGCCTCGCTGAAGTAGGTCGGATCCATATAGATGTTGAGCGCCTCCGTATGGAACGCCTCCGTGTCGTCCCCGCTGTGCGGCAACAGGCGCGCCACTTCGAGGTCGATGACCATCAGGACGAGCCGGAACAGGAAGGCGAGGACGAAGACGAGAAACAGTTGCGATGTATCCGCCCGGCGTGCCAGATAGAGCAGGAAGAGGCCGGAGTTCAGCACGATCAGGAAGCCGACATAGACCTCGCCGCTTGGGAACATGTCACGAAACACGAAACTGAACAGCGCCTCGAGGATGATGACGACTAGTATGGGAGCCATACTCCAAACCTCCTTTCTCGGAAGATCAACTGCTCTGTTCGATGGCGACGACGCGTTTGCGCGGGTAGAGCGACTGCCAGAGCGCCGGTGCCATCATCACGATCTGCGAGAGCGCGCATGTCGCGTAGGCGATCGTCGCCCCGTACAGACCGTACGCCGGTATCAGGAAGCTGCAGGCGACGACGTTGATGATGACGCTGACGAACAGGGCGATCGATTGGATCCTGAACTGTTGAAAACCGGTGAGCAGCGCCTGGATGACGGTCGAGTTATAGAAGAAGAGGGCCGCGACCATCATCAGGACGAAGATCGTGTTGTATTCTGCGAACGAGGCATTGTAGAGGATCGTCAGCCCCCATTCACCGAACAGGTAGGAGAAGAAGATGAGCAGGATGCCGATCACGTTCGTCACCCCGAACATCGAGCGCGTCAGCTTCCGCAGCGCCGGCAACGCCTGACGTTCCCCGTCCTCAGACGAGAAGTTCGGCAGGAGGACGGCGATCAGCGAATGGATGAACAGGCTGCCGAGGACGAGCAGATAGGCGATACTCGCATAGTAGCCGAGCTCCGCCGTACCGAGCTTCTGTCCGACGAACAGACGCGGGATGTTCGCGTTGAGCGAGACGAGCAACGCGACGAAACCGAGCGGTAATGCTCTGAGGAAGAGCGACTTCGGTGACTGGTAGCGTGTGTCGAGTTGCTGACTGACGAAACCTTTTCCGATCCGCTTGACCGTCGGCAGATCGTAGATCAAGAGCATGATCAGATTCGAGACGATCATCGCCGTGACGAACCAGACGACGGAGTGGCCGAGGAACAGCGCAGTCGCCGCACCGATGACGTTGATCGTGCTGCGCATGATCTTCGAGATCGCCACTTCACGGAACGCCATGTGCCCCTGCAGAAAGCCGTAGGCAAGGTCGGCGAACGATTCCACGTATTTGTTGAGGTAGACGAGGAGCGTCACGAGGAACACTCCTTCCTTGCCGAAGAACTGATAGATGATGACGAGGAGAAGCGCCCCGACGGTCAAAAGCGAGAAGCGCGTCCGGATGAAGAGGCGGAAGTTCGCGAGCCCCGCCCGTTCAGCCGTCAGGATCGTGCTCGCGTTCAGCCAGCAGAACATGACGATCGGTGCCGTGAGCGCGAGCGCATAGTTGAACTGTCCGAGGTTGAGCGGGGTGCTCCACTTGATGAGGAGCGTCAGAATGACCCACTGGTGCAACGAGTAGACCGTGTCGGCGATGAAGATGAGATTGAATCGGGAAATCTGGCTCCGCTTCTTCAACTGGATTCACCCCTATTCCTGTGCGAGTCGTGTGATTGGTGTCACCGTCGCAGTCCGCTTTTGCGGCTGGACCTCGCTTGCGTTCGTGATGTGGAGCAGGAACGCGCTGAGCGCTTCCGCGTCGAGCAGCATCCCTTCGATTTGGGAGAGGATCGGATCGACCGTCCCGAACGGGCGCGTCTGTCCGACGAGGATCTTGTCGAAGACGCGTTCCGGGTGGACCTCCCCTTCAGCGAGCAGCTCCTCGTAGAGCTTCTCACCCTTGCGGATGCCTTGGTAGACGATCGGGATTTGTTCTTCCGTAAACCCGCTCAAGTGGATCAGGTTCCGTGCGAGCGATGTGATATTGACCGGTTCCCCCATGTCGAGGACGAACACCTCTCCGCCATCCGCGAGTACGCTCGCTTGGATGACGAGCCGGCTCGCCTCTGGAATCGTCATGAAGAAGCGGGTCATCTCGGGATGCGTCACCGTGACCGGACCCCCTTTTGCGATCTGTGCCTTAAATAGCGGGATGACCGATCCGCGGCTGCCTAGGACGTTGCCGAAACGGACGACGGCGAACTTCGTCTTGCTCGTCCGGGCGAGCTGCTGGATCACCATCTCAGCGATCCGTTTCGTCGCTCCCATGACGCTCGTCGGATTGACCGCCTTATCGGTCGAAATCATGACGAAGCGCTTGACGCCGGCCTGTTCAGCCGCCCGGGCGACGTTGCGTGTTCCGTGGATGTTGTTCTTGACCGCCTCGGACGGGTTGTCCTCCATCAGCGGCACGTGCTTGTGGGCAGCCGCATGGTAGACGAGGTCCGGCTTCCAAGTCTCCATGACGTCACGCATCCGCTCAGCGTCCTGGATGTCGGCGATGACCGAATGGAGGGCGACGCCTCCTCCGAGCGATTCCATCTCCTGACGGATGCTGTAGATGCTGTTCTCGCCGTGACCGAGCAATAGCAGATGGGCCGGTTGGAACTTGACGAGCTGACGGCAGATTTCGGAACCGATCGAGCCGCCGGCGCCCGTGACGAGCACCGTCGCTCCCTTGACTTCCTTCTCGATTCCGGTGATGTCGAGTTCGACCGGCTCGCGACCGAGCAGATCCTCGATCGACACTTCCCGGATCTCATTGACCGAGACGCGTCCAGACGCCAGTTCGACGAGCATCGGAAGCGTGTGCGCCTCGACGTTCGTCTGCTTGATCCGGTTCAGGATTTCAATCCTTCTCGCGTGTGAGAGCGACGGGATCGCGAGGACGACCGCCTCGATATGGCAATCGGCGACGACCTGTTCGAGCTGATCGATCGTACCGACGACCGGGACGCCGTGGATGATCATCCCTTTCAGCTCCGTCTGGTCGTCGAGAAGTGCGACGGCATTCAGGATGTGCGACTTCTTCTGGCGTAATTCACGCGTGATCATCTGGCCGGAGGCGCCGGCACCGATGATGAGCGTCCGCTTCCCGGTGCCGTTTCGCCGCTTCGCCTTGACTTGCTGGAGGTGCCGTCCGCGAATCAGCAGGCGGATGAGACCGACGCCGTTCAGGACGAGCACGGCTTGGAGGAAGACGGCACGTTCGATCGCGAAATCGAACAGCGCATACTCGAGACCGACGAGGACGAGGCTGCTGCCTCCGACGACCGTCGTCAGGATGAAGACCTCACGGAGCGAGGCATATCGCCAGACGATCTGGTAGAAACGCATCCAATAAGCGAGCGCCATGAAGGCGAGCGTATGGACGAGTGCGACTTCGAGGATGACGACCCAGCCGACCCTCTCCCCGATCAGGCTGACCGGGTTGAAGAACAGGAAGGTGACGATCGTCGCTCCCAGGATGATGAGGGAATCTGTCACGCGAAGTGCCGTGACCTTGATGTGCCGCCGGTAGCGGTCTAGATGATTGAGCGACTGCATAGTGCAAACTCCTTCCCATCAGGATCGATTGACGACGGATTGAATGTTTCGTTCCATAGAAGATTCCGTGCTTACGACTGGAGCGTTCGTCGTTTTCTTCGCGAGTGAACGCGAGTAGGCGATTAGGACGCCAAGCAGGAGGCCGAGGACTGTGCCGAGCAGGGTGTTCAAGAGGATGTTCGGAGAGATAGGTTCAGTCGGGATCCGGGCTGTCGAGAACGTCTGGATGTTGCTCGTCTTGATCAGGCTCGGAAGGTAATCCTGGAAGACTTCCGTCATCATGTTCGCCTGGATCGCTGCCTGGCTTGCCGAGCGGTCCTTGACGGACAAGGCGATGACTTGGGAGTCGAGATTGCTCGAGACCATCAGGCGGTCCGTCAGGTCGAAGAGCCGCTTGTCGGTCACCCCCATCTTCTGAGCGACCTGGTCGATGACTTCGGGACTTCGCAAAATGTCTTGATAGGTGCTGACGAGAGCCGTCGAGTTCGTCGTGGTGTTCCCTTCTTGTGTCGGCGGCGCGACCAGGATGTAGGCCGTCGCCTGATAGGTCGGCGGGATCACGTATTTGCTGACGGCGAACGCGACACCTCCCCAGATGAGGCTGGATAATACGAGGATCCACCAGCCTTTCCGAAGAATCGCTAAATGGTCTTGCAGCGACTTCTTCTGATTCGTCGGACTCATACCGATTCACCTCATTTCCTGAAAAAATGACAGAACAATCTGGATATGACTTGGTTATGACTAAACCTTATTTCCAAACGACTTCCAAAACAATTAGAGCTTCGAGGGAATGATTATTTTTTTTATGACAGATGGTTCACTATCGTATGATGAGTTCACACATGTATATCGTTTCATCAAAATGAGATAATTCACGAAAAGAAATCAAGATAATTCATGAAATTGTGACGATTTTTCTTTTCAACAGCTAACTTTCTTGGGTAAAAACAAATTTAACGATTAAAATATTGTGAATTCGGCAATAAGTCCTATAAGAAGGGTGGATGAAGACTAGTAATGATGTTAAAAACCGTCAATATACGTGAGTCCTTTGTCTTATTCATCCTTTCCATCTGGATGATGGCCGACTTATGGACCCGCCCGCTCCGTTTCACCGACGAGGTGATCCCGGATACATTGAACCGGCTGCTGCTCATCATCTTTCCACTTCTGTTCTTGATGTTCTATCTGTCACGACGTCCGCTCTATTTCCCGAACCGTACGCGTTCAACCTATCTGGTCGCGGCGTTGCTCGGTTATCTGACGGTCCACACGCTGTTTTTCCTCAAGCGCGCAGATTCCGACGCGGCACTCGCACTCTTTCTACTCGCTTCGAGCATGGGGCTCGTCCTCATGCTTGCGACGCTCAGCCTCTCCGAATTCAAACGTTGGCATCGTTTCTTCGCACATGCCCTACTCTTACAAGCATTCTTGCTTTCCATCTACGGCCTTGCCGTCCATCAAAGTTCCTATTATGTACCGATCGACAATCTTCAAATCCTGACACTCGGTCCACTCGTCCTGAAACAGCTCTACATCGGCGAACTTGACTACTTCGTCCGCATCGCGAGCCTGACGAACAATCCGAATACGCTCGCTGCCTGGCTGACGCCCGGCGGTTCGTTCGCTTTCATTCAGTTCCATCACTATTTGTCGAAGAGAAGCTATGGCGTTGCCCTCCTGTACGGCGGAGTGCTCCTCGTCATCGCGTTCGCGATGCTCCTGACATATTCTCAGACCGGCATTTACTCACTCGGCATCCTGTTGCTTCTCGCTTCCGTTCTGATGATCCGAAACGACAAGGTCCGCAAGACCGTGACGATCCTTTACGGAACCGGTCTCGCTCTCGTCCTCGCCTCGTTGCTCGTCCGCGATTCGGGACTCATCGTCCGTGTCCTCGACTTGAACGGCCGCGGTTCGCTTTGGCGGGCCGGGCTCGAAGGCGCTCAGGACATGCTCGTGTTCGGGCATGGCATCGGTTCCTCGGAAGCGGCACTCGATCAGCTCGTCCCGAACATCGGCCAGCTCTATACGTTCCACAGCTCCTGGATCGTCTGGCTCTATGAACTCGGTCTCGTCGGCCTGCTTCTCTACACGGCAGCCTTCGCCCTTATCGTTTGGAAATCGTATCGCCTCTATCAGCTATCGCCCGACCGCTACACGGTCTTCTTGCTCATCATGGCCACATGGCTCGTCCTCCTCCAGTTTTCGGAGAGTGTACTCGCCCGCCCCGGTGGCTTCTTGTCAATCTGGCTCAGCCTGATTGTGTTCGCGACGCTCCCAATCCGTCGGAAGACATCAACCGTCCGGAAGTATCCCACACACCATGAAGAACTACGACGACATGAAAGGGGTATCTAGCATGAAGAAATGGTCTGAACAACAAGTCATCGATAGTCTCGTGCAAGCGAGCGCCGACCATCCAGCGCTCGACGCGAAGACATACTCCAAATGGTCGCTCGGACGCGAGGTGCCTTCGATCACGACGATCATCAACGTATTCGGCTCTTGGCGTGAAGCGTTGAACGCGGCAGGTCTCTCCGCGATCCGTCCCTATTTTTCAGACGACGACATCCTTCGCTTCTTGAAGGATGCCTCCCTCAAGCTCGAACCTTTCCATAGCAACAGCTACCGTGAATGGGCGAAGAACCATCATGGCCCTTCGCTGACGCTGATCAATCTCCGTTTCGGTTCCTGGTCACGCGCGCTCGAGGAAGCCCAGATCGAGATGAATCGCTCGATCTGCATGACCGAGGAGCGGATCATCAACGCGCTGCTCGAGGCTTCAGAGGCGTTGCCGAAACTGACGACCCAGACGTACTCCGTCTGGGCGCAGGAGAACGGTCATCCGACGGTAGCGACGATCGCCCGGAAGTACGGCTCGTGGATCGATGCCTTGACGTGTCTCGACATCGCGCCTCCCCGCCGCAAATGGGCGGAAGAGGACGTCCTCGAAGCGCTCCGCGCCGCGCAAGCCGAGCTTCCTGCCTTGAACATCATCCACTATCGCAAGTGGGCGGAGAATAAATCCGTCCCGTCGACTTCGACGATCAACGCCCTGTTCGGCAGCTGGACGTCAGCCGTCCACTGCCTCAGACGGAACATGTCCGTCCGTTCGTGAACATGAAAAAAGGAGCTCTCGCTACCAATGCGAGGGCTCCTTTGCTGTGTTCAGCGAATCTTCTTTTTCGGGATAAGTGCAGCTTCCGGGATGATGGTGATCGAATCGTGCTTGACCATATACATGTTCTCCGCATAATCTCCAATCGATGGTTCGTTGACCTTCCCGCTCAGGTTGCGCATGATCTGCCGCGGGAAGTTGACGCCGCACGCGTAGGCATGCGGATATCCGCCGCCGAAGCGGGGATTGATCTCAGACAGATAGAGCACACCGTCGACATCGAACAGATCGAAGTCGAGCGGGCCGCTCAAATCCGCCATCTTGATGACCCGTCTGATCAGGTCGAACAGTTCGTCGCTCTTGACCGACTTCGCCTTGTCCGTCTCGCCCGCCCGCATCGCAAGCTTCTCCTTCGCGAAGATCGATGTCACCTCGCCTGTCAGGAGATCGACGTAGGCATCGACGCCAATCTCCCGCCCATCCATGAATTGCTGGATGATCATCTGGTCGTGCGCAGAAAACAGCAGCCTCGCCTCTTCGAGCGTCTCAGCCCGGTTGACGTGGAGACTCGCGCTGCCGGTCCGCGGTTTGATGAAGACCGGGAAGTCGATCTCGCCATGCGCACATGCCTCTTCGAACGAGATGAGGTCGGTGTAGGTCCTGGCATGAGGGATGCCGTTCTCGAGACACTTCTCATACAGACTGTACTTGTCGAAGGCAAGGTCACACGCTTCCTTCGACGGGGCGAGCACGGTCACGCCGAGCTCCTCGAACGCGTGGCGATGCCCGGCGAGAAACGCCAGTTCCGGATCGATCAAGGAAAGGATTGCGGTGACGTTCTCGGCACGGCAAATCGCAAGCAGGGCGTCGAGGTACTTCTCGTCGTCGATCCTCGGGACGAGGTGATGGCCGTCCGCGAAATAGAGCGCAGGGGCAAGGGCGTTGCAATCTGTCGCGATCACCTTTCCTCCGTCCATCACTTCATCCCTGAAATATTCGACGAGCTTCGAGCGCCGACCGACACTCGTGATCATGATGGTCGTCTCCATAACGGTTCCTTCCTTCTCGGTTCGAATGTGTTGAAGCACCATGGAAAGCGGTCAAACATTTTTGATTAGGTATTTGTACCCGATTCTGCTCGAAAACTAACAAGCTGAATCAAACTCGGATTTTCAGCTTGTCGGTTCTCCGTCTACGGAAGAAGAGGCTGTACGCCAGGATGCCGGCAAGCGCACCGAGGCCATCGAGCAGCGCGTCCTCGATCATTCCCGTCCGCCCGCCAGTCAGAATCTGATGGAACTCGTCGAAGACGGCGAACGTGACGGCGAGCGAGTAGGCGAAGAGGACGGCGACGCCGAAGCTCGGTACGGCTCGCCTCGTCAAATCGATCAGCGAGAAGCCGAGGACGAAGAACGTCGACAGGTGGGCGAGCTTCCGGATCAGGAACTCGATGAATCCGGCGCGTCCGAGCGCGTCGACGCTCACCTCGGTCTCATAGGTGAAACGGATCCACTCCAGATGACGGACCCAGTCAAGCGGTATGTACTGTTCGATGCCCGGCTTGATCGTCTGATTCTCATAGGTCATCGAACTCGAGATCCATAAGACGACGAGCACGAGCAGCGTCGTGTATCCGGACCATGGTATTCTTCTCAAGGATGGATTCCCCCTTTTTTCTTCCATACTATCACTCGCAGGCGTAGCCGTCATCGTCCCGGTCGAGATGCGGTGCGTACGCGGGATGCGTCATGTCGACACCGTCCGGATGATCGAACTTCAAATCGCCGCATGTCTCATAGTACGCCCCTTCTTCATGAATGTCGCCCTCTGACTCCTCGAAGACCTCATCGTCCGTGCCCTCTTGCGGGACGATCTCCTCCTCGGCGTCCGCGTACCCGGACGAATAGGCAGCGAGCAGCGCCAACTCGTCCTTCAGCTCGTCGAGTTCCTGCTCGCGCTTCGCGAGCCGTTCAATCAAGACGTCGCTCTGTTCGCGCTCGCGGGCAAGGTCCGTCTCGAGGTCGATGACGTCCTGTTCCAGCCGTTGCACGTCCACCGTTTTGCTCTCGACCTTGTTCTCCGCCCGAATCATCTCCGCTGTCAGCTCTCTGTTCTTCTCCTTCAGCCGGTCTACCCGTCCCGCAAGCTCTTCCCGTCTCTCCTCGGCCACTTCGAGCTGCTCCCTTGTCGGCCGATCGATCAAATCCCGATAGGTCGGCGCGCCGCTGAACACCAACCAGCCGAGCGTCACGACGAGGACGATCATCGCATTGTCGTATATCCTTTTCGCCGCACTCCTGCTTCCCGTTCGGCTCCGTTCCATCTTGTCCCCTCCCCTTCCGTCAGTTCTTGCTGTTCCTTTCCCGCAAAGATCATCGCGACCCCTCAAGATTTTTTCACCATACAAAAAAAGACGCCTCAGCGTCTTCAACGGAATTTCGGCACCTCGAAGCGGACGGTCTCGACGTCGAGCTTTGCATAGAGCTCACCAATCCTGCGCGCCTGTTTGACTGCCCAGCCGATGTCGGTCGCGTATTGATGAGGGAACTCTCCCCTCTCTTCCGGATCCCACCGCATCTCATAGAGCGTGTTCTGCCGATGGACCGGATGATGGATATAGGCGCGTCCGACATATTTCGCTCCGCCGATGATCGCAGCTTCCGGCGTGAACCATTTCTCCTTGTATGCCCGCTCCGCCCCGAGCCGGTACGGATCATGGTCGAGCGCCCCGATTCCGAACATGTTGTAGACGACGCGCGGCGGGACGTACTTCCCGCCCACGCGCGAGACACGGATGCCTTTCGCAAGCTTCGAACGTCCGTATCCGGTCTCAAGCAGCGCATGCGAGACGAGATAGACCTCGTTGATCTTCTCCTTCTCCGCCGCCTTCTTGAAGGCCGCACCGGACTTGTTACCCTTTCGTGCGAACACGCCATGTCCTTTCAGGAGGGACGAGAGGGCTTTAACGTCGACTCCGGCCGGCCTCGCAAGGTCGAGAAACTGATAGTATTCATTCGATCCCTTCTTGAAAGAGGAGGGGTTCATGTACTTGACGTACTCGGCACGGCTCGCGCTTCTCCACCGCGTCTCGACCGTTCCGAACGTCACAGGTGTCTGAGGAAGGGGCCGCATCTTCCCTTGCGTTGCGACGAGCGCACCGAACGACTGGGCCGGTTTCGTCTCGATGACCGCCTTCTCGGCCGCTCCTGCTTCCCCAGCCAACATCATACTGACGGCCACTCCGGCAACCAACTTTCGCATCCCTGCACCCCTCCTCATCTTTTCGCCATTGTAACGAAGGAATGTTTCAATCACGTTTCATTCCTCTGAGAAGGGTCAACGGTTTTTTCAGAATCCGCCATTCGGACGTCAAGCGCTCCTACGATAGGTCAATAGTTGCAGCCAGGAGGTTTCGCCAGAATTGAAACTGGCAAAATAGTATTATTCTCGACTAGAGAAAGAAAGGACGAGAAGCATATGCCTGAAGTGATCGGCAAAAAAATTTCACTGCTCCGTAAGCAGCACAAATACACGCAAAACCGTCTCGCCGAACTTTGCGGAGAGACGGCGATGGCGATCTCCGCCTACGAGCGCGGACAACGCATGCCACCCGAAAGAACGATCGAACGCCTCGCCTATGCTCTCCATACGACCCCCGAACTTCTGATCGATCCGAACTACGTCACAGCCCCCACGATCGAGGAATTCATCGAGAACGCCCCCGGGCAGAAACCGGTCGACTACCGTCGCCTGCTCGAGGACATGATGGTCAATCTCACCTTGGCACCAAACGCCTTCTTTGACGGGCGTTTGATCTCATCCGAACAAAGACGAGAAATCGTTCATCACCTCCACCAGGCACTTTTGATTGCCGGCCGCTCGTGAATCGCCCGCGCGCCAGTTTTTAAAAGATGGCAAATCCCATTATCATCCTCCCTTCTGTATGACATAATTTGTGATATACGAAGCATTTAGGGGGATGACCATGGAAAGAAGCACCGATCCTTTTCAACAAGAGCACGATCCCGGGACGAAGCGACTGCAGGAACGGATCCGTCACCTGGTCGAGGCGCACTACTCATTAGGCCAAATCGCCGTGCACCTGACAGGACAGCAGCCGACCGGCGCATGGCGGACACGTCTCATCTCGCGGCGCGACTGGGCTGCATGGACGGAAGACGGGCTTCCAGATCCGGAAATCGAGCAGTTCTATTCCTTCGTCTCCCGCTATCCGATCGTGGCGGAGACGGGTCAACGCAGCAGACAGGAGCGCAAAAAGACGAAAGCGAAGACGAAGAGGAAGCATGTACCGCTTCCGGAGGCGAAGCAACGCCGCTTCCATCCGAAATACCTTTTGCTCCCTCTCTTCTTCCTCCTCGGCGTGTTCGGGACATACTTGTTCGATCGCTATGACGGGGTGGAGAAGCTCCAGACGATCGCGACATCGACACCGGAGCAGAGCGAGACGGAAAAACCTGCAGTGACTGAAGAATCGGAGGAGGCGCCGGCAGCAGAACCTGAAACGACGCCGGTCATCTACATCACGGCGACGAACGCCCAGATCTTCAGTGATGCGGAGCAGACGACCGCGCTCTATGAGGCGGACTTCGGTGACCGTTACACATTAGTCAAGGAAGAAGGCGACGTCCTCGAGCTGACGCTACCGAATGGACAAGCCGGCTTCATCGCGAAGAGCGCGACGACGGACACACTCGAGGCGAAAGCGACAACGGATTCTGCCATCCTCGACTTCGTCAGCGAGCGGCTTGATACGTCCTGGACCGATGTTCCGGTCGAATCCTGGTTCGGCAAGTCGAAGGCGGAGCTTGCGGAATCGCTAGGCGCGCCGGGCAAGGAGTTGAAGGATTCGCTTCATACTTATCTGTTCTACGGCAACCATTTCTTCATCTTGAAGGACGACAAGGTCATCGCCATCGACTGGACGAACGTCTCATTGCCTGAAGAGTCCTACCGGTCGCTCGAATTGCAGCTCGATCTTCCGCAAGGGAAATACACTTCATCCGACAAATATGCGATGCAGGTGATCGGTTCGAACCGTGTCCGGATCGCCGAAATCGAATGAACCTGAAAAAACGCTGATCCATCCGTCGACAGCAGACGGACGGACCAGCGTTTCTTCGTTCATTTCCTGACATGATCGAGCCAGATTTCCCCGTCCCGGAAGACACCTTCCGCCCGCACCTCGTAGTGCGGGGCATCAAGCTCCCGAATCGTCAGGAAGACACGCTCGTGGCGCCCATGCGACTGACGGACGAAGCTCAGCTTGACGCGACTTCGCTTTCCTTGATAGAGACGTTGGTACACACTTTGATGGAACACATCCACTACAGTTTGTTCATTCACGAAGTCGAGCATATCCTCTGGCACGACCAACTCGACGAACTGCAGGCAAACCTGCTCAAACGCGCGGTGATTTTCCGTGTGGTTCTCCATGTCTGATCTCCTATTTAAGCGCTGACCGCTGCAACTGGACGTTGGATATGTAGAACAGGCCCCTCTTGACACTTTATCCTTTTTGTTCCATTTTGAAACTCTTTTCGCAGAAAAAGCGGCGTGTGCCGCTTCAGGAAATCCGCTGAAATTCGAGGACGGTGACGGTATCTCCCGTATAGAGCGTCCGTCCCGCGTGCGAGCAGAGACGCGCCAGGTCGATCAAGGCATTCGCTTCATACAGATGCTGGACGGCGTACCCGACCTTCTCCCTGTTCCGGTCCTTCAAATAGAGATTCAAAATCAGCTGATCGCCGCTTACCTGACTGCCGTAGAAAACGGTACAGCCGTCGATCCTACGGGAACCGACGTTGTGCGCGACCCGTCGGACATGGGAGGCGTTCCAGATATGACAGAGGATCGTCCCCTCAGTCGTCAGCAGCTGTCCGACTCGGCGCAAGAACAGAAGCAGCTCGCCGCGCGAATAACAGGAGATCTTCGTACCGGGCAAGACGAGCGATTCGAACGCATGCTCACCGAAACAGTCGACGACATCCATGCTGAAGCCGTAGATCCGATTGCGGAAGCGCGGATCGACGTTCGCGCAAAGCTCCGTCTCCGACTCGACCATGTAGAGGTCGTAGCCTTCACCGCAAAGCGTATTGAACGCTTCGGCATCGAGCGCACCGTAGAACAACACCCTCTCACCCTTCTTCAAGTAACGCCGGTAGAGGGTCAGGTCGTCGATTTCCGTCGGATGGATCGCCTCCTGGAAGAGCGTCGTGAATCGTCGGTCCGCGAAGACGCTGTCGATCACTTCGACTCGCGAATAGCTGCCTTTTCGTGAAAATGGTCCGAATAGCGGTTTATCCATGGTAGATCATCTCCTTGTACGTTTGGATGTCCGACTCGTATGTCTCCCCGAGCAGCTCTGGCAAAGTATCGAATCGCTCTTTCTGGTCCGCTTCGAGAATCAGCAGGAACGTCTTATTCGTCTCGAACAGCCGGTTCGTCGCAAGCTCGAAGACGAAGCATCCTTCCCCGTTCTCGATCCCGATCATCATGCACGGTCCGAGCGGATGTTCGAGCGGAGGCAACGCCGCTCTCGAGTATGCCGTGATGAATGAACTCTCGGACGAAAAGGCGGAAGCGAGCTGATAGAGCAATGGATAGAGCGAGAGCAACGGAAGGGCGTCAAGCGGCTCGATGCGTCCGAGCTGACGATCCTGGAGTTGCGTCGCGTCAAGCACCGTGTCCGAGAGTCGCATCGTCTTTCCGTGATCGCCGAATACTCCGTCGCGGAAGAAGAACAGGCGATGGGTCGCAGGCAGACCAGCCGCGGTCGCATAATCAAACATCCCTTGCGCCTGTCGGTCGCTTCGGACGACACCCGTGGCAATGAAGCGCTTGAAGTCTTCCCTCAATTCGACCCGCGACGTCCGGCTCAATACCTGTTTCACCCCTTCGGCCGCCTCAGCGAAGGCGATCAAGACCGGTGTCCGGCTCATCACGTCGATGACGGCCATGTCATGGATGACCGGTACGTCGACGTAGAGCAGGCTGTTGATCGTCATCTCCTCAAAGAGCGGAGAAACCGTCTCGAGCAGCGACGTGTCCTCCACGTAGACGTGGCGGAGCGGCTGCGGATGCCGTTTCCGGTAATCCGGATGGACGCCTGTGAAGAGCGACATGATCGCATTTTGAAGTTCGATCGGTTCAGCAGTCTCGACATCGTCGTCCGACAACGGAAGATCGAGACCGTACAGGAAGCGCGGATCCCCGAACAGCACCTCACCATCCTCACGGACGAGATGGAACTGGACGCTGAGCATCTTCTGTTGCAGGTAGGCGACGAGACGGAGCACGCGCTCGCCAGACCCCTTCAAGACGAAGACGTAATGCTCGAACTCTTGGAACTCCATATAATCGACGAGGTCTTGGAATGTATTCGTGTTGAAGTCATACTGATCGAACGTGATGCGCTCCGCTTCGCAAAAATCGCGCAGCGCATGTGTCGGTTCGACATGATGCAGCCATCCTTCTGTTTCGTAAAGATAGGAAAATCCAATCATCCGTGCCACTCCTCTTGAAAAAAAATAAGCTCCTATCCGAAAACGACCGGATGGAGCGATTGTCAACTTACTGCTGGCGCGTTCTTGGCCCTTCGGCCGGATAAGCAAGATGAACGATCAACGCTCCTCCTGTGACGAGCAGGAACGCGACGGCCCCGCTCACGAGAAGACTTTCAAAAGCAATCGTGATCATCAAGCCGACCGCGATCATCCCGAGGAACAAGGAGAGCTGAAGCGATTCGCTCATCTCCGCGCCTCCTCCTTCTGTGTACCCGTCCGTTCAAGGACAGCTTCCCCTTTTGCCAGCCGTTCCATCTTCCGATTCGCCAAAGGAGCGACCCCCGTCGCAGCAGCATTCCAGCACCATCCGTAGGAGATGCTTTTTTGTTGTCGTTCGATCAATGTGAATGTCATCTGTCCTGCTCCTTTCAAAATCGAATCTTTTTGAAAAATTTTCCTTATTTCCGAAAAAACCAACTGTTTTCTGACTGGAAAGTTTTCTATAATGGAACGTGGGGACTTCCAACCCTTATTTTCTTACGTTACAGAAGAAAGGATTGAGCGTATGGATCATTTCAATGCTCCCCCGATCGGTCTTGCGCTCCGCCGGCTTCGCAAGAAACACCGGTTGACGCAGAAGGATCTCGCGAACGGCATCTGCAGCCAAGCGGAAATCAGCAAGATCGAGAACGGGACCCATTCCCCGACAGTCGATTTGTTATTCGCCTTGTCTAGAAAAATGCAAGTTCCAGTATCTTCTTTTCTTGATCACACAAATTATAGAGAGTCTCTTCGTAATCTCGATGATCGTTTACTTGTACATTTCCGAAATGGGGATTTTCAATCAGTCTATAACGATGCGCATCGTTTGATAGAAAATCAAAACCTTGACGCAGAACTAAGCCTCTTGATTCAGTATTATTATAATTTGAGTGCCTACAGATTAGGAAAATTAGATTATCGAAACTGTATCGTCATATTACAGCAGTTATCAAACCAGTACTCGACGCAATATTACTCACCTAATATGATAATCAGAATAAAATCTGCTATTGCGATTCTTCATTTTGAGAATAAAAGTTACAAACGTAGCCATCATGTTTATGAAGAATTATTAGAACTGGATTTTGATGGAGAGGAACTTTCAATTGAAAGAGTTCGTATCCAATATAATTTCTCAAAAATTCTACTTAAGCTAAATAAAGTAGAACGTGCTTTAGAAATTGTAGAGAATGGTATCGAACAAAGTCTTCATCATAAAGATATGTCTCTGCTCGGTCAGCTATTCTACCAAAAGGGCGAGTGCCAAGAACTACTTAAACACGAATTTTCCTCCATAGCCAAGTCCTATAGAAATGCATATTTTTTGTTCGATCTGATGGGAATTGCAGAGTATAGTCATATTCTTCTAGACCATAAATCATTCTTCTTAGGTGAGATAGCGGCTTCTGAGTAACAGTTATTTTAAGCAGTTGGATTCTTAATCGAGAACTCGAATGGTAACTCCTTTGCTATTTGCTTAACAGAAAATTCGAATGGAAGTTCTTTCGCTGCCACATTCTTGATTGAGAATTCAAATGGTAATTCTTTAGTAGGCTTAGCCACGGCTGTCCCCATTCCAATAATCATAGCTGTTGCACAAAGCGCAACTCCAATTTTTTTCTTTAAGTTCATCCGAATCAACCTCCTAATATTTTTTATTTCTTATGTATCCTCATCATATATCCTTAGTCCCCCTATAAATATTCGAATACGAATATATGAGGGGATTTACTTTGAATTGTAGTAAAAAGGGTCTAAAGCACTATAGTCTTTGTGCTCAATCCGACCCTTTTTTCCAAAAAACGCCCTCTTTTTCCCGACCACTGATGAATATTTATGTAACTGAAGTTATTAATATTCGAACTATTCAGTCTTTTGTAATGCGAAATGAAGCCTCCTCCATGTCTATTCGCGACAAGGAAGGAGGCTTATTTGCTTGGTCGTCTTCGCATCATCATTACATAGACTATGATCAAGATCACTAAAATCGTCAATAAGACATAACTGACCGTCTCCCTAGTCATCGAATCATCAATCCAAAGACCTAGACTCAAGTTGATTGCCCCAATCACGAGGATCAATACGATAAGATATCTACCAGCCACTCCATCCCTCCTCTCGTGCACATTTTCATGACGCATGCCTCCTATTGACTCCCTTTTTCCCTGTACCCTTTTCTTAGCGATAAGATGACTGAATGGCGATTATTTGTGGAAACAAAAAATTCCCTCGGAGGACGAGCCCCGAGGGAATCTTATTTCAAACAATCTTAGTGGCGATCCATTTCGAGTTCAACTTCATACGCACCTGTAAGGACGCTGCCATCTTCCGAGACGAGGTCTTGGTTGACAGCGATGACGTTGCTCGAGCGCTGGAGCGTTCCTTCAGGAAGAACGAGCGTGACCGTCTCGTATCCGTCTTTTCCGTCGTAGTTGTTCACGCTGACAGAAGAGCCTTTCGGAAGCGTTTTGCCGTTAAGCGTGTATTGCATGACGTTCGTCGCATCGTAGACGCCGCCGCGATGCTGGACGCCTTCCGTGAAGGTGATCGTGACGATGTCTTTCGTCGGACCATCGAAGTGACCTTCAGCGAGATAGTTACCGTAACGATCCTGTGCGATCGCGAACGGTGTGTCTTTGACTGGTGTCTTCTCGACCATGAAGTCCTTCGAGAGCGTCGCGACCGTGTTGCCGACATCATCCGAAAGCGACTTGACGACGAGCTTCCAGACTTGGCTTCCGCCGGCGTCGACGATTTTTTGGAGGCTGTCCCCGTCTGGAGCGACTAGGAAGCGCATATCGTCCTTCGCTTCGCCGTAGTAGCCAAGCACTTTCCCTGGAATCGTGACCGTATGGCCGTACTTGTCCTTACCGATGAACTGGACGCTCGTCATCGGGATGCGGTACTGGTCTTCGTTCGGCGTGTCGTTCGCATCCTTGCCGAAGAGCTTGACCGGCTCGTCCATCGAGACGACGAACAAGTCCTTGACGCCGCTGTAGTCGATCGATTTGATGCTTGCGCTCTTGACATCCGGCTCGTTGAGCGGCGAACCTGCGTAGTTGAGATCAAGCAGGATGTCGTCGTTCTTCTCACCGTTGTGGATGTTCGTCACGGCGTACTTGTCGATGACGATACGATACTTGTCGTTGTAGTAGTTGCGGCCTGTACGGTTCGTATCATAGATCCGTGTCCAGTCCTCACTGAGCTCCATGACGTATTCGTTCGTGTGGCCGACACGCTCGAGCGTGAACTTGCCGCGCAGCTTGTCTGCCTTGACCCATTTCTTGCCGTGGTAGTCGTACACTTCGATGCTCAGCTTCGAGCGAAGATCGTCTGCGCTCTCTTTGAGGATCTTGTCGAATGTCAGACGGAATTGTTCAGGCGATTCGACCTTGACCGTAGCTTTCGGTTTCGTCTCGTCGGCACGGACAGTGAAGTTGAGCGTCTGTGTCGTACCGAGGTTCGCCGAATCAGACAACGAGGCGAAGTCTCTGACTGAAGAGATTTGGAGCGAGTGGTCGCCCGCCTTGAAGTAGCCGCGGTGTTTGCCGTCGTCGTAGCCATCCTTCAGCGTCAGCGTCGCGACGTCACGGTTGTCGAGCATGTTACGTGCATCGAACTCACCGAACTTGACTTCGAAGTCGCCAGGCTCCGTGAAGATGCCGTCGATTTTGAAGTTCGCGTCGTAGATGCCTTCCGAGAAGCGGACGACGAGCTGGTTGAGTCCTTGGACCGAGACAGCTGTTGCTTCCGGATCGCGCGCGTCCGTCAGCTTGAACGACTCGTGTGATTTGAGGATTTTGCCAGCCGAGTTCGGGATTTCAGCGTGTACATCGACCGTCTTGTTGTCCTTGAGGACCGACGACTTCTCGAGGATGACCTCAATCGCCTTATCGTTTCCTGGGACGAGACGGATGCCTCGGATATCACTCTTATCATGGTGATCCTGCGAGATGTCGAGCTTGACGCCTGACTTGAGCAGTTGACGTCCATGATGGTCGACGATCGGTTTGCCTGACGTATCGAGGTAGATGAAGTCAGACAGCAAGACAGGATTGTCGAAGAACAGCGTGACGCGGTCAGCTTCGTTCGAATCGGCCTTCATGAGCGTCAGGCTGCGGACTGCGTTATGTGCAACAGGTTCGAATTTCATCGAGCCATGTCCGAGCACTTTTCCGATCAGTGCCTTGTAGTCGCCTGAAGCCTCCATGACTTCCGCGCTGATCTTGACGTCGAGCGCCTTCGAGCTCGCTTCAGAGCGGAGTACGCCTGTCGCCTTACCGTTTTGGAGTGTGATGCGGTTTTTCGTGATGTTGCTGAATGAACCGTGAGAAGAGCTGACTTCGAGGACGAGGTTATCGGCGTTGACGTCGATCTGACCTGTCGTCTTGTCATAGAGAGCGAATTCGACTTCAGTGCTTGTCGCACCGTCGGCGATGATAGAGGATTTTTTAGGGATTACTTTGAGGTCCCAAAGAGCTTGGGCAGAAATCGATTGGAACTTGACTGATCCGAGATCGGTCCGTTTGCCGTTGATCGGCACGCCTTTGATCTCGAGCGTGTACTCCTTGCCGATTTCGAGGTCATGGACTTCGAGAATCGCCTTCTTGCCATCGGCGCTGATGTCCGCACCGTTGACGCGCGCACCTTCGATCGTGAAGTTCGAGGCATGCACGGAGTCGACCGCGTCTTTGAATGTCACTTCGAGTTTCGACTTGCTGAGTGCTTTTACAGAGAGGGATGCCACGACTGGCGCCGCCTTTACTTCATAGGCGATCTTGCCGGTCAGTTTGGAGTTTGTGCTACTGAGGGAATACGTGAGGTAGAACTTTCCTGCTTTAGAGGTATCCGGTTTTGACACAACGATCGTCCGTTGCACCACTTTGCCTGACTTCATCTTGACTGCGACCGTCTTTGGCAGGACGAGCGTTCCGCCGACATACACAGAAGCGAGTTTTGGCTCGATCACGTCAATCGGATAATCCTTGATCATGATTTTGAGGACTGCTTTTTTGGAAGTCCCTGCTACTGTCCCATAGAGGTATTGATATTTATCAATCTTCTTGGAATCGAAGCTGACACGTCCAGCCCATTTGACTGAGCGGTAAGTGTATTTACCGTTAGAGAGTTTGACTTTCACTGTCTTCGGCAAAGAAAGTTTTTTAATCGCATAAGCATACCCGCCGTAATGATGGATCGTAGTCGTCGAGATCGATGTGACCGAAGACGATGCTGCTCCCGCTTGGAGGCCCGGTGCTACCGCTGATGCTGTGACTGCGAGTGCCGCAGCAGTCGCGTAGAGCTTTTTCGATTTGCGTGTGTAAGTCATGGTGTCTAGTTCCTCCCTTTGCTAAGTTGACGAGTCTAGGATGTGAGGTGCTGTGAGTACACGTAAACCTTGTCGACTTTCATTCGGGATGAGAGGAGTGCCAGTTCCCGAAATCGGGTCAGGACGATGTCTCCCTTTTCAATGTGCTGGTTGGCCCACGACAACCGGCCCGCAAAAAGGGCTTGTTACCGGTCTTGCTTCCGAAAGACCACATCGCTACTTCTGCCAATGATGAAAGTATCATTCTTGTAGAAATAGAATTATATGGCAATAGAGGCCGCCATATGGTCTTTCGTTCCCCAGTCCGTACAGAATGTGCGTACAACCGTCATGCGACACTGCGATGAAACCGAAGCATGTCTTCGATCCGCGTGGGTAGTTGTTCTTCGCTTCAGCTTCATGGATTTATTACCCACACCACAAATATACATAAACCAAAATATTCAATCAATACTTATTTGTAAAAAAAAAGGAGTTTATTTTATTATGATTGAGTTTTCGTTGGTCTTAAGCCATTTTAATTTCAAAATTATAGGAGATTATTTTAATTACAAATCGATGCTTTTTTCGATAATATCCATTTTATCTACGTATTTTCACATATTCTTCAAGAAAATTCTTCAATGTCCCTCCGATGGAACTCTCCTCTCACCCCTCGGCCCGATAAGAATCAACCATATGCAGCACATGATCGTGTCCTGCTAACCCCCTTAGATGAGCACGAGAGATATCCGACCCCAAAGTCGCGTTTCGCTCCCGACTACTTGATCCCTGAGGAATTTACTGCAGCGCGAAATCGGTCGTCATCATGTAAAAATGGACCGGAGCATGTGCCCCGATCCACTCTGTATCAAGCTGCTGTTCACCCGACTTCAGTATCCTCATGTCAATCGTTTTAGGTGGAGAAGATAGCCCCCACAACAATAAAAATACCATCATGCCGAGCACTACGATCAAAATCCGTGCTCTTACCGTATCCGACACTTCATCACTCTCCATCGCGTCCCTTATAGCTATCATGTTAAAGTAATTCCATTACTTTTAATCAATTTATTATCAAAATATGTCAATTTTTTTCATTAATTCAACATATATGTTCATTAAATGGAATTTAAATCACTTTTTTGTCTTTTAGTGGTCTTAAGACGAATCTTCGAACTTCCTTTCTCTTCTCAAAAAAGGAGTCATCACCCTATTTCACTTGACCGGGTCACACGCATATCCTCCCTAAAAAAAGGATAATGTTCGCCAATCAACCGCTTACATAAATGTTGTATGGTGGTCTGACTTGATGATAAGCCCATTTTTCGACAGATTTAGCCTATTCATGTTCGTTTTTTCCGATATAGTAGAAGAAGAGAGTTCGTCGAAACGCGATGACCTCTTGACCATCTCAAGGAGGTATTCCATTCATGTACAAGTCGAAACAGCTTTACGCGGCAGCCCTAGCCGTCTCACTCGCGACAGCTACGCTCGCACCGGTCGCGCCAGTCGCGGCAGCGAAACAGACATCGAACCAGGTTGTGACGCTTTCATCGAAGGTATTCTACGGCGGCAAGGTCACTCTTCCTACGACGCACGCTGGACAGAAGATCACGTGGAGCACGAAGGTCAGCAAGACGACGTTCTACAAGTATCAGACAATCAAAGGTACATATGGAAAGAACAAGACGAAGATTCAAATCCGTGTCATGCTCCAGAACTTCCCGAGCAGCTTCGCTGAGATCGTCAAACCGCAGACGGTCGCGTTGAACGGGACAGTCGTCCTCCCGCCGACACTCAAGGTTCGCTACGCGAACAACAAGGTCGTCGAGCGCGCAATCACATGGGGATCTGCGCCGACCGACAAACCGGGCAAGTTCAGTGTAACCGGCACGTATACAGGTATGGGCAAGCACACGATCAAAATCGTTGCCCACTACACGGTCATGGATAACTTCTCGATGAACATCATCCACACGAACGACACGCATGCGAACCTCGACTCTGCACCTAACCGCATGACAGCAATCAAAGAATACCGCGAAGCAAATCCTGGCGCACTCCTGATCGACGCAGGTGACGTCTTCTCAGGTACGCTCTACTTCAATAAATTCAAAGGCCAGGCAGACTTGGCGATGATGAATCTGATGGAGTATGACATGATGTCGTTCGGTAACCACGAGTTCGATCTCGGCGACCAGGACAACCATATGGCGCTTTCTAACTTCGTCCGCCTCGCGAAGTTCCCGTTCATCACGGCGAACGTCGAGTTCGGCGACCATCCGCTGTTCAAAGGACGCCAGACGCACCAGTACGTCACGGAAACGAAGGACGGTCACATCTATGACGGCATCATCCGTGAAATCAACGGCGAAAAGGTCGGTTTCTTCGGTCTGACGACGGAAGAGACGAAAGACATCTCGAGCCCTGGTACAATCACGTTCAAGAACTACATCGACAGCGCGAAAGCGTCGGTCGAGATGTTCGAGAAAAAAGGAATCAACAAAGTCGTAGCTGTCACGCACCTCGGCTTCAACGACAACCCTGCCGTCGACAACGACCAGTTGCTCGCAGAGCACGTCGATGGAATCGACGTCATCGTCGGCGCACACTCGCATACGCAGCTCGACCGCGGATTCGTCGTCGAAGCGAGCGAGAAGAAGTCGGAGCCGACGGTAATCGTCCAGACGGGCGAGTATGGCAAGTTCCTCGGCACGCTCGACGTGACGTTCGACTACAACGGAAAAGTAATCGCGAACGACGTCAAGCTGATCGACCTGAAGACGGTCGCAGCGGACGCTTCGGCAGCAGCACTTCTCAAGCCGTATGCGGAATCGATTGCAGCAGTCAAGAACGAACAGGTCGGCGCGACAATCGTCAACCCACTCGTCAACCCGCGTACGTCTGAGACGAACACGATCAGCGTCCGCAACAGCGAGACGGCACTCGGAAACCTGATCACGGACGGCATGCTCGCGAAGGCGAAGCAGTTCAATCCTGAGACGGTCATCGCCATCCAAAACGGCGGCGGCATCCGTGCAGCGATTCCAGCAGGCGAATTGACACTCGGTCAAATCCTGACGACACTCACTTTCGGCAACACGCTTGCGACTGCGAAATTGACTGGCGCTGAAATCCTCGAATTGATGGAGGAGAGCGTCGGTGTCGCCCCACTCGAGAACGGTGGATTCCTCCATGTATCCGGACTCAAGGTTCAATACGACAGCTCGAAGGCGAAAGGTTCACGCATCGTCTCACTCGAAGTCAAGGAAGGCGAGAACTATGTCGCACTCGATTCGACTAAGACATACGTCGTCGCGACGAACGCGTTCACAGCGAAAGGCGGCGAGACAAAAACGTTCGCGAAGCCTTACGCAGAAGGCCGCGTCACGGATCTCGGCGTCATCGACTGGGAAGTCTTCAAAGAATACGCACAACAACTCAAGACGGTCGACTACAATATCGAAGGCCGTATCGTCGACATCAAAAAATAATCGTTCAACCCATCCTGGCGCATATCGCGTCAGGATTTTTTCTTTAAGTATTCGACCAGGAAAGAGGCTTTCTACCATCTGAACAACTACACACTGAACGCCTCCTATGACGCCAAGAATGATGTCCGCATCATCGATCTTCTTCCATCCGGACACGAATACGCCCATCGAACCGGGTTCGATGGGCGTATTTTTTCATCATCACTTCAATAGTTTCACGATATCCGAGTATCCATACTCGAGCGCAAGCTCATAAGGCGTCACGCCTTCATCGTTTTCGATCGTCGGATCAGCTCCCGCAGCGAGCAGCAGCTCGATCGCGTCAGTCGCCTCCCCGTCAACGGCATGATGGAGAGACGTCCAGTTGCTTTTAGAGGCTTGGTCTACCGGAATTCCTGCGTCAAGCATCGCTTGGACCGCGTCCAAGTTAGCTAGATATGCGGCTGACTGGAGCGGCGTCATCTCGTAGTCGTCCTCAGCAGCCGTGTCGATGCCTGCATCGATGATCATCTGGGCAACCAGCCCAGTGTCTTCACTGTCTCGATAGGCGAGGTAGTGCAGCGCGTTCGACCCTTCCTCGTCCGTCGCGTTGACGTCCTCGGTCGCAAGCAGTTCTTCGACTTCGCTCGCCGTGCCGGACTCGACGGCCGATTGAAGCGGCAACGCTTCGGCACCGAAATCGTCAAACAACAAGTCCTGCGCCTTCGCGTCAAGGGCTTCAAGATCAAGGAATGATCCGGCCGCGATCAGTCCGCCCATCAAGAGCACTCCGACCACGATCAGGCTCGCGAACACGCCTTTGACGCGGCGTCCCGCTTTGAACGCCGGCACGTCATGTCCGTCCTCCGCGCGGATCGCTGCGATCCGTTTCGGGAGCGTCGGATGCGTCGAGAGCTTCTCGCTCAGGTAAGCGATGAAGCCTTTCTCCTCGTCGCTTTGCTCGAGGTAGTCGACGAGGTCGACGCGCGGCGCGAGCAGCTTGCCTGCCCCGAGCATCGCGAGTGCGCGGGCACCCGCCTCAGGTCTCGCCGTGTAATAGACGGCCATCCGGTCGCACGTGTACTCGCAGGCGCGCGAATACGCGCTCGAGAGGAACGGCACCCAGTTTCCGAGCAGCAGCAACAGCGACTTCGAGACATGGCTCCGCTCGAGATGAGCCAGCTCGTGGGCGAGGATGAAGTAGAGCTCGTCCTCGCGTCCTTCCTCGAGCAATTCCGCCACCTCCGAATAGAGGACGACCATGTTCTTGCGGAAGAAACGTGTCGCGAACGCGTTCAAGTGCCCGCCCGACTGGATCAGGTAGACGTCAGGGTGCTGGCGCAGCCCCATCGCACGTGACAGCTCGAGCATCTTCCCATGGATCTCCGGGAATTGGCGCTCCGTCACCTTGACGCCGTTCGTCCGGATCATTCCGATTGAGATCCAGTGGGCGAACAGCGGGACGAGGACGAAGATGGCGAGGAACAGCAATCCGAGCCCGAGCGAGGCGAGGACGAACAGGACGAGTGACAGTCCCATCAATGCGCTCGCCGTGACGAGCAAGGCGAAATAGCGGTTTTCTTTCTTATGGACGAGGTTCGGTCTTTCAAGTTGCGGCGAACGGTTATCCGTTGTCATATGTATCCCTGCTTTCTTGTTTCACTTCTTCCATTGTACGGAAAATTATTGGAAAAACAATTCTTAAATTCTAATTTCATACAAAAAAAGAACCGGAACAACCGGTTCTCTCTCATTTCACGCGGTATCCGACGGGCTGCGTCTTGTTGCCGAAGCGGTCGGTCGCCTGGAGGCTGAGTGCCGTCCCCTTTTTCGGTTTCTTGAACTTGAGCGTGTAGTTGCCTTTACTGTCCGTCTTCTTCGTCACGTACGTCTTCGTCCCCGCATAGACGCGGACCGTCGAACTGCTCGCTACCTTACCCGTCATCGTCAGGTAGCCCGACTTGTCCGCCACCTTGAACGTCGGGCTCGGGATCGCCTTCGCCCGATACGTCAGGCTATACGGCTGCTTCGTCGAGAACTTGCCTCCGAATGAATAGATCTTCAGGAAGTACGGCCCGTCGACTTTCGGCGTCATGTAGGCGTAGTCGTACCGCGCGTTGAACAGTGAGTAGCCGTAGATGACGTTCCCTTCCTCGTCGCTCAACTCGAAACGGTAGCTGTACGGACTCTTCACCTGTGCGAAGATCGTCTCATTCTTCTTTCCATCGAGCTTCAGCCAGTCGACGTCCCACTCGTCCGACAAATATCCTTTGTAGGTACCGGACTTCTTGAGCAGGGAGGCGTTGCCTTTGACGTCGTTCGGCTCCCCGTCCGCTGCGCGCTTCTTGATCGCGCCGGCGAACATCGGACGCACCTCGAACTCGTTGCGCTCCTGCATCCCGACGACCCGGACGAGGTAGCTGCCGGGACGGATGTCACCGAAGCGCATCGCAGCCCGCTCGTCCGTCCCGTCCCGGTCCGTGCTGTAGCTGATGCCGTCGTACCCGTCGTAATAGAAGACACGCACGCTTCCCTTCCATGTGTTCAGCCGGGCGAAGAACTCGTCCTTCGCCGAAGCATCGATCCGGAAGTAGTGGCTTTCCTTCATGCCGATCTTGATGTCGCCCGTCGATTCGCCCGGCGCGAGGACCGGAACCTGCTCGAGGAAGCGCTCATACTCGGATTCGCTCGTGAACGGCACCGGACCGAACGTAGCGTCCTCTCCTTGGCTGATCGCGGAAGTCGTCTGCGGCACGCTGAGAAGCAACCCGATTGCGATCCCGCCTGCCAGCCATTTGTTCGTATGTTGATTCATCTTGATTCCTCCTTGGAAAATTCTCTCCTTTCATTTTACGATTTTCTCTCTCCTCCCACTTCTTCCCTTTCATAAACTTAGGAAAGTGAAATCAAGGAATCAGACGTCTTTTTTCTATAATTTCATCGCGATTCTTCTTTAATTCAACTGGCATCCGTTGCCAATCAGGACTACAATGGGGGCGAATCGAACGACGTGCCCCGGAAAAAGGAGGAGAAGGTATGAAGAAACTCATCGTCAGTCTGATATGCAGTTTCCTAGTCATCCTCGGTTTCGGCAGCAGTTTGGCACCCACGGTAGAAGCAGCGCCGGTCAAGGTCGTCACGAAATACTACAAGCACCACAACAACCTGCCATATCCTTATCTCCACAGCGGCTATACCACCTTGGTCCGCGGAAAGGTCAATCATACGATCGCGGGCCATATGTACCTCGCCTATCTGAAGGAGCAACGGATCGAGGCGCAGGAACGTCGCGACAAACAGACCCGCTGGTGCAAGGAACACCCATCGTTCTGTAACTACTCGTTCAACACGGCCTACAAGATCAAAAACACCCATTCTAAATACTTCACCGTCCAAATGTATGACTTCGCCTACACCGGCGGCGCGCACGGCAACGGTGTGACGAAGCTCTACAACTTCAACGTCCGGACCGGCAACAATGTCACGATCACCCACGTCCTCGACACGAAGTCTAAGATCAACAAGGTCCACCACTACGCCTATAACTATATGAAAGACCGCGACCGCTTCAACATCGACCATCCGAGCGACTTCAAGATCAACAAGAACACCCAGTTCTACTTCGTCCATGGCGGCATCCGCCTCGTCTTCCAGGAGTATGAGGTCGGCCCTTACGCTCTCGGCTTCCAGGAAGTGTTCATTCCTGCTTGGGTCTATCGCTGAGCAAGGAGGCTGAATCAAAAATCTGTCTGTAAACGAAATACGGGGGCGGATCTAATCCGCTCCCGTATTCTCGTCTAGACGCATCCAGCCGCTTTACTCAGACTCTTGTAGGAAAAAGCGTGATGGACCCAGCTGTTAGAGACGAACCAGCCCCGGTTCCCTGTCCGCTCTAAACAGGGAGCTGGCCTGTGTCTCGCCTGCAAAAAGAGTGCGAAGGAAAAGTGATTACTTTGGAGTCATCCCTCTCTTTCATCCCTAAAACTTCACGTGTTCATTCGTCTAGGAATTTCAGCAGTTTCTTTCAGCATTCAGTCCTCCCCATCAGCCATCATTCAGTTTGAGAAACAGTACGCGCAGACCCGCGCATGTTATAATAAATTAACATTTACATTTTTAGAAGGAGGAGAAGAGACCATGCGAACACTTTCATTAAAAGACATCGAAAAGAAGGCAATCAAGAAGGACGCTAGAAAAACAACTATCATGAGACAGTTCTCGAATCAGCTGAAAAGTAGCGATTTAGTACAGGGCAGGGTTCGCCCAAAGGACCCTGTAGAAGCTCGCATTCTTTCTTCCTTCAACAGAAAATGAACAGATATCAAAACTTAACGGCTGCACGTGCTGAAATTGAAGCCCTTGATCCAGATGATCAGTACAATACTATGATACAGACTGCCGCCATCATCACACGCCTCCTAGAACCATTCAACATCAAGCCTATCGTGGTGGGTGGATTATCGGTAGAAATCTACACACAAAACGCATATTCGACACGAGACATTGATTTCGTTTCTGAAGGGTACGATACGATTTCTGAAATACTACTTCAACTCGGTTTTCAAAAGGAAGGTCGGCATTTTTTTCACGAGGCAATCGAAGTCGCCCTCGAAATCCCCTCAAGTTTTTTAGAGGGAGACTATGAAAAAGTAACGAAAGTGGTTTTAGATGATTCAACCGATCAGTATGTCTACCTGATTTCTATCGAGGACATCATCATCGACAGGTTGAGAGCCGCCGTCCACTGGATGTCAGCCGAAGATGCGAAGTGGGGCTTCGAACTTCTTTTGATGCACTTCTCCGACGTCGACAAGCACTACTTGCGTTCGAAGGCGACCACAACGAAGGAACTTATTCGATTAGAAGAATGGCTCACTCAGATTGAAAATGGACTTGACCTAACGACAGACGAAGATTGACGGACAATGACGGTACCTCTCGGGGTGCCGTTTTCTTTTCCTGAAAAACCGATTCCCCTTCTGAGCAATTCACGCCCCCTCTCCCCCTTCAACTTCCGTAAAATGGAAATGAAGGGGGATTTACCATGAAAAAAGGATTGATTGCGCTGTTTTGCGCGCTTTTCGTAATCGGCTTCACGGCGCCTGCGGATGCAAGCGCACCGAAAGTCGCCACGAAGTACTACAAGAACAAGAAGAACGTCAAGTATGCGCAAGTGACGAGCGGATTGACGGCGACTGCCCGGAAGAACATCAACAACACGCTTCTCGCTCAAGCAAAAAAAGACTACGGCTATCACGTCAACATCGAGAACAGCCAGCGTGAGGACATGTTCGAGGACTGGTGCCTCGATATGCCGTCGACCTGCAACTATACGTTCGACTCGTCGTTCAAGGTCAAATCCGGGAACGCGAAGTACTGGACGCTCCAGCACTTCAATTATTCGTACACGGGCGGGGCGCACGGGATGGGCGGGACGACCTTGTACAACTTCGACCGCAAGACGGGCAAACGCGTGACGATCGCGGACGCATTGAAGTCCTCTCTGAACATCAAGAAGGTGCATACATACGCCTACAACTACATGAAGGATCGCGAACGATTCTTCGTCGACAAGCCGAGCGATTTCAAATTGACGCGCGACACCCAGTTCTACTTCACGCCGAGCGGCATCACACTCGTCTTCCAGTCCTATGAAGTCGCTTCGTATGCGGACGGCTATCCGGAAGTGAAGATTCCTGCGTCAGTCTATCGATAATTCAAGGAGGTACACTATGAAACGTATCATCGCTCTATTGCTCATCCTGCTGCTCGCGGCGCCAAGCCTCGAAGCCGGCGCACAGACACCGCTCGAGAAATCGAAGTGGTATCCGACGTATCAAAAAATCAAAATCGGCACGACGCTCGCGAAGACGAAGGTGCTCGCGAAGTCATTGCCGCTCAAGAAGAACGACAGCTTCGACGTCGACGGCGTCCCGACCGTCCAGTACCTCGCGCTGAACGGTCCGTACGACAAGCAATCTAGCTACAGCGTCTCGCTCTATTTCATGAAGCGCAAGTCGGACAAGGACTACGTCCTCGTCCAGAAAAACCTGTCCCGGAACTTCACGTTCCGTCCGGAAGTGAAGTCTCCAGCCGATCTGTTCGCCGTGCTTGAAGCGAACAAGCTGAAGCGCGGCCAGACAGCCGCTGAAGTCAGCAAGGCGATCCGCGTCTCGCTCGGCAACAAGACGGGAATCAGTGAAGGCTATGACGACTTCACCGCCAAGAAATACACAGTGAAGAAATTCGTCGAATACCAAGCCTTCGACAAGGAAGGGATCGGATACTCGTTCGGTCTTCGCTACGACGCGAAGCAGAAGCGGTATGAGCTCGAAAACATGTTCACACTTTGGAAAGGCACAGGTATGAGCCTGCTTCCATGAAGAAGCGGAGGCCGATAATCATCGGTCTCCGTTTTTCGTTCTTTTGAACCATTCAAAAAAATGGATAATAAGCCTGATGTTTCCAAATCCACATTCCCTTAAAATTAAAAACAGATCAATCAAAGGGGGAACTATCATGAAACGCACACTTTCAGTCACGCTCTCGGCGGTCGCCTTGACGGCAGCCTTAACCGTCCCGACTTCATCGGAAGCGGCGACGGTCAACGGTTTCGCCTTCAAGCCGGGCGACATCCTGATCACGAAATCATCGTCCTCTTACGGCCTGACGGGGCACTCGGGCATCGTCTTGCCGGACGGAAAATCGGTCCTCCACATTCAAGGACCAGGAAAATATGCGACGAAGCTGACGATCGCGCAATGGCTCAGCAGCACGAAGTATCCGAAGACGAAGGTCGTCCGTTCGAACAGCTCGACGCAGGCGGCAAAAGCAGCGGCTTGGGGGAAGAAGTACTACCTCGAGGGCAAGGGACGCTACACGAAATACTTCGTCGACGCACAGCCGCGCAGTTTGACGCGGACGTACTGCTCGGAGATCGTCTGGCAATCGTACTACTACGGCGCAGGCAAGGCATACAAGTCGTCGCGTTTCGTCGACGGGACTAGACCGCGGATCGAGTGGGATGACCGTGGCATCATCAAGCCTTATTCGTATACGGAATCAGGCATGCAGAAGTACAACGGCTTCAAGACCGTCAAATCATTCAAATGGTGAACCAAAGGACCCGCTCTCGCGATGAGAACGGGTCCTTCTTCAGCATTCCGTCAATTCCTTCGGTGTCAAATAGACGCGAAGCGCCTGGCGGTCGACGACAGTCCCTTCACGTTCGATATACTCGGCGATCCGTCTCGCCGGATTGTCCGCGTCGTATCTCTTGAAATACCGGAGCGAACCGATGACGAGCAGCTCGCGCTTCGTCCGCGAGAGCGCGACGTTCAGACGTGCCGCGTCCGAGAAGAAGTTCGTCTTCTTGACGGCACGCGTCGCGCAATAGAGGACGATGTCCGCCTCCTCGCCTTGGAACCCGTCGATCGTGTCGACTTTCAGGCGTCCTGCGTCGCGCGCGCCCCGCAGGACGGATGAACGCCCGATCCGCTCGTTCAACAGGCGCTTCTGCGCCCGGTACGGCGTGATCACACCGATCGTGTCGGTGCTGTCGAGACGCTCGAGCACTTCGAGGACGACTTCCGCCTCGTATTCGTTCCGCAGCGGTTTCTCGGATTCCCGGTACTGCTTGTCCGGACCGAGGTCGAGCCACGTCATGACGTGCGGCAAGTGACGCGCCGCCTTCTGTTCCGTCGACGGACCGCTCAGCAGGTCTCCTTCATAGAAGAGTTCGCTGATCAGCCGTCCGAGCGCCGTCGGCATCCGGTACTGGGTGCCGAGGCGGTTCTTCGCATGGTCCGGTACTTGCTCGTACAGGCGCTCGAACAAGCTGCGTCCGATCAGCTCATCCTTGATCTCCTGCTCCTCGTCCGCGAGTAGTCCTTCCTTGTCGAGCAATGCCTGCGGCAACGTCGGCGGCAGCTGAAGATGGTCGCCGATCAGAATCGCCTTCTTCGCCCGGACGAGCGGCAGCAGCATCTCGCCCGGCAAGGCGCGTCCCGCCTCGTCGACGATGACGAGGTCGAACTGGAGGCGGTCGATCCCGATTCGCCGCTTCGCGAGCCCGACGCACGTCGCCCCGATCAGTTGGCGCGACTGGAGGATCAATGTCGCGATCGTCGACGAGTCCTCGGTCGCGAGCTCCTCCCGCCACTCCGTAAGCAGCGGTTCAAGTTCTTGTGCGACTTGCTTCTCAGCAATCAGGCGCCGGTAGTTCCGCTCGACCTCCTCGAAGCTGAAGTCGGCCAGCTCACGCTGGATCTTGTCCTCGTTGCCGCAGCGGACGAGCTCGCCCGGATAATGTTCGATGAAGTCGACGAGCACGTTATCGACGGCGACGTTCGACTGGGACGTGATCAAAATCCGGTCGTGCGGATGCCGCTTCAGATGTTGCCGGACAATCTCCTGGATGACGGTCGTCTTGCCGCTTCCCGGCGGCCCCTGGATCATGTAGAGGTCCTTCGCCCCGAGCACCGTCTCGACGATCTTGCGCTGCCTCGGATTCGAGGCGACGTGCGGATTGTAGAACTCGTCCGTCGCGAGCGAGACCGGTTCCGGCACCTCGATCCGCGCCGGGTCGAGCAAAAGCTCGTGCAGCAGCGGAGAGGCGAGCTCGCCGCGCCGGAACGCACTGATCGCGTGGAACTGCTGGTGCTCGGCATAGCTCCGCCCGACGTAGTAAAGCTCGATTCCGTCAAGGTCCGATTCCCACATCGATTCCCCCGGCTCGAGCAGGATCGTGATGCTCTCCTCACGGATGATGGCGACCCGGTCGCCGTAGCGCGGGTGAGCCATCACCATGTACTGGCGGTGGCGGAAGACCGCCTGCGGTCCGTCGAGGAACTGCTCGAGTTCCGCTGACCGCTCGAAGGCGAGCTCCGCCTTGACGCGCCGGATGAGCGCATCCGGCGTCACCTGCGTCAGCGATGCCGTTCCAGTGAACGGACCGATCCGTCCCTCGGCAAGGCTCAAGCGGTCCATCAGATCGGTCCATTTGTTGTAATAGAGCCGGGTCGAGACCGCCATCTGGATCAGGCGCTGCTTTCGGAATTCGGAGGCGAGGAACAGTTTCAAATGAAGCGTCTGTTCGATTCGCTCCGGATCATAGTTGAGCGGATCCTGCCAGGCTGACTCCTCGCGGACGTCGAACGTGAACTCGCTGACGACGAAGATGTCGCTTGCGCCGATCCGTTCCGCGTCCTCGAGTGGCCGGACAAACAGGAAGTAGAGCGGAAAACCTTCCGCGTCATCGATCCGCTCGACGAGCAGCGCGACCTCGGTCCCGAGCTGCATCCGGTAGTGCGTGTCGCTGCCTGCCGGTGCGATCTTCCACTCCCGGCCGGACCAGTCCGCTTCGTTTTCCGACAGCCCGCTGATGTAGGCGACTGCCTCCTCATCCTCCGGGACAGCGAGTGCGATTTCGTCGAGCTGCATCAGGTTGAGGCTGCTCGAGAAACGCTCCGTCACCTGCGGCAGGCGCCGAGCGGAGAAGAAGTGGTAGTCGAGCCGGAGGGGATAGACGGTCAGGCGCATCTGCGGCTGCGGCTTGCGGTCGTGCGGCTGAATCAATTCGAACAGCGGCAGGCTGAGTTCGATCCCGTGATAAGCGACGATCGTCTCGAAACGCGTGCTCCGCACGGCGACGACCTCCATCCCGGCATGCTGGGCGTTCTCGAGGTGTTCCTTATAGTAGCCATGTCCGACTGAAGCGGTCCAGAGGCGCCCGCCACGCTTCGGGCGGACGAGGCAGAGCGGCACGGGTCTGCCTTCCTCATAGTCGAGCAGGCGTTCCCGGTCCTCCTCGCTCAGCTCGATCGAAAAGTCGAGACGGCCCGACGAGAAGGACTGCTCCTCGAGCAGTTCCTCCCGCGTCGCGTAATGAAGCTTGCCCGGATAAGGGTGGTTGACCGGAAGCGTCAGCTCGAACAGGAACGGTTCCTTGTTCGTCGCCTTCGCCCGTTCCATCTCCCAGATGTATTGACCGAGGTATTCGACGTACGCTCCCATCTTCGCGACGGCCTCCTCGAACTCATAGAGCATCTTGTCGAGCGCATGCATCCGCAGGCGTGTCAGTTCGTTTCGCTGTTCACGCCGCAAATCGTACAGCTTGTCCTTCTCCTGCGCAAATCGATCGATCTGATCCTCGAACGCCTTCCTGCGTGCTTTCGCTTCACTGATGAAGTGGTCGTACTGGGCGTTCCGGATCGACGCCTCCCGCTTCCAGCGTTCTTCCTTGATCAGCCGGACACGCGCTTCCTTGAGCGCTTCAGTGCGCTGGTAGCCTTCCTCCTCGAGTTCGCGGGCGAGCGTCTCGAGCTCTTCCGCGAAACGTCCCGCGCTCTCACGTTGACGGTTTCGCTCGCGTTCGATTTCGCCGCGCAGGTCCTCATGACGTTCCCGCTCCCGCTCCGACGCCTCACCGCGCAGAAAGTCGGAGGCGGCGGACAGGACGAACGCCCCGACGGCGAGCCCTGCTCCGACCAGCCATAACGGGATCATTTGTGCAGGGCGAGGATGCTCTCCCGGACACCCTCGATCTGTTGCATGATCCCTTGACGCCGTTCGTCCGAGGCGTCCGCCGGCAAGGTCATGAGCGCCTCACGCCAGTAGCGTTGCTCTTCCTTGAACATCTCGAGGATCTCGCCTGCGTCCGTCTTCTGGTCGAGCTCCTTCATCTTCAGTTCGTACTTATGCTTCATCTCGAGTTCGGCGTTGCTGAGCGCTTGCATCGCCTGTTCGTGTTGCTCCGTATCCCGCTTCATCTCCACCTCGGCTTCTTCGCGCGCCTTCTTGTGGTCCGCCTCGTACTCCTTGAGCCGGGCATCGCGCTCGATCCGAAGTCTCTCGTTCTCCTTGTCGAGCTCGACGCTCCGGTTCATCCCGTCGACGCGTGCCTTCTCGACGACCTGCTTCGCGGCCTGGACGCCGAGGTAGCCTTTCGTGATCTCACCGACCGTCTCGACGCCGCGGATGATCGTCTCCGGCGTCACCGCCCCTTTGCCTGCCGTCTTCTTGCCTTTTGCCGGGAGATTCTTCGTCTTCGCCGGAAGATTTTTGTTCGCCATGTCTATTTTTCCCCTTTCGTCATACCATCGACTTCGTCAGCGCCGTATAGCGCGCCTGCAGTTGCCGGATCAACTCCTCGAGCTGCAGCACCTGTTCCATCGTCTGCTTCGCTGCGCCGCCGAACTGTCCGGCGAGAAGCTCTTCGAACCATTCCTGCTCCTCAGCCAGACAGTGGATCGAACGCTCGATCAGCGTCAGACTCTCCGTCCGCTCGATGAACTCCTGCCGGATGTTGAAGGTCCGCTCCTCGAGCTTCAGGCGCTCGATCCGGACGATCTCAATCCGCTGTTCCTCGAGCTGTCGCTTGAGTGCGTCAAGGCTGCGTTGCCGGATCATTCGCTCGGCGTCGACCTTCTGTTCGAACGCCGTCTTCATCCGTAATAGTTCCGCGATCCGCGCTTCTTCCTGCGCCTTACCGGCAGCCTTCGCTTCATCAAGGAGATGCTCGAGTTCCCTGCTCACCTTCTTCAGCTGATTGTATTCATAGAGCGCGAAGCCGAAATTGATCGCCTCGATCGTAAAGTCGATCGCCGGACCGACGAGGTTCGCGCTCGACGCGCCGCTTTTCGCGAAACGCCCGGAAAACTTAAATCCCGCCTTCATCTCTTACCTCCTCAAGCCACGAGAGCGGCAGGCGTTTGACGGCCCAGAACGTCTCGTAGGCGAATGTCAACAAGCCCGGATCGTACGCCGCTTCGCGCAGCCGCTCCTTCAGCTGCACGAGCAGCTCCTCGCTCCGGTCTTCCCCCTGCAAGCGGTAGTCGCTCTCCCCGCGCTCCGGCTCAATGCTTGAATAGGAGCCGGTCGCTTCGTCCGCATAGATCCCCGTGTCCTTGACCGCGAGGAACGCGTCCCTTTTCGCGAGCAGACCCTTCGCTTCGTCGCTCAGCCAGTCCGGACGCTCGACGCGCCACGCCTCGAGCTGCTCCCACTCCCCTTCAGACACTTCGCGCAACACGGCCGGTTCGACGAGACGGATGCGCCGCATCGGATAGAGCAAATCGAACGTCGGCCCTTCGCCGAGCGTCGCACTCGTCTCGAGCAACTCGTTCTCCTCGAACACGTCCTCATAATAAGAAGGAGCCGCGCGCAGGACGTACGGCTTCTCGACCGGGGAGATCCCGTGGTCGAACGACAGCTTGAGCAGCAGCTGCTCCGCCGCGAGCTGGTCGATGATCTCGCGCGGCGGATCCGTCGATTCGATGAGCGAGCGTGAGTCGAGCGGGTTGTCCCCCTGATAGAGTGCCCGCGTCAGCCGGACCGGACCGTCATATGCCTCCTCGAGCCCGTTCCGGAAGGAGAGCTTCTCCGTCCTCGAGTTGAAGAAGACGGACCAGCCGCCCCCGTCAAGCCTCTCAGAGACGACGAGGCGCTCATACAGCGACCTCCCGCCCTCGGTCAGGTGATAATCGCCCGCATCCTCGCCGAGCATGCCGCGCCGGACGAACCAGTCCGCCTGCTCATGGATGACGCCCTCACTCAGCGCCGTCACCTCGACGATTTCTGCGGTCGCGGCGTGCTGCGCGGCCGCCTTCATCAGGAGGCGCAGGACGGGCCCTAGGTCCGTCTTGAGCGTCGACGTCACGGTCAGCTTTCCGATATAGCCCGGCAGACTGACTGAGACCGGCTCTTTCAATGGCAAAATCCACATATTGTTCACCTCATAATTCCTTCCATATCCTCACTTTACCATTTTTTTCTTTCTCATCATCTCAAAATTTTTGCACAGGTCAAAGCAGGCACACTCCGTAGCGAAGTGTGCCTGCTTTTCCAATCACTTAGTAGCGGACGAACTCTCCTGGTGAACAAACGAACTGCACAGCCTCTCCCTTGATCTCGAGCACGATGCCGAACGTCTCGAGCGTTTGTCCGATCTTGCGTGACAGTTCCTGGCCGTAATAACCTTCCCAACCCGGTCCAAACCACTTCGCATAGGCGTCCCGCGTCAGGAAGCCGAGCTTGACCGCCAACTCGTCGAGCTCCTCGCCAACGAGATGACAACACCCATGATCGGACGGTCGGCTCGGCTCGGCGCACGACGCGTCATCCGCCTTGCGGTAAAAGCTTGCGATTCCGCCCTCGATCGAAGGGAACTTGACGGAGCATACATCTATTTGCTTCATCCCTTTTTTCCTCCCCGGGTTCAAAGAACCTAAAAAGTCCATATAACCCATTATTATACTTTTTATTATATAACAATTCGTTCTCGTCGAGGGTGGATAAGTAGGTCAATCAAAAAAAGGACCGGCAGTCCGATCCCTATCGCAGTCAAGTCCTCTCTTCAATCAAGGCCAAGGCTTGCACCACTTCTTCGAGCATCTCCCCGAACTGATGATAGTAGGTCGGGTTGACGACATAGACGGTGTCGGGATCGAAGCTGAGATCCGTCAACGAAGTCTCAGCGAGCAGCCGCTCCTCGGGGCATCCTTTCATCCGGATGGCGTTCGGCTCGAACCGGCAGGCCGCCTGCTCGCGATAGTAGAGGCGGTAGCCTGTGACCTCCCCGCCTTGCTCGATCCGTTCGCTCTCGAAGCCGTCATATCTGATCGATGTCGGCAGGAACAGATGGGGATGCTCCTGGATGAAACAAGCGAGACGGATGAGCGCCGTGTTCAGGTGCATCCCGTCCGGAAGCGCACGAAGCGGTTCGGCAAGAGCTTTCAGGTCGAAGTCATTGATCTGATAGCCGAGGTAGTGCGCCTTCTCGAGCGTCTCGCTGCCATCCCACTCTTCAATCAGGCTCTTCCCGTCCTCCTGCTCCCCTCTTCTCAAGCGGATCGCCATGTGATCGAAATCGAAGGATTCGAGGAAGATCTCATCGTGATGGAAATAGGCAGCATATCCTCGGACGAGCAATTCGATTTTTTTCCGAATCGGCTCGACGAGCTCTTCCGAGATTTTTTTCGTGCCTGCCCCCCGCGTGAACAGGCGTCTCCAGATTGCTTCCATCCGCCCACTTCCTTCATTCTGTACTAAACGTTATATCTTGAATTATAGTATTAATCATATCAAATTATTTCCAAGAATTCTTTTTAAATTCTTTTAAATGGTTCTTTCGCCTCTCCTTTCGTTCTTCGGCCTAAAATAACTATATTTAAATAGGAAAACTATCCTATTTTTTATTTTCTTCCCGCGATTATATCTTTTCTTTGGCGAATTTGAAAACAGGTCTTTATCAGTAGGTTAAGACCATCAAAACAACACATGACGCGCCAAAATGAAAGACGATGGCAGGATGCGCGGGCTCGCTTGCAGGACGAATACACTGCGACTTCAGACCTAGACGGTGAGACTTTCGAGAAGATGTCCAAGAGGTTCATACCTCGAAATTACTTTTTTCTCCAAATCCTTCACCCACCTCCCCTCTCCAGATATAATGAGAGATGACTTGATCGATGCCCTGCCCCCTTAAATCTGGCCCGTCCTTATTCATGGACGATAGGACTGACATTTTGATTGAAACTACCGAAAGAAGGTGACTCATGGCGACCTTGCTCTTATCCGCCGGACTTTTCCTGTTCGTCAGCTATCTCTGCCTCATCAGCTTCAGACGCCTCTCCGTTCAGTGGCGGGTACGCCGTCGCATCCGGAGTGCCCTTCGTCATAACCGGCTCGAAATCAGGTTAGCGAAGACGCGCCCCGACCATCTTCTGCAAATCTACAGGCACGTCTACGATTCAGCCCTGTTCGAGAGCCGGTCGATCCGCTTCAAGAGTCCGGCGAGGCGCGAACAATACATCAGTGACGAACTGAACCGGATGATCCGTCATCCTCTCCTGTCCGCATTCTTCTCGCTCATGGTGCTCGTCAAAGGCCTGCTCGCGATCCTCCTGCTCGTGATGTCGTTCTCGATCGGTGCCGTCATGTTAGACGAGTTCAAGACGGCGCCTCTCGCGCTCCCGTCTCTCTCCCAAGCCGAAGAGGTGATCGATGCGTTCCTCGTCTCGGACGATCACGGGCCGTCGTTTACGTTCAAGAACGAGACAGCAGCCGTCTCACCGCTCTTTCAGGAGTCTGGCGGCACCTATCCGGAGCACGTCATGAACGCGAAGCAGCTCGGACAGGCGATGTCCTATCACATGAAGGCGTTCGAACCGCGCTTTCAAATCACCTACCAAGGAAACCCGCAAGACTTCGAGCAGACGTTCAAGCGTGCGGTCTCATGGACGGAGCGAAATGACCCTTACCACGCCCGGACGATCGAACGTTACGCCTATCAGTACGTCGATCACGGCACGCACGTCGAGTGCGAGGTGACGATGAAGTACCGCCTGACGAATGAGGAGAACGCCCTCGTCAACGGCAAGATCAAGCAGATCGCGAAGTCGATGCCGAAAGGTCTGTCCGACTTCGAGAAGGTCAAGTACGTCAACGACTACATCGTTCATCATACTGCCTATAACCTGAAGAGCAAGGCGAGCCCGTACACGCCGTACTCGATCCTCCTGAACGGCGAGGGCGTCTGCGAAGGATACGCCCTGTCGTCGCTCCTGCTCCTGAAGGAACTCGGAATCGAGGCGCAGTACATCTCCGGCACGGCGCGGGGCGAACTCCACGCGTGGAATCTCGTCAAGCTCGACGGCAAGTGGTACCATCTCGATACGACGTGGAATGATCCGATACCAGACCGGGGGAACGTGATCGGCTACGACTACTTCCTGATCCCGGACGAGCGGATGAAGAAGGACCACAAATGGAATGAGGCGGACTTCCCGAAGACAGCGGAGGCAGCCTATCTATGATTCGAGCATGGACGCCTGACGTTCCTTCAAAAAATAGCGGCAGACATTTTCCTGCTTAACCAAAAAAAGGACCCGAATGCATGCATTCAGGTCCTTTCGTATTTCTTTCGTCCATCCGGGAAGGAACTGCTCATGAAGTCACTTCGCCGGTTGGCCGTATGTCTTGAACTTCTCGAGCATCAGGTGCATCTCCTCGTCGCTGAGCACGACCGGCTCCCCGATCGACTTCGCCCGGTAGTAGAGCTCGCAGCAGAACTCGATCTCCTCTGCGATCGTGAACGCATGATCGATCGTCCCGGCGCCGGACAGGAAGCCGTGGTTCGCGAGCAGCACCGCATTGCGCTCGAGCATCCCTTCGTACGCCTTCTCCGCGAGTTCCTCCGTCCCGAACGTCGCGTAAGGCGCGCAGCGGACGTTGATGCCGGCGAAGGCGACGAGGTAGGAGATCGCAGGCAGATCCCAGCCGAGCGTCGCGATCGTCGTCGCGAACGGCGAATGGGTATGGACGACCGCATTGATGTCTTCTCGTTTTTTATAGAAGATCGTATGCATCGCCAGCTCGCTCGACGGCTTGAACTGCCCGTCGATGATCGTACCGTCACGGTCGATGACGGTCACGTCAGCCGGTGTCATCTCTTCGTACGGGACGCCGCTCGGGCTGATCGCGACGAGACCTTCCGCACGGTTGAATATACTGATGTTGCCGCCCGTCCCCTTCGTCAATCCGCTCTTCAGCATTTTCTGGCAGTATTCCACGACTTGCTCGCGTTCTCGTTCCAACAGCATACCTATTCTCCTCGCTTATTGCCCGGGCGCAGCGACGATGACGTTCGTCCCGACGGCACGGAAGCCGTCGAGCACTTCCTCCTGCCGCGGAGTCATCGGTTTCAGTCCGTCTGTGATCAACACGTCGATCGATTCGCTCGAGCAGACCTTGAAGAACGCGATCGTCCCGAGCTTCGAGCGGTCGGCGAGCACGACGACCTGGCTCGACTTCTGAAGCATCGCCTGCTTCGCCTCCCCCTCGTCGCTCGTCGAGTCGGTCAATCCTTCCTCGACGCTGATCGCCTTGCTCGAGATGAACGCCTTGTCGATGTAGATCGATTGCATATACAGACGGAGCGACGCCCCGGTCGTTGATAGTGATTTTCCCCGCAGGTAGCCGCCGAGCAGGATGACGGCGATGTTCTTGACGTCCGCGAGCTCGATGGCGATGTTGATGTTGTTCGTCACGACCGTCAGTGAGCGGAAGTGCTTGATCCGCTTGCTGACCTCGAGGGCGGACGTGCTCGCGTCAAAGGCGACCACGTCCCCGTCCTCGATCATCCGGACCGCTGCCTCCGCGATCAACGCCTTCTCCTCCGGATGGGTGTGTGCACGCTCCGTGAAGCTCTGTTCCGGAATCGTCTTCGAGACGAGACGCGCGCCCCCGTAGACACGGATGATCTGGCCGTCGCGGTCGAGCTTCTCGAGATCTCGACGGATCGTCATCTCGGAGACGTTGAAGTAACCGCTCAAGTAGGAGACTTCCGCATAGTCCTTGCTTTCCAGTATCTCGATGATCTTATCGCGCCGTTCGTGTGGCAATGCCGTCATTCCTATCGCATCCTTCTCATTCTGTTTTCTATATTATAGCGAATGTTCCAGCACACCCGCTCGTCAGAAAACGACTTATCCGAGGATTCGCTTCAAATTGACGTCGAACGGCGGGCGGATGATTCCTTTTTCCGTGACGATCGCCGTGATGTTGTCGGCCGGTGTCACGTCGAACGCCGGGTTGTAGACATGGACGTCGATCGGCGCCGTGCGCTTGCCGAACCCTTCCGTCACTTCGGATGCGTCCCGTTCCTCGATCGGGATGTCCTTTCCGTGCTCGGTGTTCAGGTCGATCGTCGGCGTCGGTGCCGCGATGTAGAACGGGATGCCGTAATGTTTCGCGAGGATCGAGACGCCGAGCGTGCCGATCTTGTTCGCCGTGTCCCCGTTCGCCGCGACCCGGTCGCAGCCGACGATGACGGCCTGGACCTTGCCTTGGGACATGACCATCGCCGCCATGTTGTCCGTGATCAGCGTGACGTCGATTCCTGCCTGTGTCAGCTCGAGCGCCGTCAATGTCGATCCTTGCAGGCGCGGACGCGTCTCGTCGACATAGATCTTCAGGTTCCAGCCGCGCTCCTTCGCGAGGTACATCGGAGCGGTCGCCGTCCCGTAGCGCGAGGTCGCGAGCGCCCCGGCGTTGCAGTGGGTCAGGACGCCCGTATCGTCTTTCAGGAGCGTCAGCAGGTTCTCACCGATCATCCGGTTGATTTCGGCATCCTCCTCATGAATCCGCTTCGCTTCCGCGAGGAGCGTCTCCTTCATCGCGTCGACCATGCCCATCCCTTCGACGGACTGCATCATGCGCTCGAGCGCCCAGAACAGGTTGACCGCCGTCGGCCGGCTCGAGGCGAGATAGTCATGCTGCTCCTGCAGGAGGGTCCGGAAGGCCGTGATCTCCCCAGCGAAGTCGCGGACACCGAGATAGAGGCCGTAAGCGGCTGCGACACCGATCGCCGGCGCACCGCGCACCTTCATGCGGACGATGGCGTCGAAGACGCCTTCGCTGTCCGTGAAGCGTTCATAGGCGATCGTGTTCGGGAGCTGCGTCTGATCGAGCAGGACGAGCGCGTCCTCCTTCCATTCGATCGGCAACATCGTTTCCGTCTGGTTCATACCGTCTCCTCCTTCATTGTCTGCAGTGCATCGTTCAGGTTGCGGCGGAAGTCGCTTCCGTTTTCGAAGTGATCCCGCTCCATGATCAGGCGTTTCGCCGCCTTCAGGCAGAGCCGCTCCGCGCGCAAGCGCGCTTCCCCGTCGATCGTCGTGATGTCCGCGACCTTCGCGAGACCGACGATCCGGCGAATCAGCTCGAGCCCGGCGACGCCCGCCGTGTCCCGGATCACTTCGGACAGGTACCAGTCGCGGAAGGCAGCCGGTTTCGCCGTCATCTCCGTGACGTCCTTGTTCCAGATCCGGACCGCCTTCTCCTTGAACAGGTCGACGATCTGGCCGATCGTCTCCTCGATCCAGCGAGCTTGTGCCTCATCCCCGTTCGCTGTCGCCCGCGCGAACGCGAACGTCAGGTTCGCGATGACGTTACCGATGTCGTAGCCCATCGGACCATAGAAGGCGAACTCGGGATCGATGACGCGGAGCTCTTCGGCCGTGATGAAGATCGAGCCGGTGTGGAGGTCGCCGTGGAGGAGTGCCTGCGCGCGCGTCATGAAGTCGAACTTCAGCTTCGCGATCTCGACGCGGAGCGCCTCGTCGTCGAGGAGTCGCGTCGTCCACTCCTCATTGCCTGGCGTCAGGCTGTTGCGTTTGAAGTTGTCGTAGAACGGTTCCGTGTAGACGAGGTCCTCCGTGATCTCGCACAGCTCGGGATTCGTGAAGCTCGCCTGCATCTGTTTCTTGTCGCGGTGCGACAGGACGACGTCCGACGTGCGGATGAGCGTCTCGGCGAGGAACGTCGTGATCTGCTCGGCGAAGTGCGGATAGACCGCTCCTTCAAGAAGCGTGCCGCGCATGATCGCGAAGCGTTTCAAGTCCTCCATCGCGCAGCACCCCATGACCGGGTCGAACAGGTAGACTTCCGGGACGAGCGCCGGCACGAGATTGCCCTCGATCTTCAGTGCCTCCGCCTCGATCCGGATCCGGTCCGTCGACAGCTTGAAGTCCTCCGAGATCCGGGCCGTATGTCCGGCCTGCTTGATGATGACGCTCCTTTCGCCGTCCGTCACGCGGAAGACGTAGTTGAGGTTCCCGTCGCCGATCTCAGAAGCGGTCAGCTCGGCGTCCGGTGCGAACAGGTCGAGCTTCTCGCGCGCATACCGCGCGACGTCCTCGAGTCCCATCAAGAAATACGTATCAAACTTCTCCATCCGTGATTCCCCCTTGGTCACTTACGGCGTGTGTAGTAGGTCGACGCGAGCGCGAGTGCGAGCACCGCGCCTTTGATGATATTGAGCGAATAGTACGGGACCGACATCATGACGAGCCCGTTCTCGAGCACGCCGACGAGGCATGCCCCGACGAGCGTCCCGATCGCGTTCGGTTTTCCTTGTCCGGCGAACGACGAGCCGATGAAGGCAGCGGCGACGGCCGGCATCAGGTAGCCGGCCCCGGCATTGATCTGGGCAGATCCGACCTGTGAGGCGAGAAGCAGTCCGCCGAGCCCGGCGAGCAGCGCCGAGACGAAGTAGGCGATCGTCCGGTAGCGGTTGACCGGGATACCGGACAGGCGCGCCGCCTCGATGTTGCCGCCGACGACGTACAGATAGCGCCCGTGCTTCGTATGGTTCAAGAACAGATGGACGAGCGCGACGACGCCGAGCATGATGAAGATGATCCACGGTGTCTGGCTCAGCTTCGAGAACGCTTCCGGGATCACGCCGACCGTCGGCGTCCCGTCGAGGCGCGGCATACCGGCGCTAATCGATCCGCCGCCAGAGTACGTCATCGCCACGCCCTCGATGATGAACATCGTCGCAAGCGTCGCGAACAGGTCCGGAATCTTGACCTTGACGATCAAGAAGGCGTTGAAGGCAGCGACGAGGAGCGTCAACAGGAGCGCAAGCCCGATCGAGACGCCCATCGGCATGCTGTACCAGACGAAGAACGACACGATCAGCGCGTTCGCGAGCGTCGCGGCCGAGCCGACGGACAGGTCGAACCCGTTGATCGTCAGCGAGACCGTCAGTCCGACGGCGATGATCGTCACGATCGAGATGCTGCGCAGGATGTTGATGATGTTCGAGCCCATCAAGAACTGCGGCACGGCGACGGCGAAGATGATGACGAGAAGGATGATCGCGATGACCGTCCCCCAGTTGTTGATGAACGTGAGGGCTTGTCGCATCCCTCCCGTTTTAGCGGCCGGTTTCGGCGGCACTGTTACTTCATTCATCCGTTTCTACCCCCTGTGGCGTAATACATGATTTCCTCTTCCGACGTCTCGCGCGTGACCAGTTCCTTGACGATCTCGCCGTCATACATGACGTAGACCCGGTCCGTGATCCGGAGAATCTCGTTCAGTTCGCTCGACGCGTAGACGATGCCCTTCCCGTCCTCGGCGAGCCGCGTGATCAGGTCGAAGATGTCCCCCTTCGCGCCGACGTCGACGCCCTTCGTCGGTTCGTCGAACAACAGGACGTCGACGTCTGTCAGCAACCACTTGCCGACGGCGACCTTCTGCTGATTGCCGCCTGACAGGAGCGCGACCTGTTGCGTCTCGTTTGGCGTCTTGACGCCGATCTGCTCGATCATCTTGCGTGCGGCGGCGCGTTCGCGGGCCGGCCGCAAGAAGCCGAGCGGCCCGGTGAAGGCATCGATGTTCGCCGCCGTCATGTTCTTATAGATCGGTTCGTCGACGAGGATGCCTTCCTTCCGGCGCTCCTCCGGGACGAGACCGATGCCGTTCTTGACGGCGTCGTACGGTGAGCGCTGCTTGACCGGCTTCCCGTGGACCGCGACCGTACCTGCGGACACGTCATATACCCCGAACAGCGTCTTCAACAGTTCCGTCTTCCCTGCGCCGACGAGTCCGGCGATGCCGACGACCTCGCCAGCACGGACGCCGAAGCTGACGTCCTTGACTCGTCCTTCGCGCTCCGTCAGTCCGTCGACCGAGAACACCGGATCACCGAGCGGGATATCGTGCTTTTGATGTTCCGCCTCGAACGAACGGCCGAGCATCGCCTCGATGACCTCCTGCTGCGTGATCGCGTCGATCCGTGCCTCGCGCACCATCTTGCCGTCCTTCATGATCGAGATGTCCTCACAGATCGAGAACAGCTCCGGCAGCCGGTGCGAGATGAAGATGATCCCGACCCCGTGGTTCGATGCCAAGTCCCGCACGACGCGGAACAGTTCGTCCGTCTCGCGTTGGCTGAGCGGCGCCGTCGGTTCGTCGAGGATGAGGAACTTGCGCTCGTGGACGATCGCCCGGGCGATCAGCACCATCTGCTTCTCGGCGAGCTGAAGCTCGGACGCCTTCTGTTTCAAGTCGAGCGTAAGGCCGAGCCGCTCGAGCGCGGCCTTCGCTCTTTGATGGATGTCGGACCAGGAGACGCGCATGCCCTTCATGTCGTTGACCATATAGTCGAGCATGATGTTCTCTGCGACGGACAGGTACGGGATCAAGGCCGTATCGACCTCTTGGTAGACGATGTCGATGCCGTGTCCCTTCGCTGTCCGGGTCGAGTCCATCACGACGGTCTTCCCGTCGATCCGGACCTCGCCCGTATAGTGCGTGTAGGCGCCTGCGAGCACCTTCATCAAGGTCGACTTGCCGGCCCCGTTCGCGCCGATCAGCGCCCGGATCGTACCGGAACGCATCGCGAAGTCGACCGAATCGAGCGCCTTGACGCCCGGGAATTCAATCGAGATGTCCTGCATGTGAAGCGTGGTTTCTGAGCGGGTCATGCGCACCTACTCCTCTCATTTCTTTTTGCCGTACTGCTCCCGGAGCTTCTTCATCCAGTCCTCGTTGAAGTCGTCCGACGCACCCCAGCCGTCGATGATCGTGTTCAGGTTGAACATCGTCGTGTCCGGTTTCAGGGCGCTCTGCTCGACGAGGCGTGCCTCGAGGTCGTACGTCTCAGGCGTCTCTTCCTTCGCGAGCTTCTTCGCCATCAGGCGCATGTTCATCTGACCGATCAAGTACGGGTCGACCGCGCTCGTTGCGAGCCAGTTGCTGCCCTTCTCGCGCATCAGGTTGATGTCCTGGTTCGAGACGTCGATCGAGATCATCTTGATGTCGTCGCGCTTGTTGTCCTTGAGCGACTTGTAGGCGCCTTTCGCCATCTCGTCCCATGACGCCCAGACCGCGTCGATCTTGCCCTTCGGATACTTCGCGAGGACGGCGTTCATCTTCGACGCGATGTCGCCCTGTACATCCTGGAAGTTCGTCGGTCCGATCACTTCGACCGTGTTGATCTTGCCTTCCTCCTCGTACTTCTTGTAGATCTCCTGACGTCGGTCGAGCGGCGGGACACCCGGTCCGAACCAGAGCTTCAGCACGTTGACCTTGCCGTCCTTCAACTTCGTGATCTCACCGAGCGACAGTTCGGCGAGCTTGTGGTCATCCTGGAACGTCGCCGTGACGTCCTTGAACGTCTTGCCGTCCTTCTTCGCCACCGTGTCGAACGTGACGACCTTCATCCCCTTGTCGATCGCCGGCTTGATCATGTCGTACGAATAGTCTTCCTTGCCGTGCGAGATGATCAGCCCGTCGTAGTCCTGCTGCGTCGCCTGCGCGACGAGCTCCTTGAACTTCGCGTCGTTGTTCTCGGCGATGAACGTGTTGACCTTGAAGCCGAATGATTCGCCTTCCGTCCGTGCGCCGTCGAGGAACTGCTTCGTATGGTCGTCAGAAGGCAGGTTGCGGATGACCGCGATCTTGATGTCGCCCTGAACGGATTCCGGTACGCCTTCCACTTTCGTCTTCGGGGCCGCGCCGCTCGCGCAGGCGCCAAGCAACAACATCGGAGCCAGTACTGCCAAAGCCATCTTTTTCATGAATACAACCTCCTGAGTGATAGTTTTTCATCGAGATGAACAAAGGAAAACAAGTGGATGTGAATTGTTGTTTAATTATGTTCATATCGAACAATATATGTTAATTATAACCATACATGAACATTTAGCAACATAAAATTGATAGCGCTTACATATTTGGACAAATAAAAAAACTCCCGATCCGTCTGCATGACGGAGCAAGAGTCGCTTTCCTTTTCTTCACTTCAACAACAGCACCGCCTTATCCCCGTTCAGACGACCGTGACCATAGCGGGTGTCGTATCCTTTCGTCCCGAGATCCTTCGCCGAGCGCTCGAGCAGGCTCTCGACCTGCTTCGCCGTCAAGGTCGGCTTCAGTCCGTACAGGACGCTCGCGACAGCCGCGACGTGCGGGGTCGCCATCGACGTCCCGCTGTAGTAGGCGATCTCCCCGTCATGGACGTAGCTCGCGATGTCGACGCCCGGCGCCGTCAGGTCGAGTCCGGTTCCATAGGTCGAGAACGGGGCGACCTGGTCGAGCCGGTTCGTCGCCCCGACCGAGAAGGCGTATTTCGAGCGGGCCGGGTAGTTGAGCGTCCCTTTGCCGTCGTTCCCGCTCGCGACGACGATCAGCGCGCCCTTCCGTGTCGCGTAGGCGAGCGCGTCCTCGATCACTTGCGATGTCGCAGGTCCGCCGAGGCTCAGGTTGATCACTTTCGCGCCTTTGTTCGCGGCGTGGATGATCCCTTTCGCCACGCCGTCATACGTCCCCATCCCGTCCTTGTCGAGCACCTTGACCGGGATGATGTTCGCCTTCGCGTTGATCCCCCGCATCCCGTACGTGTTGCCGCTCGTCGCCGCGATGATGCCCGCGACGTGCGTCCCGTGTCCGTTGTCGTCCGTCTCGTCCGCGTCCCGGCTGACGAAGTCATAGCCGAGGTCGCTCCGGACGCGCCCGGCGAAGTCGGCGAGCGAGGCGTTGATGCCGGTGTCGACGACGGCGACGAGCGTCGTCGCACGCTTCTTGTCCGCGACCCGTTTGACGAGGCCGTTCTGTCCGATGTCCGCGCCCTTGACGCCGCCCGATCCGCCGGCGTTGTAGAGGCTCCACTGGTAACGTCCCGCGCCGTCCGTCCCGAACGCCTTGACCTGGCCGTTCCACTCGACGTAGGCGACGTTCTTCGACTGCTCGAGCTTCCGTTTCGCAACGGCTGCCTGTGCGAGGCTATCGAACGACAGCGACTGGATGGCGAGCGCGTCGTCGACCGACTCGGCCGAACTCGCGTTGACGTCCGACGCCTGCGACATCAGGACGCCGCTCTTATAGCGGACGAGGAGCGAGGCGGCGTTCTTCTTCGTCGTACTCATCGCCCCCGGACGAATCGGCGGCAGCTGGGACGGACGGACCGGGACGGAATAGCTCTCGCCCGGCACCCCTTGGATGAGCAGATACTGCTTGCCGGACCAGTTGAGCGGGAACCGGAGCGTCTGCCCGCTGATTTCGAGGTACCGTGCGTACGTGACGCCGGCCTTCAAGTCCTTGTCGTTCGCGAACATCGTCAAGGAGACGCCCCAAGGCGCGTCGAGCAACAGGTGGCTCGCCGTGCTGATGAGCGTCTTCGACTCGAAGTACCAGGCGTCATACCCTTCCGCGTCGAACGTCCCCTGCAGGGAAGGCGCCGTGCTGTATAGTCCGATCTGCGGCACGGGCTTCGCCTCGTCCGTCGTCGCGGCTTGCCCTGCCGCCGGTACGGCTGAAACGACTAGCAAGGCCGCGATGCTCAATCCCCATTTTCTCATCCGTTTGCCTCCTCAAGTGTAATACTTAGGATATACCCCCAAATGATTCCAGAAAAATGGACAGGAAGAATATATTGAACGGACTGACAATTATTTTTTCATATCATCCCTTCACTTCTTTTTCCACAGCACAAAAAAGGAGACCTTCCGTCGTCAGACGAAATGGTCTCCTTCCCGGTTCATGCGATCAAGATTGCTCTTGCTTGCCTTGCCACTTCTCGACGTACGACGTCAACAACGCCTTGACCTCGTCGCCGATCTCCTCGTCCTCGAGCGCGAAGGCGATCGTCGTCTCGACGTAGCCCATCTTCTCGCCGACGTCGTAGCGGTCGCCGTCGATGTCGTAGGCGAAGACGCGCTGGATGCCGTTGAGACGCTCGATCGCGTCCGTCAGCTGGATTTCGCCGCCTGAGCCGGCCTCCTGCTTCTCGAGGAAGTCGAAGATCTGCGGCGTCAGGATGTAGCGCCCGATGATCGCCTTGTTCGACGGTGCCGTCCCTTGGGCCGGCTTCTCGACGAACTTGCGCACCTGGTAGCGGCGGCCTTCCTGAGCGAGCGGGTCGATCACGCCGTAGCGGTGCGTCTCCGAATCCGGTACTTCCTGGACGCCGATGACGGACGACTGGAGCTCCTCGTACTCGTCGATCAGCTGGCGCAGCCCCGGCGTCTCCGAGACGACGATGTCGTCGCCGAGCAGGACCGCGAACGGCTCGTCACCGATGAAGTGGCGCGCGCTCCAGATGGCGTGTCCGAGGCCTTTCGGCTCCTTCTGGCGGATGTAGTGGATCTCCGCCATGTTCGACGAGACCTGGACGGCTTCGAGGAGCTCGTCCTTCCCTTTGTCGAGCAGCGTCTGCTCGAGCTCCGGGGCACGGTCGAAGTGGTCCTCGATCGCGCGTTTGTTTCGTCCGGAGACGATGATGATCTGCTCGATCCCGGAGGCGACGGCCTCCTCGACGATGTACTGGATCGTCGGTTTCGTCAGGATCGGCAGCATCTCCTTCGGCATCGCCTTCGTCGCCGGCAGGAAACGTGTCCCGAGCCCGGCCGCTGGAATGATGGCCTTTCTAACCTTCTTCTTGATCATCGTAAATCCCCCCATGTGTTCAGTCGTCTTCAGCATATCATATTTCAGCGCTTCTTTTTAAACGCTTGCGGCGCGACCTCATGCAGCAGCGTCTCCCATTTTTGGCCGATCACCTCGGTCGAGTAGTCGCGACTCCGGCGGACTGCGCCTTCTGCGAGCCGGTGACGGAGCTCGTCCGATTCGATCAGGCGGCGCAGCTGCGCGGCGAACGCCTCGATGTCGCCTTCCGGGGCGAGCAGGCCGTCCGTCTCGTGCGTGATGATCGCCGCCGGTCCCTTGATGTCGAACGAGACGCACGGGACGCCGAGCGCCATCGCCTCGATCAGGACCATCCCGAACGACTCGTAGCGCGAGGCGAGGGCGTAGATCGACGCGTCCTGCATCTTCCGCGGCAAGGCGTTCGTCTTCGGATGGAGGAACACCTGGTTGTAGCATTCGCGCTCGAAGATGAGTTCCCGGAGCGCCGGCTTCTCCTCCCCGTCGCCATAGATGTGGAGCTGCCAGTCCGGATAGTCGTCCTTGATCAGGTCGAACGCCTCGATCAGGCGGTCGAACCCCTTCTCGTGCGAAATCCGCCCGGCGGACAGGATGACCTTCTTGTCGAGCGTCGAGCGGACGTCCGGCATCTCGGTCGCGTTCTCGACCCGGTAGAGCCGGAGGCGTTCGCCGAACTCGGCCGCGTAGGCCGCCATCTCCTCTTCCGACAGCAGCATCATCGCGTCGAGCTTCGGATACGCCTGGCGCATCTTCGCCTGGAGCTCCTGCGAGTGGACGTTGAACTGGGAGTGCTCCTGGCCGATCCGCTTGATCTTCGGGTCGACCCATTTCGCGGACAGCAGGTTGAACGACGGGATCGTCGTGACGAACACGTCCGTCTTCAGCCGTTTCAGCACGCGGTAGAGCTGGATGTCCGTGAACAGGCTGAACAGCGGGTAGAGGTCCTCCGTCTTGTCGATCAGGACGCTCCTGCGTTTGAGCAGGAAGCGCTTGACCCACTTGACGGGCGCCTTCATCCCGGCGTGGTACAGCTTGCCCTTGCGGGCGTCGAGCAGCGGACGCAGCTTGACCGAGCGGTCGAGCGCGAACGTCGGGCGCGGACTCGTCCGCTTGACGCTGATGATCTCGACGTCGTGCCCGTTCTTGACGAGTTCGTTCGCCGTGTTGACGATCGTCCGGACCGTCCCGCCGACGCCATAGATGTTATACGCTAAAAATGTGACTTTCATCGTTTCTTTCCTCCCGACTGTTCGAGTTCCATGATCATCTCATAGATCCGTTTCGCGTTGTCCTTGTCCTGGTGCGAGTAGTAGCGCGTCGACTTCTCGACGTCCGACGGCTCGTAGCGGAAGTCGTTCTCGATCGCCTCGATCGTCCGCTCGACGAGCTCGCTCGTCGTCGCGGCCGTGCTGCCGAACAGCTCGGTCCGCAAGTTGACGTAGGCGCCGCGGCGCGACTGGTAGTCGGCCAGGTCGAACTGGTAGAAGATGACCGGCTTCTTCATGTAGTTGAAGTCGAAGGCGACGCTCGAGTAGTCGGTGATCAGCAGCGTGCTCTCGGCCATCAACTGGCCGATCGTCTCCTGCGACAGGTCGACGATGTCGATGTTCGGATGGAGCTGCTCGAACAGGTCCATGTACTTCTTCTGGATCTCGAAGTGCGGGAAGAACTTGATCTTGATGTCGTGCGCGACGAGCGTCTCGTGCAGGCGCGGATCCTTCAGCAGGCCGATGTAGTGCTGGTAGAAGTCCGACTCGACGAACGCCTTGCGGTCGTTCTGGAGCCATTCGCGCCACGTCGGCATGATCATGATCTGGCGCGGCCGCTTCTCGCGGCTCGCGTCCTTCAGCTTGTCGAACCGGGCGAGCCCGGTGATGCCGATCTGTTCCGGGCGGAAGTTCATCTCGCGGACCATGATGTCCCGCTCCTGCTCGGAGGAGACGATGAACTTCTCGATCTTCCCGTTGTACGAGTTGCGGTTGAAGAACAGCCGCTTCATCGCGATGATGCCGTGCTGCAGGTAGATGACGGGCTTGCGGTTGAGGCGCATGCTCCGGTGCAGCACCGACGGGCTGACGTCACGGATGCCGTGGGCGACGACGAGCTTCGTCGCCATGTGGTACCAGAACAGGTGCGAAAACGAGTCGTACCGCAGGACGTCCCGCATGTACGGATCGAGGTTCGCCTGGTTCTTGTTGTCCGCGTGGCTGACGTAGAACACCTTCGCCTCCTCGCGACCGAGCGCGTACTCGAAGAAGGCGAGCCCGTTGTCCTGGGCGACCTCCCCGAGGTTCTCGCCGATCAGCCAGACCGGCTTCTTGTAGAGCGGCTTGAGCGCGAGCGCGCACAGGCGGGCCGCACGGTTCAGCAGGCGCGGCGAGCGGCGCTCGAACGCGTTGAGCGGACGCGCCTCGAACATGAGCTGCCCCGTCTTCTGGACGACGTACGTCGAGTAGCGCTGGTGCCCCTTGCCGATCATTCCGCGCATGAACGTCGCGTACGGCTTGAACACGTCCGCCTGCTCGGCGAAGACCGGGTAGAAGCGTTCGACGCCTCCCTGCTCCTTGACGAAGGCGACCTTCGCCTGGACCGGCTTGTCCGCGAAGTGCTCAGCGAGCGTCGCTTCCGTCAGCACGAACGTCATGTCCGTCCCGTCGCTTTCGACCGGGTCGAGCGCGAGCAGCGTCTCGTCCTCCGCGCCGATCAGCGCGAGGCGTCCCTTCGCCTCGAGCCGGTGACACGACACGGTGATGCGGCGCTCGCCGCCTGACGTATCGAGGTCGCGCAGCCAGACCTTGCCGGCCGGCGACTGCTTGAGCCAGAGGTCGAGCCCGCTGAAGAACGGCTCGATCGCCTCCGTCCCGATGATCATCTCCGGGTAGACGTGGACTTGCGCGAGGTTCGTCCCGCCCGTCGTGTGGCGGAGCGGCAACGGCAGCTCGAGGTCGCCGAGCTGATAGACGGCGCGGAGCGACCAGCGGAACTCATGCTGCGCGAACAGCGCGAGGTCGGCCGGTGTGATCGACAGGTCGTACCGGCAGGCGTCGCCGCGGCGTTCGATCTCGCCCTTGAGCGGAATCTTCCGCTTCTCGCCGTCGATCTTCGCGTGCATCTCGAAGCCGATCAGCTCGCCCGCCGTCTTGATGCGCGACCAGCCGCGCACGTTCACCCCGTAAGGCTTGACGAAGACGCGTTCGACCTCGCCGCTGACGGCGTTGTCGCTCATCTGGAGCTGGCATTCGTCCCGGAGGCCGCGCGTGACGTAGAACGACCGGAGGATCTCCTTGTCCCGGTTCGCGACGGCTTGCGCCATCTTGCCGGACGACAGGCGTGCGTCGCGGATCGGGCCCGCGTGCTCCGCCGTGACGACGAACAGCGTCCAGGCGCCGCCCTTCCACTGGGTGACCGCACCCCAGTCGACGCCGACGACGAGACCGTCGCCGTCGCTTTGCCACTCGACCGGCACCTCGTAGCCGGAGCGGTTGTGGCGCCAGGCGAGGTAGAGGACCGAGTCGAGCGGGAAGGACGGGGCGAGCGCAACGCGCTGCGTCAGGTAGGAACCGTTCCACGAAGCCTCGAGGCACTGCCCCGACCAGTCGATCGGCTCGAGCAGGCGGATCGTCGCGAACGGCGAGACCGCGCGGTACGGGACGAATCCTGCGTGCTGACCGAGCCCTTCGGCGCGGCAGTCGAAGCCGTCGAGCGCGACGACGTCGTAGACGGCTGGGCGTCTTGCGTCGTACAGATGGATCTGCCAGTTACCGGTCCGGAAGCGTTCGATCGCCGCCTTCGAGCTGAACGTGAGCGTGTCGCCCGATACGTTGATCATCCGGAGCTGGTTCCAGCGCCCGGACCCGACGTCCGAGAGCCGGATGCGAAGCGTCCCTTTTTGCGTAGCGCCCTGCACCTTCTTCATCGTCTCGTCGTCGAGCGTCAGGCGAAGCTCGAGATGGCCGACCGCGTCCTCCGTGATCGTCATCGCCGTCGCGCGGACGTGCGGCGTCCGCGTCACGAGGTGGCGCAAGTACAAGCCGTCCTCCGTCGCGACCGTCTTCAGGAAGTGGACGTCGTCTCCCCGTGTCGCGACGCTGTGGAGGTTTGCCGGTCGCAAGCCTTGCGCCTCGATCGTGTACATCCCTTCCGGCAACTCTCCGCGCCATTCGCCCTCGCCCGTCCCTTCGACGACGCGTCCGACCTCGTCCCGGACGACCAGGGCCGTCCCGTCCGTCGTCTCAAGGACGACTTCGCCTTCTCTCATCCGTAGCCCAATCAGCTCGATGCTCATCCTCTTCCACTCCTTCTGCCTGTATCTGTCTCTGTCTGTTTCTGTTCTTCGAGCTCTCGCAGGATGGTTCGCCACTGCTCCCCGCTCGCTTCGACCGTATAGTCCGCGACCCGCTTCCGCGCGGCCTCGCCCGTCCGCTTGCGCAGCTCCTCGTCCTGCATCAGGACGCGCAGCGCGTCGGCCATCGCGCCAAGGTCGCCTTGAGGGACGATCCGTCCGCTCTGGCCGTCCTCGATCAGCTCGGACGGACCGATGCAGTCGTAGCTGACGGCGCTGAGTCCGCATGCCATCGCCTCGAGCAGCGACATCCCGAACGACTCGTGCCGCGACGGCAGCAGGAAGACCGATCCTTCACGGAACGCCTCGAACATGTCGCTCGCCCGGCCCCGCATCTCGACGTTCGGGTTGCCTTCCGCCTCGACCTTCTGCTTCAGCAGCTTGCGTTCGCGCCCGCTGCCGTAGATGATCAGGCGCCAGTCCGGGAATTCCGGTGCGACGCGGAAGAAGGCGTCGATCCCTTGCGCCGTCTGCTTCTCCGGCGCGAAGCGTCCCGCCATGATGACGGCCTTGTTCGCCGGGTCGGTCGCCTCCGGGAAGCGCTCGAGCACGTTCGGCACGCGGTAGACTTTGCGCGCGAACGCCTCGTACGTCTGTTGTTCGTGGCGCGTCAGCACCATCACGGCGTCGAGCGACGGGTACGTCCGCTCGATCCGCTCGCGCAAGCCTTGCGCGTGGTCGCTGTAGTCCTTATGTTCCTGTCCGATCCGGATGACGCTTTTCGGGACGTACTCCGCGATCAGCGCGTTCAGCGACGGCAGCGTACCGACGACGACGTCTGCCGACGTCTTCTGCAGGGCACGCTTGAGACGCCGGTCGATCGTCGTGTTCGTCCAGCGGTAGAAGTCCTCCTCGCGTGAGATCAGCCGGCTCGGCTGGTGGACGCGCGGGTGGCGCGTCACCTTCCGGGCGAGCTGCTCGAGGCGGCTCTTCGGCTTGCGCGCGTTGAAGAGCGGGCGGAGCCGGATCTCCTTCGCGAAGGAGAAGAACGGGGTGTCCGACGTCTGGCGCAGGCTGATCAGCTCGACCTGGTGGCCTTGCGCGACGAGCATGTTCGCCGTCGTCGCGACCGTCCGGACGGTCCCGCCCATCCCGTAGGCGTTATAGAGTACAAAGGTGATGTTCAATGGGCCCTTCTCCTTTCGAATCGTTCAGTATGAAAAAAAGAGACAGCTGCCGCAGGACAGCCGTCTTAGAAGTTTTGGAATAGCTGGGCGAGCGAGTCGCCGAAATGCGCGAGCGACGGCGTCTCCCGGACGACCATGTAGGCGCCGGACGCGGCGGCCGCGACCCCGAGCGCGCTCAGGATGAAGCCCGGATGCTTGACCGTCATGTCGCCTTCCGGAGCGGCTCCGCTCTTCGCGTTCTTCGCCTGTTCCTTCAGGCGGTCCGCCCGGTATTTGTGCTGCTCTTCCTTCGACAGCTTCTTGTAGTCGGCGAGGAACTTCTCGTAGTCAGGCAGGACGTCCGCCGTCTTGCCGTCCTCCTTGACCTGGCCGTATTCGAGCCAGACGACGCGGTCGCAGAAGCTCTTGATCTGCCCGAGCGAGTGGCTGACGAACAGGATCGTCTTGCCTTCCGCCTTGAACTCGTTCATCCGGTCGATGCAACGATTGTAGAACGTCTGGTCGCCGACCGACAGCGCCTCGTCGACGATCAGGATGTCGGCGTCGACGTTGACGGCGATCGCGAAGCCGAGACGGGACTTCATCCCGCTCGAGTACTTCTTGATCGGCTGGTCGATGAAGTCGCCGATGTCCGCGAAGTCGATGATCTCCGGCATCCGGCGGTTGATCTCCGTCTCGTCCATCCCGAGCATCAGGCACTTCAGGCGGATGTTCTCACGTCCCGTCAGGACGTTCTTCAGCCCTTGCGAGACGGCGATGATCGCGACCTCGCCATTGATCTCGACCGATCCCTCGTTCGCGTAGATGATCCCTGAAATCAGGTTCGACAGGGTCGACTTGCCGGATCCGTTGATCCCGACGAGGCCGACGACCTCGCCGCTGCCGATCGTCAGCGAGACGTCGCGCAGCGCCGTGAAGGTCTTGACGGTCTTGCTCTGGTTCTTGAACAGCAGTTTGAACTTTTCTTTCGTCGTGGTGACCATGTCGAAGCGTTTCGTGACATGTTCCAATGTGATCATAGCCATGAAATCCTTTTCCTTCCCTATTAGACGAGCTCAGTGAATGATTTACGGAACTTGATGTGCAGGAACGTCCCTGCCGTGAACAACAGGAGCGTCACGCTCCAGAAGTAGAGGCCGGTCGGCCACTCCTGCCAGAGCCACGAACCGCCGAGCAGGCTCGCCCGGTATCCCTCGACGAGGTAGTAGACCGGGTTGAGGCGCAGGAAGCCGTGGAAGACGTCCGGGAACGTGTCGATCGTCCAGAGGATCGGCGTCATGTAGAACAGCATCCGCATGACCGACTGGAGCAGGTTCTGGATGTCCTTGACGAGTGTCACGAGCGTCGAGAAGAAGAGCGACACGGCGTAGACGAACACGTAGGTCGAGAACAGGTAGTACGGCAGCTGCAGCAGCTTCCACGTCAGCGGGATCCCGTTGAGCAGGACGACGACGAGGACGATGACGATCATCGCGAGGTGCTGGTACATCCGTGAGAGGATGACGTACGACGGGATGGCGCTCATCGGGAAGCGCATCTTCGTCACCATCGCGAGACGGCTGTTGATCGAGTTCGAGCCGCGCAGGAGCGCGTCGTTGACGAAGAACCAGACGACGATCCCGGCGAGCATCCAGACGATGAACGGTGTGCCGTCGACGTGCGAGTTGCCGCGCAGGCCGACACCGAAGACGAACCAGTAGATGAGGATCTGCAGCCCCGGGTTGAGCAGCTCCCACAGGAGGCCGAGCTTCTGCTCGGCGTGCGTCGATTTTATCTCATATCGCGCGAGGCGGCGGATCAGCGGGAAATGCGCGATCTGCTCGGCGACGATATTCTTCATTTCTTTCCACATAGCGTCAAGTTCCTTCCATTATCGAGGGGTATGAATCGTTATTCTCCCATCATAACACGCGGCGCATGCCAGCGTCAGACCGGAGAAAGGGCCGGAGCGCGTCCGGCCAGTCAACGTTAATTCTAGCCATCCGAAAAATCCGTGTCAATCCTTCCTGCGGCGGACGAAAAAACCGCCGCGCTCGAGGGAGGCGACGGTCAGGATCAGCTCGCCGACTGTTCTGCTTCCGGACGCGCCGGACGCTTCTTGTAGACGCGGCGGGTCTGTCCGATCAGGTAGGCGCTGAACGGCAGGTATGACAGCAGCTTGATCGAAGTCACCGTCGCAAGGAGCGTCACCGCGAACAGGACGAGGATCGAGACGACCGAGCTCTCGAACAGCGGGACGAGCTTCGGCCCGATCACGCGGAGGATCGGCCAGTGGAGCAGGTAGATCCCGAACGAGTAGTCGTTGATCGTCCGCATCCAGCCCTGGTACGGGATGTTGCCGCCCCAGGCGATGACCATCGCGGCGACCGAGAGGACGAACGGGATCAAGTCGGCCCGGCGCGACGTGACCGTCGTGTTGTAGCCGATCATCGTATGCGAGATGTAGAAGGCGACGAGCGCCGTCAGGAAGACGAACAGGACGCCGAGGCGGTGCTTCTGCAGCGTCTCGCGGATGACGTCATAGTGCTTGCCGATGACGAAGGCGATCGCGAAGAAGCCGATCCACGAGAAGAAGCCGACCTTCATGAGGTGCGGGTCGTACAGGTTCATCGGCGTGATCTCCATCGCGACGTACGTCACGAGGAGCGCGGCCGGCAGGAACCAGACCATCGACAGCTTCAGCTTCGTCACGAGGTAGTGCAGGAGATAGAACTGGAAGATGACGAGGACGAAGTAGCCTTCGAACATCCCGAACACCAGGTTGTTGACGAGGTTCTCAGGCAGCGCCATCCCGGACAGCTTGAAGTCGAGCAGCGCGTCGACGACGCCGAACGCGAGGAACGGCAGGAAGATGAACTGGATCCGCTTCTTCCAGAAGTTGCTTGGCAAGCCGAGCGGGTAGCGGTTCGCGAGGATCATCTCCGACAGGACGACGAACGTCGGCGTCCCGTAGCAGAGCAGCGTGCGGATGAAATTGAACATCTCCGCGTTCCCGGCCGTGATCTGCCCCTTGTTCAGCGTCATGCTGTGGAGGAAGACGATGCTGACGCAGGCGAGTATGCGCAGCAGGTTCCATTCTTTGATCATTACATTCACTCCTTACGGTTATGGGAGGACGGCGGGGAGCCGTCCGAATAGATAAGTACGATGCACAACTTTTGCATTGTAGCATATTTCAGAAACAGAAACCAATGTCCCTCTGTCTTGTGTTGTTCAAGAACAGCTGTGACATTTCCTGCCAAAACATCAGACTAATGGAAAGGAACGCCGATTCGCTACTCGTCCGCATTCAACTGAAAAACGCCCTCTGAAAAGAGAGCGTCTGATGGGTTGAGAGTGAAACATCGATCCTTCGACTTCCTGCCGTCATCTCGGGAAGTTCGCTTCAAGGTGTTCATAGGATTCGCGAACCAGCTTGAACCGGCGTTCGTCGCCAGTCGGACTGTCCGGATGATATTTCCGCGCGAGGGCGCGGTATCTCTTCTTGATTTCGTCGAACGTCACGTTGTGCACACTATCGAACTCGAGCACCTTGAGGTAGATATCATAGTTACTGCCCGTATAGCCAGAAGAGGATTGTTTTTTGGAGTCATCCTTCCGCTCTTCGTTTCGATTCTCATGTTTCTGCTCACTCTTTTTTCGAGACTCTTGTTCCCGCTCATCTTTGCTCGCTTTCTGTTCCTTAGAGATCTTATCAACAGCCTGAGCGATGTAAGCATCGTATTTCAGAAGAAGTTCACGTTGATGCGACGACTTTGCCCGAAGTAGATCATCGAAGTTCGCATATTCCTTGATTATCGCATTGAACGCCATGAGACTCACCAGGGATCGAGTGACGTGTGTCCCAAGTTCTCCTTTGATTCGTCCTGATTTCTTTAACTGTTCGAGTCGCTTGCAGTAGCTGGAGAATCGTCCCTGCGGATAAGTATAATCCTCTCCATTGACACTCATATTTTTCACATAATATTTTGGCTGCCCGTTCCGTTGTGTCATCCAGACAGTCAGTTTAACCTCATCCTGCAGGTGATGGAATCTGATTTCCCCCTCGCTGAACCATGTGAATAAATTTGGTGTCTCGGGATGATGGAACAATGTAGCATTTCCATCCACCCTCACTCCATGACTCAACATAAAGCTCCCTTTCTCTAAATCGATATATATGATTTCGCCGTAACTTTTACTGTTCGTTTCAGCGTGACGAGCCGTCTCTTCTTTTTCCTTGTCGAGGAAAACAATCGCCGCCCAGCCGATGACCCCTATAATAATCAAAGTGAGCATACTTTTCCCATTCCTTTTTTCATATATTTTACCATTAAAAATCAATACATTCCTTTTGTTTTTCTTTTTCCTTTTCTATCAAAATTAGGCGATAATATGCCCGCTTCGAAGCGTTCAAGGCGAAGCCGCGCAGCAACGCCTCCTGCAAGATGACGATCAACAAGCGCCTCTACAAGAAGGACACGAGCATCCAGTTCGTCGTCAAAAGGAACCGTAATGCGGACGGCGTCAGCAAGTCCATCAAACGCAAGTACCGCAGACGTTTCTGTGTGAGCGCATCCATCAGACGACCCTGAACCGCGTCTGGTTCAGTGGTCTTCTTTTTTGCCTGCAAGACTCGAGACGCTGTTTTTTAAGCCTTGCTCCCCTTTTCTCGAGCGGTTTCCTTCCGCTGAACGTCAAAAGTCCGGAAGATGTCATCTCCCGGACTTCATGTGTGTTCATTCCCAGTTAAGCGGCGCGAACCGCCTCAGTAATATTCCGTATCCGCGGCGGTGAAGCCTTTCAGCTTATCGGTACTCGTGATATACCAGCGCCCTTCATCCTTCTCATATTTCAGATGATAGCGGAACGTCGTCTTCGCGCCGTCGTCCGGGTCGTCGAGCGATCCATCCTCTTCATTGAAATAGTCGCCCTCATAATGGGAGAGGACCTCGATCGTCGCCGTCAGCGACGTCGCCACCTCACTCACCTTGATCGAGGATGGCGAGTACTCGATCCGGTCGAGGTACCCTTCCCAATAAACTTCGTTTGCGTTCATGTCGTCATAGTACGAGCGCTGACGCTCGAGATACTCTTGCGTCGTGAAGTGCGTGAAGTAGCTGACGTCTTTCGCTTGATAGGCATCCGCCCATTCCTGCGCATGACTCGAGATCGTCCCGATGATGTTTTGCTTCACCTCGTCCCGGACATCCATACCCCGGCCCGTCGCGGAATCCGACAACGGTGTCCGCTTGTCGACGAGCCAGTCGCCGCCTTTCTTGATAAGTTCGAGCTTCCAGACGACCGAGCTCGCCGCCGGACGTTCGTGCAGGTCAGGCTGGTAAGAGCGGGACGAGTAGTCGACCGTGACGGTCGCAGTCGCCTGATTGCCGTCGACCTTGATGTCGTCTTCCCCGATTTCGCGTACCGACAGCTCACCGTCGAAGATGTAGCCGCCGACCTTCAGATCATCAAGGCTCGACTGGAAGGTCGCATTGTAGCTCGGCGTGCTCACCGAGAGGCCTTCGACCGAGCGGTTCGTCAGTGAGTCTTCGAGTTCCGTGAAGAAGATTTCGGACAGCTTTATCACTTCCTCCCGGTCGCGTTCCGCCTCTTGCGATTCGTCCGATTCCTTCGGTTCCGGCTCGATCGTTGATTGTTCTGATTCTTCTTCCGTCTCCGTCTGTTCTTGCTCCCCGACGACGAAAGACGTCTTCTTCTTCGGGTCCTCCACTGCCTCACTCTCTTCGCCGCCGAGATAATAGACCATTCCTCCGGCCGCACCAATCAGGAGGACGCCCGCGATGACGAGCCCCCGGATTTTGTTCTTTTTACTCTTCAACCCGCGTTCGTACCGGATAACGACGAAGGCCCGTTCGACCTCCGTCCGCTCCTCGGACTCTTCCGGATAGAGTGCCAGCTTCTCCTCATACGCCTCTCTGATTTGTTTCTCAGAGGACGTACGGGAGATGCCTAATCGTTCATACGGATCCATAAGATCCCTCCATTCTGATAGGATGTCACGCTGATCAATCTTTCAAGCGCCAGAGATAGGCACCGCCCGCTGCAGGCAAGAAGGCGAAGGCGAACATCAGGCCAACATTCGTCAAGCTGAGGGCCGTGACGGCGATACCTCCGAGCACCTCGCCGTCCCACGTCAGGTCGAGCGACGTATGGGTGAAGAAGGCGACGAACAGCCCGACCGCAGCGAGGACGCCACCATAGGCAGCAGCTTCCCGCCAGTTCTTCAGGTACCGCACTCCATGGACGAGGTGCAACGCGCAGAAGAGCAGCAGGAAGAGCAGACCGTATGGCGCGACACGCGTCTGGAGCAAGTCCTCGATCTCATAGTCTTCCGCGTAGTCCTCCTTGTCGACGATTTCTGCGATCCGACCGAGCAACGTCATGTCGACGGTCTCGTCGTAGCGTGTCACCTTGTCGTCGAGCGCAAGCAGACCGCCGTTTTCCGCCAACTGCATGAGGTCGTACGGCGCGAGCGCGTCACTCGACGATTCGACCGCCTCCTCGATCGGTTTCTGCATGTCGCCGAGGCGGTCCTCCCCGTACAGCGCGAGCTTCATCTTATATTCCGCGTTCATCGCAGTCGATTTGATTTCGATGTACCCGCCTTGCGTGACGGTGTAGAGCGGGGACGCCGTGTTGAAGAGGATGAACGTCACCTGCTCCTCAGCCGGCACGTCGATCCCATCCTCCTCCATCTGATGGAAGGTGGCGAGCAGCGTCACTCCCGTCAGGAACAGCGTCAGTCCGTAGAGCGACACTCCGGTCGCGACGCCGAGGCGCATCGCCTTCAGAACGCCGTGCCGCGGCATCGCGAACAGGAGCGCGAGGGCTGGGAGGCTGATACCGAGGATGAGCAGCGTCCGGAACAGACCGCCGAACAGATGGATGTCGACGACACCGAAATCTGCTGCGAGCAACCCGGCGAGCAGGACGAACAGCAAGACCGTTGCCGTAAACGCCAGAATGCGTTCGAACCGGTCGTTCCAGCTCGTCGCCTTTCGTCCCGACACGCCGCCCTTTTCAAGGAACCAGGCGGCAAGCAGGAGCAGGCCGATTCCGACGATCGACAACAGGTAATGCCCTGCCTGAAGCGAAAGGTCCGCTTGACTGACCGCCTTGCGAACGAACGCCACCTCATCGGCATTCGCGTAACGCATCGCTTCTGCCGAGAGCGTCGATTTGATCTCGTCGTTCATCGATAGGGTGAAGCCGGCGAGCGCGCAAAAGGCGGCGAAGGCCAGACGGCCGATGAAACCGGCCTCCTCGCCGTACCGGAGTTGCCACTCGGCCAGGTCTTCCGTGTACGTGTTTCCGCCAGTCAGTGAGAGGCCGAGCAGGAGCGTCAGGAGCAACACGCCGATGAAGCTCAATCCCGTCGTCAGCCCGACCGTGAAGTTCGGGTTCGACCGGGAGAAGTCCGTCTGGGCGAAGAAGGCGGAGACGCCTTGCTTCATCCCGCCGAGCAACCCGTTCCAGTCCTTGTTTTTCCACTTGTCCCGGACATCGCCCGGGCGGATCGTCTCACGCGCGATCCGCTCGAAGCGTCCCGCTTCCGCCGACGCGGCGATCATCCGGGAATGCCCGCAACTCGGGCAGTAGGACGCGGACGCGTTTTGCTGGTGTCCGCAGGCGACGCAGTACTGTGCCGCCTGTTCGAAGCGGACCGGACGGACGGTCTGGTCGAGACGCGTCCCGTCGATCGCGCAGTATTGATCTTTCGACGTGTGCGGCGTGCCGCATGTTGGGCAGTACTTCATGAAAGACCACTCATTTCAGAACCGCAGCACGTGCAATATGGCTGGTCCGCCGGTTGCAGCGTCCGGCAGGCCCGGCATGGAGTCTTTTTCGCTCCCGCTTCCTGCGGGACAGGCGTGCCGCACGTGCCGCAGAACTTCGCGCCCGGCTCGAGCGTCGCCTTGCACGTTTTACATGCCCGGCGCGCCGCTTCCCGCTCCATCTCTTCGATTCGCAGGAGCGCGCCGTAGATCAGCACCTCCTGCTCGAGGATGGCGCGGATTTCCTCATGCTTGCCCTCCGTCCGCAAACGTGTATAGTGCCGCTCGCCAATCTCATAGAGCAGCTTGCCCTTCTCACGGCGCGCCTGCTCCGCCTGTTCATTCAGTTCCTTCGGGTTCATCGCCAAAAAGCGGGACTGGATCGTTTCCCATTCTGTCATCGGTCGTTCCTCCTTAAATATGTCATTTTATGTTGGTCGCTTGCTGGATGCGGAACATCGGTCCCGCATCCTCCGTCTCGCCATAGGTGAACAGGTAACGGAAGACCGAGGTCGATGTCGATTCTCCTGACAAATCGTCTCCATAATAGTCGACGAACTTCCCACGGATCCGCGTCGTCGCCGTCACCTCGATCGCCGTCTCACCGCCGTAGTCGACGAACTTCGCCGTCGACGGGTCGATCGACGAGCTCAAGTACTCCCCGCTCCACTCCCGGTCCCGTTCATACCAGTCGTCGTAGTTCTGCTGTTGTTGCGTGAGATACCCGACGTCGTCGATCAGCGTGAAGTAGCCCGTCGACCGGTTCTCCGCTGCGTCGACCCATTCCGAGGCGTGCCACGCGACTGCGTCCTCGATCTGGTCGAGCGTCATTGCGGACGGCTTGAAGACGAACTTCGCTTCCTTCATGTCCGGTTTGACGAGCACGTCCGCTGACGTCTCGCTTCCCCAGGCGAACTCGTTCTCGATCGACAGGGTGATCCCGTCCTTTGGGACCGGCCCATAGGCCTCGAGGTTCCCGACCGTCTCTCCCGTGTTCTCCCCGTCGACGAAGAGCGTCGCCTCCGGATAGGTCTGATCGAGAGTGACCGCCTTTCCCTTCAGCTCGATCTCATACATCCGGTCCGGCGCGTCGAGCGCGAGCGGGTTGATGACCACGTCTGCCGACTCCTTGCCGTACTGGCCGTCGTAGTCGATTTTCGCCTTGAGCAGGCCCGGATAGACCCCTGTCAGGGCGATGCCGTCCGCGTCCGGCGAACTCGTCTCTGTCCCGACCGGATCGGCGAGCGTCACCTTCGTACCTTCGAAGTTGCTGACGATCGTCGTCTTCATCCCGTCGAGGCGGAGCCGGTAATCTTGGAAGACGCCATATTGTCGCCCGGACGCGACGACCTGCCCCGGCACGCCGCTTTCGTTCTCCGCTGTCAAGGACCGTCCCGCCTGCCACAAGTAGTCGAGCAGTTCCTTCTTCTCGTCCGGGGTGTCCTTGAGCGCGTCAAGAAAACGTCGCGCGAGTTTCTCGTCGACCGTCTTGCCGTCATATTCGAGGTGTCCCGCGAGCTTCTTCGCGTCCGACAGCTGGATCGCCTGCCGGATTTCATTCGTGTTCGCCTCTGCCGTGAAGACCTCACGCGCAAGGCCGAAATAGCCGGCGCCGAGTCCTGCTGCAAGCAGCAGGGTGACGAGCATCCCCTTCTTCTTTCGGGACATGCCACTCTTCCGTTCGCCCGGTTCCGTGTTCCGCTCCTGCCTGCTCGCGGCCGTCATCTCGACTTTCTTGCCGCAGCCCGGGCAGAACGCCAAGTTCTGTCGCGCCGCGGTTTCACACTGTACACATGCCATCAGGAAACCCTCCATTTAACAGGTCGATGCGCCTTCAGCTGAACGCGCATCGGAATCAATTATGTAAAAAATCACACAAGATTGATAATAGCATATCATTATTACTTTTAACTTACTTACATGCCATTTTTTTCAATTAACTCGCCCTTTTCAGGAAAACGGCTGATTCGCCCCGAAGCGGGCAGGCGGCTTTCCGGAACGGCAGAGGACCTTGGAGAATCTGCTCATTCTCTAAGGTCCTCTCTTTCTCCTATCATTTTGCTCGGATCGTCTTGGTAATAGCCCCGTATTTGTTCTTCGCCGTCACCTTGAGCAAGGCGCCGGCCTTCTGCCGCTTGATCGCAAAGGAGTAGTTTCCGTTCGCGTCCGCTTTGCGCGTGTAACTCTTCTGGTCGCAGGTCAGGGTGACGCTCGCACTCTTTTCCGTCTTGCCGGAAACTTTTGTCGAGGAGCGCAAGACCGTGTTGACCGAGAGCGCCGGCAACAGGTGGCTCGACGTCACGGTCAGCTGGTATTTTCCTGTCCGCCCGTTCGTCGTGCCGTATTCACCGACTTTCAGGTAGTAGGTCCCCTTCGGAAGCGTGACCATCTTCTTCAGGCGCCCCGTCGTACTGATCGTCTGGGCGTAATCCTTGAACAAGCTGTTGTTCATATCATCGATCAGCTCGATCGACGCGTAGGAGCGAATGTTCGAATTCAAGTCGATTCCGATCGTGCTCGCCTTCGGCACGACGATTTGATAGACGTCCGCCGAATCGTTCCACGAGATGAATCCGGTCAACCGTTTAGAAAAGGGCAGAACCTGCGCTTCCGCCGGACCATTGTTCGGTTCCGATTCCGTGTTGTAGGCTGGAGTGAACGCGGTCTTCAGTTGATAAGAACCACTATGCTTGTCACTCCATGTTTCGATTTCAATGTAGTAACGGCCCGGTTCGAGGTCTACCGCGAACAATTTCCTGTCCGGATTGCTTGAGTTTCCCGCAAAGTATGCATACCAGATTCGCGTATTATAGGAATCGTTAAGCCCAATGAAAGCACGCGGGTCGATAGCAGACGACACATCGAGGCTCAGCCGTCCGGCACGCGTCAAATCGACCGCATACATATCCCGTCCGTCTTGCCACGTCAACAGGCCTTTGATGCTTTTGCCAATCGCGAGCGGGTGGGCGATCGCCGTCCCGTCGTTCGGCTCCTTCTCCTCGTTGTTCGCCGGGAGGAACGTCGTCGCGACCTCGAACGAACCGACGCTCGTCTCACCATCTGATTCCGATACCTTCAGCGTGTAGCTGCCTGCCTCGAGATCCCGCCAAACCACTTCGCGCCCCGGCATCGAGGCAGTGCCCCGTGGTTCGACGGTCATCGCCTTTTTGTTGAAGCTGTCGTACAGCTCGAAGCGCGCCCATTTCTCGACCGACGACTTGACGTCGAGCGTCAGGCGACCTGCCCGTTCAAGCTTGAATTGATAATAACGGACCGGCTGACTCGCCGTTAGCGTCCCCTTCGTCGTCTTTCCGAGCAGCAGTTCCGGATTCTCGGCTTCTGCTGTCGTTCCTGTCCCACTTAGGACACCAATCGCAAGAACGAGCGCGATTGAATGGCGAAGCCAGAGTTTCATCTTTTTCATGCATCATATCCCCCTTCATCTAAAAACCATTATATGAAATTAATGGTAATTATGATTCGGGATTCCGTTTAGTGAGGGAATTGGTTTTTCGATTTCAATCTTCTGACGGACTGCGAAAAGAGAACTGGGACGCAGTAGGATCAACCATCCTGTCGAACGCAACTATACGCCGACGCTTCTCGTCTTTTACCTTCATTTCAAATGACCGTTGAACCGATGAGTTCAGGTGTTATCATCTTCATGAATACACAGTTCAGCAGAGCAGTAATTTGTTCCGTCTAACCGCTTCTCTCTGTTGGTCAAACTACAAATAGCTCCCGCAAAGCATTTCGCTTCACGGGAGCATTCGCCTCAGGGTGATTAAGCCCGACAAGAGGTCCTTTCACTTCTCAATCTTCAGTTTGCAGGTTGATCACGTACTCCGTATCGGTTCCGACGTCCAGCGCAAGCAAGATCTTACGGCGCGCCAAGATGGCGAGGCGTTCTTCGATCAACGCATCGATGTCGGCACTGTCCCACCCAGTCACGGCGAACAAGCCATCGACATATCGGTGTCCGAAGGGCAAACTAGTCCACCAGCGAAGCTGATCCCTGCTGTATTTGCAGGTCCCTAACGAACACCAACACCTGTCGATCGACCGCTTTACGCTGGGCATCTGACAGCCAATCCGTCAATTTTCTTATTTTCGTCATTATCGTTTCTCCCCTCTCAGTCTTGCAACCTTATATAGCATCTCCCGGAATATATCCCGAAAAGCAACGAGATGAGTCGAACTATCAAAAATATGCGTCCCGCTCACTCCATCTCTTGAATATCTCGCAGCAGATGCCCTTGACAAATGAGTCCATAACCGAAAAATGACGATCTCCTTCGTGAAGGTGAAGCACATTCATGTGATTTCAGTGATTCGTCTGCTTCACCTGACCAAAATGAAAAACCGGCAGCCAAGTTGGCCGCCGGTCCATGAATATTTATTTACTCTCAAGTCAAAATCTTATTCATCTTCAGGTTTTTTTGGAAGATAATAATTATTTTTTCTTTATTGTACTACCAATTGTTCCAGATCCTGTGCCTTCACGAGCTCGGACTTGAACGTCGCGTACATCGCGCTCCACGATGGATAGTTCTCCTCCTGGTGCAGGACGACGCGGACCGCAGTCTTGCTTGAAGGGCTTAGCGCCTCGAAGTCGGCCATGTCCTGCGTCAGCCCCGCGATCACTTCCTCCGTCACGTAGCCCGTCACGTTCGGCAGCACGCCCTTGTTCGTATCGTAGGTCTCCATCACGCTTCCGATGAACGCCTCCACGCGCAGGTCCTCCGGTGCTGCCGCCGTGTTCACGTGCTTCAACGCTTCGCGCGTCGCCGTCCGGTTCACGACCGCCGCGTCGAACACCCGCTTCAGGCGCTCCAGGTCGAACCCGTTCCCCTTGTTCGCCAGGACGTCCGTCGCTACCGCGACCTGACGGTCGCCCGTTCCCTCATCGCCCGAATCGTCGAGCTCGAGCGCATCATATCCAGAGAGGTCGAGCTCGAGCGCCTCCGCGACGAGGGCCTCCTTCATCTCGGCGCCGTCCGTCGCAACGTTCACCGC
>NZ_QPKS01000001.1 GCF_003344535.1 Exiguobacterium flavidum | reverse complement strand
CCGCGGCCGGACCGCACTCCCTGCGGCCGTGCCGGGTCTCGCCTGTCCCTGACTGAAGCGCTGATCGCGCTTCATCTTCCCGTCGGAGTCGAGCGGCGACTATGCCTGCCCTGTCTGAACAAAAAAATCCGACCGTCCCGATTTATTTCTCGGGACGGTCGGATTTTTCTATGCTCTGCCATCTCTTCCGAGACACTCTGCCGCGCACCTTTGGCGCGCATGAAAAAAGCCCTCATCCCTTGTACAATGGAGCTGCGAAACAACCATGAAAGGAATGAGGACCATGCGAGAGCAGACCGGAGCCGCCCTCTACCGTCACTATAATACGAACCGCCGTCAGAGCGCAATCACGCTCGACGAGTATGTACCAAAAGAGCATATGGCCCGGCTCGTCGACGCCGTCATCGAGGGGATGGACGCGGACCTTTTCCTCGCCCACTGCAAGACGATGGGCCGACCGCGCTATCACCCGAAAATGATGACGAAGGTCGTCGTCTACAGCTACGCCGTCGGCGTCTATTCCGGGCGACGGATGGAGCGCCTTCTCCACGAGCACCTCCCGATGATGTGGCTCGCCGCGCTCGAGAGCCCGGACGCGAACACGATCAACCGGTTCCGGACGGGACCGATGGCCGCGCTGCTCGGGGAGGTGTTCCGCGCCGTCCTCGGCCTCCTGATCGATCGTGGCGAGGTGAAGTTCGAGGACTACTTCGTCGACGGGACGAAGATCGAGTCCCGCGCGAACCGCTACACGTTCACCTGGAAACGAGGCGTCCAATCTCACCAGCGCAAGATGGAGGAGAAGTTCGACGGCTTGATGCGCCAGATCCTCGAGGAAGGCAACGAGAGCGTGGAGATGCCGGAGACGCTCGAGGAGAAACTCGGGCTCGGACGCGCACTGATCGGCGAGCGCCTCGCCGAGGCGCCGAAGGACCGGGAACTGAAGAAGGCCGCCAAGCAGGTCGACGGGTGGATCGAGCGGCAAGCGCGCTACGCCACGCAGCTCGCGACCTGTGGAGACGACCGGAACAGCTACAGCAAGACGGACCCCGACGCCACGTTCATGCGGATGAAGGATGATCATATGAGGAACGGCCAGCTCAAGCCCGCGTACAACGTCCAGATGGCGACCGAGAACCAGGTCGTCCTCTTCTACAGCGTCCATCAGCGTCCGACGGACGCCCGTTGCCTCGTCCCACACCTCGAGGGGATGGAACGTTTCTTCGCACCGCTCGGCCGACGGCCGAAACGGATCATCGCGGACGCCGGATACGGGTCCGAGGAGAACTTTCTCGCGCTGAATGAGCTAAGATATGATGCCCTCGTCAAGTACAACAACTATGCCAAGGAACAGAAACGGAGCTACGCGAAGGACGCGTTCGTGACGGAGAAATGGCCACACGACGAAACGACCGACACGCTGACCTGCCCTGCCGGCAAACTACTCCGACGCTCCGGAACCCGTCGCCAACAGACCGGTTCCGGGTTTGTCATCGAGCAAGCGGTGTACGTGTGCGACGAGTGTGTCGGCTGCCCGTTCCTCGATGACTGCATCCGCCATCGCCGTTCCGAGCGTTCCTTCGAGAAGCCCCGGAAGACGGTGCGCCGTTCCTCGAGATGGCTTCGGCTCAAACGCGCCATGAAGGAGAAGTTGGAATCCGGGACCGGGAGGGCCATCGCAGCAAGACGCAAGATCGAGGTCGAGCCCGTGTTCGGCTCGATCAAGTCCAATTGGGGCTTCCGGCGATTTCGGCTCCTTGGCCTCGAAGGGGCCTCTCTGGAGTTCGGACTGGCAGCCACCGCACATAACCTCCGGAAACTAGTTAATACAACCGTAGCGATGAGGTAAATCGATTGAAAAAGAGGCAAGGCAAGGAAAAAGACAGCGCGTTTTCGAGAAAAATCCTCGAAAACGCGCTGTCTTTCATTCATTAGAGAGAGGTGATCGTTCTACTTTTGAGTCACCCTCTTTTTGATTGGTCAGAAGATGACGGGCCAAAGGAAGCCGACTGCGAGACCGAGCAGGAGACCGACGAACACCTGAAACTCGGTGTGCCCGACGAGTTCGTTCAAGAGAGGCGTCTCATGGCGTATCCCTTTGAAGTAGTCATTGAGCAACTGCGCCTGAAGACCGACTGCCTGCCTGACGCCTGTCGCATCATACATGATGATGACAGCGAAGATGACGGAGAGCGCGAAGAGGGACGAGCCCCAGCCTTCCTCGATGCCGATGACGGTCGCAAGTGCTACGACCGTCGAACTGTGGGAGCTCGGCATTCCGCCTGAAGCGAACATGATCTCTAAATCGAATCGTTTCTCCTTGATGACGCCCGTGATCAGCTTCGTGACCTGAGCGATGAACCAAGCCGTGATGGCTGCGAATAACGGGTTGTTCCATTCCATGAATGATTCCTCCTGACGATGACTTCTGTTTCTCTTTTCCCGGTTTTTCATTCGTCTACACAACGATTTCAACGGCTGAATGTGCTCTTCATTTAAGATTGTGTAAAGAAAGTCCGGAAAGATTTGTGATTCGACCCCGATTGTCGGTAAGATGAAGACAGAACAAGAGGATTCCACTACAATCCTCATCATTGAAGCTTCGAGGAGGAAAAAGACGTTGAAAGATAAAATAATCGTCGTAGACGACGAGATTTCAATCGCGACACTGCTGAAGTTCAATTTGGAGCAGGCTGGATTCACGGTCGAGACGGCACATGACGGGATGAGCGGGTTGAAGCTCGCGGAAAAAGAGGACGCGGCACTGATCGTCCTCGACTTGATGCTGCCGGAACTCGACGGTCTCGAGGTATGCAAGCGGCTCAGACAGCAAAAAATCAACACTCCGATCCTGATGCTGACGGCGAAGGACGATGAGTTCGACAAGGTGCTCGGTCTCGAACTCGGAGCGGACGACTATTTGACGAAGCCCTTCAGTCCCCGAGAGGTCGTCGCGCGCGTCAAGGCGATTCTTCGACGCGTCGGGCAACAGGCACCTGCCGAGGAAGTGGAAGAAGGATCGATCCAGATCGGAGACGTCCGGATCATTCCGGACAACTATGAAGCATTCAAGGGAGAGGAGCGTCTCGAACTGACACCGAAGGAATTCGAGCTCCTCGTCTACCTTGCGAAGAACAAGGGACGCGTCCTGACGCGCGATCAACTGTTGTCAGCGATCTGGAACTATGATTTCGTCGGCGATACACGAATCGTCGATGTCCATATCAGCCACGTTCGTGAGAAGATCGAACCGAACACGAAGAAGCCGATCTACATCAAGACGATCCGCGGACTCGGATATAAGATGGAGGAGCCGAAGCCGGAATGAGCAATTACCGGAAAAGATTCATCATCCCGATCCTGCTGTTCATCAGCGTCATCCTGCTCGGTCTCGGTTTCCTGCTCGGACAGCTGTTCAAGGACTTCTATATCGAGACGGAGAAGGAGAAGCTCGTCGATGAGACGGCGCTCGTCGAGTCGATGCTGAGGGGGAAGTCGCCTGAGCAGATGATGGAATACGTCAACAGCCTCTATGCAGAGTCGAGGTTCGATCTGATCCTGTTCAACAGCAGGGGGGAGATACTCGCAGGAACACCGATCGACGTCACGAAATTCAACGTCCGCACGATCAACTTCTCGGCGATTCCAAAAGACGGTCAGTTCCATGAAGAGGAAAGCGATATCATCGTCCAGTATACGAAACCGGTCGCTGCGGCGGACGAGGCGGAGCTGTACATCAGCTTCATCCGCTACACGAAGGATTTGAACATGATCTATTCCCGGATATGGACGGTCATCACACTCTCGTTGCTCATCTCATTCCTGATCATATTCATCCTGCTGTTCCAATCGACGAAGCGCTTCATCCGTCCGATCGCAGAGGCGACAGAGGTGCTCTATCAGCTCGCCCACGGCAACTACAAGTCGCGAGTGTATGAGATGTCGAGTTCGGATGAGTCGCGTGACCTCGGAAAGTCGATCAACACGCTTGCCCGAAATCTCGAGAACGCGTCGAGCGGAGAGGCGATGCAGCGGGCCCGCCTCGAGTCGCTGATCGAATATATGGGGGCCGGGCTGATGCTGATCGATGAGCGCGGGTACGTCCAGCTGATCAACCGGACATATCGTGACATGTTCCAGATCAAAGGAAAGGCGACCGGTCAGCTTTACTACCGGGTGTTGCCGAATGAGAAGATGAGCCAAGTGATCGAGGAAGTCTATCTCACCGAGAAGGCTCATCGCAGGCAGTCGAGCGTCCGTTTCGGCCTGAACAGCAGGACCTATATGGTCAGCGCTGCACCGATCATCGGAAAGAATGACCGTGTGCAGGGGACGACGGTCGTCTTCCATGACATCACTGAGATCAAGAAGCTCGAGCAGATGCGCAAGGACTTCGTCGCGAACGTCAGCCACGAGTTGAAGACGCCGCTCACCTCGATCAAAGGGTTCGCCGAGACGCTGCTCGACGGCGCCCAGGAAGTACCTGAACTACGTGAACAGTTCCTCGGCATCATCCACGATGAGGCGGACCGCATGCAGACGCTCGTCGAGGATCTGCTCGAACTGTCCCGTCTCGAGCAGGACAACTATAAGCTCGAGACGTCGATATTCGATTTGTCCGCGCTCATCCGTGATACGACCGCATTGCTCGAACGGAAGGCGCACGAAAAGGAGATGACGATCCACATCGAGGCCGAGGACGAGGTGTTCATCAGTGCCGACCTCAACCGATTGAAACAAGTCGTCCTGAACCTCGTCGCGAACGCATTGAACTACACGCCGAAGGGCGGGAACGTCTGGGTCGGTCTCGAAGACGGCGAGGAGGAAGTCGTGCTGCGAATCCGGGACGATGGTATCGGAATCCATCCGAAGGAGAAGAACCGGATTTTCGAGCGATTCTATCGCGTCGATAAGGCGCGCAGCCGGAATTCAGGCGGGACGGGTCTCGGACTTGCGATCGTCAAGCATATCATCGACCTCCACAAAGGGACGATCAAGGTCGATTCGACTGAAGGGGAAGGGACGACCTTTACGATTTCTTTGCCGAAGACCCACCTGTCTTAACACTTCGTTCACACCCGCTTTACAGGAGAACGATAAGATAAAAGTACCTTCTTCATCATTCGTGCGCGCCCAGTCAGCTCCTGAGCGCGCACCGAAAGCGGCCGGCCTCCCTAAAGCCAGCCGCTTTTTTTGTCGTTTCAGGCGAACGAATGTGTGCCAAGTGGTACAATGAGAACAGAAAAAATGATAAAGGGGAGCCGATGATGGAGAAAAAATTGCTGCTGATTGATGGGAACTCACTGACATATCGGGCGTTCTTCGCCTTACCTCCGATGACGGACGCACAGGGTAGAAACACGAACGCTGCTTACGGCTTCACGATGATGCTCTTGAAATTGCTCGAAGAGGAGAAGCCGACGCATATGCTCGTCGCGTTCGATGCCTCGAAGGAGACGTTCCGCCACGATGTCTACCAGGAATATAAGGGGAGCCGCGAGAAGACACCGTCCGAGTTGCGGGAACAGTTCCCGATCGTCCGTGATATTTGCGAGGCGCTCGGCATCCAGATGATGGAGCTCGACCGATACGAGGCGGATGATTTGATCGGGACGCTCGCCCAGACGATGCCTGCCGACAAAGTTCGTGTCGTCACCGGTGATAAGGATTTACTTCAGCTCGTCACCCCTCATATCGACGTGTTGATCACGAAGCGCGGGATCACGGACGTCCAGTGCATGACCGAAGAACTGTTCGCTGAAATCTACGGCGGACTGAAGCCGATTCAGATGATCGACCTGAAGGGATTGATGGGGGATAAGTCCGATAACATCCCGGGCGTGCCGGGGATCGGTGAGAAGACGGCTGTCAAGCTGATCGCGAGCTACGGCTCCGTCGAAGGTGTGTATGATCATGTCGACGAGCTCAAAGGCAAACAAAAGGAGAAGATCGTCGAGAACGAACACCTCGCCCGTCTCTCGAAAGAACTCGCGACGATCAAATGTGATGTCCCGATTGAAGCGACGATCGACGACCTCGAAATCGCGGACGTCGATACACAAGTTCCTTATTCGCTCTTTCAGTCACTCGGCTTCAAGTCGCTGACGAACAAGTTCGCTCCTGTCGTCAAGGAAGAGGACAAGGAGGAGCTGAACGTCAAGACCGTGACGAGCATGCCGGACATCAAGGATGCCGTCCTGATCGTCGAGCAGCTGCGCGAGGACTACATGGAGGAAGACATCGTCGGAATCGCGATGGCGGTCGAGGACACGATTTACGTCGCAAGTCCCGAGCTCATCAAAGATCCCGCGTTCAAGGCATGGATCGAATCGGACGCGAAGAAGATCTGTCTCGATGCGAAACAAGCGGCCTTCGCCCTGCGGAAGCATGGAATGTTGCTCAAGTCCTACGAAGATCTGCTGCTGGCCGGCTATCTGTTGAACCTGAGCGGCGGGACGACGCTCGATTCGATTGCAGGACATTACGCGCTCATGGCGCCGAACGAGGAGTCGGTGTTCGGTAAAGGGGCGAAACGCGCCGTTCCTTCAGACGACCTCATGCATGCCTATCTCGCGGAGAAGGCGCGGATGGTCGAACGGCTCTTCCCGAAGGTGGTCGAAGAGCTGAAGGCGAACCAGCAGCTCGAACTGTACGAGACGCTCGAGCGGCCGCTGTCCGGCGTACTCGCTGACATGGAGTGGCTCGGGATCAAAGTCGACGTGTCGACGCTACAGGAGATGCAGGAAGATTTGAAGGTCCGCCTGACGAATCTGGAATCGGAGATCCATGAGCTCGCCGGTGAGGCGTTCAACATCAACTCTCCGAAGCAGCTCGGCGTCATCCTGTTCGAGCGGCTTGAACTTCCGGTCATGAAGAAGACGAAGACAGGTTACTCGACGGCGGCCGACGTCCTCGAGAAGCTGTCTCCGCTCCATCCGATCATCGAGAAGATCATGCTGTACCGTGAACTTGGGAAGCTCCAGTCGACATATGTCGAAGGGCTGCAGAAGGTGATCAAGGAAGACGGGAAGATCCATACGCGCTTCGCCCAGACGATCGCGCAGACGGGCCGGCTCAGCTCGGTCAATCCGAACCTGCAGAACATCCCGATCCGTCTCGAGGAAGGGCGGAAGATCCGTAAGGCGTTCGTCCCGAGTGAGCCTGGCTGGTCGCTGTACGCAGCCGACTACTCGCAGATCGAACTCCGGGTCATGGCCGACATGTCGAAGGATGAGACGCTCGTCGACGCGTTCCGGCACGGGGCCGACATCCATACGCGGACAGCGAGCAATGTCTTCGGCGTCTCACCCGAGGAAGTGACGAGTGCGATGCGCAGACAGGCGAAAGCCGTCAACTTCGGCATCATCTACGGAATCAGCGATTACGGCCTGTCGCAAAACCTGAACATCTCGCGGAAAGAGGCGCAGTCGTTCATCGATCGCTATTTCGAGCTGTTCCCCCAAATCAAGGAGTTCATGGACGCGGCGATCGAGAAGGCGCGGGCGAACGGATTCGTCGAGACGCTTATGAACCGCAGACGGAACATCCCTGACATCAATTCGAAGAACTTCAATCTGCGCGGCTTCGCCGAGCGGACGGCAATCAATACGCCGATTCAAGGTTCTGCCGCAGACATCATCAAGAAGGCGATGCTCGACGTCCATGCCGCACTACAAGAGGCCGGCCTGAAATCCCGATTGTTGTTGCAGGTGCACGATGAACTGATATTCGAGGGACCGGATGAAGAGCTCGACCAGCTGAAGAGTCTCGTCAAGAAGGCGATGGAAGAGACGGTCGAACTCTCTGTACCGCTGCGCGTCGACGGTGACGCGGGAAAATCGTGGTTCGAAACGAAATAACAAGGACAGGAGGAAATCGTTTTGCCAGAATTACCAGAAGTGGAGACCGTCCGGCGCAACCTCGCGCGCTCGGTCTCAGGAAAGACGATCAGCCATGTCACGATTCGTCATCCGAAGATGATCAGAGGAATGGAGCCGTCGCAGTTCGTCGACGCGCTCATGCAGGAGACGATCGAATCGGTCGAGCGGCGTGGGAAGTTCCTGCTGTTCGCCTTCCGTAGTTTCTACCTCGTCAGCCATCTCCGGATGGAAGGGAAGTACTTCCCTTATCCGCAACGGGTTGAACCGGATAAGCACACGCACGTCATCTTCCGTTTCACGGACGGTTCCGAGCTGCATTACAACGATGTCCGGAAGTTCGGGACGATGGAGCTGCGCGACAAGGCGACTGCGATGGACGTCCCGCCGCTTGCGCAACTCGAGCGGGAACCATTTGATCCTGCTTTCACGCCGGATGTACTTGCTGCGAACCTCGCAAGGAAGAAGAAGAGTCCGGTCAAGACGGCATTGCTCGACCAGTCAGTCTTCCTTGGGCTCGGCAACATCTACGTCGATGAGACGCTCTTTCATGCAGGGATCCATCCCTTCACGAAATCAGGTCTGCTGACAACCACTGAAATCGAGCGGATCCATGCGCACGGCGTAGCCGTCTTGAAGAAGGCGGTCGAAGCGGGGGGAAGCACGATTCGGAGCTACGTATCGCCTGGCGGAAAAGGGGAGTTTCAGCTCCAGCTCGCCGTCTATGGACAAAAGGGAGTCAGCTGTCCGAATTGCGGCACCCCGATCGAGAAGACGAAGCTCGGCGGACGCGGGACGCACTATTGCCCGAGCTGTCAAAAGGAGCGGATATCATGAGAGTCGGGCTGACGGGCGGCATCGCGACCGGGAAGAGCACGGTTTCCCGCTATTTGCAGGAGAAGGGGATTCCCGTCGTCGACGCGGATGTGGTCGCAAGACGCGTCGTCGAGCCGGGGAAACCGGCCCATGCCGATTTGAAGAGCGCTTTCCCGGAAGCCTTTCATGGAGAAGAGCTCGACCGGGCGAAACTCGGCCAATTGATTTTTCACGATAAGGATAAACGGGAACTTCTCAACAACATCACCCATCCGTGCATCCGGGGCGAGATACTCTCGGACGCCGAGGCGGCAGAAGCGAATGGCGCGCAACTAGTCGTCCTCGATATTCCGCTGTTGCTCGAGGGGAACTGGCGAGAGCTCGTCGATCAGGTCGTCGTCGTCTATTGTCCTGAGGAGACACAGCTCGAACGGCTGATGAAACGGAATGGATTGACAAGAGATGAGGCGCTTGCGCGGCTCAAGTCACAGATGGCAATCGAGGAGAAACGGCAGAAAGCTGACGTTGTCCTCGACAATAGCAGTTCTCTTGAAAAACTATATGAAGAAATCGATAGATGGTTGAAAGAAATTTCATGACTTCATCGTGTGAGGCAAACATTCCCAGTTTGCCTCATTTTTTTCACATTTGATAATGAAATCGCTTACATTTCATGATATAGTTCTATACGTAAACGGAGCATTATCCGTCACATTGAAGGGGGATCCGAAATATGGGAGTCAAGGTGGCAGTCAATGGTTTTGGGCGTATCGGGCGGATGGTATTCCGCAAGCTGGTCGCCGAGGGGAAAAGTGAAGTCGTCGCAATCAATGCGAGCTATCCGGCTTCTACGCTTGCACATCTGATCAAGTATGACACGGTCCACGGGAAGTTCCCGTACGATGTCGAGATCGCAGAGGACGGATTGCTCGTGGACGGCAAGTTCGTCAAGATCGTCAGCGATCGGAATCCGGAACTGTTGCCATGGGGAGAACTCGGCGTCGACATCGTCGTCGAGGCGACTGGGAAGTTCAACTCGCTTGAAGGGGCAGGAAAGCATTTGAAGGCAGGCGCGAAGAAAGTCGTGATCACGGCACCGGCGAAAGGGGATCTCCGGACGATCGTGATGGGGGTCAACGATGGGGTCTACGACCATGCGACGGACGATGTCGTCTCGAACGCTTCGTGTACGACGAACTGTCTCGCGCCGGTCGTTCAGGTGCTCGACCGGGCGTTCGGTATCGAGTCCGGGCTCGTCACGACGGTGCATGCCTTTACGAACGACCAGAACAACATCGACAACCCGCACAAGGACCTGCGTCGCGCGCGTGCCTGCGGATCATCGATCATTCCGACGTCGACTGGTGCTGCGAAGGCGATCTCGCTCGTCCTTCCGCATCTCGAAGGGAAATTGAATGGCCTTGCGCTTCGAGTCCCGACTCCGAACGTCTCGCTCGTCGACCTCGTCGTCGAGGTGAGCCGTGAGACGACGGTGGCTGAGGTCAATCAGGCATTCGAAGAGGCCTCGCTCGGTCAACTTGACGGTATACTCGGCATCACGATGGAGCCGCTCGTCTCGATCGACTTCAACGGTGAAGAGCGTTCAACGGTCGTCGACGGACTTTCGACGATGGTCATGGGAGGCCGTCAGGTGAAGGTTCTCGCGTGGTACGACAATGAATGGGGCTATTCGTGCCGCGTCGTCGACCTCGTCCATCTCGTCGGTGCTCATCTTGAAGCGGCGAACGGTGCTCGGGAGCTTGAAGTCAATTAATTTCAGTTTAGGAATCGCTTGAAACCGAGGGTTTCGAGCGATTTTTATTTTTTGCTGAAAAATTTTTGGGTTTTTCTCTTGTACATCCATTTATTACTTGCTACAATTCAACTCGTGAACTTCAATCGGTCTGGCAATCGCAGCTTAAAGGGTTAGGACCTCTCTGGACTAACTTGCCCCCGTGGGTGCGAAGACTCAGGCGCAAAGTAAGTGATCAAATTACTTTGAAGACCATTGAATGTAGGGGGGATCCGACTATGGATACTATGGGAAAACATATCATTTCAGAACTTTGGGATTGCAACACTGACAAATTGAACGACATGGAATACGTTGAGCGCTTGTTCGTCGACGCTGCACTTCAAGCAGGTGCGGAAGTACGCGAAGTAGCATTCCACAAATTCGCGCCACACGGCGTAAGCGGTGTCGTCATCATCTCTGAATCGCACTTGACGATTCACAGCTTCCCGGAGCACGGTTATGCATCGGTTGATGTATTTACTTGTGGGGATCGCATCGATCCGGCAATCGCAGCGAAATACATCGCTGACGGCTTGGATGCAAAAATCCGTGAGAACGTAGAAGTTCCGCGCGGTATGGGACCAATCAACGTTCCGGAAGCAGTCGTCCAGCACGTAAACTGAACAATACAGGCACCATCGGGCTCTCGCTGAAAGCGAGGGCTTTTTTCTGCTCCCGCGCTCTGTTATTCTTAATAGTAGAAGAAAACAGGAAAAGGTGAATAGAATGGGTCTGAAGGAACGGCTTCAACGCCAAATCGAAACGACGGATACACACAAGAACAAACTGCTTCGCACGCATTATTACGCAGCGACGGTCGAGATGCTCTTCACCGGGCTCGAGAAGGCCGTCATCAAAAAAGGCGGGAATGTCCGCCGCAAGAACGCCGAGCGGGGGGAGTTGTCCTTCGAAGCGGAAGGACTTGATGGACTGGCGACGGTCGTCACGGTAGCACCGGGACGAACCGCGGTCGACCTGTTCCTCCATCGCGAAGGCCTGCTCGGTCCGGATCTGCTTCAATGGGTAGAGGCGATCTACAGTGAGCTCGATGCTTCGTACCGGCTGAAGATGATCGGTACGCAGGAAGTCAATTGAATGGAGGTATGTGATGCGCTGCCCAGCCTGTAACTATAATGGCACGAAAGTTCTCGATTCGAGGCCTGTCCAAGATTCGACTTCGATCCGGCGCCGCCGGGAATGCGAATCGTGCGGCTATCGCTTCACGACATTCGAGACCGTCGAACAGACGCCGCTGATCATCGTCAAGAAGGACGGCACGCGGGATGAATTCAGCCGTGATAAAATCATGCGCGGACTCGTGCGCGCATGTGAGAAACGACCGATTTCCGTCGAACAGCTCGAGACCGTCGTCAGCCGGGTCGAGAAGGCGCTTCGTGCAACGGGTCAACAGGAGATTCCAAGTGACCAGGTCGGTCGTCTCGTCCTCAACGAGCTGGCTTCCGTCGATGAAGTGGCATACGTCCGTTTCGCGAGTGTATATAAGCAGTTCAAAGACATCAACGTCTTTTTCCAGGAGTTGACGGACCTCATGGAACGGCATCACGAAGATGAAAGAGAAAACCGTCTCTGACCTGTCGAGAGGCCAGCCTGATTGACAAGGCGGGCCTCTCTTTTCAACAAGAGCTGGAAAGGAAGGACATCATGCTAGAACGAGAATTATCCGGAACCGACCTCTGTCTGATCATCAGCAACGGGGTCGTCGACCGCGAAGCCTATCAATCGCTTTATTATCTCTATCAACCGATCATCGGTGTCAAGGCACTTGGCCTCTATCAGACGTTTTGGAGTGAGATGATTCCCGGGAAGACGAAATCACAATACGTTTCGCATGCTGAACTCGGGACGCTGCTCGGCTTCTCGATCGACGAATTCAAAGAGGAACTGCTCAAGCTCGAAGGAATCGGTTTGATCCGGACGTTCGAGTCGAAGCAGGCGCAAGCTTACCGGTACGTCTATCAGATTCGGGTGCCGCTCGCACCGAATACGTTCCTGAATGATGGCGTGCTCTCGAGCCTTCTCTTCTACCGGGTCGGGGAGATTCGATTCCGGGCACTTCAAAACCGTTTCCGGACCGAGCCGTTGCCGAGCCATCTCGTCGATCGGACCGTCCGTTTCGATCAGGTGTTCGACGTCAAGGCGGGTCTTGCGTCTGCCCATCAGCCGAAAGCTTATGCGAAGCAGGAGAGAGCGGCTTACGAGTTCGATTATTCGTTCGACCTCGAGGAGATGAAGCGGCAGACGGATCGTTTCCTGCCCCGAAACTTCTACACGAAGTCGCTCGATCACCTGTTGCTGAAACTTGCTTACGTCACTCAATCGAACGAGGCGCTGATGGCTGAACTGTTGAACGCCCGTTTCCGGCACGAGGCCTACCTGCCGATGACGGACAGCGAGAAGCAAGAACGCTGCAAACAGATGATGCTCTCGGCGAAGCAGAAACTGAGCCGTCAGAAGAAGGCGAAGGTCATCGAGCGGGACGAGGTCGAAGTCGGTGATCTCCTGAGCCACGAGACGATGGAGACGACCCACCCGAAGTATTACGTGGCGAAGCTGAGAAAAGTAAAAGTCATATCGGAGCGGGACGAAGAGCTGATCCAGCAATTGATCATCGACTACGAACTGTCCTCTGGCATCGTCAACGCCGCTTATTATTATTGTCTCGAAGTGAAGAAGAGCAACCGCTTCAGCAAGAACTTCCTCTTGTCGATCGTCGATGACTGGAAGCAGCGAGGTTACCAGACGGCAGCCGAGGCGCTCGCGAAGACATCGGAGCAAGACGAACTGATCGCGAAGAAGCAGGATCAGAAACAGGAACGGGCGCGCCAGACCGTCGGAGGACGCGGACGCAAGTCGTACCAGAACAGTTCAAACGGACCGGCTCCGAAGTGGCTGCAAGAGGAGAAGGAAAAACAACTTGCATACGAGGCGACGAAAAAAGCGGATTTCGAGGCCGAGGTGCCGGATGATGAAGAGATGGCACGCATCCTCCGCGAGTTGAAAGGTAATTGAGGAGGAGTATCATGGAACATATCCATTCATCGATCGAAAAGATTTTGAACCGGCCGGACGTAGCGGAATCGGTCCGCCAAATCGAACAGCGGGTGCTCAGTCATCCCGGGGTCGTCATCTTCCTGCGCAGCCATCCTGAAATCGATCAGCGCATGATCGAGCGGGGCATGCTGAAGCTCAATGAGTACGCTGAGCAGATGGACGGGAACCGGATCATCCCGGAAAAGGCCGTCATCGAAGGGTATCAGCCCGTTTTGCATCTCGAGAAGGGGCAGATCACCGTCGCCTATGAAAAGACGGAAGAGACGCGCGAACGCGAGAATGAACGCGCTCTCGAAAAACGGTTCAAGAGTCTGTTCCTTCCGGACGAGGTTCGCGACGCGAATTTCAGTGACTTCGATCTGTCGACGACGGACCGGAAACTAGCTCTCCGTGCCGCGTCGCAGTTTTTGAACTCGATCCGGACGAAGCAGCCGGTGCGCGGTCTCTATCTCCACGGCAGCTTCGGGGTAGGGAAGACCTACTTGCTCGCTGCGATCGGCAATGCGCTCAAGAAGGAGAAGGTCGCTGCGATCCTCGTTCATGCTCCCGGTTTCGTCTCGGAGGCGAAGCGCCGCATCCGGACCGATAGTTTCGATTCCTTCCTTGAAGGATTCCAGACCGTCCCCGTCCTGTTGATCGATGACATCGGTGCGGAATCGATCAGTCCGTGGGTGAGGGACGAATTGTTCGGGATCATCCTGCAGTATCGAATGATGCATCGCCTGCCGACGCTGTTCAGCTCGAACTTGTCGTATGACGAGCTAGAGCTCCATTTCGGGATCACGAATGACGCAGGGGACAAGTTGAAGGCGATGCGCTTAATGGAACGGATTCGGACGACGACGAACCCGATCGAGTTTCTCGGAGAGAATCGACGTCGCTATTAAGAAATACTTGCCAAGGAACTTCCAGACGATTTATAGTTAGAAGTAAGTCAATCTGACAGATGCAGAGATTGAGGATACGATTCGCGAAAACGACCTAAAGCGAGAGAAGGACGGTGTGAGCTTCTCAGGTGACGGTTCGCCGAGTTACTCCCTCATAGCACGGATGGGGCCAATCCATCCGCGGAGTCACGCCCGTTACAGCGTGTTCGAGCCGTTTGCGCCAGGCGCATCGGGAACGAGGGTGGTACCACGAGAATGAAGACTCGTCCCTTTCATAGGGATGGGTCTTTTTTTATTGAAAAAGGGGGAACGTATCATGTCAAACATCGCATTAACTTTTCCGGATGGCGCCGTCAAGGAATTCGCGGCCGGTACGACGGCTGAAGAGGTAGCCGCATCGATCAGCCCGGGACTACGCAAGAAGGCGTTCGCTGCCAAACTGAACGGTGAAGTCATCGACTACCGCCGCCCGATCGAAGAGGACGGAAAAATCGAGCTCGTCATGCCTGACTCAGAAGACGGAATCGCGCTCATCCGCCATTCGTCTGCCCACTTGATGGCCCAGGCGCTCAAGCGTCTCTATCCGGACGAGGTGATTCATCTCGGAATCGGTCCGGTCATCGAGAACGGTTTCTACTATGACATCGACATGGAGCGCCGCCTGACGGAAGAGGACCTGCCGGAAATCGAGAAGATGATGAACAAGATCTCTGGCGAGAACCTGCCGATCGAGCGCGAAGTCGTCTCACGCGACGAGGCGCTCGCCATCTACAAGGAACTCGACGACCCGCTCAAAATCGAATTGATCGAGGACATCCCTGCGGATCAGCAGCTGACGATCTATCGCCAAGGCGAGTTCTTCGACCTGTGCCGCGGACCGCACGTGCCGGCGACATCGAAGTTGACGGTCTTCAAGCTGATGAGCATCGCCGGTGCCTACTGGCGCGGTGACTCGGACAACAAGATGCTGCAGCGCATCTATGGGACGGCCTTCGCGAACAAGGATCAGTTGAAGGAACACCTCCGCCTGCTCGAGGAGGCGAAGGAACGCGACCACCGTAAGCTCGGAAAAGAACTCGGCTTGTTCTTTACGTCGCAAGAAGTCGGCCAAGGTCTTCCGATGTGGCTCCCGAAAGGCGCATCGATCCGCCGTACTGTCGAACGCTATATCGTCGACAAGGAGCTCGAGCTCGGCTATGAGCACGTCTACACGCCGGTACTCGGTTCAGTGGAGCTGTATAAGACTTCAGGACACTGGGATCACTATCAGGACGACATGTTCCCGAAAATGGAGATGGACAACGAAGAGCTCGTCCTCCGTCCGATGAACTGCCCGCACCACATGATGATCTACAAAAACGAGCCGCGGTCATACCGTGACCTGCCGCTTCGTGTAGCAGAGCTCGGCGGTATGCACCGCTACGAGATGTCTGGTGCATTGACTGGTCTCCAGCGCGTGCGCTACATGGTGCTCAACGACGGTCACACGTTCGTCCGCCCTGATCAGATGAAGGACGAGTTCAAGGCGATCGTCCACTTGATCCAGGAAGTCTATGCCGACTTCGGCATCACGGACTACAAGTTCCGCCTGTCGTACCGTGATCCTGCCGACAAGGAGAAGTACTTCGACAACGATGCGATCTGGGAGATGGCGCAGCGTGAACTCAAAGAGACGATGGACGAACTAGGACTCGACTACTTCGAGGCAGAAGGCGAAGCAGCCTTCTACGGACCGAAGCTCGACGTACAGGTCCGGACAGCACTCGGCAAGGATGAGACGCTCTCGACGGTTCAGCTCGACTTCCTCCTGCCTGAGCGCTTCGAATTGACGTACAAGGGATCCGACGGTCAAGATCATCGACCGGTCGTCCTGCACCGCGGCGTCGTCTCGACGATGGAACGTTTCGTCGCTTACCTGATTGAGGAATACAAAGGGGCCTTCCCGACATGGCTCGCACCTGTCCAGGTGAAACTGATCCCGGTCTCAGGTGTCCATGAGGACTATGCCCGTGAAATCAAAGCGGCGCTCCTTAAGCTCGGCGTCCGTGTCGAGACGGATTTCCGGGACGAGAAGCTCGGATACAAAATCCGTGAAGCACAGGTCAACAAGGTCCCGATCATGCTCGTCCTCGGTGACAAGGAAGTCGAAGGCCGGGAAGTCAACATCCGCCGTTACGGCGCTAAGGATTCTTCGAACGCCTCGCTCGAACAGTTCTTGAGCGACCTGAAGGAAGAGATCGCGAACCGATCGAAGTGAATTGAGTTTTCCCAAGTGGTGCCGGTCTGATAGAGACCGGCACTTTTTTATGCTCCTTTTTTGATTTAGCATTCCGCGTCAATCAGTATTTGATTTAATGTAAACATAATTAAAAATAATCGAGAGAATGTTGATAGTTGGTGGAATAATCCTCCCGATTTGCCGATGAAGAAATAAGGAGGGGTTATGATGAATAGAAAAGGTTTGATTGTAGGATTGCTTGCGATGACGGTAGTCCTGACATCCGTGAAGCCGGCGGAAACAGCCACTGCATATCGGGTCTCGCCCGCAACGGAGCCGCGGGATGCGGCGATGAAAAAGTGGTCGACGTATAATGGAAAGACGAAGCAGCACTATATGTTAAGATCATATCTTGAAAAGCTCGAGGCGGATGGCGGCGGAACTTTGACACTCTCGAAAGGGACATACATACTTCCGATGCGAATGGCAATTCCTTCGAACACGACGATCGTTCTCGAAGACGGGGTCGTTTTGAAGAAGTCGATGGACACGGGGGGACCGGCCACACCGACGACGAGTGTGATTGAACTTGCTCCCCCTTCGGTCGTCCATGGCGGCAAGACGGTCGGAGGATACAATGGTTCGAAAAATGTGAAGATCATCGGAAAAGGAAATGCGACGATCGATCTGAATAAGGTGACGCGTGCTTCTGCTTTTGCGGTGGCCCATACGGATAATTTGAAAATCAGCGGCATCACAGTCAAAAACCAATTGGGGTCCCATTCGATTGAACTGGACGCTTCCCGCAATGCTGTGATCGAGAACATGAAGTTCATTAACGCAACAGCAGTTCCGAACACAGGACCGAACGAGGTGATCAATCTCGATACTCCGGATCCGGTGACGAAAGGATTTCCTTGGAAATGGTCGAAGCAGGACCGTACACCGAACGTCAATGTACTGATTCGGAACAACCTGTTCAAGAACGTCAATGCGGCAATCGGAACGCACCAGTATTCGGAGGGCAGACCGCACCAATCAATCAAAATCATCGGAAACACGATCGATGGGACGAAGGATCATGCGATTTGGATGACGAACTGGACGAAACCGACCGTGACGGATAATGTCATCAAAAATGTCAGGAAGGCGGACAAAAAGGCGATTGCCATTCTTGGACGCGGCGTCTCGAACCCGGTCATCCAGAGGAATCGCATCGAGCTTGCAGACCGGGCTATGCAGTTCCAGCCGATCCAGTTATATGGATTTCGTCCCGTCTACAACAAGATGACCGATGCCGAGAAGCTTGCGCTGCGGAAAAACACCGTAAACGGAACGGCGATCAATCAAATCGTCCTGTTCTCGAAGCTGAACGTCTACTCGACCGAGACGTCCGAACGATTCAATTTCATTCCTTGACAGTAATTCCAGAGAGAAGTATCCACCGACTTCCTTCAAGAAGGGGAACTCGGGTTTGTATTTTGCAGGGATCGGGAGTTTCTGCTTCGCGTCAGGGTTTAGTTTCGATTCTTCGTACAGACGGATCCGTTCTTCGAGCATCATGTTGTAGACGAAGCGCACACAACCGAACGTCTTCAGGAAATAGTCGCGTTGCGATTTCGTCGGGTACAGTCGAAATTTGTACGCCTTCAGCAAGACGATCACTCCTCTCCTTGTTGTCTCTCGATGTATCGTTTGATGGCGTCGAGCGTCGCACCACCGGTCGTCACGAGGCAGGAACTTCGAGACCAGAACATCTCGTTCCACAGTTGTTTCCTGACGTGCGGAAAATCCCGCTTGATCAGTCGGCTGCTCGCGCTCTTGTAGGCGTTCAAGAACTTTGACATCTCTGTGTTCGGTTAGTCTTTGAACCACACATGGATGGGGTCGCCGTCATGATTTCACTCGACGACTGTGACGTGGTAAGATTTACCGTTTCGTTCCCACGTCTGTCTCGCGAACTCTGAGATGGTGTCGTTGATCACCTTTCTTCTGTATTTGACCACTAGAACAAGGTAGGAATTCAGAAGGGAGACGGAATGTTTGTTCATATCCATTTCACTGATTACCAGTACGTTTATTCGTTAAACTGATTATACCGAACGTTAGTTCTTTTTTTCGAGATGGGCGAGAATTCTCCCTCCTACACTGGACTTCGTCCTGGGCGTTTAGAGATGGGAGAATTCTCGCCTAGTTTAGTTAAAAATGGAGAACTTCAAGAAACTTCTTGCCAAGCGGTAAGGTGATTGCTATTATTATCAAGTGTGTGAGCAACGTTCTATGAAAGCGGCTTGACACTTCGGTCTTGTAAGTGCTATGATAGCAAAGTGAAATGACAATCAAGCAGAAGCATCCCGCTTCTCACCATGTATGGAATGCCGTACTGGTCAATCATGATGCAACACGAGGATACACTTTTTTGTGGGATTCGTGTGCTTTATGAGTGTGGGCGGGAAAAACTGCCGACGCTTTTTTTATAGCGTTTTTTACTCATTCATTTTTCGTGCTCTGCACGATGGAGGTGCTAACCATTAGCAAAGATCTGTTAATCAACGAAAGCATTCGCGCCCGTGAAGTTCGTCTAATCGGTGCGGATGGTGCACAACTTGGAGTCCAATCACGCAACGAGGCGCTTCGCCTCGCGGAAGAAGCTGAGCTTGACCTCGTCATGGTCGCGCCACAAGCGACTCCGCCGGTTTGTAAGATCATGGACTACGGTAAATACCGTTTCGAGTTGCAGAAGAAGGACAAGGAAACTCGGAAGAATCAGAAAGTGATTCAGATGAAAGAAGTCCGTCTGAGCCCGACTATCGAGGACAATGACTTCCAGACGAAACTCCGGAATGCTCAGAAGTTCCTTGAAAAAGGCAACAAAGTGAAAGCAAGCATCCGTTTCCGCGGACGCGCAATCACACACTCGGAAATCGGGAAACGTGTACTCGACCGTCTTGCGGCAGAACTCGAGCCGTACAGCACGATTGAACAGAGACCGAAGATGGAAGGACGCAGCATGTTCCTAGTGCTTGCTCCTAAGAAAGAAGACTAATCGAAACGAAGTAGGAGGGAATCTCTCATGCCTAAAATGAAATCGCACCGCGGTGCTTCAAAACGTTTCAAACGTACTGGTACAGGTAAATTGAAACGCGGCCGTGCTTACACGAGCCACTTGTTCGGTAACAAATCAACAAAAGCTAAACGCCACTTGCGTAAAGCTGCAATCGTAACATCGGGTGACTTCAAACGCATCCGTAACATGATCGCGAAGTAATTCGCGCACAGATTTAGGAGGGAATTAATATGCCACGCGTAAAAGGCGGATATACGACTCGTCAACGTCGTAAAAAACAACTCAAATTAGCTAAGGGCTACTACGGCTCGAAACATACACTCTTCAAGGTAGCGAAACAGCAAGTCATGAAATCGCTCATGTACGCTTACCGTGACCGTCGTCAAAAGAAACGTGACTTCCGTCGCCTCTGGATCACTCGGATCAATGCGGCTGCACGTATCAACGGTCTTTCTTACAGCCGCATGATGCACGGCCTCAAGCTTGCTGGTATCGACGTGAACCGCAAGATGCTCGCTGATCTCGCAGTAACGGATGCAGCTGCATTCGCTTCACTCGCTGACACAGCAAAAGGAAAATTGAACGCTTAAGTTCAATGAATCGCCGGGGAATCTGATTCTCCGGCGTTTTTTGTTTTGTGGTAAAATGAAATAGTGAAGAACGGTGCGTTCGACGCGTCTCGTGCACATTTTTGATGAACAAAGGAGAATTACGGATGGACTGGGTAACACTTTTCGAAATGCAAGACCAGCTCGACAAACGAATACAGGCTGAACACGGCTTGAACGGCAATCAGTTCGATGATCGTCTGCTCGCCCTTCTGGTTGAACTGGGAGAGCTTGCGAACGAGACCCGTTGTTTCAAGTTCTGGTCGCGCAAAGGACCGGCACCGCAAGAGACGATTCTTGAGGAATACGTCGACGGTGTACATTTCCTGCTTTCTCTAGGACTGGCACTCAATCTCGAGCGCTCTTCGTTCGACGAGGGTGACGCTTACTTGACGGCGACGGATGGTTTCCTTGACGTCTATAATAAGACGAACGTCTTCGCGATCTCGCGTACAGAACAGAGCTATGAAACATTGATGGGAGCTTTTCTTGCTCTTGGGGCAACACTTGGTTTCACACAAGAAATGATTTTCGAAGCATACGTATCGAAGAATGAAGCGAACCACGTTCGCCAAGACAGCGGTTACTGAGGAGGAAAATCAGATGAATGAACAATTACATATGCTGAAACGCTTGACGGATGCGACCGGTGTTCCGGGGAATGAGAAGGAAGTGCGGGACATCATGCGCGAATATCTTGCGCCGCATGCCGACCGTTTCCACCAGGACGGGCTCGGAAGCTTGTTCGCGGAGCATCAAGGTGCCGGAGAAGATGCACCGCGCGTCATGATCGCAGGCCATCTCGACGAAGTCGGCTTCATGGTGACGAAGATCGACGACAAAGGCTTTCTCCGTTTCCAACCGCTTGGAGGCTGGTGGGGTCAAGTTCTCCTCGCCCAGCGTATGAACATCGTCACTTCATCTGGTGAAGTCATTCCTGGTGTCATCGGGGCGAAACCGCCTCATGTTTTACCACCGGAAGCGCGCAATAAACCGGTCGATATCAAAGATATGTTCGTCGATATCGGTGCATCCTCGAAGGAGGAGGTCGTGTCTTGGGGCATTCGTCCCGGCGACACGGTCGTTCCACATTGCGAATTTACTGTGATGAAAAATGAGAACTTCCTGATGGCAAAAGCCTGGGACAACCGGGTCGGCTGTGCAATCGCGATCGAGGCGCTCAAACGCCTGAAAGCGGACGGACACCCGAACACGATCCTATCCGGGGCGACCGTCCAGGAAGAAGTCGGAGTCCGCGGAGCGCAGACCTCTGCCAACATGTTGAAACCTACGATCGCATTCGCCGTCGATACGGGAATCCCTGGCGACACGCCTGGGATGACGGATCGCGAAGCGCTCTCGAAGCTCGGTGAGGGTGTGCAGGTGATCATGTTCGACGCGCGAATGATCGCTCATCGCGGTTTGATCGATTTCGTGACGAAAGTCGCTGACGAAGAAAACATCAAATATCAATTGGACCTGACGCCAGGCGGCGGCACGGACGCGGCGAGCTTCCACTTGTCGAATCACGGGGTGCCTTCACTTGCCCTGACCGTACCGATCCGTTACTTGCACACGAACGTCTCGATCATGCACAAAGCGGACTTCGAAGCGGCAGTCGACCTCGTCGTCGCCGTGACGAAACGCCTTGATGCTCAGACTGTCCAAAAGATTTACGAGGGGTAATCAGAATGAAGAAAATTTCTTCAGCAAAGAACGAAATCGTTAAGCAGTGGAAGAAGCTGTTGACGAAGAAGGGCCGGATGCAAACTGGACGTTTCCTCGTCGAGGGTGAACACCTCGTCGAAGAAGCACTCCGCGCGGGCGCAACCCGGGAGCTAATCGTCCGGGAAGGTTACGAGATTCCGCACGCATGGAAGGCGGACGAAATCGATGTGATCGAAGTGACTGAATCGGTCGCGGAAGCGTTGTCTGAAACAGAGACGGCTCAAGGAATCTTCGCTGTCTGTCAGATGAAATCGGATGCCGCGATCAGTAGAGGTTCCTACCTTCTGCTTGATCGCATCCAGGATCCGGGCAACGTCGGAACGATGATCCGGACGGCGGATGCCGCCGGATTCGCCGGTGTCATCATCGGTCAAGGAACGGTTGACGTCTTCAACAGCAAAGTGTTGCGTTCGACGCAAGGTTCGGTCTTCCACCTGCCGATCATTCAGATGGAGTTGACGGAAGCGATCCAAGCACTTCACGAAGAAGGTGTGAAGGTCATCGGGACTGCGCTCGAAGGTGCTGAACTTTATACAGGCATCGAAGCTGCGGGACCGGTCGGCTTGCTGATCGGAAATGAGGCCCAAGGAGTAGCGGCCGAATTGCTTGACCACTGTGACGCCAAGGCCTATATCCCGATTCGCGGGAAAGCGGAGTCGCTCAATGCGGCTGTCGCAGCAGGAATTCTCCTCTATCATTTTGCGCCAGCGGATTGATGGAAGGGCAACCTTCGTGCTAAAGTGGAACAAATGGATATCATGTGACGTTGAAGGAACAGAGTAGGCGATAGAAAGATCCAATCAGGGAGGACGAGCCGCAGACTGAAAGCTCATCCATGGATTTGTTCGCTGAATTCACTCCGGAGTCTTGCGAGAGATCGCAACGGGCAGCGCCCGATATCGCGCTCTAGAGGATTCTTTCCATGTGAGAGGATCGAAACAGGGTGGTACCACGATGAATTCGTCCCTTCGGCATTTGCCGGAGGGACTTTTTTTAATTTCTACGGAAAAGGAAGTGTAGATATGCGCGAGCAATTGGAGACATTGCAGCAAGAAGCGATCGGACTCGTCGAACAGGCGACGACGCAGAAGGAATTGAATGATGTTCGCATCAAGTATTTGGGGAAGAAGGGGCCAATCACGGAAGTATTACGTGGGATGGGCAAGCTGTCGGCGGAGGAACGTCCTGTCGTCGGTGAGATCGCGAACAGCGTCCGCGGAGCGATCCAGGAACGCCTCGAAGCCCGTCTTGAACAGGTCAAGGAAGAGGAAATGGCTGCGAAGCTCGCGTCTGAGACGATCGATGTGACACTTCCGGGACGCATCAAGCGCGTCGGACGTCCGCACTTGCTCCAGCAAGTGACCGATGAGATGGAGGATATCTTCGTCGGACTCGGTTATACGATCGCAGAAGGTCCGGAAGTCGAACAGGATTTGTTCAACTTCGAGATGCTCAACTTGCCAAAAGATCATCCGGCACGCGACATGCAGGATTCGTTCTACATCACGGATGAGATCCTGATGCGTACGCATACGTCACCTGTCCAGGCGCGGACGATGCTCGCTGCGAAAGGTGCGCCGATCCGCGTCATCTGTCCGGGGAAGGTCTATCGTCGGGACGAGGACGACGCGACGCACTCTCACCAGTTCATGCAGGTCGAAGGGCTCGTCGTCGGTGAGGAGATCTCGATGGCAGACCTGAAGGGGACGCTCGAGGCGTTCGTCAAGCGCATGTTCGGTGAGGCACGTGAGATCCGCCTCCGTCCAAGCTTCTTCCCGTTCACAGAGCCGTCTGTCGAAGTCGACGTCTCATGCTTCAAGTGCGGTGGTAAAGGCTGCAACATCTGTAAACAGACAGGTTGGATCGAGATTCTCGGCGGCGGCATGGTTCACCCGCACGTCCTCGAGATGGCAGGATATGACAGCACGGTCATGTCCGGTTTCGCCTTCGGGATGGGAATCGAACGGATTGCGATGCTCAAACACGGCGTAGATGATATTCGCCATTTCTATACGAATGACGTTCGCTTCAGCGAACAGTTTTAAGGGGGAATCTGGATGTTAGTCTCAAAAAAATGGTTGAATGAGTTCGTCGACGTCAGCAAGCTGTCCGGTGAAGAGTTGGCGGATCTGATCACGAAGAACGGGATCGAGGTAGAGGGTGTCGACGTACGTGACGTCGAGTTGAAAAACATCGTCGTCGGGCACGTCCTGTCGAAGGAGAAGCATCCGGAAGCGGACAAGTTGAACGTGACGACGGTAGACATCGGTGAAGAAGAGCCGGTCCAAATCGTCTGCGGCGCGCCGAACGTCGATGCGGGACAGCACGTCATCGTCGCTCGGGTCGGCGCACGCCTGCCGGGCATCAAGATCAAACGGGCAAAACTGCGCGGCGTCGTCTCGGAAGGGATGATCTGCTCACTTGAAGAACTTGGATTTGAGAAGAAGTACATCCGCGAAGACGAACAGGACGGCATCCACACGTTCCGTGAACCGGTCACTCCTGGGCAGGACGTCCTCGAGCTGCTCGGGCTGCACGACGAGGTGCTTGAACTCGGATTGACGCCGAACCGTTCCGACTGCCTCAGCATGTATGGCGTCGCGCATGAGGTGGCGGCGATCCTGCAGACGAAACCGTCATTCTCCCCGGTGAGCGTCAACGAAGAAGGCGAGAAGACGAACGTCTCAGTCAGCCTCGAGTCAGAGGAATGTCCGTTCTACGCGGCGCGTGAAATCACGGGCGTGACGATCGGCGAATCGCCGGCTTGGCTGAAGAACCGACTGATTGCGAACGGCATCCGCCCGATCAACAACGTCGTCGATGTGACGAACTTCGTCCTGCTCGAAACTGGACAACCGCTCCATTCGTTCGATGCCGCGAAACTCGGTGAAAAGATCGTCGTCCGTCAAGCGGCGGAAGGTGAGCGTTTCGTCACGCTCGACGAAGTCGAACGGACACTTGACCCGTCGATGCTCGTCATCACGGACGGCGTACGTCCGGTCGCGCTTGCCGGCGTCATGGGCGGCGCGAACACGGAAGTCGATCAAGCGACGACTTCGATCATCCTCGAGTCGGCCTACTTCGCACCGGCTTCCGTCCGTAAGACGAGCCGCGTGCTCGGTCTCCGTTCGGACTCGAGCGCACGCTTCGAGAAAGGCGTCGATCCGAACCGCGTCCTTCTCGCGCTCGACCGTGCTGCCGGTATGATCGCAGAACTTGCAGGAGGACGCGTACTCGCAGGGGTCGCACAGGCAGGTTCACTGAATACGGAAGATCGTCTGATCGAGGCGAGCGTTTCTTATATCAATCACCGCCTCGGGATGGAGTTGCCGGGCGAGCTGATGCGCGAATTGCTTGAGCGCCTCGGGCTTGGTGTCGAACTGTCGGGCGATGCGTTGACAGTGAGCATCCCTTCGCGTCGCGGGGACTTGACGATTCCGGCGGATCTGTCGGAAGAAGTCGCACGACTGTATGGCTATGATGCGCTCGAGTCGCGCCTTCCAGCCGAAGCGAGCCGCGGTTATCTGCCGAAGCGCAACATACAGCGCCGTCTCGTACGCCGCACCCTTCAAGGAGCTGGACTCTCGCAAGCGATCACGTATTCGTTGACGAGCGAAGAGCGGGCGATGCAGTTCAACGAACAACAGGACCTGCATGCGGTCAAGCTCGCGATGCCGATCAGTGAGGCGCGTTCGACGCTCCGGACGTCGATCATCCCAGGTCTTTTGGAAGTGGCACAGCACAACATCGCCCGCCAGCATGCGGATCTCGCGTTCTATGAACTCGGAAGCGTCTATCTGCAACGGGATGCTTCCTTCGAGGAGCTCCCGCTCGAACAGGAGCATATCGCAGGCGTCATGACGGGACTTCAGGAGCAGCATCGCTCACAAGGCGTCCTCATCAAAACGGACTTCTTCGTCGCGAAGGGAATCGTCGAGACGCTCGCTCGCGCGACCGGTTCGTCTCTTACGTTCGAGGCGGCGGTACGTCGCTCGATGCACCCGGGACGGACAGCGAACGTCTTGAAGGATGGCAAGGTGATCGGCTTCGTCGGTCAAGTCCATCCGGTCCTCTCGAAGGAGCAGTATGGCCTGAAGGAAGTCTACGTCTTCGAGCTTGAGGCATCTGCCTTCTCGAGTGATGCGACCGTTCTGTATGAAGGAATCAACCGTTTCCCATCGACGAGCCGCGACCTCGCGATCGTCCTCGGACGTGACGTTCCGGCAAGCGACGTCGAGCAGGAGATTCGTCAGGCGGCAGGCCCGCTTCTGAAGCATGTCGAGTTGTTCGATGTCTATACAGGTGAAAATGTCGCAGCGGACAAGAAATCGTTCGCCTTCTCGCTCCGTTATCAGGACGCAGAGCGTACGCTCGTCGACGAGGAAGTGACGGCTGCCCATACGGCGGTCACCGACGCGCTCGTCGCTCGCTTCGACGCTGAACTTCGCGGTTGATCGGCCTTTGCTTTTCAGAAACATCCGCTACTATCAGGACGAAAGCATCTGCCTTTCGTCCTTTTCCTGTTATCTCGAATAGGTGGATAGCCGTCTGTCTCCTGAAAAACATGTGGCATATATAATATGCAGGAGAGTAAAAATGTTAGAAATACATCAAAGACGTTACAGCGATTCAAATAGAGGGTAATTTTCGGAAGAGCGGACTTTTTCCTATACAGTGTTTGATAGACAGTAGCCGTAAAGGAAATCAACGAGCAGACCTCGAATAGGATGGATAGGATAATGTGGCGCTGATTCATGAACAGCGTTCAGATAACGAGACAGACCGAGAGACGGAAGGGAAGATGACACCATGAGGCGCAAACGATTAGCAACCCTCTTGCCAGGGCACGATGTGACAGGAAATCCATGGGTGACAGGGATAGAGACGGATTCGAGGCGGGTGACGGAAGGTGACGTCTTCGTATGCATCCGCGGTTATACGGTGGACGGGCACCTCTTTGCGGAGGACGCGGTCGAGCGTGGCGCAGTCGCGGTCCTGTCCGAGATACCGTTGCCGCACCTCACTGTCCCGAACATCGTCCTTGTCAGTACGAAACAGGAAATCGGTCGCCTCGCGAGTATCTTCTATGATCATCCGAGCCGCCGCATGCGAGTTTACGGCGTGACGGGAACGAACGGGAAGACGACGACGACGAAGATGACTTATGATTTGTTCCGCCTTGCCGGACGAGTCAGCGGCATGGTCAGTACGACGGGGGCGGTATATGCGTCGAGAGAGCTCGACACACCGAACACGACGCCTGAAGCGGTCGTCCTTCAACGCATACTCGCAGATATGGTCGAAGCAGGTGTCACGGACTGCGTCCTCGAGGTCTCATCCCATGCGCTGATCGAAGGGCGTGTCGAAGGAATCTCCTTCTATGCTGCAGCATTCACGAACCTGACGCATGACCATCTCGATTATCATGCGACGATGGAGGAATATGCGGATGCGAAGGCACTGCTCTTTAGGCAAGTCGAGTTGACGAGCGGAGAGGCTATCGTCTTGAACGAGGACGCTGAGGCGAGTGAGGTGATGCGCCGCGAGGCTCCTCGGACCCGCGTCGTATGGTACGGGACGTCCGGTTCATCGAAAGCGGATTGCGTCGTGACGTGGGACGGGGATGGAGTGACTGTACGCAAGGATGGTAAGACCGGGCAAGCAAAGGTCCATTTCCTCGGTGACTTCAACGCCGCTAACATCGCGGCAGCGAGTGCGCTCGCTTCGACGGGGGAGTTGACGTTCGAGCAGCTGCTCGAAAACATCCCGAAACTGACACTTCCGACCGGGCGGCTCGAACGGGTAGACTTCGAGCAATGCGAGATCTATATCGACTACGCCCATACGCCGGACGGTCTCGATAAGTGTCTGAAGGCGCTTGATTCGGATGACATGGAGCTCGTCGTCGTCCTCAGCGCCGCAGGAGACCGTGACCGGACGAAGCGTGCCGAGATGGGACGGATCGCAGGAGCGTATTGCAAGGAGGTCATCGTCACTGTCCACGACGCAAGGTCGGAGGATCCGAACCAGGTGATCGATGACCTGATCCAAGGGATTCCGGAAGGCGTCAAGACGTCGTCCTATCCGGACCGGACCGATGCTTTGCATCATGCGGCACAATATGCGCTTGCCGGACGCCGGGTGGTCGTGATCGGGAAAGGGCACGAACGCGTACAACGAATCGGGCAGGAGACGATCCCGTTCAATGAGGCGGAGATCATCTTGAATGAACTGCACCGTCTGCGCGGACAGGAGCCTGCCGTCTGATTCGGATGATGATAGGAACGTAGCTTTTCTCAAGGTGCTGAAGTGTTCAACTGCAGACAGAAAAAAGTCGGAAATTCGCCGAACCTCTGTTAAAAGAGAAGGGCGAATTTTCGACTTTTGATTCATGTACGTCATCGTTTGATCTTTGAAGCGATTCCGACTGCTTTCTTCGTGTTCGCGAAATGGCGCTTCGTATAACGGGCCAACTGCTCTTCGCCGATTCGGCGAATCAGTTTCGCTGCCGCTTCGTCCACTTGTCTGCCAGCTCCTTTTGGAATCGTGATGCCCGCTTCGCTGCTCAGCTTGTCCATCTCTTTCAGGAAGATGGCCCGGGCGATGATCGATGCGGCGGCGACTGCGACATGCAAACCTTCTGCCTTCGTCGAGAAATGGAGCAGGTCTTTGACTTGGCGTGTCTCACCGGATATATGTTTCAAATAGACGGAACGCTCCGCGAACTGATCGATCAGGATCGCGTCGGGCTTATCCTCGAGCCGCTCGAGCAGTCCTCCGAGTGCCGCGTTGTGGAGGATGGCCGTCATCTTCCCTTGGGTCATCGTTCTTTGCATCTCGTTATAGCGAGGGTTATCGAGAATCTTGAATTCATACGGAATGACGGAATGCAGGTCGCGGGCGATTTTACGAATCTCGGTATCATTCAGAGCCTTCGAGTCCCGCACGCCGAGCTCCCGGACGAGTGCGATTTTCTCTTTCGGCACATAGGCCGCGACGACGACGAGCGGACCGAAGAAATCGCCTTTTCCGACCTCGTCGCTGCCGACTACGGACCAATTCGCGAAGCCTTCAGGGAGTGACCCTGACGGTGTACTCGTTTTTTTAGGAAGGGCAGTCCCATACTTCGCTGCTTCGGACTCTGCGGCATTTCCCTGGAACATCACTTTTCCGGAATTATAGACAGTAACGACGCAACCGGGCACTTTCGCCTGGAAACGCGCATGGGGCGGGGAGTTTACTTTGCCCGTGGCATACGCCGTCATGATTTCATCTTGGACGGCTGTTGGTAATTGAAGTACGACTGTGGCCATGCATCTCATCCTTTCGGAACTAGCATACCACCTGATCAGCATTCAGTGGACTTCTTTTCCTATTTCAGAATTGATGGTACTATATGAAGGAAGCAAAGGTTGGGGAGGAGAAAAAATGGCTGATTCAGAAGCACTGAACCGAACGACGATCCATATCGCAGGAAGCGACTATACGATCGTCGGAACGGAGTCGCCCGAACACGTTCGTGAAGTAGGTCTCCTCGTGGACACGAAAATCCGTGAAATCCGGGACCAGGCACCGCAACTCGACGTCCGGCAGATCGCCGTGTTAGCTGCGCTTAACATCGGGAGTGACTATTTAAAAATAAAAAAGAATTTGGGTGACGCGTAAAGATGGTGACTTTCATAATCCTTCTGCTGCTTGCGCTCGGAGTCATGACGGGGGTACGCCGCGGATTCATCCTGCAGGCGGGGCATCTCCTCAGTCTGATCATCGCATTCCTCGTGGCGATCACGTTCTACGACGATCTTGCAGAGAAGTTCAAGCTTTGGATTCCATATCCGTCGACGCTCGACGATGCAGGTATCGACCTGAAGATGTTCGATGTCACGCAGGCCGGAAGCCTCGATGATATCTTCTATAAGGTATTCTGGTTCATCGTCCTGTTCTTCGTCACGAAAATCGTCCTTTCGATCATCCTATCGATGTTCGATTTCCTGACGAATGCGCCGATCCTGAAGCAGCTGAAGGGGCTGCTCGGAGGAGTGCTCGGGTTCATCGAGATGTACATCTTCGTATTCTTCCTGCTGTTCCTTGCTGCTTTCGTTCCGGTCCAATCGGTTCAGGACGCGCTTGCGGACTCAGGGCTCGCGAACTACATCGTCACGAACACACCGCTGCTCGCGGACTGGCTGATGGAAAAAGTAGGTTTGACAAACTAATCGGCTCCCAGGCGTGGGAGCTTTTTTTGAGGGGAGATATCCGATGAGAACGACACAGGAGGCAATTCGTCATTTAGAACGCATCTCGGTCTATCTTGAGGTGAAGGGTGAAAATCCGTTCAAAATCAATGCTTTCCGTAAGGCGGCGGCAATCCTTGAGAATGCAGGAGAAGCGTTCGATCAAATCGAGGACTTCACTACGCTCAAGGGAATCGGAAAAGGGACGGCGACCGTCCTTGAGGAATTCCGCTCGACCGGGACGAGCACGGCGATGACCGAGCTCGAGTCGGAGGTTCCGGAAGGACTCATCGCGCTTCTTAAAATACCAGGGCTTGGCGGGAAGAAACTCGCGAAGCTCCATGCGGTCGGCGTCGTCGACGCAGGGACGTTCGCAGAAAAACTTGCCGACGGTACGGTCGAGGAGATGCCGGGCTTCGGGAAGAAGACGGTCGAGAAGTATGCGAAGGCGCTCGAATCCTTCCAGACACGACCGGAACGGCTGCCCTATGGCGTCATGCGAAAAACTGTCGCTGAAATCTTACGATACTTGCAGGACCTGCCGGACATCATCCGTTTTGAGGTCGGCGGGAGTTTCCGGCGCGCGGAAGAGACGTGCAAGGACCTCGACTTCATCATCTCGACGAACGAGCCGGAACAGGTCAAGCAGGCGCTCCTCGCGATCGAACTGATCGACGAGGTCGTCGCAGCGGGCGATACGAAGATATCACTCGTCCTCAAACGGGAAGAGTACATCCCGGTCGATTTCCGTCTGGTCGAGGACGCGGCATTCGCGTCGACGCTCCACCATTTCACGGGATCGAAGGAACACAATGTCCGGATGCGCCAGCTTGCGAAGGAGCGTGGCGAAAGCATCTCGGAATACGGTGTCGAGACGAAGGACGGTCTATGGCAGCCTGAGACGGAAGAAGAACTGTTCGAACGATACGGTCTTCCTTACATCTCGCCAGAGCTTCGGGCCGGTCACCGGGAATTCGAAGAGGACTTGAGCCGTCTGATCACGTTCGAAGACATCAAGGCGGATGCGCATATGCATACGAAATGGTCGGACGGCACCCTGTCGGTCGATGAACTCGTCGATGCCTGCGAAAGCCGCGGATACGAGTGGATGGCGATCACGGACCACAGTCAATACATGAAGTTCGTCAACGGCCTGACGGTCGAACGCCTGCGTTCGCAACGGGAAGAAATCGAGGCAGCGCGCACACAGCATCCCGACATGATGATTCTTTGCGGGGTAGAGATGGACATCCTGCCTGACGGGTCTCTCGATTACGAGGATGAATTCCTCGCCGAGATGGATTTCGTCATCGCTTCGATCCACTCGAAGTTCGACCAGACGACGGAAGAGATCATGTATCGCTTCGCGAATGCTTGCCGCAACCAATACGTCTCCCTGATCGCTCATCCGACAGGGCGGCTGATCGGCCGGAGGGACGGATATGCGGTCGACGTCGATCAGCTGATCGAGCTTGCGCAAGAGACCGGGACGGCTCTTGAGCTCAATGCGAATCCGGCGCGATTCGATTTGACCGCGTCGACGCTCGCAAAGGCGAAGGCGGCAGGGGTCAAGCTCATGATCAACACGGATGCACACCGTCCTGATATGCTAGAAGACATGAAACTTGGAGTCCTTCACGCCCGTAAAGCGTATTTGGAGCCAAGTGATGTGATCAACACGTGGACGGCAGAGGAGGCGCGGGCTTTCTTTGACCGGAAACGTCAAGGGGGCAATTAATTTTGAATGCGAACGCTTTACGCGTATTGGAATACGATAAATTGAAACAAACTCTCGCTCGGCACACGGCGAGCTCGCTCGGTGCCGGACTCGTGCACAAGATGCAACCGTCCGAATCATATGAGGAAGTGACAGAGCTTCTCGCTCTGACGACGGAGGCTACGACGGTCTATCGCTTGCGTGACCGCTACCCGTTCGGCGGGCTGACGGATGTGCGCAGCGAGGTGAAGCGGGCTGAGATCGGTTCGGTCCTCTCGACGAGCGAATTGCTCGCCATCGCGGATGTCGTCTATTCGGGACGCCAGGTGAAGGCGTTCCAGGAACGGCTCCATGAGGACCACCAGGATCTGCATCTCCCGGAACTCGACGAACGGATCGCGCTGATCACGAAACTCGTCGAGGTCGAACAGTCGATCCGCCATGCGATCGACGATCAAGGAACGGTCCAGGATTCCGCGAGCGATAAACTCCGCGGATTGCGGACGCAACTCCGTTCACTCGAAGGAGGCGTACGCTCGAAGCTTGACGGTGTCCTCCGCAGCAATTCGAAGATGCTGTCGGACGCGATCGTCACGATCCGGAACGACCGCTACTGCGTTCCGGTCAAGCAGGAATACCGGCAAGCGTTCGGCGGGATCGTCCATGATCAGTCGGCGTCCGGCGCGACGCTCTTCATCGAGCCGCAGGCGGTCGTGACGACGAACAACGAGATTCAGGAGGCCCGTCTGAAAGAGCGGGCTGAGATCGAGCGGATTCTCGCAGAGCTGTCGGCCATCGTCGGTTCGGTCGGTGAAGCACTGCGAGCGAATCTCGACGCACTCGCAGAGCTCGATTTCATCATGGCGAAGGCACTCTACGGACATGCCCTTCGTGCCGTCGCACCTCTCCTCAACGATGAGCGCCGAATCATCCTGAAGGAAGCGCGCCATCCATTCATCCCGGACGAGGCAGTCGTACCGATCACGGTCTCGCTTGGCGGAGAGTTCACCTCTCTCGTCATCACCGGTCCGAACACCGGTGGTAAGACGGTGACGCTCAAGACGATCGGCCTGCTTCAGCTGATGGCGCAATCGGGGCTCTATGTCCCTGCCGCAGACGAGACGGAACTCGGTGTCTTTGACGCGATCTATGCCGATATCGGTGACGAGCAGTCGATCGAGCAGAACCTGTCTACGTTCAGCTCGCATATGACGAACATCGTCTCGATGATGGAGAAGATCGACTTCATGAGTCTTGTCCTGTTCGATGAGCTCGGAGCCGGTACCGACCCGACGGAAGGTGCCGCTCTCGCGATCGCCATCCTCGATGAAGTGAAGCGGCGCGGGGCACGTGTAGCGGCGACGACCCATTACTCCGAGTTGAAAGCATACGGCTACAACCGGGAAGGCGTCGTCAATGCGTCGATGGAGTTCGACGTCGAGTCGCTCAGTCCGACGTATCGTCTGCTGATCGGTGTGCCGGGCCGTTCGAATGCCTTCGAGATCTCGAAGCGTCTCGGATTATCCGACCTCGTCATCGAAGCGGCACGCGGACAGATCGGGACCGATGCGAAGTCGGTCGAGACGATGATCGCGCAGCTCGAGGAAGCGAAACAACGGGCAGAACACCTCGAGGAGAAGTTGAAAGTGGAGCGTCTCGAACTCGAGCAGGAGAGGGAAGCGTTCGATTCGGAACGTGAAGTGCTCGAAGCGGAACGCAACGAGATTCTTGCTAAGGCAGAAGAACGGGCTGCGCGTGCCGTCGAACGGGCACAGAAAGAAGCAGATGCTGTCATCAAACGTCTGAAACAGTTGCGTGACGAGGGAATCGTCAAGGAACACGAACTGATCGATGCGCGAAAACAGCTTGAATCGGCGAAACCGACGCTACAAGACAAGAAAATCGCCAAGGTGAAATCGAAGTTCGCGAAGGAAGAGACGTTCGCGAAGGGCGAGGAAGTCAAGGTGACGACTTTCAACCAAAAAGGCTATATCGTCAATCAGGCATCGAACGGTGAGTATACGGTCCAGGTCGGCATCATGAAAGTGAACGTCAAGGCATCCGACCTCGTCAAGGTCGGTCAGCCGAAGAAGGTACCGAAACCGACGCGCGGTTCATCGCTGACGAAGCAGTCGACGCCGTCGGCAGAGCTCGACCTGCGCGGCGTGCGGGTCGAGGAAGGGCTGTCGAAGCTCGAACGCTTCATGGACCAGGCGCTGCTCTCGAACTACGACCAGCTGCGCATCATCCACGGCATGGGGACTGGTGCGATGCGCCAAGGCGTCCAGGAATACTTGCGCGGACACCGCAACGTCAAATCGCAGCGTCCGGGCGGCATGGGCGAAGGCGGACTCGGCGTGACGGTCGTCGAGCTGAAGTGAGGTATTCATGAACATCTTCGACAACGTCTACGTCTACACGACAGCCCTCTATTCCGTGGCCGGTCTGTTGATCATCCTCGGGCTCGCGCTCTTTGAGTTGACAACACGGTACAAGAACTGGGAACATATAAGGAACGGCAACATCGCGGTCGCGCTTGCGACCGGAGGCAAGATCATCGGACTCGCGAACATCGTCCACTTCACCGTCCGGGGTGAGGAGCATGTCATCTCGATTTTCCTCGAGAGCGCGTTCGGGTTCTTCTTGCTGATTTCGACCTATTGGATTTTTGAGTTTTTGACACCGAACCTGCCCGTCGATAAGGAAATCGAGAGAGGGAACATCGCAGTCGGCATCATCTCCTGCGCGCTCTCGATCGGCATGTCTTTCGTCATCGGTTCGGCGCTAGTGGGGTGAAGCAATGTTAGAACGGCTCGCAAAGATCATGTTCATCGTCTCGACGCTCTTTTTGGTCGTCGGCGTCCTCTGGGTGATCTTCAACTGACAAAAGAACAGGCGCGGCCTGTGATCATTCCGTACTGAGAACGATTCAGTGCGGAATTTTTATTTGGCACAGCGGAAAGGAGAATGAAAATGAACGAAAGAAAAATCGAGACACGGAACGAAATACGGCGGAGAGCCTTCGAGGCGCTCCAGTTGATTTCGTTCAAGGATATCCTCTGGATCGTCGTCGGATCCTTCATCCTCGCCTTCGGCATCAACTACTTCACGATCCCGAACGACTTGTCGGAAGGAGGACTGATCGGGGTTACCGTCATCCTCTACTATCTGTTCGAATGGGACATGGGACTCGTCTCGCTGATCGCGAACATGCTCCTGTTCGTGATCGGTTATCGCTTCCTCAGCAGACGGACGATGATCTATTCGGTCATCTCCGTCGGTGTCACGTCGTTCGTCCTGTCGGTGACGAAGCCGCTCGCGACAGGGGTCGACAACCGCCTGATCGGTGCCGTCTATGCCGGTATCCTGATCGGCGTCGGGATCGGGCTCGTCATCCGTGTCGGCGGAACAACCGGGGGCGGTGTCATCCTGGCACGTCTGATGCACAAATACCTCCACTTGAGCATCGCCGTCTCGATGTTCCTGATCGACGTCGCCGTCGTCGGGGCGTCTGGTCTCCTGTTCGGAGAAGAGACGATGCTCTACACGCTGATCGCCATCTTCATCGGATCATGGTTGATCGATTTCGTCAGTGAAGGCTTGAACGTCAGGGAAGCCGTGACGATCATCAGCCACCGGCAAAGCGAGATCGCAGCCGTCCTGACGGAGACGCTCGGGCGGAGTGCGACGGTCATCCACAGTCATGGACACTTCACGAAGCAGCAGAACAACATGCTCTACATCATCGTCGACAAGCGCCAGCTCGCACCGCTCAAGCAGATCGTCGAAGCGGCCGATCCTCGCGCCTTCGTCGTCATCCATAAAGTCAGGGAGGTCATCGGGGAAGGGTTCACCTATCCATCCCGCTGACTTCAGAAAGGACAGCCGTGCAGGCTGTCTTTTTTTTCTGAAAACAGGACTAGCCCTGCAGGTGTGACTGCCCGTATAATTAAAGTGAATAGTAATTCATTTTTTAGGAGGAGGGATTTGGATGAAGCCGGTTTGGCTGCAAGATTATCCGGAGGCGGTACCCCATTCGATCGACTATCGGGAGATTCCGCTCTATCAAATGCTCGACGAAGCAGCACGTGATTTTCCTGAAGGCAGGGCGCTCAGCTTCTTAGGGAAGCGGATGACGTTCTTCGAAGTACAGCAGGATGCGCTGCGTCTTTCGACGATTTTGCGTGAGGCAGGAGTGGAAAAAGGGGACCGAGTCGGAATCATGCTCCCGAACTGCCCGCAATACATGATCAGTTATTTCGCAGTGCTCTATGCAGGCGGGACGGTCGTCCAAATCAATCCTCTTTATACGGAACGCGAGCTCGAACAGATTCTGCTCGATTCAGGCGCGACTCGCCTGATCACACTCGACCTCCTCTATCCGAAATCGTGCCGGATCCGGAAGGCGGCAGGCCTTACGACGGTCATCACGACGAGTATCGCGGACTACCTGCCTTTCCCGAAGAACAAGCTCTATCCGATCAAGTCGCGCAAGGACAACAACATCATCATCGATACGACAGGTTCGGTCCCGTTCCTCTCGCTGAGAGGAACGGAGCCGGCCGATGCGGTAGCAGTCGACCCGAAAGAGGACGTCGCCGTGCTCCAATATACGGGCGGAACGACCGGTCTTCCTAAAGGTGTCATGCTGACGCACTTCAACCTGACGGCGAACGTGCAGCAGATTGATGAGTGGTTCTACAAATACACGCGCGGAGACGGACGCAAGCTGCTCGCTGTCGTCCCATACTTCCACGTCTACGGCATGACGTGTAACCTCAACTTCGGCATGTTCAATGCGTACGAGCAGATCATGCTGCCGAAGTTCGAGATCGATCAGGTTCTCAAGACGATCGATAAGGAAAAGCCGCATCTGTTCCCGGGCGCACCGACGATGTATGTCGGTCTGCTGAACCATCCGAAGCTTAAGAAGTACGACCTTTCGTCGATCGAGGCATGTATTTCGGGGTCAGCACCGCTTCCGATCGAGGTGCAGGAAAAGTTCGAGCGGATCACAGGCGGACGGATCGTCGAAGGATACGGTTTGTCGGAGACGAGTCCCGTGACGCATACGAACTGTATTTGGGACAAGCGCGAGACTGGTTCGGTCGGTATCCCGGTACCGGACACTTATGCGAAGGTCGTCCTCGGCGACGGGGAGACGGAGGCAGAGGTCGGCGAAATCGGTGAGATCGCCGTCAAAGGTCCGCAAGTGATGAAGGGTTATTGGAAACGTCCTGAGGATACGACGGCCGTCCTGCGCGACGGTTGGTTGTTCACGGGAGATCTCGGTTACATGGGAGAGGACGGGTTCTTCCATATCGTCGATCGGAAGAAGGACTTGATCATCGCTTCCGGCTTCAACATCTATCCGCGTGAAGTCGAGGAAGTGCTGTACGAGCATCCGGCTGTCAAGGAAGCGGTCGTCATCGGCGTCCCGGATCCATACCGTGGAGAGACCGTCAAGGCGTTCATCGTGTTGAAGGATGAGACCAGCGTCTCGACGGATGAGCTCGACGTATTCTGCCGCGAGCGCCTCGCCTCGTATAAAGTGCCAAGAAGTTATGAATTCCGTGCCGAGCTGCCGAAGACATTCGTCGGTAAGATTCTCCGCCGCGTCCTGGTCGAAGAGGAACGGGCAAAACTCTTGGAAGAAAGCAGTTGACAGCAGGGTGTGCCGTGGTAGAATAAATATGAATGAACCATCATTCATTTTTCTTGTTAGGAGCTAACGTCATGAAGAGAAGCATTTCAAAGAGTGACCGTATCATCGATGCGGCAGTGAAGGTCATCGCAGAACATGGGTATCATGGAGCGCGGGTGACAGCTATCGCGAAGGAAGCAGGCGTCGCGGACGGTACGATCTATCTTTATTTCAAGAACAAGGAACATCTCCTGATCTCCTTGTTCGAAGCGAAGATGGGTAGTTTCATCGAGTACTCGGAAGCCCAAATCGCAAAGGAAGAGAAGGCGACATCTCAGCTGGAAGCATTGATCGAGTCTCATCTCGAACAACTGTCTGCCGACTATGATCTGGCGGTGGTGACGCAGATCGAACTGAGACAATCGAATCAGGAGATGCGCTTGAAAATCGCGGGCGTCCTGAAACCTTATTTGCGTTTGATCGACCGGGTCATCCTGCATGGGATGAAGGCAGGGGAGTTTGCACAGGATCTCGATCACCGATTAGCACGCCAGATGGTGTTCGGGACGATCGATGAGGTCGTCACGAGCTGGATGGCAAGCGGCTTCAAATATGACTTGATGGACACGAAGGCGGGAATCCACCGCATGCTTGTCAAAGGGCTGAGTTAAGCCCTTTTCCTTGAAGAAAAGATGTAAGCGGATACAACGATGAATGATGGTCAAGCTAACTGATCAAAGGGGGATTATTCAAATGGAGATCTATGTACTTCTGAAGAGAACGTTCGATACGGAAGAGGCGATCCAGCTCGACGGTGGGCGCATCGACGAGGACGGTGCTGAATTCATCATCAACCCGTATGACGAATATGCAGTCGAGGAAGCGATTCGCGTACGTGACGCGGAAGGCGGCGAAGTGACGGTGCTGACCGTCGGGCCGGAGGACGCGGACAAGGAGCTTCGGACGGCGCTTGCGATGGGGGCTGACAAGGCGGTTCGGATCTCGATCGAGGATGACATCGAAGAAGCGGATCACTTCACGATCTCAGAAGTCATCGCCGGCTACCTGAAGGAGCAAACGGTCGACCTGATCATCGCAGGTAACGTCGCGATCGACGGAGGAAGCGGGCAAGTAGCACCTCGCGTCGCGGAACTTCTTGATATTCCTTACGTCACGACGATCACGAAGCTTGAATTGAACGGAACGGACGCTGTCATCACACGGGATTCGGAAGGGGACACGGAAGTCATCAAGACGTCGCTCCCATTGCTCGTCACGGCACAGCAGGGACTCAATGAGCCGCGCTATCCGAGCCTTCCCGGCATCATGAAGGCGAAGAAGAAACCGCTCGAGGAACTCGAACTGTCGGACCTCGACATGGATGAGGATGAACTCGCACCGCGCATCGAGACGGTCGAGCGCTTCCTCCCGCCTGCGAAGGCGGCAGGAAAGATCCTGTCAGGTGACTTGGCGGCACAAGCGGCAGAACTCGCATCCTTGCTTCGGAATGAAGCGAAAGTAGTCTAAGGGGGAATTCAAGATGACAAAAGCACTCGTACTCGCGGAAACGCGTGATGGAAGTCTTCGTAATGTATCTCTAGAAGCAATCGCTGCTGCGAAGCAGGTGGCGGACGACGTCGTCGTCGCACTCGTCGGAGAGCAGGTCGAATCATTCGCAAACGAAATCAAGACGCGCGGCGCGTCAAAAATCCTCGTCGTCGAGGATGCGAAGCTCGCGCACTATACACCGGACGGATACGGGCAAGTGTTCCTTCAGCTGATCGAACGCGAGAACCCGGAAGTGATCGTCTTCGGACACACTGCGCTCGGCAAGGATCTCTCGCCGAAGATCGCCGCGAAACTGCAGGCCGGTCTGATCAGTGACGTCACGACGATCGAAGGCTCTGGCGCAGACGCGATGTTCGTCCGTCCGATCTATTCAGGTAAAGCGTTCGAGAAGGTGAAAGTATCAGAAGGCCGTCTTCTCTTCACGGTCCGTCCGAACAACATCGATGCGCTTCCGGAAGGGACTTCTGATGCGGCGATCGAGAAAGTCGATGTCGAGCTGAAGGACCTTCGGACGATCGTTCAGGAAGTCGTCCGGAAAGCGACAGGCGGAGTCGACCTGTCGGAAGCGAAAATCATCGTCGCCGGCGGACGCGGCGTCAAGAGCGCAGATGGTTTCGCGCCGCTTCAGGAGCTTGCGGACCTTCTCGGCGGGGCAGTCGGTGCTTCACGCGGCGCGTGTGACGCGGACTACTGCGACTATGCACTCCAAATCGGGCAGACTGGCAAGGTCGTCACACCTGACCTCTACATCGCATGCGGCATCTCGGGAGCAATCCAGCATCTCGCCGGTATGTCGAACGCGAAGGTGATCGTCGCAATCAACAAGGATCCGGAAGCGAACATCTTCTCGGTAGCGGATTACGGTATCGTCGGAGATCTGTTCGACGTCGTTCCTCTCCTGACTGCCGAGTTCAAGAAAATGCTCGTCCATTGATTCTCTGCTCCCTGGCAAACGCCGGGGAGTTTTTCATTTTCTCGTGAAAATTTCCTGATCCTGTTAGCGGCTGAATTTTTCAGGGAAGAAGAAAGTGATGTTCATCGTGTCGTGCCATTCGTCATGGGAGGAAAAATCATGAAGCTACAGGACAAGGTCGCAATCGTCACAGGCGCGGGTTCAGGCATGGGAGAAGCGATCGCGAAACGCTACGCGAAGGAAGGGGCGAAGGTCGTCTTAGCCGATTTGAATGAGGCGAACCTGAAGCGTGTCGTCTCGGAAATCGAGGAAGCCGGAGGAGTTGCAATCGGAGTGCTCGCGAACGTCGCGAAAGAGGAGGACGTAGAGCGTCTCGTCGATGAGACGATGAAGGCATACGGAAAGCTCTCGATCCTCGTCAACAACGCCGGCATCATGGATAATTTCAAGACGGTCGGATCGCTCGATGACGAGACGTGGGACAAGGTCATCGCGGTCAACCTGACCGGACCGATGAAGCTGTCGCGTGCTGCGCTCAAGGTGATGACGGAGGCTCAGGAAGGCGTCATCATCAACAATGCCTCGATTGGTGGCCTGTTCGGGGCGCGCGGGGGGGCTGCCTATGTCGCGTCGAAACACGGACTGATCGGCTTGACGAAAAACATGGCGGTTACCCATGGCAAGGACGGGAAGATCCGTGTCAATGGGATCGCGCCAGGTGCTGTCAACACCCATATCGGAGAGACGATCACAGCACCGGATCCGCTCGGGATGGAAATCATCCAGCAGACTGGACAGTCGCTGACGGCGGAAGCTGATCAGATTGCTGGCGTCGCCTTGTTCCTCGCGAGCAACGACGCAAGCTTCGTCAACGGCCACATCATCGTAGCCGACGGGGGATGGACGGCGCGGTGACGTAAGGCCGGGGACGATGGTGTGAGCAGTTTCGTTGGGCTCTATTTCCGGGTATGCTATACTCAGGTCAGAACAACAACGGATACGCACCATCGTATCCATACATTTAGGAGGTTTTTTTAAATGGCAATCGTACACGCAACTAGTCAATCATTCGCACAAGATGTTTCTGAAGGTACAGTACTCGTTGATTTCTGGGCACCATGGTGCGGACCTTGCCGCATGATCGCGCCAGTTCTTGAAGAACTCGACGCTGACATGGCAGATCTCAAAATCGTCAAAGTCGACGTCGATGAGCATCCTGCGGTCGCTGGACAATTCCAAGTCCAAAGCATCCCGACGCTCGTCCTCTTCAAAAACGGCCAACCTGTCAGTAAGACGATGGGCTTCATGCCGAAGGACGCTTTGAAAGAGTTCGTCGAGCAAGCATAATCATCAAATACAATCGGGCAGTCCCTTCAAGGGTCTGTCCGATTTTTTTGTTCCTGGAACTAAAAAACCCCTCGCGAGGAGGGGCGATATGAACATTCAGGCGAGTTCGATCCCGCCCGTGACGCCATATACCTGCGCAGTCACGTAGCTTGCATCGTCGCTTGCGAGGAAGACATAGACGTTCGAAAGCTCGACCGGCTGTCCGCTTCGTTTGAGCGGTGTCTCCTGACCGAACTCCGGGATGTTCTCGCTCGGCTGTCCGCCAGAGATTTGGAGCGGCGTCCAGATCGGTCCGGGAGCGACCGAGTTGACGCGGATTCCTTTTTTCGCGACTTGTTTCGCGAGACCGCGCGTGAAGCCGTTGATCGCGAACTTCGTCGACGCGTAGTCGAGCAGGTTCTCGCTCGGGTTGTACCCTTGGACGGAGCTCGTCGTGATGATCGAGGCACCTTCCTTCAGGAGGGGGAGTGCGGCCTTGACGACCCAGAATAGGGAGAAGACATTGATTTCGAACGTCTTGCGGAGCTGTTCCGTCGACAGGTCGAGGATATCTTCGACCGCCTGTTGCTTGCCTGCGACGAGGGCGAGGATATCGATTCCGCCGAGTTCCGCGTTCGCGCGCTCGACGAGTTCCGCACAGAACGCCTCGTCACTCAGATCGCCCGGGATGAGGACGGCATTTCGTCCTTCGGCTTCGATCAGCGCTTTCACTTCTTCAGCGTCCTGCTGCTCCTCCGCTAAGTAGTTGAGTGCAACGTCCGCGCCTTCACGTGCATAGGCGATTGCCGCCGCGCGTCCGATGCCGGAGTCGCCGCCCGTGACGAGCGCTTTCTTGCCGGTCAGCTTGCCTGAGCCGACGTAGCTCTCCTCGCCGCAGTCCGGGACAGGTTCCATCTTCGCCTGAACGGCCGGTGCCTCCTGGTACTGCTTCGGGAACTTCTCATTGTAGAACTTGTCGAGCGGGTTGCTGGATTGAGTCATGACTGATTCCTCCTTTTTCAATATGAAAATTGTTCCCTATCTCTGCTCTGTTAAACCTTTAAAGCACAAAAGCTCCAGTGCTTATCTCGGCACTGGAGCTTTTTTTCATACGGTCACATCGGGCTGCAGAGCTCGATCAGATGACCGTCCGGATCAAGAACATAGGCGACGCGTTGTCCCCACGGCTTGTCAGTAGGTGCGAGCACACTCTCGACACCGTCTTCGATCAACCGGTCATACGTCCCGTCGACCTGATCCGTGACGAATCCGAGTTCGAGCGTCTGCCTGGCGGGACCTTCCGGTAAATCGTACGGGACGATGCCTTTCGCCTCGGCGCGGGTATTGAAGGCGAGAACGGTCGAACCGGTCTCGAATTCGACGTACGAGCCATGCTCGGCGCGAATCGACAGGCCGAGCAGGTCGCGGTAAAAATGTTTCGTCCGGTCAGCGTCCTCGACATAGAGGATCGTGTAGCCATATTTCATACGAACACCTCTCATTCACTTTGTTCTAGCAGCATCGCGATATCCGACGCCGGGGTCGGATAGGCGAAGCTCGTCTGTTTCATGGCGGAGCGGGGAATGCGGTGCTGCATCGCGAAGGCGAAGTGGTTCGCGAGTTCTGCTGCGTTGACACCGAGGAAATGGGCGCCGAGAATCTCCTCGTTCTCACCGGTCAGAATCTTGGCGCGCGACCATTGATCCTTGATCCGTTTGTTCTCCTGCCAATCTGAGGTATCAAGAAATTTCCCGGAGTATGGAATTCCTTCCTTCTTCAGTTCTTCTTCCGACTTGCCGAGTTTTGCGAGGTTCGGAGAGGTGAAGACGAGGCTCGGAACAGGAATCAACTCACGTTCCCGCTTGTTGCCTTCAAGCATATTGTCAGCAGCGAGCCGACCTTCTGTACCAGAGAATGGCGTCAGGGCAGGGTTGCCGCTCTCAGCGACATCACCGGCAGCATAGATATGTTCAACTGACGTCTGGAGATGCTCATTGACGCGGATGCCTCTCTTGCCCATCTCGACGCCGGCCTTCTCGAGATCGAGCCCGTCGACGCTCGGGACGCGGCCGGTCGCATTCAAGACGGCGTCCGCTAGAAGAACCTCCCCGGTCGATAGCGTCAATTCATTCCCTTCATAGCTTACAGGCTCGACTTCGAAACGGACGTCTATCCCGAGTGAACGAGTCGCCTCGACGAGGACGCCGACGAGCTCCTTGTCGAACTGCTTGAGCGCTTCCGAGCGAATCAACATCGTCACATCGGCGCCAGCGATTCTTGCGAGATGTGCGAACTCGAACGAGATGTATCCGCCGCCGATGCAGACGAGCCGTCTAGGCAGTTCCTTCAAATCGAGAAATTCATTGCTCGTGATCATGCGCTCACTGCCGGGTATGTCGAGCGTACGTGGTCTGAGACCAGTCGCGATCAGGAAGCGGTCTGCGGTCAGCTGCTCCCCGTCGACTTCGATGACTTGTGGCGATAGGAAGCGGGGAGAAGCCGACAGGAGGTCGATGCCGTTCGCCTTCAACTTTTCTGTCGTCTGTTCCGGTACCGGCTGGGTATACTCATTCTTACGCTCCATCAGCTGGCGCCAATCGACCGAGACGAGTCCTTTCAGTCCGTAACCGAGAATGCGTTCGACGGAGGCCTTCGCCTCGCTCGCAGACAGCAGGATTTTCTTTGGATCACAGCCGCGTTGCGGACATGTTCCCCCTGGTGTCCAGTTTTCGATGACCGCGACCTTCTTTCCTCTTTCTGCAAATTTATAGGCTGCCTGAGTTCCGGCAGCCCCTGTCCCGATGATGATGCAATCATATGTACGCATCTTCGTGCCTCCTTATGTCATAATCATTGTAGGATATGTACCCTGTTTCGCAACGTCGAAAACGGTGAAAGGAGAGAGCTTCATGGGACATCAAGAACATATCAAGGCGAAACTTGCCTTGTTACCTGACGAACCGGGCTGTTATTTGCACAAGAACGAGTTCGGCGAGGTCATATACGTCGGAAAAGCGAAAAATCTCAAGAATCGAGTCCGCTCTTACTTCACGGGGGCACACGATCTAAAGACGGAACGGCTCGTCGCGGACATCCGCGATTTCGAATATATCATCACGGCGAGCGAACTCGAGGCGTTGCTGCTCGAGATGACGCTGATCAAGAAGCACGACCCGAAGTACAACATCATGCTCAAGGACGACAAATCCTATCCCTATTTGAAAATCACGAACGAGACGTACCCGCGCCTGATCACGACACGAAAACTGAAGAAAGACGGAGGACATTATTTCGGGCCTTACCCGAACGCCTACGCGGCGAACGAGACGAAGCGTCTGCTCGATCGCCTCTACCCGCTTCGGAAATGCCAACCGATGCCGAAGAAGCTCTGTCTCTACTATCACATCGGGCAGTGCCTCGGACCATGCGAGATTGTCGGGACCGAACCGGAGCAAAAGGAGATCGTCGCAGAAATTCGCAAGTTCCTGTCAGGAGAGACGAAGGAACTCGTCAGCTCCTTGAAATCACGGATGGCGACTGCCGCGGAGGAGATGGAATTCGAACGGGCAGGGGAGTTGCGCGATCAGATCCGCTCGATCGAATCGATCATGAACAAACAGAACATGATCACGGCCGACCTGACGGCGCGCGACGTCTTCGGCATATACGTCGACAAAGGGTGGATGTGCGTCCAGGTCTTCTTCCTGCGCGGCGGGAAGATGATCGAGCGTGACGTCTCCTTGTTCCCGATCTACGGAAGCGCGGAGGAGGAGCTCGAGAGCTTCATCGTCCAGTTCTATGAAAAGAACATGTTGCCGAGCGAAATCTACGTGCCGCCAGCCATCAATCAGGAATTGATCCGGGAGGCGCTCAAGGTGCGGGTCCATGCACCAATGCGCGGGCAGAAGAAGAAGTTGATCGATCTCGCGACGAAAAATGCCGCGAACGCAATCGGAGAACGGTTCGAATTGCTCGCGCGCGATGACAAGCGGACGATCCAGGCGGTCGAGGAGCTCGGCGAAGCAATCGGGATCAAACCGCTGTCTCGAATCGAAATCATCGATAACGCGAACATCCAGGGGGCTGACGCCGTATCGGCACTCGTCGTGTTCGAAGACGGAAAGCCGCTGAAGAAGGAGTACCGCAAGTTCAAGATCCGGACCGTACAAGGACCGGATGACTATGAATCGATGCGCGAAATCGTCCGGCGCCGTTACCGGAGACTTCTGCTCGACGGAAGCCGGCTACCGGATCTCGTGCTGATCGATGGCGGGATCGGACAGTTGAACGCCGCACTCGAGGTCATTCAGGATGAGCTCGGCATGAGCGTTCCGGTCGGTTCGCTCAAGAAGGACGACAAGCACCGGACGAGCCAGCTCCTGTTCGGCGAGAAGGGGGAAGTCGTCGAACTGAATCCCCGTTCGAACGCCTTCTATTTGCTGCAACGGATGCAGGATGAAGTCCACCGGTTCGCAATCACCTTCCACCGTTCGCTCCGCTCGAAAGGGATGACGAAGTCACTGCTTGACGAAATCCCCGGGGTAGGACCGAAGCGTCGTCAGCAGCTGATCCGGCATTTCGGATCGATGCGAAGCCTGAAGAAGGCGTCGATCGATCAGCTTGTCGAATCGGGACTTCCGCAGAAGCTAGCGGAGACGGTCGCCGAGTATTTGAGTCAGTCGAACGAGGAATGAATCGTCTTCATATGAAAAGCGGTCGCGTCCCGAAAAGGAACGCGACCGCTTTTTCTTTGTTTCATCCCGCTTCACGCTTCTCGACGTCTTCGAGGAAGGAATCAACTTCCTTCGCCGACCTCAAGATGATGACACGTTTGTCCGCGGGTAATTGTCCGAGCATCTCAAGCACAGCCGGAAGATTTCTTTTTTTGTAGTCCCAGATCCACTTGAGGAAGTGAAGGTCGAATCGTTCCTCGCATCCCGGGTTCATGTCCGGTCTGGATGTGTTGCGATAAGTCCACGTCCGCTTGAGCGCACGGTACACACAGATCACCCGGTTGATGTCGAGCAGGATGACCGTATCGGCCGCTGCGATTCGCATGTCCATCGAGCCGCTGTAGTTGCCGTCGATGATCCATTGTTTCTCATCGATCAGTCGGGACTGGACTGCTGTTTGTTCACTTCTAGGCAAGAGTTCCCATCCCGGGCGCCACATGAGCATATCGAGGTGATGGACGGGGAGGGCGAGACGGTCGCCGAGTTTTCGGGCAAGGGTCGATTTACCCGAGCCGCCCGAGCCGATCAGCATGATTCTTCGCATAGTTTTCTCCTGTTTGTATGGATTTTAGAAATATCTTCCAATGTTAACATGAATATTCGTTCAGTGCATGCGTTTTTTAGGGAAAACTCTTTTGTGTGCGCGTGCATTCAAATCGAAAGACAGCGAGCAGCTAGGACTGACTATCAAAAAAAGAGCCATTCTCCGGGGCGTGCGGCATCACACTTCTTTTGAATGAAGGAACTTACTGTGTCAGCGACGCTCGATTCGAAGGTCGCCACGTCGTCAGTCCGGCCGTGTCCTGATGTTGAATCCAGGTCTGGAACTCGCTCACGCTTCGCACGTGACCGTCCATCACAGCTTGATAGATGAAGATGGAGGGGTACGTCACCCTTCTCTCAATCAAATCTTCTTTGATCAACAAAATTAGCGCTTGCGTCTCCTTCGTCAAGGATTGAGTCATGTCTGCTACTAAATCCCGGGAGAGGGCACCTTTTCGACTTGAAGCGAACAGCCACATGTCTATGTTCCAGGTCGTGTTGTCGTCACTGGTGTAGAGTAACTTAAAATAAAGACCATCGAATGGGGAGTCCAAGTAGTTTCGATATTTGATTTCTATGACATTCGGATGGCCAGACAGCTCGCTTAAGAACGCCATTGCTTGATCTGGGCGAGGGTCGGAACAAAAGGTCTCGATATCTATGTCCGGGCTGACAATCAAATCATAGGCGACTGCCCCTACAAGATGAGGGTCACCGATTTCCGACCATTTCTGCAAAAGCTCCAGTTCGTCTAAAATACCTTCAGCAACCCTTCTTTTATGTCTCGCTCGCTTCAACACTTCCATGAGGTTCACTCCAAATCAGTAGATTTTCAAATTACTCCAGAATACATGATGAATCAGATAGTGGCAATATGTTTCGAATCCAGGTAGAGGTGAAGGTGATCGTTAGGACGTTGGAATCAAAAAACCGCCCCAGTGCGAGAGGGCGGTTAAAGTCAATTAATCATCAGTTGTTGATGTACTTTTCGTAGACGTCCCCGAAGTCTTTCCGGTTCCATTCATAGTAGTGGCCTTGCAGCCAGTTGAACGATTCCTGCGACAGGTCCTTGAACGTCTGCGGCACGTTCATGTCGCCTTGGCGTAGACCGCCGAGCACCGTCACCGAGTGGTTGAGCGAACTGTTCGCGAATTCGAGCATCTTCTGTCCTTCGAATTGCTTCTCGGCGATCGACAGGAGCGCTTTGTAGAGGTCTTTGACGTGTTCGAGCTGCTTCTTGTCGACGTCGATCGAGTAATGCTTGCCGCCGATCTCGAACTTGATCTCGACGTCGAGGTCGACTGTTCCGGCCGTCTCGAACATGACGTGGCGGACCGGATAGTGCGCGTACGGATAACGATAGAGCACGCGCTTCGAGCTGACCGCGCTAGCACCGTCAAGATGGATGAGGGCGAGGTTCGTGAAGCAGTACTCGTCCGATTTCGACTTGATCAGGAAGTAGATTTTTTCACCGTCTTCATGCAGGACGTAATCGTCCGCCGCCGCCTTGTCGAAGTCGTCCGGATGGATGACCTGACCGATATCACTGAAGCCTGTTAGATCTGCTGCTAGTTTCTTGAACATCAAGATTCCTCCTCAAGCGAATTGAAATGATTCCCTGTGTTCTACGCCAGCTCGTCCGGAAAGGTTTCAAGAAGACCGAAATATTTTTCGGCGGCTGTCCGGTCAGCACACCGTTTGAACGATGCGTTCGTTCCGTCCAGGAAGTAGACATGTTCTGCGAGCAGAAACGCCTCGTCGATGCTGTGCGTGACGAGCAATGTCGCCATTTCGGAAGTCTGCAACAACTGCTGCAGCCAGTTCTGCATCTCACTGCGTGTCCTCGCATCGAGTGAGGCGAACGGCTCGTCGAGCAACAGGATCGGTCGCGCGAGCATCATCGCACGGGCGAATGCGACGCGGGCGCGCATGCCGCCGGATAAGGCGGACGGGTAGCGCGAGGCCGCGTCTCGTAAACCGACCTGTTCCAGGTGCTCCGTGATGTCGCCGCGTCCGCCGAGCTTCGCGGCGAGTGCGACATTCTCAAAGACCGTCAAATGCGGAAGCAATCCCGCGTCTTGCGGGACATAACTCGTCAATCGAAGATCAGGAGAGATGCGGATACCGTCCCAACTGCTGTCGCCATCGCCTTCGAGCAATCCTGCGACCTGCCGCAGGAGCGTCGACTTGCCGCAGCCGGAGCGTCCGAGGATGGCGACGGTCTCGCCTGGCGAGACGGTGAGCGAAAGGTCACGATAGAGCGTTCGTCCATTATAATCGAAGCCGAGGTCAATGCACTGGAGCATCGCTTTGTCCTCCTTTGATGAGCATTTTTTCGAGCATCCGGCAAGCCGCGACCGCGATGTTCGCGAGCAGGACGATCCAGAGGATGATCGCGAACAGGAGCGGGGTTTGGAACGATTTCGCTGCCATCGTCAGCGCTTGACCGAGACCATGCTCCGATCCGAGCCACTCCGCGACGATCGCACCCATGATGGCGTACGTCGCAGCGAGCCGGAGACCGGCGAAATAGGCGGGGAGCGCATGTGGCCAGTCGAGATGGCGAAGCCTGAACATCCTTGTCGCCCCGAGGATGATGAACGTCCGGCTCGTCTCGGCCGGAGTGCTCTTCAGACCGCTCAGTGCCGAGATGGCGACAGGGAAGAAGCCGAACAGCAGGATGATGAGCAGCTTCGGCAACAGTCCGAAACCGAACCAGACGGCAAAGAGCGGAGCAAGGGCGATCATCGGGATGTTTTGTGTCATCGTCAGGAACGGTGTCAACAGACGGTCCGCCCGGGGAGACAGGAAGAGCGCGGTGGCGACAGCTGCACCGAATAGAGCGGACAGCAGGAATCCTGCGATGGCCGCTGACGCCGTCGCGAGCAGATCAGGCAGCAGTTGCGGCGTCGCCGTCCACCATTGCAGCGCGACTGCTGAAGGGGTGGGGAACATCCACGGTTCGATCTTGAACACCCGGACGGCAGCCTCGATCAGGAAGAGGATGGCAGGTCCGGCAATCAAGCGGTCACGCATCATATTTCCCGGTCAAATCCGTCATCGCGATCCCGTCTTTGACATGAAGCAGCTTGATTTGAGACAGGATACCCGGCGCGCCGAGTTCAATCAGACGCTGCTGCACGTCTGCGACGAGACGGAGCAGTCCTTCGAGGTCGCCTTCGATCGTCGTGTCGAGAGCGGAGACGCGGTACGGATAACCGGAAGCGTCGATCAGTCGGATCGCCTCATCGACGAGTGCGTAGGTCGCCTCCCGCGTCGGTTGGTTTTGCGGGATGACCTGCAGGCTGAGCAGTGTGTTCGTCATCTTAATTCGCTCCTTTCGGAAGGAAATCGTTCGTATACATACTTTCCGGGTCGACCGGTGTTTTCAGGAGCTTCTCCTTGGCGAGCCAGTCGCTAAACGCCTTGTAGACTGATGTCTTCATCTCACCCCAGCGCGGTGCGTCCGCCTGATATTCCTTCGCCAAGTACTCCTGGCTCTTCTCGACGAGCTTCGCATCGAGCGTCGGTTCCGCCTTCGACAGGATTCTTGCCGCGTCTTCCGGGTGGTCGATCGCATAGGTGTACCCTTCCGAGACCGCCGAGAGGAACGCTTTCGCCGTCTCCGGGTCCTGCTTCAGGTAGGATTCTGAAGAGACGAGGACAGGCGTGTAATAGTCGAGCTCCTTCGCGTAGTCCTTGACGTATTGTATGTTCAACGGCTCGCCGCGAAGCTCCGCCTCGACGCCGGTCCAGCCATAGTAGATCCACGTGAAGTCGATCCCTTTCTTGACTGCCGTGAAATAGTCGGCTGATCCGATGTTTTTGATGTCGACCTGCTCGACGTCACCACCGTCGCTCTTCATGAGGGCGCCGATCATTGATTTCTCGATCGGTCCGCCGTATCCGCCGTACGTCTTGCCTTCATAATCCTGTGGTGAGCGGATGTCACGGTTCTTAGGCGAAGCGAAACCGGACGTGTTGTGCTGGATGATCGCCGCGACGGCCTTGATCTTGACGCCGCTTGCGCGCGCGTTCGTCAGTGCTTCCTGTCCGCTGACGCCGAACTGCGCCCGCCCGCTCGCGACGAGCTGTTCCGCTCCGGTCTCGCCGGGTTGGATGATTCTCACCTTGAGTCCTTTTTTCGCGAAATAGCCCTTCTTTGACGCGACATAGAGACCTGTATGGTTCGTGTTCGGCGTCCAGTCGAGTACGACGGTCAATTCCTTCTCCTTCTTCTCTTCTTCGGCACCTGTCGCGCATCCGGCGAGGATGAGCGGCGGCAACATCAGGGACAACCATTTCTTACGCATGTGCAGTTCCTCCTTCAGTTTTCTGGACGAACGAAAAACGCGCCTTCGATGGACGAAGGCGCGCAAACACCAGGGGACATGTACGACGCGTCCCGAGGTCTTGCGTCGTCCTTCCGCCGGTATTACCCGGATCAAGTATACAGATCGATGTGTTTGAGGCACATCCTCTCAGCCGGCCAATCCCAGCACTCTGCGACGCGTTATTCGATTCGATGTAACTGTACTCGACAACGACTGCCCATGGCAACCCTTAATCGAGAAGATCTTTTGGATCAAGCTGGACGGTGATGACGACTTCTTCCGTGTCGGGTTCGGCATAGGCCTCGGCGACGCAGCCGTTCCATTTCGCATATTGCTCTGCGAGGAAACCGGCCTCGAGCTGGAAATATCCATTCGGCCGCTCCGACCGTGTCGATGCCGGCGGGATGAGGGTGAACAGGCGTTTGTTACCCTTCGATTTCGTCAGCGTCAAGTGACCGAATTGTGCTTCGCTGAAGAACGAGGAGAGCTCCTCCTCCGTCATAATCGGAAATTGACGGGCGAGGCGCTTTCCTGCCCAGTAAATGACATGGCGGTAGTCACTGCCGAGAAGGTCGGACAGGACGTAGTCGCGGATCAGCTCCGTGCTGAAGGCAGACTTAGATGATTGTTCCAATTGTACTCACTCCCGTCTCTGAAACTATTATAGCGGGCTAATTCCTATCGGTCATCGTTTTTTAAGAAAACATTTCCGGTGAAATGCGCCGGCTCGGGTTGTCTTATAAAAACTACAGGAGTAGAATAAGTGATGAAAAGGTGAATTTCCTTATGAAAGCGCTTTTCTACCAAAATGCGCCAGCGGTTGCTTGGCAAACAAAAGGGGGGATTTGGATGGCGAATCATCGTGATTTCGTGAGTCGCAAAGTGCACTCACTACTCGGCGTCATTCCAATCGGGTTATTCTTACTTTCTCACTTGACGACGAACTATTTCATCGTCCGGGGTGAGGAGGATTTCAACAAGGCTGCGGAAATCGTGGGGAGCGTTCCGTACCGTCTATTCCTTGAGGTCTTCGTGATTTTCATTCCAATCATCCTACACGGCGTCTACGGGGTCTACATCGCGTTCACGGGATCCGTCAACACGGGACGTTATACATACTTCCGGAACTGGATGTATGTCCTGCAACGTTTCACGGGCGTTTTCCTTGTCATCTTCATCAGCTGGCATGTATGGGAGACGCGAATCGCTGCGGCTATGGGCACGCCGGTCGATGCTGCGATGATGCAGAACATCGTCGACAACGGCTTCATGCTCGCGTTCTACATCGTCGGAATCCTTGCGACGACATTCCATCTCGCGAACGGTCTCTGGACATTCGCGATCACGTGGGGCATCACACAGTCACCTGCTTCACAGCGGGCGATGTCGTATGTTGCGGCCCTCGTATTCATCGGACTCTCGTATGTAGGCGTTCGCTCGATTTTGACGTTTGCAGGCGTGATGTAAGGAAAGGGGAAAGAAATCCATGGCAAATAAGAATATCGTCATCATCGGCGGCGGACTCGCCGGCTTGATGGCTACCATAAAAGCAGCAGAACAAGGTGTCCCGGTCAAGTTGTTCTCGCTCGTGCCGGTCAAACGCTCGCACTCGGTCTGTGCGCAAGGCGGGATCAACGGAGCGGTCAACACGAAAGGGGAGGGCGATTCGCCTTACCAGCATTTCGATGACACGGTCTACGGGGGAGACTTCCTTGCGAACCAGCCGCCTGTAGAAAAGATGGCGGAAGCGGCACCGAAGATCATTCACATGTTCGACCGGATGGGCGTCATGTTCAACCGGACGCCGGAAGGACTGCTTGACTTCCGTCGTTTCGGGGGTACACTTCACCACCGGACGGCATACGCCGGCGCGACGACAGGACAGCAGCTGCTCTACGCACTCGACGAGCAGGTCCGGAAGTTCGAGGCGCAAGGTTTGGTAGAGAAGTTCGAAGGATGGGAATTCCTTCGGGCGATCATCGACGAGGAGGGTGTCTGCCGCGGTGCGGTCTGCCAAGACCTCCGTTCGATGGAGATCGAGTCGTTCCCAGCTGACGCGGTCATCCTCGCGACGGGCGGTCCTGGCGTCATCTTCGGCAAGTCGACGAACTCCGTCATCAACACGGGGCAAGCGGCTGCGGCCGTCTACCGTCAAGGTGCTGTCTATGCGAACGGTGAGTTCATCCAGATCCACCCGACGGCGATCCCAGGCGACGACAAGCTTCGTCTCATGAGCGAGTCTGCCCGCGGTGAAGGCGGACGCGTCTGGACGTATAAGGACGGAAAGCCTTGGTACTTCCTCGAAGAGAAGTATCCGGCATACGGAAACCTCGTGCCGCGTGACATCGCGACACGTGAGATTTTCGACGTCTGTGTCAACCAGAAGCTCGGCGTCAACGGCGAGAACATGGTCTACCTCGACCTGTCACACAAGGACGCGAAGGAACTCGACGTCAAGCTCGGCGGGATCCTCGAGATCTATGAGAAGTTCGTCGGTGACGATCCGCGCAAAGTGCCGATGAAGATCTTCCCGGCTGTCCACTATTCGATGGGCGGACTATGGGTCGACTACGATCAGATGACGAACATTCCGGGGCTGTTCGCTTCAGGCGAATGCGACTACTCGATGCACGGGGCGAACCGCCTCGGCGCGAACTCGCTTCTGTCTGCCGTCTACGGCGGTATGGTGGCCGGACCTTCAGCCATCAGCTACATCAACGGACTCGACAAGCTGGTCAGCGACATGCCGGAAGACGTCTTCGAACAGCATAAGATCGCTGAGATCGAGCGTTTCAATGACATCCTCGCGATGGACGGAACGGAGAACGCCTACCAGATCCACCGCGAACTCGGTGAGATCATGACGGACAACGTCACGGTCGTCCGGTACAATGACAAGCTCGAAGCGACCCTCAAGAAGATCGCGGAGCTGCGTGACCGTTACAACCGCATCTCGACGACGGATACGGCGCGCTGGAGCAACCAGGGTGCATCGTTCATCCGCCAGCTTGACCATATGCTCGACCTCGCGGAAGCGATCACGCTCGGTGCGCTCAAGCGTGACGAAAGCCGCGGTGCCCACTATAAGCCGGACTTCCCGGAACGCGACGACGAGCGTTTCCTGAAGACGACGATCGCCCGCTACGTCAATGGACATGCGGAAATCAGCTACGAAGAAGTCGACGTCTCGCTCATCCCGCCGCGTAAGCGCGATTACAGCAAGAAGTCGAAGAAAGAGGTGAAATCATAATGGCGACACCACTTGAGAAGACGAACCAGAAGCCGGTCCAGTTCCTGATCACGCGTCAGGACGGTCCGGACGGTAAATCATATGATGAAGCCTTCGAAGTCCCGTACCGCCCGAACATGAACGTCATCTCGGCATTGATGGAGATTCGCCGTAACCCGGTCAACGCTGCCGGCGAGAAGACGACACCGATCACGTGGGACATGAACTGTCTCGAGGAAGTGTGCGGTGCCTGTTCGATGATCATCAACGGCAAGCCGCGCCAGTCGTGTACGGCACTCGTCGATCAGCTCGAACAGCCGATCCGTCTGCAACCGATGAAGACGTTCCCGGTCGTCCGCGATCTCCAAGTCGACCGTCAGCGCATGTTCGACGCGCTCAAGAAGGTCAAGGCATGGGTGCCGATCGACGGTACGTATGATCTCGGTCCTGGACCGCGTATGCCTGAGAACAAGCGCCAGTGGGCGTATGAGCTGTCGAAATGCATGACGTGCGGCGTCTGCCTCGAAGCCTGCCCGAACGTCAACGACCGTGAGAGCTTCATCGGTCCTGCCGCGATTTCACAAGTCCGTCTTTTCAACACGCATCCGACAGGTGCCTTCCATAAGGAAGACCGCCTTGAGGCGCTGATGGAGGATGGCGGGATCATGCAGTGCGGTAACGCGCAGAACTGTGTCGAGGTGTGCCCGAAAGGCATCCCGCTTACGACGTCGATCGCAGCGATGAACCGCTCTACGACGCTCCACTCATTCAAGAAGTTCTTCGGCAGTGACGAAGGACGGACTGGCGAGCCAGTCGGCCGTCATTGATCAACAAGAGAACGGAGGAGCATACTGTCATGGTAGGCTCCTCTTTCAGTTAGGAGGATACAGATGCGCATACCTGCATATATCGAAGATTTTCCGGTCTGGCTTGAAAGACTGAAGACGGGGACGCGTCTCGACGTCGCCGTACGCTTCGCCGAGACCGACGCCTACGGTCATATGAATAACCGGGTCCCGTTCGTCTACTTCGAGGACGTCCGGACATTGATGCTCGAAGAGACGGGCTACTCGATCGAGGACGACGGGATCGTCGTCGTCGCTGACGCCCAGTGCAACTACATCCAGCAAGTCTATCCGCGGGCCCGTCTAGCGGTCTATGCTTATCCGATGCAAGTCGGGAAGGCTTCGTGCGACGTCCACTACGCGGCGTTCGACGAGAAGGGCGAACTCGCCTTCACGGGCCGGACATCGATGGTTCAAATCGACACTTCTGGAAAAGCAGTTCCATGGCGGACCGAGTATAAAAATTCCTTGCAGAATCGGTTCGAATCCGTTAACATTTGATAATGAGTTCACAAATACGAAAACGACTCACTAGTACGTTATTAGTGGAGGGAGATTTCTTAACCATGGAAAAAACATTCAAAGTCATCGCTGATTCAGGCATTCACGCTCGTCCAGCAACCCAACTCGTCAATACAGCTTCTAAATTCCAATCAGACATCAACTTGGAGTACAACGGGAAGACTGTAAACCTCAAGTCGATCATGGGTGTTCTCTCACTCGGAATCGCGAAGGATTCAGAAATCAAAATCGTTGCTAACGGCGACGACGCTTCTGAAGCAGTCAACACACTTTCAGACATGCTGACAAGCGAAGGTCTTGCACAGTAATTCTTTTTTAAACCTTTTGGACGCCGGTCTTGCACCGTCGTCCTTTTTTGTTAGGATTGAAAGTGAAAGGTGTGACGCTTGTGAAGAACAGGGCTATCGGGGTGCTCGATTCCGGAGTCGGCGGTCTGACCGTCGCCCGTGAATTGATGCGGCAACTCCCGCACGAACAGATCATTTATGTCGGAGATACATTGCGGTGTCCGTACGGACCGCGCCCTGAAGACGAAATCAGGGAATTCACGTGGGAGATGATCGACTTCCTCGTCGCCGCGGACGTCAAGCTGATCGTCATCGCCTGTAACACAGCGACCGCGGTCGTCCTGAAAGAGGCGAGGGCGAAGCTCGACATCCCGGTCATCGGTGTCATCGATCCCGGTGCGCGCGCCGCCGTCAAAGTGACGCGTTCGAAAAAGATCGGCGTCATCGGAACGAAGATGACGGTCGAAAGCAATTCCTATGTCCGGTCGCTCAAACACGTCGAGGGGCAAATCGAAGTGCGCTCACTCGCGTGCCCTCCGTTCGTCCCGCTCGTCGAGTCCGGACAGATCGAAGGGGATTACGTCGAGCGCGTCGTCCGCAGCACGCTCGCGCCGCTGATCGGTCAACCGATGGATACGCTCATCCTCGGATGCACCCATTATCCGATCCTTGCGCCAGTCATCGGCAAGGTGATGGGACCGGACATCAAGTTGATTTCGTCAGGCGACGAGACAGCGCTCGAAGCAGCGGCGTTGCTTGATTACAGCGACATGGAGGCGGAACGGCTCGACGTTCCGGAACATGACTTCCATGCGACAGGCGACGTCGAGGCGTTCGACCGGATCGCATCGGACTGGCTCGGTCGAACCGTCCGGGCGAAGCGCTTGAAACTAGGGAAAGAAGGCGATGTGAATGCGTTCAGATAACAGAAACAGAGACGAGATGAGGAAGGTCGAGATCATCCCTCATATCAACAAACATGCGGAAGGATCCGTTCTCATCTCGATCGGGGATACGCGTGTCATCTGTACGGCGACGGTCGAGGAGAAGATTCCTCCGTTTCTTCGTGGAAAGAAACAGGGCTGGATCAATGCTGAGTACGCCATGCTGCCCCGGGCGACGGAACAGCGGACGGCACGCGAATCCGTCCGCGGCAAGCAGACGGGGCGCACGATGGAAATCCAGCGTCTGATCAGCCGCGCTCTTCGCTCGGTAGTCGATCTCGAACGGCTCGGCGAACGGACGGTCTGGGTCGATTGTGATGTCGTGCAGGCCGATGGCGGTACACGCACGGCGGCGATCACGGGCGGATTCTTCGCGTTAGTGCTGGCAGTCGACCGACTCATACAGAGCGGAAAGCTTGCTGATACACCGATCAGGGAGGGAATCGCAGCCGTCTCCGTCGGGAAGCATGCAGGTGAAATCCTGCTTGATCTTTCCTACGAGGAGGACGCGATGGCAGAAGTCGACATGAATGTCGTCATGACGTCGTCCGGCAAGTTCGTCGAGGTCCAAGGGACAGGCGAGGAAGCGACGTTCACGCGCCGTGAGATGCTCGAGATGCTCGATCTCGGGGAGCAAGGAGTCACGGCGCTCCTAGAAGCTGGACAAGCGGCGCTAGGCGCATCCTGGTGGTACGTCGGTGAAGAATTGGGGGAGACACCATGAAGATCATCGTAGCGACAAGGAATGCCGGGAAAGTGAGAGAGCTCGAGGCTATGCTCGGACAGCTCGGCTATACGGTCGAATCGCTTCTGGACCATCCGGACGCGCCGGAGACGGACGAGACAGGTGTCACCTTCGAGGAGAATGCGGAACTGAAATCCCGTGAGGCGGCCCGCTATTTCGGCGTGCCTGTACTCTCGGACGACTCGGGGCTGGAAGTCGATGCGCTTGACGGTGCGCCTGGAGTATACTCGGCCCGCTTCGCGGGAGAAGCGAAATCGGATGCGGCGAACAACGCCTTATTGCTCGAGAAGCTTGCAGGAGTCGAAGGTGAGGCCCGTTCGGCCCGCTTCGTTTGTGTGCTGTCACTTGCGAAGCCGACCGGTGAGACGTTGACGGTGCGCGGGACGCTCGAGGGACGGATCAATGAGGAGCCGCGCGGCTCAAACGGATTCGGCTACGATCCTTTATTCGATATCCCGTTTCTTGGACGGACGGCGGGGGAATTGAATAAGGATGAGAAAGCGGCGATCAGCCATCGCGGCAACGCGCTGCGACTGCTCGGAGACCAATTGCGTCCGTTCCTCGAAGAGAACTGATCCAACTTTTTAGTATCATGTGTACAGCCAGACGAATCGTTTTTCTAAAATACTCCGACTAGAAAGGAGGTGCGGGCGTTCTCTTCTGTGCGCAGAACTTGAGACGCCCGACTTCTGATGAAAGTATTGATCGTCAGCGACAGCCATGGCCTTGAACAGGAACTGAAAGATGTATTCGAGCTACACCGTGATGCGGATCTCGCCTTCCATTGCGGTGACTCGCAGCTGCACGGGGGAGCGGAATGCCTTTATCCATACCGCGTCGTCAAAGGAAACTGTGACTACGGCAACGATTTCCCGGACGAGCTGGTCGAAGAGACGGATTTCGGGAAGATTTTCTGCATCCACGGACATCGCCAGGACGTCAAGTACGACTTGAACACGCTCCGTTACAAGGCGCTCGAACGCGGTGCGGACGTCGTCCTGTTCGGACATACCCATGTCGCCGGTGCCGCGGTGCAAGACGGTGTCCTTTTCATCAACCCGGGATCGATCCGGATGCCCCGTCATCGTCCGGACAAGACGCATGCGTTGCTCGAGGTGAAGGACGGACGATTCACAGTCCATTTCTTTGACACGACAGGCGAGGAAATCAATGCGCTTTACTTAGATGGAGATTGGCCGCTTACGAAATGACGCCAAGTGATTGACACGAAACAATTGTTCTAGTATAGTTTATTCGTGTTGACACGTCCCAATAGCTCAGCCGGATAGAGCAACGGCCTTCTAAGCCGTCGGTCGGGGGTTCGAATCCCTCTTGGGACGCTATAATTAAAATAGAGGTTGCCTTTACGGAGGCAGCCTCTTTTTTTGTTTTTCTGTTATGATGAGGGTATCAAACAGCTTTTTCTTGAAGGGAGACCGATCAATGAGGTGGAAGCAATTAGGCGCTGTTCTTGCCGTGTCGGCGATGCTCGCGGGATGCGGTGAGGTGACTCAGACGGTAGACGATGCGAAGGAGAAGGTCACGAACGCGAAGGAAAGCTTCGGCTACGCCGGGGACTTGAAGGACATCGCGAACGATACACTGCGACTGACGGGCGAGATGGCGGCAGAGCTCGAGCAGGCTGCTGAGAGCGCGCGCCAGTCGAATGATCCGCAAGCCGCATTCGAGGCGCAACTTGACAAGCTGAAGCAGAACGGGACGGTCGAGTCGTTCAACACGGAACTGGCGAAGATCGATGAACGCCTGCAAGGACTGGAGAGTCCTCCGGCCGAACTCCAGGAGTTGAGCGGACAGCTCGAAGGATACGTCAATCAGGCGCAGGACATCTCGAACCTGTTTGAAAATCCGGTCTCGCTCGATTCGCTCAACCAGATGGGACTCGAACAGGCGGGGCAGCTGAAGGAATCGATCAGCAAGTGGACCGACCTGCTCAGCCCGTTCATGAACTGACTATGACGTAACCGACCAGGAGGTTTTTGATATGGGAAAGAGATGGATGCCCGAAGCTTATGCAACGGAGTGCATGAGAGCGAGTATGTTCTCGACGGCGGAGAAGGATATGTTCATCGCATCGCTCGACGCAGAGGTGAGCGATGATGACCGGCTCTATATCTTGAGCATCATCCGTCCCTTCTACGAGACGAACGACTTGTTCGAGGAGTACGAAGAACTCATCGACCGGCAGGGGGATTTTTACGGACGGACGATCATCGAGGGGTTGCTCGCGCGCGAGCGTTTCGAGAAACGTTCGACCCGGGCGCTCCTGATGAACCACGGTCTACATCTTCCTTACGCCTTAGCGCTTGAAGTCGAGCGGGCACTTGAGTGGGCGGAAAAACCCGATACTTCGCGCTCTGTCGATCACAATCCTTTCGACGGGATGACGGACCATGAGCTGACGGAGGTTGAACGGGATCTGCTCGACGGGCCGTTGCTGTTCGACCCGTCAAAACCGGTCCGGGACATCTCGGACGAGGAGCTGATGCGCGTTCTGGCCGAGGAGCCGATCGAGGTGCAGGTGCTCTATCTGAACAGCATGGACCTCCGTTTAAGAGGCGAGGCGTTCACGGATTTCATCGTCAAGCGCTATGTCGCAGACGCCGGTATCAGCAAACAGTCGCTCCTCGTGCTGCGGCATCTCCTGTTCGCACTGTCGTACACGGAATATGCCGGGCCGATCAATCTTAAGCGCCGCCATTCCGGGCTCAGATACGAATTCAAATCCGCCGAGGACCTGCAGGAACACCTCTTTGGTTCGATGATGCAGCGTGTCGAAGTCGAGGAACGCGTCGAAGAGGAGATGCAGGAAGAGATCGAGGACGGGAACTTCGACGAGGAAGAGGCGGAGGAAGAATCCTCGCGGGTGATCGTGATGTACGACATGCTCGAAACTTACCTGTTCCCTGAAGTGATCGACCTTTCGGGACAGAACATGATGGAGTTCGCGTTTGCGCTCGAGATGTTCATGGGACTCGATGAATTGACGAAGAAGAAGCGCCGGAAGGAAGGCGATGACCTCGCCTATTTCGAGCAGGCCTTGTCGGCTGTCCTGGAAGAATTCCGGTACTTCTGGCAGACCGCCTAAGTGGAATGAATCCGGGCAAGTAATCAAGTGGAAATGAAAGTGACGTCTGTGCTATAATGTGTCTTGTTGTACACAAACGTACGCTAATTGACAATTTTGGAGGGACTTAGCATGACTGCAAAATGGGAAAAACAATCAGGTAGCCTCGGCGTCCTCACGTATGAAGCGCCTGCTGAAGCATTCGATAAAGCGGTAGACCAAGCGTTCAAGAAGGTCGTCAAGACACTCAACACGCCTGGATTCCGTAAAGGGAAAATGCCACGCGCAATGTTCAACAAAATGTACGGTGAAGAGGCACTCTACCAAGATGCACTCGACATCCTCTACAAAGACACGATCGAACAAGCTGTCGTCGAGTCTGGCATGGAGCCAATCGCACTCGACAACATCGATGTCGAGACACTTGAAAAAGGCAAACCGGTCGCTTTCAAGGTGACATTCGTCATCGAACCTGAGGCAGAACTCGGTGAGTACAAAGGCCTCGAGTATACAGCTGTCGAAACGAACGTTTCTGACGAAGATGTAGACGCTGAACTCAAGACGCTTCAAGAGCGCGGCGCTGAGCTCGTCGTCAAAGAAGACGGTGCGATCGAAGAAGGCGACACAGTCGTATTCGACTTCGCAGGATTCAAAGGTGAAGAGCAGTTCGAAGGCGGCACAGCTGAGAACTACACGCTCGTCATCGGTTCTGGAAACTTCATCCCAGGCTTCGAAGAGCAAATGATCGGTCTCAAAGCAGGCGATCAAAAAGACCTCGACGTCACTTTCCCTGCTGAGTACCATGCAGAAGATCTCGCTGGAGAGGCTGTCACATTCAAAGTGACGATCCACGAAATCAAATCGCAAGAGCTTCCTGAGCTGAACGACGAGTTCGCGAAGGACATGGACGAAGAAGTGTCTTCACTCGACGAGTTGAAAGCAAAAATCCGTACACGTCTCGAGAACTCACGCAAGCAAGAAGCAGACGCTTCGATGCGCGATGAGCTCGTAGAAGCTGCGACGAAGAACGCGAAGGTCGACCTTCCTGAAGTGATGGTCGAGAACGAAGTGGAGCGCATGATCCAAGAGTTCACACAACGCATCCAGTCGCAAGGCATCAACCTCGACATGTACTTCCAGTTGACTGGTTCGACGGAAGAGGCAATGCGCGAAGAGATGAAAGAGCAAGCGGAAGAGCGCGTCAAAGCACGCCTCGTCCTCAAGCAGATCGTCACTGAAGAGAAGATCGAAGTGACGGAAGAAGAAGCGAAAGCTGAACTTGCTTCGATGTCTGAGCTCTACAACATCCCTGCGGATCAACTCGAGACGATGCTTGCACCACAAGGCGGACTCGATACACTCAAAGGAGATCTTCAATTCCGTAAAGCGATCGACGTTCTCGTCGACAACGCGAAAGCGAAGTAATTCCTGTTCAAATGGCGACTCCAAGACCAATTTCTGGTCAAGGAGTCGTTTTTTTTGTACGATATAGGTCAAAGAAGGACAGAATCGAATCTGCTGCGTGGTACATTTTGGTCAGTCCAAGATTTGAAAGCGATTCGCTGTTCATGCTACAATCAGTATTAGTAAAACGTGAGATCGGACGCTAGAGGTGTCCGCACAATTTCCACGTTGAAGGGGTGGACCTTTATGTTTAAATTCAACGAAGAAAAAGGTCAGTTGAAGTGTTCTTTCTGTGGAAAGACACAAGAACAAGTGAGAAAACTTGTGGCTGGACCTGGCGTTTACATTTGTGATGAGTGTATCGAGCTTTGCAATGAGATCGTCGAAGAAGAGCTTGGCACAGAAGAAGAAGTAGAGCTGAAGAATGTCCCGAAACCGCAAGAGATCCGGGCGACATTGAACGATTATGTCATCGGGCAGGAAAAGGCGAAAAAAGCCTTGTCCGTCGCGATGTACAATCACTATAAGCGTATCAACGCCGGCGGGCGCGCGGATGACGTCGAGCTGTCGAAGTCGAACATCGTCATGATCGGGCCGACAGGTAGCGGTAAGACGCTCCTCGCTCAGACGATGGCACGCATCTTGAACGTCCCGTTCGCGATCGCTGACGCGACAAGTCTGACGGAAGCTGGTTATGTCGGGGAGGATGTCGAGAACATCCTGCTCAAATTGATCCAGGCTGCCGACTATGACGTCGAGAAGGCTGAAAAAGGTATCATCTACATCGATGAGATCGATAAAATCGCGCGCAAGTCGGAGAACCCTTCGATCACGCGTGACGTCTCAGGTGAAGGTGTGCAGCAAGCGCTGCTGAAAATCCTCGAGGGTACTGTCGCAAGCGTACCGCCACAAGGCGGACGTAAGCACCCGCATCAAGAATTCATCCAGATCGATACGACGAACATCCTCTTCATCGTCGGTGGAGCATTCGACGGCATCGAGCAGGCGATCAAACGCCGTCTCGGTAAGAAAGTCATCGGTTTCGGTCATGATTCGGAGAACCGTTCGCTTACGCAGAAGGAGATCCTTCAAGCGGCGCTTCCTGAAGATTTGCAGAAGTTCGGATTGATTCCGGAGTTCATCGGTCGTCTGCCTGTCATGGCGACGCTTGAGCCGCTCGATGAGCACGCTCTCGTCGAAATTTTGACGAAACCGAAGAACGCCCTGATCAAACAATACAAGAAGATGCTTCAACTCGACGATGTCGAACTCGACTTCACGGACGAGGCATTGATCGAAATCGCGAAGCTTGCCATCTTGCGCAAGACTGGGGCACGCGGACTGCGCTCGATCATCGAGGAGACGATGCTTGAGATCATGTTCGAAATCCCGTCGCGCGATGACATCGCGAAAGTCGTCATCACAGCTGAGACGATGACCGGTAAACGCGGTCCGACGCTCGAGCTCAAAGACGGCACGATTGAACACGGAACGGAAAAAGAAACGGCGTAACACCGTGACAGACGGGCTCGGAGGCTAATGTTGGCTGCCTTCTGAGCCTTTTTGTTTAGGAGGGATTTTTGATGAAGACGAAACAATATCCATTGCTCCCGCTTCGTGGAGTGGTCGCCTACCCATTGATCGGTTTGACGATCGATGTCGGGCGCCCGATCTCGCTCAAGGCGTTGCTCGCCTCGAAGGAGCAGAACATCGACCTCGTCGTCGCGACGCAAATCGATGCGGAAGAAGAACCGTCGGCGAAAGGACTTTACGGGGTCGGTACGATCGTTCAAATCGCGAAGATGAGCGAACTCGGGAATGAGACGGTCCGTGTACGTGTCATCGGAAAGGAACGGGTCAAGATCAAACATGTCGAGGAGACGGAAGACGGCCTTGTCGCTGAAGTCGAGCCGATCGAGCGTCCGGAAGTCAAAGGCGCGAAGCAGGAGGCACTCGTCCGCATCATCAAGGAACAGTTCGGTCAGCTCGTCACCCGGATCAAGGGAATCGGGACGGATGAGCGCCGCCGTTACGAGACGTATGAGCGGCTTGACGCATTGACGGACTACATCACGTCGAAGCTTCCGGTCGACGTCGCGAAGAAGCAGGAGTTCCTCGAGGAACAGGACCCTGTCGAACGCGGTCTGATGCTCCTTGAAGTGATGAAGCATGAATACGAGGTCGTCGAACTCGAACGGGAGATGCGGGAGCGGACGAAGAAGACGATCGAACAGTCGCAGCGCGAGTATTACTTGCGTGAACAGCTCAAGACGATCCAGCAGGAACTCGGCGGAGAGTCCGTCTCGGCGGAGAGTGATGCCGCGAACTACAAAGAGAAGCTCGCCTTGCTCGACTTACCTGAGACGACGGTCGCGAACATCGAGAAGGAGATCAACCGGCTTGCCGTCGTCCCGGCGACGAGCCCGGAGCACGGTGTCATCCGGAACTACCTCGAGTGGTTCTTCTCCTTGCCGTGGAATGACGCGACGGAAGACTTCCTGAACGTCGCTTCGGCTTCGGAACAGCTCGATGAGGACCATTACGGCCTCGAGAAGGTCAAAGAGCGGATTCTCGAATACCTCGCCGTCCGCCAGCTGACGGACTCGCTCCGTGGACCGATCCTCTGTCTCGCCGGACCTCCGGGAGTCGGGAAGACGTCACTCGCCCGCTCGATCGCGACGGCGCTCGAACGAAAATTCGTCCGTGTCTCGCTCGGCGGGGTGCGGGACGAAGCGGAGATCCGCGGTCATCGCCGGACGTATATCGGTGCGATGCCTGGCCGGATCATCCGCGGCATCAAGCAGGCGGGGACGAACAATCCGGTCTTCCTGCTCGATGAGATCGACAAGATGTCAAACGATTTCAGAGGCGATCCTTCGTCCGCCATGCTCGAAGTGCTTGATCCGGAACAGAACAACTCGTTCTCCGACCACTATATCGAGGAGCCGTTCGACCTGTCGAACGTCCTGTTCATCGCGACGGCGAACGATGTGTCGAACATTCCAGGCCCTCTGCTCGACCGGATGGAGTTGATCCAGATCGGTGGATACACGGAACAGGAGAAGACAGAGATCGCGATTCGCCATCTCCTCAGTAAGCAGCTGAAGGAACACGGCTTGAAGAAGAGCCAGCTGACGGTGAAGCCGGAAGCGTTGCAGGAAGCTGTCCGCCGCTACACGCGGGAAGCCGGTGTCCGTAATCTTGAACGTGTGATCGGCGCGATTTGCCGAAAGGCAGCGAAGCAGATCGCGATGGGCGAGAAGAAGCGTGTCACGGTGACGAAGCGCAACCTCGTCGATTTCCTCGGCAAGCCGCGTTACCGTTACGGGCAGGGGGAACTTGAGGATACGGTTGGCGCGGTGACCGGATTAGCGTATACTGCATTTGGAGGCGACACGCTGACGATCGAGGTCAGCCTTGCGCCAGGCAAAGGAAAACTGCAACTGACCGGTAAGCTTGGCGACGTCATGCAGGAGTCTGCGCAGACGGCCTACAGCTACGTCCGTGCCAACGCGGAGAAGTTCGGAATCGATCCGGACTTCTATGAATCACGCGATGTCCACATCCACGTCCCGGAAGGCGCAGTGCCTAAAGACGGGCCGTCAGCCGGTATCACGATCGCGACGGCGCTCATCTCGGCACTGACGAAGCGCCCGGTCCGGCGTGACGTCGGGATGACCGGTGAGATCACGCTTCGCGGACGCGTCCTGCCGATCGGCGGATTGAAGGAGAAGTCGCTTGCCGCACACCGTGCAGGCTTGACGACGGTCCTCTTGCCGAAGGACAACGAACGTGACATCGACGATATCCCGGAAAGCGTCCGTCAGACGATGACGTTCGTGCCCGTCAGTAAGATGGAAGAAGTGCTGAAGCACGCATTTAAAGGAGATTGACATGAAAATTTACAAAGCTGATTTTATTACGAGCGGTGTGACGCCGGAACATTATCCGGAACCGCTTTTCCCTGAGATTGCGCTTGCAGGCCGATCGAACGTCGGTAAATCGTCGTTCATCAACAAGCTCGTCCAGCGGAAGGCGCTCGCCCGCACGTCCTCGAAACCGGGGAAGACGCAGACGCTCAACTTCTTCAACATCAATGATGAAGTGACGTTCGTCGATGTCCCGGGTTACGGCTACGCGAAAGTCTCGAAGACGGAACGCGAAGCATGGGGCAAGATGATGGAGAAGTACTTCACCTCGCGGGAAATCCTTAAAGGTGTCGTCCTGCTCGTCGACTTCCGTCACGAACCGTCCGCTGACGATGTGACGATGTACGATTTCCTGAAGTACTACAACATCCCGGTCATCCTCGTCGCGACGAAGCTCGACAAGATCAAACGGAGCCAGCGCGACAAGCATATCTCTGCAATCAAGCGGAAGCTCCAGTTCGATGGACAGGACGTCTTCATCACCTTCTCCGCCGAGACGGGCGAAGGACGCGATGAAGCGTGGGAAGCGATCTATCGTCTGCTCTGAAAAAATCGTCCTGACTCGATTCGAAGCGGCCGATAGCGATAGCGAAGAATAATTAGCTGTCTGTTTCTGTTTTTCTAAACAGGAACGGCGGCTTTTTTTCTCGACTTTCAGCGGAAGCCTGGAAGCGTGGAAGGTGCCGAAAGGCGATGTGCGGAGGGACTTCCATTTTGAAGGGCGAAAATGTAAGATTGACATACTATCTTGGAAAAGAAAGGGGAACATAACATTGGATTTCTTTGATACGTTTTCACCTTTTATGCGAGTGCTTGCGGAATTCGTGTTCTGGTATCCGTTCCTTATGTCCCTCTTATGGATGGCCGGCGCACTTCTGTTTTCGGTTTACCGGGAACGTAGGCGAATCGAGGATTTTGAGGAAGTCGAATGGCCGGAAATCAGTATTCTTGTCCCGTGCTATAACGAAGAGGAGACGATCGAGGAAACAATAGCGAATCTGGATCAGCTCCATTATCCTCGATATGAGATCATCGCCATCAACGACGGAAGCAGCGACCGGACAGGGGAATTGCTTGTCGAGCTCTCAGCGCGCTATCCGGCACTTCGGGTGATCGACTGTCAGGAGAACAAAGGGAAGGCGAATGCCTTACATATCGCGACACATGCCGCTCGTTCAGAGTTTTTACTCTGTGTCGACTCAGATGCGTTGCTTGACCCGGACGCCCCATTTTACTTGATACAGCATTTTTTGAAGGATGGCGAACGTGTCGGTGCTGTGACGGGAAATCCGCGTATCCGAAATCGTGATACGCTACTCAGCCGGATGCAGATCGTCGAGTATGCTTCAATCATCGGATCAATCAAACGCACACAACGCATTCTCGGAAAGGTGATGACAGTGTCAGGCGTCATCGTCGCCTTCAGAAAGAAAGCGCTCGTTAAGGTGGGACTATGGGACCGGGACATGGTGACGGAGGACATCGCCGTGTCGTGGAAATTGCAGCGAAACTTCTTCGATGTGCGCTATGAGCCGAGGGCCCTCTGCTGGATGCTCGTCCCTGAGACGATATCCGGGATCTGGAATCAGCGCGTCAGATGGTCTCAAGGCGGACAAGAAGTGATTTTACGGCACTGGGATATCTTCCTCGATTGGCGTCAGAGAAGACTCTGGCCGATTTATATCGAACAAGTCGTCAGCGTGCTTTGGGCGTTCGCCTGGGTTCTTGTCACGGCGTATCTGTTCGCAACGGCTGAGACGTTCCAGCAGATGCTGATCTGGTTCACGTTCACTTCATTCGTCCTCGTCCTGCTCAGCCATTTGCAGTTGCTGGTCTCCTTGAAGAACGATGCGAAGTATGACAATGTACTGAAATACTATCTATGGGCTGCCTGGTATCCAGCGATCTACTGGATGCTCAACACGTTCGTCGTGATCGCTGCGGCGCCTAAAGCAGTCAATGCACGCATGAGAGGAGGCTATGCGACATGGACCAGTCCGGATCGAGGGAAACGAAGCAGTTTGTGATTCATTCTGAACAAGGTGTCGCAAGACGGATCATTGCGACGTTTTTCACGGGTGTCATGTGGCTTTATACGGCTGTCGTCGTCTGGCTTTTTATGAGTGCCGTCATTGGTTTGAACGATCCGTGGATATCGAGCGTCAAGACGGCATTCAAGGTCAACAATGCAGAATTGAGAAACTTTCTCCTGCTCGGCACAGCTCTATTCCTCTTTGCCTTCATCGTCCTATATTTTTGGAAGCTGTATAACAAGAAACATTTCGGAAGTCGAAAACGCAGGACTTATCCGGCTCCGGTCACGATGGAAGAGCTTGCGGAACTTGGACTGATTCCAGAGGAGACGATCCTCCGCCTGCAATCCGAACGAGTCATCGTCTTCGAGAGCAACCCCGTCAAGGATTTGGCGAAAGTGGAGCGCAAGGTATGAAGGGTTACACGATTCCACTGTTGCTGTTAGTCGTCGCCGGACTATTCGCCTTCAAATGGGCGACTCTCGAGGGGAAGACGGAAGACGTCGATGCAAGTGCCATTACATCCGAACAGGCATGTCTCGGCTTGAACTACCATCGCATCCAGGAGCCGACTTTTTGGAACAGGACGGTCGAAAGGCTGACGGCTTCGGACGAGTTGAAGCGATACACGGTCTACACAGATGAATTCGAACAGCAGATCAAGGCGATGAAGGACAGAGGAGTGAAGTTCGTTTCGGAATCCGAGCTCGAAGACCACCGCAAAACAGGGACGTTCCCGGATAGATGTGTGTGGCTGTCCTTCGACGATGGGGATGAGACGCTGGTCAAGAACGCTTATCCGGTACTGAGAGAGAATGATGTCCCGTTCTCGGTCTTTTTGATTGCCGGTCATGTCGGTGCAGAAGACTTTCAAAACATGCGGCTTGCAGGCTGGGCTGAATTGAGGGAGATGCAGGAAAGCGGACTCGTCACGTTCGGTTCTCACACCTTCGATATGCACTACCTGAAAGAAGACAAAGCTGTGTTTTTGGATGAGGAGGGCGCAGAGAAATTCGCGGCCGACCTTGAGAGGAGCAGGACCGTCATGAAGCGGGAACTCGGTGCGGCTCCGCTGTCGTTTGCTTACCCATTTGGCAATGCAGATGCGAAGACGACGCAAATCGTCGAGCAGACCGGTTTCAAGACAGCTTTCATACTCAACCCTTCAGCGATCACGCAAGAAACGAATGCCTTTTACCAAAACAGGGTGCTCGTCGATTCTGAGACCTTCACACGTACCGTGCTTCCTTGGATTGAACAGCAGACCCTGAAATGAGGAGATGTTATCAGATGAATACGTTATTGCAAAACAAATGGTTCAAGGCATTGATCTGGGTGCTGTTGATTTTCCTGGTCATCTGGATCGGTACGAAGATTTCGTTCCTGTTCCAACCGATCAAGGTCATGCTCGCCCTGATTTTCCCGCCACTCATCATCGCGGGTATCTTCTATTATTTCACGCTCGGCATCGTCGACACGTTGCAAAAAAGAGTGAAGAAGCGGGGGCTCGCTGTCTTGATCGTCCTGCTCGCGTTCGTCGGGATCATCACGATCGCCGTCGCTTCGATCGGACCGATTCTCGTCAAGCAGATCACGGATTTCGCGACGAGCATCCCGAACCTCGTCGTCGAGCTGCGCGATCAGACGCTCAACTTGCGTGACCAGCTGATGAACAACCGCTTCGTCTCGAACTGGGTGCAGGAGAACTCAGGCATGTTCGACCAGTGGACGAACGATGCGACATCGTATATCGGTTCGCTGTTCAAATCGGTTTCGGCATCAGTCGGGACGATTTTCGGTGTCATCTCGTCTGCGGTCCTGATCATCGTCCTCGTCCCGTTCATCCTCGTCTATATGCTGCTCGACGGATATAAGTTCCCGGACTCGGTCGTCAAGTTGTTGCCGAAGAGCTACGAGACGGAGACGCGTCATATCCTGCACGACATGCACGTGACGGTGAAGCACTATGTCAATGGGCAGGTCATCGTTTCGCTTTGCGTCGGCTTGATGTCGCTAATCGGCTTCTTCATCTCGGATATCCAGTATGCGCTGCTCCTTGCGCTGTTCTGTACAGTGACGAACATCATTCCGTACCTCGGACCATATATCGGAGCGGTACCTGCCGTGATCGTCGGATTCATCGATGATCCGGTCAAGGCGCTCTATGCGATCATCACGATCGTCGTCGCCCAGCAGATCGAGTCGAACCTGATTTCTCCTTACGTCCAAGGAAAGACGCTCAAGGTCCATCCGCTGACGATCATCATCGTCCTGCTCGTCGCAGGCAAGATCGGCGGCATCGCCGGCGTCATCCTCGCTGTGCCGACATATGCCGTGTCGAAGGTCGTCATCCAGAACATCGCGCGCATCTACCGGCTGCGTCAACAGAAGACCGTCCTCTCGACCGAGGAACGCATCATCATCCCTGAGAACCAGTGATGCGCGACGACCCGCTCACGATTTGAGCGGGTTGTTTGTGTTTTCGATGGATGAGGGATAAGGTAGGAGAGGAAGTTTCACAGATTAGACTCATTTTAGTTTGTAAACCGATTCGGAATCTCTTTATAATGTTAGGTAGAGAACGAAAAGATGCAGCACGGGGATTGCGAATCTTTCGACGTAAGGAGTAGAGCGTATGCACATTGTAGTGGTCGGATTGAACAATAAGACGGCACCGGTATCGATCCGCGAACAAGTCTCATTCGGGGAACATGAGATGAAGGGCGCGGTGGTGGCGCTTCGGGACGAAAAGAGCATCTTCGAGAGTGTCATCGTCTCGACTTGCAACCGGACGGAACTCTACGTCGTCACGGATCAACCTCATACTGGGCGTTATTATACGAAGCGGTTCCTTTCCAACTGGTTCGGTTTGACGATGGAAGAAATCGAACCGTACTTATTCATCCACGAAGGGTTCGACGCGATGAAGCACCTGTTCCGGGTCACGAGCGGTCTCGACTCGATGATCATCGGTGAGACACAGATCCTCGGACAGGTGAAGACGAGCTTCTTCATGGCCCAAAAACTTGAGACGACGGGGACGGTCTTCAACAAGTTGTTCAAGGAAGCGATCACGCTCGCAAAGCGTGCGCACGCGGAGACGGGCATCGGCGAGAGTGCAGTATCGGTCTCGGCAGCAGCCGTCACGCTTGCTGAGCAGTTGCTCGGTTCGCTCGAGGACAAATCGATCGTCGTCATCGGCGCGGGCGAGACGGGTGAGCTGACGACGCTCAACCTGTATGAGGCAGGAGCGCGCGACATCACGGTGTTCAACCGGACGCTCGCTAAGGCGGAGGAAGTCGCGAACCGGTTCGAAGGGACGGCACACTCGATCAACGAGATGCAATGCGGACTGCTGCGGGCAGACATCGTTATCTCATCGACCGGCGCGAAACGTGCCATCATCAAGCGAGAGGACGTCGCGGCAGCACAGCTGTTCCGGCGTGACCGCCCGTTCCTGTTCATCGACATCGCAGTACCGCGCGATATCGAACCTGCGGTCGGAGACCTTCCGTTCGTCCATCTGTACGACGTCGATGACCTGACGTCGATCGTTCAGCAGAACATGGCGGAACGGATGAAGGAAGCGGCAAAGATCGAGCTCCGGATCGAATCGGCGATTGCCGAGTTCGAAGGCTGGATGACGACGCTCGGCGTCGTCCCGATCATCACGGAACTCCGCGACCAGGCACTGACCATCCAGCTCGAGACGATGAAGAGCCTCGAGCGGAAGCTGCCTGAGATGTCTGACCGGGACAAGGTCGTCATCGGGAAGCATATGAAGTCGATCATCAACCAGTTGCTGAGAGAACCGCTCTCCTACATCAAGGATGCGGCGGCGAAGCCGGACGCGGACGAGCGGATCGGCCAGTTCATGGACACGTTCGGCTTGAGCGAGGAACTGTTCGAGCCGGCAACCCCGTTCGAAATCGTAACTTCCGAGGAAGAGACGAAGAAGGCTGTGAATCGGTGAACAAATTTGGATTTATGATACAATAGGATATGCATGGGGCGGACTTGTGCCGCCCCTTTTATTATTGGCATAGGGGGACTTTTAAATGCGTAAAATCATTGTTGGATCACGCAGCTCGAAACTTGCGATGACACAGACGAAATGGGTCATCGATCAGTTGAAGAAGGCAGGCGCGCCATATGAATTCGAAATCAAGAACATCATCACGAAGGGCGACCGGATTCTCGACGTCACGTTGTCGAAGGTAGGCGGGAAAGGCCTCTTCGTCAAGGAAATCGAACAGCAGATGATCGATTCGGAAATCGACATCGCCGTCCATAGCATGAAGGACCTTCCGTCTGAATTGCCGGAAGGGCTCATCATCGGTGCGACGCCGGCGCGAGTCGACGCACGCGATGTGCTGATCACGAAGACAGGCGGCGGACTCGAGACGCTGCCGCAAGGGGCGGTCGTCGGCACGAGCAGTCTGCGCCGTGCGTCGCAACTCTTGAAGATGCGTCCTGACCTCGTGATCGAACCGATCCGCGGGAACATCGATACACGTCTTGAGAAACTGAAGACAGGACCGTTCGACGGTATCCTCCTCGCTGCCGCGGGGCTGCAGCGGATGGGCTGGTCGGACGAGGTCGTCTCCGAGTACCTTTCGACAGAAGACATGATTCCGGCCGTCGGGCAAGGGATCCTTGCGATCGAATGCCGCGAACACGACACGGAAGTGCGTGATCTGCTCAATACGATCCACGACGAATGGACGGAGAAGGTTGCATTCGCCGAGCGTTCGTTTCTCGCTGCGATCGAAGGAAGCTGTCATGTGCCGGTCGGCGGTTTCGCCGTCATCAACGAAGACATGACGACGACGCTTCGCGGATTCATCGGTTCGGTCGACGGACAAGAGATTCTGATTGAGAAGGAGACGTCACTCGATCCGCTTGCGCTCGGACAACATGTCGCACAAAAGCTGCTCGAATCAGGCGGGCGCGAAATCCTCGCCTCGCTGCCGGATGAAGCGTAAGCAGCTCTGGTTGACTGGTAGTCGTGACGCGACCGAGACGCAGCGAAAGCGACTGCAGGAGGCAGGCATCGACTGTATCCACCAGCCGCTGATCGCAGTGCGCGAAGTCCCGTTCGAACTGCCCGAGCGGATCGACTGGCTGATCGTCACGAGCATCCCCGGCGTCGAACGGATCGCACCTCTTCTCGGACGGCTGCGGGACGTCAAAATCGCCGTCGTGGGTACGAAGACGGCGAAACGCTTGGCACATCACGGCAGGCAAGCGGATTTCATTCCGTCCGCCTTCACGGGCGATGACCTGACGCGTGAACTGGCGCCTGAACTCGCACCGGGGGCGCGGGTGTGTCTTGCGCGCGGCAATCTGGCTCGCAAAGGACCGCTTGACGCCTTGCGCGCGGCAGGTGCCGTCGTTGAGGACGTCGTCACCTACGAGACGATCAGCTTGCCTGTTCGAGAAGAACTGCTCGCATCCGACTACATCGCACTGCTCAGCCCGTCCGCCGTCCGTGTCCTCGCCCCATACGCGCGAGAGACGAACGCGGTATACGCCGCGATCGGACCGGTCACGGTCGAGGCGGCGACGGTTTTAGGTCTTACGACCATATGTCACTCAACGGAATATACGCTCGACGGTTTGATTGAGCGAGTCATACAGGAGGAGAACTCATGAACACGATTGAATTTGCACGCCACCGCAGACTGCGCAACAGCGCATCGCTGCGCTCACTCGTCCGCGAGAACCAACTGAACAAGACGGATCTCATCTATCCGATCTTCGTCGCTGAAGGCGAGAACATCAAACGGGAAGTCAGCTCGATGCCGGGCGTATTCAATCTCTCGCTCGACCACCTCGAAGCGGAGATCAAGGAAGTCGTCGAGCTCGGAATCGAATCGGTCATCCTGTTCGGTGTTCCGCATGATCACTTGAAGGACGAAGAAGGAAGCGGTGCGTTCGCTGACCACGGCATCGTCCAGGAAGCGACACGTCTCGTCAAGCGCGTCGCGCCTCAGTTGACGGTCATCGCTGACACATGCCTGTGCGAATATACGTCGACAGGGCACTGCGGCATCGTCGCGGACGGCACGGTCGACAACGATGCGTCGCTCCCGCTCCACGTCGCGACGGCAGTCTCGCAAGCTAAGGCAGGCGCGGACATCATCGCGCCTTCTTCGATGATGGACGGGTTCGTCGCCGCGATCCGAAAAGGACTCGATGAGAACGGCTTCAGCCATATCCCGGTCATGAGCTACGGCGTCAAGTATGCCTCTGCCTACTATGGCCCGTTCCGTGACGCCGCGAACTCGGCACCGGGTGAAGGAGACCGCAAAGGCTACCAGATGGACCCTGCGAACCGTCGCGAAGCGTTCCGGGAAGCGGACGCAGACGTCGCGCAAGGCGCTGACTTCATGATCGTCAAACCGGCGCTCGCCTTCATGGATATCATCCGCGACGTGCGCGAGCGCGTCGACCTGCCAGTCGTCGCCTATAACGTCTCTGGCGAGTACGCGATGGTCAAGGCGGCAGCGCTCAACGGCTGGATCGACGAAGAACGGATCGTCATGGAGACGATGATCGGATTCAAGCGCGCAGGTGCAGATTTGATCATCACCTACTTCGCGAAAGACATTTGCCGATACTTGGAGGGATCACGATGAGCTTGATCAACCAGAATTCAAAATCGAAAAAAGCGTTCGAACGGGCACTCCCGCTCATGCCGGGTGGCGTCAACAGTCCGGTTCGCGCTTATAAGTCCGTCGGAATGACCCCGATTTTCGCGGAGCGCGGAAATGGGTCGAAACTGTACGACATCGATGGCAAAGAATACATCGACTACGTCCTCTCATGGGGACCTCTGATCCTCGGTCATGCCGATCCGGTCGTCACGAAGGCGATCCAGGACCAGGCAGTACGCGGCTCGAGCTTCGGTACGCCGACGGAACTCGAATCGGACATGGCGGAACTCGTCATCAGCCGTGTCCCTTCAGTCGAAGTCGTCCGGATGGTCAACTCGGGAACGGAAGCGACGATGGCTGCACTCCGCCTTGCGCGCGGGTTCACGGGCCGGACGAAGATTCTCAAGTTCGAAGGCTGCTACCACGGTCACGGAGATTCACTCCTGATTAAGGCAGGTTCTGGCGTCGCGACGCTCGGTTTGCCGGATTCGCCTGGAGTACCTGCACAGATCGCAAGCATGACGTTGACGGTTCCATATAACGACCTCGACGCCGTCCGTCTCGCGTTCGAGAAGTACGGCGACGACATCGCTGGCGTCATCGTCGAGCCGGCGGCTGGAAACATGGGCTTCGTCCCGCCTGAGAAAGGATTTCTTGAAGGCTTGCGCGACATCACGCGCGAGAACGGGGCACTCCTCATCTTCGACGAGGTCATGACCGGCTTCCGTGTCGGCTACAACTGTGCGCAAGGCTACTTCGGCGTCACACCTGACCTGACTTGCCTCGGCAAGGTCATCGGCGGCGGACTCCCTGTCGGTGCATACGGCGGACGCCGTGACATCATGGAGCAGATCGCGCCGCAAGGACCGATCTATCAGGCGGGCACGCTGTCCGGAAACCCGCTCGCGATGGCTGCCGGGATCGCGACGCTGTCGCAGCTCAAGCCGGAGCACTACGAGGAGTTCGACCGCAAGGCGGACCGTTTAGCGGAAGGCTACCTGGACGCTGCGAAGACGTACAACATCCCGCTCTCGACGAACCGTGCCGGCGCGATGTTCGGGGTCTTCTTCACGGATCGTCCGGTCAAGAACTTCGAGGACGCGAAATCATCGAACCTCGACATGTTCCGCTCGTACTATCAGAAGATGGCTGCACGCGGCGTCTTCCTGCCGCCTTCACAGTTCGAGGGACTCTTCCTGTCGACAGTCCATTCGGACGAAGACATCGAGAAGACGATCACGGCGGTCGAGCTGACGTTCAAGGAGTTACAGGTCGAGTTCGGTCTCTAATCATCTTGACGCAATCAGCGATTTTCGGATAAGATACAGTATAGAATAGGAAACAGCGATGACGGGGAGAGTAGTCGTTTCGCGCCTGGATGAGAGAACGCGCCCTTGGCTGGAAGGTGCGGCAGGTGAGGACGGATGAAGGTCACCCCACGAGCTGGCGTCTTGAACGAAGTAGAGACGTCCGTCCCCCGCACGTTACGCGGCTTTGAGTGCACTCATCTCGAGTGAACTAAGGTGGTACCGCGGAAGAGCACGGCTTCTTTCGTCCTTAGCTGGACGAAAGAAGCCGTTTTTATTTTGGAAAGAAAAAGGAGCGATTGCGATGCAAGAATTGTCTATGCCGACGAAGTACGACCCGCAGGCGACGGAAGAGAAATGGTATGAGTTTTGGGTGAAGGGCGGTTATTTCAAAGCGGACGAGGATGACTCGAAGGAGCCGTACACGATCGTCATCCCGCCGCCGAACGTAACAGGTAAACTGCACCTCGGTCACGCTTGGGACACGACGCTCCAGGACATGCTGACACGGATGAAGCGGATGCAGGGCTACGACGTCCTCTATCTTCCGGGGATGGACCACGCAGGGATCGCGACGCAGGCGAAGGTCGAACAGAAGCTTCGCGCTGAAGGCAAGTCGCGCCACGAACTCGGACGCGAGAAGTTCCTCGAGCAATCATGGGAATGGAAGGAAGAGTACGCAGCGACGATCCGCGAGCAGTGGTCGAAGCTCGGTCTCGGTCTCGACTACTCCCGTGAGCGTTTCACGCTCGACGAAGGATTGTCCGATGCGGTCCAGGAAGTGTTCATCAACCTGTACGAGAAGGGACTCATCTACCGCGGCGAGTACATCGTCAACTGGGATCCGCAGACGAAGACGGCAGTTTCTGACATCGAGGTCATCTACAAGGACATCGAGGGTGCGTTCTACCACTTCGAATATCCGTTGACGGACGGCTCCGGCACGGTCGGTCTCGCGACGACGCGTCCTGAGACGATGCTCGGGGATACGGCGATCGCCGTCAACCCGAAGGACGAGCGTTACGCGCATCTCGTCGGCAAGACGATCACGCTGCCGATCGTAGGTCGCGAGATTCCGATCGTCGCGGATGATTACGTCGACATGGAGTTCGGTACAGGTGTCGTCAAGATCACGCCGGCGCATGACCCGAACGACTTCGAAGTCGGTAACCGCCATGACCTGCCGCGCGTCCTCGTCATGAACGAAGACGGGACGATGAACGAGAATGCAGGCAAGTACGCAGGTCTCGACCGGTTCGAGTGCCGCAAGCAGATCGTCGAGGACCTGAAGGAACAGGGCGTCCTCGTCAAGATCGAGCCGCACCTCCATTCAGTCGGCCATTCGGAACGTTCGGACGCGATCATCGAGCCGTACCTCTCGATGCAGTGGTTCGTCAAGATGGACCCGCTCGCGCAAGCGGCAGTCGAGATGCAAGCAGGCGAAGGAAAGGTCAACTTCGTACCGGAGCGGTTCGAGAAGACGTACCTGCGCTGGATGGACAACATCCGCGACTGGTGCATCAGCCGTCAGCTCTGGTGGGGACACCGTATTCCTGCCTGGTATCATAACGAGACGAAAGAGATCTACGTCGGCAAGGACGCGCCGAAGGACATCGAGAACTGGACGCAGGACGAAGACGTCCTCGATACATGGTTCTCGTCCGCGCTCTGGCCGTTCTCGACGATGGGCTGGCCGGACACTGAAGCGCCGGACTTCAAGAAGTACTTCCCGACGTCGACGCTCGTGACGGGCTACGACATCATCTTCTTCTGGGTCTCCCGGATGATCTTCCAATCGATCGAATTCACGGGCGAGCGTCCGTTCCAGGACGTCCTCATCCACGGTCTGATCCGCGACTCGGAAGGCCGCAAGATGTCGAAATCGCTCGGTAACGGGATCGATCCGATGGATGTCATCGAAAAATACGGCGCGGACTCGCTCCGCTGGTTCCTCGCGACGGGATCGACGCCAGGGAACGATCTCCGCTTCTACTGGGAGAAGATCGAATCGACGTGGAACTTCTCGAACAAGCTCTGGAACGCGAGCCGTTTCGCGCTGATGAACATGGAAGGATTGACGTACGACGAGATCGACCTGTCAGGCGAGAAGTCGCTCGCGGACGAATGGATTCTGACACGCCTGAACGTAACGATCGACGACGTGACACGTTTGTCGGACAAGTATGAGTTCGGTGAGGCAGGACGAGTCCTCTACAACTTCATCTGGGAAGACTTCTGCAACTGGTACATCGAGATGGCGAAGCTGCCGCTCTACGGGGAGGACGAGGCGGCGAAGAAGACGACGCGTTCGATCCTCGCGTACGTGCTCGACCGGATCATGCGTCTCATGCACCCGTTCATGCCGTTCATCACGGAAGAAATCTGGCAGCACTTGCCGCACGAAGGCGAATCGATCACGCGCGCCGCATGGCCGACACGCAACGACGAGTTCGACTTCCCGGCCGCTGTCCCGGCATTCGAGGCGGTCCAGAACGTCATCCGTTCAGTCCGGAACATCCGTGCGGAAGTGAACGCACCGATGTCGAAGGAGATCCAGCTGTTCATCTCGACGAGCGACGATGCCGTCCAGCGTGACCTCGCAAGCAACTTGTCGTACTTGAAGAAGTTCACGAACGCGTCTGAACTTGCCGTCGAACGCAGCATGAAGGCGCCAGAGAAGGCGATGAGCGCGATCGTCACGGGAGCGGAACTGTTCATCCCGCTCGCGGACCTCATCAACATCGATGAGGAGATCGCCCGCCTGAAGAAGGAACTCGACAAGTATACGAAGGAAGTCGAGCGCGTCGAGAAGAAGCTCGGCAATCCGGGCTTCGTCGGCAAGGCACCGGCACACGTCATCGACGAAGAGAAAGCAAAAGCACAGGATTACTCGGACAAACGCGCGGCTGTCGAAGCACGCATCGCCGAGCTTTCAAAATAATTTCAAGCGGCGGCTCAATGAGCCGCCTTTTTTAAAGGGGCAGGGGAAATGGAAACGAGAGAAGATGTCATACAATGGTTGTCAGGTTTGCTGGCGTTCGGAATCAAGCCGGGTCTCAGGCGGATGGACGGTTTGCTTGAAGCGCTCGGAGTCGACCCGGACGCAGTTCCGGCCGTCCACGTCGCCGGGACGAACGGCAAAGGGTCGACGGTCTCATTCCTGCGGGAGATGGGGATTCATCAGGGATTGCGAATCGGTACGTTCATCTCGCCGTATATCATCCAGTTCGAGGAACGGATCATGCTGAACGGGGTCCCAATCGGGGAAGCGGACCTCGTCGAGTCGGCGAATGCCGTCGCCCAGGCAATCGAGGAGATGCGCGAGACGATCGGCCAGCCGACCGAGTTCGAGGCCTTGACCGCGATGGCGTTCCATCATTTCGCGAAGATCAAGCCGGACCTCGTCATCTATGAGGTCGGGCTCGGGGGGCTCTACGATTCGACGAACGTCCTGAAACACCCGCTCGCTGCGATCATCACGTCAATCGGACATGACCATCAGGCGATTCTCGGCGAGACGATCCAGGAGATCGCATTGCAGAAGTTCGGCGTCATCAAGGAAGGGACGGCCGTCATCTCCGGCAAGCTGCAGGAGGAGCTGACGGTACCGCTCATGGCCTATTGCGGTGACCGCAAGGCGACGCTGACGTGGAGCCAGGAAGTCATTCAGTCCTACCGGTTGAAGGATAGCGGTACATGGGCGACATATGAAGGAATTCCTGAGACCCGCCTTGGGCTCGAAGGGATCCATCAGGTCCATAACGCGGCGAACGCCGTCGTCTGTGCCCGCCAGCTCGGCTGGTCGGAGAAGGCGATCCGGCGTGGTCTGCGTGACGCGAAACATCCGGGAAGGTTCGAGGTCATTTCACGGAAACCGCGTATCATTCTTGACGGCGCACACAACCCTGAAGGGATAGCAGCACTCGTCGAACGGCTGAAGGAAGAGAAGCAGCCCGTGACGATCCTCTGTGCGATTTTGCGCGATAAAGACCGAACCGCGATGCTCGATCAGATGCGGACCGTCGCCGTGACGATCAAGGAGACGACGTTCGACTATCCGCGTGCGCGGACGAAACAGGAGCTGCTTGAAGACGGGGCGAATTTCGTCGACTGGGAGACGTTCCTTGACGAGTGGAAGGAAGAAGACGGGACACTCATCGTCACCGGATCGCTCTATTTCATCAGTAATGTGCGAAATAAGCGGAAGGAATTTTCTAAATAAGGGAAAGGGATAGGGGAAGGTATTACACTTTAGGTACAATCTACTATCCGGACGAGGAGTGTTTACGATGAAACGCTATAAGCTGTTCGCTTCTCTTATCATATTGTTGCTTGCCCTCATTGGAGGATTCACCTATTCCAATGCCCAGAACGATTGCCACGACAGCGGGAGCACGCTATTGAACCGCCAGCTGACCACGAAGAAAGCATTCCTCGGAGATCAGGTGGCCATCGATTATACGGCGCAATTGACGGCAATCGGTCAAAAGGAACTCGTCGGGAACTGCGGGAATGGGGATTTGACGAAAATCGCCATGGGTTTAATGTCCTATGAAGAGAAACTTCCGGCGGACTATAAGATCGTCAGCATCAAAGTCGAAGGTGTGGATTATCCGCTCGAGACGGAAAATGTGACGACTGCAAATCCTGAATCCGTGAAAATCCATTTTCCGCACGTCGTCGAATTCAGCAGAACGGACAAGAAGAGTAAGGCATGGTCACCTACTTTATATGTTTCGAATTCGACCGGGGAATCATTGAACAAGTTATCCGGCTCGACGTTGAAATGGCGAATCGTCCTTGAGACGCCGCGCACCGGACCCCGAACGACGAGATTCCAAGCAGAGGACGGACAGTTCAAGACGTCGATCTCGACGGACGGCAGAGTCGGTCCGCCTTACGGGAATGCCTGGGGATACTGCAAGTACGGTACGCAGAAAAATTGCGGGAAATCCGGGTTCACGGCATTCAATTCTTCATTCGCTTCTCCGCTGGATCTAAGACTGTTTGAGAAACCGGCTGTCGTGACGAGCTTCGATGAAGTATATGTGAATCAGAAAGTAACAGCCAAATACTCACTGACACCGTTCGACAGCGCGATCGGGAAAGTCGACACGAACGTCAGCTACACGAAGAGAACTGGTGGGGTCGATACGATCGCGCTCACGAAGACTGGCGGGACGACGAGCTCAACGATCCAAGCCGATATCGAAGGGCTGAAACCGGGAGAGCAGGAGCTGATCAGGCTCTCGACGACCTATCAGGAAATCCTTGATTTGAACAAAAGACCGGTCGTCCTTACATCTTCCCATCCGTTTAGCGTCCGGATGCCGATCATCAAGTTCACAGCTCCATATGAAGGAACGAAAACCGTTCAGATGACGGTCGGAGACCGGCTGTCGATACCGTTTGAGGTCGTCGACCGGAACGGAGGACAGATCACGCTCAGCAAGATGTTCACCTACACTGCGACGAGCAGTGACTCGTCGAAAGTGAGTGCGGCCAGCACCTTCACTACCCGAAGTATCCCGGTAACAGCCGCAGGCGCGACGAGTGGAAATGTCGAAGTGAAAATCGGCTTCGGCGGATTCGAGAACCATGTCGCGGGCACGAAGTTGTTCTCGATCTATGATGACGCAGTGACGTTGCAAGTGTCGGATATGTGGGTTCAGTCCGGTTCGACAGGGGCGGCGCCTCTATACACTTGGACGAAGGGGACGGATACAAGCGCGACCCCGACGTGGTACTCAGGTTATCGTCTCGAACTCGTCAGCGGGAATGGAGTCGTCGAGTTGAGGGACGGCAAGGTGAGCCCGCTTAAAAAAGGCAAGGCGCGGGTGCGTTTCGTCGCCCAGACGATCGACCGAACAGATGAACGAAACCCGAAGACCGTTGATAAGGTGACGAGTGCAGGACGGGTCGAGGCAGAATTCAATGTCTATGTCCACGACGCTCCGAACGAATTGCCGACAAACGATCTCTATTAAAAAATGGCCTGTCGCAGCAGCGGCAGGCCATTCGTTTAGCGTAATTGGCGTTTTGGCGCCTCGACATACAGATGAACCCGGTTCGTCACGGGCAATGTCTGCTGCCGGTTTTTGATGACGCTCGCATCATAGTTGATCTTGAGACGGGAGTGTGCGATCTCATTCGACTGGATCATCGCCGCCTGGAAACTTGCCAGGTCGGCTGGGGGCGTAGACTGTCTGAAGTCACCGCGGAAGGCATTGACCATCAGAGGCCCGCGTGAGAACAATCCGCCATCGATCGTCACGTTCGAGCCGACGGCGTAGACACGATTCAGGTTCGCGGAATCACTGTAAAGAAACGCCTCGATGACATGGGAATCATCGCGTTGAGTCGATGTGAACTGGTCGAGCCGGTTGATCAGGATCTCTTCCTTGCTGAGCAGGACGACGGTGTTTTTTCGTCCACCGGTCGTGATCGCCTTGATGTTCGCGTCATCGATCGTCGTCCGGCCGAGCGTGAAGATCGTCGTGTCGAACGAGACGTTGCCGCTGATCGACAAGTTGCCGAGGACGATCAACGGACGCATGATCAGCAGCGGATCGTCAGCCGGACGGACCGACTGGATCGACAGGTCGCCGTCGACGACGAGCGGGTGAGGGGACTCCGAGATGTCCGTGTCCATCAGGACGGCTTTGATCGGGAAGAAGCTGTCATTGATGATCATCCGGGCTTGGGTCGCACTCAGAAGACCGAGGTCCTTGTCGAAGACGGTCACCTTGTCGACGGTCCGTTTCGCGAGCTGGGCGCTGCCAGCAAGCTGTGTGCGGAGCTTCGTGAGGTTGAGCGTACCGTCCGGATCAGAGACGTTTTGTGGCGCAAGATTTATCCCTTCCCGGTTCAAATACTCGAGAAGCGAGTACCGGTAGTCAAGCGAAGCGAACGTTTCCGGTGCTGCATTGAAGCGCGTCTTCTCCTGGTCGGCGAAGACCTTCTCCTGTGCGAGCGGAATCCGCCAGGCGGACGATGGCGTCGCCTCCAGACAGACGGATGGACAGACCGTGACGGACTTTTCAAGCGATGCCGCGTCCTTGATGCCGAGCGTGATCGTCCCGTCGACCGCGGCCTTCTCTGACCAGACCTGCGGATTCGTCTGTCCCTTATACGTATAGAGCGGCGCCTCTGAAACGCGGACCGGCATGTTCGAGTATATGTTGCCTTTGATCGCAGGAGCACCGTTGATCGTCAGTTGACCTTCAGAGCCGAGCACGTGGTAGAGGAAGCTCGGCAACGTCGACAGCGACAGGCGCTGCGTATATGTCCGTTCTTGAACGGGCTGGTTCGCGGCGGTCGAGGCGACTTCTGCCGTCACCTGGAGGATCTTGACGTACGGGGAGTCCCCCTCGATGATGTCATACCAGTACCGTCCGATTGATTGACCGTCGCGGACGAGCTGGCTGTTGAAAGCATTGCGGGTGATATCGACCGGGTCCGTCACGTCCGTCCTTGTCAGCTGGGCGAGCTTCGTCTCGAACTGCTCTGAATCGGCGCCGATCGCCTCGTTTGCCGGAAACGTGTTCGCGACATGGGCGACCGCCTCGTTCAAGAGTGAGCGTGCCTCGTAGCTGAGATTCGTCTCCGTCTTCCGGATCTCGGTCGCCTTCTTCGTCTGCAGGTTCATGCCGATGACGGTGAGGGCGAGCGTCGAGACGACCGCGATGGTGACGAGGACGAAGACGAGTGTATAACCTTGTTCCTTTTTCATTCAATGGTCCTCCTCAGAAACCGATCCCACTCTTCAGTGTGATCCGTTCCTCATCATTTTTCGACTGGATGGCGAGCATCACCTGAAGGACGCCATGGGAATGGTAGGTCTCACCGTCGACCGTGACCGATTCCGGACTCTTGATCTCGAAGCGGCTCGCGCCGGCATCCGGCATCAGGACGAGTTCGGATGATTCACTGTCGAGCGTCAGTCCGCCTTCACCAAGCTTGATCGTCAGGATCGGGACCGGATCGAGCAGGGAGGTGTTGCCTCCGGAGCGGACGAGCAGTCCCGAGACGGGGTCGATCGTCGTCGGCCGTGCGTCGAACAGCTTCAGTTCCGCGCCGTCCGCGCTGACCTGGGCGTAGTCGAAGCCGCTCGACGTCACCGTCGTCAACAGGGAGGTGACGAGCGTGTCCGCCTCGGTCCTGACATCGGTCATCGACTCCGCCGTCTGGAACGATTTCGTGCTCATCAGGAAGACGGTCATGACGACACCGCTGAAGATAGCCGCAATGACGAGGCTGAGCAGCACTTCGACGAGCGTGAAACCGTCATTCTGAAAGCGTGAACGGAAATTCTTCGTTAAGGGCTGCACTGCTGATCACTCCTTCGATGGCGACGAGTTCGGCCGAGTTTTGTTGCGGGTCCCGGACGACGATTTTTGAGCGGATGAGGTGCGCCTCCTTCACGCCGTCTTTCGTATAATCCGTGAGACGGATGGAGATGGAGTAGGGCTTGCCGTTGATGACTGGTTCGAAGACGCTTTGACAGGCGTTCGACGCATCCGCAGCACACGGCGGGGACACTTCCCCGTCATCGACGAGGGTCTGCAGCGTCGCGTATTTCAATGGCGAGGCATCATCGATCGCTTCCTGCTGGAGATAGGATGCCGCGTGGAAGGCCAGGTTCGCCGCCACGGTCTCATTCGAACTCTCCCGGGTCGAACGGAGGGATTGCGAGAAGATGCTGATCAAGGACACTGAGACGATCGATAAGATGACGACGCTGACCAGCACTTCGACTAGAGAAAAGCCACGTTCTTCCTGAAACTGCATGATGTCACCTCGACTTATGTAATATAAAAGCTCAGATATTTCTGATAAGAAAGATATTGTAAGGATAGGTCTTATGTTTCCTATCATGATTCATTATAATGGAAATAATAGAAAGCTGTATAATACTTATTTCACTGTGAGAGGATACATAACATGCCAAGTCCTAAACGTTATGCCATGCACATCGGGATTTTGATCCTGATGGTCGCGATGATCTACATTCCGTCGGTCGCGCTCATCTCCTTCACGGGTAAGGCGACAGGCGAACAGTTTGCTGAAAGTGCACGGATCGGTACGGTGCCTGTCGGAGGGTTGTCCCACGAAGAGGCGGAGAAGGAACTCGGTGAAGAAATCACGGCTTGGTCGAAGCAAACGCCGCTGACGACCGGCCAAGGTGAGGAGACGACACCGATTCCGACCGAACTCGTCTCGTTCGACGTCAAACAGTCAGTCGAACGGGCGGATGCGAAGAAGGGCGGCAAGCTCGTCGTCGTCCTCGATGAGACGAAAGTCGAAACGTACCTCGCGCAAGCGGCCTATACGCCAGAACAAGGCACTGCGTTCAGACGGTGGCTGACTGATTCGAGCAGTGTGCTCGCAGAGGCGACTTTCGATCCGAGCGAGCAGGTCGAGACGACGGAGACGACGATCGCGACTGTGAACTTCTCGACGCGCTCCGACGGGGAGGAGACGATGGTCGAGGCGATGGCGGATATCGAGATCAAGCCGGGAGCCGTCTTCAACATGAAATCGTTCGGCAATGACTTCGCGGGCGCTTCGTTCATCGGTAGCAAGCTCTATGAACTGTTCGCGAAAACGCCGTTCGAAATCGTCGAACGGATGCAAAACGATGTGCTTCCGGACGGCATCACGCTCGGCTACGACGTCCGGGTCGACGAGAAGATCGACTTCGCAGTCCGTAACACGACGGCGAGCCCATACCGCCTCGTCCTTACACCGAACGGTTCGGACGTGACGGCCGAGTTGAAGGGGCCAGCTTTGACGGATAAGATCGAAGCCGTCCTCGAAGCAGAGAAATCAATCCCGTACCGGACGATCACGCGCTACTCGGCGCTCTTGTCCCCCGGGACGACGACGCCGACGCAGTCCGGTATCGAAGGGAAATCGATCGAGCTCTACCGCGTCACGCAATCAGCAGAAGGCGAGCGACGTGAATTGGTCGCTCTCGACTTCTACGCACCGACGCCTGAAATCATCACGAAGAGCAGCCAGGCAGAACCGGAACCGATCATCGAAGAGCCGATCGAGGAACCGGCCGGCGAATCAAGCGATGATCCGCTCGATGAGATGACGGACGAGGAGCTGCTCGATGAGGCGTTAGATGAAGAGGTGCCGGTCGACGACGGGTTGACCGATCCGACGTTGACGGAAGAATGAGGGGGATGAAACCATGACGAACCTGCCGATGGAACTCGGTGTCATCTTAGGGATGACGATCATCATCTGCGGTCTGATGTTCGCGATCCAACTGCCGCTCGTCGAATCGATGAAGGCGAAGATCATCCTTTCCGCGAGTGCCGGGGCGATCGTCGTCCTGCTGCATCTCGTCGTCAAGGACGACTGGAGCGAACACCTGTTGTACCTGATCGGAATCATCGTGCTCGGTCTACTTGCTGCGGCTGGGACGAGCATTCTCGACGCAAAGGAAGCCGCGAAAATCGAACCGGAAATCGAGCGTGACGAAGCACGACACATGGAAGGATGAATTTGAATGGCGATTAAGCGTAAACGACTAGGGGAGATGCTGATCGAAGAGGGGCTCGTGACGACGGCGCAGGTAGACGAGGCGCTGTCTGCGAAGCGGAACCAGGAGAAGCTCGGAGATACGCTGCTCCGGCTCGGTCATCTGACCGAACAACAACTGATCGAGGCCCTGCATCACCAACTGAAGATTCCGATCATCACCCTCTACAACTATCCGCTCGACGTCAGCGTGACGAAGCTCGTCTCAAAGGATATCGCACAACGGCACCAGCTCGTCCCGGTCAGCCGGGAGGACAACCGGCTTCTGATCGCGATGGCGGATCCGATGGACTTGCTTGCGATCGACGACCTTCGCCTGCAGACCGGTCTGATGATCGAGGTCGGGCTGTCGACGCGGGAAGAGATTCGCCGGACGATCATGAAGTACTACGACGTCGACAAATCACTTCTTGAATTGCTGGATTCCGAGGAGTTCGCGGAGCTGAGCGAACGAGAGGTCGTCGCGCGTGAGGACGCACCGATCATCCGTCTCGTCAACCAAATCCTCGACAGCGCGATCACACAGCGTGCTTCCGACATCCATCTCGATCCGCAGGAAGGATCGCTCACCGTCCGGATCCGAATCGACGGTGAGTTGCGGACCGAGAATACATACCCGAAGAAGATTCAAAACGTCATCACGACCCGCCTGAAGGTGATGAGCGAGCTCGACATCACCGAGTCCCGGCTGCCGCAGGACGGACGGATCAAGTACTATCACAACGAGGTCCCTTACGACTTCCGCGTCTCTACGCTGCCGACCGTCTACGGAGAGAAAATCGTCATCCGGATCCTTGACGCCTCGAACGCGAACATCAGCCTGTCGAAAATCGGCTTCAGTGCGAAGAACGAACATCACTTCCGTGAGATGCTGAAGCGTCCGAACGGTATCATCCTGATCACGGGACCGACCGGATCCGGGAAATCATCGACGCTCTACGCCTCGCTGAACGAACTGAACGATGAGACGCGCAATATCATCACGGTCGAAGATCCGGTCGAGTACCAGGTCGACGGCATCAATCAGGTCCAGGTCAACTCGAAGATCGGATTGACGTTCGCGAGCGGACTCCGCTCGATCCTCAGGCAGGATCCGAACGTCGTCATGGTCGGAGAGATCCGTGACATCGAGACGGCTGAGATCGCCATCCGCGCCTCGCTGACCGGGCACCTCGTCCTGTCGACGCTCCATACGAACTCGGCCGTCAGCTCCATCACCCGCCTGATCGACATGGGGGTCGAACCGTTCCTCGTCGCGGCGTCCGTCACCGGGCTCGTCGCACAGCGGCTCGTCCGGAAAGTCTGCCGCGACTGTTCGGAACCGCAACCCGTCTCGAAGCGCGAGGCGGAACTGTTCGCGCAAGAAGGCATCGAGGCGGAACTCGTCATGCGGGGGAGCGGCTGTTCCTCATGTAACATGACAGGTTACCGCGGGCGTCTCGCGATCCAGGAAGTCATCGTCATCGACGAGGCATTGCGCCGGATGATCATGAATCAGGCGAGCGAGGGCGAAGTGACGGCGTACGTCAAGTCGCAAGGACACCGTCTGTTGCTCGCCGACGGACTCGCGAAGGTTGCGAGCGGCGTGACGACGACTGAAGAAATACTACGAACGGTCATAACGGAGTGATAGTGATGGAACGAAATGAAATCGAACAGATCCTTCGCGAGTCGAAGGACCTCAACGCCTCGGATGTCCATTTGACGGCAGGATCGCCGCCGATGTTCCGCATCAACGGCAACCTCGTCGCGTCGAGCTACGGGAAACTGAAGCCGCTCGACATCGAAGGCTATGTCCGGGCGCTTATTACCGAGGAAATGTATCAAGAACTGAAACAAAATCGTGACATCGACTTCTCATTCGGCATTCCGGGAATCGCCCGTTACCGCGTCAACAGCTTCTATCAGCGGGGAACGCTCTCGATGGCGTTCCGGACGATCCCGACCGAGGTCCCATCGCTCGATTCGCTCGGCCTTCCGCCCGTCCTGAAGCGCTTCCTGACACGACCGCACGGGCTCGTCCTCGTCACCGGGCCGACCGGATCCGGGAAATCGACGACGCTCGCCGCGATGATCCACGAAATCAATCAGACGATGTACAAACGGATCATCACGCTCGAGGATCCGATCGAATACCTGCACAGCCACGGCAAGAGCCTGATTGATCAGCGGGAAATCGGGATCGACGCGCCGCGCTTCTCGTCCGGCCTACGCTCTGCGCTCCGGCAGGATCCGGACGTCATCCTGCTCGGTGAGATGCGTGACCTCGAGACGATCTCGACCGCAGTGACGGCAGCCGAGACGGGTCATCTCGTCTTCGCGACCGTCCATACGTCGACGGCGGCATCGACCGTCAGCCGGATCATCGACGTCTTCCCGTCCGATCAGCAGGATCAGATCCGGGCACAGCTCTCGAACGTCCTCGCCGGCGTCATCTCGCAGCGATTGATGCCGCGGACGGACGGCAAGGGGCGGATCGCAGCGCTCGAAATCATGGTCGAGACGCCTGCCGTCTCGAACCTGATCCGGACCGGCAAGGAATATCAGCTTCAATCGGTCCTCCAGACCGGCAAGCAGCACGGCATGCAGACGATGCAGACGGCACTGCAGGATCTGGTCAGCCGCGGATTGATTCCGGCTTCGGCCGCGACACCATACATATCGGGGTGAACTCATGGCAGTCTATATCTACGAAGGCCGGACGATGTCCGGGAAGAAGAAGAAGGGCCGCGTGACGGCACTGACGAAACGGGAGGCGGCAGAACGGCTCCGCACCGACAAGATTGCCGTCATCAGGCTCGAGAAGCAGGAATCGAAAGGACTCAACACGGAGATCACCTTGTTCGAGGCGAAACCGAAGATCGAACACCTCGTCATGTATGCGCGCCAGTTCGCGACGCTTGTCCGCTCCGGCGTACCGATCATCAAGGCGACAGAGATCCTGCGTCTGCAGACGGAATCAAAACCGCTCGCGCGGGCGCTCGTCGAGGTCGAGGATGACCTTCGGAACGGGATGCAGTTCTCTCAGGCGATCGAACGGCACCCCCGCGTCTTCGATACATTCTTCGTCAGCATGGCGATGGCGGGGGAGGCGAGCGGGAACTTGGAGGAAGCGCTCGACAACATCACGATTCAGCTCCAGAAACAGTACGAGATCAAGCAGAAGGTCATCTCGGCCCTGATCTATCCGGCCGTCGTCTCGATCGTCGCGGTCGGCGTCGTCATCTTCCTGATGATGAACGTCGTTCCGACGTTCGCCTCGATCTTTGACCAGCTCGGCAGCGACTTGCCGTTGATCACGAAGATCGTCATGAGCATATCGGACTTCGTCATCGGTTACTGGTGGGTCCTGCTGCTCGCGGCACTCGGGGCAGTCGGGCTTCTCTGGTTCAACCTGAGGAACGAACGGCAACGCGTCCTGTTCGATTCCTTCATCATTCGTCTGCCGATCTTCGGCCCGCTCGTCCAGAAGTCGCAGATCGCCTTGATGACACGGGGATTGTCCGTCTTGCTTACCGCATCGGTGCCGATTCTGACGTCGCTCGAGATCACGGAGCGGATCGTCTCGAACCGGATGATCCGGAACGGGATCGCGAAGGCGCGTGAGGCGATGGGCCGAGGCATCCCGATGAACGAACCGCTTTCGAAGAATAAGTTCTTCCCGCCGCTCGTCACTCAGATGATTGCGATCGGGGAAGAGTCGGGGAGACTCGACGCGATGCTCGCAGAGGTCGCCTCCTTCTATGAGACGGAAGTCGAGACGACGACGGACCGCTTGAAGTCGATCATCGAGCCGCTCCTGATCGTCGCACTCGCCGTCATCGTCGGTGTCATCGTCATCGCCGTCGTCGTCCCGATGTTCAAGATCTATTCGGACATCCAAGGCTGACTAGCGCAAACTGTAAAATCATTTACCTATCGTACAAAAACATCACAGCTCAGTCAGATGCCGGTGCTACTATAATATTATAAGTTGCACATATGGAATTTGAACTATTCATAGTCTATAAGTACTAGGAGGAATGGGAAACATGGTAGAACGCTTAAAAGAAATGTGGCAGGATGCGCGTCAAATGCGCGATGAGCGCGGACTCACGCTCGTCGAACTCCTCGTCGTCGTCGTCATCCTCGGAATCATCGCGGCGATTTCGGTCATTGCAGTAGGGAATTTGATTGAGAATTCGCGTAAGGATGCACAGGTTGCGAATGCGAAGCAGTTGGTGAATGCTGCGAAGTTATATGTTTCATCAGAGTCAGTCACTCCCTCGGCGTCTGGAGTTAGTTTATATTATGTTGGCGATACTGCTTCAACGGGTGGAAATGTCCTAACTAATTATATTGATGAAATGAAGGATCCGATGAACAATGATGCTCCGTATGCAGATGCTTACGTGACTGTAACAAAAACAGGTAACAAATATGGATATGCAGTAACGATGAAATCTACTAAAAGTGGCGCAAGCAATTATTTTACTACTGATGCCACTCCTACGAGAGCCGAATTACCTTAAAAAAATCCCCCTCCATGGGGGATTTTTATTTAGACTAAATGTATAAACTAACCATCCCTGAAAGGAGCACTCATGACGACGCTCATCACCATCTACTTCTTCTTACTCGGCCTGATCATGGCGTCGTTCACGAACGTCGTCGGATTGCGCATTCCGGTCGGCGAATCGATCGTCCGTCCGCGTTCGCGCTGTCCGCAGTGCGGTCACCAGCTGTCCGGCTGGGAGCTGATACCGGTCGTCAGCTATCTTCTGCTGCAGGGCAAGTGCCGCACATGCAAGTCGCACGTCTCGCTCAAGTATCCGTTGATCGAGCTGACCGGCGGATTGCTCTATGCCTACGCATTCATCCGCTTCGGCTGGACGATCGAACTTGCCGTCGCGCTCGTTCTTACGAGCCTGCTGCTCACGCTCGTCATGTCGGACCTCGCCTACATGCTCGTCCCGAATAAAATTCTGTTGTTCTTTTTACCGATCAGTCTCATTGTGCGCTATCTCTCGGGACCGGAAAACTGGTATAATCCAATTATTGGTGGACTGACTGGTTTCTTGCTCCTCTTCCTGATTTTCCTGCTGTCACGGCAGGGGATGGGAGCGGGTGACGTCAAGCTGTTCGGGGTGCTCGGTATCCTGCTCGGACCGCTTCATGTCGTCATCGCCCTGTTCGTCGCGGCGTTCGTCGGGTCGGTCGTCGGCATCGCGTTGCTCGCGACGAAGAAAGTAGCCCGGAAACAGCCGATCCCGTTCGTTCCGTCGATCGCTGCCGGCGCATTGCTCACATACTATTTCGCGGAAAGCTGGATCGCGGATTATCTCGCACTTTTCCTCTAGAAAGGATGACATACATATGGCGCAACATCGCCTGAAGGGCACGTTCGTCCACTTCAATTTCACTGACGTCGCGATTTTCGGGGCGGTCGTCAAGAACGGCCAGGTCAAACGTCATGCCGTCGTCTCGTTGCCTGCGGGTACGCTGCAGGGCGGCTGGCTCCAGCCGGAAGCTTCGCTCGATCTGATCTTCGACAGCCTGCTTACGAAACTGAAGGTACCGCGCGCTTCGCAAGCGGTCCTGACGCTCGACGGCGCGCTCGTCCTCGCCCGGAAACTTGAAATTCCGCCTGGCATCCAGGAATCCGAGATCCGCGGCTACCTCTTCATGGAGCTCGGTCACAGCATCGTCCTGCCGTTCGAGGACCCGTATTTCGACTACGACTTCCTCGAGAACGAAGGCGACAAGCGCGAGATCATGCTGTACGCGGCACCGCACGAAGGGTTGACCCAGTACGTGACGCTCTTCAAACGGAAGCATCTGCGGCTCGTCGCAGCCGAACCGCAGCCGCTCTCCGTCTATCAGGGGATCGATCATCTCTACGAGATCGCCGACACGGACAATCTGCTGATTTGGCATGTCACGGCGACGAATCACCAGCTCGTCATCATCGAGAACCACGTCCCGCGCCTGATCCGTTCGATCGACACGGTTCCTGCGTCGAGCTATGACGTCGAGATCAACGAAGACCGCGTCGTCTATCGCCACGTCGGTCATGCCAGCGAAATCGAACGGGCGGTCGAGGAGATGCTGATCGAGCTGACCCGCGTCATCGACTTCTATCGCTATTCGCTCGCACAGGACGCGCGCGAAATCGACCGGATCATCCTTGCCGGAGACTTCCCGTACATGGAAAGCCTCGTCGCACGGTATCGCGAGAACTTCACGATCGCGCTCGAGGAAGTCGGTCCGGTGATCGACGTATCGGATCAAAAAATCCCGGTCGACTACTTGCCGCTTGTCGGCACGGCTTCCTCGAAACGCAAGCGGATCAACCTGCTGCCGGACGAGGATGTCGCTCCGAAACTGCCGATCCTCGCGTCGCTCCTTCTGCTCCTGATCGGCGGGGCCGCTGCCGGATACCTGTTCTGGCAGACGGACACGTGGGCGGACCAGCTCGATAAGAACGAGCAGCAGATTCAGATCGTCAGACAGATCGCTGCACAGTCGGAGGGCGGTTCAGGACAGGCGATCACGGAGCTCCAGGCGACGATCGATTCGCTCGAGGACGCGCCGCGACCGGCCGTCCCGACACTCGAACGCATCACGCGCTATCTGCCTGAACGCGGTTACGTTTTGCAGTACAGCTACAGCGCGGATCATGCGGTCGCGATGAACGTCCAGTTCGAGACGCTCGAGGAATTGAACGCGTTCCACCGCCAACTCTTGACGGACACGTCGTTTACGAACGTCAAGCTCGCGAGCATCGTCACGCAGGAGATGGCGCCTGACCTCGACATCGCAAGCTCGACGACGACGGATCCCGTGACCGGGGAAGTGCTCGACGTCGATACGATCATGACCGACGGCGATGAGGAACCGCGCTACATCGGACAATTCGCCCTGACCGTCCTGCCGCTTGAAATCATCAAGGGTGAGGAACGGGCGGGCGAGACACAAGCGCCGGAGAGCGACGGGACCGCCAGTCCTGAAGCAGAAGGCGCCGCAGTACCGGCTGATGAGACCGGAGAGTCGCCGGAACTGACCGAAGACGACACGCTCGTCGATGAGCCGGCGGTACCGGCCACTGAAGAGACGGAAGAGATAGAAGAAGGGGGAGAATCGAATTGAAAAGACGACTCGGGACGCTCCTCCTCCTCTTGACGATTCTGCTCGTCGCTGGCGGGCTCGGCTATCTCGGCTACACGGCTTATGACACGAAAAAGCAGCTCGATGCTTCTGCGAAGACTCTCGAACGCGAACAGACGGCGCTCGAGGCTTCGAAGGCGAGCGAGAACAAGGTCGACGTCGCGGAATCGAGCTTCCTCCAGAAGAAGGTGCCGGTCATCCCGGCGATCGACGACATCGTCGACAGCATCGATGCCGCGAGCCAGATCGCCGGCGTGACGCTCAAGGGCGTCAACTTCACGGGAAGCGCAGCGCAGACGCCAGTCACTCCGGTCGCGCCGGTTGAACCGGCCAGCGACGTGACGACGACCCCTGCGATCGATGCCGTCCAGACGGAAGGAGCACCGCCGGCGACACCGAACATGCCGATCGCTGACGCGACGCCGCTTCCTGCGTCGCTGCAGGTCGAGGCGCCATCGTACGCTGAACTGCTCGCCTTCTTGAAGCAGCTTGAGCGGACGGACCGGATCTCGGTGCTGCGTCAGATCCAGCTGACCGGACCGGAGGAACCGGGACCGAACGAGGCGCTCGTGACGCTCGACGAGCCGCTCGCCTTCACGGTCGAGATCGAGTCCTACTACCGGCCGGACCTCGCGCAGCTGCAAGAGGAGAAGAAGACGCCGGTCAAGGAGACGACGCCGAAGTCGGATCCTTTTGTCGATGCGGCAACGAACTGAAGTTTGAGGGGCGTCTTCCGGACAGGGAAGGACGCCCTTCTTTGCGTTATAATACGGAATGTCCGAACCAAGCGGATTCGAAAATATAAGGAAAGAACGTGATACTGATGGTAACGCAACCCCGGCTCGTCCTCGCTTCGGCCTCTCCGAGGCGGACGGCCCTATTGACACAAATCGGCATCCCGCACGAAGTCGTCCCGGCTTCGATCGAGGAGGCGGCACCGTTCGTCATGACACCGGCTGAATATGTGACCTATCTGTCAGAGGAGAAGGCGAAGACCGTTTTCGACGGGACGCTCGTCCTCGCGGCCGACACCGTCGTCGCGATCGACGAACATATCCTCGAAAAACCGGCGGACGAGGAGGACGCACGGCGAATGCTCGCCCTCCTGTCCGGTCGGACGCATTTCGTCATCACCGGTGTGACGCTGATGGATCAGGGGCGGACGGAGACGTTCGCCGTCACGACGAAGGTCCGGTTCGGCGATTTGCCGGCTGCCTGGATCGATCAATACGTCAAGACGAGCGAGCCGTATGACAAGGCGGGCGGGTATGGAATCCAGTCGCTCGGCGGATTGTTCGTCGAAGCGATCGACGGTGACTATTACAACGTCGTCGGTCTGCCGATTCATCCCGTAGCGCGGTATCTCGAGTCGTTCGGGATCCACCCGGTGTTTGCGTAATACAGTACGCGGAGAGGTATGATGTGAGTGATCGAATTGCCGAAGGATCGCATCCAATTGAAGGGGCTGGCAGAGGCGACGACGGTCGAACTGCTCGCCTGTCTCGTCAGGACAGGGACGCGAGACAAGACCCCGCTTGATATCGGCGAGTCGCTGATGGCCGCCTATCCGACATTGATCGAGCTTGAACAGGCAGGCGTCGGGGGCCTCGAGAAGACACCCGGCGTCGGCAAGGCGAAAGCGCTCCAAATACTTGCCGGTCTCGAACTCGGACGCCGGCTCGTGACGGAACCGAAGTGGGTCCGCCCGGTCGTCCGTTCGCCGGACGACGCGGCAGAATTGCTGCTCGAAGAGATGCGCTTGTTCCAGCAAGAACATTTCGTCTGTCTCTATCTCAATACGAAGAACGAGGTCATCTCGAAGAAGACGCTCTTCATCGGCGGGCTGAACACGTCGATCGTCCATCCGCGCGATATCTTCCGCGAGGCGATCCGTTGCTCGGCGGCGAGCTTCATCGCCGTCCACAACCATCCGTCCGGCGATCCGACGCCGAGCCGGGAGGACATCGAGGTGTCGGAGCGGATGGTCGAGGCAGGACGCTTTATCGGGATCAGCTGCATCGATCACATCATCATCGGACACGGCCAATTCATCAGTATGAAACAACGCGGATTCATGTGAACGTCCGTGACAGGGAATGGAGGGAACGACATGCGAAAGGTGGTCTTAATACCATATGACGCCCAATGGGACCGGCGCTACGAGGAGGAGGCACGACTGCTCCGTTCGATTTTCGGTGAAGAGCTGGTAGACATCCACCACATCGGCAGCACGTCGATCGCAGGACTCGCCGCGAAGCCGGTCATCGACATCCTGCCGATCGTCAAGGACATCGAGCGAATCAATCGCTTCGACGAGATGATGCGCGCGGCCGGATACACTCCTAAAGGTGAGAACGGTATCCCCGGGCGCAGGTATTTCCAAAAGGGCGGCGACGCAAGGACGCATCACGTCCATGTCTACGGTAAGAATAGCCCGGAGATCAAGCGGCATCTCGCGTTCCGGGATTTTCTCCGTCATCAACCGGAAGAGGCGAAGCAGTACGGAGACTTGAAGATGAGTCTGTCCGCACGCCATCCCTTCGACGTAGGTGCCTATATCGCAGGGAAGGAACGGTTCGCAGCAGAGCTTGAAAGCAGGGCGCTGAAGTGGGCGGAAGACCGTGAGAGCGACAACCGGGCGGACGTCGAACGGTGAAGTCGCCAGCCTGACGCAAGATTTCATTATGAAAACGTCAGGATGTATGTGAGAATAACGTCTGAGAGGAAATCCCTCTTCAGGCGTTTTTTCGCATTTTCTAAATCCGTCCTGTTTTGAACGAATGGGGAACACTGTAAACAAGCTGTAACGTTTTAACGGTTTTCAAAAGGTGCTTTTCCGTTATAATTAGTGAAGTGCATTCTCAGAGAGGGGTTTATGAAACATGTTTGGATCATTTAGCCGTGAAATCGGCATTGACTTAGGTACAGCTAATACACTCGTATATGTGAAGGGGCAAGGAATCGTCGTGCGTGAGCCGTCGGTCGTCGCTTTCCGTACAGATACAGGAAAAATCGAGGCCGTCGGTAATGCGGCGAAGAATATGATCGGGCGTACGCCCGGCAACGTCACGGCACGACGCCCGATGAAAGACGGCGTCATCGCGGATTACGAGACGACTGCAACGATGATCAAATACTTCATGGACCAGGCATCAAAGAAAAAAGGATTGTTCTCCTCGAAGACGAACGTCATGATCTGCGTACCGAGCGGCATCACGTCGGTCGAGAAGCGTGCGGTCGAAGACGCGGCGAAACTCGCCGGCGCGCGTGAAGCGTATACGATCGAAGAACCGTTCGCGGCAGCGATCGGAGCCGGTCTTCCGGTATCTGAGCCGACTGGTTCGATGGTCGTCGACATCGGCGGCGGTACGACGGAAGTAGCAGTCATCTCACTCGGCGGCATCGTCACGAGTCAATCGATCCGCGTCGGCGGGGACGAGATGGACGAGTCGATCATCCGCTACATCAAGTCGAAGTACAACCTGATGATCGGGGAACGGACGGCTGAGACGCTCAAGATGACGATCGGCTACGCCCGCATCGACGAAGAAGCGGAGAACGAAACGATGGAAATCCGTGGCCGTGATCTCGTGACGGGCCTTCCGAAGCAGATCGAAGTCACTTCAGCCGAGATCTCGGACGCGCTGAGCGACACGGTCGACGCGATTCTCGCAGGCGTCAAGCATACGCTCGAACAGACGCCACCAGAACTTTCAGCAGACGTCATGGACCGAGGAATCGTCCTCACTGGCGGTGGCGCTCTATTGAAAAATCTCGATGCGGTCATCCAGGACGAGACACGCATCCTGACGCTCGTCGCAGAGAATGCGCTCGATTGCGTCGCGATCGGGACAGGGAAATCGCTCGAGATGATGAACGTGCTTCGTTCGAAATCGGGTATCTCACAAAAAAGATAAGGACGGGATGAGCGATGAAACGATTTCTTAACAATCGAAAACTGCTCATCACACTCCTTAGTTTTCTCCTTTTGGTGATTTTGATTGGTGTTACGCTGCAGGGGCGCAACCAGTCCCACTGGTATCAGAGCTTCGCTCGCGATACCGCGGGGGTTGGTCAGCGCCTCTTCGCGACACCGATAGGCTGGGTCGATGACACGGTCACCTCGATCAAAGAAGTCCGGGATGTCTACAAGGAAAATGAGTACTTAAAATCACGTCTCAACGACTATGCCGACACAGCTGTAGAGGTAAGGGACTTGAAGCGTGAGAACGAAGAGTTGAAGGATATGATCGGGCTCGACGGATCGATCCGCGACTATACATTACTGCCGGCCGAGATGATCGGCCGCAATCCATCCGAATGGCACCGGTACGTCACGGTCAACATCGGCAAGGAACAGGGCGTCAAGGCTGACATGGCCGTGATCACGGCTGACGGCTTGATCGGGCGCGTGATTCAGACAAGTGCCTATACGTCACTCGTACAGCTCCTGTCCGATACGAGCCGCACGAACAACGTCTCTGCGGTCGCGGACGACACGAGGGGCAAAGGCGTGTTCGGGACGATCGAAGGGTTCGACGAGGAGCGCAAGCTGCTCAAGTTCACGAAGATTCCGAACGATGCCAAGCTGAAGCGCGGTCAATCGGTCACGACGTCAGGTCTCGGCGGGAAGTACCCGAGCGGGATCGTCATCGGAAAGATCGAGAAACTGGAATCGGATAAGTACGGGGCTTCGAAAATCGCATATGTCAAACCGGCAGCGGACTTCGATCAGTTCGGTCACGTCTTCGTGATCGAACGGGAAGCGAAGGAACCTTTCGCTGAATCTGTGACGGGAGGGGACACTAGTGAATAACGCCAAGCTGTTTTTCGCCGTGTTCCTTCTTTTTATCCTGGAAGGGACGCTCCTGTCGATGCCGCTCGGTGACGGTTCGCCGTACGTGATCCACTTGACGCTGATCGGGCTGATGTACCTGGGACGGTACGGGAAAATCGAGCAGGCGCTCGGTTTCGGACTGATCTTCGGACTGCTGTTCGACCTCGTCTATACGGATATCGTCGGCATTTACTTATTTGCATTATCTGCCATTCCGCTCTTCAGTAGCTTCGTGCTAAAATATGTGAAGGAGAACGTGTTCACGATTGCCGTCACCTTCACATTCAGCGCGTTGCTGTTCGAACTCGACGTCTACTTCTTCACGTCTGCGGTCGTCGGAGTGGAACGGACGCTTGCTGAGCTTGCGACACAGATCATTCCGGGAAGCTTGATTGCCCAACTGATCGGCGTACTCGTCCTGTACTGGCCGATGAGCCGTTTGGTGGAATCATCATTAGATGCGAAAAGAGGATGAATCATGATTGAGCGAAAGCGTTTTGTAACGATGAAAGGACATCGCACCGGTCTCGCGGTGCATGTCAACGAAAGGTGCAGTGTGGAAGAGTTCCTCGACGATTTGGAATTGACGCTTGAAGAGAAGTCTGTCGAGAACGGCCGTGCCGTCCCGATCACTTTCTTCTTCGGACGCCGGTATGTCGATGAAGGTGTCTTGACGGCGCTCGAGTCGATCGTCGCTCGACATGATTCCTTTTTGTATAATGGATATGAGAGTGACTGCATCACGAAGGAAGAGGCGAAGGCGCTCTACGGTGACCGGACGTTCCACTACTTCGGCGGGACCGCGCGAAGCGGTCAGGTGCTCGACGTGGAAGGATCGATCGTCGTCGTCGGCGACATCAATCCGGGTGCGGTCGTCCGGGCGACGGGCAGCATCTACTGCCTCGGCGCGCTACGCGGTACGGTCCACGCCGGCAAGTCCGGCTATCAGGATGCCGTCATCGCGGCGAGCATCCTGCAGCCGAAATGGCTCTCGATCTGTGATATCGTCTATCATGAAATCGAGGAGGAGCCGGCAGAGGCTCTTGACATGGGTTGTGCGTTCTTGGGAGAATCGGGTCTTGAATTTTCACGGCTGCAAACCGTCCCGCAGGCGAGGATGGATCAGTTCGCGATCGACAGTGAAAGAGGGTGACAGATATGGAACAAGTAAAAGAACAGGTACATAGAGAAGCGAAGACGAAAGTCGGGCGTGCCATCGTCGTGACGTCTGGCAAAGGCGGTGTCGGCAAGACGACGACGACCGCGAACATCGGCACGGCGCTCGCCCTCATGGGACATTCCGTCTGTCTCGTCGATACGGATATCGGACTTCGGAACCTCGACATCGTGCTCGGACTCGATAACCGCAGCATCTACAACATCGTCGACGTCGTCACGGGCCAGTGCAAGCTGCACCAGGCGCTCGTCCGCGACAAGCGCTTCGAGGAGATGTATCTTCTGCCGGCCGCGCAGTCGAAGGACAAGTCCTCGGTCACGCCGGATCAGGTGAAGGAGATCATCGACACGCTCAAGCGCGACTATGACTTCGTCCTGATCGATTGCCCGGCCGGCATCGAGCAGGGCTTCATGAACGCGATCGCCGGAGCGGACGAGGCGATCGTCGTGACGACGCCTGAGAAGGCGGCCGTCCAGGACGCCGACCGGATCATCGGCATGCTCGAACGCTCGGATCGTGTCATCACGCCGAAGCTCGTCATCAACCGAGTCCGTTCGCACATGATGGAGTCAGGCGACATGCTCGACATCGATGAGATCATGCGCATCCTGTCGATCGACCTGCTCGGTCTGATCGTCGACGACGAAGAGGTCATCGCGGCCTCGCACCGTGGCGTGCCGGTCACGATGAACCCGGACAACCGGGCCGGGCTCGGCTACCGCAACATCACGCGCCGGATCCTCGGCGAATCGGTGCCGCTGCTCGATTTGTCGTCGAAGCAGGAAAAAGGATTCTTCTTGAAACTGAAAAAGATGCTTGGCTTGAAATAAGTAGGGGAAAAAATAGACTGGGAGCGCTTGGCGACTTCGGTCTATTTTTTTGTCGTGAGGAGATGGTCGAATGAAGTGGGTCAGTGAACAGACAGCGTCGATGGAACGGGTGGCGCTCATCGAGGGCGGAAGGCTCATCGAATATCATGAACGGATGTGCGACGAAATCCAGCTCGGTACGCTCGTCCATGCCAAGGTCGACCGGCTGCACCCGACGCTTGGCGCGGCATTTCTGCTGGCTGACGACGGTACGCCGCTCTATTTGCCGATCAGCGAGACGCGTGAGGCTCTGAAACGGTACCCGGAAAAGCCGGCGATCGGGCAGGCCGTCCAGGTCGGACAACGCCTGCTCGTCCAAGTGACGAAGGAAGGGGCAGCCCCGAAACAGCATAAGGTGACGGAGAACATCACGTACGGGGGACGCTACGTCGTCTACTTCCCGTTCGGACGGCGCGTCCGCTTCAGCCGGAAGCTCGACTTACCGACGCAGCAGCGTCTCGCGAACGTCCTCGTGCTCGAAGGCGAGGAAGGGATCCTCTACCGGACCGAGGCGGCTCATGCGAATGCGGAGGAGCTGAAGGAAGAACTCGGTACGCTTCGGGCGAGACATGCCGCAACCGCAAGCGGTGAAGAGGCGGCTCAGGATGAACCGTTGATCGTCACCGAGGCGAAGCGTCTGCCGCATGTCGAAGAGGCGCTCGTCAGCGACGCGGACGAGAAGAGGCGGCTCGAGCAGCTCGGGCTTCGTGTCGAACGGTTCATCGGCAAAGGCAGGATCCCCGAGATGGAGCGGGTCGACCAGGCGATCGAGAAGGCGTTGCAACGCGTCGTCTGGCTCGACGGAGGGTCTTATCTGCTGATCGAGGAGGTCGAGACGATGACCGTGATCGACGTCAACAGCGGGAAGACGCTCACAGTCAAGGATCAGCAGCGGACGTTCGACCAGATCAACGAGGCGGCGGCGCTCGAAATCATGCGCCAGCTTCGCCTCCGTAACATCGGCGGGATGATCATCGTCGACTTCCTGCGCGGGACGACAGGCGGTCAGAAGCGGGTGACCCAGCTGATGAAGGAGCGGGGCGCACGGGAGACGAAACAGATCGAGGTGTTCGGATTCACCCGGATGGGCGTCTGCGAACTGACGCGCCAGCGTCAGGGGAAATCGCTCCTCGAGAGGTCGCGGAAGAACGGCTCCGCGAGCCGTCTCGCTGTCCACCGCCTGCTTGAGCCGGCACTGAAGGAAGCCGCGGTACATGCTGAAGCGGCTGTCGTTTCGGCACCCTTGTCCTTGATGCGAAAGGACTTCTCGAACGTCCAGCCGCTCGACGTCACCCTCATCGAAGGAGAGCCGGGCGTGCTCTTTACGGGGACGGAGGAGGAGTGCAAAAACTTTATCCAACGTCATTGACAGATGGGGTTCGCCTTTGTTATTCTGAATAACGTTAGTTCGTTTGGAAGCACCCAAATGACTACAACCGCTCGGACCGGGTTTTTAAAGCGCAAGCTGCCCGCGATGGCGAGTCTTAGTTCCCAAGAGGAGGTGCACGTAATGTACGCAATCATCAAAACAGGTGGTAAACAAGTCAAAGTTGAAGCTGGCCAAGAGATCTACGTTGAAAAACTCAACGCAGACGTCGACAGCACAGTAGAATTCGGTGAAGTCTTGATCGTAGGCGGCGACGACGTTAAAGTCGGAGCTCCACTCGTAGAAGGTGCGAAGGTCGTAGCAACGGTCATCAAGCACGCTCGCGCGAAAAAGATCACTGTCTTCAAAATGAAGGCTAAAAAGAACTACCGTCGTAAACAAGGTCACCGTCAGCCTTACACGAAGGTCCGCATCGAGAAAATCGAAGCGTAAGCCATGATTCGTGTCAAAGTCAGACGTGACGAGGCGCATGTGCGCTCCGTCGAAGTGACAGGGCATGCCGAATTCGCTGAACCGGGTTCAGACCTCGTCTGTGCCGGCGCATCGGCAGTGATTTTTGGCGCGTACAACGCGATGGAATCACTGCTCGGTCAAGTCCTTCTACTTGAAATGGCAGACAAACGAGAGGGTGGCTACTTCTACGTAGAACCGTATGCCGACTTAGCACCGGAAGTCAGTGAACGCACCCAATTGTTACTTGAGGCGATGCTCGTCCAACTTGCGACGATCGCCGAAAGTTACGGTGATTATATCCAACTTGAACAAGTATAGGAGGTGGATTCCACATGTTGAAACTTAATCTTCAGTTCTTCGCATCGAAAAAAGGGGTAGGTTCGACAAAGAACGGTCGTGACTCGCACTCTAAACGCCTTGGCGCTAAACGTGCAGACGGTCAAACTGTTTCTGCTGGTTCAATCCTCTACCGCCAACGCGGTACGAAGATTCACCCAGGTATGAACGTCGGACGTGGTGGCGATGATACACTCTTCGCAACTGCAACTGGTGTCGTTCGTTTCGAACGTCTCGGACGCGACAAGAAACAAGTCAGCGTTTACCCAGTATAAGATCGTTGAAGCAGACTCTAGCCACTTTCGGGGGTTAGGGTCTCTTTTTTTAGGGAGGCGTGACTATGGAAGAGGAGCAGGTACTTGAGTTGTTGAAGACGCTTCGCCATGAGTGGTTGAACCGCCTTCAGCTCGTACGCGCATACGGTGCGATCGGAGACGAGGCGGCAATCGACGTCCTCTCCGCGAAGTACAGGGAGCAGGCGACACGTGAAGGCCTTCTGTCGACGATGAACCTGCCGAAGACGGCCCTGCTGTTGATGCGGGCCGAGTGGAGCGGACTTGCGATCGATTACGACGTCATCCGCAAACCGGAAGGCATCATCGACGAACGTCTCGCGGAAATCACGGAGGCGGCGATCCAAATGATCGCGATCGGCGAAGGAGAAGTATCATTGACCTTTCATGAGGGCGTGACCATCGAAATCTATCGGGATCACCTAGATGTGTCGCGCATCACCCATCTAGTGACGCCGATGGAGATCGAGTCACAGACGAGCAGTGAGTGTGTGATTGAGATTCAAGGTATACTCAAGAGAGATACCGGGCAAGAGTAAGAGGAGGGATCTGACATGTTTGTCGATCAGGTAAATATTTATGTCAAAGCAGGAGACGGTGGACGCGGGCAAGTAGCGTTCCGTCGCGAGAAATACGTACCGGACGGTGGTCCGGCAGGTGGTGACGGCGGTCGTGGAGCGAACGTCGTCCTCGAAGTGGACGAGGGACTCCGTACGTTGATGGATTTCCGTTATAAGCGCCACTTCAAGGCAATCCAAGGTGAGAACGGAATGTCGAAAGGGATGCACGGCCGTAAAGCCGAACATCTTATCGTAAAGGTTCCGCCTGGTACGGTCGTCTATGACGACGACACAGGCGCGGTCGTCGCCGACCTCGTCCATCATGGACAACAGGCGATCGTCGCAAAAGGCGGACGAGGCGGACGCGGTAACATGCGTTTCGCGACGCCGGCCAACCCGGCACCTGAACACGCAGAGAACGGTGAGCCAGGCGAAGAGAAATATCTCAAGCTTGAACTCAAGATGCTCGCTGATGTCGGTCTCGTCGGTTTCCCGAGCGTCGGCAAGTCGACGATGCTCTCGATCGTCTCATCGGCACGTCCGAAAATCGGAGCGTACCACTTCACGACGATCACACCGAACATCGGTGTCGTCGAGACGGAAGACAGCCGCAGCTTCGTCATGGCTGACCTTCCAGGTCTGATCGAAGGCGCGAGCGAAGGCGTCGGTCTCGGTCACCAGTTCCTGCGCCACGTCGAGCGGACGAAAGTCATCGTCCACGTCATCGACATGAGCGGCATGGAAGGACGCGACCCGATCGAGGACTACAACATCATCAACAAGGAGCTCGCGGACTACAACCTTCGTTTGACGGAGCGTCCGCAAGTCGTCGTCGCGAACAAGATGGACATGCCGGAAGCCGAGGAGAACCTCGCGAAGTTCAAGGAAGAGTTCCCTGAACTCGAAGTGTTCGCCATCTCGGCAGCGACCCGCCAAGGTTTGCGTGACTTGCTGTTCCGCATCGCGGACCTCGTCGACGCGACTCCTGAGTTCGGACTCGAGGAGCTCGAGGAGAAGGCTGCGACACCGCGTGTCGTCTACGGATACGAGGCGCCGGAAGTCGGCTTCACGGTCACGAAGGACGAGGACGATTGCTTCGTCATCAAAGGCGAGCGGATCCAGAAACTGTTCACGATGACGAACTTCATGCGTGAAGAGTCAATCAAGCGCTTCGCCCGGACGCTTCGTCAGATGGGCGTCGACGAAGAGCTGCGCAGACAAGGCGCAATCGATGGGGACGTCGTCCGCATCAACGACTTCGAGTTCGAATTCGTCGAATCGTCATTCTAAACTTGTACAAACGAAATGGAGTGTGAGGATATCGTGGACCCAGTTCCCGCGATGCAGTTGATTTGGTTTTTGATTCTGCTTTTCGTATCGGCTTTCTTCTCTTCATCGGAAACGGCGCTCTCGAGCGCGAACCGTCTCCGCATCCTGCATCAGGCAGAGGGCGGAAGCGGGCGTGCGAAACAGGCGTTCCGTCAGATACAACGGTATGAGGAGACGATGACGACGATCTTGATCGGCAATACGCTCGCGAACTTGAGCGTAGCGCTGATTGGCGGTTGGCTCGCTCTCGCATACGACAGCTTCTGGATGAAGGCTCTCGTGCTCGCCCTGGCGTTCCTGCTCATATTCGTCTTCGGTGAACTCGTGCCGAAGTCATATGCTCGGGAACACGCGGAGACATATGCGCTCGCCGTCAGCCGTCCGCTCCAACTCGCGATCGTGCTGTTCAAGCCGCTCGTCTGGATTTTCCTGAAGCTCAGAAGCCTTGCCCTCGTGATGATCGGAGCGGATCCGAAAGGACCGCTCGTCACCGAGCAGGAGCTCAAGGCGCTCGTCGACATCAGTGAAGAGGAAGGTGTGATGGGTGAGTCCGAAGCTGAACTCGTCCACAGCGCCGTCGACTTCAAAAACACGATCGTCGAAGAGGCTCTGACGCCCCGGATGGATATTCAGGCGATCGATATCGATGATACGTTCGAGGAGATTTTGGCGGAAGTCCAAAAGGGCGGATTTTCCCGTCTTCCTGTCTACAAGGATTCGATTGATCACGTCATCGGTGTCCTGTCGGAGCGGGATTTCCTGCGCGAACTCGTCAAGAATGGCGAGGTCGATATCCGCGAGTTGATTCGTCCGGTCTCATTCGTCGTCCCGCAGACGCGCCTGATCGACTTGCTACCGGAGCTCCGGATCAAGCAATCGCATATGGCGATCGTCCTTGACGAGTTTGGAGGAACGGCCGGATTGATCACGCTCGAGGACATCCTCGAGGAGATCGTCGGAGAGATTTGGGATGAGCATGATGAGTCGCTCGACTATACGAAACAGATCGGACCGAATCGATACGAATGTCTTGCAGAATACGATATCGAGGATTTCTGTGAGCAGTTCGAGCTGACGATGCCGGATACGGATGCCCAAACGCTAGGCGGATGGATCATCGAAGGCATCGGACGCATTCCAGAGGTCGGGGCACGGATGACGTATGAACACGTCACCTTCACCGTCCTGCATGTCGAGAACCGGCGCGTACGCCGCGTCCTCGCGATATTCCAGGAAAAACAAGAGCAAGAGAAGATGGAAATCCGCTGATCGCACATCAAGCCGGATGACGTCATAGAAAAAGGAGGGAGACCGCATTTCGCGTTCTTCCTCCTTTTCGCTGTAATCATTATTCTCTTCAATGGAGCTGCCGTTTTCAGGCCTCGAGCTCGCTGATCAGGATACCGAGTGCCGCAAGACGCGCGACGGCGGCATCGAGTGCCTGCTCGCTGTCCGACTCGAGTGTATGGATATGGGTGCCGTCGGTCAAGCTCGACAGCGGGGGCGAATCCGTTTCCTGCAGGCGGGCAATGAGCGTGCGCACGTCGCGCCGGCTCCTCAGCATGAGCTCGCCGGTCAGGAAGCCGTAGACGGGGTGTTCGACGATGACGTCGAGAACCGTCACCCCTTCGTCGACGATCGCGTCACATTCGGCCCCGAGTTCGTCCGGTGTATGGCGGCAGACGACCTTTCGGCGATAGCTGGTACCTTCGTGTGCCGTATACAGATAACCGCGCGGAGTTGCGACGATAGACTGTCCGCCTGCCTTCAGGAGGGACAGGTCTTGGACGATGACCTGTCTGCTGACGCCGCTCCTCGCTGCGAGGTCTGCTCCGGTGATTGGTGCAGTACTATTTTTCAGTAAGCCGAGGAGTTGTTTTCGCCGCTCCTCGCCGGTGTTTTTTCGTTCCATCGTATCCCTGGCCTCTCTGTTCTCGTTTGTCCTAGCATAACATGAATCGGGAAGGATCAGAGCAGGTGAGAAGGGCGCCTCACGGCCCATAAAGCTCCGTGCGGGCAGAATCGAAATATGCTACAATGGCACAAGAGTTCGCAAATAGTGAGGAGCGTTTCAAAGTGATAGAATTCATTCGCGGCCAAGTCGCTTATGTCTGTGCGGAGTTCGTCACGGTGGAAGTCGGGGGAATCGGCTACAAGATCGTAGCACCGAACCCGTTTTTTTATCGGACGGGAGACGAACAGACCATCGTATATACGTACCATTATGTAAGAGAAGACCAGGAAATCCTCTATGGTTTCAAATCAAGGCGCGAGCGCGCATTGTTCACGAAATTGCTCGGTGTGACCGGAATCGGACCGAAGGGAGCGCTCGCAATCGTCGCTTCCGGAAACGTCGATGCGCTCGTCGATGCGATCGAGGGTGAGAAGGAAAGCTACCTCGTCAAGTTCCCGGGTGTCGGGAAGAAGACGGCGAAACAGATGACGCTCGACCTGAAGGGCAAGCTTGCCGAACTCGCGCCGGACTATGTACCGAGCGAAGGACTGTTCGCGCAAGGAAACGCCGAGTTGAACGAGGCATGTGAAGCACTGACTGCACTAGGCTACAGCGAACGTGAGGTCGAGAAGGTGCGCAAGGCGCTTCAAGGCGAAGTGCTTTCGACCGACGCTTACGTCAAACGGGCACTGCAGTTGTTATTGAATGTGAGGTGACAGGAAAGTGGATGAACGCTTACTATCGGAAGCAGCAGGAGTCGAGGACCAGGAAGAATGGAGCTTGCGTCCACAGACCCTCGACCAATATATCGGACAAGAGAAGGCAAAGAGCAATCTGAGCGTCTTCATCCAAGCGGCGAAGATCCGGCGCGAGACGCTCGACCATGTCCTGCTCTATGGTCCCCCTGGTCTCGGGAAGACGACGCTCGCACAGATCGTCGCGAACGAGATGGGGGTCGGCATCAAGACGACGGCCGGCCCCGCGATCGAACGGCCGGGTGACCTGGCGGCGATCCTGTCCTCACTCGAGCCGGGAGATGTCCTCTTCATCGACGAGATACACCGCCTGAGCCGCTCGATCGAGGAAATCCTCTATCCGGCGATGGAGGATTATTGCCTCGATATCGTCATTGGCCAGGGAGAACTCGCACGAAGCGTCCGGATCGATTTGCCGCCGTTCACGCTCGTCGGAGCGACGACCCGTGCAGGGATGCTTTCGGCACCGCTGCGGGACCGGTTCGGCGTCACGCTCAAGCTTGAGTATTACACGACGCCCGAGCTATCAGCGATCGTTTCGCGGACATCCCGGCTGTTCGGTTTCGAGGCGGACCGGCAGGCGGCAGAGGCGATCGCCCTTCGTTCCCGCGGGACGCCGCGAGTCGCGAACCGGCTGCTCCGGCGTGTTCGCGACTTCGCGCAAGTCGCCCACCAGACCGAGATCGACGCCGTGCTCGCGACGAGTGCGCTCGACCGGCTGCATGTCGATGCACTCGGACTCGATGAAGTCGACCATCGTCTGCTCCGCTCGCTTGCTGAGCGTTTCGCCGGCGGACCGGTCGGACTCGAGACGATTGCTGCGACGATCGGCGAGGATGCCCAGACGATCGAGGACGTCTATGAGCCGTACTTACTGCAGCAAGGATTTCTACAACGTACACCGCGCGGCCGTGTCCTGACACCGTTCGCGCGGCAGCATTTAGGATTGAAAGAAGGAAACTGACCGATGGATGTAAACTTATTCGATTTTCATTTACCAGAAGAACAAATCGCACAAGTCCCGCTCGAAGACCGGACGAGCTCGAAGCTGATGGTCGTCAACCGTGATACGGGAGAGCTGACGCATGGCCATTTCCGTGACATATTGGATTACTTCAAGGAAGGCGACACGCTCGTCGTCAACGACACGAAAGTCCTTCCGGCACGCCTGTTCGGCGTCAAGGAGGAGACGGGCGGCAAGATCGAGCTGCTCCTCCTCAAGCAAACCGAGGACGACGTCTGGGAGACGCTCGCGAAACCGGCGAAACGCGTCAAGCCGGGAACCGTCCTGACGTTCGGTGACGGGTTGCTCCGCGCGGAATGCCTCGAGTCGCTCGAGGACGGCGGACGGATCCTCAAGTTCCGTTATGACGGAATCTTCTATGAGGTGCTCGACCAGCTCGGCACGATGCCGCTGCCTCCGTACATCCACGAACAGCTCGAGGATAAGGACCGCTATCAGACGGTCTACGCCCGCGAACGCGGAAGTGCCGCGGCACCGACTGCCGGACTGCACTTCACGCCGGAGCTGCTCGCGGCACTGAAGGAGAAGGGCGTCAGAATCGCGCCGCTGACGCTCCACGTCGGACTCGGGACGTTCCGTCCGGTGTCCGTCGACGATGTCGACAGCCACAAGATGCACAGTGAATACTATGAGTTGCCGGAATCTTCCGCGCAGACGCTTCGCGAGACACGGGCGAACGGCGGGCGGATCATCGCCGTCGGTACGACGTCGACCCGGACGCTCGAGACGGTCATCCGCGATCATGGCGACTTCGTCGAGGCAAGCGGATGGACGGACATCTTCATCTACCCGGGCCAGGAAGTGAAGGCGATCGACGGATTGATCACGAACTTCCATCTGCCGAAATCGACACTGATCATGCTCGTCTCGGCATTGTCGAGCCGGGAACATATTTTGAACGCATATGAACAAGCCGTCGCGAACGACTACCGTTTCTTCAGTTTCGGTGACGCGATGTTCTTGACGAGAGAGGACTAAGAACCATGACGAAACATGCAGTCACATACGAACACATCAAAACATGTAAACAATCCGGGGCGCGGCTAGGAATCGTCCATACGCCGCACGGCAGTTTCGAGACGCCGGTCTTCATGCCTGTCGGGACACAGGCGACGGTCAAGACGATGGCGCCAGAACAGATCAAGGACATGAACGCGAACATCATCCTCGCGAACACGTACCACCTCTGGGTCCGTCCGGGCCACGACGTCATCAAGGAGGCAGGCGGTCTTCATAAGTTCATGAACTGGGACGGGGCGATCCTGACCGATTCAGGCGGCTTCCAGGTCTTCTCGCTTGCTGACCTGCGTAATATCACGGAAGAGGGCGTCCACTTCCGCAACCACTTGAACGGCGACAAGCTCTTCCTCTCGCCTGAGAAGGCGATGGAGATCCAGAACGCTCTCGGCTCAGACATCATGATGGCGTTTGATGAGTGCCCGCCGTATCCGGCTTCGCACGAGTACATGAAGGCATCTGTCGAACGGACGAGCCGCTGGGCGGAACGCTGCCTCGAGGCGCACGAGCGTCCGGAGGACCAGGCACTGTTCGGCATCATCCAAGGCGGGGAATACGAGGACCTGCGCCGTCAAAGCGCACGCGATCTCGCGTCACTCGACTTCCCGGGTTATGCGGTCGGCGGTCTGTCGGTCGGAGAGCCGAAGGATGTCATGTATCGGGCACTCGATTTCACGACGCCGCTCATGCCGGAGAATAAGCCGCGTTACCTGATGGGTGTCGGCTCTCCTGACGCTCTGATCGAAGGGGCGATCCGCGGAATCGACATGTTCGACTGTGTCCTGCCGACGCGAATCGCACGGAATGGTACACTCATGACGTCTGCCGGACGCCTCGTCGTCCGCAACGCGAAATATGCGCGCGACTTCCGCCCGCTCGACGAGAAGTGTGATTGCTACGCGTGTAAGAACTACAGCCGCGCCTACATCCACCACTTGATCCGTGCGCAGGAGACGTTCGGTCTCCACCTCTGCTCGACGCATAACCTGCACTTCCTCGTCAAACTGATGGAGCAGGTCCGTCAAGCGATTCGCGAGGACCGCCTGCTCGATTTCAAGGACGAATTCTTTGAAAACTATGGGTATAACCTGCCAAACGCGAAAAATTTCTGACAAATCATCGATTTCAAGGTATAATGAACGTGATTTGAATGGAAAAGGAGTTGAGAAAGAATGGAGCAACTTTACACACTTCTCCCGATGATCTTGATCTTCGTGGTGTTCTACTTCTTGTTGATTCGTCCGCAGAACAAGCGCCAGAAGCAAGTACGCGAGATGCAGAGCCAACTTTCGCGCGGTGACAGCATCGTGACGATCGGCGGTCTTCACGGGACGGTCCAAAAGGTCGATGACACGACGGTCACGCTCAAGAGCGGAAACGCGCAACTCACGTTCAACCGCAGCGCGGTTGCAGAAGTCGTCAAGAAATCGACGACTGTGACGACTGACGACGAAATCGTCGAGTAAGGCAGAAATAAGACGTTTTCCAATCGGAAAGCGTCTTTTCTTTTTTTATATAAGAAAAGTGATTGCTTATTTTACCATTTCTTATGTAAGCTAATGGAGGATAAGAAAGTTGTCTGAAAATATATCGACAACTAGAGAAAGGACAGTGCACCATGATCAAGAAAGGTAAAATCGCAACATTCTTCATCACGGTCATCGCGCTGCTCATCTTGATCGGGACGACGTCTTCGTGGCTCTTCAAAGACACGAAGCTCGGACTCGACTTGAAGGGCGGATTCGAGGTGCTGTATGAAGTACAGCCGCTCAAAAAAGGTGACAAAATCGATGAAACGGCCATGAGCGCGACGCTTACGGCAATCGAGAACCGGGTCAACGTACTTGGCGTCTCGGAACCGGACATCCGGATCGAGGGCGGAAATCGGATTCGCGTCCAGCTCGCAGGAGTCAAGGACCAGAACGAGGCACGACAGATTCTTTCCTCGACGGCACAACTCTCGTTCCGTGACGTCAATGACAAGCTGCTACTCGATGGGGCGGATTTGAAGGCGAAAGGCGCTAAGCTCGGGTATGACCCGCAGACGAACGAGCCGCTCGTCGAACTGACAATGAAATCGCAAGAGAAGTTCTACGAAGTGACGCAGCAAATCTCGCAGATGCCGGAGCCGACGAATCGCCTCGTCATCTGGCTCGATTACGAGGAAGGTGACACGTACGAAAAAGAGATGGGCAAGGAGAACTCGAAGATCGTCTCTGACGCGTTCGTCTCCCAGCCGATCAACTCGGACAAAGCCATCATCTCAGGCGGAAGCATCGATGCCGAGTATGGCAAGCAGCTCTCGTCGATCTTGAATGCAGGAGCTCTCCCGGTCAAGCTCGATGAGATCTATTCGACGTCCGTCTCGGCGGCGTTCGGTAAGGATGCGCTCGATCAGACGCTCTTCGCGTCGATGATCGGGATCGCGGCCGTCTCCCTCTTCATGCTCGTGTTCTATCGCTTGTCCGGGGTCGTAGCGGTCGTTACGCTTCTCTTCTATATCTATCTCGTCATGATCTTCTTCAACGGGATCAACGCAGTCTTGACGCTGCCTGGTATCGCGGCACTCGTCCTCGGTGTCGGTATGGCCGTCGATGCGAACATCATCACGGCGGAACGGATCAAGGATGAGCTCCGCAGCGGGAAATCGGTGCTTTCTTCGTTCAAGGCAGGGAATCGCCGTTCGTTCGGAACGATCCTTGATGCCAACTTGACGACGCTCATCTCAGCAGGAGTTCTCTACTACTTCGGGACGAGCACGGTCAAAGGATTCGCCATCATGTTGATGGTGTCGATCCTCGTTACATTCATCACGAACGTCTTCGTCTCACGCTTCTTCTTAGGCCAGCTCGTCGAAAGCCGTCTCTTTGATAAGAAGAAGAGCTGGTTCGGAGTAAAGGAGAGTGAAATCCGTGAGCTTTAATCCAACGAAGTTCGATTATATTAAACACCGCAAACTCTATTTCACGATCACGATCGCTCTCGTGCTCGTGTCGGTCTTGCTGATCACCTTCCGCGGATTGAACCTCGGTATCGACTTCGCTGCCGGTACACGTGTCGAGATCGCGTCGGAACAGGTGCTCAAAGAGCAGGAAGTCCGTGACGTCATCGAACAGTCCGGTCTGGATGCGGATGAGATCGACGGCATCCAGTTCGCGCAGGGCGGAAAGCTTGCGAACGTGACGTTCGTCGGTGTGTTCGAGAAGGAACAGATCGCGAAGACGAAGCAGGTCATCGAGGATAAGTACGGCAAGGAGCCGAGTGTCTCGACCGTATCGGCACAAGTCGGGCGCGAGATCGCGCGGAACGCCATCTATGCGGTGATGCTCGCATCGCTCGGGATCGTCCTCTACGTCTCGGTACGTTTCCAGCCCCTCTACGGGATCGCGACGGTCGTCGCCTTGCTGCATGACGTGCTGATGATCATCGCGTTCTTCTCGCTGCTGCAGATCGAGGTGAACCTGTACTTCATCGCAGCCGTCTTGACGATCATCGGTTATTCCGTCAACGACACGATCGTCACGTTCGACCGGGTGCGGGAGAACTTGGCACTCGCCGAGAAGGGCGGACGCAAAGTCGGATTCGAGGAGCTCGGAAGAATCGTCAACGCCTCGCTCCAGCAGACGATCGTCCGCTCGATCAACACCGTCGTGACGGTCTTGATGACGGCGATCGCGCTCTACGTTTTTGGAAGCGAATCGATTCGCGGGTTCAGCCTCGCGCTTCTCGTCGGACTCGTCATGGGCATGTATTCTTCGATCTTCATCGCGGCTCAGCTCTGGCTCGTCATGAAGGGGAAGACCCTCTCGAAAACTAAACAGGCATCTTGATCAAGTTCCGCGTTAGTTATGACACTAACGCGGAATTTGTTTATAATGAGAAAGTTGATTGGAGGGGTTCGATGTATCACTCGAAAAAAACATGGGTCGACAAGCCCATTGATGACCATAAAGTAGAAGTGCTCGAGAAGGAGGCGGCGACGTCTCCGTTCGTCGCAAGGCTGCTCGTCCAGCGTGGTCTCGACACGCCTGAGGCGGCAAAGGCGTTCCTTGAAGCGGACAAGATGGACTATCACGATCCGTTCTTGTTCAAGGACATGGAGAGAGTCGTCGAGCGGATCATGCGTGCCGCCGAACAAGGTGAGATGATCCTGATCTACGGCGACTATGACGTCGATGGCGTCAGTGCGTCGGCGATCCTTTGGAATGCATTGATGGAGATCGGGGCGATGGCGGAATGCTATATCCCGAACCGATTCACGGAAGGATATGGACCTAACGAGTCTGCCTTCCGCTGGGCGGCTGAAGAGGGTTTCAGCCTCGTCATCACGGTCGACTGCGGCATTTCGGGAATTCATGAAGCGCAAGTGCTGAAGGAACTCGGTGTCGACTTGATCATCACGGATCACCACGAACCGAAGGAAGAACTGCCGGATGCGTTCGCGTTGATTCATCCCGGTATCGATGAACAGTATCCGTTCTCGAAGCTCGCAGGCGCTGGCGTCGCCTTCAAGGTGGCGCATGCCTTGCTCGGACGTGTCCCGGCAGAGCTGCTCGACCTCGCCGTCCTCGGGACGATCGCGGACCTCGTGCCGCTCGTCGACGAGAACCGCCTGCTCGCCGTCAAGGGGATCGAGGCGCTGAACGCGAGCGAACGTCCCGGGATTCTTGCCCTTCGCAAGGTATGCAGCCTTGCGGAAGACGAATTGAACGAGGAGTCGGTCGGCTTCGCGTTCGGTCCGCGGATCAACGCGGCAGGTCGGCTCGACTCGGCGATGCCTGCGCTCGAGATGTTGCTGTCCGATTCATTCGAAGAGGCGGAACAGCTTGCGAAGCAGCTCGACAAGCAAAATAAGGAACGCCAAGATATCGTCAAGCAAATCGCCGAGGAGGCGACGCTGCAGGTCGAATCCGACCACATGGACGACCGGGTCCTCGTCGTCGACGCCGAAGGCTGGAACCCCGGTGTCGTCGGAATCGTCGCCTCACGTCTCGTCGAGAAGTACTACCGTCCCGTCATCATGCTCTGCCATGATGTTGAGAAGGGGACGGCGAAAGGGTCCGGCCGGTCAATCGCCGCGTTCGACCTGTTCCATGAATTGAACAAATGCGCGGACATCCTGCCGCACTTCGGCGGGCATCCGGCAGCTGCCGGAATGACGCTCGCATCGTCAGACGTCGAGGAGTTGCGGCGGAGGTTGAACGAGCAGGCGGCCACCTTGCCGGACGATGCGTTCATCCCGACGATCGAGGTCGACCTGCGCCTGAAGGTATCGGACGTCGATTTGAAGCTGATCGAACAGATTGGCAAGCTGTCGCCGTTCGGGATGGGCAACCCGGCTCCGCGCATCGTCGTCGAATCGGCCAGGATCCGCGACATGAAACGAATCGGGCGCGACTTGACACATTTCAAGGCACTGCTCTCGGACGGCAAGACGGAGCTTGACGCGATCGGCTTCGGCTTCGGCGATGCGGTCGACGAGCTGTCGACTTTATCTGACGTCTCGATCATGGGCAGCCTGAACGTCAACGAATGGAACGGTTTCCGTAAACCTCAACTGATGATCCAGGATCTGTCGGTAAGCGACTATCAACTGTTCGACTACCGGGGCGGCAAGAGACCGATCAGCGAACTGTTCGCCTTGGAAGCGGAGTCGACAGCTTATGTGGCTTTCAACGAGAAGACGCGAGATGCTTACGCTGAACGGAAATTGAACGAGCATGGAAAGAAAAACGTCGTCCTCCTCGACCTGCCGGATGAGGAAGGGGCGTTCTATCCTTACATCGCCAAGGCCGAGCGCATCTACTGCGCATTCAAGGACGAGGGATATTATTTCGAGGCGATCCCGAGCCGTGAGGACTTCAAACACTACTTCAATTATTTCGCTACATGCGAACGTTCTGACATGCGGATCGGTCTCGTTCGGCTTTCGAAGGAACGGAAGTGGTCGAAACGTTCAATAAACTTTATGCATTCGGTATTTTCCGAACTTGATTTTCTTGTTACAATGGAGGACGGGCTTCCTGGTGTGAATCCGGAAGCTGCGAAAAGAGACCTGACGGAAGCAGCGACGTATAAGCGTCACGAGGAACGTCAGCGTCTTGAGCAACAATACATTTATTCGTCACTCGCTCAGCTGAAGGAGCGATTCGATGCTTTAGTGGAAGCGGCGAAGCAGGAGGAAACGACATGGAGTTCAAACAGCATATAAAAGAGGTCGAGAACTGGCCGAAAGAAGGAATCAGCTTCAAGGACATCACGTCATTGATGCAGAACGGTCCGGTCTACAAACAATCGATCGATGCACTGGTCGAGTACGCACGCGAACGCGGTGCTGACGTCATCGCTGGACCGGAAGCACGTGGATTCGTCGTCGGTTGTCCGGCGGCATATGCCCTCGAGGTCGGTTTCGTGCCGGTCCGTAAAGAAGGGAAACTCCCGCGTGAAACGGTCCGTGTCGAGTACGGTCTTGAATACGGCAAGGACGTCCTGACGATGCACAACGATGCGATCAAGCCGGGGCAGAAAGTCGTCATCCTCGACGATTTGCTCGCGACAGGCGGAACGATCGAAGCGACGATCGAAATGATCGAGAAGCTCGGCGGAACGGTCGCAGGAATCGGATTCCTGATCGAGCTCGATGGCCTCGGTGGTCGCGAGAAGCTCGAAGGGTATGATATCCTTTCCCTCATCCGTTACGAAGACTGAACGGCTAAGCCGGTCGATAGGACATAGGTCCTGTCGGCTGGCTTTTTATTTTGACATATCATTCAGATTTTAAGATAATAGAAGATATATATTTTAGGGATTGAGCGTATAAAAATCCCGGGGACTGGGTGAGGAAGAGGTATGACCAACAAACAAATCGTAAACGTAGAGGACCTTCTCGCTCGCTGCGCGGAATACATGACCGCGGCCGAGGTGCAATCAATCGAAGCGGCGTATCAATTCGCGAAGGATGAGCACGACGGGCAATTTCGCCGTTCGGGCGAGCCGTATATCATCCATCCCGTGCAGGTCGCCGGAATCCTGGTCGATATCGGCCTTGACGCGACGACGATCGTTGCCGCGCTTCTTCACGATGTCGTAGAAGACACGGACATCACGCTCGAGGAACTCGCAGAGAAGTTTGGCGCAGACGTCGCCATGCTCGTCGATGGCGTGACGAAGCTCGGTAAAATCAAATACAAGTCGAAACGGGAAGAACTTGCTGAGAACCACCGCAAGATGTTCATCGCGATGGCGGAGGACATCCGGGTCATCCTGATCAAGCTCGCGGACCGTCTTCACAACATGCGGACACTCCAGCACATGGTCAAGGAGAAACAGGTGCAAAAGGCGGAAGAGACGCTCGAGATTTTCGCCCCTCTCGCGCACCGTCTCGGTATCTCGACGATCAAGTGGGAGCTTGAGGACATCAGCCTTCGTTACATCAATCCGCAGCAATATTACCGGATCGTCTCGATGATGAAGCAGAAGCGGACGGAGCGGGAAGCGCTCGTCAACTCGGTCATCAGTGAGATGAACGAGGTCCTCGACGAGGTCGAGATCGCAGCGGACGTCGACGGCCGTCCGAAACACATCTATTCGATCTACCGGAAGATGGAGAACTCGAAGAAGGATTTCAGCGAAATCTACGATTTGATGGCGGTCCGGATCATCGTCGATTCGATCAAGGATTGCTACGCCGTCCTCGGCATCATCCACACCCAGTACAAGCCGATGCCTGGACGCTTCAAGGACTATATCGCGATGCCGAAACCGAACATGTACCAGTCACTCCACACGACCGTGATCGGTCCGAAGGGGGAGCCGCTCGAGGTCCAGATCCGGACCCGTGACATGCACTTCATCGCCGAGTACGGAATCGCCGCACACTGGGCGTACAAGGAAGGGAAAGAGGCGGAGGCGAAGTCCGGCTTCGAAGAGAAGATCGCGCACTTCCGGGAGATCCTCGAGTTGCAGAAGGATACGGCGGACGCCGAGGAGTTCATGGAATCGGTCAAGGTCGACTTCTTCAGCGACATGCTCTACGTCTTCACGCCTAAAGGCGACGTCATCGAGTTGCCGAAGGGATCCGTCCCGATCGACTATGCCTACCGGATCCATACCGAGATCGGTCACCGGACGATCGGTGCGAAGGTCAACGGACGGATGGTCCCGATCGACTACAAGCTGAAGACAGGCGACATCATCGAGATCGTCACGTCGAAGCACAGCTACGGTCCGAGTAAGGACTGGTTGAAGATCTGCGTCTCGAGCCAGGCGAAGAACAAGATTCGCCAATGGTTCAAGCGTCAGCAACGGGAAGAGAACGTCACGAAAGGGCGCGAGCTGATCGAGGCGGAAGTGAAGAAGCTCGGTTTCGAGCCGAAAGAAGTCATCAACGAGAAGACGCTCGAGGACGTTACGCGCAAGTTCAACTTCGGTCATGAGGAAGACATGTACGCGGCAGTCGGGTACCATGGGCTGACGGCGGCACAGGTCGCCCACAAGCTGACGGAGAAGTTGCGCAAGGACAAGGAGACGAAGAATCTCGAGCTGAACGAGGCGATCAGCGGCATGAAGACGCTCGACAAGCCGACGAAGCCGAACCCTGAAGGTGTCCGCGTCAAAGGTGTCGACAACATGCTCGTCCGGATGAGCCGTTGCTGCAACCCGGTCCCGGGCGACGACATCATCGGCTATATCACGCGCGGACGCGGCGTCTCGATTCACCGGACGGATTGCCTGAACGTCATCCACGAACAGAACCCGGAACGGCTGCTCGAAGTCGAATGGGAGCATGAAGGGAAGACGGTCAAGAGCTACAACGTCGAAATCGAGATCTCGGGATTCGACCGAGCCGGTCTCTTGAACGACGTCCTCCAGTCCGTCTCCGCGACGAACACGAACATCGTCGCGGTCAGCGGGAAGGGTGACGACAGCAAGCAGGCGAAGATCACGATGACGATCGCCATCAACAACGTCAACCACCTCCAGAAGGTCGTCGATAAAATCAAGCAAATCTCAGACGTGTACGCGGTCCACCGCGTCATGATGACGTAAGGAGCGATTGTTTTGAAAGTCGTATTACAGCGTGTCAAGGAAGCGAGCGTCACGGTCGAAGGGAAAATCGTCGGGCGGATCGGCAAAGGGTTCATGCTTCTCGTCGGCGTGACGCATGAGGATACGAACGATGAAGTCAACTGGCTCGCGGACAAGATCGCCGGTCTTCGCGTCTTCGAGGACGACGAGGAACGGATGAACCGTTCGCTTGCGGATGTCGACGGCGAGATCCTGTCCGTCTCCCAGTTCACCCTTTACGGGGACGTCAAGAAGGGCCGTCGTCCGGCCTTCACGGACGCGGCGAAACCGGTTCATGCGAACGAGCTGTACGAGGCGTTCAATGAGCGCCTGCGGACGCACGGCCTGAACGTCGAGACGGGAACGTTCGGCGCGATGATGGATGTAGCGCTCGTCAACGACGGACCGGTCACGCTCATCCTCGAAAAGTGACAGCAAAGGCTTGACATCAAGACGGGGGCAGGGCATCATAAAACGTAACAGAACGATTGAACACCAGAGACGAAGAGGAGTAGGAGAGGCATCGTCTGCCAAGAGAGTCGCCCCATAGGCTGAAAGGGCGGTCGGACGAACTTTTCGAAAGACACTTCCGAGGTGCTTTCCTGAAGCATGCAGTAGGGGAAGCCGTAGGCGGGCGTTAACCGCGTTGAGTGGCTGAGCAGTTTTCAGCAACCAGGGTGGTACCACGGGAACTTCAGGCTCTCGTCCCTTTGCGGACGAGGGCCTTTTTGTATTCAATTAAGGAGGAATGAACATGAAATTACCACGCGGCACCTTTGATATCCTGCCCGGGACGGTCGAGAACTGGCAGTTCGTCGAGCAGGAACTTCGCGCGATCAGCAAGCGGTATAACTACAAGGAGATCCGGACACCGATCTTCGAGGAGACGGAACTGTTCAAACGCGGCGTCGGCGAAACGACCGACATCGTCCAAAAAGAGATGTTCATGCTCGAGAAGCGCGGCAAGGAGCAGTACACGCTCCGGCCGGAAGGGACGGCTGCCGTCGTCCGTTCGTTCGTGACGAACAAGCTGTTCGGTCTGCCGAACCAGCCGACGAAGCTCTTCTACATCGGACCGATGTTCCGCTACGAACGTCCGCAGGCCGGGCGCTTCCGTCAGCTTCACCAATACGGGGTCGAGGCGCTCGGCAGCGAGGACCCGGCGATCGATGCCGAGGTGATCAGTCTCGCGATGAGCATCTACCGCGGCTTCGGACTGAAGAAAATCAAGCTTGTCATCAACTCACTCGGCGACGCGGACAGCCGCCAGGCGCACCGCGACGCTCTCGTCGCGCACTTCACGCCGGTCAAGGGCGAGTTGTGCCAGGATTGCCAGAACCGCCTCGAGACGAACCCGCTCCGCGTCCTCGACTGCAAGGTCGACCGTGACCACCCGAGCATGAAGACGGCGCCGTCGATCCTCGACTTCCTGAACGCGGAATCGAAGGCGTACTTCGAGGACGTCCTGCTCCACCTCGACGCCCTCGGAATCGAGTACGTCGTCGACCCGACGCTCGTGCGAGGACTAGACTACTACAACCACACGGCATTCGAAATCATGTCGGAAGCGGAAGGTTTCGGCGCGATCACGACGCTTTGCGGCGGAGGACGCTACAACGGTCTCGTCGAGGCGATCGGCGGACCGACGACGCCGGGCATCGGGTTCGGCATCGGCATCGAACGTCTCCTGATGGCGCTCGAGAACGAAGGTGTGCTGCCTGAAGTCGACGACTCGCTCGACGTCTTCATCGTCGCCCAAGGAAGCCTCGAAGTCGAAAAGACTGCGACGCGCCTGTTGCAGCTGATGCGACTCGAAGGTCTCGTCGCGGACCGCGACTACCTCGGTCGGAAGTTCAAAGGCCAGTTCAAGGCGGCCGACCGCCTGAAGGCGAAATACACGGTCATCCTCGGCGACGAGGAGGTCGAGCGCGGCGCAGCTGCACTGAAGGACATGACGACAGGTGAACAGATCGACGTGCCGCTCTCGGCCGTCGCTGACACGATCGTCGAAAAATTGAAGGAGGAAACGAAATGATCGGACGTACCCATATGAACGGCCATGTGACGGAAGAACTCGTCGGCCAAGAAGTGCAATTGAAAGGATGGGTCCAGAAACGCCGTGACCTCGGCGGACTCATCTTCCTCGATCTCCGTGACCGGACAGGGATCGTCCAAGTCGTCTTCCAACCGGAGAACGAGACGGCGCATAAGACAGCTGAATCGATCCGCTCGGAGTACGTGCTCGACATCAAAGGGAAGGTCGTCACGCGTGAGAATCCGAACCCGAACATCCCGACAGGTCAAGTCGAAGTCGTCGCGGACGAAGTCAACATCCTGAACGCGGCGAAGATGACGCCGTTCCCAATCAGTGAGGAAGCGGAGAACACGTCGGAAGATCTCCGCCTCAAATACCGTTATCTCGACTTGCGTCGTCCGTCGCTCCAAGAAACGTTCCGCCTTCGTTCGAAAGCCTCGAACATCATGCGTAACTTCCTCGACGAGTGGGACTTCCTCGAAGTCGAGACACCGATCCTGACGAAATCGACACCGGAAGGCGCACGCGACTATCTCGTCCCGAGCCGTGTCCACCCAGGTGAGTTCTATGCCCTCCCGCAGTCGCCGCAGCTGTTCAAACAGCTTCTGATGGTATCCGGATTCGAGCGCTACTTCCAAATCGCCCGCTGCTTCCGTGACGAGGACTTGCGCGCTGACCGTCAGCCGGAGTTCACGCAAGTCGACATCGAGACGAGCTTCATGGACGTCGAAGACCTCTATGCGATGATGGAGGCGATGATGGCGCGTGTCATGAAAGAGACGCTCGGCAAGGAGATCACGACGCCGTTCCCGCGCATGCCGTACGCTGAAGCGATGGACCGGTTCGGTTCGGACAAGCCGGACACACGTTTCGGCCTCGAGTTGATCAACGTCGCAGAAGCCGTCACTGGCGCAGGGTTCAAAGTGTTCGACATGGCGATCGAATCAGGCGGCGAAGTCAAGGCGCTCAACGTCAAGGGAGCTGCCGAGAACTTCTCGCGCAAGGACATCGACAAGCTGCAGGAGTTCACGGCGATCTACGGTGCGAAAGGCCTCGCTTGGCTCAAGGTGACTTCTGAAGGCTTGAACGGACCGATCGCGAAGTTCTTCGACGAGACAGCCGCTGCGAAACTGCTTGCTGCGACTGGCGCGGAAGCGGGCGACCTGCTCCTGTTCGTCGCGGCTAAAGCCCAAGTCGTCGCCGACAGCCTCGGTGCGCTCCGCCAGAAGCTCGGCAAGGAACTCGGTCTGATCGACGAGTCACAATTCAACTTCCTCTGGGTGACGGACTTCCCGCTCGTGACGTTCGAGGAAGAGGATGGCCGTTTCTACGCGAACCACCATCCGTTCACGATGCCGCGCCGTGAAGACCTCGACAAGCTCGAGACGGATCCGGGCAGCGTGCTCGCCGTCGCATATGACCTCGTCTTGAACGGTTACGAGCTCGGCGGCGGATCGCAACGGATCTACGAACGTGACATTCAGGAGCGCATGTTCAAGCTGCTCGGCTTCACGGAAGAGGAAGCGAACGCCCAGTTCGGTTTCCTGATGGAAGCGTTCGAATACGGCACGCCGCCGCACGCCGGTATCGCGCTCGGCCTCGACCGTCTGATCATGTTGCTTGCGGGACGCTCTAACTTGCGTGACACGATCGCGTTCCCGAAAACTGCTTCAGCGAGCTGTTTGCTGACGTCAGCACCGAGCCCGGTCGCAGACAACCAGCTTGTCGAGTTGTCGATCAAGACAGCCGTCAAACAGTAAACGTTACAAAATACGCGTTTCGGGGTAATATGGAATGAACAAAACAGACGGATCTTCTCACTGATGAGAAGGTCCGTCTTTTGACTAGGAGGAGAAGTATGCTAGAACGTGATTTTTTCAAACGTTCCCCGCTCGAGGTAGGACCGGAGTTTCTAGGTAGCTATGTCACGGTCGGTGACGTGAAGATGCGAATCGTCGAGACGGAAGCGTATCTCGGGCCGTTCGACCGGGCGGCGCATTCCTACAGCGGGGTGCCGACGAAACGGACGGCACCGATGTTCGGCGAGGCCGGACTGCTCTATGTCTACTTCACCTACGGGATGCATCATTGCATGAACATCGTCTGCGGGGATGTCGGGGAAGGATTCGCGCTGCTCTTGCGTGGGGCTGAAGTCGTCGAGGGCCATGATCTCGTCGCAGAGCGGCGTTTCGGAAAACCGTATGCGGAATTGACGAAGACGGAGCAAAAAAATCTCGTCAACGGTCCGGCAAAGCTCTGTAAGGGGTTCGGCTTGACGACAGCTGACTCAGGAAAAGATCTCTATCATCCGCCGTTCCAGCTACACCGCGGAGAGATTCCTGCGAACGTCGTCCATGCCGCGCGGATCGGTATCCCGAACGCAGGAGAGGCGACCCATTACCCATGGCGATACTATGATGGCGACAGCATCGGGGTGAGTAAAAAGGCAAAAAAATAAGGGATTGCTTAGCGCAGTCCCTTATTTTTATTCGGTTGATTGACTGTTTGGTTCGATGCAGCGGCTTTCTTCGCCTGCTGTTGCTTATAGAATTTATACGCGATTGGACCGACCGTCGTCAAAATCGTGACGAGCGAACCGAATTTACCTTTTTTGACCATGGATTCATTCACTCCTTAATGATGTGTTAATAAATATATTCCACGAAAATAAAAACTGAAACATTTCGCACACATCGAGGCGTTGCCAGGAATGTCGCCACATGAGAAAGTTCAATGGAGGAGTGGTGAATGTGAAAGGAATCGTCTGGTTTCGAAGTGACCTGCGAGTGGACGATCACGAAGCGCTTCAAGCTGCCTGTCGGACTTACGACGAAGTGATCGCGATTTACGCTGCACCTGAATCGAGGATGAACAGACTGTTCGAACCCGGTAAAGAGCGCTTGGAATTTCAACGGGAGACGCTCGACGAACTTCAGTACAATCTCGGACAGCTCAGCATCCCGCTGATCCGGGTGACGGGGGACGCCGCAGAATGGATCGGGAAACACTACGAGAAAGGGGATGTTGTCTATTTCCACCGGATGACAGGCGTCGAAGAACGACATCTGGAACGAAAGGTCAGGGAGGATTTCGAGTCGAGGGTATTCGAGACGCAGACGCTGCACGCCGGAATGCTGAAGGACGGACAGGGATTCAGCGGATTTCGGAAGAATGCTGAACGAACGGTCGTGCCGGTAGCGCTCGATCCGCCGGGACACATCGTCTACAGAGAGGTACCGAATCGGAAGGAAGGTATCTCTTCGAAGAGCGCTTTTCCGTTTACAGGAGGTGAGGCGGCAGGACGGGGGCGCATCGCGGAATACATGAAGGACGACATATTCCGCTATAAGGAGACGCGAAACGGTTTTCAGGTTGACGACTCCTCGAAGTTCTCCGCCTGGCTCGCGAACGGTTCTCTCTCTCCACGCCGCGTCATGCAGGAGCTCAAGATGGCAGAAACACTTCGCGGCGGGAATGCGTCGACCTACTGGATGTACGTAGAACTGCTTTGGCGCGACTATTTCCACCACAAGATGCGGAGCACAGGAAACGGCCTGTTCCGTTCGAACGGATTGCTGGAAGAAAAGAGGAACTGGTCCGTCGACTGGTCCGTCATCGAGCGCTGGATCGAGGGGCGAACCGGACAGCCGTTCGTCGACGCCTTCATGCGGGAGTTTGCGGAGACCGGCTGGATGTCGAACCGGGGCCGACAGATCACAGCAAGCTATCTCGTCCATGATCTGGGGCAGGACTGGCGGATCGGGGCAGAATATTTCGAGAGCCGGCTGGTCGATTACGACGTCGCGTCGAACTACGGGAACTGGGCTTACATCGCAGGTGTGCTGCATCCGGGCGGGGCGAAGCGGTTCGACCCGGTATGGCAGCAGGAACGTTATGATCCGGAAGAAAAATTCATCCGGAAATGGGGAATCTGAAAGGACAAAAATTCTTTCCGCCGATTCCGGATTCAGTTGCAATTCAGGTCAAGGGATGCTATATTAAATGCAACAGATGGGGTTCCTGAAATGTACGAGAGCCGCCTTAATTCTTTGAGCCACTCTTTTTTGAACGGGAGTTCGACGTTCCAACTAGTAGCACAAGCCTCGCAACGTGCAGGAGGAAGTGTGAAAAGGAATCGGACAGAACACCCACCTGCCTAGCAGGTTCAAAAATAAGGTATCGACACGGCACTTCGGGTCCCATCGTTATTATTTGTAGACATACGTCGCTTGACGTTTTTTTTTATGCTATAATTCCGAGTAAAACAGTATGAAAATGAAGGGGTTAATAAGATGTTGCATCAATTTTCACGTAATGAACTTGCCATCGGCCAAGTCGGGCTTGAGGCCCTAGCAGGTAAATCCGTCGCCATCCTCGGAATCGGAGGGGTCGGCTCATTCGCAGCAGAGGCCCTCGCGCGGAGCGGAGTCGGGCGATTGATCCTCGTCGACAAGGACGACATCGACATCACTAACGTCAACCGGCAGATCCACGCCCTCCTGCCGACCGTCGGACAGCCGAAGGTCGAAGCGATGGCGGACCGTCTCGTCCAGGTCAACGAGTCACTCGAGATCGTCAAGCTGAAGATGTTCTATACGGACGAGACGTTCGAGGAATTCTTCGACGCGAAGCCGGACTACGTCATAGACGCATCGGACACGGTATCGTTCAAGATCCATTTGATCAAGGAATGCAAACGCCGTGAGATTCCGATCATCTCGAGCATGGGCATGGCGAACAAGATGGATCCGACGCGGATCAAGATCGTCGACATCAAGGACACGTCATATGATCCGCTCGCGAAGGTCATCCGGACGAAGCTCCGCAAGGAAGGCATCCATAAAGGCGTACCGGTCGTCTTCTCGGACGAGCCGCCGGTCAAGACGATCGAGGAAGTGCGTCAGGTCGTCGGCAACGACGCGGCCGTCATCCGCAAGGCGAAGATGCCGCCGAGCTCGAACGCGTTCGTACCTTCGGTCGGCGGGCTGATCGCTGCTAGCCACGTCATCAACGAGATCATCAAGGAGGCCGGCGTCGCAATCGAGCGCATTCGCTGAAAAAAGCGACCGTTTCCGGTCGCTTTTCTGCTATCATTTCTGTTGTTTCCAAAAATCAAGACGGGCCTTCAGTTGCTTCTCGAAGCCGCGCGGGCTCGGTTCATAGAAGACAGGCTTCTTGCGGGCGAGGTTTTCCGGCCAGTAGTTCTGTTTGACGTAAGCATGCTCGAAACTGTGCGGATAGAGGTAGCTCTCCCCGTTGCCGAGCGCAGCGGCACCAGGGTGGTGGGCGTCTCTCAGGTGAGGGGGGACGGGGCCGCCGTCCGAGCGCCGGACGAGCGTCAGTGCCGCATCGATCGCCGTGATGACGGCGTTCGACTTCGGAGCAGTCGCAAGATAAAGTACGGTCTCGGCGAGCGGGATCCGTGCTTCCGGGAATCCGACGTACTCGCATGCGCGGGCACATGCATCTACGATCAGGAGCGCTTGCGGGTCCGACAGGCCGATGTCCTCGGCCGCATGCACATAGAGGCGCCGGACGATGAACCGCGGGCTTTCGCCGGCCTCGATCATGACGGCGAGCCAGTAGAGGGCGGCGTCCGGATCAGAACCGCGAATCGATTTGATGAACGCGGAGACGACGTCATAATGCCGGTCACCGTCCTTGTCATACTTGAGTGCTTTCTGCTGGATCGATTCCTCCGCGACGGCGAGGTCGATCGTGATCGCACCATCGACTTCAGGGGTCGTCAGCACGGCGAGTTCGAGCGCATTCAGGAGGGAACGGTAATCGCCATCCGAGAGCTTGACATAGTGGTCCGCCGCTTCAGGCGTCACGACGACCGGATATTTGCCGAGACCGCGGTCCTTATCGGTAAGCGTCCGCTCGAGGACGACACGGAGGTCTTCAGATGTCGGAGGCTCGAAGCGGAAGACGGTCGCCCGGGAGAGCAGGGCGGCGTTGACCTCGAAGCTCGGATTTTCGGTCGTAGCGCCGATCAGCGTGATCGTGCCGGCCTCGAGGGCAGGAAGCAGGGCGTCCTGTTGCAGTTTATTGAATCGATGAATCTCATCGAGGAACAAAATCGTTTTCTGGTCGTCGAACTGGAGGCGCGACTCTGCCGCCTTCAGGACCTCTCGAAGCTGTTCGAGCTTCGCCGTGACGGCGTTCAGCTGTTCGAAGGCAGACTTCGTATAGTTCGAGATGACACGGGCGAGCGTCGTCTTTCCAGTGCCGGGAGGGCCGTAGAAGATGACCGTCCCGAGCCGGTCCGCCTCGATGGCGCGACGAAGAAGGGTGCCCTCTCCGACAAGGTGACGCTGTCCGACGATCTCATCGAGCGTCTGCGGACGCATCCGGTTGGCGAGCGGTCCGCTCGGGTAACGCGATTCAAATAGATTTGCCATAACGTAGCGTTCCTTCCTTCCAGTTGGATTCAGCTACTACTATACTAGAAAGGGTGTTTTTACGCATGATGAAGATATCGACGAAGGGCCGATATGGTCTGACGATCATGATCGCGCTTGCGCGAGGGAGCGAAGGAAAGCCGCTCTCGCTAAAGAAAATCGCACAGATGTATGAACTGTCGGAACATTATCTCGAGCAGCTCATCTCGCCGCTCCGGAACGGAGGGCTCGTCAAGAGCATCCGCGGAGCGTACGGCGGATATCGTCTCGGACGTCCGGCAGATGAGATCACGGCTGGTGATATCATCCGCCTGCTCGAAGGGCCGCTCGTCGTCGTCGAAGGAGACAACTGTGACGAGACGACGAAACGGATGCTGTGGGATAAGATCCAGCAGGCCGTCGACCGTGTCCTTGACGAGACGACGCTTGAAGAATTGGCGAAAGAGGACGATACTGGCTACATGTTCTATATATGAGAGGTGCACAGATGAATTATTTTGACCACGCGGCGACGTCACCGATGCGCCGGGAAGTATTAGAAAAAATGATGCCCTACATGCTCGAGGAGTTCGGGAATCCGTCAAGCATCCACGGACAGGGGCGCAAGGCACGGGCGGCGATCGACGCGGCACGCCGTGTGATCGCGAAGGAGTTGAATGCGAAACCGAATGAGCTCGTGTTCACGAGCGGCGGGACGGAATCGGACAACTACGCCATCCTAGGCGCTGCGATCGCGAACGAAGACAAAGGGCGGCATGTGATCACGACGCGGATCGAGCATCACGCGGTCCTCCATGCGTTCGAAGAGCTCGAACGCCGCGGATTCGAGGTGACGTATCTCGACGTGCCGGAGAGCGGCGTACTGTCGTTGTCTGCGCTCGAGCAAGCGCTCCGGACCGATACGATCCTCGTCTCCGTCATGTTCGCAAACAACGAGGTCGGAACGATTCAACCAATCGAACAGATTGGCAGACTTCTTAAGGAGCGAGCTATCCTGTTCCACACGGATGCCGTACAAGCCTTCGGCAAACTCGAAATCGATGTCGACACGCTCGGAATCGATCTGCTGTCGGCATCGGCGCACAAGGTCAACGGACCTAAAGGGGTCGGATTGCTCTACATTCGGAGCGGTGTCAAGGTCGCGCCGCAGACGTTCGGCGGCGAACAGGAACGAAAACGCAGGGCCGGGACGGAGAACGTCCCTGGCATCGCCGGGTTCGCGGAAGCCGTCGTGCTCGCTTCAGGCGAACGGGAAACCGTACAGAATCAGTTCAGCGTTCTTCGGCATCAGTTGTTGACGGTACTCGACGAAAACGGCGTACGCTACGAGGTGAACGGGACGGACGGCTTACAGCACGTCATCAATCTCTATTTCAGTGGAATCGAGATCGAGCCATTCCTGATCATGCTCGACATGCGCGGATTCGCGGTCTCGAGCGGCAGCGCATGCACGGCCGGTTCAATCGAACCGTCGCACGTCCTGAGCGCGATGTACGGGGAGCAGGAGCGCACGCGCCAGTCTGTCCGGATCAGCTTCGGTTACGGCAATGATGCTTCTCAAGTCGAACTGCTCGCACAGGCGCTTTCGGATGTCGTAAAATCGTTTCAGGTGAAATCGGAAATTTGAGGTGAAGTGAAATGAACACAAGAGCAAAGGCACCAAGCGAGACGACGGTCGTCGTCGGCATGTCCGGCGGCGTCGATTCGTCCGTGACGGCGCATATATTGAAGGAACAAGGTTACAACGTCATCGGGATCTTCATGAAGAACTGGGACGATACGGACGAGGACGGCTTCTGTACGGCGACGGAGGACTATGAAGATGTCATCGCGGTCGCGAACCAGATCGGTATCCCGTATTACGCGGTCAACTTCGAGAAGGAATACTGGGACAAGGTGTTCACGTATTTCCTCGATGAGTACAAGCAGGGCCGAACGCCGAACCCTGACGTCATGTGCAACAAGGAGATCAAGTTCAAGGCGTTCCTTGACCATGCGATGCGCCTCGGGGCGGATTTCGTCGCGACCGGGCACTATGCGCGTGCCGTCTATCAGGACGGGGAGCATAAACTGCTGCGCGGCGTCGACAACAACAAGGACCAGACCTATTTCCTGAACCAGCTCTCGCAGGAACAAATCGCGAAGGCGATGTTCCCGATCGGTCACATGGAGAAGTCCGAGGTCCGGAAAATCGCGGAAGAGGCAGGCCTTGCAACCGCGAAGAAGAAGGACTCGACAGGCATCTGCTTCATCGGGGAACGGAACTTCAAACAGTTCCTCGGACAGTACCTGCCGGCGCAACCGGGTGAGATGAAGACGCTCGACGGCAAGGTGATGGGTAAGCATGACGGACTCATGTACTACACGATGGGGCAGCGCCACGGACTCGGCATCGGCGGCGACGGCGATCCATGGTTCGTCGTCGGGAAGAATCTTGACGAGAACGTGCTCTACGTCGATCAAGGATTCCATAATCCGCTGCTCTACTCGGAAGGTCTCCTTGCTTCGGACGTCAGCTGGACGACGGCTGCGCCTGGCACGGAATTCCGTTGCACGGCGAAGTTCCGCTACCGTCAAACCGACTCCGGCGTGACGGTACGTGTGCTCGAGGACGGACTTGACGTCCGCTTCGACGAACCGCAGCGCGCCATCACACCGGGGCAAGCCGTCGTCTTCTATGACGGCGACATCTGCCTTGGCGGGGCAACGATCGATCAAGCATATAAAGCGGGCGAAGTGCTCGCATATCTGGCGTGAAGGTGGGAAACTGATGGATTTCAATGAACAAGGCTTCAAACATTTAGAGGCGGGCGAGATGGAACTTGCCGCAAAAGCATTCACGGATGCGATCGAGGCTGACCCGAAAGACCCGACAGCTTATGTCAACATGGGGACGCTGCTCCAGTCGATGAACGACGCGGACCGGGCCCTGCGCTTCTACGACAAGGCGCTCGAACTCGATCCGACGTTCGCGAGTGCCTATTACGCGAAAGGTGCGCTCTACTACGCAGCCGGTCTGTTCGTCGACGCGGAAGCTGCACTTCGGACGGCGCTCCTGAACGGCCTCGATGACGCTGATCTGCACTTCATGCTCGGCATGACGTACCAGCAACTCGGTGACCCGGTGCGCGGCTTGCCGCGCCTTGAACGGGCGACGGAATTGAACGCCGTCGACGTCGAGATCGCGTTCCAGTACGGTCTCGCGCTCGCGCAAAATGAGCAGATCGAGGAAGCGGCGGAAGTGCTCGAACAGGTATTGCTGCTTGACGAGCAACATACGGACGCCCGCTACAACTATGCGATCGCGCTCGCCTTCCTTGGACGGCAGGATGAGTGCTACGCGGAGCTTGAAACGGTACTTGCTTATCAGCCTGAACACCGTCTAGCGCGTGACGCGAAAGAGAAGATGGACCACCTGCTTGGTGATAACTGAACGTTTTTCCGACGACCGGACTCATGGGCGAAATTGCTCATAGTACCGGTCGTTTTTTTAACAGGAAAAATGCGGAAATAAGCGAATACAGTTAGGACGAGCTAAAGAAGGTGGGGTCAATCATGTACACAGTCGAAGAGAGAGATACGTATTATACGAAAACGATCCAGATGATCGAATCGGTCGAACAAGTCGAAGGCATCGTCCGAATCGGGTCGGGTGTCGCCGGATACAAGGACCTTTACTCGGACATCGATCTGATGGTCGCGGTCCATTCCGGCGAGGAGTCGGAAGCGGCGAAGAATGCGATCAGGCAAAGCCTAGACGCGTTCAAGCCGGTTTACGTGAAGGAAAAACTGTTCAAGGCGAACGTCTTTTTGCTGATCGTCTTCCTTGAGGACGGACTCGAGTTCAACATCTCGATCGTGCCGACGGAGCTGCTGTCGGTCCGTTCCCCGCTTCATCAGGTCGTCTCGGATAAGACGGGCAGGGTGTCAGAAAAGATGCACGAAGAGGACGAAATGTTCCGCGGACAACCGGATCGCTATGAGACAGGGGACATCGTGTTCGAGTTCGCGTTTGCATCGCTCGCCCTTCGGAAGGAATTGAGGCGGGATAACCTGATCTATCCGCTCCGCCTGCTCGAGAAGATGAGGGAATATGCATCGATGATCCAGGTGTTGAATGAAGGGAAGAAGCTGCATCAGTTCAAGGCATACGAAACGCTCGACCCGGAATTCATCCAGTCCTATCTCGCGACGTATCCTTCTGAAATCACGCGCAAAAGTCTCGAGGATGCCGTTTCTCTCGTCGAACGGCTGTTCATCGAGACGGTCGGAAGGAGCGATACCTTCACACTTGATGACGACTTGGAGAAGGTGTTGCAAGGCTGAAGCAATAAGACGCAGAGCCCGGTATGGACTCTGCGTCTTATGGTCGCCTAATAACGGACCGGACGGATGACGCGCAAGGGAGGACCGGAGAAATCCCGGTACGCTTCATCCATGTTCTTCGTATAGAGTTCGATTACGTTATGCTCCGTATCCTTGAAATAGGCGGACCGTTCCTTGACGTTCGACGTCTCCTGTTCGTCCCAGACACGTTCCTTGACCGGGATGGCGCGCGCCTGAAGCAAGGCGACGGCCTGTTCGAACGCGTCCATCTCGACGAAGAAGGCACAGTGGACGTGAGCCCCTCCTTCATCGAAAAGCGTCTCCCACTCCGTGACGGGCTCCGCCTTCTCTTTTGCCTCGTCCGGCGTGAAGTCGCGCTTCAGCCAGAGGCCGAGACGCGTGTTGCCGCCGATGTAGAGCCATGTCGCCCACGGCCCATTCTGCGATTCCTGCGCCTCGCTCGGTTCAGCGTCGTCCGGTGCCCATTGCTCGACGACCGGGATGCCAAGCGTCCCATTCCAAAACGAGACGGCACGTTCCATGTCTTCGACCTCGAGTACGAGTTCGCACAGTCCTGCAATCGGTAGTCGTTCCATCGTTCATCCTCCTCTTCCGTTTCATCCGTTAGTTTCCCCGATACAAAAACGTTGAAACGAATGCTATCATGGAAACGAGAGAACTAAGGAAAGCAGGTGGAGGCATGGAGCACCCACATCATGTCGTCGGGCGCGTCAAACGCGTGCTCTTCTCCTCCGAGGAAGAAGCGCATTCGATCGTCCTGGTAGCGGTCAAAGAGAAGAATTTCGAGTTGAAGGAGACGGAGCTCGTCATCATGGGGACGGGCGTCGGGATCGAGCTCGGCGGGACGTACCAGGCGTTCGGCCATTTGGTCGAGCACCCGCGCTTTGGCAAGCAGCTGAAAGCGGATATGATCCGGCGCTCCGTCCCGATGACGAAGCAGGCGGCAGCCCGTTTCCTGACGAACGGGACATTCACGGGCATCGGACCGAAGACGGCGAAGAACATCGTCGAAGCCCTCGGGGACGACGCGATCGACGTCATCCTCAGGGACAGCAAGGCGCTGGACCGGGTGCCGGGTCTCAAGCAGAAACAAGCGGACGTCATCTTCAGCCGGCTCGCGACGCTCTACGGCGTCGATCAGCTGATGTTGTTCTTGTCTCCGTTCGATGTCACGCCGAAGCTTGCCGCGAAGATCTATGCGGCGTATGAAGGCGATGCGATGGCGCGGATCCAGGAGAACCCGTATTCGCTCATGTACGAGGTGAACGGGATCGGCTTCAAGACGGCCGATCAGATCGCAGCCCATCTCGGACTGATCGGGTTGCATCCGGAGCGGATCGCGGCGAGCGTCATGCACATCCTTGAACAGGAGGCGGGCGAAGGACATGCCTTCGCGACGGTCGAATCCTTGCTCGAGCGGGCACCGCGCCTGCTCGGGGAGGACCCTGGCGAACGGCTCGAACAGGCGATCGAGCTCTTGCTGGCGGAAGATAAGGTCAAGCTCGAAGAGGGATGCCTCTACTTGCCGATGATCTATCATGCCGAGGTCAGAGGTGCGAAGGAGCTCGCGCGCGTCATGGCGAGCGGAACAGAGCAGGAGGTCGATGTCGCGACCGTGCTGAGTGCGATCGGGACGCTCGAGGAGCGCTTCGGGATGGAGTACGCGGCACAGCAGCGTGAGGCGATCGAACTTGCCGTCAAGGCGCCGCTGATGGTGTTGACCGGTGGACCGGGGACAGGGAAGACGACCGTCATCAAAGGAATTCTCCATGCGCTCGAGGAGATACACGGCTGGCCGATCGAGAAGAGTGCCGTCAAGGCAGGTGAGGTCTATCCATACGTCCTCGCCGCTCCGACCGGACGTGCTGCCAAACGCCTCCAGGAGGCGACCGGCGTGCCGGCGATGACGATTCACCGATTGTTGAAGTATGACGGGACGAACTTCCAGATGAATGAGGACCAGCCGATCACCGGCAAGGTGCTGATCGTCGACGAATCATCGATGATCGACATCTACCTGCTGTCGAGCCTGCTCCGTGCTGTACCGAGCGGGATGAAGATCCTGTTCGTCGGCGACCGTGACCAGCTGCCGTCTGTAGGACCGGGGCAAGTGCTCGCTGACTTGATGGACACGTCAGGCATCCCGGTCGTCCGGCTGAACGTCGTCCACAGGCAGGCGGAGGACTCTTCGATTCTCCGTCTCGCCCATGACTTGAAGAACCGGACGACGTCGAGCGACCTGCTCGCTGCGTTGCCGGACCGCCGCTTCTACTCGGTCCCTCCGCAAGGCGCGATGCAAGGAATCGCCGGTTTCGCAGCGAAGGCGCTCGAGAAGGGCTATTCGAAGTTCGACGTCCAGGTACTCGCGCCGACGTATAAGGGACAGGTCGGGATAGATGAACTGAACGTCGCGCTCCAGGCCGTCTACAACCCGCCGGAAGCGAAGAAGCGCGAAGTGAAGCAAGGAAACCGGACATATCGCCGGGGCGACAAGATCCTCCAGCTCGTCAACAATGCCGAGGAGAATGTCTATAACGGTGATATCGGTGAAATCGTCAACATCTTCTTCGCGAAGGAGAACGTCGACAAGGTCGACAAGATCATCGCCCGATTCGACCAGACGGAGGTCGAGTACAACCGGAGCGACTGGGACCAGTTCACGCATGCCTATGCCATCACGATCCACAAGGCGCAAGGCTCGGAGTTCAAGGTCGTCCTGATGCCGGTCTTCTATACGGGAGCGTTCAAGAACTCCCGGAACCTGATCTACACGGCCGTAACCCGCGCGAAGACCAGCCTGCTACTGTTCGGCGATCCCCGTGCCTTTCACAAGGCATCGCAAGAGGAGGAGCCGAAGCGCCGGACCCGGCTCGTCGAGCGATTGGGGGGAAAGACGTCTTGACGTTTCCTTGTCTGTAAGCGATAATCAAAGGCAGATGAAATGAACGCGAAAACGTCGATGGATCCGAGTACGATGAATGGACCGTGTCAAGAGAGAGGTGCCTGGGCTGGAAGCATCTTCACGGGACGCATCGGAAGCTAATCCGGAGTCGGGTGCAAACACTCGCGGCTGATCCCCGTTAGCGGATTTTCGAGGCGACGCGTATGCGTCGCGAACGAGGGTGGTACCACGAAGCGATGCTTTCGTCCCTTTACCAGGGCGGAGGCATCGCTTTTTTGCGTTCGAAACTAATTCCAATTGGGGGTAATTTACATGAAACCGTTAAAAGCATTGACTGGCGCACAGATTCGCCAGATGTATCTCGACTTCTTCCAATCAAAAGGCCACTCGGTCGAGCCGAGCGCTTCACTCGTCCCGATCGACGATCCGTCGCTTCTTTGGATCAACTCGGGCGTCGCGACGCTCAAGAAGTATTTCGATGGTCGCGTCATTCCGGACAACCCGCGCATCGTCAACGCGCAAAAATCGATTCGGACGAACGACATCGAGAACGTCGGGAAGACGGCTCGCCACCATACGTTCTTCGAGATGCTCGGGAACTTCTCGGTCGGCGACTACTTCCGTGAAGATGCGATCAAGTGGGGCTGGGAACTATTGACGAGCGATGAGTGGTACGGTCTCGATCCGGACCGCCTGTCGGTCACGATCCATCCGGAAGACGACGCGGCTCGCCAAGTCTGGCTCGGGCTCGGCGTACCGGAAGATCGGATCATCCCGCTTGAAGACAACTTCTGGGAGATCGGTGAAGGCCCGTCCGGCCCGAACACGGAAATCTTCTTCGACCGCGGTCCTGAATTCGGCGACGACCCGACGGATCCTGAACTCTATCCGGGCGGCGAGAACGAGCGCTACCTCGAGATCTGGAACATCGTCTTCAGTCAGTACAACCATGACGGACACGGCAACTATACGGAGCTGCCTCGTAAGAACATCGATACAGGGATGGGGCTCGAACGGATGGCAAGCGTCTTGCAGGACGTGCCGACGAACTTCGATACGGACCTGTTCATGCCGATCATCCGCAAGACGGAAGAAATCAGCGATCGTAAATACCGTGTGGATGCGAAAATCGATGTCGCGTTCAAGGTGATCGCGGACCACATCCGGACGGTCGCGTTCGCGATCGGTGACGGAGCGTTGCCTTCGAACGAAGGCCGTGGGTATGTCCTTCGTCGCTTGCTCCGCCGTGCGGTCCGTTACGCGAAGATGCTCGGTATCGAGCGTCCGTTCATGTTCGAGCTCGTCGACACGGTCGGCTCGGTCATGGAAGACTTCTACCCGCAAGTTCCGGAGAAGGCTGACTTCATCAAACGCGTCATCAAGAACGAGGAAGTACGCTTCCACGAGACGCTCAACGACGGTCTCGCGATCCTCAGCACGGTCGCGCAGAACGCGAAGGCGAACGGCGAGACGCAAATCAGCGGCGAAGACGCATTCCGCCTGTATGACACATACGGCTTCCCGCTCGAGCTGACGGTCGAGTACGCGGAAGACCATCACATGAGCGTCGACGAGGACGGTTTCAAACGGGCGATGGACGCACAGCGTGAACGTGCTCGTTCTGCCCGTGAGGAGTCGGGGTCGATGCAACAGCAGTCGGAAGTGCTCGCGACACTCAAGACACCAAGCGAGTTCATCGGCTATACGCATCTGTCGACTGAGGCGAACATCTCGGCACTTCTCCATGGCGGAGAGCTCGTCGAAGAGGTCGGAGCAGGCGAAGAGGCGCAACTCCTCCTCGACGTCACACCGTTCTACGCAGAGAGCGGCGGCGAGGTCGCAGACACAGGAGTCATCGAAGGACCGGACTTCATCCTTGACGTCAAGGACGTCCAGAAGGCGCCGAACGGACAGAACCTTCATACGGTCGTCGTCCGGACGGGCGTCGCGACGCTCGTAAACGTCAAGGCGACGGTCGATTCTTCTTCCCGCAAGGCGATCACGAAGAACCATACAGCGACACACTTGCTCCATAAGGCGCTGAAAGACACGCTCGGCACGCACGTCAACCAGGCAGGATCACTCGTCTCGGCGGACCGCCTCCGCTTCGACTTCTCGCATTTCGGTGCGGTCACGGCGGACGAACTCGCTCAAATCGAACGTGAAGTCAACCAGGCGATCTGGGACTCGATCGAGGTCGATATCGAGGAGATGAACATCGCGGACGCGAAAGCAAAAGGCGCGATGGCACTGTTCGGTGAGAAATACGGTGAAACGGTTCGTGTCGTCTCGGCTGGGACGTATTCGATCGAGCTTTGCGGAGGATGCCACGTCTCGAACACGGCTGAAATCGGACTCTTCAAGATCCTGTCTGAATCCGGTATCGGGGCAGGGACACGCCGCATCGAAGCGGTCACAGGGGCAGGCGCTTACCGCGTCATGAACGGTCATCTCGAGACGCTCGAGCAGACGGCGCGTCTCCTTAAGACGAAGGCGAGCGAAGTACCGGTGCGCGTCGAGGCACTCCAGGCGCAACTCCGCGAGACGGAGCGGGCGAACGAGTCGCTCCAGTCGAAGCTTTCGAACATCGAAGCGGCTGCGCTTACGGAAGCTGTAGATGAAATCAACGGAGTCAAACTTCTCGCGAAACGCGTCGACGTCTCCGACATGGACGCTCTCCGCGGCATGATGGACGAGCTCAAGGCGAATCTCGGGTCGGCCGTCATCGTCCTCGGCAGTGCGCAAGGAGACAAGGTCAACCTCGTCGCTTCGGTCTCGAAGGACTTGAACGAACGCGGATTCCACGCAGGTAAATTGATCAAGGAAGTTGCGACGCGTTGCGGCGGAGGCGGTGGTGGTCGTCCGGACATGGCGCAAGCCGGCGGAAAAGATCCTGCGAAATTGAACGAAGCTCTCTCGTACGCTTCACAATATGTCCAATCACTGGCATAATAGAGTGGAGTGTAAATGAAAGAGGTGAAACGGTGTGAGCCAGATGGATCAAACCATGAAATTCAATTTCCCAGAAGATGAGAGCAAGACGGCTACGCGTGAAGTGTTGCTGACTGTCTATCAAGCTTTGGAAGAAAAGGGATATCATCCTATCAATCAAATCGTAGGTTATCTGCTTTCCGGAGACCCTGCTTACATCCCTCGTCATAACGATGCACGAAATCTGATCCGCAAGATCGAACGGGACGAGCTGCTTGAAGAACTCGTCAAGTCCTATCTGGCGGAGAGTGGAGACAAGAAATGAAACGAGCAATGGGGCTCGATGTCGGGACGAAGACGATCGGTGTCGCGGTGAGTGATGCGATGGGCTGGACGGCGCAAGGCGTCGAGACCGTCAAATGGGACGAACCGGATTACGAGACCGCCTTCAAACGACTCGACCAGTTAGTGAAGCAGTACAACGTCGAACTCATCGTCATCGGTCATCCGAAGAACATGAACGGGACGATCGGTCCGCGCGCGGAAGCGAGCGAACAGTTCGCCCGGGAAATCGGACAACATACCGGACTGGAGACGAAGCTCGTCGACGAACGGTTGACGACGATGCAAGCAGAACGTATGCTGATCGACGCAGACGTCAGCCGCAAAAAACGTAAACAGGTCATCGACAAGATGGCTGCCGTTATGATCCTGCAGACACATCTGGATCAAGCGGGACGTATGTGAGGAGGTTCGATGATGGAAGAAAAGCGCCATTATCTCATCCCTGATGAAGAAGGGGGAGAACACCTCTTCGAAGAATGGTACAGATATGACAGCGAACGGACCGGGAAGACGTATGTCTTCCTCGACCGTGTCGGTCAAGAGGAAGAGGGAGAAGATGATCTGATCATCTGCGAACTCGACGAATTCGGAGAAGGCGAAGATGACTTCGACCTTCATCCGATCGATGAAAATGACGAACAGACTTGGGATGAACTCGAGTCTGCACTAAAGGAGCGAATCGACCATGCAACAGAATGAACCAACCCGCTATCTGATTCCAGACGGCCAAGGAAACGAATTCGAATTCATCGAGAAGTTCCGTTACGACAGCCCGCGTTCGAACAAGACCTACATCTTCCTCGAGCCGATCGGTGAGGACTACGACGATGCTGAGGAAGTCGACATCTTCGTCTACGAACTCGACGAGTACGGCGAAGGCGACGACGAGTTCAACCTCGTCCCGATCCCGGAAGACGATGCTGAGACTTGGGATGAGATCGAAGAAGTCTTCAACACGATCGAAGACGAACTGGAATAAGCGAGTCCGCTATAATATGAGGTGGCACGGAGAGGGTACCCTCTCCCGTGTCACCTTATTTTCAGGGCAGGGGAGGAAAAGATGGAGAACGAATGGAAGCACAACGCCGACGCGCAAAACGACCGCCGGCGAATCTCGCGCCGTATCACCCTCATCATCGTATCCGTCATACTGGCAATCCTGTTGACGGCAGCCGGTGTCGGATACGTCTTCTTTAAAAATGCGCTTGCTCCAGTCGACGAGAGCTCGACGAAGTCAGTAAAGGTCGAGATTCCTCTTGGTGCAGGAACGAGCACGATTGCGAACATCCTGAAAGAAAAAGGCCTGATCGCGAACGAGACGATTTTCCGTTACTATGTACGCTATAAGAATGAATCAGCCTTCCAGGCCGGGACATATGCATTGTCGAAGGCGATGACACCGGATGAGATCATCGGCGAGTTGAAGACGGGTACCGTCATGAAGGCCGCCGACGTCAAGATGACGATTCCTGAAGGCGTGACGATGACGCGTCAGATCGCGATCATCTCGAAGGCGACCGGCTTCAAGGCGGAAGATATCGAGAAGACGCTGACCGATGAAGAATACATCCAGTCCCTCGTCGACCGTTACGAGATGTTGACTTCTGAAATCCAGAAAAAGGGCGTCCTCTATCCTCTGGAAGGATACCTCTATCCTGCGACGTATGAGTTCGACAAAGGAAAGAGCGTCACGGAAATCGTCGAGTCGATGCTTGACGAGATGGAAAAGGTCTACTCGGAGAATCAGTCTGAAATCGAATCTTCCGGCATGACGTTCCATGAAGTCCTCTCGCTCGGCGCGATGGTCGAACGTGAGGCTGCCACACCGAATGATCGCCGTGAAATCGCAGGCGTCTTCAAGAACCGTCTCGATACGGGCATGAAACTTCAATCGGATCCGACGGTCTGGTACGGAACGGGACGAAACACGGCCCTGACGACGCTTAAGGATCTCGAGAACGAATCAAGATACAACACGTATAAATACGAAGGGATCCCGATCGGACCGATCGCGACCGTGAGCAAGGACTCGATCATCGCTGTCCTGAATCCGAATAAGACGAAAAATGTCTACTTCTTCGCCCGGCCGCCTAGCGAAAAGAATCCAAACGGACAGATCCTCTATGAAGAGACGTATGAGGCCCACCAGCAGAATGTGGTCAAATACAAACCGGAATGGGTAGAGTACGAAGAGAACAAGAATTTGTAAGACGGGTTGGCTCACGGCGCGCAGTTCGCGTCTCTGAGCCAACCTTGTTATGTGGAAAGGAATGAATGGCGTGCCTGAAGACTATACAGCGTATGTCGAGAACATGATCCCGACACGCGATCCGCTTCTTTCGGAGATGGAAGCATACGCCGCGGAACATCATATCCCGATCATCGAACTGACCGGTTCTGAGGTGCTGTTGTCGCTTCTTTCGCTGCAACGGCCAAAACGGATACTCGAACTCGGCACAGCAATCGGCTACAGCGCCATCCGGATGGCAAAAGCACTTCCGGACGCGCACATCACGACGGTCGAGCGGAATCCGAAGCGATTTGCGGAGGCAAAAGAATTCATCAGCCGTTCCGATGTCGCAGACCGGATTGACATCATTTTCGGAGATGCAGTAGAATTAGCCGAAACCTTAGAGGGAGAGTTCGATGCGGTCTTCGTCGACGCTGCCAAGGGACAGTATAAGAAGTTCTTCAACGGCTATGGGCGACTTGTGCCAATAGGCGGAGTTCTTTACACGGACAATCTGTTCCTGCACGGCGATGTGCTCGAAGAAGACCCGAAAGTGTTCGACCGGCGCAGACGCCGTCTCGTGCGTCTCGTCAAGGAATTCACGGTCTGGGTGATGGAACAGGATCGATACAGCACGACGATTTTTCCGCTTGGAGACGGCCTTGCCGTCAGCCGGAAAATCAAGGATTGAAATGGAGGAAAAGAACCGATGCAAAAACCGGTCGTAATTGGAGTAGCAGGGGGCACTGGGTCTGGTAAGACGACAGTGGCGCGTTCGCTCGTCGAAGCGTTCCCGAGCGAATCGATCGTCATGATCGAACAGGATGCCTATTATAAGGATCAAAGCGAGTTGTCGATGGAAGAACGGTATAAGACGAACTATGACCACCCGTTCGCCTTCGATAACGACTTGCTGATCGAACACATCAAGGACCTGCGTGAAAACAAGTCCGTCGAGAAACCTGTTTATGACTACGTCGCCCATACGCGGTCGAATGATTCCATTCATCTCGAGCCGCGAGACGTCATCATCGTCGAAGGGATTCTCGCGCTTGAGGACGAGCGTCTGCGTGACCTGATGGACATCAAGGTCTTCGTCGACACGGACGCCGACGTGCGTATTTTGCGTCGGATGCAGCGTGATATCAACGAGCGGGGACGTACGATCGACTCGGTCGTCGCGCAATATACGCAAGTCGTCCGGCCGATGCATCTGCAGTTCTGTGAGCCGACGAAACGCTACGCCGACATCATCGTACCGGAAGGCGGAGAGAACCATGTCGCGATCGATCTTCTCGTGACGAAGATCCGTGCAATTCTCGATATCCGTACAGCACTTGATCAGAAGGGATAATGATTCCAAAATTAGCGTGCATATACTATACTAATGGAATAAAAAGGAGCGTGACCTAAATGGCAGAAAAACAACATTACATGACACTCGATGGAAAAGCGAAAATCGAGCATGAACTGAACGAGCTGAAGACCGTCCGCCGGAAAGAAGTCGTTGAGAGTATCAAAATCGCCCGTTCGTTCGGAGACTTGTCCGAGAACGCGGAATATGACGCAGCAAAGGAAGAGCAGGCGATGGTCGAAGGACGGATCGCACAACTCGAAGAGATGCTCCGCAACGCAGCGATCATCTCTGAGGATGCAGAAGACACGTCAGTCGTCGGGATCGGCCGGACTGTTACTTTCCTGATGCTCGAAGACAACGAGGAAGAAACATACACGATCGTCGGAAGCGCGGAAGCGGATCCGTTCACGGGGAAAATTTCGAACGAATCGCCGATCGCGAAGAGCCTGCTCGGCCGTTCGGTCGGTGAGCAAGTGACCGTACAAGCACCAGGCGGAGATTTCGCAGTAAAAATCACATCAATCAAATAAGTGATCAGCGAGGCAGCCGGACTTCCGGCTGTCTTTCTGAATGAGGAGGAAGTACTATGCGTATCGCGATCATCGGTGCGATGGAAGAAGAAGTCAATCTGCTTCGTAACGAATTGTCGGAGCGGAAGGACACCGTCATCGCCGGCTACCATTTTTATGAAGGGTTACTCAATAGCGTACCTGTCGTCATCCTGAAGTCGGGCATCGGAAAAGTGAACGCAGCAGTCGGCACGACATTGCTGCTTGACCGCTTCAAACCGGATGCGGTCATCAATACCGGATCAGCCGGTGGGTTCAAGGCAGGCCTGAAGGTCGGCGACGTCGTCGTCTCGACGGAAGTTCGTCATCATGATGTCGACGTAACGGCGTTCGGCTATGAATACGGCCAAGTTCCCGGGATGCCTGCCGCTTATACTGCGGATCAGCATCTGATCGAAACGGCAGAACAGGTCATCCATCGCCTGACGGATGTCCAGGTCGTCCATGGTCTGATCGCGACGGGTGATTCTTTCATCCACGATTCAGAGCGTGCAGCCGATATTCGCAAACATTTCCCTGAAGTCGCTGCGGTCGAGATGGAGGCTGCGCCGATCGCGCAAGTTTGTCATCAGTTCGGCGTCCCGTTCGTCGTGACACGCTCGATTTCGGACAATGCGGACGAGGAAGCCTCGTTGTCGTTCGACGAGTTCCTCGCAATCGCATCGATCAACTCGGCGAAGATGGTCATGGAAATCGTCAAGACGCTTGCAGAGACGGCAGAGTGAATGACCACTTTTAGGATGGAACATCGCAAATCAGGCGGTGCTCCATCCTATTTTTTTGTGATGTGCAGCAAACAGCCCGACACTATCTGAGGAGACGCGCACTCTTCTTTTGACAAAAATGAATTAACGCTTTATATTAGTACCAGATACTAAAAGTGAGGGGCTGCACATTATGAACAAAGGAATCATTGGACTTGGGACTTCACTTCCGTCACGGCGAGTGACGAATGAGGATCTGGCGTCGACGCTCGACACGAGCGATGAGTGGATTCGGACACGGACGGGAATCGGTGCACGGCGCATTGCGAGCGATGACATCGATGTCACGGACCTCGCGACGGAAGCGGCGAGAAATGCGCTTGAGGACGCAGGCCTTACGGCAGAAGACATCGGCCTGATCGTCGTCGGAACTGCGACAGGACGTGCTTTTCCGTCCACAGCGTGTGTCGTGCAACAGAAGCTTGGAGCATTGAACGCGACTGCGTTCGATATCAGCGCGGCATGCAGCGGATTCATCTTCGCGCTTCAGACGGCAAGGAGCATGATGGATTCGATGGATAAGCGCTATGCGCTCGTGATCGGAGCAGAGAAGATGTCGAGTATCGTCGATTGGTCGGACCGTTCGACGGCAATCCTGTTCGGTGACGGAGCCGGCGCAGTCGTCCTCGGAGAGACGAAGATCGAGGGATTGAACGCGTTCGAGCTTGGGACGGACGGAAGAGGTAGTGCGCTGCTGTTCAAGGAACTCGATGGACCGATCGAGATGAACGGACGCGAAGTATTCAAGTTCGCCGTCCGAAAGCTTCCGGAAATCGTCGAGAAGGTTGTCGAGAAGGCGGGAGACACGCTTGCAGATGTCGACCTTCTCATCCCACACCAGGCGAACTTGCGAATCATCGACGCGGCACGGGAGCGTCTAGGGATTCCGGAGGAGAAGGTGATCGTCACGATCGACGAGCATGCGAACACCTCAGCGGCATCGATTCCGCTCGCACTGCAAGAAGCGCGGTCTCAGGGTCGTTTACGTTACGGGACGAAAGTCGTCCTCGCCGGCTTCGGCGCGGGATTGACATGGGGAGCAAGTCATATCACATGGACACAAGGGGAGGAACAGGCATGAGAAGACGAGTTGTAGTAACAGGAATCGGGGCAGTCACGCCGATTGGTAATGACGCGAACACATTCTGGGATGCGCTGCTTGCTGGAAAGAACGGCATCCGTCCGATGGAGCGCCTCGACATCGATGAGTATCCGACGAAGGTGACAGGGGAGCTGCAGGACTTCGATGTCACCCAGTTCGTCGAACCGAAGGAAGCGCGCAAGATGGATCGTTTCGTCCATTATGCGATCGCGGCGAGTCTCGAAGCCGTCAAGGACGCTTCACTCGAGATCGAACCGGTGGCTGAACGCACCGGCGTCTGGATCGGTTCAGGAATCGGTGGCGTCGAAACGATCGAGAACCAGGCGAAGACCTACTTCGAACGAGGTCACCGACGGGTCAGCCCGTTCTTCATCCCGATGATGATCCCGAACATGGCGAGCGGCCAGGTGTCTATCTATACAGGCGCGAAAGGCCCGAACAACTGCTCGGTCACGGCTTGTGCATCCGGCACGAACTCGATCGGCGAAGCACTCCGGGTCATCGAACGCGGTGACGCGGACGTCATGATCGCAGGAGGCGCGGAGGCGCCGATCACGAACCTTTCGTTTGCAGGATTCTGCGCGAACAAGGCGATGTCGACCAATCCGGATCCGGAATCTGCGAGCCGCCCGTTCGACGGCGGGCGTGACGGCTTCGTGATGGGGGAAGGAGCCGGTATTCTCGTCCTTGAAGAGTATGAACATGCAATCGGGCGCGGAGCTCGCATCTATGCAGAGGTGAGCGGATACGGCCTGACATCGGATGCCTACCATATCACAGCACCGGATCCGGACGGAGACGGCGGAGCCCGTGCGATGGCGATGGCGATAAAAGACGCGGGGATCGACCCGTCAGATGTTCAGTACGTCAATGCCCACGGGACGAGCACGCCGATGAACGACGTCCTCGAGACGAAGGCGATCCAGACCGTGTTCGGGGAGCATGCGGATAAACTAGCAGTGAACTCGACGAAGTCGATGATCGGTCATCTTCTCGGGGCAGCCGGCGGCGTCGAAGCGATTGCGACGATCCTGTCGCTTCGTGATCAGATCGTCCATCCGACGATCCACCTCGAGAATCCGGGCGACGGTTGCGTTCTCGATTACGTGCGGGAAGGCAAACGTGAAATGCCGATCACGCACGCGATCAGCAACTCGCTCGGTTTCGGCGGACATAATGCGACACTCGTCTTCAAACGATACGAAGCTTGATGGATTCGACTGGCCGATAATTCCGGCCGGTCGCTTTTTTTCGTCTTTTCTGTTTGAATGGAAGGGAAGTCAGGTAAGAAACCCTAGAAAGTGGAGTGACGAATATGAAGAAAAAACCGATTATGATCCTTGCGATCGTCCTTCTCGCAGTCGTGACCTTGAGATGGATATTCCCGAGCGAGACCAAAGTGACGGAGGAACGTGTCGCCCCGAAAAAAGAACAAGTGCTGAAGGTGGCAGAGTCAGAGCTTCCAAGCGAACCGGATATCGCGAAAGCGACAGATATCCGTTCACAGACACTGCTCGCCCAAATCTATGAAGGACTCTATGTCTTCACACAGACGAAGGACGTCCGGGAAGGCCTCGCGAAGTCGATTTCGACTTCCGAGGACGGAAAGACACACACGATCAAGTTGAGAGAAGCCGTCTATCAGGACGGCACTCCTGTGACTGCGGGTGACTTCGTCGATAGCTTCCGCCGTGTCGCCTCGAACGAAGCTTCTTCCCCGTACGGCTTCCTGTTCGAGACTTTCTTGAACGGGGAGGATGTCAACGATGGGAAGAAACCGCCGAGCGAACTTGGCGTAGAGGCACCTGATGACGAGACACTCATCATCAAATTGTCTGAACCGGTGACGAGCCTCCCGGAACTCCTCGCGATGCCGGCGTTCTATCCCCAGGCACAAGCACGTGACTGGACGGAGTTGAAGACGAACGGTCCGTTTGCGATCGAGACGATGGAAAGTGACGGGTATACGCTTTCGAAGAACATGAAATATCATCAGGAAAAAATCGTCGAGCTCGAGAAAATAACTGGGACTGTGATCGCGGATACGGCAACTCGTACGGAAGCGTTCAGAAACGGAGAAGTCGATCTTGTCTCTGTGACCAGCGAGATGGATGACAAGAAGATCGACCCGATCTATGAGAAGGCGCGAAGCGGCGTCTTCTTCCTGAAATTCAATGCGGAGAACGGACAGATGAAAAATGCCGATGTTCGCCGGGCGATCGCAGCTGCCGTCGCGGGGAAACGAGATGAGCTCGAACTTTCTCGCGGAGAGTCAGCGACTGATCGGTTCGTCGTGACCGGACGCGAGTCTTTCAGGGCCGAGGTTGAAGCAGGCGACGGGTGGAAGGATCGCGGCGGCGAACCACTGCGTTTGACGTTGTTGAACTTTGACGATGCCAAGGCGAAATTGATCGGAGAACAGCTGAAGGATCAGCTCGAGTCAGAGCTGCCTGGCATAGAGATCGTCCTCGAACCCGCCTCCCTTGATGAGAAGGTCAAGCGTGAGTCTGCTGGCGACTTCGCCCTCGCATTATCCGGATGGATGCCGGATTCACCGGGACCGGTAGCTTATTTGAATCAGTTCTCGACCGGAAATCCGCTCAACGTGTCGAAGTACAGCTCGAAAGCGTTCGATGACGCACTCGCAAAAGGGAAGGCAGCTGTCGGGGAAGAACAGCGATATGAGGCCTTCGAGGAGGCGGAACGAATTCTGCTTGAAGAAGACGCCATCATCGTCCCTCTTTATCAGAACGCGGAAGCCGTCGCGCTGAAGAGCAGTTACCGCGGTTTGACCCTGCCCGTCTACGGACCGGAATATCAGTTACGGACCGTCAAGAAGATGGAATGATACGTTAAAATAACTGTAAAAATAGGTTCCTTTTGATTAGGGAACCTATTTTCTTTTGAAAAAATATTTAGAAAAATCACACATAAGGGTTTGCAAAATAATCAGAACATTGTAAACTATCTGTAACGAACGGGTCTGTATACCTTAGAGAGAGTTTATTTTTTTGTGTACAGAGTCGTGAATTGCTAGCTTTTCATAATTTAGGGGGGTCATCGTAACATGAAGAAGAAAAGTTTTGCACTTGCTACTTCCGTAGCACTCGTATCAAGCGCGTTCCTCGCTGCTTGTTCGACAGGTGATGAAGAGAAGAGCGGATCGAATGACACGTCAGGCGACAAAAAGTCGAACGAACAAGTCCTTAACTTGATCGAAGGCTCGGACATCCCGACGCTTAACCCGACGACTTCGACGGATGCTGTATCGTTCAACGTGTTGAACAACACGATGGAAGGTCTCTACCGTCTTGATGACAAACAGCAACCGGTACCAGGTATCGCTGAAAGCCACGAAGTCTCAGAGGACAAGTTGACTTACACGTTCAAACTTCGCGACGCGAAATGGTCTGACGGTACGCCAATCACGGCGAAAGACTTCGAGTACGCTTGGAAAGAAGTTCTTAACCCTGAGAATGCTTCACAATATGCATACGTATTCTACAACATCGCAGGAGCGGAAGAATACAACACGAAAAAAGGCGAGCGCGATGCTGTCGGCGTCAAAGCAGTAGATGACAAGACTTTCGAAGTCAAACTCAAAGCGCCTGCTGACTACTTCCTCGGTCTCACTGGATTCGGTCCGTTCATGCCGAAATCAGAAGAACTCTCGAAGAAAATCGGTGAAGGATTCGGATCGACTGCTGATAAGTCACTCTACAACGGACCATTCAAACTCACTGATTGGACACGCGAGCAAGGCTGGAAAATGGTCAAGAACGAAAACTACTGGGATAAAGATGCAGTCAAACTCGAGACGATCAACGTCAAGGTCGTAAAAGAAACTTCGACTGCTGTCAACCTCTACGAAAAAGGCGACATCGACCGCACAGGTCTTACTTCTGAGTTCGTAGCTCAGTATCAAGACAACCCAGAGTTCAAGACTAAGGGTGAGTCTACGATCTTCTACCTCTACTTGAACACTAAAGTCAAAGCGCTCGAAAACGCGAAAATCCGTAAGGCGATCGACATGGGTTACGACAAGAAGGGCATCACGGATGTCATCTTGGCGAACGGTTCGATCCCAGCGAACTACCTCGTACCGAAGGACTTCGCTAAGGATGCTAGCGGAGCTGACTTCCGTGAGAAATATCCGGAGTTCAACACGTTCAACGCAGAAGAAGCTAAAAAACTTTGGGAAGAGGGCTTGAAGGAGATCGGCGCTAAATCGGTCAAACTCGAACTCTTGAACTATGACAGCGACGATGCGAAGAAAATCGGTGAGTTCCTCAAAGGCGAGCTCGAGAAGAACCTTCCAGGTATGGAAGTATCAATCAAGCAACAGCCGTTCAAGAACAAACTTGACCTAGAAAACAAAGGCGAATTCGAGTTCTCGTTCGCAGGCTGGGGCCCTGACTACCAGGATCCAATGACGTTCCTCGACCTCTTCCTTACTGATGGGCCTTACAACCGCGGTAAGTGGTCGAACGATGAGTACGATAAGCTCATCAAATCGGCACAAACTTCTACTGATGCTGAAAAACGCTGGTCTGACCTTCAAGAAGCGGAGAAAATCCTCTTCGATGAAGCTGCTATCTCGCCAGTCTACCAGCGCGGACGCGCATTCCTCGTCAAGCCATATGTCAAAGGTGTCGTCGAGCACAACTTCGGCGCAGACTTCTCGTACAAGTGGGCTTCAATCGAAGGGAAATAATCGATTCAAACGACAGGCCGCGAAAGCGGTCTGTTTTTTACTGCGGGAACACGCATTCGCATCCCAAAAAATCCCCCTCTCTACCTCTGGAAATCAGGAGGAAGAGAGGGGGATTTGTTCATCACCAGTCACTTGGAGCGTTTGCGTTGAAGACCCATCGCTTTTTCCACTTTAGCGAGTTTCTTATTGGCGACCAATTCTGCCTTGTCGCGTCCTTGATCGAGTATTTCATCGAGTTCCTTTGAATTGAGAAGCTCGTGGTAGCGCTGTTGGATCGGCTCGAGCTCAGCGATGATCGTTTCGGCAACATCTGCCTTGAAGACGCCGTAGTTCGAACCGGCATACTTTTCTTCGAGTTCAGGAATCGGAATGCCGGCGAGCAGTGAATAGATTTCAAGCAAGTTCGAGACGCCCGGTTTGTTTTCCCGGTCGAACTTGACGATTCCTTCAGAATCCGTGACTGCGGACTTGATTTTTTTTCGGATGACATCAGGAGCGTCGAGCATCGAGATAAAACCTTTCGGATTAGCATCTGACTTCGACATTTTCTTTTCCGGATTCGTAAGGCTCATGATACGAGCCCCGGTCTCGGCGATCATCGGCTCAGGCATGATGAACGTTTCATAATATCGGCTGTTGAATCGCTGTGCGAGATCCCGTGTCAATTCGATATGCTGTTTTTGGTCATCTCCGACCGGAACGAGGCCAGCATCATAGAGAAGAATATCCGCAGCCATCAATGTCGGATAAACGAAGAGACCGGCACCGATCCGCTCCTGTCCCTTTGATTTGTCCTTATACTGCGTCATGCGTTCGAGTTCTCCCATGCCTGCGATACATGTCATCATCCAGCCGAGCTGTGCGTGCGCCTTCACTTCCGATTGAACGAAGATCGTCGATTTCTTCGGATCGAGTCCGCTTGCGATGTAGAGTGCAGCGAGTGAACGAGTGTTGTTCATCAATTCTACACGGTCGATCTCGACGGTGATCGAGTGAAGATCGACGATACAATAAAACGCATCGTGCTCATCCTGGAGATTCACGAAGTGTTTCATCGCGCCGATATAGTTGCCCAGCGTGACGATGCCGGTCGGTTTGATGCCTGAGAAGATGGTCGCCATAATAATCCCTCCAAAAAAATATGATAGAATACAAAAAAACGACGACACGTCCCCCTTGGTCAAGGGACGAATCATCGCGTTGCCACCCAAGTTGCTATCGCTAGCCGCTTCATTCGCTGTAACGGGCGCACCCGTCTGTCCATACTTGAAGTTCCGGACAGCCACTCCGAAGTCCATTCAATCGCGCCTCTTACCCATTCTCACCACCCATGGGCTCTCTTGAAAGAGGGGGACGACCTACTACTCTTCATCGCCGTGTTCTTATATTTCATTCATGATATCATACTCGATTTTCAAGCGACAACTCTTTTAGGAAAAGAAGGAAATCAAGACGGAGAAGACGATGCAGGAAATACCCGAAAGAAGATAGGGAGCCGTCCTGTTACGGGCGGACTGGACACGAACCGACGTTTCTTCCTCGTCCGGCTCGTCATCCGTATAATCGGCATCGATGTCACGAAGCTTTTGTGACTGCTGCTTTTTGAATCCCGATTTAAATCCGCGGAAGATGCCGTTCGCGCTCATGCTCGAGAAGAAGCCGATTGCGAAAAGGATGAATCCCGCGAAGAATAATCCCCCTGAAAAATGAAACAATAAAGATCGTGTCTCGTCAGTGAACATCTTTGAGACCGTATAGATAATGGCGATGATGCCGCCAACCATCAAAGGACGTCCATATGTCGAACGCATTGTTTTCCTCCTCGAAATATAAGATACATTCAGTATACGCAATTCCTTCGTGCCTTTCGACAGGGAAGCGTCCGCTACGTGAATAGTGTGAATATTCGCTTGACGCAAAAGCTATTCTCACATAAAATCAACATATCACGCACTCGGATTTTTCGGAAACCAGGTCAATGTGTTTTGGGGAATACATTTCGGTACCGGAGAAGACGTCGCTGACGCTAATTCCGTTGGTTTTAGCACCAGATTTTGGAATAGGAGATGACAACCGATGAAGAAAAAGACACTCGGTCTCGTCCTTACACTCCTTCTCGTCGTGAGCGCGGCACTCGCCGGATGCTCAACTGGCGGCGGAGACAGCAAGGATTCAGGTTCATCGACTGATGGAAAGAAAGTACTCCGCCTGACGGATACTTCAGACATCACGACGGTAGACCCTGCACAAGCAACGGATGCAGTTGCATTCGGCATGATCGCAAACACGATGGAAGGGCTTTACCGCCTCGATGTCGAAGGCAAGGCAGTACCTGCTCTCGCAGAAAAAACGGATATCTCGAAAGATAACCTGACGTACACGTTCACGATTCGCGATGCGAAATGGTCGGACGGAACGCCGGTCAAGGCACAGGATTTCGAATTCGCATGGAAACGTGCCATCGACCCTGATACTGCTTCAGGCTATGCATACATCTTCGAGTCGATCAAAAATGGCGCGGACGTCTCACAAGGCAAGAAACCTGTGGACGAACTCGGCGTCAAAGCTACAGACGACAAGACACTCGTCGTCACACTCGAACGCCCGGCACCATACTTCCTATCGTTGACTTCGTTCGGTACGTTCACACCGATCAGCGAAGACTTCTATAAGAAGAACGAAAAAGACTTCTCTCTCCAACCGGACAAACTCCTCTACAACGGACCTTTCGTCTGGAGTGAGTGGAAGACGGACCAAAAGCGTGTTCTGACGAAAAACGAAAACTACTGGGATAAAGATGCAGTCAAGCTTGATTCCGTCGACATCCGAGTCGTCAAGGATACTTCGACTACAGTCAACCTGTATGATGCGAACGAAATCGACTTCACAGGTCTGACGTCAGAGCAAGTAGCGGCATATAAAGACTCAGAGGACTTCAAGACGGCGCTTCGTTCGTCGATCGCTTACCTGAAGTTCAACAATGAAGACGACGTCATGAAGAACGCTGACGCGCGTAAGGCAATCGCCCGTGCAATCAATCCTGCTGGAATCACGGACACGCTCCTTTCGAACGGTTCGATTCCGACGACTAGCTTCATTCCGAAAGAATTCGCAAAAGACGAGTCTGGAAAAGACTATACAGAAGGAATCAACTGGTTCGATCGCGACGCGAAGGAAGCAGCTGATCTCTGGAAGAAAGCGAACGGTGACAAAGCAGTCACGATCGAACTCCTTTCGTTCGACAGCGAAGATGCCAAGAAAATCGGCGAGTACATGAAAGGCGAGATCGAAAAGAACTTGCCGAACGTGACGGTCAGCATCAAGCAACAACCGTTCAAGAACAAGCTCGACCTCGAAGCAAAAGGCGATTACCAAATCTCTTATGCACTTTGGGGCCCGGACTACCAGGATCCGATGACGAACCTCAGTATCTTCTCGTCTGAGAACAGTCAAAACGATGTGAACTACAAGTCGAGTGAGTTCGACAAGCTGTTGTTCGCTGCAAACGAAGAGAGTGACACGGAAAAACGTTTTGAACTCTTCAAAAAGGCTGAAGAACAGCTGATCGCGAAAGACCAAGCGATCGCACCGATCTATCAAGCGGGTTCAGCATACCTTGCCCGTCCGACGATCGTTGACTTCAAGCGTCAAGTGTTCGGTGCTGACTATCAGTACAAATATGTAGACGTCAAGAAGTAACACTGTCCCTGTCAAAAGAACCGGAGCGTCCCTAATGATTTAGGTGTACGCTCCTGTTTTATACTTCTATTCTGAATGAACGCTCAAAAAAGTAGCGTATTTGTGAATTTTCCGTAAAAAAGTTGTTCAATTTATTTTGCCAGCAAAGTATAATGAACTCAAGCGAAAATTCTGAAATATTGGTTAACTGGAAATAATCAGCTGCCAGCGAAGACCGCAGTTCTAGTAGGGCGCAAAAAATGAAGGTCAGGATTTTAATTTTTACAGCAAAAATCTTGAATGTTCCGACAATTTTACGTCATACTAAGGCTGTTGGTGTTTCGAAAAAAACAGAAAAATAATCACAGGGGGTGCCATCTATGGGCCGATATCTAGCTCAACGCCTGACTTACGGCGTACTGACGTTCTTACTCATTGCTTCGTTCACTTTCTTCTTGATGGATCTGTTACCAGGTTCTCCGTTCCAAAACCAGGAAAAACTTTCTCCTGAACAATTGACTATCCTGAAGGACAAGTATGGTCTAAATGACCCACTTCCGCAGCGATATGCGACTTATATGGTCAATATGTTCCAAGGAGACCTCGGTGTGTCGTTCAAGTATGACAGCCGCCCTGTTACGGACTTGATCATGGAACGTATCGGACCATCGGCTCAGCTCGGTGCACAGGCACTTATTCTCGGTGTACTGGCCGGTCTCCTTCTAGGCGTCGTTGCGGCTCTCCGCCACAACACATCGATTGACTACGGTGCGATGTTCATCTCGGTTATCGGGATCTCGGTCCCGTCGTTCGTCTTTGCGTCGCTTCTACAGTATTATGTAGGCGTAAAGTGGGGCGCGCTTCCTGTAGCGTTCTGGGAATCACCGGCACATACGATTCTGCCGACGATTTCACTTTCGCTCGGTGTAACGGCATCGATTGCGCGCTTCGTCCGGACGGAGATGCTTGAGGTAACTGGTCAAGACTACGTGACGCTTGCGAAAGCGAAAGGTCTCGATGGTCAGTCGATCACTTGGAAACACATGGTGCGTAACGCGCTTATCCCGGCGATCACGATTCTAGGACCTATGACGGCAGCCCTCATCACCGGGACTTTCGTCATTGAGAAGATCTTCGCTGTTCCGGGACTTGGAGAATTGTTCGTATCCTCGATCACACAGAATGACTATACGGTCATCATGGGTACTACGCTCTTCTTCTCTGCTGTCTTCATCGTCATGATCTTGATCGTCGACTTGCTGTACGGCGTCGTCGACCCACGTATCCGTCTAGGGGGTAACAAATAATGGCTGAACAAAACATGAAAATGGAACAGTACGACTCGTCGCTGTTCCAACAAGTCGAACTCAATGAACAAGCGGCTGAACGAATCAGCGGGAAGAGCTTGAACTTCTGGCAAGATGCATGGATGCGCCTTCGTAAGAACAAGGCTGCGATCATGTCGCTCATCATCATCCTCATCCTGTCTCTCCTGTCGATCTTCGGACCGATGCTTGCCGGTCGCGATGCTTACGAACAATCGATCACGAAGGCGAAACTGCCACCTAAAGTCACAGGTCTAGAGTGGGCCGGCTTCGACGGTGTCTCGACGCTTGGTGAGAAAGAAATCAACTTCTATGAAACGAAAAAAGTTGAGGAGAACTACTGGTTCGGTACGGACCACCTTGGCCGTGATCTTTGGTCGCGTGTCTGGGAAGGAACACGCGTCTCGCTCTTCATCGGTTTGATGGCCGCGATCATCGATGTCATCGTCGGTGTCACGTACGGCGGTATTTCCGCATACAACGGCGGCCGAGTCGATAATATCATGCAGCGTATCGTCGAGGTTTTGACGGGTGTACCAAACTTGATCTTGATCATCCTGTTCATCCTGATTCTCGAACCGGGTATCACGACGATCATCCTAGCCATGACGATCACCGGCTGGATCGGTATGAGCCGACTCGTCCGCGGTCAGATCTTGAAGCTTAAAAACCAGGAATTCGTTCTTGCTGCACGTACGCTCGGAGCATCGAGCACACGCTTGATCTTCAAACACCTGATTCCAAACACGCTTGGTACGATCATCATCTCGCTCATGTTCACGATTCCGGGTGCGATCTTCTTCGAGGCCTTCCTCAGCTTCATCGGTCTTGGACTTGCTCCACCGCAACCATCACTGGGTACACTGATCAACGAAGGATACAGGGAACTGAAGACTTTCCCATTCCTCCTAGTTGTTCCATCGACAGTCATCGTACTCCTCATGGTCAGCTTCAACATGTTGGCTGATGGACTACGCGATGCCTTTGACCCACGACTTCGTCGATAACGAAAATTAGAGAGGAGCAACTCAAAATGGAAACGATTCTATCCGTACGCGACTTGAACGTCGCTTTCCATACATTCGCAGGAACTGTCCAAGCAGTCCGCGGTGTATCATTCGATTTGAAAAAAGGTGAGACGCTCGCGATCGTAGGCGAATCGGGTTCTGGTAAATCCGTGACTTCAAAAGCGATCATGCGCCTCATCCCTAACCCTCCTGGTGAGATCACGAAGGGTGAAATCCTGTTCGAAGGACGTGACCTCGTCAAGCTCTCTGATAAAGAGATGCAAAAAGTCCGTGGACGCGACATCGCGATGATCTTCCAGGATCCGATGACGTCACTCAACCCGACGATGACGATCTTCAAACAGATCGCTGAAGGATTGAAACGCCACCAGGGACTGACAGGTGACGCAGCGAAGAAGCGTACGCTCGAGCTGTTGACACTCGTCGGCATCCCGAATCCGGAAGCCCGCCTGAAGCAATACCCGCACCAACTCTCTGGTGGTATGCGTCAGCGTATCGTCATCGCGATCGCGCTCGCGTGCAACCCGAAGGTCCTCATCGCCGATGAGCCGACGACTGCACTCGACGTGACGATCCAGGCGCAAATCCTTGAGCTGTTGAAAGACATCCAGCAAAAGACTGGTACTGCCATCATCTTCATCACGCACGACCTCGGTGTCGTAGCGAACATGGCGGACCGCGTTGCTGTCATGTATGCGGGTAAATTGATCGAGAAGGGGACGGTCGATGAGATCTTCTACGAGCCGCGCCACCCATATACATGGGGACTTCTCGGTTCGATGCCACGTCCGTCGGATGACCGGACGCTCGATCTTCCGGCAATCCCGGGTACACCACCGAACCTCCTTCACCCACCAGCGGGTGACGCATTCGCACCACGAAACAAATATGCGATGAAAATCGATTTCGAGAAGGAACCGCCAATGTTCCCGATCTCTGAAACGCATGAAGCAGCGACGTGGCTGTTGCATCCACAAGCACCGGCAGTCGAGCCGCCTCCAGCCATCCGTGAACTCGCGCTCAAGTATCGTCCGGATAGCGCGTTCGCTAAATCGCTACTGAAAGGCGGTCAAGTCTAATGGAAAACCGTAGAAAGCTACTTGAAGTAAAAAACTTGAAGCAACATTTCAATATCGGCCGCGGCCGTGTCGTCAAGGCAGTCGACGGCATATCGTTCGACATCTACGAAGGTGAAGTACTCGGTCTCGTTGGTGAGTCAGGTTGCGGTAAGTCGACGACTGGCCGTACGATCATCGGACTTTATGACGCGACGGATGGAGATGTCATCTTCAAGGATGAGAATGTACACGGCAAGAAGTCACGTAAAGAGAAGTTGAAATTCAACCGTGCGATGCAGATGATCTTCCAAGATCCGTATGCGTCCCTAAACCCGCGTATGACTGTCGGAGACATCATCGCTGAAGGAATCGATATCCATGGTCTCGCAAAGTCTTCTGAAGACCGCAACAACCGTGTATACGATCTCCTTGAAACGGTTGGTTTGACGAAAGAGCATGCAAGCCGTTATCCGCACGAATTCTCTGGCGGTCAGCGCCAGCGGATCGGGATCGCGCGTGCGCTTGCTGTAGAGCCGGACTTCATCATCGCCGATGAGCCAATCTCAGCACTCGACGTGTCGATTCAGGCGCAGGTCGTCAACTTGATGAAGAAGCTTCAACGTGAACGCAACTTGACGTACCTCTTCATCGCTCACGATCTTTCGATGGTCAAGTACATCTCGGACCGGATCGGTGTCATGTATCAGGGTCACCTCGTCGAACTGTGTGACGCAGACCGCTTGTATGAGAATCCTGTCCATGCCTATACGAAATCACTCCTCTCTGCAATCCCTCTACCGGATCCAGAGCATGAGCGCACACGTAAACGGATCATCTTCGACCGTCCGACTTCTGGACCAGTCGGGAAATCGACAGATGATACGAGCATCCCGCCGCTTCGCGAAATTGAGCCGGGACATTATGTATCACTCACTGATGCTGAATACGAAGCGTATAAAGCACAACTCGTCTAACACGAAAGCACCTTGGCTGGTAAATTTCCGCCAAGGTGCTTTTTTGTCATCATTGAATTATTAAACTTCCGAAGCCAGACGCGGGAAGTGCGACAATCGATGGACGATCGCATCGATGCCCGCAAGGCGGTGAACCGCCTCTTCTTGCGTGAGTCCTTCATAATGGTGCAATCCACCAGGCTGCTCCTCAAGCGTATCCGCCTCATGGACGAGTTGCTGCAGTGGTGTCCGGTTGATTGCGCCAGGCGGCAAGTAGGAATCAGTGTGAAGAAGGACAGCGAGCGAAATCTCTTTGGCGCGCGCCGGATCTTCTCCGAGGCGGATAAGCAGCTTATGTGCCCGCTCTGCTCCTTTTATTGCATGGATGTCGTTCTTTCGATACATTTCATAGTTCCACGTACCGTCTGTGTACCATTCATAATGTCCGATATCGTGCAGGAGTGCCGCCTTCGTGGCAAGATCTGCATCGAGACCACGGCGCGATGCGAGAGTCAGTGCCTGTTCTGCGACACGGATGGCATGGTTCAATCCCGAGCGTCGAAGGTATTTCTGAGCAATTGGATGCTCGATGATTTCTACTAGAGTCAAAGCCATAGGAATTACTCCTTCCGTTTTTTCTGTATTTCTATATACACTACCGGATTTTGAAATAGAATGCAAATCAAAAGAGGTATTTCAAGAAATATCGGCCTGACGGGAATTGCCCAGGCAATCCCTCACAATCTCACATATTTAATTTACCTCATCCGGTATAGAAAATTGGAAAACGTGGTATAATATCATATGTAGAGGATGATAGACAAGTTTAACATTGGTGCTTTTTTGTTCAGGACCTAGGAAGGTGACGAGCATGAAAGAACGTGACAAAAAGAAGAAGTTGAAAAAAAGACTTTTACGGGAAATCTTCGAAAAACGCCTGAAGGACCTCAAACTTCCGAAGGCGAAAGAAACGATCTCTCAACCTTTTGATCACACACCAGCTTGCTGAAGCCTTAAACGGCTGCGGCAAGTTTTTTTACAGATGTGCGTCATCTTCAAAAAATCACTATAATTCGATATCGATTTCGTGTAAACTGACACGTAATAGGGCGTCTCTTCACAGATGCAGAACGAAGAGGCACGAAGGGGACGCATAGTCGAGGGGAGAGGATGTTTTTCAAATGGTCACACTCTATACTTCACCAAGTTGTACCTCTTGTCGTAAGGCGCGGGCATGGCTCGAAGAGCATGAAATCCCGTTCGTAGAACGCAATATATTCTCTGAGCCTTTGTCGCTCGATGAAATCAAACAAATTCTCCGTATGACGGAAGATGGTACCGATGAAATTATCTCGACCCGTTCGAAGATTTTTTCGAAACTAGATATTTCCGTGGAAAACTTGTCGCTTCAACATCTGTATGACTTGATTCAAGAGTATCCTGGACTGCTTCGCCGTCCAATCTTGATTGATGAAAAACGTCTGCAAGTCGGATATAATGAAGATGAAATTCGTCGTTTCCTTCCTCGGAAGGTTCGTACATTCCAATTGATGGAAGCTCAACGACTCGTCAACGAGTAAGAGAGCGAAGCACACTGCATCCTGAGCAGTGTGCTTTTTGTTACAGACGAAAAAGGTTAAAATAGAGATAACAAAGGAATATACACAGTAACAATCGGCCAATATTTTTTGGGCGATGTTCTTGATCACTCGCTCCTGTACTTTGGCGGACGAGATGATGAAAGGGGTGGACAGATTGAAAATCGAACGCGTCAATGACAACACAGTCAAGTTCTTCATCACCTATACCGACATCGAGCGTCGCGGTTTCGCACGTGACGAGATTTGGTACAATCGTGAGCGTGGAGAACAGCTATTCTGGCAGATGATGGATGAGGCGAATGAAAAAGAGTCCATCTCCTTCGAAGGTCCACTATGGATTCAAGTGCAAGCATTCGAAAAAGGATTAGAGGTCACGGTCACGATCGCTCGCACGATGGTGGATGGTGAGCATGTCGACGAGGAAGAGCTCGACGCGTTGCTACGTTCAGCGATGACCGACGATGAACCCGAAACGGAATTGAACCAAGACGTCATTTTCGAGACGACGGATTTCGAGCATATCATTTCACTCAGTCAATATGCTGATGCACCTATATTCGAGGAAGTCGAGACCGCTCTCTACCAGAAGGACGGACATTACTATCTTCATGTCCATTTCGAGGCGGATACTGAAGTCGAAGAACAAGAGAACGTAATGAGTTTGATTGCTGAGTACCTCCATTTCAGTGATCAGACCGTCCATCTCCTTGAGGAGTATGGGAAGGTGGTCATGAAGGACCACGTCTTCGCGACGGTCAGAAGCCACTTCAAAAAATAAGACCCATCTTTCGATGGGCCGCCTGGCGCCTTGTCTCGTACAAGGCGTCTTTTTCATGTCGATTTCTTGCTGTCCTCCCGTACCGAATGGTTGAACTGGTGGAGCAGACGGCTGAACAGTTCTTGATCCTTTTCCGTCCAGCCTTCAAGCAGGCGTCCGATGCTGTCGGTCCGCTTTTGTCGGTAGTCACACAGCATCTCCTGACCCGCTGTGGTCAATTCATAGGAGAAGGCACGCCGATCGAGTGGATCCGCCAATTTCGTGATCCAGCCCTTTCGGCTGAGCGCAGTCGCCTGTCTGCTGACGGTCGAGACGTCTAGCTGCAGAGCTTCTGCCAAACTCTTTACTCCGGCCGTCTTGACTGCACTCAATTGACGAAGCAGCAAGTAGGCAGAGCGATCCATCGCATGCTCGCTTGTCATGCTGCCGAGGCGGCGAATCAGGATGGCGAGTTCAAGCTCGATTTGTTCATGCTGTTCTATTCCCAAACTATATCACCTCACGTATAGTGTACTGCATCTCAACTTGAAATGGAGTGTCCCATTCATTTGGTGAGCATATAGTTGTATTGTGCAATTAAATAATTGTAGAATCGTACTATCGAGTCTGGGAGCAGAATCATGAAGGAACAGCACACGAGGAAGAAGATCATCAAGAAGCTTCCGAATTGAAACTAGAGGCGACCTTCTCGGCTTCATCAGCGGAGGAAACGTAATCGGAGAGACGTTCGGACGTATTTTTTTAAGGGAGAAGGATATTACGATGGCAATGACAGAGAGAAAGACATTTTCGGATAGGAACACTGAAGTCGATGGGAGAAATAAATTGTTGAACCAGCCGATTTCAGTTTGGGCAGTGTTTTTCGCGAGCATCACGGCATTCATGGGTATGGGCCTCGTCAATCCCGTGTTGCCCTCGATCGCTGAGAACCTAGAGGCGTCGCCAAGCGAAGTGACGCTTCTGTTTACGAGCTACAATGCCGTAATGGCGTTTGCGATGCTGATCACGGGAACGTTATCGTCGCGTCTTGGACAAAAACGGACACTGCTGCTCGGGATTTCGATCATCGCGCTTGCCGCAGGGCTCGGTGCGACGATTGCCGATGACATATGGACGCTTGTCGCCCTGCGCGGGGGATGGGGCTTCGGGAACGCCTTGTTCGTCGCGACGGCGCTGGCTGCGATCGTCACGCTCTCGACGAGCGGAACGGCAAAGGCGATCATCTTGTACGAGGCGGCAGTCGGAATCGGTATCTCGATCGGACCATTGCTCGGCGGCACACTCGGTTCGATCAAATGGCAAGCTCCTTTCTTCGGTGTGGCGGCCTTGATGGTGTCTGCGTTCGTTTTTCTCGCGTTCTTGATGCCGGAGCCGAAAATGAAACGATCTGAACGGAAAAAGACATCCGTGCTGGAACCATTTCGTGCGATGCGCCACCGCTCGCTGCTGACTCTTGGGATCGTCGCCGCCCTGTATAACGTAGGTTTCTTTACGATCATGGCATACGCGCCGTTCGTCATGGGACTCGAACCGAGAGGGCTCGGATTCGTCTTCCTCGGCTGGGGCAGTTTGCTTGCCTTGACATCAGTCCTGACGGCTCCGAAGCTCAGTGAGTGGTTCGGGACGGTGAAATCGATGATGTTCATGCTCGGCCTATTTGCGGTCCTGTTGTTTTTGATGGGAGTGTTCGTGAACGTATCTGCCGTAGTGATCGTTTGTGTCATCCTGGCTGGGGCAGTACTTGGGAACAACAACACACTCATTACGACGGCCGTGATGGAAGCGTCGCCTGTCGACCGGTCGACGGCGTCCGCTGCATACAGCTTCCTTCGTTTCCTCGGCGCGGCGATCGCGCCATTCATGGCGGGTAAACTTGCAGAGATCTATAACCCGCACGTCCCGTTCCTTGTCGGGGCAGGATTCGTCGTTGCAGCGGTCTTCTGTATCGAGCTGAACAAGAAACATCTGCTTCATGTCGACCGGACGTCAGGTCATTAAATGAAAAAGCATTCGAAAGCGCACACCTTGCTTCAGCTGAAAGACTGATACCGCCATAGCGGTAACTCGGTCTGTCGGAAAGAAGACAGGGTGTGCGCTTTTTCATCTGTCGTATCAGCTCATCCGAGCGTATAGCCCCCGTCGACGACGATCGCTTGTCCATTGATATAGCTCGATCCGTCCGACAACAGGAACGAGACGACAGAGGCGATCTCCTCTGGTCGTCCTGGCGTGCCGCGGAGGTGATGACGCATCGCATTATCGAATTTATCCTTGCCGCCGTACAGGGCATGGCTGAGCGGTGTGTCGACAGGGCCCGGGCAAATAGCGTTGAAACGATACTTACCGTGAAAACGGACGGCGTAGGTCTTCGTCAACGTCAGCAGAGCGCTTTTAGATGCCGCATAGGGAAGGAGCATGGCGGGATACTTCGAATGGCCGACGATCGCACTATTGTTGACGACAGACGCGCGAGGAGCGAAGCGTTTCAGCGCATGCTGGATGATTTCCTCGGCAGCATGATAATTGACGCGGAAGACATCTTCCTGATCAGGACGGATGCGTTCCGGTGCGGCAGGACGACCGAACGTGCCGGCATTGTTGAAGAGACCGTCGATCGTCGGGAATGCTTCAGCCGACTCCTCAAAAAAGCGATTGATTGCCGTCTCGTCCATCAGATCGACCTGAAAGAAATGGATCAATGAATTTTCGCTCTCGAGCTCCCTGCCCTTCGCTTCGTTTCTTCCAAGTGCCAACACCTGATGACCTTCTTTCGCAAGCAACAATGCAGTAGCACGGCCGATTCCGCTCGTAGCGCCTGTGATCAAGTAGGTTTTCATTCGACTTCTTCCTTTCGCAAGTAGGAATAAGGCAGCGGGATGTCAAAATTAGACTTAAGAAAAAAAGGGGGTGGGGAAGAATGATGCGGCGAATCCAATTGCTGTTGACGGCTTTCTTGACGATCGGATTGATCGCTTTCCTTTCCTACTACTGGAGCGTCTACATGGTAGGCTGGCTGTCCATCGCGATCATCCTGGTCGTGCTCAGCGTGTTCGTCATCATACTGCTCGAGAATCGCGATCCGCAGCGGACGCTTGTGTGGGCGCTCGTCATGATGGCGTTGCCGATTGTCGGGATATTCGTATATTTCATCTTTGGTCAAAATTATAGACGAAAGAAGATGTTCAGTCTCAAAGCGATGCTCGATGAAGAGTCATATTTGAAATATCGGACACAGTTTGATCATTCGAGTGAGGAAAAGGTGTTCCCAGACAATCGTTTCGATAAGGTACTGCGGCTTACGGAATCAATCAGCCGGTTGCCGATCTCGTATAATACGCATACGCGGGTGTTGACGAACGGGGATGAAAAGTTTCCGATTCTGCTCGAGTCGATTCGTCAGGCGACCCGTCATATCCACTTGGAATATTACATCGTGCGTGATGATGCACTATCGCGAGAGTTGCAGCAGTTGTTGATCAGGAAGGCGAGCGAGGGTGTCGAAGTTCGTTTTCTGTATGATGCGGTCGGCTGCTTCTCGACAGCGAGGAGTTTCTTTGACGAGATGAGAGAGGCTGGAATCGAGGTGACCGCCTTCTTCCCGGTCTTTCTACCATTCATCTCGAACAAGTCGAACTACCGCAATCATCGTAAAATCGTCATCATCGACGGGACGGTCGCCTTCACTGGAGGCATCAACGTCGGTGACGAATATGTAGGAAAGAACATGGTGTTCGGCTTTTGGAGGGATACCCATCTGCTCGTCCGCGGCGAGGCTGTTTCGGAGCTCCAACTGATCTTTCTCCAGGATTGGTACTACATGACCGGAGAGAGGTTATTCACGCCTTATTACATGGAGCCACTCGAGGTCGTCGAGGAGGCGACTGGCGGGGTTCAAATCATCGCGAGCGGACCGGATGAGGCCCAGGAGACGATGAAGTCCCTTTATTTCGGACTGATAACAGCTGCCCGCTCGTCGGTCTACATCGCTTCGCCGTACTTGATACCGGATGAGGACTTGATGACGGCACTGAAGACTTCAGCGATGTCGGGGATCGACGTCAGGATACTCTTACCGAGTTTTCCTGATCATAAGATCGTCTTCTATGCGAGCCGCTCCTACTTCGAAGACCTTCTCCGGGCAGGCGTGAAGATCTATGAATACGAGAAAGGTTTCCTGCATTCGAAAATCATCGTCGTCGATGACGAAATCGCGACGATTGGGACCGCGAACATGGACCTTCGAAGTTTTCACTTGAATTTCGAGGTCAACGCCTTTCTGTACGGAACGAATTCGGTACAAGAATTGACACGCGATTTCTACGAGGATTTCAATTTCTCGAGACAAGTCCACCTCAGCCATTTCACGGGCAGAGGATTCGTAAGGCGACTGACGGAATCTACGGCACGGCTGTTTTCTCCACTACTGTGAGCCCTGAGAGGGAGGATCTGTTTGTTCGAAGCAAATGACGCGACTGGCAAAAAGATTTTTGTGCGAGGAGAGACGATTGATCAATTGAGACAAAGAGGACCGTTCAGCTGTATCTTCTGTAAAGGAGAGATGCGTTTGAAGCAGGGGCGACGCCGCCCCTTTTTTGCTCATGTATCAAAATGTGGAGGAGAGTCGGCCTTACACAAAGCATGGAAGGACAGAATCCGGATTACTCTTGAACAGCGCGGATTGGAGGTCGTTCCGGAAGCGAAGGGGGAGGCCCGCCGCTACGACTTGCTGATAACGGATGCGTCGCTTGCTGTCGAGATCCAGTGCTCGAAGATGGACAGTGCCGAGTGGTTGCGCAGAAGGGCTCTTGATCAGGCGGCTGGTGTGACGACCCGCTGGATCGGTTTCAAAGAAGGGCGCGGGGATATCGTTAGGCTGGACGGCTGGATGAAGACAGCGTTCTTTCATGATGGATTCATCGATCTGGTCGATGAGGAACGACTGTACCGATTTACAGGGTCGATTCCATTCTCGTCTCGTGCTGCCATCTGCCAGCGCCATTCCTTATCTTTGAACGACTTTCTCGTATATAGGATGTTACCGCATGGGATGCCTCGACGTTGGTCAGAGATCGTCGCGCGGTACAGACTGAGACCGTTCTACTCGAGTTTGCCGATGAATGTGCTTCGCACCCCTCTCTACAAGAAGGGGATTGCCCCGTCACTATTGCCCTCGATCTGTTTCCTGCCTCTTCCCGCCCTCGTCCTGTTGCCATTCCATCCGTTCGAGCTTCAGATTGCCTTATATCTGCAGCTCGGTGATCGACCGTTCGAGAAAGAGAGGATCGCTTCATTTTTGACGAGACTTCTAAAAAGCGTTAAAAAGGAGACAGATTCGTCCTCGATCGACCGGATTGCCTCGGAGTGGGCAGAACTCGTATCGATAGTAGGGACCCGTTTCTTTGGACCCCCACATCCATCGATTGAAGCTGCGAGACGAAGTGACTGGATCATGGCAGGACTGCTTCAAGGAAACGTCGAAAGGGAATAGGACGGACATACAATCTTAAAGGAGTGAATGAAATGGCAGAAGTGTTGACACGCCAAGACGTGGCGCTGGAAGAGAAGTGGAATTTGGAATCGATTTACGAAACGAACGAATCTTGGGAGGAAGAGTTCGAATCAGTCAAGGCACTCATCCCGGCCATGCTCGAGTACAAGGGTCATCTCGGACAGAGCGATACGACACTGCACCAAGGTCTTCAGTTGCGTGATGAGATTTCGCGGCGTCTGCATAAGTTGTATACATATGCTCACATGCGCTATGACGAGGACACGGCGAACAGCTTTTATCAGGCGATGAACGACCGTGCGCGTACGCTGGCTTCACAAATCGGGGCGGCTCTCGCGTTCATGACTCCGGAACTGCTAGAGATTCCGGTCGAGACGATTGAGAACTACCTGGATAAGAACGCTGACCTTGCAGTCTATCGTCATGCATTTGATGAATTGAACCGCGAACGCGAACATGTCCTGACCGAGCAGGAGGAGGCGATTCTCGCGAAGGCGGGAGAAGTGCTCGGGCAATCCTCGACGACGTTCGGCATGTTGAACAATGCGGATCTCAAGTTCCCGAAAATACGTGACGAGAATGGAGAAGAGGTCGAACTGACACATGGCCGGTACATCACGTTCCTCGAATCAAGTGACCGTGAAGTTCGCCGTCAAGCATTCGAGGCGATGTACGGGACATACGGACAATATACGAATACGCTCGCATCGACACTTGCCGGATCAATCAAGAAGGACAACTTCTATGCCGACGTACGCAAATTCCATTCGGCCCGCGCCTCCGCGTTGCACAATAATGCAATTCCGGAGTCGGTCTATGATGGGTTGGTCGAAGCTGTACACGACAATCTCCACCTTCTCCACCGTTACGTCGAACTGCGCAAGCGGGTGCTCGGACTGCCGGAACTTCACATGTACGACATGTACACACCGCTCGTAGCGGAAGTCGACATGAAAGTCACTTATGATGAAGCGAAACAGCTCATGGTGGACGGTCTTGCGCCGCTCGGCCGCGAATATCGCGAGATTCTTGAGAACGGGTTGAAAGAGCGCTGGGTAGATGTCCGGGAGACACGTGGAAAGCGCAGCGGAGCATATTCGTCGGGAGCTTACGACACACAACCGTTCATCCTGATGAACTGGCAGGACAACGTCAACAACCTCTTTACGCTTGCTCACGAGTTCGGGCATTCCGTCCACAGCTACTATACGCGCGACAATCAGCCTTACCCATACGGCGACTACTCGATCTTCGTCGCAGAGGTTGCTTCTACGACGAATGAGGCGATTTTAAACGACTACCTGCTCAACCGTGTGACGGATAAAAAAGAAAAGCTCTATCTCCTCAACAATCAACTTGAAACGTTCCGGGGGACGCTCTTCCGTCAAACTATGTTCGCGGAATTCGAGCACATCATACATGAGAAGGCCCGACTCGGTACGGCGCTGACGCCTGAGATGCTGACAGAAGAATACTACGCTCTCAATCAGAAGTATTTCGGTGATGCGCTTGTGATCGATAAGGAAATTGGCCTCGAGTGGGCTCGTATCCCTCACTTCTACTACAATTATTACGTCTATCAGTACGCGACAGGAATTTCCGCGGCCGCTGCCTTGACGACTCAGATCCTTGAAGAAGGCGAACCTGCCGTCGAACGGTACATCAACAACTTCTTGAAGGCCGGTTCGAGCGACTACCCGATCGAAGTCTTGAAGGCCGCTGGTGTCGATATGACGACGAAACAGCCGGTAGAAGCTGCACTCAAACAATTCGAACGGGTGCTTGATGAATTCGAAGCCCTGCTCGGAGAATGACGATTTTGTGACAAAGTGAGCAAAATCATGGTGAAGGTGAAAGAGAAGGGGTATGATAAGAACGTGAAGAGAATCACAATCCCCTGAAATTCTCTTTTCCCCCATCCCTTTTGTCGTAAAGACAAAAAAAGACGGCCTGTCGAACCCCATCGACAGGCCGTCTTTTCATGCTGTTTCGTGCGACGTTCTGATATGTCGCCATACTTTCCCTTCGCAGTAGGGAAGGGATACGCACTTCTGCTGAAGAACCAGCTTTTTTAGTTCATGCTCGATTTGACCCTCAGTCAAATCGTAAATAAATGCGATTTCAGCCGTCGTAGCGGTCTCGAATCGCTGAAGAAATTGCTCTAGGGAAGGCTTCTCCCTCTTCTTGATCGGAACATCAAGCAGTTCGTTCAAAATTGATTCGTAGACGAAGTACTCATACGTTCCCTCCGCCTTGATTGCTTCCTCGTCGCCGATGAACGTCACGGTCGGCAAGAGGCGTACATCCCAGTCAGTGACCAGTTCTGTCTCTTTTTTCAACATATTTTCGATGACGGGCGAGATGATATCACGTTCGAACTCCTCGATATCGAGACCGAACTCTGTCAGCGTCTCTGCGAGCCGGATCAAGGACGAACGGTCATATGCCGCATCACCCTCGACGTTATGCAACATCCGGAGACGGCGCAAGAAACGGGTCCCGAACGATTTTCCCTGCAACTCGATCGCCTTGAGAATGAGCAAAGGGGACATATCGGATACAGACCGGGACGGTGCGCAAGGAATCGTCGCGATCGTCCGCAGCCGGAATAAGTGACCATATTCTAAGTCCAACTTTTTTAGAGTGGGTATCAGCTTGAGCCCATCCGTCTGGGTCACGTCGAGAAAGTGATAGATCTCAAGCGGCTTTGGCGGATGCTGAATGGAATCATCGCCCAATGAGCAGTAGGTGCCGTTGCATTGTTCGTTCTCCATCAGTTCACCCCTTCCTGTTTTTTTGCGTTGTCTATATTCTAGCAACGAAAAAAAAGAAAGAGCAACGGTTATGCTTGTTCATTGCTACACGTTTATTTTGAAAACGCTTTTCTCTCCATGAACCGGACGATCTTATTTTTCGTTTTTCGTACTTCGATGTTGTTTTGTTCAAGCAGCACATGGAAGGCGGCTTCACCTCGTTTGAAGTCCGTCGTCTCGAATTCGAGCTCATAATCCGTCACTCCGAGGTAATGGCTCTTATCGAGGACGAGCAGTCCGTCCGCGAGCTGTTTCTCGAAACGCTCTGTCTCAAGGCGTCCCAGGTGTTCGAGTGGTTCAGTCAAACCGAAGCGTTTGAGTTGTGCGTTCATCGCCACGGAGTGGATCAGACCGTATTTGAACAAGTCCTCCGCTTCTGAGGAGGACAGGGTGACGTGCGTCTCAAGAAGGCCATCACCACTTGGCTCCTTCAGTGTCAACACGAGACCGTCCTTTTTCTCGCGGACTCGCAGCGCGGCCCCTTTAGCCCGGATTTCAAAGGAGGGGGTATCGAAATAATCATTTGCTTGCCAAACGATGTCTGAACCGTCCGCATACGAATCAAGCAGACGATCGTATTCTTCCGCCGACAATAGATTTTTGAACTCAATTTCCATTTCCTGTCTCATATCATCACGCCTTTCTAGTTGAACTACTGAAAATATGATACCATGAATGATGAAGCAAATCGAAAGACCTCAATCAGACTAAAAGTGGTGACGACGACGATGACGAAGGAAAACTGGGACTTATTTCTTGCACCGTACCAAATTGCGGTGGATGAACTGAAAGTAAAGCTGAAAGCGATTCGAAAACAATTTCAGCAACGCGGCGAACATTCGCCGATCGAGTTTGTCACTGGTCGTGTCAAACCAGTCAAAAGCATCCTGCAGAAGGCGGAGAGAAAGAATATCGCGATCGAGGCACTCGAAGAGGAGATGCAGGACATCGCCGGATTACGAATCATGTGCCAATTCGTCGATGACATCATCCACGTGCTGGAACTGCTTCGTTCCCGGTCTGATTTTCGGATCGTTGAGGAACGCAACTACATCACGCAGAAGAAAGATAGTGGATATCGTTCTTATCATGTGATCATCGCCTACCCGGTCCAGACGATCGAAGGTGAGATCCCGACGCTTGTCGAGATTCAAATCAGGACGCTTGCGATGAACTTCTGGGCGACTATCGAACATTCGCTCAATTATAAGTACCAGGGAAACATTCCGGATGAGACGAGAGAACGGCTTCGCCGGGCGGCGGAAGCTGCTTTCCTGCTGGATGCTGAGATGAGCCAACTGAAGGTCGAAATCCAGGACGCTCAGATTGCGTTCCATGAACGGGATTCGGATCTTCGACAAAAGCAGGATGAAGAGTAGGGGGTGAACTATGCGATTCGCGATCGTAGAACGGAACGATGAACGCTCTCGGGCGCTAAAAAATGAATTGACTTCGGAACTTGAGCAAAGAGGGCATGTCGAGTCTCTAAATCCCGAAATCGTGATCTCGATTGGCGGGGATGGCACGATGTTGCAGGCATTCCACACATACCTCGATCAGGTCGAGCATATCACCCTCGTCGGAATCCATACAGGTCACCTCGGTTTCTACGCAGACTGGCGACCGGAAGAGATGAAGGAACTGATTCATCACCTTGACGGCAAACAGTTCGAGGCAGTCGAGTATCCTCTGCTCGAACTCAAGATCGACTACGCGGACGGATCGAAGAATCAACTGCTCGCGCTGAACGAATGCACGATCAAGAGCTTCAATCAGACGATGGTTTGCGATCTCTCGATTCGTGGAGATTATTTCGAGACGTTTCGAGGAGACGGACTTTGTATCTCTACCCCATCGGGTTCGACAGCCTATAACAAGGCGCTCGGCGGGGCGATCGTTCACCCGGCGCTCGAAGCAATCCAAATCACGGAGATGGCTTCAATCAACAACCGGGTCTACCGGACGATCGGTTCACCGATGTTGTTGCCTAAACACCATGACGTAGAAATCAGACCAGTGAACCCGATTGACTTTCAGCTCACATACGATCACTTCGCGTCAATCGTCCATCAGAACGTCACGGCAATCACTTGCCGTGTATCGAATCAAAAAGTGAAATTCGCGCGATTCCGCTCGTTCCCATTCTGGAAGCGAGTGCGGGAGTCATTCCTGGCAGAAGAGCGCACTTAAGAAGAGGAAGAGCAGATCATGAAATCTTTTCAACTAAAACGACGAGTCGCATCAAGGGAATGCGGCATCACGGTCAGTCACTTCTGTACGGCTGTCATCGGCGTATCGCGCAAGATGCTCACCTCGATCAAGCACCACGGGGATATCTTGCTCAACGGGAAGCACGTCAATGTCTATGAGGAAGTGAAGGAAGGCGACGAAGTCCACCTGATCTTTCCGCTGGAGGCGCCCGCTGAGGACATGATGGTCACGGAAGGTCCGGTCGACATCGTCTACGAGGATGACTGGCTGCTCGTCGTCAATAAACCGCCGGGTATGGCATCGATTCCATCGAGGCTTCATCCGGACAACTCACTCGCGAACTATGTCCTCGGTTATTACCGGAGCAAGGGGATCCCGTACGCGATCCACATCGTCAATCGTCTCGACCGTGATACGAGCGGGCTCGTCGTGTTCGCGAAACATGCGTTTTGTCACCATCTGATGAGTCGCAAGCAGAAGAACGGCAAAATCGACCGTAACTATATCGCCCTGATTGAAGGGCAGGTCGCCCCCCAGACGATCGACGCACCGATCGGTCGGGCTGAGGGTTCCTTCATCGAACGCTGTGTTACCGAAGAAGGACAACATGCGGTGACGCATCTGCTCGAGGTGGAGCCGTTCACTGCCGCAGGGCATGAGTTGTCGCTTCTTCGGATCAAGCTTGAGACAGGAAGGACCCATCAAATCCGTGTCCACTTGGCGTATATCGGACACCCTCTAGTCGGCGATACGCTGTATGGCGGAAGGCCGATTCTCAGCCGCCAGGCACTGCATAGCGCGGTGGCCAGGTTTGATCATCCGGGGACGGGTGAACCATGCGTGTTCGAAGCTGCACTTCCGGAAGATATGCGGTCCCACAGCCTGATCATGGGCTAAAATGGATCATCGTTTGAGGCGATACGCCCAGCATGTCTGGCGTATCGCCTTTTCGTATGCACAAAAAACGCCCGGTCCGATTTGGACCAGGCGTGAAAATAATTAATCTTCGTCGAACATCGACACGCGGGACTGTGAAGCGATCGCCATGATGAGTCCAAGACCGATCAGGTTGACGATCATCGTCGAACCGCCGTAGCTGACGAACGGAAGCGGAAGACCTGTAATCGGCAGAACGCCGACCGTCATACCGATGTTCTGAAAAATTTGGAACGTCAGCATGGCGACGTATCCGGTAACGATGTAGGTCCCGAACGGATCGGCCGATTCGAGCGCAATCTGGATCATCCGGTAGACGAAGAGGAACAGGACGATCAATACGACGGCTGCTCCGATGAAACCGTAATGGGCAGAAATCGTCGTAAAGATGAAATCGGTGTGAAGCTCCGGCACGGACACCTGAAGTTTTCCGTAACCGACGCCAAACATCTGTCCCGAACCGATCGCATTGATGGACTGGACGAGCTGATAAGATAAGTCATCTGCGAACTCGAACGGCTGCAACCAAGCCATGATCCGGTTCATCGCGTGTCCCGGGAAGAACTTCGCGAGAAAATCGTTCTGGAAGTAGAACAGATAGAAGAAGGTGATGACTGCCAGTCCGAACGCACCGAAAAGGGTGAGCAGCCAGCGCCAATTCAATCCGGAAAGTAACATCGAAGAGGCCAGGATGACACAGAGAATGAGTCCGATCCCGAGGTCGGGCTGGATGATGACGAGTGCGAGCGGCAAAAGCGTCAGGCCGACCATCTTGAACAGGAGCAACCCATCCCGTTCGTGCCGGATGTACCGGGCGTTATGCTCGGAGATGACGGCAGCCAGCGAGATGATCAGAAAGAATTTCATGAATTCGGCCGGCTGGACCTGACCGATGACAGGCAAGATATACCAGCCGTATGCTCCTTTGATTTCCGGAACGAGCGGGGTGTCGCGCAACGGAATGAGCCCGATCAGTGCCATGATCCCTAAACCGTAGAAGTACCAGTGAAGACGCTTCAGCTGTTCATAATCGATCATGACGACGAACGTCATGGCGATGAAACCGATCACGTACCACTGCAATTGTTTCATAGTGAAATTGATGACTTGGATTTTCTCTGCCAGAAGCGGCTGTGCCGTGTAGATCGCGACGAGACTGATCACCATCAGGCAGCCGAGGAAGAAGAGAAGCGTGTAGTCAAAACGCTGTGTGAATGATTTGAAACGATTCATTGAATGATCCCTACTTTCTCTCACATTCTATATTACCCTAATTTACTGATTCCGCAATATGTGAGAGGAGCGGTTGACAGAAGCGTTACGTTTTTGTAATCTGTGTATAGGTATTATAACCAGGTACTAATTATGAGGGGGAACTTATAACATGAACATCTATCCTTCGCTCGAAGGCAAGACATATGTCGTCATGGGCGTGGCGAACCAACGCTCGATTGCTTGGGGAATCGCACGTGCCCTCGATGCGGCCGGTGCTACACTCGCATTCACATACGCAGGGGAACGTTTCAAGGCGCCGCTCGAGAAGCTTGGACAGGAACTTTCACGGGAAGCGAGCTATCACGCATGTGACGTCACGAACGATGAAGAAATCGAGGCAGTATTCCATACGATCCATGAAGAACATGGCAAGATTTCGGGTATCGCCCATTCAATCGCCTTTGCGGACAAAGAGGCGCTTCGCGGTGAATTCTCGACCGTGACACGTGCCCAGTTCGCTCAGGCACTCGACATCTCAGCATACAGCCTGACAGCCGTCATGAAGGCCGCAAAGGAATACTTCACGGAAGATGCTTCAGTCATCACGCTTACGTACCTCGGCGGCGAGAAGATGGTGCCGAACTATAACGTGATGGGCGTGGCAAAAGCTGCTCTGGATGCAAGCGTCCGCTATCTTGCTGCAGAGTACGGCAAACAGGGTGTTCGCGTCAATGCGATCTCTGCTGGTCCGATTCGTACGGTCTCTGCGAAAGGCGTCGGCGATTTCAACTCGATTCTCGACAGCATCGAAGAACGTGCACCGCTCCATCGCAATGTCACGACAGAGCAAATCGGACAAAGCGGCCTGTTCCTTCTGTCGAACATGGCGAGTGGCGTGACAGGTGAAATTCTGCACGTCGACAGCGGTTTCCACATACTCTAATAATTGGCAAGGAGTCGAAAACCAAGGGGAACCTTGGTTTTTTTTGTTTTCTGTCTGAGAAATGTGGGAAAAGACAAGCAACAAAGCGCTAAGGAAAGGGGCACTCGGGATGATTCAGACAGACTTCACTGTCGTACAATACGTAAATAGGCAAGTCCGGCATGAGATGAAACAGATCGAACCGATCGTCCGAATCAGACCAGTCGAACCCGTCAGATCGAAATGGGAGGCACTCGAAGACAGAATCGATCACTACGGTGAATCGAATAATCAAAAACTTCCCGGTCGAAATTTCGACCGGGAAGTTTGATGTTCAGCGACCGGTGAACCGGAATGTTTCATAGACCGTCCACGAACCGTTTTCAAGTTCATAGAGAAGGGCCATCTTCGAGATTTCCTCATCGAAGCGGATATCCTCCATTTTGAGCCGTTCGAGCACGTCGAACAGCTCTACGTCTGAAAGTTCCTGGCCAATCGTGATGTGCGGCAAGAAGTCATACTTCGGTTTCTGCGCGAGTACACCTTCGTGGAGACTTTTGTGAAGGCGATCGAGCTCATCAGTCGGCATGACCTTCAGGAACAAGACATTGTTCGTCGGATGGAACGATCGTGCTCCTTGAATATGGAGCGTAAGAGGCTTCGTGTTCGAAGCGATCTCGTTCAGATAAGATACGACTGCTTCGAGGTCGCCTTCCTCTACAGTAGTCCGTTCCTTCATCGTGACGTGCGGCGTGATGAGTGCATACTTCGTATCATAACGTTTCCGATATGAGTTCGCGAAATCCTGAATGCGTTTCGATGGAAACAATACTACCCCGATGTTCATCGAAAATCCCCTCTTTTCCCCTATGATGATAACGCTTTACAAAATAATCATGACCGATAATCAGGATGATGTCAAAGAAGTTTGAGGCACGGAGGGGGGGAGATGTTCATAGTAAGCGAAAAGCGGACAAATAACTCTAAATGTGTTCAAATATAGACATGAGCAAAAACATGAAGCCCAAGGAATTTGCCGAGCTAATCGGGGTGTCGGTCAAAACATTACAACGATGGGACGAAGAGAAGACTCTCATTGTAAACAGAAATCCCAAAGGACGAAGGTTTTATACGTATGGTCAGTATGAAGAATACATGGGTATCGCATCAGATAAAAGTCAAAGTAGGAAAATCGTCTTGTACACAAGAGTTTCAGGCTATGGACAAAAAGACGACATGTCTAATCAAGTTGATTTTCTTCGAAACTATGTGAACGCTAAAGGCATTATTCCCGACGAGGTAATCAAAGACATCGGAAGCGGATTAAACTATAAGCGAAAAAAGTGGAACATCCTACTAGATGAAGTGATGGATGGAAAGGCTTCCCATGTGTATGTAACACACAAAGATCGATTCGTCCGATTTGGGTTTGATTGGTTTGAATCCTTACTCGAAAAAAATGGAACAAAACTAATCGTTGTCAACAATGAAGATTTATCACCTCAAGAAGAACTTGTGCAAGATTTAATTTCTATCATACATGTGTTCTCTTGCCGGATTTACGGTCTTCGAAAGTATAAAAGTCAGATAAAGGAGGACGAAGAAGTTGTTGAGAGCATACAAGACAGAGATCCGACCGACTGAAGAGCAGATCATTCTGATCCATAAGACCATCGGCACTTGTCGTTATGTCTACAACCTGTACCTTCAAAAGAATAAAGAAGCGCATGAGGCAACTTCTTCGTTCCTCTCCGGGTATGACTTCTCGAAATGGTTGAACAACGAACACGCGACGCAGGATGAGTTCGCCTGGATCAAGGAAGTGCCCAGCAAGGCGGTCAAACAAGCCATCATGAACGCGGACGCAGCCTACAAACGATTCTTCAAGAAGCTGTCCTCTTCCCCTCGCTCCAAAAGAAAGAGCGACTATGGTTCGTTCTACCTGGTCGGTACGATTCATGTGAAGAGGCATCTCATTCAGCTGCCTAAGCTTGGGAAAGTGAAGTTGAAAGAGAAGGGATACATTCCTTTCGACGGCGTGAAGAGCGCGACGGTTTCCCGCGAAGGGAATCGGTATTTCGTCTCTGTGTTGGTCGAAGAGCCTTCTCGTGTCGTTCGAAAGCATGGCCAGACAGATGGTATCGGTATCGACATGGGGATCAAAGAGCTGCTGTTCGACTCGGACGGGAACACTGTCGCGAACATCAATAGGTCGAATCAGATCATCAAGCTGACGAGGATCCTGAAGCGTCAGCAGCGCAAGCTGTCTCGCCGCGTCAAAGGGTCTGAGAACTTCAAGAAGCAGAAGGTCATCGTCCAACGACTGCACCGTCGGATCAAGAACCTTAAAACAGACTTGAAACGAAAGACAGTCCTCGAGATCGTCAAACGAAACCCGCAGTTCGTGACGATCGAGCATCTCGATGTGAAGGGCATGATGAAAAACCGCAAGCTATCGAACGCCTTCCAGCAGATCGGCATCGGACACTTCGTCGACTGGCTGAAAGTGAAGTGCCTGGAGTACGAGATCGGATTGCGACAAGTGGATCGCTTCTATCCATCAAGCCAAATGTGTTCGTCTTGCGGATCCAGAAAGAAAATGCCCCTGCATGTAAGAACGTACGACTGTGATGACTGTGGAAACAGCCTAGACCGAGATTTGAACGCAGCGATCAACTTAAAGAACTCAAAAGAATACACGGTGTTGGTGTAAAAAAAGGGAGAGTAACTGCTGGTAATACAACGCAACATATACGGCTTCACATACGGTGGGCTACATCGGAATCTACGCCTGTGGACCATGGAGAAAACTCTCACACGAGAGACATAGGACGAAGCAGGAACTTATCTAAAACAGGACGTGAACACGTTCGTATATGTTTTTAGTAGCAGTAAACAAAGTATATAATTGCGGTCGATGTCAGTCGACGCAATGAGCAGGAGAGGGGAATGTGATTTGCAGCAAGATAACATGCCGCGTCCTTCGACACGGCGTCTCGCTACCGTATCTTTGATTTTCATGGCAGTCGGCTTTTTCGGGACATTGCCGTTCAAGGAAAATGATTTCATTTTTTGGCTTCAAAGTGGATTTGAAGCAGGTCTTGTCGGTGGTATCGCCGATTGGTTCGCCATCACGGCGCTATTCCGTCATCCGCTCGGGTTGAAGATTCCGCATACGAACCTCCTTCCGCAAAACCGGGAGCGAGTCATCGACTCGATCGTCCAGATGCTCGAGAAGGACTTGCTGAATAAAGAGAGCATCGTCGAAAAGCTACGGCATTTGAACTTGGCGGATAAGCTGATCGATGTGTCGCGCCGCATTCTCGAAATGCCGGCATTCCGTCAGTCAGCTACCGATCTGTTGCTCGGTTTCCTCGCGAAGTTGCCGCGAGAGCAGATATTGCGGGCGTTAGAGGGACGTATCAAGCAGGGTGTGATCGATGTCCCTGCCTCGAGTCTCGTCAGACGCTTTCTTCAGCTCGTCGAGGAACGGAATCTAGACGAAGAGGCGATGGACAGACTGCTTGATTATACGGAAGGGTTGCTTCAGGATCCTGTGATTCGCGACCAAATCGGGCGCCTCGCCTATCACGCGATGATTGATCAGGAGAGGAACACCTTCCTTCGCGTGACGGCGAAAACCGTCCAGAAGGTCTATTCAGAGGAGAAACTGAGCATCGTCATCCAGGGAGTCTTATTGAACGTCATCGAGGATATGAAACAGACGCACAATCCGAATCGACTCTCGATTCTCGACCATCTGCGGCGGAACCTCGCTCATCTCTCGACGGACGGGGAGCGGCTTGCCAAAATCGAACAGTGGAAGGCGGACGAGGTCGTGCGCTTCGATCTTTATCCTTTGCTCGAACGTGCGATGAACAGTGGAAAGCGTGAACTGGAAGGTTATCTCTCATCCGACTCGTTCTGGGAAAAGCGGGCGATTCCATTCCTCAGCCGGACGATCGATGACTGGGAAGCGCACCCGACGTTCAAACAGAAGAGTGACGAATGGCTAAAGGAACAGCTCGTCCGCTTCGTCGACCAGAATCACGCAAAGATCGGGCAACTCGTCCGCGAGAACTTGAACCGTTTCGACACGGAGACGCTGATTCAAATGATCGAGGATAAGGTCGGGAATGACCTGCAGTGGATCCGGGTCAACGGAGCACTTTGCGGCTTTTGTATCGGGCTGCTCCTTGGCGGAATCAAGCTGTTTTTCTGATCGTACGAGGATCTGTTCTGAAAACGCTGGCGGACTTTGGTCCGTCAGCGTTTTTGAGGTAATGGGACAGAGGGCAAATGCACTCCTGAAATAATAATATAATAATATATGTTGACAGTCGAAAACGTCTTAACTATCATTTAAAACGTAATCATTACGATTTAAGAGGTGGGACAAAATGAAACCGATCCAAATCACAGTGCTGTCCGGTTATCTCGGGTCAGGAAAGACGACTGTCATGAACCATTTGCTGAAAAACAACGACAGCAAGAAGCTTGCCATCATCGTCAACGATATGAGTGAGATCAATATCGATGCCGCGCTGATCGAGCAGGGAGGCTTTTCGCGGACGGAAGAATCGTTCGTCACGCTTTCGAACGGCTGCATCTGTTGCACGCTTCGGGACGATTTGTTGTTTGAAGTGAAACGGCTTGTCGACCTTGGTGAACTTGACGGGATCATCATCGAATCGAGCGGGATCTCAGAGCCGATTCCTGTCGCCCAGACCTTTTCCTATGCAGATGACGAAAGTGGGGTTGATTTGACGAAATCTGTCAAAATCAATGCGATGGTCACCGTCATCGACGGATACCGTTTCTTGAAGGATTTCGACTCGGGAGAATCGCTGATCGAGCGAAAGGAGGCGGTCGATGAAAGCGATGTCCGGGAAGTCGTCGACTTGCTCGTCGACCAGGTCGAATTCGCGGACATCCTGGTGTTGAACAAGGTGGACCGCTTGACGGACAGGGAGAAACAGGAGCTCCTCTCATACTTGAAAGCACTCAACCCGGTCGCACGTGTGATCGAAACGACCTACGGGAAGGTCGATCCTTCCGAAATCCTGGATGTCGATTTATTTGACTTCGAGCAAGCCGCTGGGAGCGCCGGATGGATTCGGGAGTTGAACGCAGAGGAGCATCTGCCGGAAACTGAAGAATACGGGATCAGCTCCTTCGTCTATCGGAACGCGCAGCCCTTCCATCCGGAACGACTGTTGCAGCTGATCGATGACTGGCCGGAAGCTGTGGTTCGGGCGAAGGGGTTTCTATACGTCGCGACGCGTCCTGAATTCGCCTTGTTGTTCAACCAGGCGGGCTATGCATCGGCTATCGAATACGCGGGCCGCTTCGAGACGATGCAGGACCGCCGGACGGAGCTCGTCCTGATCGGGATCGGACTCGACCGCTCGAAAATCGAACGACTCTTCGATTCCTGCCTCGTCGATTCGTCTGACGGCGAGTGGTCGAAGCTGGATGATCCATTGCCTGGTCGACAGATGTATGAGGAAATCTCCCGTTGAGAGGAGATGAGGACATGTATCCAAAAGAGAGCAGCCGACTTGAATAGCCGGCTGCTCTCTTTTTGCGATGCATATTCAACTGATTTTCTGGTAGTTCTCTTCAGAAGGCGAAGGAAAGCGATATAGCGTGTAATCCATCAGAAACATCCCAAGTAGTCCGCATACAAGAAGCAGTCCTGTCATGCCGAATGGTCCGATCAAAGCACCGATCACGAGCCCCATCGCTCCGGCATATTTCGCACCTTGGAAGACGAAGCCGCTGACGGCGAGGTACGATGCCCGTTTGTCTTCGACGAGCAGATCAGCGAGCTTCGTTTGACGAATCGGGCTATAGACGAGCTCGCCGAATGTCTGAACCAGTCCGAGTAAAAGGAGAAGCGAAAGCGTGTTGACGGAAGCGAACAATGAGAAGCCGACGACGTAACATAGTAACCCGCCTATCAGCGCCCTGCGCTCTGGAATCGCTTTGAGAAGCTTTGGCAGGAAGAGTGACAGGCCGACTACGAGTAAGGTGTTCTGAAGTTGGAGCAACGACAGCATCCTGACGCCGGTCACGTCGAAGTCGAATACGTTCACTGTCTTGAACGACTCATGCAACCGGACACCGATATAGTTCGCGAGCTGGAACTCGAGGGCGAACACGAGCAGGGAGCCAAGCAGAAACAGAACGAAGCGGCGGTCGGCGAATACGGGGCGGTAGGAGCTGAGGACTGCCGTCTTCTCCTTCTGCGGCTTCGGGATGAATTCATCGATCAAATAGCGCTGCAGCAGGATGAGCGTGAAAACCGCGACGGTCGTCAAGGCGATCAGCAATCCGAGCTTCGAAGACTGATAGAACAGGCCGCCAAGCATGACACCGATTGCGATCGACAGGTTGATCGACCAGTAGTTGATCGTATACATCACTCGTCTTTGCTCCTGCGGACAACTGTCGACGAGAATCGCCTCCGTCGCGGGGTTCGAGAGACCGTTCGACAGTGTATTGCCGACGAAGCCGATCAACATGAGGATTGGGGAGTCGATTTGTGGCAGTACGGACGTCGTCATCATGACAAGAGAAGCGACCTGTCCGAGCTGGCCGATGAGCAACACTTTCTTGCGCGGGCGACGATCGGCGATATACCCGCCGTAAAGGCTTGCCATGACGGAAACTAGAACCGTCAATCCAAGGATGATTCCGCTGGCGATCTTGCCGAACTCGTCAGAGAAATAGATGGCCATGAACGGGAATATCGTAAAACCGACCATTCTCATCAAGAAAGAGGTGAGAATACGCAACTGGACATTTCGATGTAATTGGAAAAACATGTGAATCCCTCCTTCTGTTTCCACTATACGGGGGAAAAGGGTAGATAAAAAGGGATGCGTTTGCAGGAGTTGTTCCCCTTTTAGCGAAAGAGATGGGTGACAGAAATGAAAGGGAGAACCATGATGAAGGATTTGATCGCTTTAATCGATTTGAAAGGGACGCAGGGCATCAAGCTCGATGAATTATCGAAGCGTTGGTTTTGTACGTCGAAACATGCGAAGACGAAGCTTCGGCGTCTTGAGGAACTTGGATTGATTCGCTACCTGCCAGGAAGAGGGAGAGGAAACACGTCGCGGATCGAATGTCTCGTCGATTTCGAGGACTGGATGGTCAAAGAGGCGGAACGACTGATCAAGGAAGGGCGAGTGGAACTAATTTTCGACTGGCTGAACGATGAGATGCCGGTCTCCTTGCATAAACGACTCCTTGCGAAGATGGAGCAGTCGTTCTCGATTCGAGACGGTCTCGAGGACAAGATCCTGATTCCTTCACGACGTAAGTTCGCATCGATCGACCCGCTCTATGCCAACATCTCAAGGGAAGTGGCAATCAGCGAGGCGGTCTTCGAGCCGATCGTCCGGCTCGAAAATGGAAAAATTCTCCCTCATCTGGCTTACCGGTTTGAACAGGAAGATCAACTGCTACGGTTCTATATTCGCAAAGGGATCGAGCTCCACGATGGCCGCCCGCTGACGGGCGAAATCATCAAACAGTCTTATATCCGTTTGATGGAGGCATCATCTTTGTCTTTCCTGTTCGATCAGGTGAAGGAAATCAGGACGCCTCATCCGCTCGTCGTCGAAATCGAGACTGCCGGGGGCACTGAACTCCTGTTGTCCTACCTGGCTCGTCAAACAAGTGCCATCACACCGGACGGAGAGATCGGGACTGGTCCTTTCAAACTTCAACGGTGCGAAGCGAGCAGGATCAAACTTCGGGCATTTGGGCATCATCACTTCGGACGGCCATTGCTCGATGTGATCGACTTCAGATATCTGCCTGACCTCGAGGCCGATGCGTGGGGATGGAGCGTAAATGGGGAAGCGGGAGATGTACAGGAGACGAGTATCGAGGAGCAGGGTGCCCGCTACCTGATTCTCAACCCGAAATTGTCCTATCAGCAGCGTGCGACGATTGCGTGGTGCATCGACAAGGAGAGATTCCTGGAACTTGGGGAAGATCGGCTACGTACCGCATACGGTTTCCTGCCTTCATTAAGCAGACGGCAGGTCGTCTTGCCGCCGGAACGCTTCGAATTCGACCGTCCGCTCAGCATCTATCATCTGCCGTTCGACAGTGCCTGTCTCGACGCAGTCGAGCTCGCACGACAGCTTGCACGATCTGGGATTGCGTCAAGACTCGTCCGGTACGAGCTGGCTGATTTGAAAAAAGGTACGTTCGACGAAGCGGACCTGATGCTTTGCGGGGAGATGCTTGACAGTGACCCGGACCTTGCGTTCGTCGAATTTTGGCAAAGCCCGCGGACGCTCGTCGGTCGTCGTTTTGGTAAGATGGAAGGGTTGAAGCAGTTGCTCGCGGCGTACAATACGACGTCCCGCGCTGAATGGAAAGCGCTTCACCTGGCCGTTGAGCGATGGATGCAGGAGACATCGTACATCCTTCCGCTCTACCATGCGAAATTGACAAGACGTTTTCCACTCCGGCTCGGGCAGATTGAAATCGGAAACAGCGGTTGGCCGGCGTTCGCGAAGCTTGAGCCGGTCTGGCCGCTCTTCAGCGAGGATCGTTCAAAAGACTGAATTGAAAGCAGGAGGAAAGATGATGGAGTGGAGAGAGCAAATCACACTGACGTTCGACTATGACTTCGAGGGGGTGACGAGGAGACTGGTCAGCGATCCGTTGCAGCAGACGAGGGGAGACGCTTTGATCGTCCCGCTCACCTTGGCGGAAGGACCGCGCGTGGCCATAGTTCGTGCCCTTGATCTTCGCACCTTCGAAATCGAGGGGGATGGAGGAAAGGGGGAGACGATCCGGGAAGTGGCAAGACGTTTCCGGTTCGATGGGAGCGACACGGCCGGTGAACTTGCGAACGTGATGCCGGGCATCTATGAACGATTCGGCAACGAGATGCTCGTGCTCGACATCAATCCGTTTTCCGCCCTGATCCGTTCGATCATCCATCAGCAGGTGACGATGTCGTTCGCAAAGACGCTGACGCACCGCGTGTTCGAAAAATATGGAGCGAACGTCGGCGGGATCATCCATCCACCGACGCCGGCACAAATGGCGGAAGCGACGATCGATGATCTGCGCACCCTCCAGCTCTCGACCCGAAAGGCCGAATATTTGCTGACGGCAGCAAGGAGCGGGATATCGTTCGACGATCTGCACGTTGCTTCCGATGCGGAAATCGCCGAACAGCTGATTGCGTTGAAGGGAGTCGGACCATGGACGGTCCAGAACGTCCTCATGTTCGGCTACGGCAGACCGGACCTGTTCCCGGCGTCCGATATCGGAATTCTTCGGGCGATCGGGCAAATCGAAGGGGAACGTCCCTCGGTCGCAGAAGCGACTGCTTATTCGGAACGCTATACACCCTTCAGAAGCAAGGCGGCGTACCTGCTTTGGCGATCAGTCGAGGAATGAGGAAGTATTCTTGTAACCGATAAACTAGCACGGTATAATGAATGCGAATGAATAGTGAGCAGCATCCTGCTCAAGCAATCGACGTAAAAGCAGCGCGCTGCTTTAGATAAAGGGGACTTGTAGCATGTACACAGAAGAGCAGATTATTGAAAGAGCCGGCGAAATCGCGAAGATGATCGCAGAGACGCCTGAAGTCGAGCGCTTCAAGGCAGCCGAAGCGAACATCAACGGCAACGAGAAGGTTCAAAAGATGATGAAGCAGATCAAGTTCCTGCAAAAGGAAGCCGTCAACTGCCAGCATTATGGCAAGACGGAAGCACTCGCGCGTGTCGAGGCGAAGCTCGACAAGCTCTTCGTTGAACTCGAGGAGATGCCGGTCGTCCAGCAGTTCCAGGAATCGCAGCAGGAAGTGAATGAACTTCTTCAGTACGTGACGGTCACGATCTCGAACGGGATCACGGATCAAATCATCGAGGCGACGGACGGGGACGTGCTCGCAGGCAAGACAGGAAGCGGCATGGTCGCTGAAAAAGGAAACGGTGGCTGCGGCTACTGATGACAGCTACAGGAGGGGCCGACGGATATCCGTCGGCTTTTACTCTTATAATGAGGTGAATGAGAAATGGAAACAGTCCACACGACTCCAATGATGAAACAATATTTTTCGATCAAGGCGGATTACCCGGATGCGTTCCTGTTCTACCGGCTCGGTGATTTTTACGAGCTGTTCTTCGAGGACGCAAAGCGCGTCGCGCACGAACTCGAGCTGACACTGACAGCGAAGAACGGAAAGAACGCGGAGCACCCGATTCCGATGTGCGGCGTGCCGCATCACGCGGCACAAGGGTACATCGAACAGCTGATCGAACGCGGCTACAAGGTCGCGCTGTGTGATCAGGTGGAGGACCCGAAGCTGACGAAAGGACTCGTCAAGCGGGAAGTCATCCAGGTCATCACACCGGGGACGCTCATGTCGTCCTTGACGGAGAAGGAGAACCGCTACCTGGTCGCCGTCGCGAGCCGGGAAGGACGCTACGGGATTGCCCGGGGGGACGTATCGACCGGGGAGAGCGCCCTGACGAGTGTCCACTCGATCGATGAGGTGTGCAAGGAGCTGAGCGTCATCCTGCCACGCGAAATCATCGTCACGAACGAGACGGACGAGCAGGCGTTGTCATCCCTTCGCATCCCGATCACCCGGTCAGAGCGGAAAGAATCCCATCCGACAGGAAGCGAAGCGATCGACGCTGCTCAGGAGGAGGCCTTCTCCCTGCTCTACGCGTACATGCACGATACACAGAAGCGGGCTTTGACCCACCTTCAGCCGGCAGTCGTCTACGAGGCGAGCGACTTCATGCAGTTAGAACCGAACACTGTCCGAAATCTTGAGCTTCTCCGTTCGGCGCGTACAGGAGATAAGAAAGGTTCACTGCTCGGTCTGCTCGATCAGACAGGGACGGCGATGGGCGGACGAATGATGAAACGCTGGATCGAGAAGCCGCTCTTGTCGAAGAATCGGATTGAAGAGCGCCTTGATGCAATCGAGGAGCTGTTGACCCATTATTTCGAACGCCAGCAATTGAAGGAAACGCTCCGAAACGTCTATGATCTTGAGCGACTCGTCGCAAAAGTCGGATACGGGACGGCGTCAGCACGGGACCTCGTCCAATTGAAGACGACGCTCGTCCAAATCCCGACCATCCAATCGGCGCTCGAAGATCTGCTGAGCGAACGGCTCGGAATGCTGGCAGCGGAGCTTGATCCGCATGAGGAGCTAATCGACCTGCTCGACCGTGCCTTCGTCGATGCCCCTCCGATCTCTTCGAAGGAAGGGGGAATGATCCGTCCGGGTTATGACGCGGGACTTGACGAGCTGTTGCTCGCCTCGAAGGACGGGAAGTCGTGGCTCGCTTCGCTTGAAGCTTCGGAGCGTGAGGCGACCGGTATCAGAACGCTGAAGATCGGCTACAACCGTGTGTTCGGCTACTATATCGAAGTGTCGCGTGCGAATGCGAAACTGCTTCCGGAAGGCCGCTATGAGCGAAAACAGACGCTCGCGAACGCGGAGCGTTACGTCACGCCTGAATTGAAGGAAAAAGAAGCCCTTATCCTGGGTGCTGAAGAGAAGAGCGTCTCGCTCGAATACGAACTGTTCTGTGAAGTCCGGGACACGGTGAAGGAACATATCCAGTCACTCCAGCGGGTCAGCCGCCGAATCGCGGAACTCGATGTCCTCGTCGCCCTCGCGGATGTGGCGGAGCAACATGATTACGTCCGTCCGGAGACGGTGGACTCCCGTGAAGTGATGATCGAGGCTGGCAGGCATCCGGTCATCGAGACAGTGCTCCCGCGGGGGGAATATGTCGCGAACTCGCTCGAACTGAATGAGGATCGCGAGATGCTCCTGATCACCGGACCCAACATGTCAGGGAAATCGACCTACATGCGGCAGTTCGCTTTGATCGCTCTCCTGCACCAGATCGGCTCGTTCGTTCCGGCGAAGCGGGCGCGGTTGCCGATCTTTGATCAAATCTTCACCCGGATCGGTGCAGCGGACGACCTCGTCAGCGGGCAGTCGACGTTCATGGTCGAGATGGTCGAGACGGAAGAGGCGTTGAAGCGGGCGACTGATCGATCGCTCATCCTGCTCGATGAAATCGGACGCGGGACGTCGACCTATGATGGAATGGCGCTCGCACAAGCGATCGTCGAGCACATCGCGAGTGAAGTCGGTGCGAAGACGTTGTTCTCGACCCATTATCATGAACTGACGGTGCTAGAGGAGTCGATCGAACACCTCTCGAACGTCCATGTCCGTGCCGTCGAGCAGGACGGGCGGGTCGTCTTCCTTCACGAGGTTCGTGACGGAAAAGCGGACAAGTCATACGGCATTCACGTCGCGAAGCTGGCGGATTTGCCGACGGCTCTGATCGACAGGGCATCGGTGCTGCTTGAGGAGCTCGAAAAAAAAGAGCGCCACGTCCAGCATGGTCCACCGGAAAAGAAGGCGGGGTATGAGGACATCGATCAGCTCAGCCTGTTCGCAGAGGCCGATCCGCTCCGGGAGTCGGTCGCGACCCTTGATCTGATCAACATGACGCCGCTTGAGGCGCTAAATACGCTCTACCGCTTACAGGCGGAGGCGAGAAAGTAAGGTGACACATGGGAATCATTCGGGAATTGTCGGATTCGCTCGCTAACCGAATCGCGGCAGGGGAAGTCGTCGAACGACCGGCATCGGTCGTCAAGGAACTCGTCGAGAACGCGCTTGACGCCGGTTCGAGCCAAATCGATGTCGAACTTGAGGAAGCAGGCATGAAGCGGATCACGGTCCGTGATGATGGACATGGCTTCTATCCGGAAGACGCAGAGCTTGCCTTCGTTCGGCATGCGACAAGCAAAATCAAGGACGAGCACGACCTCTTCCGGATCAAGACGCTCGGTTTCCGTGGGGAGGCCCTCGCCTCCATCGCCTCGGTCAGCAAGGTCACGCTCAGGACGCGGCGCAAGGAGACGGACGGCCTCGAACTCGTGCTCGACTACGGGAGCGTCACGGAGCGGAATCCGGTTGCGATGAACACTGGGACGGAACTGACGATCGAAGGGCTCTTCTTCAATACGCCTGCCCGCTTGAAGTACTTGAAGACGACGCACACGGAGCTTGCTGCCATCACCGACACGCTCAACCGGATCGCCTTCGCTCATCCCGACGTCAAGATCCGCGCAGTCCACGAGGATAAGGTGCTGATCCAGACGAACGGTTCAGGTGACGTCCGGCAGGCGCTTGCGAGTGTATACGGTCATCAGACGGTAAGTGGAGCGGTCGTCGCAACTGGTTCGAACGCTGATTATCAGTTGCGGTGCTACCTCGTCAAGCCGGAAGTGACGCGCGCTTCGAAAAACTACGTCACACTCATCCTGAATGGACGATCGGTCAAGAATTTCGCGCTGACACAAGCGGTATTGAACGGTTACCATACGCTTCTGCCGATCGGCCGTTACCCGATCGCCGTCATCGAGGTGACGATGGATCCCCTCCTGATCGACGTCAACGTCCATCCGACGAAGCGGGAGGTGCGACTGTCGAAAGAGCAGGAGCTGTGCCAGTTGATCGAGCAGACGATCCGTCTGTCGCTCAGCAAGCAGACGCTCATCCCGAAAGTCGTCGAGAAGCCGGCCAAGCAGAAGACAGAACAGGAAAAAATCGATTTTTCGGTCGTTGCAGACCCGTTCGAAGCGACGACCAACAGCGAGTCGACGTTCGGATCCGCCTGGAACTATCCGATACCGAAACGGACTGAGCAACTGGTTACTCCGGTCAGTCAGGAGAAGAATGAAGCAGAACGGACGAGCGAAAGCGGACAAGTCGAAGCACGGCGGAAGTTTCCGCAGCTCGATGTGATCGGTCAGCTTCATTCCACCTATATCGTATGCGGCGGAGAGGAAGGTCTCTATTTGATCGACCAGCACGCGGCACAGGAGCGGATCAAATATGAACTATATAAGCATTCGTTCGGCAAGCCGCACGCGGATTCGCAGCAACTGCTTTTGCCCTACACGTTCGAGGTCGCTTCACACGATATGACACGGATCGACGAGGCGTTGCCCTTGCTGAAGGATGTCGGGGTGGAACTCGAGCCGTTCGGACCGCAAAGCTTCATCGTCCGCGAAATCCCGACATGGTTCCCGTCGAGCAAGCAGGAGGAGACGATCCAGGAACTGCTGGACGAGGCGCTCGATAAACGCAAGGTCGACCTCGCGACCTACCGGGAGGAGGCAGCGATCATGATGGCCTGCAAGAAATCGATCAAGGCGAACCATCCGCTCAATCACGAGATGATGCGCCGCCTGATCGAGGACCTCGAGGCGACGGAGATGCCATTCACCTGTCCGCATGGGCGTCCCGTTCTCATCCAGTGGACGAACTATGAGCTTGAGAAGCTGTTCAAACGCGTCATGTAAGGAAAAAACCTGTCCGACTTGAAGAAATCCTTCAGCTCGGACAGGTTTTTTGCGTCTTTTAAGAGAAAAATGAACCTTATGGGAAGAAAATGGTAATAAGACGTAAGAAAAGGAGGTGTCGTGCGGAAATGAGGCAGACTCAAGAAGAGACGTTCCAGCTCCTCGTCGAGCCCCAGATCGTCAAAGCGAGACAGACGGCCTATCTCTTGCTGAGAGACCACGCCCTCGCGGAGGATGCCGTCCAGGACGCCTTGCTCGAGACATTCCGGTCGCTCCATAAGTTCGATCCGCAGAGAGCGCAGTTCAAGACGTGGTTTTTCAAGATCGTCATCCATATGACGTTGAAGGTGCGAAGGAGGAGACGCCTTCTCTTTCCGTTCACGGGGATGGAGAGGGACGAGGGTCCGTCCGTCATGCGCCGCTATGAGCTGAAGGAGGAGACGGAACATCTCCTGCGAGCGGTCCATTCCCTCGGGAGCAAATATGAGCCGATCCTGCTCCTCCATTATTATCATGATTTTTCGGTCAAGGAGATCGCGCATATCATGAGCGTCAAAGAAGGAACCGTCAAGTCCAGACTGCATCATGCCCGCAAGAAGCTGCGGCATCTTCTGACAGAAAGCGAGGCGAGGGAAAATGGATGAACGGCTGCGGGCTGCGTTCAAAGAGGCGGCTGAACAATACAGCTTCTCTAGCAGTACGATTCGGATCAAGAACAACAAACGGAAGAGACGAAGTTATTTTATTGCTGCAATCCCGCTCGTCTGCCTTCTGTTGACTGCACTCTACATCCTGAACGACGAGCCTGTCAGGCTCAGCAGCAGTAACGCAATCGATTTGTCGGCGAGAGAGGACCTTGTCGCATTCGCTGATCAACTGTTCGTCGGAAAGGTCGCACGTCGCGTCGGAACGAACGATGCAGACGGCTTGCCGGAGACACAGTACGAAGTATCGGTGGAGGAAGTCGTCAAAGGGAAGGTTCCTCGAACTATCACGGTCAACCAGGAAGGCGGGAGAGCTCCGCAAGCTGTCGAGGCAGTGGAGGATTACGAAATGAAAGATGGCTATCTGGTACGGGAAGGGGATACGATGCTCGTTCCGGGAGAAACATACTTTTTTGCGACGCGGACGTACGCGGAAAAAGGGTGGTATACCGTCATACCGGAATTCGGTGATCTGTTGATTAGGAGTGAAGGTGAACGGTTGCAGCTGATCGAGGAGTTCTCAAGTCTTGTCGATTGATCAGCTTCGTTCCGATACGGCCGTGAAACGTTTCTTGATATGCTTTCCCTGTTCGATCTCGTCGACGACGGCGATCGCATAGTCGGCGTAACTGATGTAACTCTCGCCGGCACTGTTCGTCAATACGTCATCCGTACCGATTTCATATCGGCCTGTCCGGTTCCCGTTTGGATCGAAGACGACGGACGGGCTGATGTATGTCCAGTTGAGAACATCGGTGGCCTGAAGTTCATCGAACGCGCGTGCCATCTGGCGTGAAACAGGAAGATATGCTTCCGGGAATTCAGGCGTATCCATCAGCCTCTTGCTGCCTGACATCAATGTTCCGGCACCGCCTACGACGATGAGGCGCTTTGAAGGGTGACGACTGAGCAGGCTGATCAATAATCGAATCGATTCGACATGGGCGATTTCATCGCCGGGTGCCGCATTGAATGCGTCGACGATGACGTCGAACGGCTCGATGTCGTCCTCCGTCAAATCGAAGAGGTCCCGTTCGACGATATAGACGCGGTCATCCTTTACCTTGGATGGATTCCGGACGATTGCGGCGACCTGATGGCCGCGCTCGACGGCTTCGTCCTCGATATAGCTGCCAGCCTTCCCTGTCGCGCCGATGATGCCGATTTTCATGATGATTCCTCCTTCGGTGTGGGATTAACGATGCACATTAGGTTTTCCCGTTTTTTCTGGAAATACGACATGACTAATTAAAGGAGGAAGAAAGATGATCATCTGGATCAATGGGTCTTTCGGGGCAGGTAAGACGACGGCTGCGAAAAACCTTTCAGCACGTGTGGAGGGGGCAGGCTTGTTCGACCCGGAAGAGATCGGGTTCCTGCTTCGGCGTATCACGCCGGGCAGCCTGCAACCTGATTTTCAGGACGAGCCGCTATGGCGGCAATGGACGTTCGATGCGATTGACGAAATCGCAAGCAGGCAACAGGTGACGTTCGTGCCGATGACGCTGACGAATACACAATATTTCGATGAAATCGTCGGGCGTTTGCGGGAGAAGGGTCACGAAGTCCATCATGTGACGCTCATGACATCGAAGAAGACGATTCGGCGGAGATTGCATAAGCGGCTCGAAGGCAGAAATTCCTGGGCTTATCAGCAGGCTGAAACGCGATTAGCGGCACTGGCGTCGGATTGGTTCGCGTTTCATCTCGAAACGGATGACATGTCGAAAGAGGAAGTCGTTCAGGCACTCGCCTTGCGCTTCGGGTTGCGTCTGTCGAGCACACGACAAGGACGGTTGCGGATACCTTTTTTTGAGAGGTGATTCAATCCGTGCTCCTCTCCACCTTTTTGAGTGAGATGAACATAATCGGGGTATAGTCCTTCTAGAGAATTCGACACTGAAGAGAGAAGAGAGGGTCGAATAAGAGGAGGTACTACCGGTAACATGAGAACTTGGTATAAACAAAAAATCAGTCGTCAGCTGCTGACGATTTTTTATGCAATCATCACGTTGAGCATCCTGACGTCGCTTGCCGTCTATCGATATGCCCGAAATCCGGGGGATGGGACGGACTGGCCGCTTTGGCTCCTTCTAGGCCAAATCGGGCTGTCTGTCCTCGCGTTTTTCCTGGTGATCAAACCGATGGTCGTTTCCCTTTCCAATCAGTTGAAGGAATTGAGCGTCAAGAGCAAGCGACTCGCAGAAGGTAAGTCGATCTCGCTCTCGCATGACGTCGAGATGGATGACGAAGTTGGTGATTTGACGAAGGCATTCAATCGGATGGCACGGTCGATCGAAGACCAGCGGGAGGAGTTGTCGCGTCAGAACGAACAGCTCGAAATTAAACGGGAGGAACTCGAGCGAATACTCGATCAGACTAAGCGGAGCGAGATGCACCTTCAGGACCGTAACGAACTGATCGAGACGCTCGCGTCAAAGGAAAGCCTCTTTGACTATTCATCAGTCATCGGAAAAATCGTCAAACTGACGAAGACGGAGTTCGGTGCGTTGCTGCTCGTCAAGAACGGGGAGATCACTTCGGTCGTGCCGAAGGAGATGACGGAAGAGCAGCAGGAAAGCTTGAAGACACAGTCACTGTTGTTGAAACGGGTCATGATGTCGAAAGTGACGGCGGAATCCTCGAAAAAGGTGACGGACGACCTGTTGCTGCCGCACCCTTATTACATCAATGAAGCGGTCATCCCGGTGAAAAATCCGTCTGATGATCAATTGATGGCCTGCCTCTATCTGGCGCGTTTCGACGCGCCGTTCGATGAGGACGACATCGATGAACTCGAGTCCTACTCCAAACAGATCGCCATCTCGCTCATGCGGATGGCGCTGTACGACCAGATGAAGCAGGAAAGGCAAGAAACGACGCAACTGCTTAATTCAATCCGGGAAGCGATTCTCTACGTCGAACAGGAAGAAGGACGAATCCTTGGAAACCGCGCGTTGCTTCGAATGTTCGCGAACCTTGAGACACAGGAAGTCGAGGAGCAGGACGAACATTCCCTAGCGCTGCTAGAGGTCTCGGCGGAGGAAATCGCAGGAAGGGTCGACCAGAAGGAAAGCTTCCTCTCCTACCTTGAACAGGTTCTTTCCGGCGAAACGCCGCGAGATTTGTTGTCCGTGACGATCGATCAAGGGGAGTACTTCCTGCAAATCTATGCGGAGGAGATCGAGCGCAGCGACCAGCAAAAAGGGACGATGCTCGTGCTCCGCGATGTCACGGCCGAGACGGAGGTCGACCGGATGAAATCGGAACTCGTCTCGACGGTCTCGCACGAATTGCGGACGCCGCTCTCGTCGATCTATGGCTTTACGGAACTGATGCTCGAGCGGGATTTGAACGAAGAACGGAGTACGAACTACTTGAAGACGATCCATTCAGAGGCGAAACGGCTGACCCACCTCGTCAATGACTTCCTTGACGTGCAGCGCATGGAATCTGGTCAACAGTCATACATGATCCAAAAAATAGATCTGCTTCACATCGTGCAGGAAGCATCCGATTTCTACGGAGGCTCCTCATCCATCCATCAGTTGAAGATTGATGCAGACTTCGACCGATCGTACGAGATCGAGGGAGACGCAGACAGCATCAGGCAGTTGATTGGAAACCTACTCAGCAATGCTATCAAATACTCGCCTGAAGGAGGCAACGTCCTGACGACGATCGAACACAGAAGGGACCGGATCGCGGTATCGATCCGCGATCATGGAATCGGAATACCGACCGCAGCCATTCCGAATCTGTTCAACAAATTCTACCGTGTCGATAACTCCGACAGCCGGAAAATCGGCGGGACTGGTCTCGGTCTCGCCATCTGCAGGGAAATCGTCCGTGCGCACGATGGTGAGTTGTCCGTGACGTCGACTTACGGGGAAGGAAGTACGTTCAGCTTCGAGTTGCCGGTCCGCCAAGAGACGGAGCATACGGAGGAATTGAAAACGGTCTGAAGGTGAATTCACCTTCAAACCGTTTTTTTTCATTGGGCGTTCTTCAACGTGTTGCCAAGCCACTTCTGAATCGATTTGCCGTTCTCGACGAACGAACAATCCTTGAATTCGACCGTATGGCCGCCTGCCTCGACCAACTCGTTGAACGTGTCTCCGAGGTCTCGGTTCTCCCACTTCTTATCGTTCGTCAAATACTTGAACCCGAAATTGCATTCGACGAAGAACGTGATCGCGAACGGTTCCTTGAACGATTGGACGGCACGGATCATCTCAAGCAGGATGATCCGTTTCGGATTCGACTTCGGGATCGTATCGATCACGGTCGTACGGCGTCCGTGGAACTCGATGACGCGGATGGCCCGTCCGACGTCCGCTTTGAAGTCGTAACTCGTCCGGATATAGACGATGATTTCTCTCATGTCACTCACAGCCTTTCTCGTCATCGATTATAGCAGAGAACGATGGAAAGACCTACCTGATTATTCACCGTACGTCTTCAGCACCTCCTGCAGCGGGATGCGCTCGATCTTGCGCCGGCTGACGGCAGTGCTCGCGAAGAAGAGGCAGAGGATGATGACGAGCGTGTAGAGGACGAACTCCGGTTCGAACTGCAGCGGCAGGATGACGTCATACTCCGACAGGAAGAACCGCATCATCGTATAAAGGATCAGGTAGGCAAGCGGGATGCTGATCAGGCAGCTCAGGACAGTGTAGACGAAATAGCTGTTCAGCACCATCGCATTGACTTCGCGCCTTGTATAGCCCATCACCTTCAGCAAGGAGATGGTGAAGTAGTTCTTCTCGACGGTGAAGGATGTCAGGACGAACAGGATGCTTGACGCGATGACGGCTGCCGCACCGATCATGACCCGGGTGATGAGTTGGACATAATCATCCATCGCCTTCGCCTGATCGATGACACCGGCCTTTTCGATGATGACCGGGAAGTTCGCTGCTGCCGGACGCTGTTTCGAGTAGATGCCGCTGAACAGGGTGGTCGTCCGGCCTTCCGTGAGCATCTCGCTGAGAGTCTCGATGTCGAGGTAGATTTCTTTCGAGACATATTCGTCGGCGACTCCTGCTACTTTCAATTCGAACGTCTCGTCATCGACCGTGACATCGATCATATCACCAGCCTCAAGACCGAGTTTCATGCTCAGCTGCTTCGTCAGCACGACCCCTTCTTCCGTCTGCGATGAGATGTCAGTCTTCCCGTCATAGAGCCGATGAAGCCGATTGTCCTTCTCTAGACCATGCAGTGTCACGAGATCACCATCGACGGTCGCATAAGGGTACGTCAAGAACTTCTCCTGAGATGCAGCTAAGGCGGGTGGAGCCGCCGGATCGATGTATGCCTCGTAGGCGTACTCATATTTTTTCAAGGATTCGACAGTCATCCGGTCGATCATCCCGACCATCATGAAGGAGAAGGTGATCAAGAGCGTCGAAAACATGATTCCGACGAAGAAGAGCAGAAAGCTGCTCGTACTCCGGATCGCATACAGGTATTTGAATTTCGTGATGCTCCTTGCATGGGACAGGAGCCTGCTGACAGAACGGCTCAGACGGTTGAGAGACTTGCTCTGTTGCGGGGTGAGGAGCGACAGGGCGCTTGCACCTAAAATTTTGTAGATGAGCAGGCCTGAGATGAGAGCGAAGAAGGCGAGCGGGACGAGGATCGCTGTCGCGAAGACGACCGGGCGCTGGCTGATCGAACCGGAAGGAAGAAGATAGAAGTCTAGATAGAGCGCCTTCAATGGTTCGGCGAGGAATGAGCCGGCAATGTAGCCGATGATCAGCATGATGAAGGCGAGGAACATCATCGAGGCAAGGTAGGGGAGTGCGATTTCGATCCGTCGGTATCCAATCGCCTTCAGGATGCCGATCTGTCCGCGCTCCGCCTGAAGCAAGTTCGAGATCATCAGGGCGACGATGATGACGGCAAGCGTCGCGATGAAGATGCTGAGTCCCAGAGCGACTACTTTTCCTTCCGTGATTTCGTCGTAGATGGCTCCGCTGCGCATGATGCTGTCCGTATTCTCGACGTTCGTGACGAACGGCAATTTCTTCGCGTCGAACGTCGTCTCGACCCGTTCACCGGCATTGGTCCCTGAGAATCGGTAGTTCTCAGGCGCACGAATCTGCTCGTATTCGTCGTCGGTCGTGACGACGATCGTCTGAAGGGCCGTATCGATGTTGAAGAATGATTCCTGAAAGACCGGTAACGTATAGTCCGGGACGAGGACGAAGCCCGATACACGGTACGTCTTTCCGGCGAGACGAAAGCTGTCGCCGATCGAGATGTCATTCTTATCCGCATAGATTTTCGTCAAAGCGACTTCGTCATCCGATCCGGGAGTGCGTCCTTCCTCGAAGTAGGACCGGTTGATCGTCGATCCGTTTTTGACGAGCAGCGCCTGGTGATCGCGTCCTTTGAAATCGTACTGGAAGGTCTTGAACTGGCGTAATTCGACTTGGGTGTCTGGATACTCCTTGAGGAACTGGGAGCGCCGACCGGCAATCAACGTGTCGAAGAGTTTGGTGTCCGCCAGTTTGACATCATTCAGCGTATAGCGTCCACGGGATGCGAGTGCATTGATTCTCGGATCCGTTGCCTCCTCGGGCGTGACCCGGTTCAAGAACTCGACCGCGAAATCCTCTTGGCGATACTTCTCCAAGTAAGTTTCGGTCGGCTCCTCGATGCCGCTCAAGCCATAGAACATCATCGTATATGTCAGCGAGCTGAGGATGATGATCAAACCGATCGCGATAAGCTGAAGCCATCTTCCGCGGAGTGTCTTGAATACGTTCTTGAGAAGCATATCATCTACCTCCTAACCCCAATGGATGGCTGACGCTGCTTTTCGGACCGGGTTGCGTGTGACCGACAGGATACGGCCGGAGTTCATTCGGATGACCTGGTCGGCCATCTCGGCGATCCCGTTGTTATGGGTGATGACGACGACCGTCTTATGAAAGGTATCGTTCAGGTCCTGCAACATTTGCAGGACCTTCTTCGAGTTCTCCTCATCGAGTGATCCGGTCGGTTCATCGCAGAAGATGATGTCCGGATTCTTCGCGAGACTGCGGGCGACGGAGACACGCTGCTGCTCGCCTCCGGACAATTGGTGTGGGTACTTGTCGCGTGCGTTTGTCAGGCCGATCGATTCGAGAAGCTCGTCGATCGGCAGGGGATTCGTTCCGATGTCCGAGCCGATTTGGATGTTTTCATAGACGGTCAGGTTCTGCAGCAGATTATATTGCTGAAAGATGAAACCGAGATGCTGGCGTCTGAAGGCGGTCATCTCACGCTCCGTCAAGTCGGTCAGACGAACATCCCTGAACTGGATCGTTCCTGAGGTGACGGAATCGAGTCCGCTGATGACGTTGAGCAGTGTGCTCTTCCCGCTGCCGCTTGGACCAAGGATGACGACGAACTCGCCTTCAGCGATCGTCAAGTCGATGTCCTTGAGCGCTGCGGTCTCGATATCTCCGCTCCTGTAGATTTTGCTGACGTTCTTCATCACGATCATCGCACGGTTCCCCCTTCGCGTGAAAAAATCACAGTGTTAATGAATTCCCCTTTTCCTTGGTTGAATCACCTTTTGAAGGATTATTTCGTAGCGAATTCGTGAATAATGGCACATAGTCCTTGCATTTTTTTAAAATCGTGCCTTCTTGAAAACGGTCCTTGTAATCCCATATATAGATATTGTGACGGATTAAAAGAGGAATTCATACTAAATACGGGAGATGGACAGCATGAATACACAGTTGCTCTACCAGCAAGTCATACTTGAGCCGGACTCAAGCCTCGCTCAGGAGAACGCGAACGTCGATGGACGGACACCACTTGCGAAACTGAACCGGATTGCGAGCGTCGTATCGAAGGAGATGATGCATGAACAGTTGTTGACTCCTGAGGTCAAGGAGGCGCTCGATGAACAGTTGATCTATATCCATGATGCCGATTATTACGTGACCGGGACGACGACGTGCGCGCAAATCCCGCTTGCGAGGTTATTGCAGGACGGATTCCATACCGGCCACGGGTCGATCCGTCCCCCACAGGACATTCGTTCGGCGCTCGCGCTCGCCTCGATCATTCTTCAGGCGAATCAGAACATGCAGCATGGCGGGCAGGCATACGCGACCTTCGACCATGACCTTGCACCATACGTCGAGAAGACGTTCCTCCGTGAAAAAGAGAAGCTCGAACGACTGCCCTACGCCTGGTCTGAAGCGGAGCTTGAATCCTATGCGCTGAAGGAGACGTCACGCATCACGGATCAGGCGTGTGAGGCGTTCATTCATAATGCGAATTCGATGCATTCGCGTGGCGGCGGGCAAGTGCCGTTCGTCTCGATCAATTATGGAACGGACAGCTCGAAGTTCGGCAGGATGCTCATCCGCTCGTTGCTTCTTGCGACGGAAGCCGGTCTGGGAAAAGGGGAGACGCCAATCTTCCCGATCCAAATCTTCAAGGTGAAGAACGGTATGAATTTTCAGCCGGAGGATCCGAACTACGATCTGTTCAAACTCGCGACACGTGTCACAGGAAAGCGGCTGTTCCCGAACTTCTCTTTCCTTGACGCCCCGTTCAACCGGGCGATCGATGACGATCCGGACTCCGAGGTCGCCTATATGGGATGTCGGACCCGCGTGCTTTCGAACAGGCACGGTCGTTCGAGTGCGGCTGGGCGAGGGAACCTTTCGTTTACGACCGTCAATCTCGTCCGCATCGCTCTCCTTGCTGAAGATGAATTCGATTTCCTCGAACGACTCGAACAGACGACACGGCTCGCCTGCACTCAGCTGTATGAGCGGTATCTCTATCAGGCGGAACGGACGGCTGGTGAGTTCCCGTTCCTGTACCACCACGTCTGGCTCGAAGGGGAGGAACTCGCATCTGAGGATGTAGTCAAGGACGTCCTTCGGCACGGGACGCTCTCTGTCGGATTCATCGGACTCGCGGAAGCATTGAAAGTGTTGACGGGCTTTCACCATGGAGAGTCAGACGTCGCACATGAAACCGGCATCGCCTGGGTCCAGTTGATGCGCCGCGTCGTCGAGCAGTATGGGCATGTCATGAAGATGAACTACTCGCTGATCGCGACGCCTGCCGAGGGACTGTCCGGAAAATTCGTCCCGTTCGATCGAGCACGGTTCGGTGAGATCCCGTTCGTCACGGATAAGCCCTACTATACGAATTCTTTTCACGTCCCGGTGTCCTCGCGATTGACGATTCGGGAGAAAATCAGGCGCGAAGCCCCGTTCCACGCGATTTGCGACGGGGGGCATATCACGTACGTCGAGGTGGATGGTGCGCTCGCTGCGAATCCGGAAGCGATCGAGGACATCGTCCGATTGATGTTCGATGCGGGAATCGGTTACGGTTCGATCAATCATCCGGTCGACCGTTGTCTCGACTGCGCGACGGAACAGACGATCGAATCGGTGTGCCCGGTCTGCGGCGGACGGGAGATCGAACGGATTCGGCGGATCACGGGGTATCTCGTCGGGACGATGGAGCGATGGAATGAGGCGAAGCGCATGGAGGAAAGGGACCGGGTGACGCACGATGCGGCTTCTGTCACTCGTCCCTGATTCCGTCGTCGACGGTCCGGGTTTGCGGAGTGTGTTATTCTTCGCCGGCTGTCCGCATCGCTGCGATGGCTGCCATAACCCTGCTTCTTGGAACGCGAGGGGAGGAACGGAATGGGAAATGTCCGAAGTCCTCGACTGGATCAAAACATCCGGACACCGGAAGTTGACGATTTCAGGCGGGGAACCGTTCCTCCAGGCAGACGCCCTGGCGGAACTTACAGACATCCTGGCGAGGGAAGGGTACGACATCTGGGTCTATACGGGGTATACGCTCGAAGCATTGCGACAGATGCCTTCTGATTCGGTGAAGCGCATATTGAACACGATCGATGCACTGGTCGACGGACCGTTCGTCCTGGCTGAGCGGACGCTGTCTCTGCCATATCGGGGAAGTACGAACCAACGGATCATCGCGAAAGTGGACCTTCAACAGAAGGGGTGAGGCTTGTCTTACAGGTACCATGTCGCTATACTTTGTAAATGGAATGAACGGATGAACTGCTTTGATGCCAGTGAGAGTCTGGTATCAAAGCATTTTTAATGGAAAAGGAGTCACAAAACATGAAAAACTGGAAAAACGACTGGCTCGGTCAACCGCGAGCTGACCTGCTGTCGGGCTTGGTCGTCGCGCTCGCGCTCGTCCCGGAGGCGATCGCGTTCTCGCTCATCGCGGGCGTCAATCCGATGGTCGGTCTATATGCCTCGGTGATCATCGCGATCGTCATCTCACTTGCCGGCGGGCGACCGGCGATGATTTCTGCCGCGACCGGAGCGATGGCGCTCGTCGTCGTCGACCTCGTCAAGGACCATGGTCTCGACTATCTGCTCGCTGCAGGGATACTGGCAGGTCTCCTGCAAATCCTGTTCGGTTATCTCGGGGTCGCGAAGCTGCTTCGTTTCATCCCGAATGCCGTGATGGTCGGGTTCGTCAACGCACTCGCCATCCTGATTTTTTCGGCACAGCTGCCGCAATTCAAAGGCGAGAACTGGATCATGTACGCGATGGCGCTCGCCTCGCTCGCAATCATCCTGATCTTCCCGCGCATCACGAAGGCGATTCCGGCACCGCTCGTCGCTATCGTCATCATGACGGGAATCAGCCTCTATTTCACGCTGGATACACGCGTGATCGGGGACATGGGGACAATTTCATCAGCACTTCCGCAGTTTTTCCTGCCGAACGTGCCGCTGAGTCTCGAGACGGTCGCGATCATCTTCCCGTACGCGTTGTCGCTCGCGTTCGTCGGATTGATCGAGTCGCTGTTGACGGCACGCATCATCGACGGGATGACGGATACGTCGTCTGACAAAGGACGGGAATCGCGCGGTCAAGGGATCGCGAACATCGTCGCCGGCTTCTTCGGCGGCATGCCGGGTTGCGCGATGATCGGCCAATCGGTCATCAACGTCACTTCCGGCGGCAGAGGAAGACTGTCGACATTCACGGCGGGCACCGTCCTGCTTTTGTTGATGGTGACGATGAACGACCTGCTGATGATGATTCCGATGGGGGCGCTCGTCGGCGTCATGTTCTTCGTCTCATACGCGACTTTCGACTGGAAGTCGATCGCGATGTTGAGAAAGGCACAAAAAAGTGATTCGGCGATCATGCTTTCGACCGTGTTCGTCACGCTCGTCACACACGACCTGTCGCTTGGCGTGTTGACCGGCATCCTGCTCGCTTCCGTCCTGTTCGCTTCGAAGGCGGCGAACATCACGATCGATCGAAGCGTCGGAAAAAGCACTGTCTCGTACAAGGTTACGGGACCGCTGTTCTTCGCTTCGACGACGACGTTCCTCGAACAGTTCGACCCTGCGATGGACCAGGACGTTCGGCACGTCACGATCGACTGCAGCGAGGCACACATCTTCGACGACTCCGGCGTCAAGGCGATCGAGACGGTCGTCGAGAAGTATGAGGCGCAAGGACTGGAAGTCAAGCTCATCGAATTGAACAGAGAATCGGATGCCCTGCTCGCTCGCCTTGCGCGGCACGGCTGATACTACGGGGACCCTTTGAAACGAGGGTCTTTTTTAGGGGGAATGAGTATGTACATACGTGAAATCACGGATCAGGACGTCAACGAGGAGATGTTCGACGTAAAGGAGTGGAGCACGAGGAATGCCGTCCGCATGCTGCTGTTCGATCAAGCAGGACGAATTGCCCTGATGTTCGTCGCGCGGGACGGCTATTACAAGCTGCCCGGCGGGGGGATTGAAGGTTCGGAGTCCCATGAGGAGGCGTTAAAACGCGAAATCGAGGAGGAGACAGGCGCGACGTTCGGTCTAATCGAGTTGTTCGGAAGCTGTACGGAGTTCATGAGCAAAACCGCGATGCATCAGGTCTCGACGATCTATACAGGAGAAGTCGTCCGGCACGGGCAGCCGGTGTTGACGTCAGACGAGGAAGCGGCCGGCTTTACGCTCGAGTGGAGGACCCCGGAGGAGGCGCTTCGGCTCCTCGAGACGAAAAGGTCACCCGGCTATTTCGACCGTTTCATCGCAACGCGTGACACGGAGATCGTCCGTTCGTTCCTGTCGCGCTGAAGGAAGAAGGTCCGATGGTCTTCGAATTGAAGGCGCGTTTTGGTATACTGCAGGAAAAGGGGGAATGTTCTGTGAATTGGTGCCGTTTTACACATGAAGGAAAAGAACGGGTCGGAGTGATCCGCGACGGACAGCTCTACGACGTGACGAAGCAAGTCTATTCGGAGTCGCTGCTCGAGGTGATCATGCTCGAGTTCGAGCCGGACATCGACCTTGATGTCGCACCTCGGATCGATGTGAAGGAGGCGGTTCTTCTCGCGCCGTTCGTGCCGCATCGCAACGTCATCTGCGTCGGGAAGAACTATGCGGATCATATCAAGGAGATGGACACGGAAGGGGCAGGCAAGTTCGTCCTGTTCACGAAGTCGCCGACGTCGATCGTCGGGCCGTTCGAGGCAATCGAACGCCATCCGGATTTGACGGATCAACTGGACTACGAAGGCGAACTCGCCGTTATCATCGGGGAACCGGGACGCGACATCGATCCGGAGCGAGCGCTCGATCACGTCTTCGGCTACAGCATCATCAACGATGTGACGGCGCGGGACCTGCAAAAGGAGCATGTCCAGTTCTTCCGGGGGAAATCGCTCGACGGCTTCTGCCCGTTCGGTCCGTGGATCGTCACGGCCGACTCGCTCGACCCGGGCGACCTGCTCGTCGAGACACGCGTCAACGGTGAAGTCCGGCAATCCGGTTCGACGAACTTGATGTTGCGGGACGTCAAGACGATCATCTCTGAAGCGTCACGCGGGATGACGCTCTTGCCGGGAGACATCATCGCGACCGGCACGCCGGCCGGAGTCGGGCACGGTATGAAACCGCCTGTATACCTGCAGGCAGGAGACGTCGTCGAGGTGTCGATCGAAGGGATCGGCAGCTTGCGAAACCATGTCGAATGAAATCGGTCATACAATCCATTGAAGAAGGGCGAGGTCCGCTAGCGCGGACGCTCGCCTTTTTAGTACGCCATTTCGGTCAAACGATGACGGGGGAACATGGAAAAACGGTCAATATTTGACCGTTTTCGGGTATAATTGATTAAGGTCAAGCGAATGAACTACTGAATGTGACTGTTTATGGTTGTTATTTTAATAAATTTGAATGATTTTGATTGATTTTCGAATGAAAACGCTTTATATTGAGAGTGCGGAGGGAAATTCATGTTAACCAAGCAGCGCCATCAAGTAATTCTAGAACTGGTAGGAAGAAATGAAATCGTCAAGATGCAGGAGATCGTCGAACGAACCGGAGCGAGCGAATCGACCATTCGCCGCGACTTGACCCGGCTCGAGGAAGCGGGCTATCTCAGACGCGTCCACGGAGGCGCGACGGCGAACCACATGCAAATCGACGAACCGAGTTACCTCGAGAAAAGTGACCGTCACATCGAGGAGAAGGATGCCATCGCCCGTGTCGCAGCGGAACGAATCGAGGATGGGATGTATGTCTATCTCGATGCCGGAACGACGACGCTCGCGATCGTCCCTTATTTAGAAGGAAAGATGATCACAGTCGTCACGAACAGCCTTCCGCTCGCAAACACGCTGCTCTATCACCGGATCCCGACGTTCGTCGTCGGCGGCCAACTGAAACATTCGACACAAGCGATGGTCGGTTTCAATGCACGGGAGGGGATGATGATCTATCACTTCGACGTCGCATTTCTTGGAATGAACGGGGTCCATCCCGCGCATGGCTTCACGACGCCGGATCCGGAAGAGGCGCTCGTCAAGAAGACGGCGATCGAACTAGCGAAGAGGACTTATGTACTCGTCGATGAGACGAAACTCGACCAAATCAGCTTCAGCAAGGTGGCGCCGCTCGAAGCAGCATCTATCATCACAGGGACGTCGCAGGAAGCTGCGGCGAAATACAGACAATTCACAGAGGTGGTGAACGTACGATGATCTACACACTTACACTCAATCCATCCATCGATTATTATGTGACACTCCCTCGCTTCGAACCCGGTCAAGTCAATCGGGTCGAGGAGGCGAAGCAGGTCGCCGGCGGGAAAGGGATAAACGTCGCGATCGTGTTGAAGAACTACGATGTCGAGGCGAAGGCGCTCGGTTTCATCGGTGGCAGCACTGGAGAATTCATCAAACGTGAACTGAGTGAACGCGGCGTACTGACCGATTTTACGCCGATCGGCGGCGAGACGCGCATCAACGTCAAAATCAGGGCAGACCGGGAATCCGAGCTGAACGCGGCCGGACCGGCCGTCAAGGAGGCGGAACTGCGCGATTTGATGGAGCGGTTCGAACAGATGGCCGGGGACGACATCGTCGTCCTTGCCGGCAGCATCCCGAGCAGCCTGCCGCACGACCTTTACCGGAGAATCGCTGAAGTGTTGAAGCGAAAAGGCGTCAAGTTCGCTCTCGACACGACGAAGGAGGCGATGCTCGAAGTGTTGCCGCTTCACCCGTTCTTCATCAAACCAAACCACCATGAGCTCGGAGAGATGTTTGATGTCGACATCACGTCGAAGGAAATGGCGATTCCCTATGCGAAGAAACTCGTCGAACAGGGAGCGGAAAACGTCGTCATCTCGTTCGCAGGAGAAGGAGCGTTGCTCGTCAATCGGCACGGTGCATACAGTGCAAGCTCGCCGAAAGGTCAGCTCGTCAACTCAGTCGGTGCCGGCGACTCGCTCGTCGCAGGTTTCGTCGCGAGTATCGCGCTCGGCAGACGGCCGGAAGAAGCCTTCCGCTATGCCGTAGCGACAGGCAGCGCTTCTGCCTATACGTTCGGACTCTGTACGAAAGAGGACATCATGCGCCTTGTCGATGACGTCCATGTCACTGAACTCATACAATCCTAAAGGAGTGGGAAATATGAAAATCACGGATCTTCTCACACGCGACACGATCAAGCTCGATCTCGCGTCGACTTCGAAGGCGGGCGTCATCGATGAGCTCGTCGACGTCCTGCACGGTGCAGGAAAGCTGAACGACCGGAATGCTTACCGCGAGGCGATTCTTGCGCGGGAAGCGCAAAGCACGACAGGACTCGGGGAAGGCATCGCCATCCCGCACGCGAAGACGGCTGCGGTCAAGACACCGTCAATCGCCTTCGGACGATCGACAGGAATCGATTACGAAGCGCTTGACGGTCAGCCGAGCAAACTCTTCTTCATGATCGCAGCAGGTGAAAAGGCGGATAACGCCCACCTCGAGACGCTTTCGAAACTGTCCGTCTACCTGATGGATGAGGATTTCCGTAAGAGCATCTATGCGGCGGAGACGAAGGATTCCGTCATCGCGGCAATCGAGCGGAAGGAACGGGAGGAGGAGGGTCACGTCGAAGCACCTGTCACTGCGAAAGCTCCGGCGGAGAATGCGCCTTACATCCTCGCCGTCACAGCATGTCCGACAGGCATCGCCCACACATACATGGCGGCAGATGCTCTGAAGCAGAAGGCAGAAGAGATGGGCGTGCGGATCAAGGTCGAGACGAATGGATCGACTGGCGTCAAGAATCCTTTGACAGCAGACGACATCGCGAATGCGACAGCTGTCATCGTCGCTGCCGACAAAGCAGTCGAGATGGACCGTTTCGACGGCAAGCGCGTCATCGAGGTGCCGGTCGCACAAGGTATCCGTAAACCGAAGGAACTGATCGATCGCGCCGTCAGACAGGATGCACCGGTCTATAAAGGGAGCGGATCAGGCGCAACGAAGACTTCGGAACGCGGCGGTTTCTACAAACATCTCATGAGCGGGGTTTCTGCGATGTTGCCACTCGTCGTTGCCGGTGGTCTGTTGATCGCGATCAGCTTCTTCTGGGGTATCAACTCGGCGAATCCGGATGATGCGTCGTATAATGAATTCGCTGCTCAGCTCATGACGATCGGCAAGGCGGCATTCGGCTTCCTCGTCCCGATTCTTGCAGGCTTCATCGCGATGTCGATCGCTGACAAACCGGGTCTCGCGCCAGGTCTCGTCGCAGGCCTTCTTGCGACACAAGGTAACGCCGGCTTCCTTGGCGGATTGATCGCCGGTTTCCTTGCCGGTTACGTCGTCCTTCTTCTGAAGAAGGCATTCAGCAAGCTCCCGGCAGCACTCGAAGGAATCAAGCCGGTTCTGCTTTACCCGCTGTTCGGTTCGTTCATCGCCGGTATGATCATGTTGCTCGTCGTCAACGAACCGATCGCCGGGTTCATGAAGTGGCTGACGGATTCACTCAACAGCTTGAGCGGCGGCAACGCGATTCTGCTCGGCCTCATCGTCGCCGGTATGATGGCGATCGACATGGGCGGTCCGCTCAACAAGACGGCTTACGTGTTCGGTACGGCAGCATTGACTGCCGGTAACCAGGAAATCATGGCTGCTGTCATGGCAGGCGGGATGGTACCGCCACTCATCGTAGCGCTTTCGTCAACACTGTTCGCCCGCAACAAGTTCACGCCTCAAGAGCGTGAAGCAGGTATCGCAGCTTATGCGATGGGTGCGTCCTTCATAACGGAAGGTGCCATCCCGTTCGCCGCAGCAGACCCATTGCGCGTCATCCCGTCTTCTGTGATCGGTTCTGCGATCGCCGGTGCACTCACGATCTTCTTCGGAGTCCTGCTTCCTGCACCTCACGGCGGCGTGTTCGTCTTCCCGCTCCTCTCGGGAGCAGGCAACGTCTTCATGAGCATGGGGCTCTATGCGGCCGCCATCGCGATCGGTGCGCTCGTCGGAGCGGTCATCCTCTCGCTTTGGAAACGTCCACTCGAGTCGAAGGCTCCGGTCACGGCAGAGACGGATGCAACGCAAGCTTCATGAAAATGAAATCACTTCGGTCCGCCGAAGTGATTTTTTTGTTGTAATTTTCGGGTAGATATAGAAGGATAGGGACATACCGAAGAAAAAGGGGGAACAATTACGATGGGACAATCGCTCCAGCTCGGCCCGAGGACGATCAAGACAGGTCTCGCCGTAGCCCTTGCGCTCCTCCTCAGCGAGCTTTTCAAACTCAGTCCGATCCTGCCTGCCATCTCTGCGGCATCGACGCTCCTGCCTTCCGTCTATCAGACGTGGAAACAGTTCCTCGAGGAAGCGGAGGCGAACTTGATTGGGGCAGTGCTGACGTTCCTGACGATTCTGCTGCTTGGGACGAACCAGGCGAATCCATTGACGATCGGCATCGTCATCATGGCGACGATCTCGATTTTGCTCGCGTTCGGTTTCGGCCGAACGATTCCGAACGTCGTGCTCATGGTCATCATCATCCTCGAAAGCATCGATACGGCGACGGACCCGGTCTGGCAGGTCGTCCTGACGCGTTACCTGATGGTGATGCTCGGCATCGCCTGTGCCCTCGGGGTCAACGCCGTCGTCTTCCCGCCACGCTACGGCAGCGCCTATTACCAGAAGGCGACGAAACTGTTCGAGAAGGTGCTCGTCGTCACGCGCGCCATCGCCTTCGAAGGGAACATCGCGCCGTATCGTCCGGCGATCGATAAGATGGGCAAGACGAAGCAGGAGGCAAGAAACCTGTTCGACCTGCATGAGGAGGAAGTGAAGGGGACGCGGCAAAAGCACGCCTCGCTCCTGCGCAATCTCGTCATCCTGAAACATATGCAATCATGTCTCGAGAAAGGCGTGCGGACGGCAGAGCGCTTCCGTGAGAAGGAGAAGTCGCTCGTCAAGATCGCCCCGGACCTGAGAAGTGAGCTGTTCTTCCATTTGATGCACATCACACAGCGGCAGGAGAAGGTGTTGTTGACGTATGACCTGCTGCTCGAGGATGAGCCGCTCGCGATGGAGGACCTCGTCAAGGAGAACATCGCCTTCGTCAAACATTCGTTCCTCGACCGTGACGAAATCGAGGAGGGCATCATCATGGAAGTGCTCCCGGTCGTCGTCGCGATGAACGAATGGATCCGTGAGATCGAGCAGTTCGAGCGCAGACTCGAGACGGCGCTGAAGCGGCACGCGGCTTCGCTGTCGATCGAGCAGAAGACGATTCGTGACAAGACGTTCAGCCGTCTTAAACGCAAGAAGGCGATCGAACAGGCGAAAAGTTGATCATATGGACGAAAGGCACCCGTACACGGGTGCCTTTCGTATGTGGATCGTCGATTCTCATGGATGAATGTCATAGAGATGATCAGTCAGAATGATCCGTTTGCCGATGAACACGACACCTTCCGCTTCGAGCGCGATCCGCTGCTCCTCGCCTTCGAGCGAGAGTTCACCCCGTGCATTGACGACGCGGTGCCAAGGCAGACGTTCCTTGCTGCTGAGCGAATGGAGGATCCTTGAGACCTGACGAGCTCCTCGCGGCTTTCCGGCGTATGCTGCGATCTGTCCGTACGTCATCACCTTGCCGGGTGGAATCCGCTTGATCAAATCAATGACGTCGCACGTGAACTGTGTATACATTCAATCACCTCAAGCTAATCGTATCCGAGTCTGTGGCCTTTGAGCAAGTTGATTGCGCCGCGCATGGCATGAGGCGTAGAGTGAGGACAGAACCTAGAAAAAGAGGATGTGTATCTGTTGAAACTCAGTATTTTGGATCAATCCCCGATCTCCCGGGGGCAAAGCGCATCAGACGCATTAAAAGAGACGGTCGAGCTCGCTAAGACCGCTGAGCAGCTTGGCTATCATCGTTTTTGGGTATCCGAGCATCACTTCGCCCGTACGCTCGCAGGCTCGAGCCCGGAAGTGCTGATCAGCTATATGGCTGCCGTGACGGAACGGATCCGTCTTGGGTCAGGCGGTGTCATGTTGCCGCATTACAGCCCGTATAAGGTCGCTGAGAACTTCCGTGTCCTCGAAGGGCTTGCCCCGAACCGGATCGACCTCGGACTCGGCCGCGCGCCAGGCGGAATGCCGCTCGCGACACGTGCCTTGCAGGACGGGAAGTCTCCGCGATTCGGCGGTGACGATTACGGCCATCAGCTCGACGACCTGATTGAATACTTAGGGGAAGGCGCGCCTGCCGATCACCGATTCGCGGGACTCGTCGCGACGCCGGAAGTCGAGACGATGCCGGAAGCCTGGTTGCTCGGCTCGAGCGGCGGCAGCGCATTGAATGCCGCTGAGCGCGGATTCGGTCTTGCGTTCGCCCACTTCATCAACGGGGAAGGCGGAGAAGCGGTCCTCGACTACTACCGCGAACAGTTCGTTCCGTCCCGTTTCAACGAGCAGCCGCAGACGCTCGTCTCGATTTTCGTGACATCTGCCGAGACGGCGGAGGAGGCAGAGAGCCTCGCGTCGACGCTCGATTTGTCGCTCCTGTTGCTTGAGAAAGGGGAACCGCGCGAGACGACACCGACGATCGAGGAGGCGCGGAACTACCCGTATTCGTTCGAGGACCAGTTCCGCATCGCCCGGAACCGGAAGCGGATGATCGTCGGCACGCCGGACAAGGTAGCACAGGAACTGAAAACACTGGCCGAATCGTACGGTACGGACGAGGTGATGATCGCATCGATGATTCCGGACCGAAAGGCGAAACAGAATTCGCTGCGATTGATCATGGAGGCTGTCAAGCAGCTCGAAATCTAAGAAAAGGCCCGTCCCAAGCTGCGTCAGCAGCGCGGAACGGGCCTTTCGTGATGAATCAGCCGGCCTTCGCCATCTCGGAGCGGACGACCGTCTTGAGCCGACCCATCGCAATAGTGATGGCGATAAGCATCGAGACCGAGCTGAACAGGAAGAGCCATTGCAGCGGGACATAGTCACTCAGGAAGCCGAACAGCACGGTGCCGAGCGGGGCGATGCCGAGCGCCATCGATTCGATGACGCCCATGACGCGTCCGAGGTAACGCGGGTCCGTCTCCGTCTGCATATAGATTTGGATCGGGATGTTGACGCGCAGGATGACGAAACCAAACGTGAGGAAGAGCGTTACATAGTAGGCGACGATCCAAGTGTCTCCCGGGAATGGGAAGATGAGCGGCAACGCCGGCAGCGCGAACAGGAGAGCAGATTGGTAGAGGGAAATCCGTGTCGTCGCGAGCGGCCGTCTGATCTTGAAGCGCGGTGTCGACAAGAGGACCGAGGCAACGAGCAGGCCGACGGCGAACATGCTTTCAATGAAGCCGAACTGAACGGATGAGAGTTCGAGCCGTTCAAGCGCGATGATCGGGAAGAGCACTTCAAGTGCGATGAAGAAGAAATTCAGCACAAGTGCGAGCTGCGTCAACGTCCAAAGCGTACGCTGGTTCAATAAATAGTGAAACCCTTCCTTTATTTCACTCACCATACTCGTGTCCTCTTTTTTCTCGACGACACGCTCAAGGAAGAGGAGCCTTGAGTCGAGGAAGGCTGCTAGAAGAAAGAGCGTGGCTGGCAGGATGACGAAGAAGTGGAACGGCATGAGCGCATAGAGGAAGCCGGCGGCTAGCGGTGACGAGATGCCTGAGGCCGAACCGACTGATTGCATGAGCGAGTTGGCTTTTTGGAGATCATCCTGTTCGAACAGTGACGGGATGGATGAAGTCAGAGTGACGGAGAGAAATGTCGAGAAGAGTGTCAACAGACCCGAGACGATCATGAAGTGGTAATAGTGGAATGTGAAGAGCGTGCTGAGCGTCATCGTCAGGAAGAGCAGAACGCTCGAGGCGATCTCCATCGAGACGATGATTTTCTTTCGGTCAAAACGATCAGCGAACGCTCCGGCGACCGGCGAAAAGAGAACACGCGGTAACATGCCGGCGAGCAAGACGAGCGAGAACTGAAGACCTGAACCCGTCTCCTTCAAGACGATCAGACCGGCGACGAAGGCGAACAGTCCAGAACCGAACAGAGAGCTGAATTTGCCGACTAGCAGATAAGGCAGGTTGCGTTTCATATAAATCCTCCTCTTTGACTAAAAGTTCAATTTGATTTAACATTATGATATAACAAGGTTAGGACGATGTAAAGATAAAAGTTAAATATTTTTTAACTTTTAAGGAGGGTCTTCATGATTGGCAGTCGGATCAAGGAACTGAGAAAGAGGAAGCGGATGACGCAGACGGAGCTTTCGGAAGGCATCGTGACGAAATCGATGCTCAGCATGGTCGAGAACGGCAAGGCGGAACTGTCTGCTAACGCGCTGCGGGAGATTGCCGTCCGGCTCGGCGTGACGACGACGGAGCTGACGATCGACCAGGAAGCGGAAGTGATGAAGGAAGCAGTTGAAAAAATCGAGAGATCGAACATCCGCCATGATAAGGAGAAAAGGCGTGAAATCCTTCAGCCGTTCGCGAATGGTCAGGTTGATTCCTATTGGCAGGGGCGTGTCTACCTTGAATATGCCGACTCCTTGCCTGACAGCGAGCGCAAAGAGATTCTCGGTTACATCGACAAAGCAGAGAAGCTGTCGATGCGCCTTGCGGATGACGACGAGATGATGATGGCACGTATTTCAAAAGCGTTCTATTTGTTGAAGTGGAACCGGTTCGACGCTGCGATGGATGTGATCGCGGAACTCGAGACCCCGCGTGACCGGCCGCTCCAACCGGCGACACAAATCGAATTTCAAATGCTCCTCGCCTTCCGGGCGATGATTTATTATGATCATTTCCCGGAGGCGATCTCCGTATTGAACGATGCTCTCCGGTATATGAAACGAAAAGAGACCTTCTACCGGGCGGATGAGGTACACCGTCTTCTGGCGATGGCATATTTCCTCAACGGGGAGGAGAAGGCATACGAGCGGGAGATCGATAAGGCTCTCCAGTATGTCAGCTTCACAGAGGACGAGGTCGCCCGGGTGCGGATCAGTTTGTCGAGATCGTTGATTGCGGTTTTCCGCGAAGACGCAGCCGACATCAGAAAGCAACTCGATATCCTGCGGAAGTTCGATTCCAAAGGACTCCAGCCGTTCATCGATTTTGCGACAGGCATGCTCGCCTTGCTTGAAGAGGACATTGACTCTGCTTCTTCGGCATTCGATTCACTTTGGGAACAGCGCAAGAGATGGCTCGAACACAGCGTACTCGATCAGGGTTACCTCTGTCAGGGGTTGCTCCAGGCAGCGCGGAAAGGAATCGGGACGGACCGTGTCGACGCGATCCGTGAGATCGTCAGCAAGTTCCCGGAAGGTCATTACAAGAAAGATACGCAGCAGCTGCTCGATCAGCTGACATGAAAAAGACGCCTCGGAAGCTTTTGCTTTCTTGAGGCGTCTTTACATTCATATTCTTTTGAAGCCGAGCAGGTGACCTGTCCAGTAACTGCTGCTGAGCTTCGTGATCGTCAGCAGCGGTTCGACCGCATGGATGAATTCCTGGTCGTTCACCATGATGCCCATGTGAGACGGACCGGACGTATATGTGTTCTCGAAGAACACGAGATCGCCGCGCTTCGGTGCCGTCAGCTTCGAGAGCTTCGGACCGAAATGAGCATCGTTCGACCAGTAACCTGCGACATTCGTCCGTCCGACGGGTTTGCCGCCCTGGTTGACGACATAGGCGATGAACCCTGAGCAGTCGAAGCCGCCATTGAGAGGAGACGAGGACGCCCAGATATAAGGTGTGCCGATGTACGCCTGACCAACGGAGATAGCGCGTTCCATTACCGTCGCACCGACCGGCTGTACGACAGGCGGGATTGCTCCCGTGACGACATAGTCTTTCGCTACGTAATAAGATACACCGTTGATTTGAATCTGGTACCACCCGCTACTCGCTCCAGTCGTCTCGCCAGTGACCGTGAGGACGGTCCCGTCGGCAAGCTTGGTGTATGGCGCAAGTGTGGTATCCGGTGTCCGGCGAACGTTGAGACCGGTCGATGAGTTGACTCGATACGTCTTCGACGTGTCGACTGCGATGACCGGGACGGCCGGTGTACTTGGAGCTTGGGTAACAGGAGGAGCGATGACTGCATTCGTCGTCTTGACGAGCTGCGACGCGACATAGACCGTCTTGCCTGAAAGCTTGATCTGATACCAGCCAGGCAGACTGCCGGTCACATCGAGTACCGTCTTGTTCGCGACAGTCGTCATGATGTTGTTGCCCATCTCCGGACTTGTGCGGACGTTAAGCCCTGATGCTGAATCGACGCTGTATGTCTTCGATGCGTCGACAGGTGAGACTGACAGTTTCAAAGGAAGCGATGGCGTGGCCGGTTTTGCGGCGTTTGGTTTAGATTGTTTGAGCGAGACGAGTGGTGCGTGGACGTACGCCGTCTTGTTCGAGTAGCTGATCTCGTGCCAGTTGTTCGATGTCTTCTTGATGGTGACCTTCGTACCGAGCTTGAGTTTGCCGAGCACCTTCGAGACGGTCGTCGGTCTCTCACGGACGTTTACGTTCTCCGTATTCGTTACATATGTAGCTGCTGTCTGTTTGATTGCGACCGTCTTCGCATAGGCGGAAGAGACATAGGCAGTCTTTCCGGCATATTTGATTTGATACCAGCCGCTAAGTTGCTTATAGGCCGTCAACTTCGTCCCCTTTTTCAAGGTCGCGAGCTTTTTAGAAGAAGTCGTCGCGCTGGCACGGATATTGACATTGTCGGTCAGCGTGACTTGCGTCGTCGCGGCAGAAACGCTCGACGTATTCGTGGCCGTACCGATCAGTACGGCGGCAGTGAGGGCAAGGGTGGTTTTCTTCACGAAGCGTTGCTCCTTCCAAAGTCGATTTGTCCATTCTTCCATCTCATTTTGTCATATCGAAATCTCGATTCCCCATTTTTCAAAAGATATTTTCCGGAGAAATCAGGTGAAATGATTCAAGGCGATTTCTTACGATTTTTCACATTGATGTCGTACAATGGAAATCATGGAAGAAAAGGGGGATACATATGATTAAACGATTTTTCCGTTATTATTTGCCGCACCGGAAATTGTTCGCGATCGACTTCGCGAGCGCCTTCTTCGTCGGACTGCTCGAACTCGGTTTTCCGCTGGCCGTCCAGTGGTTCATCGACTCTCTCCTTCCCGAAGGGGACATGAAGCTGATCTTCATCGTCAGTTCAGGGCTCCTCGCCCTCTACTTGATGAGCATGGCGATGCAGTACGTCGTCAACTACTACGGCCACAAGCTTGGGATCAACATCGAGACGGACATGCGTGAGGAACTGTTCACCCACGTTCAACGTCAGTCGTTCCGCTTCTTCGACAACACGAAGACGGGACACATCATGAGCCGGGTGACGAACGATTTGTTCGACATCGGCGAACTTGCCCATCACGGACCGGAGGATGCGTTCATCGCTGTCATGACGCTGCTTGGTGCATTCGGGATCATGATGACGATCAACGTCAAGCTCGCACTCGTCACGGTGGTCTTCGTCCCGTTCCTCATCGCCGTCATCAGTTATGCGAACTCGAGGATGAACCGCTCCTGGGACCGGATGTACGGAGACATCGCGGAAGTCAATGCCCGCGTCGAAGACAGCGTATCAGGTGTGCGCGTCGTCCAGTCGTTTACGAACGAGGAGCATGAGATCGCTCGTTTCCGAAAAGACAACCGGACGTTCCGCAAGTCGAAACTGCGCGCCTATCAGGTGATGAGCAAGGGGCACGCCGGCATCTACATCATGACGCGGCTGATGACACTAGCTGTCCTCGTTTATGGCGCCTATCTCAGTTTCATGGGACAGCTCAGCTACGGTGAGCTTGTCGGATTCATCCTCTACATGAACATTCTGCTCAAACCGATCGACAAGATCACGGCACTGCTCGAGCTTTATCCGAAAGGGATGGCCGGATTCAAGCGCTTCGCGGAGCTGCTTGACCAGGAGCCAGATCTCAAGGAGCAACCGGACGCGATCGACGTCACGAAGTTGAGCGGACGAATCGTCTTCGAAGACGTCAGCTTCGGCTATGATGCGCACCAGCTCATTCTCGATCAGCTCAGCCTGACGATCGAGCCCGGTCAGACGGTTGCCTTCGTCGGGACGTCAGGTGCCGGCAAGACGACGATTTGTTCGCTCATCCCTCGCTTCTATGACGTCACGGACGGTGCGATCACGATCGACGGGCTCGACGTGCGTCAAATGACGAAGCGCTCGCTCCGTTCGCAGATCGGTATCGTGCAGCAGGATGTCTTCCTGTTCGCTGGAACGGTCGGGGAGAACATCGCTTACGGGAAGCTCGACGCGACGCAGAAAGAAATCGAGCTGGCGGCCGAACGGGCGCATCTCAGCGAGATGATCGAAGGTCTGCCGCACGGCTACGACACCGAGATCGGTGAGCGGGGGCTGAAGCTGTCAGGCGGTCAGAAACAGCGCCTCGCCATTGCCCGGATGTTCTTGAAGAATCCGCCGATCCTGATTCTTGACGAGGCGACTTCCGCGCTCGATACAGAAACGGAGTCGATCATCCAGGAGTCGCTGCAGGAGCTGTCGAAGGACCGGACGACGCTCATCATCGCGCACCGCCTCGCGACGATTCGAAAAGCGGACCGCATCCTCGTCGTGACGAAGGACGGGGTCGTCGAGGACGGGACGCACGAGGAACTTGTCGAAAGAGGCGGCTTCTTCGCCGGACTGCTTGAGCGTCAACGCGTATGAATGGCTCGCGAACCGAATGAATAAGAGAGCTCCGCCGAAAAAAACGGCGGAGCTCTCTAGTATCTGCGTTTGTCTCGGCGGAAACGGGAAATGGATAGAAGAGTGGATTCAAAGAAAGGGGATGGCGGCATGTATGACTTGTTCTGTGACAACTTCGATTCGATCAGCCCGGCCCTCAAACATAAGCTGACATACGATTTCAATCGCTTTCTCGCCTTGTCCTACACGGTTCAGGACCGGACGTTCGACCCGGAAGAGTTCGGCCGGCTCGTCCGCTCGTTGAAGAAACAAACGTCTGTCTTCTCGCCGTTTCGCGGTATGTTCGGAGCCTTGATCCTGTCGCGGGTCGGTCGGACGGGAAATGCCGAGGACGAGCTGAAGCAGTTGCTCGCGGCTGACAAGCGGCTCGACCGGAGACCGTACCGGCATCTTGCGCGGCGCCCATTCCTCGCACTGACGCTGACGAGGACGCAAGAAGGTGCGCTCGAGAAGGGCGAAGCGATCTATCTGGCGTTTCGGAAGGCACATCCGTGGCTGACGAACGGGGATGACAGGATCGCGGCGTTGCTGCTCGGGGATCTGGATGAGCCGGAGACGCTGACGATCGACCGGGTCGAATCCTTCCACGAGGCACTGCGACGGGCAGGGCAGACACGGACGAACGACCTTCAGCTCGCCGCTCAGCTCCTTGCCTTGACGAAACTTTCACCTGAGACGGCAGTCGAGCGGATCGGGACATGGCAGGCTCGCCTGAAACGTGAAAAAATCGGTTTGACGCTCGCGCATCTGCCGTTGCTCGCACTCGCCGCGACAGTCGAGGATTCATTCGAACGGGATATGAACGCAGTCAAAATCTTCGCCGATCGGGAGAACTCCCGGCGTCGCTTTAGCAAACCGCAGGATCTTGCGATCGCACTCCACCTGTTGATCGCGCGAAGATTGTTGAAGGACGCGGATCAGCTCGCATACCATGAAAGAGGGGATTTGCTGCTCGAAGCACAACATGTCGCGTTGCTCGCGGCAGCGACTGCAGTCTATGAAGCGATGACGGAATGATGGTGCGATTGAAAAAGGGATGGGACGCCGGACCAGACCGGTGCTCCATCCCTTTCATGTGTCTGATCAGTCGAAAATCGTGAAAGTCGATCGCCGCTCGATCGGATAGAGCTCTTTTTGTGCGACGTCGTTCAGGATCGCCTGATTCCGCGAGACCGACATCCCGAGATTGTCTGCGGCTGGACCGTGTGACAATTCAAGGTTCGCTGTCGCATACAGATGATGGCTCCCGCCCTTCTTCCGCTCGATTCGGTAGGCATCGTTCACTTTCCACCCCGTATCCGTCTCGAAGACGATATCAAGGTGTTGTGTGAAGGAGGGGAGGGACGGCTTGAAGCCGGTCGCAGCGATGACGGCGTCTGTGTGCAGGACGCGCCGGTCACCAAGTTGCGTATGGGTGACCTCGATATCATAGCCGTCCCCTCTGCGAACGGCGTCGACTTCAAGGTTCGTTCGGATCTTGATCCGTTCCTGCTGTTCCGGGTCCAGGTTGTAGAGCTGTTCGTAGATCGTTTGGAGCGTCTCCGGACTGATGCCGTTCTGAGAACGGGCGAAATCGCTGACGCTGTCCTTTCTGACTTCGAGCGGAAGCCGGTTGAAGTATTCGATGTAATTCGGGGAGAAAATCTCCTCGCCGAGTTTTCCCGTCTCGAGCGTCTCAAACAGCGTCGACCGTGCGATCCATTCGAGTTCGAACGCGGCAGTCTTTTGCTCGACGAGCAAGTCGAGGAAAATCTCAGCTGCACTCTGGCCGGAACCGATGATCGTGATGCGGTCCTGCTTGAGCAATTCCTGTTTGTTGGTCAAGTACTCCGTGTTATGAAGAACATCTTCGAACGAGTCCGGAATCGATGGGACGGAACCGGTACCGATCACGAGATGCTTCGTCTCATAAGTAGTCCGCTCACCGCTCGCCGTCGACTCGACGACGACTTCGTAACTATCGCCGGTATCGAACACATCGACGACACGTGAGTGGAAATGCAGGTCAGGGAGCTGCTTCGTCACCCAGGTGAGGTAAGCGTTATATTCCCGGCGTGAGATCAATAATTTCTCATAAAAATAAAAGGCATGGAGCCGCCCTTCGGAGTGAAGAAAATTCAAGTAGGTGAACGTGCTCGTCGGGTCGGCGAGCGTGACGAGGTCGGAGATGAAGCTCGTCTGCATCATCGTGTCACGAATCATCATGCCCGGGTGCCATGAAAATTGTTGGCGCTCATCGAAGAATGCTGTCTTTAGCTCAGTCGGATGGGCGAGCGCGCTAAGTCCGAGATTCATCGGTCCGATGCCTACGCCTATGATGTCATACATGAAGAAGCCTCCTGTTAAATGATATTGTTCTAAAACAATACCCATGCAAGGAGGCGATTCAAACTTCGGGCATACAGTTTGTTCAGAGCTGATTGGTCGAAGAGACGGTAGCTGTGACGGTACGAGCCTTCCCGTTTCGCAGGAACTCGACATCGACTGTCCCGTCCGATTTGACGAGTGCGGTCTTTACGTCCGCAAAGCTCTCGACCTTCTTGCCGTCGATCGAGATGATGACGTCACCTGATTGAAGCCCCGCGTCCGCTGCTGGGCTGTCCGGCTCGACTGCGAGGATGACGACCCCTGTCGTTTGACTATTCGGCAGGTTGATCTGCTCTTCGAGGTAGCCGGACGGAAATGCACTGACGTCCTGAAGGGAGACACCGAGCGTCGGATGTGCGACCTTCCCGTTCTCCTCCAACTGTTTGATGATCGGGAACGCCTCATCGATCGGGATGCTGAAACCGACCCCCTCGACGCCGGTCTCGGCGATTTTCATCGAATTGATTCCGATAAGTCTGCCTTTTGCGTCAATCAGGGCTCCTCCCGAGTTGCCTGGATTGATTGCTGCGTCGGTCTGGAGGACTTCCGTGTTGAAATCGTTTTGTCCGTCCTCGTTCGTATCGACCGGGACTGTTCGATCGACGGACGAGATGATGCCCCGCGTGACCGAGTTCTGGAATTCGCCGAGCGGGTTGCCGATCGCGAAGACGGTCTGCCCCTGCTTCAGCTCGCTCGATTCACCGATCTTGATGACATCCTTTACCGCTGAGCCGTCGACCTCGAGGACGGCCAAATCATAGGTCGCATCGCTCCCGAGCAGCTTCGCCTCAAGCTTTGTGCCGTCGTTCGTCGTGATTTCGAGTTTGTCCGCGCCATCGACGACGTGGTGGTTCGAGACGATGTACGCTTTTCCGGATGATTTCTTATAGATGACGCCGGAACCGGAACCCGATGCCTCGTCAGATGTGTTGAACGTGCCATTGTTCGAAAAGCTCGTCACGGTCACGACGGATTTTTGAGCGGTCGCGACCGTGTTCGTCAAGGGATCGTTCGACGTCGAGGACACTTGTTTCGGCATACCGTTCAGAAGCGGCGTATCTGCGACGGGAGAGAGGTCGCTGGCCAAAAAAGGGAACGCGAGCATTCCTGTCAATACGGATCCGAGAATGCCCCCGGTGATTCCAGGAAGAATCTGTTTCTTCACGACACATACATCCTTTCGCTGAACATATTTATATCTTTACTATATCAAAAGCGTTTATGAAACAATCGATTGCGGTGCGTTTCTCAAAATAACTCATCATTCCCCACAATCGTGCATTACTTGAGTATACGATTCGCTTCTCGTACACTGAGGAAAAGATGGGGGTGTACATAATGGAAAAGGTGTCACGAATCGCGTACGGGATTTTGATGACGGTGGCTGGAATCGGCCATTTCAAGAACGAGAAAGGTTTTACAACTATCATGCCCGAAATCATCCCTTTCAAACGGGGAATCGTCCGTTTGACCGGCATGATCGAGGTCGTGTTCGGCTTACAGCTGTTGACGGGGAGGGGCGTCGCGTCCGTGCGCAAGTTCTTGCCAGCTTTCCTCGTCGCCGTCTTCCCGGCGAACGTCAACATGTTGACCCACCCGAAACCGATCAATGGGAAGCTGTTGCCGAAATGGCTCCTTGTCGCTCGCTTGCCGCTGCAAGGCGTGCTGATTGCTTGGGCACGGCGTTTGAAATGACACGAAAAAATACCCGGCAGACTTCAACGGAGGAAGTCACCGGGTATTTCGGCGTGAAGCAGGAATCAGAGATTCTTGTTGACTGCCAGCAAAGACTGCTCGGCGATTTGTTCATACGTGCTGTCGTTCGGGTGGAATTGGTCGCTCGACAAATCGCGTTTGACGTCCGTTACGAGATTGAACGTGTCGATGACTTCAATGTCGTATGCGAGACCGAGCTGTCTGATCGAGGCATTCCATTCCTGGACGATTTCATCGAATGCCTCGCCATTCGGATTCGCACGGAACGGATTGTATAGCCCGACATAGAAGATGACGGCATCTTCGTTCTCTTTCCGGATGAGGGAGAACGTCCGGTCGATGTTCTTTTGGGCGGCGACGATCGTCTTCGCCGTCTTCTTCGGATCAAAGTTCGAAACGCCTTCACCGCGGTTGAACAGGTCATTGCCGCCGATCGTCAGCGAGATGACTTTCGCTTCTGATAAGGAACGCCGTACTTCCTTCTGCTCGAGCTGTTTCAGGAGGTCTTCCGTCCGTGCGCCGCTGACGGCAAGGTTTTGGAATCGTTCGATTTCATCGTCTTTCTTCAATTCCTTGCTGACGATTGCAGCGTAGCTGTTTCCGGAAGAGGCACCGACGCCGCGCGTCAACGAGTCACCGAGCGCGACGTACGTGCTTCCGTCTGCAGCCGGCTCCTCTTTCGTCGGTGTCAGGACCGCTCTCTTAGGCGGATTGACGACGTCCTGGTAGGCTGAAGTGAAACCGTAGCCGAATAACGCCGTAAGAAGGACGGAAACCGTCAGAAAGAACGGCCATTTCAATCGTTTCATAAATCATGCTCCCTTCTTATATAGCTGAATTGTAGCAAAATCAGGATGAATGTGCCGAAATGAAGTGTTCGAAAGCGTCAATTCGGGTGCCGATTGGTTAAGATGATAGAAAGAGGTGAAAACATGGAACCAACAGTAAAACTGGAATCAGTCTCGAAAGTGATCGGGAAGAAGACGATCATCGATAATATCTCGTTTGAGATTCAGCCCGGGGAAGTGTTCGGATTTTTAGGACCGAACGGTGCGGGAAAGACGACGACGATCCGTATGCTCGTCGGTCTCATCAAACCGACATCAGGAAAAATCACGATTTGCGGACATGACGTGCGCAAACAGTTCGTCAAGGCGATGGAGCACATCGGGTCGATCGTCGAAAACCCGGAACTCTATAAATATCTGACGGGCCGGGAGAATCTCGAGGTGTTCGCCCGTATGTTGCCTGACGTCGACGCGGCGCGCATTCAGGAAGTGATCGATCTCGTCGACCTGACGGCAAGGGTCGACGATCAGGTTCGCACATATTCGCTCGGGATGCGGCAACGGCTCGGCATCGCACAGGCGTTGCTCGGACGCCCGGACGTCCTCATCCTCGACGAACCGACGAACGGCCTTGACCCGATGGGCATTCGCGACCTTCGCCTATTCATCCGAAAACTCGTGGAGGAGACGAATCTTTCGGTCCTCGTCTCGAGCCATATACTTAGTGAGATCGAGCTGCTCGCCGATCGCGTCGCTATCATGAGCTATGGAAAGATCGTACAGGTCGGCACTGTCAGAGAACTCGTCGATTCGCTCTCGCCTGGCGTCGATTGGCGTGTCAGCGATGCATTCGCGGCTCAAAAACTGCTCGCCTCCTCACCCGACGTCCAGCTCGCCGAGGTGAAGGATGAACATACGGTCCATACTTTGATGGACATCCGGAAGACCGGCGGATTGAACCGGGCCCTCCTCGACAGCGGAATCGAGGTCTGGACGGTCGAACGGCGCGTCCAGACGCTTGAGGACCTGTTCATCCAATTGACTGGGGGCGATCATATTGCGTAATCCGAATTTGCTCGGCCTCGTCCGAAACGAGGTCATGAAAATCGGTTCGAAGCGACGCTTCGCGGTCGTCTCGATCATTCTCGTCATCCTCGTCTCGATGTTCACGTACGCCCAGTACCGGCAGATCGAGGAGCAGCTTGAAAAGCAGGGGACGCTCGACTGGCGGGTGGAATTGCAGCAGGACATCGTCGACACGCAGAACCGTCTTGCCTCGAGCAGCATCCAGGATGAATTCAGGCAGTTCCTCGAGTTCGACCTGAAGCAGAACCAATATTATCTCGATAACGACATCAACCCGAACTATCCGGGAGCCCCGACGTTCATCCGGATTTTCTTCTCGCAAGGTTTGACGCTCGTCTTGCCGCTGTTCATCATCGTGATCATGGCTGACATCGTCAGCGGGGAGCAAAATGACGGAACGATCAAGACGCTGTTGTCCCGTCCTGTCAAACGATGGAAGATTCTGCTCGCGAAATGGCTGACGGTGCTGCTCTATACGTCCGTCTTGATGGCGACTACGGCGATCGTCTGTTACGCGATCTCTGGCATCGTCCTCGGATACGATGGATGGACGGCACCGATTCTTACAGGATTCCAAGCCTCACCTTCAGGCGCGTTCTCGACGGAGTTCGTCCATACGCTGCCGATGTGGGAGTACTTGTTGATGGCTGTCGGACTCGCATGGATCGTCACGGCAGTCGTCGGTACGATCGCCTTGATGGTGTCCGTTCTCGTCAAAAACACGGCGACCGGCATCGGTATCATGATGGCCGTCCTGATCTCAGGAACGTTGTTGTCGTCACTCGGTTCCAGCTGGACGAGCTCGAAATACCTCGTAAACGTCAACTTCAATCTGATCAGCTACCTTGATGGTCAGGCACCACCGATCGAAGGGATGACACTCGCGTTCTCGCTTGCGGTCCTCGCTTGCTGGACGATTGGAGCGCTCATCGTCGCCTTCTGGAACTTCACACAGAAGGATATCTATTGAAACGAAAAAATCCCCCGACCGGAAAAGGTCGGGGGATTTTCTCTGTCAGACGCTGGTACGGGATGGCCAAACGTCCGATCAAGACCGATGCAGGCCGGTCTTTGCACTATGTAACGATCGTACTTCCATCATAGCGATTCCATTAATTGGTGTCAAACGCACACGGAAGCGTTTAAAGCTCCCTGAACTGTGCGATAAACTCAGTAACGGCGAAATCGGGAGGAGGAATGACGGTGTCTGTTGCAGGAGAGTGGGGCATCACGGCGATCGGGCTCGTGATTTGTCTCTGGTGTATGTTCAGCGCGATCTATGATGATTTCATTCGCAGGGTCTGATTCTTGCCGCTCAAGTGATTGAGCGGTATTTTTCATGGGTGGAGCGGAATCGGCGAACAATAGATTCATTTAGATGTCCGCTCTGCATCGCGAAGCTCTCGTGTGCTGTGATACACTATACGACAAACGGCGCATGCCGAAATGATTTAGGTATGGTGATGAATGTGAAACAACCAGTGATCGTCATCGTCGGACCGACAGCGGTCGGTAAGACGAAGACAGGGATAGAACTTGCGAAACGATTGAATGGAGAAATCATCTCGGGCGATTCGGTCCAGGTCTACCGGGGAATGGACATCGGATCGGCGAAGGTGCGTGAGGATGAGACGGAAGGCATCCCGCACCACTTGATCGACATCCAGGAGCCGGATGAGGAGATGAGCGTCGCCCGTTTCCAGACGCTCGCACGCGCCGCGATCGACGACATCGCTGCCCGCGGGAAATTACCGATCATCGTCGGCGGGACAGGGCTTTATATTCGCTCCGTCCTCTATGACTACCAGTTCACGGAGCAAGCGGAGGATAAGGAACTGCGTGCGGAGCTTGAACGCTTCGCGGCTGAGGCGGGCGTTGACGCGCTGCATGACCGTCTTGCGCACCTTTCACCGGAACGGGCGGCACAAATCCATCCGAACAACGTCCAGCGCGTCATCCGGGCGATCGAGGTCGCTTCCTCCGGGATGGAGCAGACCCAGGCGAGCGAACCGACTTCTCATTACGACAGTCTGATCTTCGTCCTTCATATGGAGGACCGCGATCAGTTATATGAACGAATCGATCTGCGCGTCGATCAGATGATGGAAGAGGGGTTGCTCGACGAAGTGGAGACGCTCGTCTCGAGAGGATACGCGGAGACGAAGGCGATGCAGGCAATCGGATACAAGGAACTGGTACCAGTCGTGCGGGGACAAGCTGACTTGAGCGAGGCTTCGGATGCGCTCAAGAGAAATACACGAAGGTTCGCGAAACGCCAATTGACGTGGTTCCGTCATCAATTCGACGGAGTTTGGGTCGAAATGGGAAGGCTTTCATTTGAACAAAACTTCAAAAAAATCTATGATAGAGTTGCAGGGTTTCTAAATCAGGGCTAGGGGACATTGCGGATGTTTCAAGACAGAAACAGAATCATATGGAGGGGGAACGGGTCAGATGAAAGCATCGTATAACATTCAGGATTACTTTTTGAATCAATTGCGTAAGGATGCAGTACCGACGACAGTCTTCTTGATCAGCGGCTATCAGCTTCGGGGACTGATCAAGTCATTCGACAACTTCACGGTCATCCTGGAGTCGGAAGGCAAGCAGCAATTGATCTACAAACACGCCATCTCGACGTTCGCGCCTGCGCGAAACGTGGCGCTCTACGAACAGGAAGCCGAGACGGAAGTCACGCGCTGATGAACAAGACCGCACACCTGCCGCACGCCTGTTGAAAAGGCGTTCCGGCAAGGCGTGCGGTCTTTTTTTCGTACGGGTCAGAGGCGATCCTTCAGCTCCTCGTACGCTTCGGCATAGCGGCGGAGTGAAGCTTCTTTATAGAGGCAGGTCTTATTCAAGCGTTCCTCCTTCGACAATTCGGTTGCGTACGTCTTCAAGATGAATGCGTTCCTGAGCATCGAGGGAGTGACGACGCGGCCGCCTTCGACGCGCAGGTTCAATTCGCGCATCATCTTCGTGATCATCACGATCGACAACCCTTTCGGCTGATTCTTGCTGTACAGCCATCGGAATGTCATCCGGGCGAAGTCGAAGGCGACGAAGAACGGATCCGCCGTATGGTATCTCGGACGGACCGGTTCCGGAATCGTCTTGAGATAATCAAGCATCAGGAGCTGGTCCTCATGCTTGATTGAAATCGTGTACGTATTGCCGAGCCGGTCATGGACACGCATTTCATGCTGGGCGAAGTTGAGGTCTTCCATCCTCAGTCCGATGATGTGATGAATCCTCAGTCCGTACGAGTAGAACAGGCGCAGGATCAATTCGTTGCGCCCGATCAGGAACGGACGGGCCTGCAGCTGGTGATCCGTCAGCCCGCGGTCTGAACGGTTCGTCTTGATCAGCCGTTCGAACTCCTCTTCAGAAGCGACCTGTTTCGCCGTCAGCTCATGTGACGGTTGAGCGTATTCGATCAATTTCGACTTCGTCGCGCGTAGCTGATAGTTCAGCTGATTGAGCACCGTGACGATCCGGGCGACTGTCGCTTGCTTATACAGCTTCTCCTCGATCAGGTATTCATTGATGAACGCCTTCCATGTCTCGACCGGCACGGATTTGAATTCCTCGATCGTATCAATGGGCTGATCGACGTCTGTCATGTACCGGTGGATCTCGATCAGGTCGTATCGGTAACGCCGGATAGTCGAGGACTGCCGGCCGCTTGCCTCGAGAAAATAGAGATAGCGCTCGATATACTCAGGTAAGACGTAGACGGTCCGCTCTTTCGCCATGGCTGTTCCTCCTCAATCTGTCTATGCCTCAAGTGTAAACCGAACGTTCGTTTCTGTCCAAAGAATGTCACACCTTAATATGGTATGATAGAGGACGCAGAACGCAATTCAGAAAGGAATGATGAGATGGCAGAACGCGTAATCGTCGTCGGATGTCAGCTTCCGAACGTCCCGGAACATATCTATGAGGAATCCGTTTCAGAATTAGAGGCGCTTGTCGAGACGGCGCACGGAGAGGTGATCGGCCGATTGGACCAAAAACGGCAGGCGGTCGACCGCCGGACGTATATCGGTAAAGGAAAGGTCGAGGAGCTCGTCGCGCTCGCGGAAGAGCTTACGCCGGATTTGATCATCTTCAACGCGGAGATGACACCGGGACAATTGAAGAACATCCGGATCGCGCTCGGTGACCCGGAAGATATCAAGTTGATCGACCGGACCCAGCTGATCCTTGACATCTTTGCCGGTCGAGCCCAGTCGCGTGAAGGGAAGCTTCAAGTCGAACTGGCACAGATGAGCTATCTCCTGCCGCGCCTGAGCGGCCAAGGCACGCAGCTGTCGCGCCTCGGCGGCGGAATCGGGACGAGGGGTCCTGGTGAATCGAAGCTTGAGACTGATCGCCGTCATATCCGGCGCCGCGTCGACGAGATCAAGAAGCAGCTCGAGACGTCGGTCGCCCACCGCGCCCGCTACCGTGAACGGCGCAAGGAGAACCAGGCCTTCCAAATCGCGCTCGTCGGGTACACGAATGCCGGTAAGTCGACGATTTTCAATCGACTGACGAATGCCGACACCTATGAGAAGAATGAACTGTTCGCGACGCTCGATCCGCTGACGCGCCAGCTCGACTTGCCGTCAGGCGGTCAAGTGCTGCTGACGGACACGGTCGGATTCATCCAGGACTTGCCGACGCAGCTGATCGCAGCCTTCCGCTCGACGCTTGAAGAGGTGCTTGAAGCCGATCTGATTCTTCATGTCGTCGATGCATCGAGCGACCACTACCGGGAACAGATGGCGACGACGAACAAAGTCCTCGACGACCTCGGAGCAGGCGATATTCCGCAGCTCGAGGTCTTCAACAAGAAGGACCGGCTGACAGAGCATTTCACTGGCGGGAAACTTTTGATCTCGGCACTCGATCCGGCAGACATCGAACGCCTGACGGCAGAAATCGAAAAAGAGATCTCGACGATCCTCGAATACCTTGAGATCCGGATTCCGGTAGAGGCGTTCGTCCACTACAATCCGGCAAAGGAAGCGATGATCAACCTGAAGGAGAACTATGAAGAGGACGGCTCAGTGACGTTGCGCGGATATTTGCGGAACGACACGCGCCTCTTTGCGACATTAAAACAGTACGAGGTGTAAGGATGTTTGAACAATTGAACCATTACGAAACGCTTAAGCCGTTCATCGAGACGGCCGAGGCGAGAATCGAACAGGGATTCAGACGAGTGCGGGAGACGGCTGAAATCAATCAGTTCCGGGTATTGAACTCGTTTAGGAAGCACAAGGTGAGCGACTTCCACTTCATGCCGTCGACCGGTTACGGTTACAACGATGAAGGCCGTGATACGCTCGAACGGATTTACGCAGACGTGTTCGGCGCGGAGGCAGGGCTTTGCCGCGCCCAGATCATCAGCGGGACCCACGCGATCGGGATCGCGTTGTTCGGCACGCTCCTGCCCGGAGACGAGCTGCTCTATATCACAGGCAAGCCTTACGATACGCTCGAAGAGATCGTCGGCATCCGCGGAGACGGACGCGGATCGCTCGCTGAGCTCGGGATCACGTACGACAAAGTGGAATTGAAGAACGAAAAGACGATCGACATCGACGCTGTGCTCGAGCGTATGAATGACAGGACGAAAGTCGTCGGTATCCAACGTTCGAAAGGTTATGCGGACCGGCGAAGCATCCCGGTCAGGGAAATCGGAGAGGCGATCGCGCGCATCAAAGCGGTTCGTCCAGACGTCATCGTCTTCGTCGACAACTGTTACGGTGAATTCGTCGAGACGATCGAACCGACCCACGTCGGAGCAGACTTGATGGCAGGCTCACTGATCAAGAACCCGGGTGGGGGACTCGCGAAGACGGGAGGCTACCTCGTCGGTCGCAAGGATCTGATCGAACGTGCCTCATTCCGGATGACGACTCCAGGAATCGGTGCTGAAGCTGGTCCTTCACTCTATTCGCTCCACGAGATGTATCAAGGGTTCTACATGGCACCGCATACGGTCAGTCAAGCCTTGATGGGTGCGATGTTCACGTCGAGCATGCTCGAGCAGTTCGGTTTTGCGACATCTCCGCACTTTGAGGCAGAGCGGACCGATCTCATCCAGAGCGTCTCGTTCTTCGACCCCGAGAAGATGATCGCCTTCTGCCAGGCGATCCAGGCAGCGTCTCCGGTCAACGCGCATGCGTTGCCGATTCCAGACTACATGCCGGGATATGCCGACGACGTGATCATGGCGGCTGGGACGTTCGTCCAAGGGTCGTCGATCGAGCTCTCTGCGGACGGTCCTATCCGGGCGCCATATACGGCTTATGTACAAGGCGGATTGACTTACAGCCATGTCAAGATCGCCATCATCACGGCCCTCGACACTCTCTTTGAAAAGGGACTGATCAAACGGGAACTTGCATGACAATCGCATGACAAAATGACCCTCTGATGACAAGAAGTCTGACTTGAGTAAAGTTGATGTTAACTTTTCTTACATGTCTTGACATCTTGTGTGACAGAGGGTTATTCTCATGAAGTAAGATGAAAGGGGAACATCATGGCAGACTTATCTCGACAGTCCAAGCCGCTCTTTCCGATCGGGGTCGTCCAGGAGTTGACAGAACTTTCTGCGCGGCAAATCCGTTACTATGAAGACCAAGGCTTGATCAAGCCGGAACGAACAGAGACGAAGCGGAGACTCTACTCGTTCAATGATGTCGATCGTCTGCTGACGACCAAGGAATACCTCGATAAAGGGCTCAACATCGCAGGAATCAGACATCTTCTCGACGAGACAGTCGTTCGGGAGGCAGTCGTACCGGAGATCGACAAGAAAGACATGACGGACGGGGAGCTCTACAAGCTTCTGAAAAATCAATTGAAGGAAGCGGGTCGACCTGGAAAGACGTCGCTCATCCAAGGTGAGCTCGGTCGTTTCTTCAAGTAAGGCCTGTTACCATACACAACACACAGAATTTGGAGAGGGGATTTTACACATGACACGACGCAACATCACACGAGAAGACATTATGAAGATCGCTAAAGCGGAAGACGTCCGCTTCATCCGGCTTCAGTTCACTGACATCCTGGGGACGATCAAGAACGTCGAGATTCCGGTGAGTCAGCTCGAAAAGGCACTCGACAACAAGATGATGTTCGACGGTTCTTCGATCGAAGGATTCGTCCGGATCGAGGAATCGGATATGTATCTCTTCCCGGACCTCAATACATGGGTCGTTTTCCCGTGGACAGAAGACGGAACGGGGAAAGTTGCTCGCCTCATCTGTGACATCTACAATCCAGACGGTACACCGTTCTCAGGAGATCCGCGCGGTCAGCTGAAACGTGTACTCGGTGAGATGGAAGAACTCGGCTTCACGGCTTTCAACGTCGGTCCAGAACCGGAATTCTTCCTCTTCAAAAAGGACGCGAATGGCCGTCCGACGCTTGAACTCAACGACCAAGGTGGTTACTTCGACCTCGCGCCGGTCGATCTCGGCGAGAACTGCCGTAAGGAGATCGTCATCGAGCTCGAGAACATGGGCTTCGAGATCGAAGCTTCCCACCACGAGGTAGCTCCTGGTCAGCATGAAATCGACTTCAAATATGCGGACGCGATCACGACGGCTGACAACATCCAGACGTTCAAGCTCGTCGTCAAGACGATCGCTGCGAAGCATAACCTGCACGCGACATTCATGCCGAAGCCGCTCTTCGGTGTCAACGGTTCAGGTATGCATGCGAACATGTCACTCTTCAAAGGGGACAAGAACGTCTTCTTCGAAGAGAACGGTGAGATGCAATTGTCTGATGATGCGCGTGCCTTCACGGCGGGCATCTTGAAGCACGCACGTGCTTTCACGGCCGTCTGTAACCCGACAGTCAACTCATACAAGCGCCTCGTCCCAGGTTACGAAGCACCTTGCTACGTGGCATGGTCGGCACGCAACCGTTCGCCGCTCGTACGCGTACCAGCAGCACGCGGTCTCTCGACACGGATCGAAGTTCGCTCGGTCGACCCGGCAGCGAACCCGTATCTCGCGCTTGCGACGCTCCTCGCGTCAGGTCTCGACGGAATCAAGAACAACATGAAGGCGCCTGCTCCAATCGACCGCAACATCTACGTGATGGACAAGCCGGAGCGCGTCGCGAACGGAATCGACGATCTTCCGTCGACACTGAGCCATGCGCTTGAAGTCCTCAAGGCGGATGAAGTCGTCATGAACGCCCTCGGCGACCACATCGCAGAGCACTTCGTCGAATTGAAGGAAATCGAGTGGGATATGTTCCGTACGCAAGTCACGGAATGGGAACGCGACCAGTACATGGTTCTCTTCTAAGTCAACAGTAAATCGAATTGTCTATAGGCGGTCTTCGTCCGGCAGCAGCCGGGGAAGGCCGCTTTTTGGCGATGATTTGCAACGTCATGATTCTTTTGACTGAATATCTATCGGAATAAGCTTCTCTAGCACGTGGTATATCTCTGTATGAAGCGAGTGAGTTCGGTGCGATAAGGCAAGGGAGGAATGAAAAATGACACGAAGACAATCTTTCATGCTGACAGCAGTCATTTTTTTGATCATGGGTATCACGATGGCGACGGCCGGTTTCGGTTTCAAATTCGAGTACAGCAATCCGGACATTCTGCGAGTCGCTATTTTCGGTGAAGTGCTCATGACGCTCTTGATCGTTGTATGGGTCAGAAGGCAAAGTAAGTTTGAGAGTGTAGGCTTTTCGAAATTGAAGTCTCGCGGACTCGTCTGGTATGTGCCGGTTCTTCTGGTCGTTCTGTTATCCGTCGGGCTCATCGCCAGGGAATTCATCGTTTCCTCTGTCGAACTGTCTGCTTCAACCACTCAATTGCTCGGGATTGCCTTAGTGACCGCGATGCTCGTCGGGTTTAATGAAGAGACGATTTTTCGCGGCGTGTTGATTCGGGCGTTTCATCCAGAGTCGCACCCGTTCAAGGCGCTGTTCGTTAGCGCAACCTTCTTTTCTGCATTCCATCTGTTGAATCTGTTCGCCTTTATTCCTCTGTCGAGTATGCTTTATCAACTCGGCAATACGTTCGTCTTCGGACTCTTCTTCGGACTTCTCGCACTCAAGCTGAACAATTTATGGCCGTTGATCATCCTGCACGGTTTTTGGGATTTCGTCAGCTTAGGGGGTGACATAATCGATATCGAGTTGACTATTCCGCTGCTGATCGTTCAATCATTCGTCGCCGTTTCTGTCGTCCTCCAGCTGATTTTGTTGAAGCGGCACGACTTGTCTCATTTGAAATCAGGCTCTCTTTCCACATGGAATGCTTAAGCTTTCAATGAGTCACGCGACAAAAAAAGGCCCCTTGTCCCGTCGATGATCGACAGGGCGAGGAGCCTTTTCTTAAGAAAAATAGCGAACGAGCGCCATTGAAAGAACACCGACGATCACGGTCGAGACGAGACTCCTCGAGAAGATGGCGGTCAGGATGGTAGGGACAGCCGCGAGGATGTGTTCACTGGAAAGAGAAAACTGTCCTGCTTCGTGGACGAACAAGCTCTGGATGGAGAGTGCTCCAAGCAGGCAGACTGGTACGAACGACAGGAACTCCGCCACTACTTGCGGGACCTTCAGACGGTGCAGCACGATGAAGGGGAGGACGCGCGGAATCCAGGTCACGAGCCCTGCGAGCAGGATCAGGATGAGGACGTCTTGACGGATATCCATCGGGAAATCACCACCCCAGCCGTCGACCCGAGCAGCGTCGCGCATAGCACGGCCATCTCAGGCGACGTAAATTTCGATAAGAGGACGAACATGCCTCCGACGAGCACGATCAAAGCACCGTTAAGAAGAAGACGCTTCGCCCGCTCGCTCTCGATCTGCAGATAGAGAAGACCGATGAACATCGCGCTCAGAGCGAAGTCGAGACCGAACCTGTCCGGATTCGCGAGCTGTCCCCCAAGGACGGCGCCGAGGACCGTCGAAGCGATCCATGTCAGATAGGCCGTTATGTTCAAGCCATGGAACCAGTTCGCTGGAATCTTGTCGCCGCCGGAAGCACGTGTCATCGCGACGGCGAATGATTCGTCCGTCAGAAGGGAGCCGATGCCGATTTTATGTAACAGAGTCGCCCGTTCGACATGGGGGGCAGTAGCCATGCTCATCAGCAGGTGCCGCGAGTTGACGACGAACGTCGTCAGGATGATGGCGGAAGCGGGTGTCCCGGTCAGCAAAAGACTCGTGATGATGAATTGTGCTGCACCGGCATAGATCAGAATCGACATCAAGGCGACCTCGGCAGGGGAGAGACCGGATGCCCGCCCGATGACGCCGGCTGAGATTCCGATTCCGACATATCCGAAGATCGTCGGGATGCATGCCTTGACTCCGGAACGGAATGAATCTGTCAAAGTCGAAGCCTCCTTTTTTCAATATGTTCTCAAACTATATCATGCCGGATGAAAATCGCCATTCTTTTCCGTTCCTTATAGACATATTAGGAGAGCGTTGGTGGTATAAACAAAATGCAAGGTATTGCCAAAATCTATGTGTGGAGGAGCGCGAATAATGGACAAATTGATGCAGGACGCCAACCGATTCGTATCAGACATGGTAGAGGGGCTCGTACTTGCCCATCCGGATTTTTATGAGAAGGTCGAGGGAGTGAACGTCGTCAAGCGTAAGGACGGGGTATCAGGGAAGGTCGGGCTTGTCTCCGGCGGCGGAAGCGGACATGAACCGGCACATGCAGGATTCATCGGCGAAGGGATGTTGTCGGCGGCCGTATGCGGGGAAGTTTTCACATCGCCGACGCCTGACATGGTGCTAGAAGGAATCAAGGCGGCGGACGGAGGGAAAGGCGTCCTGCTCGTCGTCAAGAACTACGCCGGTGACGTGATGAACTTCGACATGGCAAAAGAACTTGCTGAAATGGAAGGTATCGAGGTCGATACGGTCGTCGTCAACGATGACATTGCGATCAAAAAGGAAAGCGACCGTCGCGGAGTTGCGGGAACCGTATTCGTCCATAAGGTCGCAGGAGCCGCTGCTCAGGAGGGCCGCTCGCTATCTGAAGTGAAGGCGGTGGCGGAGAAGGTGATCAGCCGCGTCCGTTCGATGGGAATGGCCTTATCACCATGCTACATGCCTGAAAGCGGCAAACCGGGCTTTGAGCTTCATCCGGATGAGATGGAGATCGGAATCGGGATCCATGGAGAGAAAGGCGTCGAGCGAAAAGCAATCGCACCGGTCGAAGACATCGTCCGTGAACTCGTGGATCGTCTGACGAACGAAGTGACGGACAAAAAAATTGCATTGATGTTGAATGGGATGGGCGGTACGCCGATATCCGAACTGTATTTAACGTACAAATATGTGCATGAACAATTGATTGCGAAAGGATACGATATCGTCCGGCCGTATGTCGGAAACTATATGACGTCACTCGAGATGCACGGGTTCTCGTTGACGCTTCTGCCTGTCGACGACGAAATTCTCGGTCTGCTCGACGCACCGACGAAGGCGATTGGATTCCATTCATGATGAGGTGATTTAGATGAAGCTGACGACGAATGATTTGCGGACCGCACTTTTGAACGCGGCCGATAAGATGGAAGAACATAAAGATGAGCTGACTGACCTCGACCGGGAAATAGGCGACGGGGATCACGGTATCAATATGTCGCGCGGCTTCCAGGCAGTAAAGAAGGAACTTGAAGCGAAACAGGACTTCGCGGACCTCGGAGAACTTTCGAAACTCGTCGGCATGACGTTGATCAAAACGGTAGGCGGGGCATCAGGACCGCTCTACGGAACGATTTTCGTCAAGTTCGCGAATACGTGGAAGGGGGTCGGCGAGGCGGAAGGGGATGCACTCGTCAGTGGTTTCGAGGAAGCGCTTGAAGGCATCAAGACGCGCGGGAAAGCCGATGCGGGCGAAAAGACGATGATCGATGTCTGGACACCATTCATCAACGCCCTCAAGTCAGAAGGCGACCTGTCACATGCCATCGATGAAGGACTCGCTCATTCGAAGACGATCATGGCAACGAAGGGCCGCGCATCCTATTTCGGCGAAGCGACGAAAGGGGTGCAGGATCCAGGAGCACTTTCGAGCTCGCTCTTGCTGAATGAGCTGAAGGAGGCACTGCATGATTAATTTGATTCTTGTATCCCATAGCGGAAAGCTTGCCGAGGGATTGAAGGACTTGCTTAGAGAAATGGCGGCTGAGACACCGATTTTGCTTGCAGCAGGGCTCGCTGACGGGAAAATCGGAACGGATGTCGGACGTATCGAGCAGGCATTCGGGAACATTTCAGATGATGCCTTGATTCTGACGGACATCGGCTCTGCGACGATGAATGCGGAGCTCGCACTCGAGCTGTATGCGGGAGACCGCGATATCCGGTTCGTCGATGTTCCGCTCGTCGAAGGAGGGTTTCTCGCGGCTGTTCTTAGCGGTCAAGGGAAATCGCTCGATGAAATCATCACAGCGCTTGAAGCTGAATTCAAGAAGTGATCAGACAGACTCTGTGATGGTCAACGATCAAAGGACCGTATCCAATTTTTTCGGATACGGTCCTTTCCATTACTTATATCAAATATTAACTCCTATTATATTACTTGGTTTTAGCATCGGTAAACTTCATTTGATTTGTGGTGATGAAAAAAGGCATCTTCCGAATCGGAATTCCGGTTTGCAAATTTGATGAAAGAAGCTATACTGTACATATTGTGATTACATATACATATACAGGTGTAAAGACAGTAAGGGGAGAAGCATGTGTTCAAGAAAAAAGGTATTTCATTAAGTCCGTCACTCTACTTCATAACCGCACTCAGTTACATGGCTTTAGGACTTTTCAGTACATTAGTGATTGGTGTCATGATGAGCACGCTCGGTGAACAATTGAAAATTGATACACTTATCGAAATCGGTAAGATGGCAATCAGTCTGACCGGGCCGGCAATCGCAGTCGCGGTAGGATTTGCGCTCGAGGCGCCACCGCTCATTTTGTTCGCTTCCATCGTCGTCGGGGGATTCGGATATCAATTCGGAGGCCCGGCAGGAAGTTATGTCGCCGCGTTGATTGCCATCGAATTTGGAAAGCTCGTATCGAAATCGACGAAACTCGATATCATCCTCACTCCGTTCACGACCGTGATTGTCGGATATTTCAGTGCGCGATTCGTCGGGAAGTATATCGGCATTTTTATGGAAAAGCTCGGGGATGCAATCGAATGGGGAACTTCCCAGCAACCAATCCTGATGGGAATTCTGGTTGCCGTCGTTCTTGGATTTGCCCTGACCGGACCAATTTCAAGCGCGGCACTGTCAATCATGCTGGGGTTGAGTGGTCTGGCAGCAGGGGCTGCGACAGTCGGCTGTGCTGCACAGATGATCGGATTCGCAGTCACGAGTTACCGTGATAATGGAATTGGTGGAGCGTTCGCCCAAGGAATCGGAACATCGAAACTTCAATTTGGGAACGTCGTACGCAACCCATGGATCATCATTCCCCCTACAGTCAGTGCAGTCGTCCTCGCTCCAATCGCGATCACCATCTTCGACTTGCAGAACAATGCTCAAGGTGCCGGAATGGGGACGAGCGGTTTCGTTGGGCCACTGATGATGTTGAAAACGATGGGGTTTGACTGGAATATCGGTGTGCTGATCATCATCTTCCTATTTCTTGCACCAGCGGTACTTAGTTATATCGTCTACCGCATTCTCGTGAAGTGGAATAGAATCAAGCCGAATGACATGAAAATCGAATATTAATTCCGCGCGGTCCTTTACTCGAAGGACTGCTTTTTTTTGCAGGGCATCTGGCGACTGGAGGAGAAGTCTAAGGACAGGAGAGATAGAGGAGGATGTGCGATGTACGGATTGGTTGTACAATTTGATGAAGAGACAGACTACCGCTTCCAAGAATTGTGGAATCACTTGGAAAGGCTTGGTCTTTCGAGATATGGTTCCGAAGTGGAGGGGAGAAGACCGCATTTGACGCTCGCCAACATGACGAATATAGAAGGTTTTTCCCTTCACCATGTCATGAGGCATATGCCGCCTTTCCCATCCAAACTAACATGCAAGACGGTCGGAACTTTTAGCGGGACTCAAACATTATTCATCGGACCGGTGCCGAGTAAAAGATTGCTTGACTGGCATTCGAAACTGCATCTTTTGCTGGGGCGGAACAGCAATCCTCATTCGCACTATGCACCGGAACACTGGGTTCCACATGTGACGGTTGCAAGTCGACTAGGGGAGTCGATGGCAGAGGTATTTCGTCTCTGCCTTGATATCGATCCGTTCGAGGTGAGGCCGGTCGAAGTCGTGCTCATACGTGTCATCGAGACGGACGGCGGCTTGAGCGTTAAAGAAATCGAACAATATCCAATCATCCACAAAAGAAAAACCCCATGATGCATTACATCAAGGGGACGTCTGAAGTCACGCGTTGACTTCAGACGATTTTTTTTGAGGTTTAAAAGCCATCGTCGCTTCGACGGCTTTTTGCCAACCGGCATATCGTCCTTCACGATCCTCTTCTTTCATCTCAGGCTTGAATTGTTTATCGAGCTTCCACTGTGCTTTGATTTCTGATTTATCTTTCCAGAAACCTACAGCAAGACCGGCTAAATATGCAGCGCCGAGAGCGGTCGTCTCGTTGATTTCCGGTCGGTCGACTGGAACTCCTAAGATATCAGCCTGGAATTGCATCAGGAAGTTGTTCATCACTGCACCGCCGTCAACCCGTAGCGTCTTCAGTTCGATTCCTGAATCCTGTTCCATGGCCGTTAGAACGTCCCGTGTCTGATAGGCAAGGGATTCGAGTGTTGCACGGACGAAATGTTCCTTGTCCGTTCCGCGAGTCAGGCCGAAGATTGCGCCGCGGACATCGGAATCCCAGTATGGGGCACCGAGACCGACGAATGCAGGGACGACATAGACGCCGTCTGTTGAATCGACTTTCAAAGCATATCCTTCGGAATCTTTAGCATTTTTCAACATCCGGAGGCCATCCCGCAGCCACTGGATAGCAGAACCGGCAACGAAGATTGAACCTTCCAGAGCGTATTCGACCTTTCCATCCACGCCCCAGGCAATCGTCGTAAGAAGTCCGTGTTCAGAAGCGACGGCCTTCTCGCCTGTATTCATGAGCATGAAGCAACCAGTGCCATAGGTGTTTTTTCCTTCACCGGGTTCAAAGCAAGTCTGTCCGAACAGCGCAGCCTGTTGGTCGCCGGCGATACCGGCGAGTGGGACCTCGAAGCCGAAGAAATGATAAGGAACAGTGTGTGCGTACACCTCACTTGATTGGCGAACTTCCGGCAACATTGATTTTGGGACGCTCAGCAACTCGAGGAGCTCATCATCCCACTTCTGCTCATAGATATTGTACATAAGTGTACGGGAGGCATTCGTATAATCGGTGATGTGGGCATGGCCGCCTGACAGTTTCCAGACGAGCCAAGTATCGATCGTACCGAAAAGCAACTCGCCTTTCTCAGCTTGCTCACGAGCACCTTCGACGTTATCGAGAATCCATTTGACTTTAGTGCCAGAGAAATAGGCGTCGATCAAAAGTCCTGTCTTATCACGGAACTTTTGATTGAGACCGCGCTCCTTCAGGTCGTCACAAATATCAGCAGTTTGTCTAGATTGCCATACAATCGCATGATAGACTGGTTTTCCAGTCTCCTTGTTCCAGACGACTGCTGTCTCCCGCTGGTTCGTGATGCCGATACCGGCGATCTCCTCGGGACGGATGTCTGCAGTTCCTAACACCTCTGCCATTACTGCAAGGATGGAACCCCAGATCTCATTTGCATCATGCTCGACCCAGCCTGGATTAGGGAAGTATTGCTTGAACTCCCGCTGGGCAGAGTTGACGATCTTCCCGTCATGATCGAACACGATCGCGCGCGAGCTTGTGGTACCTTGGTCGAGTGCTAGAATGTATTTCTTTTCCATAGTGGATCCCCCTTAGTTGTGGTGTGTGAGAAAAGATGAAATCAGTTGATCAACTGGTGGAAGAAGACGGCGATTGCTCCTCCGATGAAAGGACCGACGACCGGAATCCAAGAATATCCCCAGTCGGACGAGCCTTTTCCTGGAATCGGCAGGATTGCATGAGCGATACGTGGGCCAAGGTCCCGAGCGGGGTTGATGGCATATCCCGTCGTTCCGCCAAGAGAGAGACCGATAACGACGACGAGCAAACCGACGATGAGAGGATTCAATCCGTCGGCGAACTGCGTGGCACCGAGTGAAAGGATTCCGAAGACGAGGACGAATGTCCCGATGATCTCAGAAATCAGATTGGAAGGAGTATGGCGGATTGCAGGACCAGTCGCGAAGACACCGAGTTTTGCTGCTTGGTCCTCAGTAGCTGCGAAGTGTTTCATGTAATGCAGATAGACGAGAATGGCTCCAATGAAAGCTCCGAGCAGTTGTGCCCCGATGTACACCGGTACTTGAGCCCAATCAAGTGAATCGTTCAAGGCTAGTGAGAGTGTGACGGCTGGATTAAGATGTGCGCCACTGGCGGCTGCGACATAAACTGCGGTCATGACGGCAAGACCCCACGCAAACGTGATTACGATCCAGCCGCTGTTCTCCGATTTCGTCTTCCTCAAGACGACACCCGCAACGACTCCGTCACCGAGCAAAATCAAGATCATCGTACCTACGAGCTCACTTACAAAATTGCTCATGCAAAAACCCTCCTTTTATAAAGTGAATAATTGCCTTTCTACTTTAAATTACCTTCTACTGATAACGTTTTCAAGAAAAATCCACCAAATAAAAAATATAAAATTTTCAATAATTATGTTTAATTTTGCGATAAATGGATAAATCAATCTTTCTCTTGTCATCTCGCCCCAAGAAAAAAAGCCTCCGAGTGAAGGAGGCTTTCTAAAAGGTCGTATCATCTGGCGCGTCTGCGTTTCGTTCGCTTGATGCTGCTCAAGTGATCGAGCAGGATGTGTATAGTGCTCGCGACGACGACGCCAGTCATGAACTGTGGCAGTTGTTCGATATAACGATCCAAATCGGCTGCATGAATCACTTCGGCATACATCCCGAAAAAGATGAATGGAAAGAGTAGCGCGAAGAAATAGAGCAGTCGAATGACATCCCCGATCAGCAATCCATGTGACCAGATCGACCGGTGCGGCATCGCTTTTACATATGGTATCCACAGGACGCGAAATGGACCCCAACGATAGTAAGGCTCAGACTTCAAGTCAAGATCCGGAGAGAGCCAGAGTGTTCCGACTGCGATTCCGACAGCGGCAGGAAACCATTCCGGTTGGTCACTCGCTACCGCATAAGCGACATATCCTGATAATACGATTGTGTTGACGGTGTCATGAACATTTCCAGAAGGCATAGAAAAAGACCAGTTGAACTGGTCCCTCCATCAGTGGATCGTACGATATACGCCAATGACCTTGCCTAGAATCGAGACATTATCGAAATACATCGGTTCCATCGAGTCGTTTTCTGGCTGTAGGCGCACATGTTGATTTTCTAAGAAGAAACGTTTTACTGTAGCTTCGCTGTCTTCAGTCATCGCGACGACGATTTCGCCGTTTTCCGCGATGTTCTGTTGGCGAACGATGACGCGGTCACCGTCAAGAATACCCGCGTTGATCATCGATTCACCATCGATCGTCAGCATGAACACTGTTTCATTCCCGACATAATGTGCAGGGAGAGGAAAGTGTTCTTCCACATTTTCGATTGCTGTAATTGGCAGGCCGGCAGTGACTTTACCTATCACCGGGACGTGGACGATAGGCTCGTCGATTTCCTCCGGCTTATCGAGCAATATTTCAATCGCACGTGGTTTTGTAGGGTCACGGCGAATAAGTCCGCGTTTCTCAAGGCGGTCGAGATGACCATGTACAGTAGAGCTCGACGCAAGACCGACCGCTTCACCGATTTCTCGGACCGACGGCGGATAACCTTTCGCCTTCACTTCAGACACGATGAAATCGAGAATTTCTTGTTGACGTTTTGACATTTTCCGCATTCGAATCGCCACCTCTTTCTGTAATGGATTCTTTAAAATTGAACGAGTTGTTTCTACAATCACTATAACATAGAACAAATGAGCGTACAAACAATTGTTCGACATTTTTGTGTTGACCGAACAGAAGTTCTGTGTTTATTATTGATTATAACGAACAGTTGTTCCGGGAACGTCCATTCTATTACTTGGAGGGGTTTACACATGGTCAAACAGATCCGTAACCAAGCTTTTCCTATTATCTTCTATACATTATGTCTGGCAGCATTCATCTTCTTCATGATGCCTCAAGGAGAGGCGAGCGAGGAAAGTGTGATCACGACGTCCGTCACAGTCGACGAGTCGACGACGATCGAACAAATTGCGGAAATCTATAATGACGGCACGATGACGAACGAGGAGTATGTTGACTGGATCATCGAAGAAAACGGACTGGATCCAAGTCATGTAGTGGAAACAGACAAAATCGTTGTCCCGATCGCGCAACAGTGACAAAATGGGAACGAGGAATCGTGAACATTGAAAAGGTGTGATGTGTGTGAAGGTCGCTATTTATTGTAGGGTTTCGACTGAAAAGGAGGCGCAAGACAGTTCGCTTGAACGTCAGCGTCAAGAATTGACCCGGCTCGCTGGGGATAAGGGGATTGAAATAACAGAAGTGATATCTGAACGTGCCAGCGGATACGATATCGACCGTGAAGGAATGTTACAGGTTCTCGATCTAGCTACGAACGAACGTATCGAGGCAGTGCTCGTCACTGACGACACGAGGATCGGCAGGGGTAACGCGAAAATCGCCATTCTGCATACGTTGAGAAAACACGGAGTGTCGCTCATGACGCTTGAGGAGGATGGAGAGTACCGGCTTGCTGATGCTGAAGCGATGGTCCTTGAGATCGTCGCTCTCGTAGAGGAATACCAACGAAAGTTGCACAATGCAAAAATTGCCAGAGGAATGCGGAGGGCTGTAGAAAATGGTTTCCGCCCGGAACGTAACCTCAATCGGCAAGGCGAAAATGCTGGACGCAGCAGGATAGAGGTCCCGGTAGAAGAGATCGTCCGCTTGCGCGAACGTGGAATGACGTTTGCTGAAATCTCCGTCACGCTTCGCGGGATGGGACATGATATCTCAAAAGCTACTGTGAATCGACGCTACCTGGAATATCGAGACGTGCAAGGTAAAAATCAAGCTTGATCTGCAAGCTAAGCGCGCAAAAGCGCTCAGCTTGCTTTTTTGTGCCTCCTTCCATTAAAGTAGGGGTACGATTCAACGGGTCAGACTAGTCTAGGCTCTGTAAGAAAGAAGGGAATACCATGTTAACACCAGATAAGCTTGACCGTATCAATGCTCTTGCGAACAAATCGAAGGCTGAAGGTCTCGACGAGGCAGAAATACAAGAACAAAAGGAACTTCGCCAAGAATATCTGACTGCGTTCCGCGGTTCGTTCAAGAACCAGTTGATGGGCATGAAGATCGTCGATGAGGAAGGAACGGATGTCACCCCTCAGAAGTTGAAAGACGCTCAAGATGCCGAACGCCGCAAGCAATGACTCATTCGCATCGCTCATTTCGATGAAGCGGTGCTTTTTTGTGCGGTTCGCCACTTAATCTGACGTCCTGTATCAGTTCAAATTGAGCATTGGAGAGCGTATTTGTTTGATTGTGACATACTATTTAGAAAAGTTGTATCACAATAAGGGATATGCTAAAATAGGGACGAATTTGTGAATGAAGAGAGGATGAATGTTTTGACGAATACAACTGTAGAACTTCTAGCGATCAACACGATTCGTACCCTATCGATCGATGCCATCCAAAAAGCGAACTCTGGTCACCCAGGTATGCCGATGGGTGCCGCTCCAATGGCGTTTTCCCTTTGGACGGAGCATATGAATCATAACCCGAAAAATCCGGAATGGTTCAACCGAGACCGCTTCGTTTTGTCGGCAGGCCACGGTTCGATGTTGCTCTACTCACTCCTCCATCTATCAGGATATGATCTTTCAATGGATGACTTGAAGGCATTCCGTCAAGCGGGATCAAAGACTCCAGGGCATCCGGAATATCGTCACACAGCAGGTGTCGACGCGACGACAGGTCCACTCGGACAAGGAATTGCGATGGCGGTCGGTATGGCGATGGCCGAACGTCACCTTGCAGCCAAGTACAACAGAGATGACTTGAATGTCGTCGATCATTTCACTTACGGGATTTGCGGCGACGGCGATTTGATGGAAGGCGTGTCTGCTGAAGCGGCTTCGCTTGCAGGTCACCTCGGTCTGAATAAGCTCGTCGTCCTTTATGACTCGAACGATATCTCACTTGACGGCGATCTCGACAAATCGTTCTCAGAAAACGTCCAAGCCCGTTTCGAGGCTTATAACTGGCAAGTCATCCGGGTCGAGGACGGAACGGATATCGATTCGATTTCGAAGGCGATTGCGGCAGCGAAAGCGGAAGCATCTAAACCGACTTTGATCGAGGTGAAGACGGTCATCGGATTCGGTTCACCGAACAAGTCAGGTAAATCTGCTTCTCACGGAGCACCGCTTGGTGAGGCTGAAATCAAGTTGACGAAAGCAAGCTACGTTTGGGATCACGAAGAATTCTACGTACCGGATCAAGTCAAGGAATTGTTCGAGGAGCGTATCGAGAAACGCGGAGCCGATACTGAGGCGAAATGGAACGAGATGATGGAGAAGTATGCATCTGCTCATCCTGAACTTCACCAAGAGCTCGTACGTGCGATTGCCAATGAGTTGCCAAGCGACTGGGAAAGTGAACTGCCGACATACGATCTGACTTCGAAGAAAGCGACACGCCAGACGAGCGGTGAAGTGCTGAACGCGCTTGCGAAGAAGGTTCCGACACTGTTCGGAGGATCTGCCGACCTCGCGGGTTCGAACAACACGCTCTTGAAGGGTGAGGCGGACTTCGATATCGATCCGAGCGGCCGCAATATCTGGTTCGGCGTGCGTGAATTCGCGATGGCTGCCGCTGTCAACGGTATGGCATTGCACGGTGGAGTCATTCCTTACGGTGCGACGTTCTTCGTCTTCTCCGATTACCTTCGTCCGGCAGTCCGTCTCGCTGCGTTGATGGGTCTCCCGTCTATCTTCGTCTTGACGCATGACTCGATCGCAGTCGGTGAGGATGGTCCGACTCATGAGCCTGTCGAGCATTTGATGAGCTTCCGCGCGATGCCGAATGTCAACATCTACCGTCCGGCTGACGGCAAAGAGACGATCGCAGCTTGGAAGACAGCTGTCCAAGCGAAGGACAAACCGACGCTGCTCGTTCTTACGCGCCAAGGGTTGCCTGAGCTTGAAGGCACTTCTGCTGAAGGCGCTGCGAAAGGCGGATACGTCATCGCAGGGGATATCGAGACGAGCGACACGCTCTTGCTCGGTACAGGTTCAGAAGTACACCTTCTCGTCGAGGCGCAAAGGCAACTTGCTGAACAAGGTGAGAAAGTCGCGGTCGTATCCCTTCCATCATGGGAAGTGTTCGAGATGCAATCGAAAGAATATAAGGAATCGGTTCTTCCGAAACGCATCACGAAACGTCTTGCGATCGAAGCTGGGGCGACACTCGGCTGGTATAAATATGTCGGGACAGAAGGACAAGTCATCGGAATCGATCGCTTCGGTGCATCGGCTCCTGGAGACCTTCTTCTTAAGGAATACGGCATGTCCGTCGAAAACGTCCTCGAGACGTTGAAAAACATGTAATGAAGTGGGCTGGATCTTCATGATCCGGCCTTTTTCTTAGGTAGCCTTCGATTGACGAAGGTTGACCTATGCAAAAACTTAAAATTATAGTATAGTAAAAAGCGACGTTTTAAGTTAGAGGAGGAAGCACCTTGACCACATGGATCTGGATTTTGATTGCTGTACTTTGCTTGGTGGCTGGTGTTGCACTTGGGTTCTATATCGCGCGTCGGTACATGATGAACTACTTGGAGCAAAACCCACCGATCAACGAAGACATGATCAAGACTTTAATGATGCAAATGGGCCAAAAGCCGTCACAGAAGAAAGTCAACCAAGTGATGCGTTCGATGAGTGGCTCGATGAAAAACCCGAAAAACTAACTTTTTCCAAAAAGGAGACCAATTGGTCTCCTTTTTGTTTTCTTTTTATGACATTAAGTGAGATACTTTCAAATGTGAGATAATTTGAATAATTTTGAGAATGGGGGATTGCGAATGGCAGTCTTTAGAAAATTAAGCTGGTTTTTCAAACTGGAATGGAAGGCGTATAGTCTCGGAATCATATTTTTGATATTCGTTGCTGCACTTGAACTCATCCCGCCGAAATTAATCGGTGCGACCGTCAACGGCATCAACGAAGGTACGCTGACGAAGGAATTGTTGTTGCAGTTGGCCGGTGCATTGCTCGCAGTCGGTATAGCGAACTATGTCATCCGTTATTTTTGGAGATTCTACATATTCGGAGCTTCGATTCGGCTCGGTCGCTTGCTGCGGAGTCAGCTCTATGCGCATTTTACCGAACTCGACCAATCGTTTTATAAAAAGAATCGAAGCGGCGATCTGATGGCACATGCGACGAATGATGTGCAAGCGGTCTCGATGACGGCGGGGGCCGGAATCCTTACGCTTGTCGACTCCGTGACGATGGGGAGTTTCGTCATCATCACGATGGTTACGACGATCAGCTGGAAGTTGACATTCTTCTCGCTGCTGCCGATGCCGATCATGGTCTACCTGACATCGCGTTACGGTAAGATGCTACATACAAGGTTTCATGATGCTCAGTCTGCGTTTTCGGATTTGAACGACAAGGTCGCAGAGAGCGTCAGCGGTATCCGTGTTCTGAAAGCGACGGGGCAAGTCGAGGCGGATGTCGAGACGTTCACGGACTTGTCGAGTGATGTCGTTCAAAAGAACAAGCGTGTCGCGAAGATAGATGCCTTGTTCGACCCAACGATATTCGGGGTCGTCGGCCTATCCTACATCATTGCAGTCGGATACGGTGCCTACCTGCTTCGCCAGGGGGAAATCAGTATCGGGGACATCGTGTCATTCACGGCCTACCTCGGATTGTTGACGTGGCCTATGCTCGCGTTCGGATGGCTCTTCAACATCGTAGAACGGGGACGGGCATCATACGACCGGATTGAGCACATGCTCGCCATCGAACCGGAAATTCAGGATGCTCTGCACGCAGGTGACACAGTCGCCTCGTCTGAAATCGACATCGCGATCGAACGATTCAGTTATGAGGAGAAGCCGGTACTGTCAGACATCGCGCTCCAGATTTTGCCGGGACGCTCGCTCGGAATCGTCGGCCGGACAGGCGCAGGAAAGTCGACGCTCGTCCGATTGCTCTCCCGTGAATACGACGTCACGAAGGGAAGGATCACTCTCGGAGGACGAAACTTGAAACAATTGAAAAGACGAGCGGTCCGTGAGCAGGTTGCGGTCGTGCCGCAGGACCACTTCCTGTTTTCAGAATCAATCGCTGACAACATAGCATTCGCCTGCCCTGAAGCGACGATGGAAGAAATCATGGAGGCGGCGAAGACCGCAGCTGTCCATGATGATATTCTCGGATTTCCGGAAGGGTATGCGACTGTCGTCGGGGAGCGCGGCGTGACGTTGTCTGGCGGGCAAAAACAGAGGATTTCGATTGCCCGGGCACTGCTCGCGGATTGTCCTGTCCTAATACTTGATGACGCCTTGTCAGCGGTCGACGCGAAGACGGAAGAGCGCATCATCGAGCACTTCCGGACGGCCTCTAACAATCAAGCGCAGGTCATCGTGGCTCACAGGTTGTCAGCCGTCTCCCATGCGGATGAAATCATCGTGCTCGAGGATGGGAGAATAAGCGAGCGCGGGACACATCATCAGCTGCTCGAACGGGGTGGCTGGTATAAAGAGACGTATGACCGGCAACAGCTCGAGACACTCGTCGAACAAGGGGGTGGAACGAATGAATCATGATGTGAATGAAAAAGCGGTGCTAAAGCGTCTGATCAGTTTCGTCAAACCGTTCAAACGCCAAGTGATGTTCGCGTTCATGCTGCTTCTGGTCACGACCGCAGCAAAACTTGGAGGGCCGTATCTCGTCAAGATCTTCATTGATGAGTTCGTCACGAAGAACGACTATCCGATTAATCAGGTACTGCTGTTATTCGCGGCCTATCTGATTCTTCACATTACAGGCATCATCGTGGATTACTTCCAGGCGTATGAGTTTCAAAAAATCGCGCTTCAAATCATCCAACGGTTGCGGATCGATGTATTTCGCCATGTGATGCATCTGCGTCTCGGCTACTTCGACCGGACGCCAGCCGGTGTACTCGTCTCACGGATCACGAATGATACGGAAGCGGTCAAGGAGCTCTATGTCGGAGTGCTATCGACGTTCGTCCAGAGCGGGGTGCAGTTGCTCGGGACATACGTCTTCCTTTACCTGCTCGAGCCGAGGCTCGCGACGATCGCGCTTCTGCTGCTGCCGGTGTTCTGGATGATCATCTGGGTATACCGCCGATACTCGACGCGCTACTATGCGGAGGTGCGGGACCTGCTATCGAAGCTGAACGCACAGTTGAATGAATCGATCAACGGGATGGCGATCATTCAGCAGTTCCGCCAAGAAAAACGTCTGATCGCCCAGTTCGAAGAGACGAACGAGGCTCATCAGAATGGACGCTACAAAAACCTTAAGCTCGACATCTGGCTCCTGCGTCCCGTCATCGAGCTGCTCCTTGCCATCTCGATCGTTACACTGCTGACGTACTTCGGGCTGCTCTCTTTCTCTGAATCTGTTCAAGTCGGTGTCGTGTATGCATTCATCAGCTACCTCGAACGGATTTTCCAGCCGGTCCAGCAGATCATGCAGCGCCTGTCGGAGTTTCAGCAAGCTGTCGTCTCGGCGGACCGGGTCTTCAAGGTGCTCGATACGGACGAACCTGAGCCGACGAAGTCGATGCCGGGAGAAGCCGACATCGAGGAAGGGACGATCACCTTCGAGGATGTCCGATTCAGCTACGACGGCAAGACTGAAATCCTGAAAGGAATCAGCTTCGAGGCGAAAAAAGGACAGACGGTTGCCCTCGTCGGTCAGACAGGAAGCGGGAAGTCATCGATCATCAACATCTTGATGCGCTTTTATGACTATCAAAGCGGGCGCATACTGATCGATGGGGAGCCGCTGGAGAAGATTCCGGAGGAGAAGCTGCGACAGCATGTCGGACTTGTTTTACAGGACTCCTTCCTCTTCACGGGGAGCGTCACCGACAACATCAGACTGTTCGATGAATCGATTCCGTTCGAGACAGTCGAGCAAGCCGCTGAATTCGTTCAGGCTGCACCTTTCATCGAGCAGCTTGCGGAAGGATATGACAGTCCGGTCGCTGAGCGCGGGGCGACATTCTCAGCTGGTGAGCGCCAGCTCGTGTCGTTCGCACGGACGATGGCCCGCAATCCGAAAATCCTGATTCTGGACGAAGCGACGAGCTCGATCGACACGGAGACGGAAGAGAAGGTTCAGGAAGCGCTTCGGCGCATGCGGGCAGGGAGGACGACGATAGCGATTGCCCACCGTCTGTCGACGATCCAGGACGCGGACCTCATTCTTGTCTTGCACAAAGGGGAAGTCGTCGAGAGAGGAAACCATCTCGAGCTGATCCAAAAAGGCGGACTTTACAAAAAAATGTATGAGCTGCAGTCCGGACATTTCGAATCTGCAGTCACGAAAATCGAAAGATGAACAAAAAAAGCCTGCTGGGGCGATCGCCGCCCCAGCAGGTTTTTCGTGTGCTCTTTTTTATTAGTAGACAGTGACCGTCACATTTTGGCGGCCCCAGTTGAGTGCTTCAGAGCGTGTCTCGACGAGAAGATCGAGTTTGTTTCCTTGGATCGCGCCTCCACGGTCGAGTACGATCGCTTCACCGATTCCCGGGATGAACATGCGTGTTCCGATTGGGTACTGCGGTGGTGCAGCGATGATGCGAAGACCATTGTACGTCGTCTTGTTCGTGACGTCATAACCGCTCGCTGTAAGGACGCGACCGCCATATGAACCATTCTCGCTCGGGTCATTCGTATAGGCGCTGACGTTCATCGTGACTTTAGTGCCTGCTTGGCTTGAAGTCGACGCTTTAGAGACTCCTGATTTCACTGCTGCAGGCTTGGCTGCGGCAGCTTTCGGAGCGGCTTTCTTGTCACCGTTGTTCAACGAAGTGTAAGCGCCGTGAACGTAACGGACATCACCGTTGATCGTCGTCTTGATCCATGCGCCTACTTTACCTTCTACGCGTACTTTATCGCCTTTGTAAAGGTTGCCGACATCTTTCGACTTCGTTGTCGGAGCCGTACGGATGTTCAGTACCTCTGTCGTAACTGATACTGTTTTAATAGAAGATGCCGAAGAAGTATATGCACCGTGGACGAAACGCTTCTTGCCGTTCAAGTTCGTTTCAATCCATGCGCCATGACGTTTTTCGACAGATACCTTCTGACCTTTGTATAGGTTACCGACGTCAGCCGATGCCGTCGTTGGTGCTGTCCGTACGTTAAGTACTGCTGTATTAACCGTTACCGTCTCTGAGGCAGCTTGTGTCTCTTGGGCAAATCCTACTGATAGAGCTGTTGCTGCGATACCTGCAGCGAAAACTGCTTTTTTCATTATTGATGTCCTCCTGACATTTGCTGTGTTTACTGTTCCTACTCTACACGGCGAATGGGGGGCGTGCGTTTACAAGTCAATTGCATTATTGTGACAAAACAGGTCAATGTTTCATTAGTGTTTCACATGTTGCGAGAAACGGAGGTTATGTATCAGAACTGATGCAGATGATATGGGTTCGACACAATGAATCCAAAAAATAGAAAAACGTCATCCGCTCGGTTTGAACGGATGACGTCATGATGGTGAGATTCGGGGATAGCGTGATATACGTGATTCATAAGCCAGTGCATACTCCAGTAACAGCTGATCCAGCTCATGGCTCAATCGGAGGACGGTAGGCGAAGTGAAGCTCAGTCGTTCAGCTTCCCTGTACAATTCAGTTCGCTTCGATTCGATTTCTAAAGTTAAGACTTGCTGGTTCGTCATGCCGTTCTCCTTCAGATGTGATAGTAACCATATTCTAGCAACAGTGATTATGGGATGCAATGGAAAATCGGATAGTTCACCCAACTGTAATTTTACTGTAAACGAAAAAAATAATGGGGATAAGAGATTCTTCGTTACAAATGGTCAGTAGTTTGGCAAAATAGAGAAGGAACTTCTACTTAATTCATAATAGAAAGGGGCTGCTTTGATGGAGCTCACCTTGTGGCTCGCGTTCGGTGCGGGATTTCTGTCCTTCGTCTCACCATGCACGCTGCCGCTTTATCCGGTCTTCTTATCCTACATTACGGGTGTCTCGGTAACGGACCTGCAGGAAAAAGGGGTTCGCGAAAAACGCTCGTTGATGCATACCGTTGCTTTTTTGGTCGGGTTCTCGATCGTCTTTCTCGTTCTCGGACTTTCGACCTCGCTGTTCGCGGACTTCTTCATCACGTATAAGGATGTCTTGAGAATGACCGGGGCACTCGTCATCTTCGTATTCGGTATCATCCTGCTCGGCGTATGGCAGCCGACCTTCCTCATGCGGGAGAAGCGTCTTGATCTCGGTGAACGAAAGGGCGGTTTTTTCGGGACTGTGCTGATCGGTATCGGTTTTGCGGCCGGATGGACACCGTGTACCGGACCGATCCTTGCATCTGTGATAGCACTCGCGGCGACCAATCCTTCTCTAGGCATGTTCTATATGCTGGCGTATGTACTCGGATTCTCGATTCCATTCCTGATCATGGCATTTTATGTCGGGCGTTCGCGCCTCCTCGTCAAATACAGCATGAAGTTGACGAAAGTCGGCGGCGCGTTGATGGTCATGTTCGGAATCATGCTCTATTTCGACGGTCTCAGCAAAGTCGCGGCGTGGATGAGCGACTTGGTAGGATTCACCGGATTTTAACGAGGAAGTGATGAAATGATTTGGTTGACGACGATCTTTGCGATCGTGATGGGCGTGCTCATCAGTTTCGTCCGTGTCAAGGCGTCGGCGAAACCGACGGACGCAAAAAAAATTCTGATTCCGCCCGTCATGATGACGACCGGAATGCTCCAATTTTTATATGAACCTTCGCGTCTTCCGTGGCTCGAAGTGGGGGAAGCACTGTTGATCGGTATGATCTTCAGCATCTTTTTGATCAAGACATCGAATTTCTATGAGGAAGGCGGCGAAGTCTATCTTCAACGCTCGAAAGCCTTCTTCATCGTCTTGTTTGGCTTGTTGTTCATCCGGACGGCGGCTAAGTTCTATATCGGCGGAGAATTCCACCTCTTTAAAACCGGAAGCCTGTTCTATCTCGTCGCCTGGGGGATGATCGTGCCATGGCGAGTCGCGATGTATATGAAGTATAAGCAGGTGCGGGACGGTATTCTACAGGTCGGACATTTGCCATGATAGAAAGGAGCGGACGACATCCGTTCCTTTTCTTTTTGGAAAAAAGACGAAAAAAAGAAGCGTTGTGAGACGCTCCTCAATTGAAGTAAGGTGCATATTCCGTCCAGTCGATCGACTGTTCTTTCAGCGCCTTCTTCAAGAATTTATGATCCCGTTTCGGTGTGGCTGAGATATAGCCCTTGACGACGAGCTCCGGTGTCATCACGCGAGCACGCTCCTTGAGCGCGAACTCGCCAATCTTTCCGGCGATCTTACGACGGGCGACATCACGAAACGCAGCCGGTACAGGCAGTACGAGGGCATTCAGCAGTTCGAGCGTCTCTTCCGTCCACAGATGACGCGTCCTGTCGATGTATTCATCCTCCCAGTCCATCATCGATTTCCCGTCAGCTTTCGGCAATTTCTTCAAAAACTTGCGGAACATGAAAAAACCGCCGATCGCCATCAGCGTCACCATGATGAATCCCCAAAGGACGATCCCGTTCATGAACCAATCCATCATCATCCAAAACCCCCTTTCGCACCATTAACTTTAGCACAAATCGAGAAGGGCATGCTATGATGAAAAACGGAGAAAGTGAGGGAATATACATGTTAAAACCATATGTGCAACTGGACGACGATGGTCGTCCGCTCAAAGGGACGCTGCCTCAGACTGAAGACGGTCGCGTCGTCGAATTCTACTATGACAAGGCTGGAGAGAACATCACGGTCGTGCTGATCACGAAGCCTTCTCTCGACGCGAGCCGTAAACGGGCGTTCACGACAGAGAAGACGTTCAAGACCGTTTCGACGCTCGAGGACTTCCTGTTGCTCGGGTATGAACTCGATGGAGACAAAATCTATGCGACGCTCGAGATGTTCGACGATCAGTCGATTCGGCGCATCGATGCCTCGCGGCTGCTCGATTATTGACGTTCTGATCTGAGGGGGGATGAGCGGTGGAGAAGCGGCTTTCGTATTTCGTCGGTTTCACGTACGTCATCTCCTGGGCGATATGGCTGCCGAATCTGCTGCTGCATGAGCCGATTCCGCTCCTGCATCTTGCAGGTGGTCTCGGGCCGTTCCTCGGGGCGCTTGCTGCGACGTATGTGATTGACGGAAAGAACGGTCTTTTTGCGTATTTCAAAGATCGCTTCCTGAAACCTTTCAAAAAACGATATGCGTTGCTCGCGGTGATTCTGCCGCTGATGTTCATGGGCATCGGTTTGATCGTCGTCCGCTTGTTTTCGGATGATTCCGTGCCGTTGTCGGACATCGGTCGTGACGACAAGTTGCCGCTCCAGTCTGCACCGATGATTTTTCTGACGTGGCTGCTGTTTTACGGAATCGGCGAGGAAGGAGGCTGGCGGGGCTATCTCTTTCCGGAACTCCGGAAACGAATGTCCTGTCATCATGCCGCGCTGACTGTATCCGTCTTCTGGGCATTTTGGCATGCTCCGGTCTTTTTGTACGACCCCGATTTCAGCACCATTGGGGTTTTCGGTACAGCAGGGTGGACGATCGGTCTCGTGTTCGGTTCGTATTTCCTCGGGTGGCTGACGGAAAAGGCGAGCTTCAGCATCATTCCCGCCATCCTGTTTCATGCGGTGTTCAACTATACGGCGGCAGGTGACGTCTCACCGATGCTGTCGGCACTGATTTCTGCCCAATTGATTGCTTTCGTGCTCATCGTATTCAAAAGAGAAAACAGGATGAACGTAAATAAGTAAGAGGCTGACTCAAAAGTCGATCCATAAACGAAATACGGGGGCGGATTCGGAATCCGCCCCCNCGCGACTCCTACAGCAAAAAGCGCGGTGGAACCGCGCTGTCAGAGACCGATGAGCCCCGGACCCCTGTCCATTTTCGGACAGGGGTCACGGCTCGTGTTTCGCCTGAGGAAAGCGTGTGAAGGGAAGTGATTACTTTTGAGTCATCCTCTTATTCGTCTTGAAGTTGCGGACATCAAGACGAGTGGATTTTGAGTAGCGGCGGCTCGGTCGACACGCTTGCCGTCCCGCCAATCGGGAAGGTGAACATCGGAAGCGTATGTCCGAAATCGAGGTTCGCGATGACGGGAACTCCTGAAAGGGACGGGTAATAGCTGATCATGTAACGGAGTTGTTCCAGTTCAAGACCGCTCGCCGCCTGGAACCGTCCGAAGACGATTGCAGCGATCTGTTCAGCACCAGGCTGTTGCATCAACGAATGGAAATCGCGTGCGACGGTCGCCGGATGGACCTCATAATCGTCTTCGAGGAAGAGGACCGCACCGCGCAAGTCAGGCATGAAGGCCGTCCCTTGAAGTAGATTCAAGGTGCAGAGGTTGCCGCCGACGATACGTCCGTCCGCTTCCCCGTGCTGCAGGACGACAGGACCTTGATTCGGCCGTGTGATGCCGTCATCGAACCAATTGGCGCTGGTTTCGATTTCGAAATCCGCGCTCTCCATCAGTGCCTTGATGAAATGTTTCTTCGTATAGGCATGATTCATTCCGATACCGCGCAGCATCGGACCGGAGTATGTGACGAGTCCCGTCTTTTTGAAGATGGCGTTTGCGAGCGCTGTGATGTCGGAAAAGCCGATCAGCACCTTCGGATTACTGCGGATCAGCTCATAATCAAGATGGGGTAACAGCTCATTCGAGTTGAAGCCGCCACGAACGGCCATGATCCCCTGTACGGATTGGTCGCCGAAGGCCTGGTGCAGATCGCTCACCCGGTGTGCGACATCGCTCGACCCGAGCACGTTCTTCTTTCGTGCATGACAACTGATCGACACGTGGAAACCGAGCCTCTCCAACGCGTGGATGCCCTCGCTGACGACTTGTTCCTCGACGAGGGACAGGCTTGAGGCGGGAGCGAGCAGGCGGATATGGTCACCGGGTTTCAGTCTGTCAGGATGAAGGGCTTTGAGCTGTGCCTCGATCAGTTCGATCCGGTTGCCGAACGGGTCCTTCGTATAAAGCCGACGGATTGGTGCGAGCCGTTCGTCGAACATGACCGCATGTCCCGAGTCTGCGAGACGCCCGGCAATCAAATCCAGATCCGGGACGGTGAAGGCAGGATGTGCCTTCGACTGAGGCGAGAAGCCTTCCTCGATTCCGATATGAAGACTGGTCGTTCCGGAGTCGAACCAGACACCGCCGTTTGATGAGAGGGAGTCGGGTTTTCGTATTTCCTTCAAACCGAGTAAATCGCGGTAGAATCGAAGGCATTTCTCTTCGCTACCGGCTGGTGCAGCCAGTTGGACATGATCAAGCATCTACCTCTCACTCCTCAATCGGATCAGGATCAGGCGACGAAAAGATGGATCCGCTCGATTTCCCGTTCCGTCATTTTGACATAATATGAATTTTCGACTCGCTGATCGAGTTTTTTCGCGACTTCGAATGCGTTTGCCCGCAAAGCGGTCAAGTAGGCGACTTCCTGGCGGCGAGTCGTCCGATACGTGAACAGGTAGTGCGCTATCAGCAACTGCAAATAGCCTCGGTCCGTCAAGAAAGGGATGAGCGATTGCATCTCCTGCATCGACCAGAACGGTTTTTCGACATAATAAAGTTCCGCATACAGGTGATAAGGGGCGTCACCGCCCGTAAAATCAGGTTTCGCGGCCTTTACTTCCTCGATCAGCTTCGCCGTCCAGTTTTCTTGATGGCGCAGTTCTGACATGAAGAGGGGCAAGATATAAGGGTGTGCCTGCTCCGGCATCCTTGAACAGCCTTTTTCATGCCGAAGAGCGGCGTAAATGAAGAGGGCACGCTGGTCATATCCGCGCTCGATCGCATAGGTCATCCGGCTGAACGCTTCACAGGACGGACAATCACTCAATTCGTCAGAATCGAGGTCGACCCACGACTCTAGCAAGGCGTCCGCCTGTTCCTCGTCACCGAGTTTGCTGTACATGACGAAACCGACATAATCTTTCGTTCTCAAGAAACCTCGCTCTTCGCAAAAATCGCTGAACACCTTGAAATCTTGTTCGATGGTCGCGACAGGCATGTCGAATTGTTCGGCTGAGAAAATCAGATAGGACTTGAAGTTCCAGAAGAGATCGAGCATCTCCTTTTCCGGTAATTGAATCGCGTCCTTCCGGATCCATTCCGTCAACATCGAAAAAGAGGTAAGAAACGAACGGAAGTGACCGAGGTCGAATTGATTTTGTGAAAAGGTCCAAAGGGCAAGTGGACGAAGGTCCGTATCGATGGCCTGTTCAAAGATGTCCCAGAGAGACTCACCCCGTCTTTGACTCGGGTCCTCCTCTTTTAGCTTCTGATACAGGCTTTCTAACTCATGAGGGTTCATCTCAAGCCCTCCTTTCTAATATATCATTCATTATACCATGCTGTGATTCGAACAATGCGTGATGAGCCAACGGGAACGGAAAAACTCCCGGTTCCTTCAACGGGAAACCAGGAGTGCGTCCTTCAAGGCAGTCTCTGAGATTAGATCCTCAAGTGAATAGGGATCAAGCGTTTCGTGAAATGCTGTCAACGCATGGTCGAAAGCGTGCCGGACGGGATCGAGGGACGGTTCCTCGCATCCTTCTTTCGGTCGCAGGAGAGGATTCGCCGGCTCGAACGTTCTGACGACTTGACCGATCGAGATGTCGCGCGCCGGAGCAGCGAGGCGAAAACCTCCGCCTCTTCCGCGCTGGGAAGAGATGAACCCAAGCTGTGCCAAGCGGTAGACGACCTTCGTCAAATGATTTTTCGAGATGCCATAGCAATCCGCGACCTCCTGGATGCGCACGAGCCTGTCCGGATGGACGCTCGCGAAGAGTAGAGTACGGATGGCATAGTCTGTATGGCGGGTCATTCGCATAGTACTTCACCTCTTGGTAAGACATTTTAAGGAATATTGACTTCGATTTCAAATTCTAACTGTAACCTTTGAATTTTGAAAACATGCATGTTGAATATTGTTTTTATCCAGCCTATCACCCATAATGGACGAGTGAGAAAGGTAGGTTGGTGTATGCACTTCAATCAGGCATTAAAAAAGATCCAGACGATCGCCCCTGAAATCCATGAGAAGGGCGAGGAGATCGCCACTTCCTTCTATAGAAAGCTTCATCAAAAATATCCCGAGCATGCAGTGGAACTGAAGTACTCGCTCGAACACCTTGAACAGGCGATTCGTGGTCTCGAACAGCTGATGTATCGCGTCGCGAGCCAGAACGAGCCGAGTGAGCTCTTCAAGACGATCTTGATGGGGGAAATCAATCAGAATGGATCGTTTCTGCTCAGAAGCCCGGAAATCATCCGGGAAGAGCTGCTGAACGCTCTGGCTGAAGGGCTGTCCTGCGCGCAGGATGATGACGTCATCGTGGCTTGGTCGATCGTCCATGATCAGCTCGTCGAGACGTGCATCCATTTCAGCAAGTCGGATCAAGGGCATCTTCACCGGCAACGTCCGCTTTTGTTGATTGCAGAAGGAGAAAATCTGCTGCCGGTTCTCGAAGAGTCGAAATACGCATTCGAGACAGGCAGGGAAATCACGGTCTTGCATATCCGCAGAAGCGAGGAGGAGGAGTACGATACTTCGATCCTCGAAGGTCTCGCCGAAAAAGGGGCAGTCGTCCATATGTTCAGCGAGGAAGTATTGTCGCTCGAACTGATGAACTTCATGCAGGAGCTGTCGAGCGATGACCCGATCATCTTCGTCAGCGGTACGATCGCATTCATCGACTTCGTTCGCGATGCGCTTGAGCCTCTTCCGGTCATCTTCGGTCCGTTTACTGCTGAAGTCCCATTGATTTGTTAAGAACACAATGAACACGCCCGGAACTCGTCAAGATGTCGAATTCCGGGCGTGTCTTTTTTGAATTGTGATCAAGCTGTCTTCTTCATACGAGCGGTCTTCTGGATCGCTCGATCGAGAGCGAGATAGACGAAGCCGGACACGATGCAGGCGAGACCGACAGCGGCGAGGACATATCCTCCGCTTCCGCCTTCAAGGAAGAAGCTTCCTAGGAGCGGGGCTGTCACGCTGCCGATCAGCCACTGGATGCTTGCCGCGCCGTTGTAGGTTCCCCGCATATCTTCCGGTGCGATGAGCGCGATGAACGTCATCTGGACCGGTGACATGATCATCTCGCCGAACGTGTAAAGAGCGTAGATGACAAGCAGGATCGCTACGAGCGCGAAATAGTTCGTGCCAAGTTCGAACAGGAAGGCAGGTACGATGGCGAGCAGGATCATGCCGATTCCGAACACTGTCGCGCCTGCGAGCATCACCTTGCCGAACGGTTTTCCTGAAAGCTTTGCTGCGATCGGGAATTGAAGCAAGACGACCATCAGACCATTCAGACCCATCAGGTAAGGGAACGGGTTTTGTGAGTCTGGAAGTCCCGGCAACGACTCCTTCAAGAAGACGGGCAGCATGCTCTCGACGAGCGAGAAGCCCATCGAGATGAAGATGCCTGCGCCGACGAAGGCGAGGAACACCTTATCCTTGCTCAGGATGACGAAAGGAGAGACTAGCTTTTCCTCGGGATTCCGTTCGATATTCTCAGGCTTCGTCTCGACGATGAAGACGAGGAGGATGATCGCATAGACGACGAACAAAGCGGAAGCAGAGAAGAAGATGATGGAACGGTCGATGAAGAGGACTGCACTGCCGAGCAGCGGACCGAATGCGGCGCCGACGTTGTGCCCCATCCGGAGCAAGCCGAACGCTTCGTTCAGCTGCTCCGGCTCCGTGACATCAGCGACCATCGCGCTTGCTGCAGGGTGAAAAAGAGAATTGGTCAGACCGAGCGCCGCATTGAGCAGCAGGAGCGGCCAGAACGACTCGGCGAAGGCGAAGCCGATCAGCACCGCTGCGTCACCGACGATCGCGATGACCATGAGCGGTTTTCGCCCGTAGATGTCGGAGAGACGGCCGCCGATCATCGAACCGAGCAATGCGGCGATCGGGCCAGTCGCCATGATGATTCCAACGAGCATGTACGAGTCGAGCTTATCCGCATAATAAAGGACAAGGAATGGTGCAATCATGAACATCATGATACCGGTGATCGTTTCCCCGCCGAACCGGATCCAAATGTTGCGATCGAGCTGTCTTACTTTTTTGAACATGAAGATTTCCCCTTAGACGTGCTGTATTTTTTAAATACGAAAAGACGGGTACGCACATAAATGGGCATACCCGTCTCTGTATAAGGGCAGGCATGTGCGTAACCACGTACGCACACCCCTGATTAACGGTTACATTAAACAGCAGGTCGACGTACTTCGATTGTGTTTGAAAATGCAGAGCTTTGCTGTCGTGCGATGATTTGCTGGTTCATTGTACGTCTCCTCCTTTTCATGGTTTAACTTCTTCGTCAGATTACAAGACACCGGAAGGAGATGTCAAATTGCATTCTGAAGATTTGGTCAATGGACGTCGTGGACGAATGAAGCGGGATTCGGTATGATAGATTAGTTGTGATACGAATCTTTAAACGTGAAGGGAACGTAGATATATGAATAAGACATTACTCAATGAAGTGGAGAAACGCCGAATCTTCGGCATCATCTCCCACCCGGATGCTGGTAAGACGACATTGACGGAAAAGCTCCTCCTGCATGGAGGCGCGATCCGCGAAGCGGGATCGGTCAAGGCCCGTAAAAACTCGAAGTTCGCGAAATCCGACTGGATGGAAATCGAGAAGCAACGCGGCATCTCGGTCACGTCATCAGTCATGCAGTTCGAATATGATGGAAAGATCGTTTCAATCATGGATACGCCAGGTCACTCTGATTTCGGTGAGGACACTTACCGGATTTTGACTGCCGTCGACTCTGCCATCATGGTGATCGATGCCGCGAAAGGGATCGAGGCACAGACGAAGAAGCTCTTCCAAGTCTGCCGCATGCGCGGGATCCCGATCTTTACGTTCGTGAACAAGATGGACCGTCAGGCGCGCGACCCGCTCGAATTGATGGAAGAACTCGAAGAGGTGCTCGGTATCCCGTCGGTCGCCGTCACATGGCCGGCCGGTTCAGGCATGCAGTTCGAGGGAGTCTACGACCGGATCAAGGAACAGTTCCACTGCTTCAAGAACGATCGGAAGACGATCGAGCTCGGCGAGGAAGGACTCCATTCAGAAGAGCTTTCCGAGTCGATCAACTCGGAGATGCACGAACAACTGATGGACGAGATCGACCTGCTCGACGGAGCAGGAAATGCCTATGATGAGGAACTGATCGCAAAAGGCGAATTGACACCTGTCTTCTTCGGTTCAGCGCTCGTCGACTTCGGGATCACGCCGCTCCTTGAGCATTACCTGAACCTCTCGCCGTCACCGACGCCTCGTGAGTCGAACAAAGGCAAGGTCGAGCCGGCCCAGGACTTCTTCAGCGGCTTCGTCTTCAAAATCCAGGCGAACATGAATCCGAATCACCGTGACCGGATCGCGTTCGTCCGGATTTGTACCGGCAAGTTCGACCGCGGGATGGATGTCGTCCTGACGCGGACAGGCAAGAAGATGAAGCTGTCCCAATCGACACAGTTCATGGCGGACGAGCGGGAGACGGTCAACGAAGCGTTCGCAGGAGACGTCATCGGTCTGTACGATTCCGGTAACTATCAAATCGGAGACACGATCACGAACGGCGACCCATCGCTTCAATACGAGGCGCTGCCTACGTTCGCTCCGGAACTGTTCCTCAAGGTCTACACGAAGAACGCCCTGAAATCGAAGCAGTTCCAAAAAGGGGTCGAGCAGCTCGCACAGGAAGGCGCGATCCAAGTCTACCGGAACGAATACAACGAGATCATCCTCGGTGCGATCGGGCAACTTCAATTCGAGGTATTCGAACATCGCCTCAAAGGCGAGTACGGTGTCGATATCCTGAAGGATGCTGCGAACTTCCAGGTCGCGAAATGGGTGAAGCCGGAGGATCTCGGCCGTGCGAAGTCGTTGACGGACTCGCGGACGGTTCTCGTATTCGACCGCTGGGAGAACCCGGTGCTGTTGTTCGCGAACGATTTCGTCTACGAGCGTTTCGTCCAAAAGAACGAGGACGTCACACTCGTCGACTCGCCGCAACAGTTGAAGTAAAGAGAAGTACAAAGGTCTCCTTGAGCCGTCGCTGACGTCTTGAGGGGACCTTTATTGATGTCTGGAGCGATGAACGAAAAACAGCTCGGATCATGATTTCAAGTCTTCTGTTTAAGCTCATTGGGAGGAGGGTAAAAAATGAGCGCAAGCAGGATTGTCAAATAATCAAAGGATGGTGACGAGAATGGAGAAGAAATTCATCGGCATTTATCATGAAGAGTCGCATTTGCTTCGCAAGGTAGAAGAACTGAAGGCGGAGGGGCATGACGAAAAGGATATCACGGTCGTCGGACGGGATGAGCAGTCGTTTGGGCATACGGATGTCAAGACGACGGACGAGTCGTGGATGGACCGGATGAAGGCGAAGTTCACTAAGGAATCGCCACTCCGCGAGACGCTGAAACGTGTCGGCCATTCAGAGGACGAGGCGGAGCGGCACTACAAGGAAATCGAACAAGGCGGTCTCGCCCTTTTCGTCAATAAGAAAGGTGATCATCTCCATACGCGTGCATCTCGCTCCGAGGATCATGGAAAGAAGGTCGAGAGTCCAGGAGTGAATGCTTACGAGAATCACGATACGATCGACAAGTCGGATCGGGCTAAATGGGATGCCGATCAGCTCCCGGAAGACGGCGAGAGCGCAAAACGCAGTGACCGGGCGAAGTGGGATGCTGACGAACTTGAGCGTTGATCGAAGAGATATGGAATGACCTTTCAGCTGAAAAAAAGGTCATTCCTTTTTCGCGTCGAAGTCGATTGAGAGAAAGAGAGTCAGAAGGTGGGGATTCGTATGAAAAAAAGTTTGATGACACTTGCTTGTGCAGTGTCAGGCGTCGCATTGTTCATGAGATATTATCCTGAATTCGGCAAGTCGCCGGGACGTAGAGAGAAAGCGAGATTCCGTCAATCGAAACAATTCAAGAACGACCGGTTCGTGAATGAACAACCGTTCAAACTAATCGCGGACGCAAAGACGTTCCGTTCAATCCTGAAGGATCAGTTCCAAGGACTCTCGCAGCTGCGACCGGCAGACAAGCTCCCTGTACTCGCTTATACGGGTGGAGAAGGCGACAGGGTGACGTGGTTCGGACATTCGGCGTTCCTGCTCGAACTTGAAGGAGTCCGGGTGTTTTTTGATCCGATGCTTGGCACAGCGCCGTCTCCGTTCCCGAAGATCGGGCGAAACCGGTTCGAACTCGGCGAGCCTTTTGCCGTCGAAAAACTGCCGATGCTCGATGCCGTCGTCTTTTCCCATGACCACTACGACCATCTCGATCGTCACTCGATCAGGCTGCTCAAGGACCGCGCAAGTCGATTCATCGTCCCGCTCGGTGTCGGCAGCCGGCTGATCGGCTGGGGCGTCGCCCCTGAAAAGGTGGTCGAACTCGATTGGCACGGGACAACGGAAGTAAACGGTCTCCGCTTCGTCTGTACCCCTGCACGGCATTATTCGGGAAGAAGAGGGTTCGATCAGTACTCGACGCTCTGGTCTTCCTGGGTCGTCAAAGGGAAGGACAGGAGCGTCTTCTACAGCGGGGACAGCGGATACGGACCGCATTTCAAGGAGATAGGTGAACGGTATGGCCCGTTCGATTTGACACTGATGGAGTGCGGACAATATGATCCGCGTTGGCAGGATTCGCATATGTTGCCGGAAGAGACGGTGCAGGCGCACCTTGATGTCAAAGGAAAATTACTGGTGCCTGTCCACTGGTCTGCGTTCACGCTTGCTTTTCATCCATGGCACGAACCGGTCGAACGGGCGCTCGCGGCGGCGGCAGGCAGAACAGAGGTCGCTACACCACGGATCGGGGAGTCGGTCGAACTGGATGCACCTCCGCCGCGAAGACACTGGTGGCGCGACGTCAAATAAAAAAACAGCGGATTTTCCGCTGTTCAATCTGTTGAAGTATCGACGAGCTGCTCACCGGAACGCCGGATCGTCCCACCGAGTTCCAGAGCAATCGCGTCGATGGCTTTATGATCTTCGTCCGTCTCGCTGATCAGGATGACACCATATTTCGTCCCGTCCACCTGATTGAGCGTGCGATTGAACAGGTCGAACGACTCCCGTTCCTGTCTCTCGTCCCGGTTTGCACCGATCAAGTAGCCGGCCACGGAACCGACAAGCATTCCGAACGGCCCACCTACCACACCGACGGCCATGCCAATCAGCGAACCTTTGAAGGACTGATCCTGCCCGGAGAAGTCTACTGCGTCCTTAAAGGAAAACTCTCCGTCCTCTTCCCGGTGGACGAGAGCCATCTGTTCGAGGTCGACTTCCTTGATTTTCTGGAGGTCGTCGATCAGCGCGAATGCGTTGCGTGCCTGTTCCTCCTCATTGAAGATGAGGGTGGTGACGATGTGTGAATGTCTGCTATCCGGCATGGTACTATTCCTCCTGTCTTTCTTAAGCTCATGACAGTTTTTCCCGAATCAGGCTTTCGGAAAACATGAGGCGCATCCGTTGAGAACGATGATCATTTAGAAAAAGATTAGTGATAATAAAAACTTATTGAAGGTGTTTCGTTCTTTCAAATTGTCGCGAGCGGCATATTATACTATGATAGAACAGAACAAGTAAGCGGTATCAGGGGCTTGATATCGTCAACATCTGCAAGGGGGAAATCGCATGAAACAAACTGGAACTACGCAAGACGTGTTCGGCGCGCGCCGTACCTTCGAAGCGAACGGGAAAAGTTACAACTACTACAGCTTACAAAAACTCGAAGAATTGGGTATGACTGACGTCAACCGTCTTCCATACTCGATTCGCGTACTGCTCGAGTCAGTACTGCGTCAGCAGGACGGACGTTCGATCACGAAAGAGCATGTTGAGAACTTGGCAAAATGGGGTACTGCGCAAGTTTCGACGGATATCGACGTTCCGTTCAAACCTTCACGCGTCATCCTTCAGGACTTCACGGGAGTTCCTACGGTCGTCGACCTCGCGTCACTTCGTAAGGCAATGCAGGACCTTGGCGGGGACCCATCGGTCATCAACCCTGAAGTACCAGTCGACCTCGTCGTCGACCATTCGGTCCAAGTCGACGCTTACGGATTCGCCGGAGCACTCGAGAAGAACATGGATCTTGAGTTCGAGCGAAACGAAGAGCGTTACAAGTTGCTCCGCTGGGCAACTACGGCGTTTGACAACTACCGTGCAGTACCGCCTGCGACAGGTATCGTCCACCAGGTTAACCTCGAGTATCTTGCTTCTGTCGTCCTTGAGAAGGCTGCAGCTGACGGTACAGTCGACGTCTTCCCGGACACGCTCGTCGGTACGGACTCGCATACGACGATGATCAACGGACTCGGTGTACTCGGCTGGGGCGTCGGCGGAATCGAAGCGGAAGCCGGCATGCTCGGTCAGCCTTCATTCTTCCCTGTCCCTGAAGTCATCGGTGTCAAAATCACGGGCGAGATGCATCCTGGAACGACTGCGACAGACGTCGCGCTTCGCGTCACGGAGATGCTTCGCCAAGAGAACGTCGTCGGCAAGTTCGTCGAGTTCTTCGGTCCTTCGCTCCATACGATGTCACTGTCTGACCGTGCGACGATCGCCAACATGGCACCTGAATACGGCGCGACTTGCGGATTCTTCCCGGTCGACACGGAGACGCTCAACTATCTCCGCCTGACAGGCCGCGATGAGGAATTGATCGAGAAGGTCGAGAACTACTCGAAGGCGAACGGCCTCTTCTACACGCCGCAAAACGAAGACCCGACATTCACGAAGGTCATCGAACTCGACCTCGCGACGATCGTACCGGCACTCGCTGGTCCGAAACGTCCGCAAGACCGGATCAACCTGACGGACGTCCACACTGCTTTCGAGAAATCACTGACAGCTCCGCAAGGGAACGCTGGATTCGGTCTCTCGGCAGATGAGAAGGACAAAGTCGCGGTCGTCCAGTTCGAGGATGAAGCGGTCGAGATGCGTACAGGTGACGTCGCGATCGCTGCGATCACGAGCTGTACGAACACATCGAACCCGTACGTCATGATCGGTGCCGGACTCGTCGCGAAGAAAGCGATCGAGCAAGGTCTCGAGGTGCCGCGCTACGTCAAGACGTCGCTCGCTCCGGGATCGAAGGTCGTCACGGACTACCTTGAGAAATCAGGACTCCAGCCGTACCTCGATCAGCTTGGATTCAACACGGTCGGTTACGGCTGTACGACATGTATCGGTAACTCAGGTCCGCTCGACCGTGAAGTCGAAGCAGCCATCACGGGTTCTGATTTGCTCGTATCATCTGTCCTCTCAGGTAACCGTAACTTCGAAGGACGCGTCCATCCGCTCGTCAAGGCGAACTTCCTCGCGTCGCCGCCGCTCGTCGTCGCTTATGCGCTCGCGGGTACGGTCGACGTCGACATCATGAACGCACCGATCGGCAAAGGTAAGGACGGACAAGACGTCTTCTTCGCTGACATCTGGCCGTCACGTGATGAGATCCAGACAATCATCAACACGGTCGTCACACCGGAGAGCTTCCGTGCGGAGTACGATTCAGTCTTCACAGGAAACCAGCGCTGGAACGATCTCAATGTACCGACTGGCGATCAGTATGACTTCGACGAAGAGTCGACGTACATCCAGAACCCGCCGTTCTTCGAGAACTTGGCGAAGGAAGCAGGCACGGTCCAACCGTTGAACGATCTTCGTGTCTTCGGGAAATTCGGTGATTCGGTCACGACTGACCACATCTCGCCTGCGGGATCGTTCTCGAAAACGACCCCAGCTGGACAGTACCTCGTATCGAAAGGTGTCTCACCGGTCGATTTCAACTCGTACGGCTCACGTCGCGGTAACCATGAGATCATGATGCGCGGGACGTTCGCGAACATCCGGATCCGTAACCAGGTCGCTCCGGGTACGGAAGGCGGATTCACGACATACTGGCCGACTGGCGAGACGATGACGATGTATGATGCGGCGATGAAGTATAAAGAAGAAGGCACGGGCCTGATCATCCTCGCCGGTAAGGATTACGGCATGGGTTCTTCACGTGACTGGGCAGCGAAGGGGACGAACCTCCTCGGCGTCAAAGCGGTCATCGCGGAGAGCTTCGAACGGATTCACCGTTCGAACCTCGTCATGATGGGTGTCCTCCCGCTCCAATATGCGAACGGGGCATCTGCTGAGTCGCTCGGTCTGACGGGCGAAGAGGCGATCAGCATCCAAGTCGACGAATCGGTCCGTCCGCGCGACCTCGTCAAAGTGACGGCGACGGCAAAAGACGGCAAGGTGACTGAATTCGAGGCGATCGCTCGCTTCGACTCTGAAGTCGATATCGACTACTACCGCCACGGCGGCATCCTGCCGATGGTCCTTCGGGAACGCTTGCAAAAATAAAACGTTTACATTACCGTTAAAGGTGGGGAAACCCACCTTTTTTGGTGGATTTTTATAAGGAGGCGCTCGCCATGGACCGGTTCAAGAAGATGTTCGGGAAGAAGAAGGAAGAGAACGTCTTGCCAATACGCGAAGTGACCTTAGCGGAAGTCAAGACGGCAGCCCATGAGTTCGAAAAACGTCTGCCTAAAGGAGCGAACCGCACCGTCCTGCTCGACGCGGACCAGCGGCTCGACATGAATCAGCTCGCCCAATATCTTGGAGCGAGAACGGATCAGGTGTTCTACATGTCGCAGGAGACGTTCGCCATCCTCGAGGAGAAGGATCGGGAGCTCGCATACGAGCTGGATCACGTCCAAGTCGCGCTTGATCGTTACTTCGAGAAAAAACGCAAGTTGCCGCTCAAGTCTTTCACGAAAAACATGCAGATCGATTTGTCCGCGCTTCAGCAGGAGGGGTTTCTTCGTGATTTGCCGCAGCGTCCGTACTATCTCGTCGACGAGTCGCTGATCGTCTCGCTGGAACCGAAAGACATCTAAGCAATCTTCTCTTCAAGAGTTCGCCATATTTTCTCTCATGATTGCGCTGGACTGAACAAACTCTTTGTATTCTTCCTTGAAAAAAGCTAGGATAATAGGGGAAAGAAGTCTTTTTAGGATGGTGTACAACGTATGACGAAACGGACAAGTACGTGGATCGCAGTGGCGATCGTCGCGATGGCGATGCTTCTCGCGTACAACTTTTACTTGCTCAACCAGACCCAATCAGCGAAAGAAGAGAAAGCGCAGACAGTCAAACCGTTCTACACGATGACGCGTCTTCAATACGAAGAGAAGAAACTATCGACGACAAGGGATGAGCTCGAGGCTCGGACGTACGAGGTCATCTATGATGGTGACGGACGCTTCCGGACAGAAGTCATCGACGGACCGAATGAAGGGACGATGGCGATCTGGGACGGCAAGACGTTCCGTGAATATGACGAGAACGGTAAGCTCGTCAGCGAGACGAAGTCGGCCGAAAGCGTAAGCGCACCGCGCCCGTTCCTCTCTAGAGGATTCAACGAACAGATCATGCGCTTCATCGACCAAGGAGACTTCGGTCAAGTCGAAGGAGAGGCGAAGCTTGCGGGCGTCGCGACCGAGGTCTACATCAAACGTGAACCTTCAAGCACCGTGCCCGACGAGTGGATCGAGAAATACCCATCCATCTTCTCTGAAGAAGGGAATGAGGAACAGGCGACCTATTACGTGGCTGCAGACCGCTCGAAAGTGCTCGGCGCAGAATCACGCAACAATGGGAAGTTGTTCTATTCAGTCAAAATGAAAAAAATCGAAACGCTTGAGGAATTCGATCAAGAGTGGCTCGAAGCGAAGCAATAAGGACCGACTCGATCGTCGCGCGTTCAGCGGGGTCGAGTCTTTTTCGTGTCACTATCACAGGAGGTATTGGAATGGAGTCATTTTCGAAGGAGCAGATGAAACACGAGGTCGAGCGCTGGGAGAGCGGTGAACGCGTCGAGGAGGCAAAAGCGCTCCGTTTTGCGAAGAGCAGCCGGATGATCGGTGAGACGGACGTACTCGTCCGGATACTTGCCCTGCTCGTCGAACATCGTTTCATCACGACTGGCCGGGTCGACAACCTGTCTCAAAGCTGGATCCAGGAAATCAAGCAGCATGGGAGACTTCCGGAACGGGTCGAAGAGCTGCTCGCGGAGCAGGAGCTGCAAGGTGCGTATCAACTGCTCGTCGCGAACAGCTACCCGACGATTCGCGAGACGGATCATGCGGGAGCGAAGCGTGCTGCGACAGAAGAATTGTTGAAGCACGCCCAACAAATTCTCGGGGAAGTGGATGGGATCGTCGAGGTGACGGAGCGTCTTCGAAAAGCTGATCCTAAAAGGTGGAACGACCTGTTCGAGGCAAGCAAGGAACTGTTGTTATCGACGGCGACGCTCGAGACGATCGCGACCGAGTTCCTCGACAGTCTGCAGGAACGGTTCTACTCGAGAGAAGCGTTCCACGGCATGACGGAGGCGAAGGAGAGCGCGACGAAAGACTTGCGCCGCGTCCTTCAGCTGCTGCCGGCAGAAATCAAGCAGGAACGCTCTGCGCTGGAGGAGCTCGACGAGATGATCGGTCTCGATGATATCAAGTCGCGTGTCCATCAGCTCTACCGTTTCCTGAAATATCAGCAGAAGCGGGCTGCTGACGGATACCGGTCGAGTGATCAGCCGGCTCTCCACATGATTTTCATGGGCAATCCTGGAACGGGCAAGACGACTCTTGCCCGTCTGATCGCAAAAATCTATTTCGAACTCGGGTTGCTCGAACGTCCGGAAGTCGTCGAAACGGATCGGTCTTCGCTGATCGGAGCATATGTCGGTCAGACCGAGGAGCAGGTCATGAACAAGGTGAGGGAAGCCGTCGGAGGTGTCTTGTTCATCGATGAGGCCTATGCGTTGAAGCGGGCAGGCCAGAGCGGAAACGATTATGGACAGGCAGCAATCGACACGCTCGTCGCTGCGATGACGAGCGGCGAGTACGCTGGGAAATTCGCGATCATCCTAGCCGGCTATCCGGAAGAGATGCGGGATTTCCTGAAGGCGAATCCCGGTCTGCGAAGTCGTTTCCCGGAGGCGAACCATTATACGCTTGCCGATTATACGGACGCTGAACTGCTTTCGATCGGTCGCCTCATAGCGTCGAAGAATGATTACGTCATGACGGATGACGCAGAGCGGGCATTGCTTGCTCGTCTCGAGCGGGAACGTGTCGATGCGTCGTTCGGTAACGGACGGGCGGTTCGGAACATCGTCATGGATGCGATATTCAAGAAAGGCGCGTTGCTCGGAGAAAGTGCAAGCCATGAGGATTTCGCCCTCCTCCATTCTTCCGATTTCGAGATCGCGACGCCCGCTGATCCTTCGATCGAGGAACGGCTGAACGCTCTCGTCGGTCTCGATGAACTGAAGGCAGAATTGAACCAGATCAAAGCATTGCTCTCGATGCAGAAAAGAAGACGTGCAGCCGGTTTTCCGGTCCTGCCGGTCGAGCTGCACGCGGTCTTCACGGGAAACAGCGGTACCGGGAAGACGACGGTCGCTGCTCTTTACTCAGACGTACTCAAGCAGTGCGGTTACCTTAAACGTGGTCATTTGAAGGTCGTCAGCAGAGCGGATCTCGTCTCTGGATACGTCGGACAGACAGCTGAGAAGACCCGGGCGGCAATCCAGGACGCACTAGGAGGGGTCTTGTTCATCGACGAAGCCTATTCGCTCAACGGTTCTGCGAACGATTACGGCAAAGAGGCGATCGATACACTCGTCGATGAGATGACGAAACACGCAGAAAACCTCGTCGTCGTACTTGCAGGATATGAAACACAGATCAACGCGCTTCTTGCCAGCAATCCGGGATTGCGCTCCCGCTTCAAGAGGACGTTCCACTTCCCTGATTATTCGAGGGAGGAACTGCTGACGATTATCGCGCAATATGCGGAGCGGTACGGGTATACGATTTCGGGTGAGGCGCTGACTGAATTGAACGAGAGGGTCGGTGTCGTACAGAACGGGAACGCCCGTTCAGCGATCACGATCGTCGAACAGGCGATCGCACGTCAGTCGCTCCGCCTGATCGGGAGCGGGGCAGAGGACAGCTCAAGGTGGACGTACCTTGAAAAAGAGGATTTCTTAGGGGGAGATGCACAGTGAAGAAACATATGATCGAAGTGCCGGTAAGGTATGCTGAAACGGACATGATGGGTGTCGTCTATCATGCGAACTATCTGATCTATCTCGAAATGGCCCGCACTTCGATGATCAAATCGATCGGGCTTGACTACAAGGAGATGGAGGACGCAGGATATGTCTCGCCCGTGACGAACGCGAACGTCGACTATAAACGTTCGCTGACATACGGCGATACTGCGTTCGTCTCCGTATGGGTCAAGTACTATGACGGACTTCGGACGATCTATGCCTATGAAGTCACGAATGCCGAAGGGAAGGTTGCCGCGAGTGCCGAGACGACGCACGTCGTCGTCAAGAAGGAGAACTTCCGGCCGATCCGTCTGCCAAAGGTGTTCCCCGAATGGCATTCTATCTATGAAAGGCTTAATCAGGAAACTGCACACGGCTGACCGGTCAGTAAGAATATCAAAGCCTCCGGCGGACGGGGGCTTTTCACTTTGCCCGATACGATGTAACATAGAGAGGCATACAGGAAGAGGGGATTATTCATGAAAAAAGTACTTACAGCAAGCGTCCTCGCACTCGTCCTGGCTGGATGCCAGACGGACGAGAAATCGTCTGAGCCAGTTGAGAAGGACGAGAAAGTAAGCGAGCAAAAACCTTCAGAACAAGAGACTAAGAAACCGGAAGAAGAGAAAAAACCTGAAACGCCGGCAGAAGAAGAAAAAGAAGAAGCGAAGGAAGAACAGGAAAAGACGCCTCCAGAAAAAGAAAAAGAGGAGTCGACCCCTGAAGAGGAGAAGACTGAAAAGAAGACGACAGAAGAACAGAAACAAGAAGAGCAAAAGCCTTCTTCTCAGGAGCCTGAGCCGAAGAAGGAAGAAGAACCGCAAACCGAGACTCCGGATACGAAGGGGCAGGCGGAAAGCGCTGACCTCGGAAAAGGGCTGCTCGTCGTCGCGAACAAGAAGTACGCGTTACCAATCGGTTACCGCCCACCTGATTTGACGGTTCCGAAAGTCCGCTTCTCCTACGCAGGAACCCTCGAACAGAGCTATTTGCGCGCATCTGCCGCACGTGGACTCGAAGCGATGTTCAACGCGGCGGACAAGGACGGGATCGAACTGTTCGCAGTCAGCGGATTCCGCTCCGGGGAACGGCAAAAGACGCTCTATGACGGATATGTCGCCCGTGATGGACAAAAGGCCGCGGATACGTACTCTGCTCGCCCTGGCCACAGTGAACATCAGACGGGACTCGCGATGGACATCTCGGCACGAAGCGTCGGGAACGGTCTGACACAGGCACTCGGCAACACGAAGGAAGGCAAATGGATCGCAGCGAACGCACCGAAATACGGCTTCATTCTTCGTTACGGTCCTGGCATGCAGGCAAGAACCGGTTACATGTATGAGCCATGGCACATCCGTTACGTCGGAGTGGGGCCGGCTCAAACAATCACAAATAATGGACAGACGCTCGAGGAATACTTGAAAGTCGGTCATTGATTCTTGGAGGTCGATCATGATTGAAATCATTGGGATTCTGATTCTAGGCTATCTGCTCGGGTCGATACCATTCGCTTTACTTGTCGGAAAATGGGGCCATGGGATTGATATCCGCAAGCTCGGAAGCGGCAACCTAGGAACGACGAACACGTTTCGCGTACTCGGAAAGAAGGCGGGTACACTCGTATTCATCGGGGATCTCGGGAAGGGAGCGGTCGCCAGTCTGTTGCCGCTTCTTCTTTCGGTCGACCTGCATCCGATTTTTGCCGGAATTGCGGCGGTCATCGGTCATTCATATCCGATCTTCGCGAAGTTCAAGGGCGGAAAGGCCGTGGCGACGTCGGGCGGCATGCTGCTCGTAGCAAGCCCTGTATTGTTCCTCGTTCTGTTGCTGACATTCCTGCTGACCCTTCGCTTGAGCCGGATGGTTTCCCTCGGCTCGATCGTCGCGGCAGCCGTTGGCATCTTCGTCTCGATCGGCATCGGATGGTGGACAGAGGACTGGATACTGACGATATTCTTCAGCATCCTGGCTTTCTTCGTCATCTTCAAACACCGTGAGAACATCAAGCGGATTCGAAACGGGACTGAGTCTAAAATCAAAATGTTCGAGAAGCACCCGACTTCTTGACCTGACGGCATCCGGAGAAATCCGGATGCTTTTTTTTCGTCTGGATTCAGAAAGTTGGAGGAACTCAACGACATTCCACTAGAAATACACGTTTTTTTACATCTGATTTACAAGACCTTTACATGGATTCGCTAAACTGAAGGAAGAAGTAATCGGCTGTGAAGGGAGTTATGAAGTGTGTCCTTACTAGGTGAAGAGCGTAAACGACAAATCATGAAGTGGCTGGAAGAAGAGGGCAAGGTGATGACGAAGGATTTGATCGAGCGGCTCGACGTCTCCGGGGAGACCGTCAGGCGATATCTCGAGGAACTTGAGCGGGAGCGGCATTTGAAGCGTGTGTACGGCGGTGCCATTCCTCAAGGACCGAAAGTACATGTACCTTCACGCAGGTCGGACCAGCTTTCAAGGCGTCTCGCACGGTATGCGAAGGGATGGCTCGACAACTACTCGTGCATTTTTCTCGGTGGCGGTGAGCCGGTCGAACAGCTCGTCCCTTTTCTGACGAGTCAGGAGACGGTCGTCACGAATTCATTGACCGTCGCTACACTGCTTGAGCAGTTTCGCGAGACAGGCCCGTTCAAGGGCGAAATCCGGCTGCTCGGCGGCACGGTCGATGCCCATGGGCAGACGACAGGCGCGGAAGTGTTGCAGGCACTCGACAGTTACGCTTTCGATGCCTGTTTCCTCTCGTTCGAAGGCGCGGAGATCGAACGCGGATTCGTCAGTGATGACATCGAATCTTCCTTGATCCAAAAAGCGGTCATCCGTTGCACCCGTGATGTATATGCCTTCCTTGCGACGGACGAATTCGAGGGTAGTCGCAAATATAAGGTAGCTGAGTTCAAGCAGGCGAAGGTCATCATGAGCCCCGCGTCCTATCCGCCGTCATGGGAGATGAAGTTGTTCAATGAACATGTGAACTGGACCGTCGTCTCGTGATAGACTGACGTTGGGAGGGATCAGCATGCTAGAAATCATCGCAACGACGACAGAAGAGGCACGTTTAGCAGAACGGGCGGGAGCGGACCGGATTGAACTCGTCTCGGCTTTACCGCTAGGTGGATTGACTCCAAGCTACGGTTTGATCCGCTCGGTGCTCGCATCGGTCGAGATACCGGTCCATGTCCTTATCCGGCCGCACGATCGGTCGTTCACGTATTCGGATACGGACAAGGAGACGATCATCAGCGATATCGATCTCGTCCGGGAGCTCGGGGCTGCCGGAGTGGTCGTCGGCGCATTGACGGACGCCGGTCGAATCGATGAAGGATTCATCGGGGAAGTCATCAAACATAAAGGCGATCTGTCGTTTACATTCCACCGGGCGTTCGACGCGAGTGCTGATCTGATGGAAGCAGCCGAAGTACTCGCGGATTTCCCGGAAATCGACCGCATCTTGACGTCAGGCGGCGCCCGGACGGCGTTAGAAGGGGCTGAGATGATCAAGCGATTGATCGAGGCGCATCCGGAGCTGACGGTTCTCCCTGGCGCCGGCATCACGCTCGAGAACGCAGGGGAGTTGCTCCGCCTGACTGCTGCGCATGAATTGCACGTAGGGACGGGAGCTCGTACGAACGGAACGCTCGACGAGGCAGCAATCGCCTCATTCAAAAAGCTTGTTGGCGGCAACTGATGAACACGAAATCGGCAGGTCTTATCTCAAGTTCGGGATAAGGCCTTTTTTGTTTGCGCAAACCTTGGAGCAAGTGCGGGATTGATTTCTCATAAAAAGGTGAATAGGAAGAGAAAAGGAGGGATTTTGATGTCTGCAAAAACAGTCATACATGTTGAGGCAGCCGGAAAAGGGATGCAGTCCGTCTCGACCGCTGGAAAGCACTCGATCACGATCGATGAACCCCCGCAACTCGGCGGAGAGGATACGGGACCGAACCCGCTGATCGTCCTGCTCTCTTCGCTTGCCGGATGCGAGAACGTCGTCGCGAACCTGGTCGCTCAGGAGATCGGGTTCAAGTTCGATGGTCTCGACTTTGATATCAAAGGGACGCTCGACGCACGAGGTTTCATGGGCGTCGAAGGGGTAAAACCGCAATTCGAACACGTCTCGATCGTAGTCCGCGTAAAGACGGACGAGCCGGACGAACGGATCGCAGAATTGAAAGAAAAGACCGATCAGCGTTGCCCTGTCTATATGACATTGCACGCGGCCGGCATAGAAATCGATTCGAGTTGGGTACGCGCTTGACTCGGACTGTCAATTCCGACTTCCTTGCGGTACAATTCCTCTGTATACATAGAGCAGAGGGAGAGAGATATGGAGAGTAAATTTTATAAGGAAATCGCACTTGCCCGCTTGAAGGGACGGTGGATGACGGGGCTTTGGATCTCGCTCGTCTACTTCATGATCTTCGGTTTCATCTCGTCACGCCTCATCCTCGACATCGATGACACGGAAAGCGTCGCGATGTTCGCGCTGACGAACACGATCGCGACGATCGTGCTCGCCCCGGTATCAGTCGGTCGTTCATGGGCATTCCTGCGGATCTGCCGTGAGGAAGTCACACGTGTCAGCGTACTATTCGAAGGGTTCGGCTCGATTCGCGGATACTTGCGGATCGTCGTCGCCTACGGGATCGTCATCCTGCTTGTCAACGTCGGCATGTTGCTGGTCCTGCCGGGAATCTATTTCTTCCTGGCCTACCGGTTCGTCCCGTACCTGTTGCATGACCGGCCGGACCTCTCCGTCTTCAAGGTGATGGCTGAGAGCCGGCGGATGATGCGCGGTGAGAAGATGCGGCTGATCAAGGTGTACGCCGGGTTCATCCTCTGGGGAGTGATCGCTTTCCTCAGTCAAATCGGCATCGTCTTTCTCACGCCGTACGTCGAGACGGCGATCGCCTCATTTTACGAACGCGTCAGACAAGAAAAGACGAAGCCCGTTTGAGCTTCGTCCGTCAAGGCAGCAGGACATTCAAGATGTCTTCGCTGCTTTTGCTTTTTGTTCGAGGAGGAGGTAGAGCGCCTGCGTCCCTTTGTCTTCGTGTCCTTGCGCGGCCAGTTCTTCATAAAGCTCTTTGACGAGTCGGAGACCCGGGGTTGCGAGGCCCATCTCCTCTGCGCTCTCGAGCGCGAGGCGCATGTCCTTGATGAAATGTTTGATGAAGAAACCTGGCGAGTAATCCTCCCGGATGACGCGAGGGATCAAGTTCTCAAGCGACCAGCTTCCCGCCGCACCGCCTTTGACCGTCTCGACGAACAGCACCGGGTCGAGACCGGAGCGGATCGCATAAAGCAGCATCTCGGACGAACCGATCATTGATCCTGCGATCGCGATCTGGTTGGCGAGCTTTGCTGATTGTCCTTTTCCGGCTTCGCCGAAGCGGGCGATCGACTTGCCCATCACTTCGAACAACGGTAGTGCTTCGTCATAGCTGTCCTTTTGGCCGCCGACAAGGATCGAGAGTGTGCCGTTACGGGCACCGAGATCCCCGCCGGTCACAGGAGCGTCGAGTGCTGACATGCCGTTCTCCGTTGCCTTAGCCGCGATTTTCTCTGCAAGGGAAGGAGCGGACGTCGTCATATCGATCAGGATGGCGCCTTTCTTCGCGTTCGCGATGATGCCCTCGTCGCCGAAGTAGACCTCCTCGACGTCTTTTGGATAGCCGACGATGGTGATGACGAAATCCGCGTCCTTGACGGCCTCTTTGACCGTGTCCTTGATGACGGCTCCATCTGCTTCGAGCGGAAGCGCCTTTTTCTTCGTCCGGTTGAAGCCTGAGACGGCATAGCCGGCTTTCAAGAGATTGCGGGCCATTCCTTGCCCCATGACCCCAAGGCCGATGAATGCGATTTGTTTTTTCATGATTGATTACCCCCGATTGGTGCAGGCTGTAATAATTGGCGCTGCACGAGTTTTTGATAGAGCGTGTTCGTCCGGATGAGCGATTCATGAGTTCCTGTACCTGAGATGCGTCCGTTCTCAAGGACGATGATCTGGTCTGCATGCTTGACGGTGGCGAGCCTGTGCGCGATGACGAGCGTCGTCCGGCCCTCCATCAATCGTTCGAGAGCTTCCTTGACGACATGTTCCGACTCGGAATCGAGGCTCGATGTCGCCTCATCGAGGAGCAGGAGCTCCGGATCTCGGAGAAGCGCACGCCCGATTGCGATGCGTTGGCGTTGCCCGCCGGACAGCTTGACGCCACGCTCACCGATCTCTGTTTCATACCCTTTTTCGAACTGATCGATGAAGGCGTCCGCATTCGCCATTTGCGCAGCTCGTCTGATCGTCTCTTCTGCCGGCGGAGTTTCAAGTCCGTAGACGAGGTTCTCCCGAACCGTTCCCGAGAGGACAGGAGAATCCTGCGCCACGTATCCGATCGCGCTGCGCCAAGAGTTGAGCGAGTAGGAATCAATCGGAGCTTCACCTAGCAGGATGCGCCCGGCAGTCGGCAAATAGAACTGTTCGACAAGCGAGAAGAGTGTCGTCTTGCCTGCGCCACTCGGACCGACGATTGCCGTCGTCTTGCCTCTCGGGATCGAGAACGTCAATTCCGAAAGTACTGGTGTCTCGCCGTATTTGAACGATACGTTCTCGAAATGGACGTCTCCGAGCGGTGATGGGACGGGTCTTGAGCGTTCGGTCTCCGTTTCCACTCCGAGCAGTTCGCTGATACGTTCCGTCGCGCCGCGTGCCTTCTGCAGCTTCGTGACGAATTCAGTCATCGAGACGAGAGGAGTGATGATTTGAAACAGGTAGAGGGAGAACGCGACGAGCTCGCCCGCCGTGATTTGCTCCGTCGAGACTCGATATGCCCCGAACCCGATGATCAGGATGAGCATCGAGGTGACGGTGACGTTGAATAACGGAAGGAGGATCGCCTGGATTCGTCCTTCCTTTACGCCGAATCCGTACAGCTTCTCGATCCGGAGTTTACCGTTTCGCTCTTCCTGCTGCTCCGTCGCCTGCGCTTTGATCAGCCGAATCTCACTGAGCATCTCGGCGAAGAAGCCGGCAAGACCGGCGAGTTCCTTCTGATTCTCACGGGAGATGGCATGCAGCTTGCGAGAGAGCGGGATGATGATGAGAAGCGTCAGCGGCACGGAAGTCACCATGACGAGCGTCATCTGCCAATCGAGAAGGAACAGGATGGAGATCGCACCCGTGATGGAGACGACCGAGGTGACGAGCCGTACGAGTTGCTCAGACAACAACTGCTGCAGCGTCGTCGCGTCGTTGCTGAGACGGGAGACGAGTTCACCAGTCTTCGTCTCATCGTAGAACGGGACGGGAAGCAGGAGCAGGTGGTTCCAAAGCGACTGACGAAGGTTTGCGACGATTCGCTGGCCGGAAAGATGGAGCCAATAGATCGACAACGCATTCGTGACGACCTGGACGAAGAAGATGAAGATGAACAGGCCGATAAGACGAGGCGTCAACTGCTCGACGGTAAAACCGTCGATGAGCGATTTGAGCAGCCAAGGGATGGCCAGTGCGGCGATTGCCTGGATGACAGAGACCGAAAAAGCCGCCGCCATGAGTTTTCGGGGCGGATTGGATTTCTTGAGCAGTCTGATGAAGGATCTCCACGTGCCTTCCTGCATGGCATCACGCCCTTTCTTCCTCTATTTTCGCTTAAGCCGCCAGAAAGTCAAACGAGAAGCATGAACATGAAATCATTTAGGATGAATCTTGAAGACCCGATGAAGGAGTGAGGTTGAATTGAAAATATTGATTGATGCAGACGGGTGCCCCGTCGTCGATTTAACGATAAGCATTGCGAAGGAAAATGGGCTCGAGGTGATTCTCGTATGCGATACGGCTCATGAGATGAACCGTGATGGTGCAAGAACGATCACGGTCGGCCAAGGAGCGGATGCGGTCGATTACGCGCTCGTCAACCAGGTCGCTCCCGGCGACATCGTCGTCACGCAGGATTTCGGATTGGGTGCGATGGTACTCGCGAAACGCGGACTCGCGATCGACCAGAACGGACGGGCCTTCACTGAAGATAATATGGACCAACTCCTGTTCGCGAGACATCTCGGACAGAAGATCAGAAGGGCTGGAGGACGAACGAAAGGTCCACGGAAGCGAACGAAGGCGGACGATCTCACGTTCAAGGAAGGACTGTCAAATTTGCTTGGAATCGAACGTTCGAACTGATCCGCAAAATCAAAATGAGAGGATAGGACGACTAAGAGGGTGCCTGAAAATCACTCACGCTTCCGTCTCTCTCTGACAGCATGCGTTTCCTTCGGGAGGCCGCGTGAATCGAGTAAGGTCGTCCTGACGAGAAGAGGGTGACTCAAAAGTCATCACTCGTCCTCCACTCGCTTTCCTCAGGCTTGTCTGTCTCTGACAGCGCGAACTATCGCGCTTTTTCCTGCAGGAGTCGAGTGGAACGAGTGATGTCGGCTGAACGAGAAACCGGGAGTGGATTCGAAGTCCACTCCCGGTTTTCGTTTACTGATCGACTTTTGAGTCATCCTCTTTCATTCACAGATAGATTTTTTCAGGTAGGCCCTTCGGCCACCGAGTGGGTATTTTCAGATGGATGGTGTCGGAGTAGGTTCGGCATATCCTTCCGCATACTTCTCGTCAATCATCTTACGGATCTCCTTGACGGATTTTCCTGCAGAGTAGGCATTGATCGACTCGGCAGCGATTTCGAGGCAAGTTCCGCAACGCGTGCCGTGGTCGTCCCACGTCGTCGCCCCGTCCTGATCGTTCTCATAGATGAAGCAATCGTAGTTGCTCGTATGTCCAGCTGATTCACCACACCCGCAATAGCACGGCATTTGTTCCAGAAGTTCCTGGTGCTGAGCTGCTGCCAGATAGATCGTCGTCATCGAGGTGTCATGCTGTTTCAAGAAAGCAGGTGCGATATCGCGGGCTGCCGTCCTCTCACGCAAATCCTTGACCGTATGTGAATCAGCATGTGTCGCATGCTCTGTCTTCTCCTCACTTGAACATGCCCCGAGCAAAATCGTTGAGAGCGTCATCGAGGCAAAAAAAATAGTTCTGAATCTCATGTCGGCCTGTCCCCTTTCGTTTCTAACTATATCAAAAAAGCAGAGCGGCGGATAAGCTTCGATGTCTCTCAGAGGAAAGAAGGATTCAAACGGGCGCGGTCAGGGAACTAGTTCTCAGAACGAAAAAACGTGAGGAGGAATCATCTTGACGAATTCAGATGCTGTACTGCGAACGATCGAAGAGTGTGTTGCTGCGTGCAACGCTTGTTTTGCCGCCTGTCTGGAAGAAGAGGATATCTCGATGATGCGCGGATGTATCCGTCTGGACCGTGAGTGCGCCGAAATCTGTGGACTCCTCGCGGGTGCGGTCGCAAGGAAATCGGAGAACGTCGCCGTGTACGCGGCAGCTGCTGCGGAACTTTGTGAAGCTTGCGGCAACGAATGTGACCGTCACGATCATGACCACTGCAAACGGTGTGCCAAGGCATGTTTCGACTGCTTGGAAGTCTGTAAGACATTAGCTGCGTGAAAGGCGGAGAATTCATGGAATTGATTGAAAAAAGACTGCTTGAGCATGTTCAGTCCGGAACGCTTGCTAATCAGCATTCGAGTGATCGGACACTGATCGGATTAGAAGACTACAGTCGCAATGAAGTGATGCAGTGTGCACACCACCTGTATGAAGAGGGGCTCCTCGACGCGACGAAGATGGATATCGGTGAGGGGGAGTTCCCTACCTATCGCTTCCACGGTTTGACGGAAAAAGGTATGAAGGAGCTAGAAAGACTCCGTTCTCTTAAGTGACAGCAAAAGCGTCCATGCGGCGCTTTTTTTGTGGTTAGGAAACTTGCATGCACACCTTTGAACACACTCATTCCTACCTGGAAAGACTAGCACGGTTGAACTACCCCCACCTACCCCCACCTACGCTTCGCTTGGAGGTGGAGGATTCCTGAGTGATCCGACCGGTCGGCCGAAACCTGATCAGGCTAACCCCGTCGTCCCGACGGTTGATGAATCTATGATGCGTTCCGCTTCTTGTTTGAGGCTCATTCCTGCGTTCACGTCCCGGTCGTGATGGACGCCGCAACGTGGACATTTCCATTCACGTAGCGCGAGATGCTTCACGTCTTTTTACTGATGTCCGCAACTCGAACAGAGCTGGCTCGAGGCGGAGGCCTTGCCGACCTTGACGACGGTCTTCCCTTACCAGTCGGCCTTGTATTCGAGCATCCGGTGGAATGCTGACCAGCCCACGTCCGAGATGGCCTTGCTCAGCTCGCGGTGATGCTGCATTGAAGACGAAGCGTGAACATCCGATCGTCCTGGCGATCAGGATCTCCTGCTCTTTCGTGGGATACAACCTGAATCTGTACGCCTTATGCTTCAACATGGTTCTCACCTCCTCAGAAGGGAACATACCCTGAAGGAGAGCTAGCGATTCATCTCCCACTTCCACTTCGTGTAGAAGTGGGAGTATTCTTGCCTGATTTTGATAAAAAGGTGATTCGAAATCCTGAGAAATCCCATGCAAACGAAGACGCTAGCCATTTATTATGAATTCAGACATGCTATAATTTCAAATAACCGAAATTATTTTCAGAAATATGTGAAGGTAGGCAAGGAGGAACCAGCGTTGACCAAAGTGATCAAGCAACATCGCCACTACAAAAGAAGACCGATGGCGCATTTGAATAAAAGAAGACGAGCCATCGAGTCTGATCGATTGCGGTCAGCCAGCGAGATGACGGCGACGATCGATGATCGCAAGGCGGGGTTCAACGCTGAGCTCGTCCGCGCAGCCAATCAGATGCGTTGCCGCAATGAAATCATGGAGGCGCTTGCCACACAACCACTCGAGATGGCGCTCATGACGTCGCTCGAGAAGCTTCTGATGATGATCGGACTCGAAAGAGGAGCCATCGTGACCTTCAAAGGTGATGAACCGAGACAGGTCGCCCTCGTCCAACTCGAGGAAAATCAATTGGTGAATGCCGTCCACGAACCACATGGTGTCATCCGGCGCGCCCGGATCATGAGGAAATCCGTTCAATTGCCGCTTGAGACAAAAGAGCCATTATTCGAGACGGCGGTCCCGATTCAAGCGCCAAGCACGGATGACGTCGTCGGGATGGTCTATCTCCTGCATGAAGAAGCGCTTGAGGTCGACCAGTTCGGTGACATACTCGATTTGTCCCGGAAGCTCGGCATGACGCTTGAACGTCACTTGCTGTTCGACCAGATGCAATATGAAAAAATCAAAATCTATCAGCTGCTGGATTCGATCAGGGAGTCTGTTCTATATATCGAAAGCAGTGGAGAAAACGTCTACGCGAACGAGGCACTTTTAAAGATGTTCCCGCCAATCCTGCTCAGCAGCGCACAAGGGTTCCGCCACGCTTACGAACGGGCCACTTCGCTGTTCGAACACATTGACCAACCGGAAGAGTTGCATGATTATATCGGCCGTCTCATGAATGGCGAATTGCCAGGCGAGACGATTGAGCTGACGGCCTTCCGGGGAAACTTGATCCTTCGCATCTACGCGGAACGCATCGCGATTCAAAACGTCGAGTGGGGGATGATGCTCGTGCTCCGCGACGTCACGAAGGAGAAGGAACTCGACCGGAAACAGTCCGAGTTCGTCTCGATCGTCTCACACGAATTGCGAACGCCGCTCTCGTCCATCATGGGCTTTACGGAGTTGTTGCTTAAACGGGAGATCGACCCGGAGCGGACGCGAAAGTATCTGTCGACGATTCACGCAGAGACCGTCCGTTTGTCCCAACTGATCAACGATATCTTGGACATACAGCGTAATGAGACGTCGGACTATCAGGACGTAGCGACGGAAGTTGACATGAAACAGACGCTGGCCGAAGTCGAGACGCTATTCACGCTGTCGAGTGAGCTGCATACGATCACGTTCGACGTCCCAAGCTCCCCGTGTACGATCATCGCCCATGAAGAAAAGATGCGGCAGCTGCTCAACAATCTGATCATGAATGCGATCAAGTATTCACCGGATGGCGGGACGATCAAGGTCACCATCGATCGTCTTGCCGACTCGATCGAGTTGAAGGTAGCAGATGAAGGGATCGGAATTTCGGAAAAATCCATTCCCTACATCTTCGACAAGTTTTATCGCGCTGACAACTCCGACACGAGGAAAATCGGAGGCACGGGACTTGGTTTGGCGATTTGCAAGATGATCGTCGAGGAACACGAAGGCTCGATCACGGTCGATTCACGAATCGGAGAAGGAACGACGTTCACAGTCCTGTTACCACTCGCACCTAAAGGTAAAGCTTGAGGAGGGCATTGCAATGAAAGAGTATTTTGAGCGATACGAACCGCTGCACCCTCTCGTCGAGGATGCGCTTCAACAGCTGGGGGAGCGGATAGGCGTCAACAGCATTTTCTTTGCGCTGAACGATATGAAACATAACTTCATCATAAAAGCCCTCAACAAATCCGAGACGCTGATCGAGGAAGGCTCGACTCACGTCTTCCAATACGTACTATGCCAACTGGTCGTCGAGGAATCATCGGAAGTGTTCGTGATCGATGACTTACGTAACAATCCGGGTACCAAAGAACATCCCATCACGGTCGCGCTTGGGGACGGAGCGTTTCTCGGCGTCTCCGTCAAGAATGCTGACAATGAGACGATCGGTACGCTCTGCGCTTTTGATTCCAAGCCATACCAGTTCGATGAGCACCAAATCGAAGAAATCCGTCATTTCGGCGAAATCATCAGCAAATCGATCAGTGTCGAGACTTATGCCATAAAGGATGCCTTGACGGATCTCTACAACGAGCGCTACATGAACCGGCTTATCGCGATGCCAGGCGAAGTCCCTGCTTTCTTGATGGTGCTCAACCTCGATAACTTCCATCAAATCAACGCGTCCTATGGATATCGTGTCGGGAACATCGTGCTGCAGACGGTAGCGAAACGGTTGTCAGCGCTCGATCTTCCGGGACAATCGACCGGCAGAACGGATGGCAACGAGTTCGTCGTTCTCGTACCAGTCCATGATCAGGATGTGACGAAGACCGGACGAGAACTTGCAAAACGCGTGATCGAATGTATCAACCAGCCGATTGAAGGCATCACATCCGACGCGATCAGCTTGACGGCCTCCTCCGGGGTGAGCTACCTGTCACCAGACAGGATTGACCGTGAGCGCCAAATATACGCAGCAGAATCCTTGATGTACCAAGTGAAGATGGGCGGAAAGAACGGCGTTCAGTTCGTCAACGGGGAGAACGAGAAGGAGCGGAATCCGTTCGCCCTCATCCTGCAAAAAGAGTTGCCGCTCGCTCTCGAGCGCAACCAGTTCGAGCTGCACTACCAGGCGGTCCATGATGGCGCTACATTAGAAGTGGTCGCTTTCGAGACGCTGTTGCGCTGGAATCATCCGATCCTCGGGTTCGTCCCTCCGAACGATTTTTTGCCGGTCGCTGAGAAGCTGGGATTACTCGAGACGATCACTCTGTTCGTGTTCGACCAAGTAGTCGGGCAGAGCAGGAGTTGGTCCACTGACAGCAGGCTTTCAGTACCGCTCGCAATCAACTTAGGTTCGACAGTCTTCGCTAACGATTCGTTCGTTGGCCTGATTTGTCAAAAATACATCTCGTCAGGCCTTTCCGAACGCCGGATCATTCTTGAGATTAGAGAAGATTCCCTGATCGAGGACATGACGCGCTCGATTGATACACTCAATCGCCTTCGTTCAGCAGGATTCGGATTGACGATCGATCACTTCGGCAGCAGGTACGCATCCTTGAACCGCTTAGGAAGACTCCCGGTCGACACGGTCAAGCTTGATCCGTTGTTCACCCGTCGCATCGAGCGGAACAAGCTGGATCAGTCGATTCTTGCTTCCGTTTATTCCTTGACGAATCTGTTCAGCCTGAATCTCGTGATTCAGGAGGTCGAGACTTCTTACCAGTTGAAGACGATTCGAGAACAAGGGAATGGTCTCTACGTCCAAGGCTTCCATCTGCATCATCCGGAACCTGCTGATTCACTTTCTGAGGGAAGGCATCGGCAGAAAATGACGTCAGAGATGGGAAAGGATGTTTCGCCCCGCTGACAGCGGGAACTATTGAACTATGTGCACCGGTCATATTTACGGGGTGCCGTTCTAAAAGTTCAGAGGGGGAGATTCGAATGACGGAAGAATCAAAGAAGACGGACCCGATCACTTCGGGCAATAATATGGGTTCGGACGAGCCGGTTGAGAGCAAGGACGGCCAAAAGAATCAAAATCGTCCTGAAGATGAGGTCTCGAAGGAGGAACAGCCTGATCTTTCGCACGAAGCCGACCAGGAGGCCGGCTATTCGGATGTCGGAGATTCTGACGAAGAACAGCAAAATAAATAAAAAAAAGCACTGGTTCTCAAAGAATCAGTGCTTTTTTCAGTCAATCGGCAGACTGTGGATCCAGTCGATGATTTCAGCGCGTTGTTCCCGTGTAGTCCCGCCGTCGAGCTCCCTGCGATATGTCATGCCGGTCGACAAATCGAGCAGTTCCACCCAGTCTGAAAACGTATAATCGACCGGATTCCAGTCCTCGAGCTCATCGATAGTGTCGAACTTGATCTCGACTTGATCAGTTCCTCCCTTAGGGTAATGTTCATCCCATCCGAGTAGCCAAAACCGTTTCGGCTTCATCGTTCTCCCTCCTTCACCTCAATTATCGATACCCCCTGTACATTCATCCGAATCGCCGTCACGCAGTGTTTAGCAGCGATAGATGAGGGTATTTTTTACAGTACTGAAAGGGGGGAGAGCATGAATGACGATAAGACGGCCTTACTGATCGTTGATTTGCTCAATCACTTCGATTTTGACGGGGGGGAGGAGCTGCTTGAAAATACGCGTCCGATCATTGATCCGGTTCTTTCGCTGAAGCGACGATTCAAGGAAAGGGATCATCCAGTCATTTATGTGAATGACAATTTTGGACTGTGGCACGAAAGTGCAGAGGACGTCATCACGACCTGCCTGAAGGGAGTAGGGAAAGAAATCGTAGAGCGCGTGCGACCGGATGACGATGATTATTTCATCGTCAAGCCTAAGCATTCAGGCTTTTTCGGGACGCAGCTTGAGATTCTGCTGAAGCAACTTCGCATAGAGCGACTTGTACTTACCGGGGTGGCGAGCGACATGTGTATCCTGTTCACGGCGAACGATGCATATATGCGGGAGTATGAGTTGATCATCCCGATCGACTGCATCGCGGCTGAAACGAAGGAGGCGAACGATCACGCCGTCGGCATCATGAAGGATGCCTTGTCAATTCCTTTCACACCGAGTGTCGAAATCGAAATCGGAACACCACACCATCCAGGAGAGAAAAAAGACTGACGAATCGCTATCACGCTCTAAAACCATCAACCGACTGGAAAGGGGATATTTTTATGAATATAAACCATGGAAAAGCGTTGTTGCTGAAATTGCCGATCATGATGTTGCTGTTCTTCCTGATTCAGAGCGTCCTGTACGAAATCACATGGTATCATCCGCTATGGATCGCGGCTGTGATCGGTCTCGTCACATATGTCGCTCTCGATTTATTCGTTCTTCCTAAAGTCGGCACCTATCCCGCGGCTGCTGCTGACCTCGTCGTCGTCTATTTCCTGACTTGGCTCCTTTTGATGATGGTCGATGTGCCAGAGGATTCGAACCGGGGTTTGATTGCGTTGCTGTGCGCTTTAGCAGTCTTCCTTGTCGAATTGCTGTTCTTCCACCGTTTCATGCTGAAGAACGGTGACCGGGTCGTCAAGCGCGAACATCTTTCAGAAGACAAGACGAAAAACAATCTGTGACCGATGAGGTGAGAATATGGGGACGAGCGAAATCAAACGTAAAATCGCACAGGAGGCCGTACGTCATGTCAAAGACGGCATGATTGTCGGCCTTGGGACAGGAAGCACATCGGAATTGATGGTCGAAGAGCTCGGGAAACGTGTCAGAGAGGGACTGGCCATACAGGCGGTCGCCACCTCGATCAAAACGGAACGTCTCGCAGAGAATCTCGGTATTCCCTTGATTTCGCTCGAGGAAGTCAAGCACCTTGACTTGATCATCGACGGGATCGATCAGATCGATCCTGGTTTCTCGATATTAAAAGGCGGAGGAGGTGCGCTCTTCCGGGAGAAAATCGTCGCACTCTATGCCAGGGAAGTCATCTATATGGCAGATGAATCGAAGTTCGTGGCACGCTTGCAACCGCACATTCTTCCAGTCGAAATCGAGCCGTTCGGATACCGGAGGTTACTTGATATGCTACATGCCCGGGGGGTGAAGGGGGAGATTCGGCATACGGACGGAAAGCCGTTCATCACCGACGGCGGAAACTGGATCATCGATGTCTCCCTGCAGAACATTCCGGACGTGCGGCATTTCAGCAGGGAGATGAAACTTGCGACCGGTGTGATCGAGACTGGTTATTTCGAGCGGCAACCGGATCTCGTCGTCACCTATCGCGATGGTGAGATCGTCGAGATGGTGCATCCGTCGCTGCGCCGGGGAGGCGGACCGGTATGAAGCGGTTGCTCGACTGCCGAGCCTCCGACTTCAGGGGGATGGATAAAAAGGGGCTGAGAGATGCCATCGAGAAAACAGAAGGAAGAACCGTGATCGGTGAGACGATTAGTTCCGTTCAGCCGCTCTTTCCCGAAGTGACGAACGCTGAGTTGCTGAAAGCATTCGGTGCGGATATGATCTTGCTGAACATGTTCGACGTGTTCAATCCGAAAGTCGCAGGTCTTGAACTGAATCAAGCAAAGAGCGGAGGAGAATCACTTTCGGTCATCAATGAGTTGAAGAGGATGACCGGCGTCCCGATCGGGATCAACCTCGAACCGGTCCCGAGTGACGGGGGAGAAGACCTCTTGCAAATCGAAGAGGGCAGAACGCCCACCAGAAAGACTTTAGAAGAAGCAAGTAAGCTCGGGTTCGATTTCATCTGCCTGACAGGTAATCCGAAGACGGGCGTGTCGAATGAAGGAATCGAGGCTGCCGTGCGAATGGCGAAGCAGCATTTCACCGGACTGATCATCGCAGGGAAGATGCACGGCGCGGGAGTGTCGGAATCCGTCCTTGACCTTGAGGCTGTCTCTGCGTTTTGCGAAGCTGGTGCAGACATCATTCTCCTTCCTGCTCCAGGGACGGTTCCTGGCGTCAGGGAGAGGACGCTTGCCGAAGCAGTCAGCATCGCGAAGAAAAAAGGAGTCCTTGCGCTCGCAGCTATCGGAACGAGTCAGGAGGGAGCCGATGTCGAGACGGTCCGGCAGATCGCCCTCAGCGCAAAACGGGCAGGCGTGGATGCGTTTCATATCGGGGACGCAGGCTACACCGGCATAGCAGTGCCGGAGAACGTCATGGCACTTTCAATCGCGATCCGTGGACGACGGCATACGTATATAAGGATGGCAACATCACCGAACCGGTGAACATGATTTTCCTGAAAGCGGGAATAGGATAATACAGTCCGTCGCATGTCTTGAATGAAAGGGCTGATGACGATGAAGAGGTTGAAGAAACGTCATTTGTTCGGTGCGTCCCTTCTCGCAGGGACCGGTGTTATTCTGGCTAAAAAAATCGCGGATTCGAAAAAAGAGCGCCCGCTCGAGAATTATCTGAACCTTCTTGACAAGCGCGAGAGTCAAGACGCGGACAAGGACATCGATGAAGTCGGTCTGACGCAGCTTGATTCAATCTACCGTGCGGATTGGCAAGCGAACGGGTTCCCGCGTTCACAAAAAGAGCTGGAAGAACTCGAAAAATAAGGAAGGCATCCGTAGATGCCTTCCTTATTTTTGATGCAAGTCAATATGTCAATGATCCTGCGATGACTAACCCGATCGAGACGGACAGGAACAACAGCAACAATCCGACTGCTTCGTTGTTCGCATCGATCTCGCGCGTCATGCTGAGGCGCGGGATCAGCAAGTCAGCCAAGTAGAAGAGCGCGATCTGGATGACGATCGCGATCGCCCCCCAAATCACCATGTCGAGGATGCTGACGGAGTTAGTGATGCTCGAGTATAGAACGATCGCAAGTCCCAGGATACGGCCACCGAACGCATAGACTGCTGCCTTCTTGCCTTGACGGATCAACTCCATCTCCTTTGATTTCGTCGTGACCTCGAACAGGACGATGCCGATTGCCAGCAACACGGAAGCTACGCCGATATAGGTAAGCGTAGATAAAAATAGTTCACTGAAAGCCATGGGTACAACTCCTTCAAATGATATGTAATTGATTTCGACTGTTTTGTCGGAATTTCCTTCTCAGACAGAAAATCAGTGATTGTCCGTCTTTTTTTTCGCCTGGTACGCGACGACCCATTCCATGATCGCCCCGACAAGGATGCCGGCAGAGATATAGAGCAGGATGTTGTCGCCAATCAAGCCGAAAATCAGGCCGAACAGCAGGCCGATGATGATGTAGGGACCTTTTGCAAGTTTCAAACGTTACCACCTCACTTCATCTAAACGCTACCGCATCCGTCTCCATCCGTCCATATAAAAAAGGCGATTTCTCATGAAGGAGAGAGAAATCGTCAATTTTTTTGATTTTTGTGATACAGATACAGTGAAAAATCAGTCATGATTCCCGTGTAGCCAAGTTGCCTCAGCATGGCAGTCATGTTCCCGCGGTGGTAACTCGCATGATTGACGATGTGTTGAATGACTTCCCCGTACGAACAGAGCAGCGTGCCATAGAAGACGTCCTTCTCGTCTAGATCGGGGTGATGGAGAATGAAGGCCGAATAGTTGTCCCAGAGCGAATTGAACAGCAGTTCCATCTCGGGGATCGATTTTCCTTGCGTCTTCTTCGACAACAGATCGACGGATTCCGCGACGTCCTCGATCACCTCGTGCTTCAAGGCGGACAGCCAACCATGATCGATGATGTAGACGTGGACGAGTACGTCGAACAGGGTAGGGAAGACACTATTCACCTCGAGCAGAGGCGTCTCGGCCGGCAACGATTTCAAGTGTTCAAAATAGCGGTTCATCGCCCAGCGATTGTAATCGAGCAATTGGATGGCATAATGGGTCATGCATATCTCCCCTCTCCTGATCGATTTCAATATCCTATTCCCGAAATTTCATCCGCAGTATCAAAAACCACCCTTTTTTCACGGGTGGTTCGAAACGGCGACTTCTTCTTTTGCATCGAACAAAACGACCCGGTCGCGACCGGAAAGCTTGGCGGTATAGACGGCGGTATCCGCATCCTTCAGCAAACGGTCGACGTGTTTTGTCGTCTCCGGAAAACAGGAGATACCGAGCGAAGCGGTGACTGATAGGTCATTTCCATCCGGCAAGATGAATGGATCCCGCTTGATTCGCTCACGCAGTGACTCGGCGAGCGGCCACAATGTATCCGGATGAGGATCATCGAGGAGGACGGTGAACTCCTCCCCGCCGTTACGTGATACGATTCCTTGCGTCCCGACACCTTCAGAGAGACGAGTCGCGAATTGACGGAGCACCTCATCGCCTGCATCGTGGCCGTACGTATCGTTGACCCGCTTGAAGTGATCGATATCGAGAACGATTACCGCAAGACGTGAATCGTTCAGCATCGTAGCATGTTTCATGCTCTCGAACAGATCATTAAAGCTCCGCAAATTCTGCAACCCGGTCAAATAATCGAGCGCGGCACGACCTTTATACGTCTGCAGCATGATCTTTGTCATCCGTAAGTCGCGAATCATCAGAAGCGAGAGCCACCCGGTCGTAAATGAAATCGGTAAAACGATCAGCAGTGTCCGCATGAACAATTCCGCAGGAAGTACGAGGAAGAGGACGATCCCCTGAAGCGAGGATCCCCAGAGGTTCGCGAGGAAGTAAGTCCTGAGCGAGTAAGGATCTCGGTATTTGACGAGCAACGAGGTGCCGATCGCAACGAGGCAGATGAAGCTGAAGGCGACCCATGAGGCATAGGAGAAGCCGATTGTGAAACGATAAACAACGACGATCATCGTCGCGATGACGGTCGGAAGCGGTCCGCCGAAATAGGCGGCGATCATGACGGGCAGGTGGCGCAAGTCGACGAGTACCCCGTCGGCCGGATGGATCGTCATCTGCATCAAGAGCATGCTGATCAATCCGAGACAGAAACCGTAAAAGATACGTGTTTTAAGCTCGGATTGCGGGGTGATGGGATGTTTCGAGATTTTTCCGCACAGATACAAACCGGTCAAGATCAGTGTCATGTTGTTCAAGACATCGAAAAGGAATTCGGACATAGAAGCTCCTGTAAGTTAGACATATGTCTATCTTACCATCTCCTAAAAAGTTGGAAAGAAAAAACTGCCTTCGTTACGAAGGCAGTAGACGGGTCATCTGAAATTTTTATAGAAATCCGTTTTGAACGCATTGATCGCACTCTCTGTCTTCGTGAGCAGGGAGGCGGTCGATGCTTTACTTTTCAGGTAGGCGTCATTCAACCTCTTTTCCTCCGTCGTATTCAGATAGATGCGTGTGTTGAGTGGTGCCTTCTTGATCGAGACATACCGGGCATCTGCCGCCTTTTTCAAACTGAGTGAGTCCTTGTAGGCTTGCAGGTTCACATAGGCAGGGTAGATCTTACCGGCACGCACATATGTGTCGTTGTTCGCCGAACTGCTCGAACTGATCGCTTCAAGGGCATTCAAGAGGTTCGTCTTCTCGGTCGCCGAGAAGACCTTGTCCTTGAGCGCGGCTTTGAGGATGCTGTCGTAGTTGTATTTCGAGACAGGGGCAAGGAGCATCAATTCCAGGTCCGCATAATACTTCGTCGGTTTGAGGGCGACGAGAAGCCGTTCGACGCGATCGAAGTAAGGGTCGATCCGGCCAACTTTCGAATTGATCGTCGCGTAAGACATCGTCTTGCCGAGCTCGGCATTTCTCGTCAATTCATTCGCGACAGCCGTCATCTCGCGGGACAGACGCTGTTGCGCATTGCGGACGGCGAGAAGCTGATCCTTGACGTCACCCGGTCTCGCGATCGCGTAGAGGCGATTTATCGTATTGACGTTCGCATATCGATTGGCGTCCTCACGGAGCGTGTCCGAGACGACGAGCTGCAAGGAGACGCTGTATGTCCGGTCGTCATAGATGTAGTTGCGGGCCTGCATGAACCGTGAGGCTTCGATCATATTGTCGAGTCGGGCATCATAAAAACCGATGGCGGCAGTTGACGTCGCACTGACTGGCGCAGCCAGCGTCAAAACGATAAGGGCGGCTGATCCAGAGGCGATCCATTTCTTCTTCATGATAGTTCCCTCCATTCAGGGTGCCGACACGCTGAATATGCCTACCTTAGTCTTTTCCCGTTTCCTCTTCATAGGTCACAACAACAAACAGAAACTTGTAATAATATCCTTGTTCTTCTTTTTCTTCGAAAATGTGTCCATAATGTGAACTTATAATAACTATAAGCATAGATTATAGATTTAATGATTTTCCTTGACCCTTCATAAGCGGACGGTTTAAATGAGAAGAGAAGATGCCGGATAAAATTTTTTTGAAGATTTTTGAAAGCGCTTACTAACTATCCAAAGGAGTGTCAACAACATGGAACTCGTCATCATCCTATTATCTCTATCTCTTCTCATGTTCGTGGCCTACCGAGGATTCTCAGTCATCCTGTTCGCACCGATCTGTGCTTTGTTCGCAGTGCTGCTGACGAACCCGGACTGGGTCCTTCCGTTCTTCTCGAACGTCTTCATGGAGAAGATGGTCGGCTTCATCAAGGCCTACTTCCCGGTCTTCCTGCTCGGTGCGATCTTCGGTAAGGTCGTCGAGATGTCAGGGATCGCGGAATCGATCGCGAAGACGATCATCAAGCTCATCGGGGCGAAACGGGCGATTCTCGCCATCGTGTTGCTCGGAGCCATCCTTACTTACAGTGGCGTCAGCCTGTTCGTCGTCGTGTTCGCGGTCTATCCATTCGCTGCGAACCTGTTCCGCGAGGCGAACATCCCGAAACGTCTCATTCCTGGAACAATCGCGCTCGGCGCGTTCACGTTCACGATGGACGCATTGCCAGGGACACCTCAAATCCAGAACGTCATCCCGACGACGTTCTTCAAGACGGATATCTATGCTGCACCGATCCTCGGGACGGTCGGCGGTATCATCATCCTGATCGTCGGATTGCTCTATCTCGAGTCTCGTAAGCGTGCAGCGGCACGTGACGGCGAAGGATACGCAGGATTCGAAGCGACTGCCGCTTCAGCTGAACCGCAGTGGGAGTTGAAGAACGAACCGACGACTGCGCTCGATGCAGGCGAACAGCCGGTCTATCGTCAAATCCTCGCGTTCGTGCCGCTGATCCTCGTCGCCGTGATGAACAAGTTCTTCACGATGTCGATTCCGCAGTGGTATCCGCAAGGGTTCGATTTCGAAGCGATTGGTCTGCCAGCGTTCGGAAAGATCGAGACGCCAGCTGTTCTCGCGATCTGGTCCGTCCAGATGGCACTTTTGATCGGAATCATCGCTGCGATCCTCTATGACTGGAACAAAGTGAAGACGAACTTCCAGGACGGTCTCAACTTGAGCATCGGTGGAGCGCTTCTCGCCGTCATGAACACAGGTGCCGAGTACGGATTCGGCGGTGTCATCGCTGCCCTTCCAGGTTTCAAGGTCGTCTCGGGCAGCATCTCGGAGACGTTCACGAATCCGCTCGTCAATGGTGCTGTCACGACGACGACGCTCGCCGGGGTCACCGGTTCCGCGTCAGGCGGTATGGGGATCGCACTCAGTGCGATGTCTGATAAATACGTCGAAGCGATCGCGAAATACAACATCCCGCCTGAAGTCATGCACCGTGTCGTGTCGATGGCGTCCGGGGGTATGGACACTTTGCCACACAACGGTGCCGTCATCACACTACTCGCGGTCACCGGTCTTACACACCGCCAGTCATACAAGGATATCTTCGTCATCACGATCCTGAAGACGGTGACGGTCTTCTTGATGATCGGTCTCTACAGCCTGACTGGTCTCTACTGAGTTCATGAAAAAAGCTACGCATCATCGAAAGGGGAACACAGATATGAAACAAGGGAAAGTTTATGACTCATTCCAAGAAGCTACAGCAGACATCCAGGATGGCGCTACGCTCGTCGTCGGGGGGTTCGGACTTTGCGGGATTCCGGAAAAGGCGATCGAAGCCATCCAAGAGAGCGGAGTCAAAGATTTGACCGTCGTCAGCAATAACTGTGGTGTCGATGATTTCGGGCTTGGCCTATTGCTCCAGACGAAACAGATCAAGAAGATGGTCTCGTCCTATGTCGGAGAGAACAAGAATTTCGAGCGTCAATACTTGAGTGGCGAGATCGAGGTCGATCTCGTACCTCAAGGCACGCTCGCTGAACGCCTCCGTGCAGGCGGTGCCGGGATCCCGGGCTTCTATACGCCGACTGGAGTAGGCACGCCTGTCGCGCAAGGCAAGGAACATAAGGAATTCGACGGCAAGATGTTCATCCTCGAAGAGGGCATCAAAGGGGACTTCGCGCTCGTCAAGGCATGGAAAGCGGACAAGATGGGTAACCTCGTCTTCCGGAAGACGTCGCGTAACTTCAATCCTGTCGTCGCGACGGCAGGAAAGATCACGATCGCGGAAGTCGAGGAGCTCGTCGAGGTCGGCGAACTCGATCCGAACGAGATCCATACGCCGGGCGTCTATGTCCAGCGTGTCCTCGTCGCATCGGACTATGAAAAACGCATCGAACGCCTGACCGTTCGGGAAGCATAAGGGGGAAACATCATGGCAACGACACGAGAACTGATCATCAAACGCGCGCTGCAGGAAGTCGAGGACGGGATGTACGTCAACCTTGGCATCGGCATGCCGACGCTGATCGCGAACGAAATCCCTGACGATATCACCGTCATGCTCCAGTCGGAGAACGGACTGCTCGGGATCGGACCATATCCACTCGCCGGTGAGGCGGACCCTGATGAGATCAACGCCGGAAAGGAGACGGTCACATCCGTCAAAGGTGCCTCCTATTTCGACAGCGCGGAATCGTTCGCGATGATCCGCGGCGGTCACATCGACCTCGCGATCCTCGGCGGGATGGAAGTGTCTGAAGATGGCGATCTCGCGAACTGGATGATCCCGGGTAAGATGGTCAAAGGGATGGGAGGCGCGATGGATCTCGTCAACGGGGCGAAACGCGTCGTCATCATCATGGAACATGTCAACAAACACGGTGAATCGAAGGTCAAGCGGGCATGTACGTTGCCGCTGACCGGCGGCAAGGTCGTCGACCGCCTGATCACCGATAAGGCCGTGTTCGACTTCACGCCGGACGGGATGGTGCTCGTCGAGACGGTCGGCGAAGCGACGATCGAAGAAGTACGGGAGCTGACGGAAGCGAACTTCACGGTCAGCAAGCAACTTGAGACAACGGTAGGAGAGTGAGACAGATGACAATGATCAAGGACCATGTCGTTCTCGTCACGGGAGCGGGCAGTGGAATCGGACTCGAAATATCGAAGGAGTTCGCAAAGGAAGGGGCAAAGGTCGTCATCACGGACGTCAACGAGGAGACGGCACTTGCTGCAGCGGACTTGCTTAAAGCGGAAGGGTTCGAAGTACTCGGCCTGAAGCTAGACGTCACGAACGAGCAACACGTCATCGAAGCGTTCGAGAAGACGATCGCAGCATATGGACGGCTCGACGTCTTGATCAACAACGCCGGGCTCCAGCACGTCTCGCCAATCGAGGATTTCCCGACGGAGAAGTTCGAACTGATGATCAAGATCATGCTGACGGCGCCGTTCATGGCGATCAAGCACGCTTTCCCGATCATGAAGAAGCAAGGATACGGCCGCATCATCAACATGGCCTCGATCAACGGCTTGATCGGATTCGCGGGCAAGGCCGCATACAACTCGGCGAAGCACGGATTGCTTGGTCTGACGAAGGTCGCTGCGCTTGAAGGCGCGACGCACGGCATCACGGTCAATGCACTCTGCCCGGGATACGTCGACACGCCGCTCGTCCGAGGACAATTGCAGGACCTCGCGACGACACGGAACGTGCCGCTCGAATCAGTACTTGAAGAAGTCATCTATCCGCTCGTTCCGCAAAAACGATTGCTTGCCGTCGAAGAAATCGCGGACTACGCCTTGTTCGTCGCAAGTCCGAAAGCTAAGGGCGTAACAGGACAGGCGAACGTGCTCGACGGCGGATACACCGTCCAATAAGGGGGATTCATTCATGCAAGACAACGTAGTCATCGTCAGTGCGGTCCGCACGGCGATCGGGAGCTTCAACGGCAGTCTCAAAAACGTCAAGGCGACAGAACTCGGCGCGACGGTCATCCGCGATGCAATGGCGAAAATCGGCCTTGACCCGAAAGAAGTCGATGAGGTCATCATGGGGAACGTCCTTCAGGCGGGGCTCGGTCAGAACCCGGCCCGTCAAGCCTCGATTCACGCCGGCCTCCCGGATTCGTGCCCTGCCATGACGATCAATAAGGTATGCGGTTCAGGATTGAAAGCCGTCCATCTCGCCTATCAGGCAATCAAGTCGGGCGACGCCGACGTCATCGTCGCAGGCGGGATGGAGAATATGAGCCAGGCACCGTTCCTGTTGTCCGGTACACGCGACGGGATGAGAATGGGAGACCAGAAGATGACCGATTCGATCATCCACGACGGACTTGCCTGTGCCTTCAACGAGTATCATATGGGCATCACGGCGGAGAACTTGGCTGCCAAGTACGACCTATCGCGCGAAGAGCAGGACGCTTTCGCCGCGTCGAGTCAGGAAAAAGCCCATCGCGCAATCGCAGAAGGGAAATTCAAGGAAGAGATCACGCCTGTCGAAATTCCGCAGCGAAAAGGTGACCCCATCGTCTTCGACACGGATGAATTCCCGCGTCTTTCGACACAAGAGAAGCTCGCGAAGTTGCGACCTGCCTTCAAAAAGGACGGGACGGTCACGGCGGGAAATGCTTCAGGCATCAACGACGGGGCTGCCGCTGTCATCGTCATGCGCGAATCGAAGGCGAAGGAGCTTGGGATCGCCCCGCTCGTGACGATCGTCGGCAACGCGAACGCCGGCGTCGATCCGAGCATCATGGGGATCGGGCCGGTCCAAGCCGTCGAGAACGTGATGAAGAAGACGAATCTGACACTTTCACAGATGGATGTCATCGAAGCGAACGAGGCATTCGCTGCTCAATCGCTCGCGGTCGACCGGGAGTTGAAGTTCGACCCGGCCAAGTTGAACAAGAACGGCGGGGCGATCGCCCTCGGTCATCCGATCGGTGCGAGCGGTACTCGGATACTCGTCACGCTGATCCATGAAATGCTCCGTGAACAGGCGGATCACGGTCTTGCGACGCTCTGCATCGGCGGCGGACAAGGAGTCGCGACTGTCGTCAGACGATGGAGAGAGAACTGAATCATGAACTCAAACAGACACGGTCGATGGGAGAAGAAAGTTCTCGCATCGACCGTGTTTTTCGTGCTCGATTAGCCAGGGCGCTACCGAAAAGGGAAATTTACACAAGCCTTACATGTCCTTCATACATTAATCGTCGAAAAGTCCGATATGCAGATTGAGAGGGGATGTTGGCATTGACCAGGAAGAGGACGCAGGAAATCTCGCTTGCGAAACAATTGAACAGATGGTTGATCCCGATGTTTGGAATAGGTTTGGTGCTGCTGAGCGCGCTGAGCGTGCAACAGTTGTACCAATCATCGGTAAAAGGAGTATCAGAGAGGCTTGAACGCGAGATGTCGATGTTCGACGCGAACGTCAAAACACTCTCGCTCGCCTATCCGGGTGAATCGAAGGAACGGGACCGTGCCGTTAAACGTTTGAAGAATCAGCAGATTTCAGAGATGGCACGGGACGGGTATGATGCGAAGTTCGAAAGCAAAAATGCTTCGACGCCTGCGATTCGAAAGCTCGATTTGCCAGAAGAAGATGCGAAAAAACTAGATCAAGAATTGAAGACATCAAGAACGACGACACTTCGACTAGAGGGGAGATACATAATCGCGTTGTCTAGTCAGGAGTTGAACGACATCCTGTTTCTGTCGGTCGGTCAGGAGACGATTGTCGGACCGGCAAAAGAGCTTGCCCTTCAGCTTGTCCTGATGAGTTGTACATTATTGTTGGCTTCGAGCCTCGGTATACATCTTTTGCTAAGAAAGCAGCTGAGGACGCTTTCGCAACTTGCACGTCAGATGGAATATGCACATGAGACAAGACGATACGAACCGATTGCACTCACGAGTCGGGTTTTTGAACTTCAAAAACTTGCTTTTCATTACAATCAACTGATAGGACAAATCGCTGCGCTGACAAGTAACATCAATCAGACGAGCATACAGCTTGCAAAGATCCAACCGGATTTTTCGGCCCAGCTCATCTCGACGGATAAGTCGGTTGAAGCCCTTAGTCATGTCGCCGTCTCCCTTGCGGATGATTCGCAACGGCTCGAAGATGTGCTCGAGGACTCACAAAAGGTGCTCCTCAACAGCAGTATCTCGCTCGAAGCGATGAATGGCTTCCTTCTGACTAGTCACAAGAACACTCTCGATTTCTCTACTGGAATATCTGGCCAACATGAAGTGTTTCGGCATCTATCGGAAGGAACCGATGAGATGAGGCGCGCATCGGGAAGAATCATGCTCCGACTGAAGGAAACTGGAGTGAAGAGCCAATTCATGGAGAAGTCGATTCACCGGATCCATCAAGTCGCTGAATCAACAAGGCGTCTTTCCCTCAATGCACTGATCGAGGCGTCAAGGGCAGGAGAAGCCGGAAAAGGATTCAGCGTCGTCGCGAATGAAGTACAGCGTCTTGCCATCGAGATTGCAAGCATCACGCAGGAAATCGGCAATGCGAACCGAGAGCTTTCAGAAAGTACCAACCGGGTCGGCCAGGAGATCTCCATGGTGAATGGTCAGCTGTCGGCGATTGCTGTACAGCTCGATGCTGCGCTAGATGGGGTGACCGGAATGGTGACAGGTGCTGAGGAAATCGCAGTCTCGATCAATGATGTCATGCGAGAAAGGGAGAAAGTGAACCGGCTGAGCGAATCAGCGATCGACCACTTCGGGACGATCCATGAATCGCTGCGAGAGCTGAAAGTGTATAGTGAATCCCTCGCGTCCAACATTCAACACAGCTTAGAAAGTCAGAGGATGCTGAAGTCGAACGGGGAGCTGATTCATCAACAAATCGATTCGCTCGGAGAGGCGATGAGAGGGTGAAGATGCCTGTTCCGGTCCCATGGATCGGTTCAGGCTCTTTTTTGTAAAGAAGGGGAAGGGCGCATTGCGGAGATGACTTCACTTTCTCCATCACCTAAACTTGAAAGGAAGAGACACGGAAAAGGAAGATGTTGCAATGGACAAACGGTTGTCGGCTATACAATTTTATCTGCTCCTCGCACTGCTGTCGCTCTTCATCACGAGCGTCTGGAGTTATGGTGCCTTCATGGACATGGAACAGGAAAACAGGCGAATCGTCGAAGAAGCGATTCCAATCTCGAATGCTGCATCGGAACTGTTTCCGATCCTCCTCGATCAGGAGTTGACGGTGCGCAGCTACACAAATGATCAAGATCCTCGTTCTCTCCTGCAGTACCAGCAATCACAGAAGACACTCGATCAGGCAATCGGACAAATTGAGCGGCTCGACCGAAACCACCCGATCATGCAACAGATCATCCGGCAGGAGGCGTTGCCGCTGATCGATCAGATGAAAGTGTTTTATGACAGTCAGGTCGCTCTCGTCATGGAAGGCGATTTTGGGCAGGCGAACGTGAGACGGTACGACGGTGTCGGCAACATCAATGAATTTCGAGAAGTCGACAAAAAAATCCGGTCAGACATCGCGAAAATCATTCGCGAAGCTTCGGAACGGGGGAAGAAGGCGTCCGATTCCGCAAAATGGATGATCTTGATCGTCGGTGGCGTCGCAGTCGTCATCCTGATGGCATTTGTCCACTCGTTCCAGCTGGAGCGCAGCAAACGTGTCCTCGTCCAGCGCTCACTCACCGACCCGCTGACGAAGATCGCGAACCGGCGGGCGTTCGACGAGGATATGGAGGTGAGGTGGCGCGTCGCAAGAACTGAGCAGTATCGAGCTGCCCTGATCTTGATCGATGTCGATTCGTTCAAGGCATATAATGATACTTACGGACATCTGTCCGGGGATTCCTGCCTCATCGCGGTGGCAAGGACGCTGAAGAAGGAACTTCAGGATGACGGTATGGTCTACCGTTACGGCGGGGAAGAGTTCGCCGTCCTGCTTGATCACAAAAGAACGGAACAAGCCGTCATGATCGGAGAACGGCTCCGTCAAGCAGTGATCCGACTCGATATCCTGCACGAAACCTCCTTGCCGCTCCGTAAAGTCAGCATCAGCGCCGGTGTGGCGGTCTTGACTCCCGGTGCCGAAAAAGAGAGCGTGCTGATCGAAATGGCCGATCAAGCACTCTACCGGTCGAAGGAACACGGAAGAAACCGTGTCACTGCTGACGTCTCCTGATGTCTGCGCACGGAAAATGGACTAACACTTGAAATGAGGAATGTTGAATGGTTTTGACAGGTACGATCGTTAACGCCGTGCTGATCGTCATCGGGACGCTGCTCGGGCTGCTGTTCCATAAAATCCCGGAACGAGTCAAGGAGACGGTCACGGCCGGTATCGGACTCGCCGTGCTCGTGCTCGGTGTTCAGATGGGACTGAAGAGCGAAAACTTCCTGATCGTCATCGGCAGTCTCGTCATCGGCTCAGCAGTAGGGGAATGGCTCCGGCTTGACGAGAAGCTGAACGGCGTCGGTTACCGTCTCGAACGCCGGATCGGCGGGGAATCGAACGTCGCGGAAGGGTTCATCGTCGCGACGCTCATCTTTGTCATCGGGGCGATGGGAGTCGTCGGCGCGCTTGACAGTGGACTGCGGTTGAATCATGAGGTCCTGTATACGAAAGGTCTGATCGACGGCTTCACTGCGCTCGTCCTTAGCTCGACCCTCGGAATCGGTGTATTGTTCTCGGCGCTTCCAGTCCTTCTCTATCAGGGGGCGATTGCGTTGCTTGCCGTGCAGATCACGAAGTTCGTCCCGGACGCCGTGATGAATCAGTTCATTCTCGAGATGACGGCGACAGGAGGCGTCATGATCATCGCGATCGGCTTGAACCTCGTCGGCATCACGAAGATTCGTGTCGCAAACATGTTGCCGAGTCTGCTCGTCGTCGCGCTGATCATCGGGATGATGGATTTGCTCTCTTGAATCGATACAACGAAAGCGGGTTAGGCATCGGCATGCCTGTCCCGCTTCTTGGCGTTCAATCGCCGTGACGATTTCTTTTTGCTTCTTGGTGTCTGCGCCGCATCGATTCTTCATAGACGAGTTTGCGGAAGGCGAAGATCGGATCTCCGGTCGCCTCGATTCCAGTAGGCAAAAGCGTCGGATCGAACATGAGGTCCTCCTGCTCCTTTATTTCTTCCTCAAGCGTCAACGTCCCGACTTCGATCAGGGGTCTGTCGTTTGGCCATTCGACGGTCGGGTCGTCTACGGCGTCTGTCTCATCAGCAAGCTGGACTTGAAGGTGGAAACGGACAGGGCCGCGCGCGACACGCTGTTTCAATTCTTCTTCTTGCGGGATGATTTTCGGCTTGTCGTAACTGATCCTCTCAGGGACGAATCGGAAACGGACGGCTTGCCGTTTGCCTGTCTCATCGACCAACCAGAAAGCATGGATCGCGTGATACGGGACTGTCGCGAAGCTCTCCGGAAGCCTGCTGTTTTGAAGTATGCGCAAGAACGCACGCGCCTCAGGTTTTTTGATGAACAGTTTGAGTGCGTTCAACGGACGAATCTTCCCGTCCTTGAGTGCGAGACCGTTCATGATGTTATGGAACGTCTCCGGCTGTTTTGCGATGAAGACGGGAACGGTCGCCATGACGAGGTTCAACGGACCGGACTGTGACAGAAGGCGAACAGCCATCCCTTTGATCGGAGAGGCGGCGTCAGTCATCGACGGATCCGGTGAACTGTGCGAGAAGCGGACGATGGCTTCCGTGTCCTTCAGCAGAGGTTCCGCCTTCGTGAAGGCAGCGGCTTTCCCGTTCGGTATGAAACGGGCCTTGAAAAGGATTCCTCGCGCGTGGGCACGACGGTATCCAGGATGGCGCCCCATCCGCGTCTCGATCGTCTCGTTCACTTCGTAGGCGATTTTATTTTGTTCGGTCATCGATATGTCCCCTTTCCGGTTCATGAGTCTCTTCCTCCTTGTATTTCCTGATTTACCTAACTTTAGTCTCTTTTCGTGTTTATCAATCATCATGCAGGGAATATTTTTCTAGAATGACCATCATACAAAAGGGGAGATCAGCTATGAAGGAACAGCAATATGAGGAAATTCATGAACAGACACCTGGACAGACACAAAGTCACCAGCCCGGCATCGAAGCGAAGATGGATCCGGAGCCGGTTTACGATGACCCTGAATATCGCGGTTCCGGCAAGCTGACAGGGCGCGTCGCGCTCATCACGGGCGGCGACAGCGGAATCGGACGTGCCGTCGCGATCGCTTATGCGAAGGAAGGCGCGAACGTCGCGATCGTCTATCTGAATGAACACGGGGACGCGCAGAAGACGGCAGAGATCATCGAAGGGTACGGTGGAAAGGCGGTCACGATCGCAAAGGACGTCAGCGATCCGGAGAACTGCAAGCAAATCGTCGAAGAGGTCGTCAGCAAACTCGGCGGCATCGACATCCTCGTCAATAATGCAGGCGTCCAGTATCCGCAGGACGACTTCCTCGACATCACGCCGGAACAGCTGAAACGGACGTTCGAGACGAACATCTTCGCCATGTTCTACCTGACGCAAGCAGCTCTTCCGCATATGGAAGAAGGCGACACGATCATCAATACGTCGTCCGTCACGGCGTACCGGGGCGCTGAATCCTTGATCGACTACTCCGCGACAAAAGGGGCGATCACGACGTTCACCCGTTCACTTGCGACGAACCTCGTCGGGAAAGGGATCCGTGTCAACGCGGTCGCACCAGGTCCGATCTGGACGCCGCTCATCCCGGCGACGTTCACGAAGGAGAAAGTCGCGAAACATGGGCTCGATACGCCGATGAAACGGCGTGGGCAACCTTCTGAGAATGCTCCGGCGTTCGTCTATCTCGCGTCGAACGACTCGACGTACGTCACTGGCCAGACGCTGCATGTCAACGGCGGGGACTACATGACTTCCTAAGCGAGGAGGAACTGAGATGAAGAAGAATCCGAATGAGGTACCAGAGCAGGAACCGAACGAGATTCCGGGAACTCCTACAGAAATTCCTGATTTTCCGCAGGAGGATCCGGTCCGTGATCCGGACATCAATCCGTTCAAAGAACCGAATGAGATTCCGGACACTCCGCAGGAAGATCCGAATCCGTATTGAACAAAAAAAGAAGATCGGAGCCGGGTGGCTTCGATCTTCTTGCAGTATTTCAGAAAAAATCACTTCCGGTCGAGGCGATAACTGATCGCTGTCAAAGCTGCGGCAGCGAAAGCTACGAGACCGCCGACCCAGGCGACGTTCATCAACGGTCCATTTGCGACGACGAAACCGCCAAGCGCAGAACCGAAGGCGATGCCGACATTGCTTGCGACAGGCATGAGCGAGGCGGCAAGTCCTTTCGCATCCGGATTGAACTTATCGGCCAAGTCGATCAGATAAAGCTGCGTCGATGTCGTCAGCAGTATCGCCATCAGCGACATGAGTGCGATATTGATCAAGCCGAACGTGAAATCACGGGAAGAGAAGTATAGGGCTGCTAAGACGATTCCCTGGATGAGGAAGACGAAGCGCAGACGTCCGATTGCATTTCTTGACGCGATCTTCCCGGCAAGCAGGTTGCTGAAGATCGAGACGATCCCGTATAGGAAGAGTGCAGGGCTGATCCATTCATCCGCAAGACCGATCTTTCCCGAGAGAATCGGAACGAGATAGGTGAAGACGGCATAAGTCGCGCCGAAGCCGAGTGCCGGGATGAAGAAGGCGATCAGGATCCGAGGGTGCGCGAGCAGCATCAGCTGATCCTTGAGGGAACTCGAACCTGAAGAGAGCCCGTAAGGTACGACTCTGTAGACTCCTGCGAACGCGACTGCACCGAGAGCTGTCGTCAACAGGAAGGTGGATTGCCAACCGGCCGTCTGACCGATCAACGTCCCTAGCGGCACGCCGAAGACGTTCGCCATCGTAAATCCTCCGAAGATGAACGACACCGCGACGCCGCGCTTAGAGAGTGGTACGCTCTCGCTTGCGACGAGCATCGCGAGTGAGATCAAGACGCCTGTGACGATTGCAGTCATCAGTCGTGTCGCAAGAAGCAGTGCATAGCCGCCGGATAACGCGCTTAACAGATTAAGTACGATGAACAGACTGATCAAGCCGAGCATCAGTTTACGTTTTTGAAGCCGTCCGGTCAGTGACATGACGATCGGCGTCCCGATCGCAAACGAGAGGGCGAATCCGGAAACGAGCGTACCGGCTTTCGGAATCGTGATGTTCAGGCTGCCGGCAATCTCGTTCAGGATGCCGACGATGACGAATTCGCTCGTACCGAGGACGAAGGTCAGCATCGACAGCGTCGCGATCAAAAACCAATGTGCACGCGTCAAGCGTTCCTGTCCTTGTTCTGTATGATGTTGTAATTGGTTCAAGATGATTCCCCACTTCTTAAAAGGCATGTCCCCATGCGTTAGATTCACGCCTTTCAGAGTAGCATGAATCTATCGGGGAAGGAAACTCCGAGCAATTCGGGAAACAACAGTCCGAAAAATCAGAAATAATCGAGATACGGTGAAGAAGATGGTGTTTCGGGAATAGGAAGGGATATACACGAAAGGGAGTGTGAGTGATGCAAGCGACAGTGAGATGGGATAAGAACATGGCATTTTCAGGAGAGACGGCTACCGGACATCTACTCAAAATGGATTCCGCACCTGAGTTCGGAGGGATGAATACGGGTCCGAGACCGACGGAGCTGGTCCTTCACGCCGTAGCCGGATGTACGGGGATGGACATCATCTCGATCTTGAAGAAGATGCGCCTTGAGCCGACCTCGTTCGAGATGGACATAGAGGGGGAACGCGCTGCTGAGCACCCGAAACGTTTTACGGAAATTTCACTCCACTACCGGTTCGAAGGCGACTTGCCTGAAGAGAAGGTCATCCGCGCGATCGAGCTCTCGAAGGAGAAGTATTGCTCCGTCGCCCACTCGTTGAACGCCGAAATCACCGCCTTCTACTCGATCAATGGAATCAAGAGTGAACGCAAGCTCTGAAATGGTATGATAGCTGGAGAAATCCAGTGAAGGAATGGTGAAAAGGTGAAACGAATCATACTGATCTTCAGCATGCTGTTGCTAGCGGCTTGCGGGAATGAACAAGTGAACGAGAAGAAGAGTGAGAACAACGGGACGAAGAAAAGAGAGCCGACAGTCGAACGAGCGAAGGAGACAGAAGAAACAAAAGATCCTGCCGAAGAAGCACTCAGCAGGATGGATCAGGAAGAAAAAATCGAACAGCTGCTTTATGTCGGGGTCGACGGGACGAAATTGACGCCCGAGGATACGGAGATGATTCGAAATGGTGTCGGCGGCGTCCTCGTGCTTGGGGGCAACGTGTCGGACGAACGGCAATTGAAACAACTCGTCAATGCGATCCATCAGGCGAACGAAGCTCCCTTCCCGTTATTCGTCGGTGTCGATGAAGAGGGGGGCAGAGTGACGCGGTTGCCTGCCCCTATACCGAAGTTTCCGGCAGCGGCAGTCGTCGGGGCGAAAAATGACGAACGGCTGGCATATGACATCGGATCAGGTCTCGCTACGACGACGAGCCACTTCGGATTCAACATGGACTTCGCCCCGGTGCTCGATGTCAACAGCAATCCCGGTAATCCGATCATCGGGGACCGCGCGCTCAGTTCGGATCCAGAGGCCGTTGCAAGGCTCGGCATCGCCTGGATGCGAGGACTTGCTGAAGCGGACGTCGTTCCGGTCGTCAAGCATTTCCCGGGGCACGGCGATACGACGGTCGACTCGCACGTGAGCCTGCCGAAAATATCGAAGTCGCGAAAACAGATCGAAGAAATGGAACTCGTACCATTTCGAAAGGCGATTTCTGCCGGGGCGGACGTCGTGATGGTCGCCCATATCCTCTATCCGGTCCTCGATCCTGAGAAGCCGTCCTCTCTGTCGAAGAAAATCGTCGGCGGATTGTTGCGCGACGACCTCGGATTCGATGGGGTAGTCATCACGGACGACCTTGCGATGGGGGCGATTTCGGAATCGTACGGGACGGAAGAAGCAGCACTGACCTCTCTGCTTGCCGGGACGGACATGGTCATGTTCTCGAACGCTTCGAGCGAGAGCAGAGAGTCGCTCATCCACTCCATCAAGGAATCGGTCGAAAACGGGGAACTCCCTGCGAGCGAACTGGACGAGAAGGTGCTCCGGATCATCCGCGTCAAACAGAAGTATGATTTGACGGAGGCGGCTTCGACGGAGGCGGCTTCGACACTTGTCGAACAGACCGAGCAACTGATCGGAAGAACGAGATAACGGCGAAAAGAGGCGGCACCCACCCGGATGCCGCCTCTTTGTGTCATATGCTGAGCTGTCCAGTGAATGCAAGCGACTTGACGGGAAGGCTGTCCGCACTGCCGTCAAGGATTTTCCGGACATCGCGGGCGGTCTCGTCGAACGAGACGGACTCTCCCTTGATTCCCGTGAAGTCTTCCGCGACATAGAATGGCTGGGTCAGATAGGCTTCAAGTCGTTCGCCGCGGGCGTAGACTGATTGATCTGACGACGGAATACCATCTATTCCACGTACTTGTACGATTGAGCGGAGCTCCCGGTAACGGCGGAGCAACTTTTGCGCCTCGAGCTTCAAAGTGACATGCTGCGGGTCGAGAAGTCCGCCTTCGAGCAACGAGGAAGTCGACAGGACCGGATTGACGGCCGGATAGAGGTGACGTGCGCTCAAGTCAGGATCGAAATGCCAAACGGTGTCTAGCGGTCCGTAAGGCAGCTCTTCATCCATTGCGCCGCCAGTCAAGTCGAGCAGGAAGGTCGTGATCCTATCCTTGCTGTGTTCCGGAAGAGCGGCCTCGAGATCATATAAATCTCCCGATACGACGTGAGAACGGTCGGCGACGAACAGGACATCATTTTCGCGCGAAAGATCGGAGAGGGCACGGATAGCCTCATCGATGGAACGGGCCGTTATGTCTGAAAGATCTACAAGATCCTCGATTTCTGGGTGATGATTTTCCGGCGAGAGTAAGATCGTACGGAGGCCTTCTTTTTTCAGGCGATGGAATAGTTCGATCAGGACGACAAGCTGTCCCATCTTCGGTCGGGCAATCAAGCCGACCGTGCCCCCTTTTACGATAGGCGCAAACAAATCAAGCGTTTTGATGTTGGTTTGTATCATATCCTTCTTCTCCCCTCTGATGATCAGTTCGTCAAGACTGCATTTAGCGAGCGTCGCGAGTGTGACGATCGTTCTTACCTCTGCCCGTCCGACAGGTATCTTTCCCGTGCAAAGATTCGAGACAGTGGCCGGGCGGAGTCCAGCCCCCTTGGCAGCTACCGTTAGATTTGGTACACGTGATCTGAGTAAGCGGACATTCAATTGAAGGTCATCCATTCATCATCCCCCCCTTACCTTAAAGAGTAATCAAAATTACTGTTGAATGCAATAAGGAAATTTCTCTTTAAAGTAATTTTAATTACAAATCCTGTTCTGTATGAAGAAATGATCAATAGATGTTTATTATTATTGAAAAAGAGGTAAATGGATAATCAAGAGGGATTTTGGGGTTTGTTTGAATCTGCACAGAAAAAGGAGTGATAGCGATGAACATCAATCCCGATATGGATCGAGAAGATGAGCTCCTTACCGTAGCCAAGGTCGATGAAGGAGAACAGGATACAAGTGCGGTCCAAGAACCGAGACAGAACTGGAATCCAGATCGATACCGGACGAACCTGAATCCGTTCTTTCTTTCTCCCTGCAGTGTCGAGAGCAGGGATGCCACCTCGCATGAGACGGCTAAACGCTATGAAGAGGTGGAAGCGAAAGTCGCTCCTATTGAACTGCTCTTTGATCATAATGAGGGAGAGACTCCTCAAGGCAATAGAACATTCAAAAAAGGGATGCTTGTCGGAGCATTGATTGGTGGATCGGTCTCATTGATTGGTTCATTGAACAGGCTTAGACACCGGAACCATCCAAAGACCGATACGAATAAACATGCAAGAAAATAATACAAAAAAACGGGATGAAAACAGAAAGAGGAGAGCGTCCAATAACTTCGGACGCTCTCCTCTTCTGTTTTGCAGTATGACGAGCCTTACTGTAAAGTCAGCTTACGAATCCTGCCGTCGAAGTAGGTCTGTCGTCCGTCTGGTGTAATCCACGCGGCAGTGACACGGGTCGGGAACTTCAATCCTTTTACTGCACGGTGATTGGTAACCGACACGACCCATGGTATTTTCAGGAACTCACCATTTTTCTCCATGTAACGGTCCTCGGTTTCGAAGCGGATTAGTTCATGATGCTCATTGAAGGTGAATGTCCCCTTGACGGATAGCCCGTCCTGCGTAAGTTCCGCTCTTGCACGATGATCGTCAAGCTCGGTCCAGGTGATGTTCGGGCTGAGCAGGAAAGATGGAAGGAAAATCGACTCCGCAAGACACGTCACGAGGGCCGACTGGTCCATTTCCCGGCCCTTCACATCGAACATCGGGATGACTCCACCAAGGCGACCGACCATTTCACCAATGCCCGCCTGATAAGCATCCACTCCCTCGAACGGCAATCCGTAAAGCGAGGTGGTCATCCGGGCAAAGCGTTCAGGACCGGCGATGAAGTTGTAATGCTCGTAATCCATCTTGATTCGTTTATCCCCGTTGAGGATGAACGAGACCGGAAAGTAGAGGGTGTGGGAATATTGAAAGAACTGGGCACCGACATAATGATTGGCATGAAAATAGCGCTTTACGACTTTGGGCAAATCCTCTAGATCAGTTTCCTCGATCGTGCGATCCGTGATCGCGGCGTCACGGATCCGTGAGTCGACCGTTTTTTGGAAACATCGGCAGACAGGCATGCGAATCGAGCGGTAAAAAAGTATCAGGCCAAGGACTGGGATGAGGAACAACAGATGACGACGTCTCATGACACTTCCTCCTTCGATTATATGAACCTGGCAATTGTTGACACCTAAAACCTATACCTATCTGACCTTCATTGCAAGAGGAAATGAAAAAAAACCGGCACTTCGGCCTGTCCGAAAAACCAGACTGGATGTCTGGAATTCAGCCAGGCGAGAAGGCCGGTCAAATTGATATCAGATGGAGCACGAGTTGATGCCTTTTTTATGGAAGTATTTCTGGTGATATTCCTCGGCCTTGAAGAACGGGGCTGCAGGCTCGATCAATGTGACGATCGGACGTTTGAAACGACCGCTGTTTGCGAGCGCATCCTTCGCTTCCTGCGCTTTTGTACGCTGTTCTTCATCATAGAAGAAGACGACTGAGCGGTAACGGGTACCGACATCCTCGCCTTGCCGGTTGAGTTCAGTCGGATTGTGGTTCGAGAAAAAGATTTCGAGCAACGCCTCATATGAGACCTTCTCCTCGTCGAAATCGATCTTGACGACTTCCGCATGGCCAGTCGAGTCCGTATAGACGAGCTCATAGCTCGGGGCGTCGACATCCCCGCCTGCGAAACCGACCTCCGTATCGATCACACCGTCAAGAGCGCGAAACACTTCTTCGACCTCCCAAAAACAACCTCCACCGAATAATGCAGTCTTCATGAATGGAATCCCCCTTAAAATATTAGAAATTTTCTTACAGTTTACCGATTGCCGTCGTCGAGTGCAACATATGTGAGGCGATTCGTCTGAAAAAGACGCGGAATAAGAAAGAATGGTAAAATAATGGCACGATACTAATTCAAGAAATGAGGGTGACTTAATGAAGTGGATCCATACGGCAGACTGGCATCTCGGCAAAATCGTCCACGGCGAATCGATGCTCTCGAACCAGCGAAAGGCGCTCGAAGCCTTCCTATCCCTCGTGGACGCGGAGAAGCCGGATGCGATCGTCATCGCAGGCGATCTATACGATCGTGCCATCCCGCCGACAGAGGCGGTAGAACTGCTCGACGAAGTACTTGGAGAACTGATTCTCGAACGAAAAATTCCAGTGCTCGCGGTGAGTGGCAACCATGATTCGGCGGAACGCCTCCAATTCGCGACGTCCCTTTTGAAGCGTTCCGGTCTCCACCTGGCAGGAAAGTTGTCTGAGCGGATCGACGCGGTCGAAATCAAAGGCGTGACGTTCCATCTCGTCCCGTTCGCTGAACCGTCAATCGCCCGTTACGTATACGGGGACCCGGACATTCGGACGCATGAGGACGCGATGCGGCGCATCATCAAGCAAATCGAATTCGCGACAGGTCCGAACGTTTTGGTCGGGCACGCCTTCGTCACGGGTGGACTTGAGACGGACTCAGAACGACAATTATCCATCGGGACGGCCGGACAAGTGAGCGCCTCGCTGTTTGAGCGCTTCGACTACACGGCACTCGGCCATCTGCACAATCCGCTCGCCTTTCGTTCGGAGAAGGTCCGCTATAGCGGTTCACTGCTCAAATATTCTTTTTCAGAAGCGACGCATGTCAAGGGAGTCGACGTCCTCGAATGGAACGGGCGCGTCTTTTCAAGACGATTCGAACCGATCGCACCAGCACGTGATTTGCGTGAGTTGACGGGGACGCTGCTGGAATTGACGGATCCGCTCTTCTACGCGGAGCAGGCACGCGAGGACTATTTGAAGATCAATCTGACCGATACGGAAGCCTTGATCGATCCGATGGGCACCCTCAAGCGGATTTATCCGAACATTCTACACCTCGAGCGGACAGGTCTTGTCCGCGAGGCGAGTCGGGCGGTTCAGGCGACCCGGGATCAGGTTCAGGCCGCATCGATCTCTGACCTGTTCCTCGAGTTCTATGCGGACGTCCGTGAGAAGGAACCGACATCGAAGATGAAAGACATACTGGAGGAGGAAGCGACATGCGGCCAGAACGACTGACGATGCAGGCTTTCGGTCCGTTCTCGGACCGCGAGACGATCGACTTCATGAAGCTTGAAGGAAGGACGATGTTCGTCATCTCGGGTAACACCGGGGCGGGCAAGACGACGATCTTCGATGCCCTCACCTTCGCGCTCTATGGGGAGACGTCCGGGGGAGAGCGCGAGATGAATGATTTACGCAGTCATTTCGCTGCTGAGACGCTGAAAACGGAAGTTGAGCTCGAATTCAGCCTGAAAGGCGAACGCTATTTGATTTGGCGGCAGCCGACCCAACCGCATCCGAAGAACAAGACGGGAATCGCACATGAAGCCGTCCTCTCGAGGTACGACGGTTCGGATTGGAAGCCGCTCGCGACGAAGATTCCAGAAATCAAGGCGGTGATCGGCGAACTGCTGCAGCTCGACCATAAACAGTTCTCACAAATCCTGTTGCTTCCTCAGAACAAGTTCCGTGAACTGCTGATTGCCGAATCGAAGGACAAGCTGAAGATCCTGAAGCAGCTCTTCAAGACGGAGCAATACGGTGATTTCCAGTTTCGGCTGAACCGGAAGGCACTCGACTTGAAGGCGAAAATCCAAGAAACGAAGACGAAACAGCTCGCGAAGCTCGAGGAGCTGCCGCTACAAGCCTCTTGGGAAGAACTGACGAAGGAGGATATCCTGGAACGGTTCGTTCAACTTCAGGCGGAATGGACGGCGAAACTCGGTGAACTGAGGACAGATGAAGCGGCATCTCTTGAAGTTTTGCGCAAAACGGAAGAGACGCTCAGAACGGCCGAGACGATCGAAGCCATGTTCGTCGAGCTCGAGCAGGCCGAGGCGGATATCCGTTCCTTGAATGACATGCGTCCTGATGTCGATCGGCGACGTCTCAAGCTCGAAGCGGCACTCAAAGCGGTTCGTCTCGAGGCGAGCCACGGCCGCTCGAAGGATGACATGGCGACGGTCGAACGGCTGACGACGCGTCATTCCGCTTTGGCGAAGGAGCTGGAACGTCTCGCATCCGACGAACGCAGCCTCTCTGCATCCGTCCGATTCTTCGAAGAAGCCGGTCTCGCAATCAAACCGAAAGAACAGCGCATCGAACGCCTCGCCGAGCTGATCGAAGAGGAAGACAGCCGAATTCGCATGAACGAAGAACTGACGCGCCTGAAAAATGACGGGCAACGACTTGATCCTGCCCCGTTCAAAGCGAAAAAAGGGGTGCTGCAGCAACAGATCCTTGAATGGAAGAAGGCGCTTGCGACGCACCGTGATGTCCAGCATCAACTGCTCCTTTTGAAGGAGGAGGGCTTTACCGTCAAACAGGCAGAACGGATAGCACAGAGGATGGAGGCGACAGAAGGGGAGCTTTCACGGCTCGTCGCGCGCGGGAAACAGGTCCGCAACGAGAAGCAGGAGGCAGAGAAGGCATACAATGAGGCGATCCAAGCGGAGCGTGCGCATCTCGCCGTGACGCTTGCCGAATCGATGAAGCTAGGCGACGCCTGCCCGGTATGCGGCAGTCTTGACCACCCCCACAAAGCTCAAGCGTCTTCGCGAGCCAAGCCTCCTGCTGACGCGCTGCAGCAAGTCTATCTCGAGAAGCATTCGGCCCATCAGGAACTGCAGACGAACTACCGGTCGTTGTCGGCACAACTGCAAGACCTTGAACGCGAATTCGACGACTCGGCTCGGGGATTGCCGAAGGATGCCAAAGCATTGAGGGAACAAGCGAATCGTTTGAACGAAGCGGAAAAAAGTTTGCTGGAACAGGCAGCCGAGCGCGAGAAGCTTGAGCGGCTGGTCGAGGAAGCAGAGCGGCAGACAGCAGAACTTGAGCAAAAAATCGCGGCCACTGAGACGCAGCATCAGGAGGCGTTGCTTGAAGTCAGTCGTCTCGAGGCGAGACTTGTCGCGATGAATCGTCCTGGTGAGGAGATGCTCCCGGTCGATGCGATGAAGGCTGAACTGGCGCGGTTGCGATCGGAAATCTCGGAGCACACGGAAGCGAGTGTAGAGGCGAAGAAAGCACATGAAAAGGTCACTCGCGAACTTCAGTTAGTGAACGGTCAGGCGCAAATGATCGCTGAGGAAATGGCACAAGCCCGGTCGAAGGCGGAAACGAGTGGACGGATGTTCACGGAAGCGCTCGAATCAGAAGGGTTTGCGGACGAAACCGCGTTTCTTACTGCGCTCGTTCCGCGTGCGGAACGGGAAAAAATAGAGCGGGACTTGAAAGCCTATGATGAACAGCTCAATGCCTTGACCCGGGAGGTCGATCGTCTCGGGAAAATCGCGTTGAAGGAAGGGCGACCAGCGCTCGACTCGCTACGGATGGAACTTTCGACTGTCCGGGCGAACACGGCTCAAGCGACGAATCTGCGGGCAGGTGCAGAAAAGGAGTACGATCAAATCCTACAGTTGATCCGCGCATGGGAGGCGCTTCAGCAGGAAATCGACGCGGAGGATGCACGCTACGCCGTGCTTGGTGACCTCGCGGACGCCGGGATGGGGGGCAATGCGCAACGAATGACATTCGAGACGTATGTCCAGACGGCATACTTCGATGAAATCCTGCATGCCGCGAACCGTCATCTCGTCCGCATGACATCGGGCCGCTTCCAGCTCGAGCGGAAGAAGGAAGCAGGAAACAGGAAGAAGACGCACGGACTCGACCTCGACGTCTTCGATGCGTATACGTCGCAGACGCGTCACGTCAAGACGCTGTCAGGAGGAGAGAGCTTCAAGGCATCGCTTGCGCTTGCGCTCGGTTTGTCCGAAGTAGTCCAGGAGGCAAGCGGTGGGGTCTCGCTCGAGACGATGTTCATCGACGAAGGGTTCGGGACACTCGATCCCGAGTCTCTCGAACAGGCGATCGAGACGCTGTTGTCCGTCCAGGCAAGCGGACGGATGGTCGGCGTGATCAGCCACGTCGCTGAATTGAAATCGCGTGTCGACGCGCGAATCGAAGTACGCCAGGAAAAAACGGGGTCGACGATCGAAGTCGTCCTGACATAAGGGGAGATGACCATGGAGCTGAAAGGACCGCTCGTAACGAAGGACATGATCAAGGAGTCGCTCAAACAGCTGGGAGTGACGGAAGGGATGTCACTATTCGTCCATACATCCCTTAAACAGATCGGCTGGATTCCTGGAGGTGCACAGACGCTCATCACTGCCCTGATGGAGACGGTCGGTGAGGAGGGGCTGATCATGATGGCTGCCCAGTCGACGGATAATTCTGATCCGAAGAACTGGATGAACCCTCCTGTGCCAGAGGAATGGTGGCAGACGATCCGGGACGAGCTTCCGGCGTACGATCCGGCAAGGACGGTGACCCGGGGGATCGGTGTCGTCCCTGAGCTGTTCCGCACTTACCCGGGTGTACATCGGAGCGCACATCCGATGTGGTCTGTCTCGGCGTGGGGGAAAGGTGCTGCTGAGGTCGTCTCGGACCATACGCTCGAAGCCGGATTCGGCCCCGGTTCGCCGATCGATAAGTTCCTTGACCGGGACGGCCATGTCCTGCATCTCGGATCGCCTTGGGATTCGACTACCGTCTGGCATTACGCCGAGTACGGGATCGAGGGCAAGGAAATCGAGTATGGCTGTGCGATGATCGAAGACGGTGAGCGTGTCTTCAAGACGTTCAGTCACCTCGACATCGACAGTGAGATGTTCGGACCGATCGGCGCGTCGCTCAACGGGAAGGACTACGTGAATTCAGGTAGACTCGGGAATGCGGACATCCATCTCGTATCTGCTCGGAAATCGATGCCGGAAGTGATGCTTCAACTGAACAGCATGCGGAATTGGCTGATCGGCTGAAACCTTTTTGAGTTTCGCCGCGTATGAAAGAAAAAAGATATTGGAGGAGTTATATCATGGCATCAAGATTCAAAGTCAACCCCGCACTCAGACGCGGATTCGAAACGAGCGTACCGGGCGAGCGGCCGATGACGCTAGCCGGGACGACAAGCAAGATTTTTATGATGCTCCTGCTCGTCACGGCGTCAGCCGTCGCGACGTGGTACGCGGCACTGACGATATCCGGGGCGCTCGTCTACCCGGCGATGATCGGCGGTCTTGTAGTCGGTTTGATTCTCGCCTTGATCATCACGTTCAAGCCGAAGACGGCACCGGTCCTCGCACCGCTCTATGCCCTGGCTGAAGGGCTTGCGGTCGGAGGGATCTCCCTCTTGTTCGAGTCGATCTATCCGGGCATCGTCGGCAAGGCGGTACTTGCGACGTTCGCCGTCGCCTTCGCGATGTGGTTCGTCTATTCGACCGGGCTCGTCAAAGTGACGAAACGTTTCCGGGCTGCGGTCTCGGCTGCGATCCTCGCAATCCTGATCCTTTATGCGGTCAACCTGTTGATGGCGCTGTTTGGAACGAGCATTCCGTTCATGACGGGAAGCTCGACGGTCGCGATCGTCGTCCAGTTCGTCATCGTCATCGTCGCTTCACTGTCGCTCGTCATCGACTTCGATTTCATCAGCCAACAGATCCGCGCTGGTGCACCGAAAAAGATGGAGTGGATCGCGGCGTTCGGAATCATCGTGACGATCGTCTGGCTCTATATCGAGATGATCGACCTGCTCTATCGCCTCGCTGGACGGGAATGAATTGAACGAAAAAAGGACTCCCTGGGCTGTCGGAATTCGACGGCTCAAGGAGTCTTTTTTTGTAGAACGGATCAGAGGTTACTCGGATCGTCGGCTGGGCGCTTTCGCTTCTTGACGATGACGTACAGGACCGTCAGGATGGCTGCTGCGACCAACACGACATTCGTGTATGGCGCGGCTGTCTCCTTGATCGCTCGCCAATTCGAACCAAGCGAATCGCCGAGGTAAAGGAAGAGGATCGACCAAGGGATGATCGCAAGGACCGTGTAGAAAGAGAACTTGCCCTGGTCCATCTTCGCGAGGCCGGCCGGAATCGAGATGGCGTGACGAACGACGGGGATGAAGCGGGCACCGAAGATGACGCCTTGTCCGTACTTCTCGAACCAGCGCTCCGCGAGGACGAGATGATGCTCCCGAATCAGGAGGTATTTACCATAGCGCAGGATGAGCGGGCGACCGCCATAGCGGGCGAACCAGTAGAGGAAGAGCTGGGAGAAGAGCCCCCCGATGACCGCAGCTACAAGCGCGAGTGGCCAGTCGATCACCCCTTGCGAGATCATATAGCCCCCGTAGGAGAGGACGATCTCACTCGGGATGACCTCGATCATCAGGCCGAGAGCGATCCCTAGGTAACCAAAGTCAGACAGAAACAACAGTACATCATTGATGAGTGATGAAATCAATTAGGACACACCTTTCCATTACATTCATTTATTCAGTGTAGAGAAGTCGCTGTAAAAAAGAAAGAAAAAAATCACCCCACGCGAGGTGAGGTGATTGACGATCAAAGGACGAGCGCCGCGATCGTCCCGAACACGAGCAACGGAATGTTGTAGTGGAGGAACGTCGGGATGACAGTCTCACGCATGTGATCGTGCTGACCGTCGGCATTGAGTCCGCTTGTCGGTCCGAGTGTCGAGTCGGAAGCCGGACTGCCGGCATCCCCGAGCGCACCGGCCGTACCGATGATGGCGATCGTCGCTTCGAGACTGAAACCGTACTGGATGCAGAGCGGAACGAAAATCGCTGCGATGATCGGGACGGTCGAGAAGCTCGATCCGATCCCCATCGTGACGAGCAGACCGATCATCAGCATGACGAAAGCCGCGATGAGCTGTGAGTCACCCATCAGCGCCTTCGAGTTCTCGACGAGCGGCTCGATGTCACCTGTCTCGCGAAGGACGTTCGAGAAGCCGTTCGCTGAAATCATGACGAATCCGATGAAGGACATCATCCGCATACCGCGAGTGATGACGTCGTCTGCCTCTGAGAAGCGGACGAGACGAAGCAGGAGGAAGAGGACGAGGCCAGTCGTCGCAGCGATGATCATCGATTCCGTCTGCAGCTGGACGAGCAGCGTTACGAGGACGACGACGCCGCTTAAGGCGAGTTTCGTCTTCGTGATCACCGGAATTTCGTAGTCTTCCGGAGCGATATCGATCAAATCATACTGACGCGGCTTGCGGTAGTGCCAAATCGCAGTCAACAGCCCGATGACCATGCCGAGCGCCGGAAGCGCCATCGCCTTGACGACCGATCCGCCTGCTGTATCCATCCCGTTGTTCGAGAGGTTCGGCAACAGAATCTCGTTCAGGTAGATGTTACCGAATCCGACAGGGAGGAACATGTACGGCGTGACGAGGCCGAACGTGATGACGGTAGCGATCAACCGGCGATCGATCCGAAGCTCAGTGAACAGGCCGAGGAGCGGCGGAATGATGATCGGGATGAAGGCGATGTGGATCGGCAGGACGTTTTGTGAACTGATCGACAGGAGCAAGATGGCGAAGATGACGAATCCCTTCAATTGCCGAACTTGTTTTCCTGTCGCAGATCCCTTAGATTTCGTAAGCAGCGCATGTGCGAGTGCGTCAGGGAGTCCCGTCTTCGAAAGGGCGACGGCGAACGCGCCGAGCAATGCGTAGCTGAGGGCAATCTCAGCGCCTGCTCCGAGTCCGCCGACGAATGCTTCGACGGTCTTCGCATAACCGAGTCCGCTGACGAGTCCGCCAGCGAGGGCGCTCAGAACCATGGCGAGCACGATATGGACGCGGCTGAGCGCGAGGATGAATAGAAGTAACACAGCGATGATGACAGCATTGAACATGAATAAGACCACACTTTCTTTTGGTATCACTTTAATATACTAAAGAATAATACAAGCAGAGACTTGTCCTGTCAACCCTTTAGACAGTCATTTTTTCTCAAGCTGGTGAATCGATGAACGTTGGATTCTTTTGAATGAGGAAAGCACATCCCGTTTTCAAACGGGATGTGCCTGGAATGTGGCTCTCATGAAGTTGATAGACCCAGGTTGCATTCAATCCGCGAGTGCGACCGTGTCGAGTCTGCCGGTACCGGGATCGATGACGAAACCGTGTACCTTCGTACCTGGCGGAAGCAATGGATGGTTTTTGATCAGGTCGACCGAATGGCTGACGTTCGATTCGACGGAATCAAATCCGCGGAGCCAGCTCTTCAAGTCGACACCTGCCGCTTCGAGCGTCTTGAGCGTCTGCTGCTCGATGCCGCGTTCTTCCATGTCATGAATCATCTTCGCCGGATCGATCGCACTCATCCCGCAATCGTGGTGACCGATCACGACGACCTCTTCGGCACCGAGTGCATATAGGGCGACGAGAATCGACCGCATCGCTGAACCGAATGGATGTGACAGGACGGCTCCTGCGTTCTTGATGATCTTTGCGTCCCCGTTCTTCAATCCGAGCGCGTTCGGCAGGAGTTCCGTCAAGCGGGCATCCATACACGTCAGGATGACGATTTTCTTGTCGGGGAACTTGTCCGAGACGAACTTCTCATATTGCTTCTCCTCGACGAACTTTTCATTGAAGGACAGAATTTCTTTTACGACTGACATATCATTTCCCCCTCGAACGGATAAGTTTTTCATTACTCTAAGTTTAGCGTACAAGAAGAGTGGGAGGACAGACAACTGTTTGACACGCATTGAAGGAAAAAGATGTGAGAAACATCACGGGATACTGGTCGGCCGACAGGTGAAAACAGCGCAACGCCCTGAACAGGAGAAAGCGTTTACATTATTGTGAAATTGTTCACAAGTTATTCACGCACAAAACGATGAAAACAGGTTATGATTGATTTGTGAAGGAAAGCACAAACTATTCGATTCAAGACTGGCATTCCTGCATTCATCTTGTTGTCATTCACTTAAAAGTGTTCAAAAACAGGGAGGAAACCAACAATGGCCGTCAAAGAAAAAACTAAAGTCGAAGCAACACCTGTCGAGCAATCAATCAACGAACTCGTCGCAGGCGGACAAAGCGCACTCCGGACGCTCCTTACTTTCGATCAGGAAAAAATCGATACGATCGTTCGCGACATGGCGCTCGCAGGTCTCGAAAAACACGTCGAACTCGCCCGTCTCGCTGTAACGGAGACAGGTCGCGGGGTCTTCGAAGATAAAATGATCAAGAACATCTTCTCTACTGAATACATCTTCAACAGCCTGCGCGGCGAGAAGACAGTCGGAGTTCTCGAAGAGGACGTCCAGAACGGCATCACATACATCGCTGAGCCTGTCGGTGTCGTCTGCGGGGTTACACCTGTCACGAACCCGACATCGACGACGATGTTCAAGGCGATCATCGCGATCAAGACACGTAACCCGATCATCTTCGCCTTCCATCCGTCAGCCCAACAATGTTCGGTCGCGGCAGCGAAGACGCTGCGGGACGCGGCGGTACGTGCAGGTGCTCCTGAAAACTGTATCCAATGGGTCGAAGAACCGTCACTCGAGGCGACGAAAGTACTGATGAACCATGAAGGCATCGCGATGGTGCTCGCGACTGGCGGCGCCGGAATGGTCAAATCGGCCTACTCGACAGGGAAACCGGCTCTAGGCGTAGGTCCTGGTAACGTACCTTGCTACATCGAGAAGACAGCGAAGATCAAACGCGCAGTCAGCGACCTCGTCCTCTCGAAGACGTTCGACAACGGCATGATCTGTGCGTCTGAACAGGCCGTCATCGTCGACCAGGAACGCTATCAAGAGGTGCGTGAAGAGATGGAAGCACTCGGCTGCTACTTCTGTACGCCGGAAGAGAAAAAGCTGCTCGAACAACTCGTCATCCGCACGGACACATGCGCGGTCAACGCCGACATCGTCGGTAAGCCTGCTACCTGGATCGCGGAACGTGCCGGTATCACTGTACCATCAAGCACGGTCATGCTCGTCGCTGAATTGACAGGCGTCGGCAAAGAGGAACCGCTCTCTCATGAAAAACTCAGCCCGGTCCTCGGTGCCTACTGCGTCCAGTCGACGGAAGAGGCGTTCAAAGTCGCTGAGACGATGCTTGAGATCGGCGGTCTCGGCCATACGGCGGTCATCCACACGACGAACGATGACATGATGACAGCGTTTGGTTTGCGGATGAAGGCATGCCGGATCCTCGTCAACAGCCCGTCGGCACATGGTGGAATCGGTGATCTCTATAACGAATTGACTCCATCGCTCACACTCGGTTGCGGCTCTTACGGTAAGAACTCCGTCTCGGAGAACGTGACGGCGAAACATCTACTCAACGTCAAGAAGGTGGCGAAACGACGCGTGAACATGCAATGGTTCAAAGTACCTGAGAAAATCTTCTTTGAAAAGAACTCTGTCCAGTACCTCAAATCGATGAAAGACGTCTCGCGCGTCATCATCGTCACCGATCCGACGATGGTCGAGTTCGGATATGCCGACAAAGTCATCAAGAACCTGCCGCAAGGCGTCAGTTACCGCATCTTCGACCAGGTCGAACCGGATCCATCGACGACGACGGTCGAAAACGGTGCACAGGCGATGCGCGACTTCAATCCGGATCTGATCGTCGCGCTAGGCGGAGGGTCTGCGATGGATGCTGCGAAAGGAATGTGGCTCTTCTACGAACAGCCGAACGAAACGTTCTCGAACTTGCGCCAGAAGTTCCTCGACATCCGTAAGCGTGCCTACAAGTTCCCTGAGCTCGGCCGCAAAGCGAAGTTCGTCGCGATTCCGACGACTTCCGGTACGGGATCAGAAGTGACTCCGTTCACGGTCATCACGGACAAAGAGAAGAACGTGAAATACCCGATCGCTGACTACTCGCTCACACCTGACGTCGCGATCGTCGACCCGGAATTCGTCATGACGGTGCCTGCATCGATCACGGCCGACACTGGGATGGACGTCCTGACACACGCGACTGAAGCCTTCGTCTCCGTCATGGCGAATGACTATACGGACGGCCTGGCGCTTAAGGCGATCAAGATGATCTTCGACTACCTCCCGCGCGCATTCGACAACGGCAGCGACGCTGAAGCACGCGAGAAGGTCCACAACGCATCGACGATGGCAGGTATGGCGTTCGCGAATGCCTTCCTTGGGATCAACCACTCGATCGCACACAAGATCGGCGGGGAGTTCCACACGCCGCACGGTCGGACGAACGCGATCCTGATGCCGCACGTCATCCGCTACAACGCATCACGTCCGACGAAGCTCGCTTCGTTCCCGAAATATGAATCGTTCATCGCGGACGAGAGATACGCAGAGATCGCACGCTACCTCGGACTTCCTGCGAAAACGACGGAACAAGGGGTCGAATCGCTCATCCAGGCAGTGACGGAACTCGGTCAACGCCTCAACATCAAGATGTCCTTCAAGGCACAGGGCATCGATAAGGCAGAGTTCGAAGCGAAACTCGACAAGATGTCGGTCGACGCGTTCGAAGACCAGTGTACGACGGCCAACCCGAAAATGCCGCTTGTCACAGACTTGCGCGACATCATGATCAGCGCATACGAAGGAGTTTGACTAACGTAACGAAGTGACGCCCGGGAGAAGATTCCCGGGCGTTTTTCATTTTTCATTCCATTTTGGGACAGAGGGATTCAGTTCGATTAAAGACAGATGTCGGACTTCTTGGGAGAGACTTCAAGCAACTTCCTAACCATGGTGGACTACTCACCGCTTATTTGCTTCGCAACTTGAAGCGGGAGCTTCTTGGGAAGATCGTGCTTCTGCTAGCCACGATTGTTGACCAAGCTCGCCGGGTGGTCCCCACCCTGAAGAATCGTCAGTACGCCAGCTTCAACAGGTTGATGCTGGCGTTGACGTCACGGTCATGATGCGCGCCGCAGGCACACGTCCATTCCCGGACGTTCAGCTTCTTCTTCTCGCCTTTTTGACCGCAAGAAGAACATGTCTGCGTCGATGCGAACCATTGGTCGGCCTTGATGAACGTCCGGCCATAGAATCTAGCCTTGTATTCCAGTTGGCGGACGAACTCGTACCAGCTCACGTCGCCGACGGACTTCGCCAAACGGCGGTTCTTCATCATGTTCTTCGATTTCAGCGTCTCGACGACGATGACTTGGTTCTCGTCAACGATCCGTCGCGACGTCCGATGGAGGAAGTCGGTGCGCTGGTTCTTGATCTTCTCATGCCTCTTGGCGAGGATGATTCGTGCCTTTTCACGGTTCTTGCTGCCAATTTTCTTGCGAGACAATGCTCTCTGAGCTTTTTTGATTTTCTCCTCTGATTTACGCAGGAAGCGAGGGTTCGGGATCTTCTCCGAGACCATCTCGTCGTTCGTCATGATGGCGAAGTGCTCGAGGCCGAGGTCGATCCCGACCTTGCTTTTTGCGGGGATCCATTTCTCTTCAGACTGATTGACAAGGATCGAGATGAAGAACTTGCCCGTCTTGGTCATCGACACGGTCACGGACTTGATGACGCCTTCGAAAGAACGGTGCTGTCTGAAGCGGATAAAACCGATTTTGGGAAGCCGCACCTTCCTGCCTTCGATGCGGACGCTGCCGTTCTGGTTGTTCGTGGTGTAGGAAGGACGGTCCCTGTGCTTCGATTTGAACTTCGGGAAGCCGACCGACTTGTCGCGGAAGAAGTTGGCGTACGCCTTGTTCAAGTCCATCTGGGCGTTCGCGAGGGCGAGGCTGTCGACATCCTTCAGGAAAGGGAATTCCAGCTTGTACTTCGCAGGGGTCGGGAGCCTCTGTTTTACGACAGGGTTCAGCTTCGATTCTTCGTACAGACGGATCCGCTCCTCGAGCATCTTGTTGTAGACGAAACGCACACAGCCGAATGTCTTCAGGAAAGACTCTCGTTGCGCTTTAGTCGGGTAGAGTCGAAACTTGTACGCCTTCAGCAAGATGATCACTCCTCTCCTTGCTTCTCAATGTGTCGTTTGATGGCGTCGACCGTCACGCCACCTATCGTGATGAGGGAATAGCTGAAAGACCAGAACATTTCTTTCCAGAGTTGTTTTTTGACGTGTGGAACGGCTCGTTTATCAATCGGCCGCTCGCGCTCTTGTAGGCGTTCAAGAATTTCGACATCCTTGTGTCCGGAAGCGCTTTGAACGACACATGGATGGGGTCTCCCCCATGATTCCACTCGGTGACTATGATGTGATAGGATTCACCGTTTCGTTCGAACGCAGGTCTCGCGAACGCTGAGATAGCGCCGTCTCTCACCTAGCCTTTATATTTGACCGCCAGAACAAGGTGGTCATTCAGAAGGAAGACGGAATGTTTGGGTGCATTTAATTACACTCATTTACCAGTCTTTTATTAATTACACTGATTATATAGAACATTTGTTCTGTTTTCAAGACGGGCGATTCATCTCCCACTTGCACTGGGCTTCGCATTGAGCGTTTAGTGGTAGGTGAATTCTCGAATAATTATGTTAAATTATGTTATAAATCAAAAAAATGGGGTTTTATATGAAGAAATGGACGAAGCTTGTCATTGCGACCACGCTGATCGCACCGATGGTCACACCGGTTCTCGAAGTTTGTACGTTCGCGGCGAAGAACGGTTTCCGATTCGAGTTCGCGAAAGGACTTTCATTCGGTAACTATACGGTGAAATCGAGCGATGTCACCGGGAAAGTCAGCAAATCGGATACGTTCGTCCTCAAGGCGAATCATCCGCTCAAGAAATAGAGCGGGAAGAAGCGGATCAGCGGGAAGACGGCAAAGCGCGGATTCGTCCGTCTCTATGTGAAGACGGCTTCAGGATATGTCCATCTCGCGACTGATCAAGCGGACGCGAAAGGCAACTACTCGCTGCAATTGAGAAAAATGCTCGTTGACGGAACATACGTCATCAAGTCCTATTCGAAAGAACATGTGCACACTGGAAACGAACATTTCCTTTCAGTCAAATAAGGATTTGAAGGAGCAGCGGCGACGCTGCTCCTTGTTTTAGTTTAGAATGGAGTAAAAGGGGCGGGGCGAATGGATTTCAAGAAAGCAGTAACACGACATGTCCGTCAGGGAGTCGAAACGACACATATTTTATTTCAAATACCAAATGAAGAGGATTGGCATAAAAAGGTGATCGACGGAAAACGTACGCCTTACGAAATCGCAAAACATCTCGCACTGCTGTTCGAGGCTGATCTGATGATCGCAAAAGGTGCGACGGCCGAGGAAATGAGACGATTTTATGACCAGGACGTGCCGATTGCCGATCTGTCGGACCGCATGTCAGCCTCGGCAGTCCTATTCGAGGAAGCGCTGCGAAATGGATTTGAGACGAGACAGACGTATTGGGGTGTTCATGATACGGACGCCGGTTGGTGCATCGAGATGGTAGGTCATTTCTATCATCACCGTGCGCAATTCTTCGACCAGCTCGTTTTGCTCGGTCACGTGATCGATTTTCAATTGTTCGAATGAGGGGGATGAATTGTGGAAAAAGTCGTAGAGACGACCGACGGAAGATTTCATGTGCGCATGAGCGGAGAAGGAGATGTCACATTCGTGCTCGATCACGGGATGATGTCCTGCCACCATCAATGGGGGTGGCTGAGCAGACGCCTGGCGAAAATCGGGAGGGTGTTCGAATATACACGCCTCGGCTATGGACGCTCAAGCAGGGGCAGAACGAAACGGCTGTTTGTGAATCAGGCGGATGAGCTTCAGCGTTTGTTGTCTTTTCTCGAAATGTCTGGACCCTTCGTCTTCGTCGGTCACTCGCTCGGTGCATATATCGCCCTGGAGATGTCGCTTCGATACGAGGACGAGACGAAGCTGACGGTCCTGCTCGACCCTTCCCATCCGGACGTCGACGCACATCTGCCGGACTGGTATGAGCGGATGCAGGAGATTTGGAATGGTTTTCTGTACCTGTTGACGCACGTCAGGCCGATCGCCTGGATCGTCCCGGATCAAATCGGGGCGAGACTGTTCTCCGAACTGCCGCTCGAAGAGCGAATCCCGTTCTGGCACGCGTTGTCGCGGCCCTCTCACTGGAGGGGGACGCTCGATGAATGGCGTACGGTCGAGGAGAACAATGCGCTTATCGACAGCAAGACGTCTTCCGTCAAGACGCCGGTCCTCGTCCTGTCTGCCGGCGAATGGGCTGGCGGGCTTCCTGAACACTGGATCAAGGCGAGGCTCGGGGAACATATCCAGGAAGCACACCGATCGTTCGCGAAAAGCATGCCAAACGGACAATTCGAGGTCATGGAAGGATTGAACCACTACACGATTGCCGGCTTTTCGGATGAGGGGGCAAGGTCCGTCAGCTACGCGATTGAAAGGAAGTTGTTTTTTTCAAAAGATGAGTCAACATCTGATGAATGAAGGCTTTTGAGTTCCTTTTTTGGTATATTTTTTTAGGAGAACGGGAATCGTTCATCAATTGTACTGTTAAGGAGGCTTTCATTTGCGGAACAGGATTTTGCAATTTGCCCTCGTCCTACTGATCACAGGGTCCATCATCTGGGCACTTCACTATTTCGGATATCTCTGGTACGTGTTGACGGTCTCGGGGATCGTCGTCCCGCTCGTCGTCATCATGATCATCTTCATCGAGAACAGGACGGCCGAATCGACGATCGCCTGGTTTCTCGTCCTCGTCTTCCTGCCGATCATCGGTGTCGTCATCTGGGCCATGTTCGGCCGTAATCCCCGCCGTCGCCGCCGTAGCAGAAGGTCCCATGAAGAAAGACAATTATTCCGACAGGCAGTCCGGCCGATCAGGAGCCTCGCAGTCACGGACCTCTCGCCGGACCATTTGAAGCTCGCGAACACGATACGTAACTTCGGCGGCGGTGGAGTCGATGTGCATACGTCGAGCCAGGTGTTGACGAACGGGGGCGAGACGTTCCCTGCCATCTTGGAGGCGATCCGGTCTGCTGAGAACCACGTCCATATCCAGTACTACATCTACCGGACGGACGAGCTCTCGACTGCGATTCGTGACGCACTGATCGAGCGGGCGAAGTCAGGCGTCGAAGTGCGCTTCATGTATGACGGGCTCGGAAGTTACGGTCTCAACGAATCGTTCCTTCGTCCTCTCAAGGAGGCGGGCGGGAAGGTCGTCGCCTTCGATCCGATTTCAAGCCCGCTCTTCATCTTCACCGCGAATTTCCGCAACCACCGTAAGATCGTCGTCGTCGATGGAAAGGTCGGATTCACTGGCGGGCTGAACGTCGGAAATGAATATGACGGGAAGGATCCGAAGTTCGGTTTTTGGCGTGACACCCATCTGCGTCTCGAGGGCCGCGCCGTCAAGGAACTTCAAGCGACGTTCATCGATGACTGGCTCTACGGGCAAATCGAAAAGGATGACACGTGGGAGACGTTCGCGAATGAGACGAACTTGCCTCTCTACTTCCCGGCGCATGACGTCGAGACCGATGGAGCCGTCCAAATCGTCACGAGCGGCCCGACTTCGAAGGATCCCGCGATTCGGAACGCCTTGATCGCGGCGATCATCACGGCGCAACGCTCGATTTGGATCGCGACTCCGTACCTCGTCCCTGATAACGAGACGTTGACGCTGCTGCGACTCGCTGCACGGGCCGGGCTCGATGTCCGCATCCTGACGCCCGGCAAGGGAGACAGCTTCACTTCCTATTATGCGACGAGATCCTATTTCGGGCCGCTTCTGAAGGACGGCGTGAAGATCTATACGTATAATCGTCACTTCATGCATGCGAAGATCGTGCTCGTCGACGGGAAGATCGGTGTCGTCGGAACTGCGAACATGGATATACGGAGCTTTGTCCTCAACTATGAACTGATGGCTTTCCTCTATGATACGGAGAGCGCAAAGGAACTTGAGCGTGATTTCATCGATGATTTCGAGGTGTCGATCCAGCTTTCGTCGCAAGACTACGTCAAACGTTCCTTCCGCTTCCGGATTTTCGAGTCGCTGTCACGTCTGATTTCACCATTGCTTTGATACCGAGCGGTCCCATGTCTGATGGGGCTGCTTTTTGTTTTTATCAGGCAACAGCCGTTTCGTTTGGCTGGTCACGGGGAAATCATGGGAAATCAGGCGGACTTGTCGCTCCGGTCTGATTGAATCGGTCGATTGGAACCGTTTAGCCTTGTACTAGTGTCTTAAAGTTCGATACACTGTTCGTGTAAACGTTTGCACTCAATTGTCAGGAAGGATGTGACGGGGCTATTGCCCTTTTCCGATGCGCACTTTGAATGAATCACACTTTTTCGTACGTGATATCAAACCCGAGGCGAGGGCGGAAGCGATCGTCCAAGGCGACCGTTATCGTTTCACTGTTTTGACGAGCCGCATGATCCGGATGGAGTATGCGGAAGACGGCGTGTTCGAGGACAGACCGACCCAAACCGTCTGGAACCGTGATTTTCCGGTCCCCGATTTCCGCGTCGTCGATGAAGCGGACGAGCTTCAAATCATCACCGAACACGTCCATCTTCACTATTCGAAGGAGCCGTTCGCAGAGAACACGCTCTACGTCGACGTCAAAGGGAACTTCAGTACCTATTACAGCCGCTACACGTTCGGCGGTCCGAAGCGGACACTCAAAGGGACGGCACGGACGCTCGACCACGCTGACGGAGCGATCGAGCTCGAAGAGGGAATCGTATCGAAACAAGGATACGCCTCGATCGATGACTCGTCCTCCTTCATCATGACCGAGGATCATTTCGTTGAACCGAGACGGGCTGGGCAATGCGATGTCTACTACTTTGGATATGGTCATGACTATAAGCAGGCGATCAAGGACTTTTACCATCTGACTGGCCCGACGCCGATGCTTCCGCGTCAAGTACTCGGGAACTGGTGGAGCCGTTACTGGTCATACAATGAGAAGGAATACAAGGAATTGATGACCCGTTTCAAGGAGGAAGACGTGCCCTTCTCAGTAAGCGTCATCGACATGGATTGGCACGTGACGAACATTCCGGAACAGTACGGAAGCGGGTGGACAGGGTACACGTGGAACCGTGAGCTGTTCCCGGATCCAAAAGGTTTTCTTGACTGGCTGAAGAAGGACAACCGGATGGTGACGCTCAACCTCCACCCGGCTGACGGCGTCCGCGCTTTCGAAGAGAGCTACGAGGCGATGGCAGTAGCGATGGGAGTCGATCCCGAGTCCGGTGACCGGATCCCATTCGATTTCTCCGACCGGGAGTTCATCGAGAACTACTTCGTCCATCTTCATCATCCGCACGAGGCGGACGGGGTCGATTTCTGGTGGATCGACTGGCAGCAGGGTGCGACCTCGAAAATCAAGGGTCTCGATCCGCTCTGGATGCTGAATCACTATCATGCGATCGACATCGCGCGTGAAGGGAAACGTCCGCTCATCTTCTCTCGCTACGCCGGACCGGGCAGCCATCGCTATCCGATCGGCTTCTCGGGGGACACGATCATCTCGTGGGCATCACTTAAGTTCCAGCCATACTTCACGGCGACGGCCTCGAACATCGGATACGGCTGGTGGAGTCATGATATCGGGGGGCATCACCGTGGCGTCAAGGACGATGAGCTTGCGACCCGTTGGCTTCAGTACGGTGTCTTCAGTCCGATCATGCGACTTCACAGCACTTTCAGCATCTTCAACGGCAAGGAGCCGTGGCGCTATTCGCTCGAGGCGGAGGTCGTCATGAAGGAGTACTTGCGCTTGAGACACCGCCTCGTCCCTTATCTGTACACGATGAACGCGCGAAATCACTTCGATGGTCTTCCGCTCGTCCTGCCGATGTACTACGAATATCCGGACGATGAGCGTGCCTATAACGTACCGAATCAATACTTCTTCGGAACGGAGCTCGTTGTCTCGCCAATCGTCGAACAGATGAACGACAAGCTTCACGTCGCGGCGACTACGGTCTGGCTGCCTGAAGGCGAGTGGTTCGATTTCTTCAGCGGCCACAAGTACCACGGCGACAAGCATGTCCGGATGTTCCGCAGGTTGTCCGAGCAAGCGGTCCTCGCGAAAGCCGGGGCGATCGTCCCGATGGCGCGTCACCTCGAACATTCGAACGACGTGATGACCCCGGATCATCTCGAACTCGTCGTCTTCCCGGGTGCGGATAATTCGTTCACACTTTACGAGGACAACAACGTCGATGTAACGCACCGCGAAGGGGAGAACGCGCTGACGACGTTCGCGCTCGACTGGGAGGAGCGGCGCTTGACGCTCGTCCCGCCGACCGGGCATCAAGACCTTTTGCCGGAATCCCGCTACCTCACCCTGTACTTGCGGGGAGTGACCGATGGAAGCGTGACGGCGAACGGCAACCGGTTGATCACCCACTATGATGAGGAGACGCTGACGCTCGAGGTCGAGGTCGGTCGAATCTCTTATGAAGAGGAAATCGTCCTTGAACTAGGTGTCGATGTGACGAAGAACGAGAATCGCCTCGAGCGGCTCTACTATTTCCTCGACAAGGCAGAGATTTCCTTCGGTTTGAAGGATGACCTCTACCGGATGCTCGAAAAGCAGCCGGACCCAGTGACGTTGATGCACCAGCTTCAGGCGATGCCGATCGAGAAGGATCTCGTCGACGCGATGCTCGAGCTGATGTTGCTCTGAACAAAAAAGCAGCCGCGGTCCCTTGTCTCGGGATGCGGCTGCTTTTAGTGCCTGCGCAGCTTTTTTGCTTTTGCATTGAGTTCGGCATAGGTGATCATCGGACTGTCCTCGATCGAGAGGCGCAGGTGGTTCGGTTCACCTTTAGCTGTGACACCGGTGCAGAACAGGATGTCTGCGTACTTCGCGAACAACTCTTCGTACTGCGGCAGGTGGTGCATCAGGCGACCGGGCGAACCCCAGCCGCACAGGACGATTCCGCCATGCGCCTTGACGTCCTCAAGGACGCTTGCGACGTAGTGGAAATTGGTTTCATCGAACTTGGCCTGGGCGAACGGCAAGTCATCACTCGCTGCCAAATCGGGCATCAGGCTGATGATGTCATAGCGTGCAATCGGCTTATCGACATGCTTTTTGAGCAGGTTGTAGGCACGCTGAGTCGTCGTCCCTGACAAGAAGGCATCAGAGGTGCGAGGGGTATAGATCATCGCCGCGACATGTGTGCCGTCCATGATATCCGTGAAGACGTAACTCCGCAAGTAGCGTTTCGTCCGGGATTTGTCGAAGACCGTGTCCACCTCGATGCGTGTCTCTTCGATTTCGACTTCTGATGGGTTAGGATGTTGCATCGATCTTCCTCCTTATTTAACTAAACTAGGCGAGAATTCTCCCACCTCTCAACGCTCGGGGCGAAGCCCAGTGTAGGTGGGAGATGAATCCCATTCTTGAAAATAGAACAAATGTTCGATGTAATCAGTATAACGATTCAAAGTAACGGTGTATCCGTGAAACCGATCCAAACGAGTATTCCGTCTCCCTTCTGAGCCATCCATCTTGTTCTGGTGGTCGTTCATAGAAGTAAAGTGACAACGATGCCATCAAACAACACATTAAACAAACAAGGAGAGGAGTGACCTTCGTGCTGAAGGGATACCACTTTCGGCTGTACCCGACGAAATCGCAACGCGACTATTTCCTGAAAACGTTCGGTTGCGTGCGCTTCGTCTACAACAAGATGCTCGAAGAACGGATCCGTCTGTACGAAGAATCGAAACTGAATCCTGGCGCGAAGCAGAAACTCCCGACCCCCGCAAAATACAAGCCGGAATTCCCTTTCCTGAAAGAGGTGGACAGCCTCGCCCTCGCCAACGCCCAGATGGACTTGAACAAGGCGTACGCCAACTTCTTCCGCGACACGTCGATCGGATTCCCGAAGTTCAAGTCGAAGCACAAGGACCGCCCCTCCTACACGACGAACAATCAGAATGGAACCGTTCGTATAGAGGGCGGCAAGGTCCGGCTCCCGAAGATTGGATTCGTCCGATTGAAGCAACATCGGAAATTCGATGGCCGAATCAAGTCCGCGACCGTGTCGATGACGAAGACGGGCAAGTTCTTCATCTCGATCCTTGTCAATCAGCCTGAAGAGAAGTGGGTTCCCGCACAGCACAAGATCGGGATCGACCTCGGTCTCGAGCACTTCGCTGTCATGACGAACGATGAGAAGGTCTCGGAGAAGATCCCGAACCCTCGTTTTCTTCGTAAATCAGAAGAGAAGATCAAGAAAGCGCAGAGAGCATTGTCCCGCAAGAAGATCGGCAGCAAGAACCGCGAGAAGGCACGGATCATCCTCGCCAAGAGGCATCAGAAGGTCAAGAACCAGCGCCTCGACTTCCTGCATCAGACGTCGCGACGAATCGTTGACGAGAACCAAGTCATCGTCGTCGAGACGCTGATATCGAAGAACATGATGAAAAACCACCGGCTGGCCAAGTCCGTCGGAGACGTGGGCTGGTACGAGTTCGTCCGAAAGCTGGAATACAAGTCCACGTTCTACGGCCGGACGCTCATCAAGGCCGACCAATGGTTCGCGTCGACGCAGACGTGTTCTTCGTGCGGAGAAAAGGGCGAGAAGAAGAAGCTGAACGTCCGGGAATGGGCGTGTACCTGCGGCGCGCATCATGACCGTGACATCAATGCCAGCATCAACCTGTTGATGCTTGCCGACTGACGGCCCTTCACGGCAGGGACTGCCCGGCGAGCTTGGTCAATAATCGTGGCTGGCAGAAGCACGGTCTTCCCAAGAAGTTCCCACTTCCATTTGCGAAGCAAAAAAGTGGTGAGTAGTTCACTCGTTCCTCGTCAATCTTTCGCTCAATTGGATCATCATATGAATCGGCATCTTCGCGAGAGGGACGTCTGTCTCGTCGACGCTCACGACCTTCTGCTTATACAGATCGTATTGATTCAGTACGTCGTCGACATATTGATTGCTGCGGTTGTATTCGTAGAGAGCCTGTTCGAGCGTACCGACCTCGGAGGTGGTCCTGACATCGTGTTGCCGCAAATATTTTGCCGCCGTATGTGCGCTGTCCTCAAGATCGAGCGGATCGGCTTTTCCGTCAGCATTCGCATCCGTGCCAAGACCGCCGTACTTCTCGATCAGAGAAGGATCCGTCAAATCGATCCCATTCTTTTCGATGTCGCCGAGCGAAGAACCGCCTTCATACTTCCATCCGACCCATGTCTTCGGCATGAACTGGAAGGGTCCGAGCGCACCGACCGAAGATTCCATGTTAGAGGATTTCGAGAAGATCGTCTCGACACGATGGATCGACGCGAGCAGGCGCCAATCGACGTCGTATGCCTCCGCTGCTTCCTTATAGACCGGCATGTGAGCGGATGGGATTCCGTTCGCCCCGTAGTAGTTCCGGTAGAGCTCATTTTGGACACGGTCACGATTCGACCAATACAACATGGACGCCACGAGGAAGAGTAGCAGCAAACTGCTGATGAATAGAGCTTTTCGCATAAAATCCTCCTCAACTATCATTCCACTGAATGGTATCATATTTAGAGATAGCCTTGAAGCAAGAAATATGAGGAGGTGCGACATGGAAAAGGCGATCTATGGGCTCATCCTGCTCATCCTCGCTGCGTTGCCATACCTGTCCAGCCGTGTCATGATGCCTGAGCTCATCCGGATCGGCCGCCCGCAGCTCTATCTTGAGATGGTCAAATCGAGTTGGATCCTCATGTTCGGTGTCGTTCTGACGTCACTCCTGTTCGGCACACGTCCGGCGGAGCTTGGCCTCGTCTTTTGGAGCACGGAGACGGACTTGCTGACGTTCGGCTGTGTGATGGGAGCGAATATCCTGCTCTATTTCCTGTTCATCAGGTCGCGAAAATCTGATCGGATCAAAAAAATGTTGCGCCCGCTCTTCTCCTCCGAAGCGGAGAGGGCATTGCTTCCTCGAAACGAAGACGAACGTCGTTCGTGGCGTGCCGTCGCCTGGACAGCCGGAGTGACAGAGGAAGCGATCTACAGGGGATTTTGGCTCTACGCCGCACCTTTGCTTTTGCCGGCGCCCTCTGCGATTCATCTGATCCTGATGGGGATCGTTTTTGGAATGGCCCATGCCTACCAAGGGAAGTCTGCAATTTTCGTTACTGGGGCGATGGGGATCGGTTTTGGTTTCCTTTATGTGAAGTTGCAGATCCTCTGGCCGCTGATGCTTCTGCATGCCCTGCTCGACCTGTTGCCGACATTCGTGCATAATGAGAAAACTACGAATCAATGAAAAATCTCTGCCCGGTTCGAACAATCTCGAGAAAGCCCTTGTCAGGAAAAAGCGGGGGCAAGTAAAATGAAATCAGGTAAACGCTTACAAGGAAAAGGAGATGGACTGTATCATGCGAACGATCACTTCCACTGGCCAACGAAAAAAGACGAGTTGGGTGCTCGATATCGGAAGTAGCCCTAAGCTGATCGTAAATGAGGTGGCTCGAACAGAGACCGACGAGTGGAGCCGACTCGCCTTTGGAGTCCATCACATCCCGACGACCGACACGCTGATCAAACGGTTCAAGGAGGCTTTCCCTAATCAGACATGCAACAACGGTTACGATGTCTACGGAGCAGCTGCGTTTGACGAACAAGTCGTCGATTTGATCTCGAAGTGGTTCATTGAGCTCGTCACGGTCTTGACAGCGATCCAGCTCGAACACGGCGGCGACCGTTTCCAGGTCGAAGGCGGCATCTCAAAGCGGACTGACTTCCTCCCGACCATCAGAAGAACCTGTAGAGCGCTCGAATCCCACATCATCGTCATCTGAGCCTTGACTTTCCAACCTTCGCGAAAGCGGAGGTTTTTTTATTTCATCTTTACTGTTGCGTTTGTTAACAAAGATAGGTAAGATGACATAAGAATAAATGACCAATTTAGTTTTTTGGTCATAATTTGGAAAGAAGGATGGTAAGGATGAACGGATTACAACTATTGAAGGCGGAGATGAAGGCGATCCTGTCGAACAGGCGTCTGCTCGTTCCGATCATCGCGGTCGCATTCATTCCTTTGCTGTATGCAGGGATGTTTCTCTGGGCGTTTTGGGATCCATACGGAAAGATGGAGCATCTGCCTGTCGCGATCGTCAATGAAGACGAGGGTGCGGAAATGGAAGGCACGCCGCTCGATATCGGAGGAGAGCTCAGTACGAAGCTGAAGAAATCGGATCAATTCGATTTCCATTTCGTCTCGAAGAAAGAGGCGGTCGATGGACTGAAGAATCACGACTACTATATCGCGGTCGAAATTCCGAAGTCGTTCTCGAAGAAGGCGACGACTTTACTTGACGAAAATCCTGAAAAGCTCGAGATGTACTTCCTTCCGAACGAAAGCTTCAACTTCCTCGCCGGACAAATCGGTGGAACGGCAGTCGATCGTGTGAAATCGGAAGTCGCTTCTGAAATCACGAAGACGTATGCAGACGCGATGTTCGAAGGCATCAACAAGGCATCTGAAGGTCTTGCGAAAGCGGGAGAAGGTGCGGGTGAGTTGTCTGACGGTCTGTCAGCTGCAAAGGAAGGGACGAACGAACTGTCGGCAGGCGCATCGTTGCTTGCCTCGAAACAACAAGAGATGAAGTCAGGGACATCGGAGATGAAATCAGGGGCAGAGGCACTGGCCACCGGTTCATCGACGCTTGCGCAAAAATCAGGCGAGCTGTCTGATGGACTTGGTAAGCTGTCTGACGGTTCACAGTCCCTTTCCGGAGGACTTGGCCAGCTCGCAGCCGGGCAGGAATCATTGAATTCAGGTGCTGCGCGACTGAACGACGGACTTTCGACCGCGAAAGGCGGCGCGACACAGCTCCGCGACGGGATTGCAACGCTCGCGAAAGGGCAGGCACAACTCACGGAAGGGACGAGTGGTGTAGCACAAGGTGCCGCTAATTTGAAGGATGGTGCACTCAAGCTTCAGGCGGGGAACCACCAGTTGTCCGGAGGACTCGCGGCTGTCGAGACAGAGGTCGCGAATAACCGGAAAGCGTTGGCTGCGCAACTTGACGCGCTGATCAAAAAAGGAGAACCGGTCGATCCGGCCATCCTGCAGGCGATTGCCGGACAACTTGATCAAGGGAACGAAAAGTTGTCGAGTGCACTTGGACAGCTCGCTGTCGCTGCCGGTCAACTCGATGTCGGAGCAGGTCAACTGGCGGATGGTGCCGGGCAGCTCGCCGGCGGCGCAAAGCAGGTCGATGCGGGCGCGAAAAGTGCATCTGCCGGAACGGACCGTCTGCTCGCCGGAGCGGATGAACTCGTCTCTGGTGTGACGAAACTCGAATCCGGCAGCGGGGAGCTTGCTTCTGGTCTCGGCAAGGCGAGCGGAGCGACTCTTCAGCTTGCAGATGGAGCGAACCAGCTTTCTTCCGGATTGAACGAGGCGTCGAATGGCAGTGCGAAGCTCGCTGACGGCGCAAATGAAGTATCAGACGGCAACAGCAAGCTCGCTCAGGCGACGGAACAAGTCGATGCCGGGGCAGGCAAGTTGGCTGACGGAGCACAAGATGTCGCTTCAGGGACGAAGCGTCTTGATTCCGGTTTGACGAAGCTCGAGGGCGGTGCGTCGACCCTCGCTACTAAGCTGGTCGAAGGAGCCGATGAATCGACGCTGAAGACGACGGATGCGACGAAGGAGATGTTCGCTAAACCGGTGAAAGTCGTCGACGCACCGGTGACGAAAGTGCCGAACTATGGCACCGGATTCGCACCTTACTTCATCTCACTCGGTCTCTACGTCGGGGCACTCATGCTGTCGATCGTCTATCCGATGTTCGACCCGGCCGGCCGTCCGAAACGGACGCTGAGCTGGCTCCTCTCTAAGAGCGGCGTGCTCGCTCTCGTCGGTGTGATCCAATCGATCCTCGTCGCGGTACTGATGCGACATGGACTAGGCATCGAGGTCGTACAGCCGGTTACTTTCTACCTGTTCACGTTCCTCGTCAGCCTGACGTTCCTGCTGATGATCCAGTTCCTCGTGACGGCGTTCGGCAACCCAGGGCGATTCATCGCGGTACTGCTGCTGATTTTGCAACTGACATCTTCAGCTGGGACGTTCCCGGTGGAGCTCGTACCGGCAGAACTGAAAATTTTCAACACGCTTCTCCCGATGACCTATTCAGTAGCGGGATATAAGACGATCATCTCGGGGGACGCGGCAAGCTTCCTGCATTCAGCATACGCTGTGCTCGGCCTCTACTCGATCGGCTCGCTCCTCTTCCTGTACCTCTATTTCCGTCTTCAATGGAAAAAGCGGTATAAGGGGGCGGCGGACGAAGCGGCATAAGAAACATTAAAAAAGGCAATGATCCGACGATCCGGATCATTGCCTTTCGTGTACCTGTGAGGGGATGCGAGGAGAAGATGGCCACGGTGTCGAATAGAGAGGGAAGTGGTCAACCTTGCCCCCAAGTCGCTTTCCCGGTGCGGCACGCACGAAGCAGGGCATCCTTGAAGAAGCGATCTTCCTGGATGGCGAGCTGTTTCGATGATTCCTCGTCACCGCGCAGCGAGCGTGTCAGCATCTGTAGTATCTTGACCCAGCGCCTTACATGGTCGAGTTGCGGTTTGCCCATCGCGAGATAGACCGTGAACCAGTCATTCTGGTCCCTGCGGACGATACGCTGGAAGAGTGAACGGGCCAGGTCGGCCTCATCTGCAGTCGGTGACTCACCGCTTTCGAAATAGGCGAGCAGCTTCGAAAGGGAGGTCGCATAGGCAGCGAGCACGTCGTCTGAAGGCTGATGCTTACCGTAATCCGAAATCGACAGGTGAAGAAGTGGCGGTTTCTTTTCGACACCGGTCACCCAGGCGTTGATCGTCGTATCTGACGCCAGTTGCTGGCGATTGCCGATCGGCAGCTTCGTCGTCACGCCGTCAACTTTCCCGAAGACGGTGACTTTCCCGTTTCTTTCTTGGATTTCGGTGATCTTGCTCTCGACTACGTCGCCCATCTCGTACGGGATGGCTTTTGGTTGAAGCTTTTCGCCGGCAGGGATAGGGGAACGCTTCCGAATCATCCGGAGCGCCTCCTGCTCCATCCTGTCGTCCAGAGACCACAGATGTTCGGGAGGGACGTTTCGGAACCGGCGCCGGCGGACTTTGATATACTGCTCAAGTTCACCAGCTGCCTCCTCTCGTGTCTTCTTGTTTTCAGCGAGGGGTCCGATGATGTCTCGCAAGGTGATCGACTCGAGCCGATCCATGATTCCTTCAAAAGGGATCAGCTCCATACAGTAGAGGCTGCATACGATCAGCTCGCATTCACGCGGCGTTAAAGGGCGTTTGGCCATGAGTGACTTCCTTTCTAGCTATGATGTTCTCAGTATACCAAAAAAAGCGCACTGCTTCCTTCCTGAGAAGGGAACAGTGCGGCATAGGCGATGGTACTCAGATGGCGTAAGGCGTCTCGATGCTGTTTTGGAGCTCGGCCGACACGAGCGCCGTGATTCCGCCCGTGAACGGGTCATGGGTGACGAACAATGAGCCGAGTGCCTGAATTTCTTCGAGGGAGGCATCCTTGTCCGCACCTGTGATCCGTAATCGATATGGTTTTTTTGCGGCGGTGTCGAAGCTTAGCAGAATAGTATGTTCCATGGTCTTCCTCCTTAGTTAAGTACGATGTATTCTCGGCTGACTTCCGTGTGCAGATAAGCACCTTCGATGACGTTGCCGATCGCGGCGCCGATCGCAGCCATCACATCTTGCGCAAGGTCGGACCGCAGACCTGCAAAGCGGCGCTTCGCGACGACCTGGTCACCGTTAGCCGTCACTTTGTCAAGTCGCTCGTAAGCGACGACGAGACTTGCCTTCAATTCTTTTTGCATCATGTGTATCACCTCCTTCGCCCCTATTGACAGGGCTTGGGAATAATATGTTCGAAAGGGGACGGAAAATGATTTGGCTTCGATTTTTAAGAAGGATCTCATTCGTCAGGATGAGGACGCTTGGTATCCTTTCACTCCTGTTCGTAGGACTTGCTTCACTGTTCATGTACGCAGTCGAACCGGAAACGTTCACTACATACTTCAGAGCACTTTATTGGACGATGACGACCGTCGTCACGGTCGGGTACGGGGATTTCTTCCCGAAAACCGATACAGGAAGATTCATGACGATCTTCATCTATATCGTCGGAATCGGAATCGTCGGCGGACTCATCTCAAAGCTCGTCGACGGAGTGCAGCTCGTTCGTGAAAAAAAGGAGAAAGGGATGTTGGATGTGAAGGAAACGAACCATACGATCGTGTTCGGATATGGACGCAGGTCACGTCAAGTGATCGACGCGCTGCTGGAGAAGGAGGAGGTCGTCCTGATCGACGACTTGGAGCGGGAGCCGTTCAGTCATCCGAACTTCCACTATGTTTGCGGGGACCCGGCGCTAGAGTCGACGCTTACGCGCGCCAACATCAAGGAAGCGAAACGGGCGATCGTCCTCGCTAAGCATGACATGAATCCGGCGCTTGCCGACGGTCGTACGTTGCTGATCGCAGCAAGCATCGAACGGGCCAATCCGTCGATCTATACGATCGTCGAAATGATGCTCGAGGAGCACCTCGACAGTTTCGAACAAGTCAAAGTCGACGAGGTGCTCCTCGGTGACGAGACGATCTCAAGGATGGCCATCCTTGCCGCACATCATCCCGGGATGACCGGCGTCATTCAGAACATGTTGACGAAAGACGGTGAAGGTCTGTTCATGATCGAGGCTCGGCGTGAATGGCTGACGTACCGTGATGCGTTCATCGCCTTGCTTGATGAAGGCGCAACACTCATCTCAGACGGAAAACATCTCGACCTTAATCAACGACTATTAGAAAAAATACCTCCAAATTCTTCCTTGTTTGTATTGTGTCACTCAGATACAGCAAAAAAACTGGGTGGAAAGTAAAAATAGAGGATTAACTTAAATCCTTTTCGGGTATAGTAAATCAGTTTACTGTGCAGAGGAGAGTTATGATAATGACTAAACAACAACCTGATTGGATACAAGAATTATTTTGGACGCTCGACAAAGGAGAAATCGGAACAATCCCGAAGTTCTTATATACAGCACTCACACTCGAACCGGAATACTTCACGAAAGCTGTCAACCGGACGAATCAGCGTCTTGAGACAGAAAAGCTGAACGAGTTCGGTGAACTTGCGACCGTCATTCGCCAGTTTTTCATTACTGCAAACCCGTCCGAAGAGTCATGGACGATCGCATGGAACGAATTGATTCGGACACTTGCGCACTTCATCGATGAGGTGGAGGCACAACAATTATTCAAGGAACATGTCGATTTGATTGATTGGTGGTCAAGTGAATCTCTATTGTCACTTCAAAGTTGGCTGACGATATTTGATTACGCCGAGCGGGTCGACTCGCTCGAACAGTTCTCGAGCTATCTGCCGGACATCTTCGAGAGCTATGCGATCGAGACCGCGAAAGACAAGGCTTTTGCCCGCCTTGCCTGGTATGCGATGGCGAGTGGCCAACAGGATTTGCTCAGCCCATACCTCGAGCGGATCGACCAGACGGAAGACGCTTCCATCCGGTCGATCAGAGATCCGAAATTACTCGATCAAATTGAAACGACGCGCGTCTTTATGTTAGAGTCAAAGAGGAATCAGCCGATTGAATTGATGTTTGATCGGAAATGGACGCTGTGACTTGAAAGAGGTTTTTTGACATCATGTGACTACACGAATTTGCGACAAGGGGTGTAGTGAATGGTACACGTCAATTTGCCGACTGGGGATTACGTCGTTCTCGTTGAAATCAATAAGGAAGTCTTGCTTTGCCAGTCATTGGACGAGGCAGACAAGGCTCCTCGGGAACGCTATGAATTGGTGGGTCGAATGAGTGAGAGATTGCCGGCGGAGGTGATTGGCCCTTCGATCGCGGATTTCGTACGTTTTGCGACAGGCTTCATCGGTGAGGCCGTCGTCTGGGATCCGGACGAAGAGGCTTTTTTCTGCCAACAGTTCGAGACGTTTGACGGTTCGCCCCTCGGAGAGGATCTCGAAGGGATTGACGCCACCCGGTGGCGGGCCGTGCTTGCTCGTTATTATTCCTATGTCACGATTGGTCGGATCATACCTTTTCAAGTGAGCGGTGAATCGGAAGGCACTGTCCCTTTTTGATGTAGCTTGCGGCGTGCTTCCATCACACCATCGAACTGATCAATGAGAGAAAGGGTAGGGACACCATGAAAAAACATCTCGCACTACTCACGCTAACACTCGCCGTCAGCATGCCGACCTCAGCACTCGCGAATTCATATTATGTGAAGTATGATGCGTCCTTTACGAACGAAGAAAAGAAGGCGTGGATGGCCTCTGAAGGCTTGCAGGAAGTGCGGCCGCTCGAACAGGCTGGATTCAGCCTCGTCGAACCGATCAAGCCGTTCGGCAAGAATAATCCTGAATTGATTGAAATCAAGACCGTCGAGAAATCGATGGATACGAGTCAGTTAAAACAGAAATATTTGGACCAAGCACATATTCCGATGAATTGGAAATATACGAAGGGCAAGTCAGACATCAGGGTGGCTGTCATCGATGATGCGATCGATACGACTCACCACGAGTTCAAGAACGCCATTTACAAGACGACCACGCTTTCTGGTCCGAAGAAGGCTGACGACCATGGGACTCATGTCGCTGGTATCATCGGAGCGCGGGCTGACGGAAAAGGTATCGTCGGTGTCGCTCCTGGCGTGCGACTGATTGGCATCGATGTTTTCGATGGCGATTACGCGAGCTCGATCGACGTCGGTAACGGCATCTTGTATGCGATCAACAACGGCGCTGATGTCATCAATTTGTCGCTCGGCCAATATGAGCATGATAAATACATCGAAAGTGCCGTCAAGAAAGCCGAAGCCCGGAACATCCCGGTCGTAGCGGCTGCTGGAAACGACGGCAAGAAGGGTCTCCTCTTTCCGGCGACGATGAAAGAAGCGATCGCCGTCGGATCGATCAATACGTTCGGCAGCATCTCTGCCTTCTCCAATTACGGAATCGGACTCGATCTGATGGCTCCGGGGGAAGGCATGTACTCCTCGATCGTCGGGAATCGTTATGGCTTCATGGACGGTACGTCGATGGCGACACCGGTCGTTTCAGGCGTGATCGCCCTCATGAAGTCGATCAATCCGTTCATGACGAACGCGACAGTCGTCAGCAAGGTGAACGCGACTGCGACTAAGAAATCAGGTGATACCGTGTTACGTTACGGTAATGGCCGATTGAACGCCGGTGTCATCGCGACCGTGCCTGCACCGATCTCGAAAATCATCGTCCCTAAGACCGCACAAGCAAAACAGAGCTTCAAGTTCAGTTATTCAGAATGGTCGACGGCAGTCTCGTACGTCCGCATCTACAAGGATTCAAAGTTGTTGAATACATTCGTCGAGAGAAAAATTAGAGACGGGGTCTACAGTCACACCTATACACCTCAAGCGAAAGGCACTTATCGCATCGAGTTTACGTCGAAACTCGGACGTCACGTGCGTACGACAGCTCGGGATGTCATCGTCAACTAATTTAAAAATGACCACCTATATATAGGCGGCCACGAGAAAAGGCTCAGCGCTCGGCTGGGCCTTTTCCTTTTTTATAGATGATTTCAGGATTTTCAATCACCGGACCTGTCCAGGTGATCTTCGCTTCCATCTTATAGCCGTTGTCATCCTCGTGGACGAAAGACAGTCTGCCAGCCTCGATCAATGCGAACATGCCATATCGTACTTGATCCGCCCATGAGCGAAGCGTCATCGCCTCGTCATAGAGTGGGATGTACTCCGGGAAGCGCTCGTTCATCAGTGCGATATCGTGCTGGTCGAAATGATAACTGCGTTTCGACAGCTCATCTGGAGTTTTGACATTGAACGGCTCGAACGCTTGAATAAGCGCGTCCTGCCGGTAAAAGGCGAATATTCCGTTCCGGAGATGCAGTGCCTTGATCTCGTCAATCTCGATCAAGAACGTCAGTCGTTTGACAACGCGTCGATCCGTGCTCGAACGTCGTTTTTTCATAATAACAGACCCCCTTCTAAACCATTGTACTATACCGCGTAGACCGGATGAACGCAAATGTTCCGATTCCTTGTATGATTCCAGGAAGAACACTTGCCTGTTTTCATAAAATAGGGTAAACTGTGTAACAGTGACTATGTTGGTTCGGACAATCGCGGGGTGTTTCGACACTTTGAGGAAAGTCCATGCTCGCACAGCCTGCGATGGCTGTAGTGATCGTGCTGCACGAAAAGATAAGTGCAGGCAGCGTCGTGCTGACGGCAGAGGGAACGCCTAAGTCTTTGGATATGGCCGAAACCTCTTGAAAGTGCCACAGTGACGGAGCCTTATTGGAAACAGTAAGGGTGGAACGAGGTAAACCCCACGAGCGAGAAACCCAAATTAGGTAGGGGAATTTCCAAGGCGGAACTGAACGCCGAGGAGAGCGTACGAGTTTTCGTACGGAGATAGATGATTGTCGCCCGCGTGTGAGGTTCAAACCGTTTGCAACACTAGGGAACAGAACATGGCTTACAGGACCACATAGGCAGTTTTTTAAACATGAACGGGAGTCCAGGTCCTACTGGGCTCCTTTTTTGATGAAATTCAATGATAAGGTAATTGACGAAGGAGAGTGTCAGACAATGGCTAAACGGCTGGTGATCGCGACTGCTGCTATGGGAATCGAGGCGCTTGTCGCAAAGGAAGTGCGCGCGCTCGGATATGAATGTACGGTCGAGGACGGGAAAGTCTATATCGACTGCGAGATGGAGGACATCCCGCGCTTGAACATGTGGCTGCGTACCGCAGACCGGATCAAGCTCGTCGTCGCGGAATTCAAGGCGACGACGTTCGAGCAACTGTTCGACCGCGTCAAAGCACTGCCATGGAGCGAATTGATGCCATGGGACGCGAACTACATCGTCAACGGCCGTTCAGTCAAATCGAAGCTGTTCTCGATCCGCGACTGCCAAAAGATCACGGAAAAGGCGATCGTCTCGCACATGCAGGCTGCCTATAACAAGGGGGACGAGTGGTTGCCGAAGACCGGCGCCTCATTCCCTGTAGAGGTCGCACTCCTCAAGGACATCGCGACTTTGACGATCGATACGTCAGGAGAAGCGCTCCATAAGCGCGGCTACCGCGAGTTCCATTCGGCGGCGCCGCTCAAGGAGACGATGGCGGCTGCGATGATCATGCTGTCGAATTGGAAGCCGGACATGCCGTTCTATGACGTCTTCACCGGATCAGGTACGATCGCGATCGAAGCAGCGTTGATCGGCCGCAACATCGCACCGGGGATCAGCCGAGAGTTCGTCTCGCAGGAGTGGAAGTGCATCCCGAAGCAAGCGTGGACGAATGCGATCAAGGAAGCGAACGAGAAGGCGGAATGGGACAAGCCGCTCAAGATCTATGCGAGCGACGCGGACCCTGAGATGGTCAAGCTCGCGAAGAAGAACGCGGAGCTCGCAGAAGTACGTGACGCGATCAACGTCTCACTGCGCGACGCCGCGGACTTCAAACCGAAAGAGGATTTCGGCGTCATCATGGGGAACCCGCCGTACGGTGAGCGGCTCGAGGATGAGCGGGAAGTCCGTCAGCTCTATCGCCGCCTCGGCAACGCCTACAAGGAGTATCCTTACTACAGCGTCTATATGATCACGTCCTACGCCGAGTTCGAGAAGGCGTACGGCTTGCCTGCGACGAAGCGCCGTAAGCTCTATAACGGGAACATCGAGGTCCAGTTCTACCAGTATTATGGTCTCCGCCGGAAAAGACCGCAGTCTTAAGCCATTTCTAGAGATTACAAAGTGACCAGTTCCCACTCAGTTCCCACTTTTTATTTTTTTCTGCCGGAACTCATGAACCGCTCTGTGGAGCGGTTCTTTTTTTATGGATCACTTGGGCGGGTAGGATCATCGCAAAACGCTTTTGATGGTGATGATTCACATTGTGTAGTATAATGGAATCAGGAAGACGCAGGAGACGCGAGTCGCCACTTTCGCCTTCCTACGCCCGGCTTTCGAGCCGGACAGGCCTACCTTTGGCGAGGTAGGCTTTTTTCATACATATTTGGAGGAGGCGGTGAAGTTGGATCACGGGAAGCTACTCAGAGAATCGTTCAACGGAACGAAACATCAGCTCAGCGGACACGGGAGACGGAATGTCTCCGTGTTGAAGGAAGCGTTCGCCAACGTCGATGGGGAGACGTCGAGCGACATGTATGGCAAGGGCGAAGTCATCGAAGCGTTCGAGCGGAAGATGGCGCAACTGCTCGGCAAGGAATCGACCGTCTTCTTTCCGAGCGGGACGATGGCGCAACAGATCGCGCTTCGAATCTGGTGCGATGAGTTGGGAACGAAAAAGGTCGCCTATCACCCGCTCGCGCACCTCGAGATCCACGAGGAGGACGGACTGAAGGAGCTCCATGGCATCGAGACGGTGCTGCTCGCGGACGAGACGCGTCTCGTCGAGCTGGCGGATGTCGTCGCCATGGAGGACGTCTCCTGCCTCTTGCTCGAGCTCCCGCAGCGTGAGATCGGCGGCCAGTTGCCGAGTTTCGAGACGCTCGAGGCGATCGCCTCCCACTGTAAGGCACGCGGCATCAAGCTCCACCTCGACGGGGCTCGACTGCTCGAAATTCTCCCGTACTACGGTAAGTCGGCGAGTGAAGTCTGCGAATTGTTCGACAGTGTCTATTTGTCGTTCTACAAAGGGATCGGCGGCATCGCCGGGGCGATCCTTGCCGGGAGCGAAGGGTTCACGGAACGCTCGAAAGTGTGGAAGCGGCGCCACGGCGGCGATTTGATCAGCCTCTATCCCTACATTCTGTCCGCTGACCATTATTATGAAAAGCGTAAGGACAGGATGGCATCGTACTATGAGGACGCGAAGCAGCTCGCAGAACGGTTCAACGCCGTCCCGGGAATTCGGACGATGCCGAACGTGCCGGTGTCGAACATGTTCCATCTGCACATCACCGGTTCGAAGGAAGAGATTGCGACGAAGCTCGCAGAACTCCAGCGATCGACCGGAATCGGCGTGGCGGGTTACCTCGTCGAAAAAAACGGGTATTGTTCGACAGAACTCAGCCTGGGGGACGCGTACCGCGAACTTGACGGCCCGGCCATCGATCATCTGTTCACGGAGCTCGATCGGCTGATGTGAACCGGCAGTCGTCCGCTAGTCTCTCTACCACTTTCGAGGGTTCACCAAATCAAAAAAGAGATGAGGGATAGCCGATGCGATACACGGTCATCACAGGAGCAAGTTCAGGAATCGGATATGAGACGGCGAAAGTGCTCGCGGCGAAAGGGAAATCGTTGGTCCTCGTCGCCCGGAGAACGGACGAACTGGAGAAGTTGCGTGATGAAGTCAAGGCACTTTCCGATGACAGCGATGTCATCATCCGCTCGGTCGACCTGACCGAATCGAAACAGGTCCATGACCTCTATGACTCCCTGAAGGAGCTCGATATCGAGACGTGGATCAACAACGCCGGGTTCGGGGACTTCAATCAGGTCAAGGACGTCTCCGTCCCGAAAATCGAAAAGATGTTGCGCCTGAACATCGAGGCTTTGACGGTGCTGACGAGCCTCTACGTGCGGGATCATCATGATGTCGAGGGGACGACGCTCCTGAACATCTCGTCAGGCGGAGGCTACCAAATCGTGCCGAATGCCGTCACGTACTGCGCGACGAAATTCTTCGTCAGCGCCTATACGGAAGGGCTCGCCCAAGAATTGATGCAGTCCGGTGCGAAGCTGCGGGCAAAAGTCTTGGCGCCTGCTGCCACGGAAACGGAATTTGCCGACAGATCTCGCGGTCAGTCCGGCTTCGATTACAGCAAGAATGTTGCGAAATATCATACGGCTGCTGAGATGGCTGGCTTTCTCGATCAATTGCTCGAAAGTGATGCGATCGTCGGGATCGTCAACCCGGAAGATTATTCGTTTGAACTGCGCGGACCGCTCTTTCCGTATGTCGGGGTGAACCGGTGATCTGACGTCGGGGGCAACATGATAAGAAACATTTTTGCCGCGATGAGGCGGTAAGGCGATCAAAGGAGGGAATCCGATGCTGTCTAAAAAACGACTCGACCTTCTCGGTGCATATGTCGCACTGGCAATCTATCTCTCCGCGATTCTCGTCTTCCTCGCCCGGCTGTCCGGCGGGACGCGTCTCGAATACTGGCTAGGCGTGTTCGAGTTGTGTCTAGCCCTTCCGCTCCTGTTGTTAGTCGGGACGAGCCGCGTGTTTCATCGGTCAACGCTGTATGTCCTGCAAGTCAGCCTGATGCTTGCCTGGCTCTTGATGGAGTACATCCTCGATTTCCGCTTGCAAAGCGACTTTCGGAGCGACTTGCCGATCGTGATTCTCTACGTGATGCTGTTCTTCGCCGGGACTGGCGGGATGATCGGCGTCGCGTCACTCGCCGGGCGGTCATTTGGCCGGATCTCAATCGTTCTCTTCCTGCTCATGGCGGTACTTGCTTTCCTGCAACGGTACGTGACGGGCCAATGAAAAACATCGCCACCCTCTCCGGCTGTCCGTCAGCAGAAGAGAGTGGCGATGTTTTTTTGTGCTTGCATCAGTTCGCGGCGGCGTTCGACTGGGACGCTAGCAGCTTCTCGATGTCCGGGATGATCGCTTCCGGTTTCGTCGTCGGGGCGTACCGCTTGACGACCTGACCGTCCTTGCCGATCAAGAACTTCGTGAAGTTCCACTTGATCACACTTCCGAGCAGACCCTTCTTGGCGTTCGTCAAGTAGTCGAACAACGGATGGATATTAGCGCCTTTGACGTCGATCTTCGCGAACAGCGGGAACGTCACGCCGTGATTGAGCTTACAGACGCTCGTCATGTCCTTGTCCTCGACCGGTTCCTGATTGTTGAACTGGTTGCTCGGGAAACCGAGTACGGCAACGCCCCGGTCCTTGAATCGCTGGTGGATCATCTCCAGACTGTCGAATTGGTTGGCTAGACCGCACTCGGTCGCCGTGTTGACGATCAGGACGACTTGGTTTTCATAACGTCTCAGTGAAACCGTTTCGTGTCCGGTTGTCAGTACTTCGAAATCGTGGATGGAAGTCATCTCATACACTCCTCGTCGATGGAATTTGCGGCGATTTGCCTCTACCTATCATAGTAGGGGAGGTGAGGTGGAGACTCCAATGATTTGTTTGAGCGATGTGTTTTATATTCCTTGATTAGAATATTCTGAATCGGGTATATAGTTAAGGAAGGGAAGAGGGCCAATGACAGACATGATGCTTACGACACTGAGCGCCTTATCCGACCCGACTCGCTTGCGAATCGTCGAATTGCTCAAGGAAAGACCGCGTACGGTCAACGAAATCGCAGAGGCACTGGACATACGTCAACCGCAGACGTCAAAGCATTTGAAAGTGCTCAACGAAGCAGGAATCGTCGGGATGGAGATCCTCGGGAATCGGCGGCGTTACCATCTGTCGCCGCTTCCGTTCCGGCTGCTCGAGGCATGGGCGAGTGGATTCAAGGACGTGGCGGGCGGCAGGTTGGACCGACTCGATGACTACCTGAAGGAAATCAAGAGGGAGAGGGGAATGGAGGATGAAGGAGATGCAATTGAACACACGAACGGAAGGCGCGGTCCTGATTCTTGAACGGATGTTCGAAGCGCCGCGCGACCTTGTATTCGAAGCCTATTCGAATCAAGACCATCTCGAACGGTGGTGGGGTCCGGAAGGATGGGAGACGGATATTCACCAGTTCGAATTCAGACCTGGTGGCATCTGGCACTATTGCATGCGTTGCGTCGACGAGACGCAAGGAGAGTTCTTCGGGATGGAATCGTGGGGGAAAGCGGTGTTCCGGAAAATCGATGCGCCGACATTCCTCGCCTATACCGACTACTTCTCGGACGCGTCTGGAACGCTTTCAGATGAGCTGCCAAGCAGCGAGATCGAAATCGATTTCGAAGAGAAGGATGGCGGGACGCTCGTCATCTTCCGCTCCGACTTCAAGACGGAGGAGGGCTTGCGGCAAGTGCTTGACATGGGGGTCGTCGAAGGCTTCAGCAGCCAGCTCCGCCGGTTGGACGAGCTGCTCGCAACCGCGAACTGAACGGATAGCGTCCAGCGCAAGCTGGGCGCTTTTCTTTCGCGTGCTCGCCGAGCTATGATGATTGAATAAGGCAAGGATGGGGTGACGATGTGAAGATTGGAATACTAGATCAGGTGCCGTTGCATGAAGGGATGGATGTCAAGGAGACGGTCGAAGCGACACTGCGGCTCGTCAAGGAGGCGGAGCGTCTCGGCTATTCGAGATATTGGTTCGCGGAGCATCATAATACGAACGGATTGCTCAGCGCAGCACCCGAGCTGTTCATCGCACGCGCCGGAGCGGAGACGTCGACGATCCGTCTAGGGGCGGGCGGCATTTTGCTCCCGCAATACAATCCGCTCAAGGTCGCAGAGACGTTCTCGACGCTTTGCGCGTTTTTCCCCGGACGAATCGACCTCGGCGTCGGACGCTCGCCCGGTGGCAGTGAACGGACCCGGCTCGCACTGACGGACGGTGCACCGAACGACTTCGAAAAATTCCCGCGTCAGCTTTCAGACGTGATCGGCTACCTGGGGGATACGCTGTCCTTTACGCATCGCTACCGGACGGTCAAGACGACGCCACGCGGGCAGGAAGTGCCGCCGGTCTGGCTGCTCGGTCTTTCGCCCGAAAGCGGCAAGCTCGCGGGAGAACTTGGAATCGGACTTGTCTTCGGCCACTTCATCAATCCGGACAAATGGGAAGCGACGCTTTCCGCGTACCGCACGCATTTCAAGGCAGGTCTGTTCGAGACGCCGCGCGTCCTCGTCTGCGTCTTCGCGGTCGCAGCGGATACGCAGGAGGAGGCGGAGCGGCTTGCGCGTACGCAAGACAGCTGGGTCCAGAACATCAAGCTCGGCCATTCCATCGTCCCGACGCCTGAGAAGGCAGGTGTAACGCGTTCAGACAGTGAGGAGCGGCAGATGGCGCGGGAGAGGCGGCGGATGCTCGTCGGGACGGGCGAGGACGTCGTCCGCGGACTCGAAGCACTCGCGGCGAAATACGAGACAGACGAGTTCCTGTTGATCAACAACGCACACGGTCAAGAGGCACGCCTGACATCATATGCGCTGATCGCACGCGCTGCCGGGTTGGCCGTGAACTAGATCCAATGATTCGGCGGGCCGATTGCCATGAAACAAGAACGAAAGGAATGATTAGATGAAAATTTCAACTGCGATCATCGGAGCCGGGGTGAGCGGATTGTACGCAGCCTCTTTGTTGAACAAAAGCGGACAAGCCGTCACCGTGTTCGAGACCAGGCAACGGATCGGCGGGCGTATCCTGAGTGAACCGGTCTCAAGCGCCCGAGGAACACATCTGTTCGACCTTGGACCGACCTGGTACTGGCCGGAGTCTGAGCACACGATCTCAAGACTGGTAGACGAATACGGCTTGACGGCGTTTTCGCAGCCGACGGCAGGCGCAATGGTACTCGAGCGTCAGGCGGGAAGGGTCGAGCACCATGTATTGCCAAAGGAAAGCATTGTCCCTTCGAACCGTCTCGAAGGGGGGATGACGACGCTCGTCGAAGCACTGGCGCGCCAGTTGCCGCCCGGGACGATTCTTCTCGGAACGAAGGTCACTGCGATTCGACAAGCTGAGGACCGGGTTGCCGTCACGTATACGGATGAGCAGGGCACCTTGACAGAACTGTACGACCGGGTCGTCTTAGCGCTGCCTCCACGTCTTGTCGATCACATCGCGTTTGAACCTGCCTTGAGCGGAACACTACGCGCAAAGTTGAATGAGACGCCGACATGGATGGCCGGACAGGCGAAAGCGATCGCCGTCTATGAGACGCCTTTTTGGCGGGAGGAGGGGCAATCCGGCTTCGGCATCAGTTGGGTCGGACCGCTTCAGGAAATCCATGATGCTTCCCCAACCGAAGGACCAGGCGCCTTGTTCGGTTTTCTCCGCCTCTCGCCAGAAGAGCGGCAGCGAGTGGGTGAAGCGGGTGTCAAGGCTCGTGTCCTTGAACAACTCGTGCAACTGTATGGGACGCAAGCGAATCATCCTATTGCGTTTCTCTACTATGACTGGTCGGCCGACATTGCGACGGCGACAGCGGAAGATGCACTGCCCTTGACTGACTTCCCTGTCTTTCGACCGATCGAGGGTGATGACTCTTGGCAAGACAGGATTGCGTTTGCTGGAACGGAGACGAACGGCGAGTTCGGCGGGCATATCGAAGGGGCGCTGCGTTCGGCCGAGCGGATCGTCTCCCGCTGGATGGATTGAGCGGAGGCGTTCATCTTCACGAGATTCGAATATCGAAGAGCACCAGACAAAGAGAAGGTCCGGAACCCGCGTGCATGTCGGGTTCCGGACCTTCTCTTGTTCGTTATCTAGATGGCGAAGCGGGTCCGCTCAGCCGAGCGACAGGTATTTGACCTCGAGGTAGTCCTCGATGCCGTAGACGCCGCCCTCCCGGCCGAGACCACTCTCCTTATAGCCGCCGAACGGTGCCTGCGCAGCGGACGGCGCACCGTCGTTCAGACCGATGATGCCATATTCGAGCTTCTTCCCGAGCAGGAGTGCCTCGTCGATCCGTTCCGAGAACGCGTAAGCGGCAAGCCCATAAGGTGTATCGTTCGCGCGTTCGATCACTTCGTCGATCGTCTTGAAGACGGAGATCGGCGCAAGCGGTCCGAACGTCTCTTCCTGCATGCACAGCATGTCCTCAGTCACACCGGTGAGGACGGTCGGCGCAACGAAGTGACCGACCGATTCATCGATCGTTCCGCCGGTCAAGATCGTCGCCCCCTTCGCGACGGCGTCGTCGATATGGGCTTTGACCTTCGCGACGGCTTTCGCGTTGATCAACGGTCCGATCGTCGACGTCGCGTCGAGGCCGTTCCCCGTCTTCAGCTGCTCGACCTCGGCGACGAACCGTTCCGTGAAGGCATCGAGGACGGATTCCTGGACGTAGAACCGGTTCGTCGCGACGCATGCTTGGCCGCCATTGCGGAATTTCGAGCGAATCGCGCCTGCGACGGCCTTCTCGATGTCCGCATGCTCCGTGACGATGAAGGGCGCGTGACCCCCGAGTTCAAGGGACAATTTCTTCATCGTGTCCGCCGCCTGGCGCATGATGAGCTTCCCGACGGCCGTCGACCCTGTGAACGTGATCTTCCGGACGCGCCGGTCGGCTTGCCAGATACCGCTGATCGTTTGGGCGTCTCCGGTCAGGACATTGACCGCACCAGGGGGGATGCCGGCTTCGTGCGCGAGCTCGACGAGACGGAGCGCCGTGAACGGCGTCTCTTCCGACGGCTTCAGGACGACCGTACAGCCGGCTGCAAGCGCGGGGGCGAGCTTGCGGGTGATCATCGCAGCGGGGAAGTTCCAGGGTGTGATGGCCGCGACGACGCCGACCGGTTCTTTTTCGACGAACAGCCGCTTCCCGGGCACGGATGCCGGAATCGTCTCCCCGTAGATCCGCCGCGCCTCTTCCGCGTACCAGCGGACGTAGTGGTTCCCGTAATCGATCTCACCGAGTGCCTCGGCGTAAGGTTTCCCTTGTTCGCGCGTCATGATGGTCGCGAGCTCCTCCCGGTGTTGGGTGATCAAGCGATACCACGCGTCGATCTTATCCGCGCGTTCGTCTGCCGTCTGAGCGGACCAGCTGATGAACGCCTCGCTTGCCGCGTCGACGGCACGTCGTGCGTCCGTCTCCGTGCTGCTCGGCACCTGTCCGAGCAATTCCTTCGTCGCCGGATCATAGACCGGAATCGTCGCTTCCGTCTCATACCAGACCCCATTCACTACATTACGTTCAATCATGTCAAGCACCTCCAAGGATTTCGTTACTCGTTAAGTAAACACCTTTGGACTGGGGTTGTGTACTTCCATTTCGATCGGTCGCGGTAACGAAATGGAATGGCGGGTCAGCCGATCAGTTCGAGCAAGCTCGCATGATGCGTCTGATCACGCGTGACGAGCGAGATTTCACGGTCGACCTCAAAGCCCGTGATCGAAAGCGTCTTGATTTCTGAAGGCATCCCGTTCTGGAAGATTTCCGGCAGGATGGCGATTCCGAGCTGCTCGCGAATGAACCCGAGAACGCTCGATCCGAACTCCATCTCGGCAGCGGCGGTATAGGAAGCGCCGCGTTCAGCGAACGCGCTTCGCAAGATGTTCGTCGAGTCGCAGTCGACCGGGAGCGACAGGAATGGAACGTCCTTGATCTGTTCGAAGCCGACATCCGAACAGCCGCTGAACCGGTCGTCATCCTGATGATGGAACAGCAGGAAGCGTTCCGTGAACAGGTGGGTCGACGGATAGGGGTGCTCGATTTGTCGATCATCAAGCAGGACGGCATCGTAGAGATGCTGCTCAAGGCCTGCCATCAGCTCCTGGTACGTATGCGCGGTCTTGATTTTGAGCTCGGGTGCTGATTCGGCAGAGGTTCGAGCAGCGAATCGATGGGGCAGATAGGACATGGCGACGCTCGGCCAGGAACCGAGCGTAAGCGAATGCCGCTCCTTCGACGACTGAATCCTCCGATGAATCGATTGCAGCTGATTGAGCAGGACCGCACCTTCCTGAAAGACCAGCTCACCTGCAGGCGTCAGCGTGACGCCTGTCGTCGAGCGGTTCAAGAGCGGGGCATCGAAGTACTGTTCAAGATTCTTGATCTGTTTGCTGAGAGCGGGTTGCGTCATGTGCAACAGCTCGCTCGCTTTCGTCAGACTGTTCGTTTCAGCCGTGGCGTGAAAGGCCTCTAACCATTCTGTCCTCATCGTTCCATCTCTCCATCTCGTTTGCATGTCTCATGAGGATAACTCACTACGGTCCGGGAGACAAACGATTCAATCTCCGGTGGTCAAAGACGTCAAGGATCAGGAAGCCGGGAAGTGGGCGCAATGAGGATGAGAAGCAGAAAAAGGTCGAGCCTCGCTGCAGAAAATAAGGACAGCCCGTCAAGCCGGCTGTCCTTATTTTTTCATTTCAAAATCCTTGAATCGTCATCCCGCCGTCGACGAACAGCGTCTGGCCGTTCATGTAGCTGCTCGCGTCGGAGGCGAGGAAGACGGCAGGACCGACGAGTTCTGAGAGCTCGCCGACACGCTTCATCGGCGTGACGGCATGGATCTCCGCCAGGTAGTCCGGATCCTGAAGCAACTTCTCGGTCAACGGTGTCTTGAAATACCATGGACCGATCGCGTTGACGTTGATGCCATGCTTGCCCCATTCGAGCGCAAGCACCTTCGTCATCTGGATCAAGCCGGCCTTAGAGGCTGCATAGACGACACCCGTCCGAAGCGCGACGTGACCGGCGACGGACGAGATGGTGACGATCTTGCCGGCCTTCGCCTCGACCATATGGCGACCGACTGCCTGCGAGAACATGAAGGCGGACTTCAAGTTCGTGTCCATGATGCGGGACCATTCCTCATCCGTCGCGTCAAGTGCACTCGATCGGATGTTCATGCCCGCGTTGTTGACGAGAATGTCGATCTTGCCCGTCAGGCGAATCGCCTCGCTGACGGCGTGTTCGACTTGCACGCGGTCCGTCACGTCGGTTTTGATGACGAATGCCTTTTTGCCGAGGGTTTCGATGCGCTCTGCCGTCTCGAGCAGGTTGCTTTCCGTGCGGGCAATCAAGACCACGTCCGCTCCGGCTTCAGCCATGCCGATCGCGATCGCTCTGCCGATTCCTCTTCCTGCGCCCGTGACGAGGGCGGTTTTGCCGTCTAGTCGAAATGATGGGAGATACATGGCGACACTTCCTTTTCATGAGATCATTCATCTCATTGTACCGAATCCGGAAGAGAAAGGAAAAGGTGGAAGAAAGGGCGTGAGCAGACGGAGGAATATTTCCTGATTTTCGGGAAGTATAGTAGGGTGCGCGATATCTTCTTCAAGAAGGAATGGAGCGCGACAGGAGGGGGAACAGGATGAAAGCACTGTTTTTGCTGTACGAAGGGTACGTAGACTGGGAAATCAGTGTCCTGAGTGGAATATTCAAGATGACGCAGATGGAAGCCGATACGGTAGCCGTCACGCGGCACGTCCGTCACGTCGGCGGTTTCAAGGTCGAGGTCGATCACCTGCTGGCCGACGTCGACCCGTCACAATACGACGCCTTGATCATACCTGGAGGGGAGCCGTTGCCGCTCGCGAAAGAAGGGAACATCAAAGCGTTGATCCAAGCATTCCATCAGCAAGACAAGCTGGTGGCGGGCATCTGCGGCGGGACGGTATATCTCGCTGCAGCCGGTATCCTTGAAGGCCGGCCCTATTCGACGTCCATCGACAGTGACGAACATCTCGCCTTCTTCGAGCGGGAAAGACGCAGCGCAGGCGACGTGACGATCGACCGCAAAGTCATCACTTCGGAGGGGAATGCCTACGTCGAATTCGCGATCGAGGTCAGTAAGGCGCTTCGTTTATTCCGAGACCGGGAAGATGAACTGGAGACGGTGCTGTTCTTCAAGAATGCATTACGAGGCTGAACATGTGGAGGAGGAAGAGCTATGGATGATGTGATGAAACGCCGAATGATGGCAGGTGTGATCGATGAGGTGGTCAATAATGTCGCTTCTGAAGTCGTCGAGCAGGTCGTACTGAAACGAATCAAAAGCAAGACTTTCCATGCGCTCGTCACGAAGACCGTCGTCAGCTGGGTCATCGAAGGTGTCCAGCTGAAACTGATGAACGGACAGACGCTCGGTGACCGGGCACTCAAGCTTCGTGTGCAGAGCACGAACGGTTTGCCTTTGACGACGGAGCAGATCGTCAAACGGATCCTCTACCGGGAGACGGTCGCACCGCTCAAGCTCTTCAAGGACCGCTCACGCTACATGGAAGCGGGGGCAAGGCTGCCGCAGGATGAATATGCGGAGACGATCGTCGTGAAAGTATGAACGAGAAGAGGCTGCCCAAAGACCAAACGGTCAAGGGCAGCCTCTTCTCGTCAGGAAAGATCGTCCGTGTCATGAAGCAGGAATTCATCCCTCGAACGGCATTGGCCTAGTTCCGTCCATGTCGGTGAAATCGTACTTCATCGCTAAATCAGCCACCATCATCACGCTTCCGGTAAGCTCTGATACTGCCGCGTCTGCAGCCAGTCCGACTACCGCCCGGCCCACATAGGCGGTCGTCTCCGTCGTTCCGTCCTTTGGTCCATACCCCGCGTCGGCGACGCGCTCCGTCCTCATCCATCCCGGACAGACCGCTACGGCGGAAACCCCGAATTCTTTCAGCTCACTCGCCATTCCGAGTGTCATGCGGTTAATCCCGTTCATGGCCAAATCATAATAGAGATTGCCTGAAATCTGATCCTTGATGAAGAACGTGATATTCACGATCAGGCCACGTTCGCTTCGTCTCAACAAGGGGACGGCGTATCGAGCCGTCATCAGGTATGCCTTCGGTCCGGCGACCATCATCGCGTCCCAGTGCTCAGGCGGCCGTTCCCAGAAGCGTCGCCCGGATCCAGGCGGAAGGGAGCTCTCGGATCCGCCAAAGACGCTGTTGACCAGAATATCGATGCGGCCGTGCGCGCTCTCGATTTGATCAAACAGGTCTTTGACGTCATCCTCGTCCGTATGGTCACATCGGATCGCGATCCCCCTTCCCCCTCGCAAGGAGACGCCTTCTGCAGTCTCCTCGATCGTTTCAGACCGGTCATCGGTCGTAGCGCCGGTGATGCTTCGACCCGTTACGTATACCGTCGCGCCAGCACTGCCGAGTTCGAGGGCGATGCCTCTGCCTGCTCCGCGAGATGCGCCGGTAACGACGGCAATCATGCCGTTCAATGGTTTCATCGTTCGTAACCCCTCCGATGATGTAATGGTGCTCATTTTCGTGATCATCGACCTTCTGGCCACAATTCATCGGTGATCGACTTCATGTCTTCTCCGCCCAGCTTGAACGTCAAGTCCCGCTTTCGATCATACAGATAGACGTCGGTCTTTTTCATTCGAGGATGCAAATAGACCTCGAATTGCTGCGTCTTGGCTCCGTCCCCGATCGTCAGATAAGGCAACTCCGCAAGTTCGCCGAGACGATCAGCCTCTGTCGCGTCCTTCTTCAAGGCGACATAAAGCTTCTTCGCCGTCTCGGTCGTGACGATGTTGATGTCCGGATAGACGAGTTGTCCATCTGTCGAGAGCGACGTCTTGTGGGCAGCTGCGTATACCCCCACCTTTCGCTCCGGGAAGGAAGGTTGTTCAGTCACTGTACCTTCAGGCAGTTCAAGCGAGTAGCGCAATCGCACTTGTATTTTCTGTACCATGTCCCCATCCTTCTTCAAGGTGACCTCGGCGAATACGACCTCATCGTCGGCGTTCAGCGATGGGGGAAGCGGAAGAAGCTTGATCTTCTTGTTGATCCCTTCATCGAAGTAAGCGACCGGATTCGTCATGATCGTCCGTTCGTCCGGATAGAACCCCCCTGATTCGACGGTGAGCCCGTTGACGCCGTCACCATCTGAACGAAGCCAAAGCGTCAACTCGTTCAGTGTCGGTGCAAGTGGGACGTGATAGACGTATTCCGGCTTGTTGATCAAACCGTCCGCGCTCTCGATGACTTCTGCCGTCATCAGCAAGTGTCCTTCAGCCGGCAGGGAGAAACGAGTCATCGTGTCTATTTCGAAGATCTGATTGATTTCGTCCTCTTTCATGAAGCGGTTTTGCTCTACAAGTTCACGTTTGGCCTCAGGCTTGACCGGTAGCAGGGTGACCTTGTTCGGTGAAAGCTGATCATCCTTCTGCTCACCTCTTCTTAATCCGCTGATTTTATCCGGGTCGATCCGTTTATAGAAGCCATCTTTTTGTCGCTCCCGGCAGTAAACATAGAAATTCTCTCCCGCGCCAAAGAACGTGACCATGGAATAACTGTAATCAGTCATCATCATCAGACTCGGTTTTCTTGTGAGATAATAGCTGTCGAGGACACGGTGGTCGTCCGGCAACTTGATCGATTCCTTTTTCGAAGTGCAAGCCTCGACCAGATAGGCGATCGATTTTTCACCGAGTGCGGGACGGGAATCCGTTTCGTTCATGTCTCCGAAATGTTCCGCCCGCCAAAGCTTCGGGTCGACTTCCAGTTTGAGTGCGGCAGGGGAGCTTGCGCATCCAGTGAGCAGCAGGGTGCTGATTGCCATCAGAAGCGTGAACATGTTCCTTTTCATATGTACGTCCTCCTCTTATAAGAGTTCATAATACTAATATTTGACAATAATGTCTCAATTCCTCTTACGAACTTATCGTCCAGGACAGATATGAAAAAACCTCCGCGCAAGAAGGCGGAGGAGGAGAAAAAAATCTGTCTGCTCACTGAGCAGAGATAGCACGGTCGACAGGATAGAGCGATAAATCGATCTCAAGCTCTTCTCCGAGAGCGAGGCGGGACAGTTCCCGGCCGAGAAACGGACCGATCGTCAGACCGGAGGCGCCGAGCCCGTTCGCGACGATGACATGTTCCTGATCGGGCAGGTGGCCGATGATCGGCAAGGAGTCCGGTGTGTAGGGACGGAAGCCGACGCGAGTCGCAGTCAGTTCAGCATCGCCAGCCTTCGGCATCAGGGCGATCGCCTTCTGCAGCAGCTCGACCTGCCCCTTGATCGTCGGGCGGGTGTCGAAATTCGTCGTCTTTTCATGGGTCGAGCCGAGCGTGATCCCATTCTGGGTCGGCAGGACATAGAGTGCGTGGGGAGCGATCAGTACCGGACTTGAGGTCTCGCTGGCTTCAGGCATCGACAACTCGAGCAGCTGCGCCTTCTCGAAGCGGACATCGATCTCTATTCCGGCAGGGGCGAGCAGTGAAGGCAACCATGCCCCTGCTGTCAAGATGATACGGTCAGCATCGAAGATCTCCTCACCGATGAGAACACCTGTGATGCATCCGTTTTCCTGGACGAGAGTCGCGTCGGACGTGATGTAGCGCGTTCCTAGCGAAATCGCCTGGCGCACGAGCGCAACGCGCAAGGCGCGTCCGTCGACGCGCGCTCCTCCTGCGACGTGCAACCCTTCCATCTCCTCGGTCTCGATCAACGGAAAGCGTCGCATTGATTCCGCGAGAGAAAGGCGCTCGACTTGTCCCATGCCCGGTGCTTCTGCCATCCTCGACTCGGTCATCGCCTCCATCTTATCGATTTTACCCGCGTCCTGGATGGCGAGGGCGCCGACCTTGGCGTATCCTGTCTGTGTCTCACCGAGCGAAGCGAGTTCCTCGATCAAAGATGGATAGAAGTGAGCCCCCTTGTTCGCGAGGAAATACCACGCCTTGTTTCTGCGCTGTGTCATCCACGGACAGATGATGCCGGCAGCGGCATCGGTCGCGCGGCCCGGTTCTTCCCGGTCGATCAACGTGACGTCCGCTCCGTCCCTTGCGAGATGATAGGCAGTCGACGCGCCGAGAATGCCGGCGCCGACGATGATGATTTTTTTCAAAAGAATCAAACCTTTCATGTTAAAGTGCTGTAATCCATATTATAGGACGCCCGGAGAAACTACAATGTCCGGAAAGTGAGGAAGTCCTATGGAGTTTCGGTACGCGCATTTCACACAATTAAAATGGTTAGAATGTTTCACCCAGTGGAATCATACCCTTACAGGCATAGAAAAAATTTTTCCAGGCGAGCTTCAACTACTTTGAAGGAGGGGAAAGCAATGAACATCGGAAAAGCCATCGTACGCAAACGGTACACGGATCACTCTCTGTTCTATTCTGCCATCCTGATTTGGAAGTTGCTCTTCTTCCTGCCCCTGCTCGCTTTCTCGCCGAACACGGAAAATCATGTGTTCAGTCTTTACTTCGTGCCGTATCTGCTCATCATCGCCGCATTCCGCATCATGACGTATTTCGCCAGCAACAAGGCATCATTCATGGAGGCGACGGAGATGGGGCTCGCCGTCTTTTTGATCATCGCTGACTTCTACTTGATCTGGTACTTCCAGATTCCGATCCCGTTCGGCATGATCATCATCCTTTTGTCGATCCTGCACATGACCGCAGCGTTCAGCCGGTTCCGCTGGTTCCGCAATCGCCTCTGGCTCAGTCGTCACATCGAGATACTCGGATACTTGACGGAGCAAGGGGAGACGCCGACCAAGATTTCGGTCGTCGGGGAGGACGAGATGCTCGTCACGACGAAGAGCGGCCGGGAATACACGTACCGCCATGTCTACTGGAGCGGATTCTATTTCGAGAAGGGTTGAATGGCGCTTCTCTCCAGCGAGTCGCGTCCCGTATAACGGGACGTGGCTTTTTTCTTGAATCATGGGATAATGAAAGAAAAATGAAGGAGCATACATAAATGATTCGAACTTTACTGATCACAGATGCTGACGAGGTGATCCTCGACCCTTCCTTCGACCGGATATTCGCGCCTGACGTGAAGTGGTACTGGGTCGATTTCAATCAGCCGACGGAAGAGGAACGCCAGCTGCTTGCGACGAGATTCAACTTCCATCCGCTCGAGATCGAGGATTGTTTTCATTTCTTGCAGCGGCCAAAGCTTGAATACTACGAGGATCACAGCTTCTTCGTCCTGCATGCGATCGAGGAGGAGACGCTCGACAGTCTTGAAGTGAACCTGTTCGTATCGAACAGCTTCCTCGTCTCCTACCATGAACACATGGTGAACGAACTCGATACCGTCTGGAAGCTCTTCTCGAAGACGAATCAGCATCGCCCGCACCTGTCACTTGAGATCACGCATAAGATCATGGATAAAATCGTCGATGCCTACTTCCCGATCGTCCACTCGCTCGAGGATCAAATCTTCGCGTTAGAGGGGCGCTATGAGAACAAGGGTGGCGATAAGGGGATCATCGAGGACATTTTCGACATCCGCTCCGACCTGCTCGAACTCGCCCGCACCGTCATCCCGATGCGTGACTTGCTGTACCGGGTCCTCGAGTCGAAGCGCCTGTCGATCCAAGAACACCGAAAAGCCTTCTTCCAGGACATCTATGACCATCTGATCAAGCTCAGCGGGATGATCGAATACAATCGAGAGATGACGTCAGAGCTCCGGGAGAACTTCGTCTCACTCAACTCCTACCGGATGAACAACATCATGAAGACGCTCACCGTCATCACGACGATTTTCATGCCGCTGACGTTCATCGCAGGGGTTTACGGGATGAACTTCGAGAACATGCCGGAACTTCGCTGGAAGTACGGCTACTTCCTGACGCTCGGTGCCATGCTGCTGATCGGTGTTTCGATGGGCATCTGGTTCAAGAAGAAGCGCTGGTTCGAGGAATAGGGGGAAGCGAATGGAGATCAGGCAAATCAACTACTTTTTGGCCGTCGTCGAGAATGGATACAATCTCTCGAGGGCTTCGCGGCACCTCCATGTCTCGCAACCGGCTCTCAGCCAGATGATCCGGGAGTTCGAAGAGAGTGAGCGGGTCGAATTGTTTCGGCGCAAGAATGGCCGTCTCGTCGGACTGACCGATGCCGGCAGCCAGTTCTATGAGGACGCAAGGCAAGTGATGACGATGCATAGTTTGATGATGCGACACATACGTGAGGAGACGCAGTTGATCAGGGGGAAGGTCCGGCTCGGCATTCCGCCGGTCATCCTTCCGGCATTGTTCTCGACGCTCATTCCGAAGCTGATGCGCGAACATCCGGGAATCGACCTGGAAATCGTAGAGGAAGGTGCGTATGAATTGAAGAAACGGCTGCTCGCGGAGGAGCTTGACCTCGCCGTCCTGATCGAACCTGAAAAGGTGTTCGGCCTCGAGCAGCACCGGCTTGTCGCGGACGAAGTCGTCGTGGCAGTGCGTCCGACCCATCCGCTCGCAAAAGGAAAGACGGTGACCTGGAAGGCGCTCGCAGAGCAGCCGCTCGTCATCCTGAACGATTCATTCATGCTTCATCATCAAATACTCAACCATTTCAGGAAGGCGGAAATCGATCCGCGGATCTTCTTTACGTCGGGAGCCTGGGACTTGCTGATCGGTATGGTTCAGGAGCTCGACGTCGTCTCGATTCTCCCGGAACCGATCTTGACTTTCCATCACGCGGAAGACATCTGTATACTGCCGTTCGAACCGCCGATGACTTGGGATGTCTCGCTCTGCCACGTCGAACATATCCACCATCGCCCGGTCGTCCAGTATGTCGAAGAGTACATACTCGATTTCTTCCACACGTTCTGGCCGAATTGAATGCATTTCTCATTGAGGGTGACTCAAAAGTAGAACGATCACCTCTCTCTAATGAATGAAAGACAGCGCGTTTTCGAGGATTTTTCTCGAAAACGCGCTGTCTTTTTCCTTGCCTTGCCTCTTTTTCAATCGATTTACCTCATCGCTACGGTTGTATTAACTAGTTTCCGGAGGTTATGTGCGGTGGCTGCCAGTCCGAACTCCAGAGAGGCCCCTTCGAGGCCAAGGAGCCGAAATCGCCGGAAGCCCCAATTGGACTTGATCGAGCCGAACACGGGCTCGACCTCGATCTTGCGTCTTGCTGCGATGGCCCTCCCGGTCCCGGATTCCAACTTCTCCTTCATGGCGCGTTTGAGCCGAAGCCATCTCGAGGAACGGCGCACCGTCTTCCGGGGCTTCTCGAAGGAACGCTCGGAACGGCGATGGCGGATGCAGTCATCGAGGAACGGGCAGCCGACACACTCGTCGCACACGTACACCGCTTGCTCGATGACAAACCCGGAACCGGTCTGTTGGCGACGGGTTCCGGAGCGTCGGAGTAGTTTGCCGGCAGGGCAGGTCAGCGTGTCGGTCGTTTCGTCGTGTGGCCATTTCTCCGTCACGAACGCGTCCTTCGCGTAGCTCCGTTTCTGTTCCTTGGCATAGTTGTTGTACTTGACGAGGGCATCATATCTTAGCTCATTCAGCGCGAGAAAGTTCTCCTCGGACCCGTATCCGGCGTCCGCGATGATCCGTTTCGGCCGTCGGCCGAGCGGTGCGAAGAAACGTTCCATCCCCTCGAGGTGTGGGACGAGGCAACGGGCGTCCGTCGGACGCTGATGGACGCTGTAGAAGAGGACGACCTGGTTCTCGGTCGCCATCTGGACGTTGTACGCGGGCTTGAGCTGGCCGTTCCTCATATGATCATCCTTCATCCGCATGAACGTGGCGTCGGGGTCCGTCTTGCTGTAGCTGTTCCGGTCGTCTCCACAGGTCGCGAGCTGCGTGGCGTAGCGCGCTTGCCGCTCGATCCACCCGTCGACCTGCTTGGCGGCCTTCTTCAGTTCCCGGTCCTTCGGCGCCTCGGCGAGGCGCTCGCCGATCAGTGCGCGTCCGAGCCCGAGTTTCTCCTCGAGCGTCTCCGGCATCTCCACGCTCTCGTTGCCTTCCTCGAGGATCTGGCGCATCAAGCCGTCGAACTTCTCCTCCATCTTGCGCTGGTGAGATTGGACGCCTCGTTTCCAGGTGAACGTGTAGCGGTTCGCGCGGGACTCGATCTTCGTCCCGTCGACGAAGTAGTCCTCGAACTTCACCTCGCCACGATCGATCAGGAGGCCGAGGACGGCGCGGAACACCTCCCCGAGCAGCGCGGCCATCGGTCCCGTCCGGAACCGGTTGATCGTGTTCGCGTCCGGGCTCTCGAGCGCGGCGAGCCACATCATCGGGAGGTGCTCGTGGAGAAGGCGCTCCATCCGTCGCCCGGAATAGACGCCGACGGCGTAGCTGTAGACGACGACCTTCGTCATCATTTTCGGGTGATAGCGCGGTCGGCCCATCGTCTTGCAGTGGGCGAGGAAAAGGTCCGCGTCCATCCCCTCGATGACGGCGTCGACGAGCCGGGCCATATGCTCTTTTGGTACATACTCGTCGAGCGTGATTGCGCTCTGACGGCGGTTCGTATTATAGTGACGGTAGAGGGCGGCTCCGGTCTGCTCTCGCATGGTCCTCATTCCTTTCATGGTTGTTTCGCAGCTCCATTGTACAAGGGATGAGGGCTTTTTTCATGCGCGCCAAAGGTGCGCGGCAGAGTGTCTCGGAAGAGATGGCAGAGCATAGAAAAATCCGACCGTCCCGAGAAATAAATCGGGACGGTCGGATTTTTTTGTTCAGACAGGGCAGGCATAGTCGCCGCTCGACTCCGACGGGAAGATGAAGCGCGATCAGCGCTTCAGTCAGGGACAGGCGAGACCCGGCACGGCCGCAGGGAGTGCGGTCCGGCCGCGG